>JBFWNW010000011.1:0-2501 GCA_050250855.1 Candidatus Babeliales bacterium | reverse complement strand
TGCGTATTCCAACGCAAAGTTGCAGGTGATTGTAATTCAAGGTTGCAGGCAATTGTAATCGAAAGTTGCAGCCGATTGTGATGAAGGTTGCAGGTTAAAAGAATCGAAGCGTTTGTGACATTGGTCAAAAGATAGCAAAGGTGTATTGTATCCATTTTTTATTCAAATGGAGCCCTAGACCATGCCAATGGAACGAACATCTATGAGAAAAATCAGAGAAGTACTCAGACTGAAATACGAAAGCAATTTAAGTAATAGCAAAATTGCGCTTAGTTGTAATCTATCGCGCGAATCGGTCCGAAACTATTTAGCACGTGCCGAGCAAGCGGGATTAATCTGGCCATTGCCAGAAGAGATGGATGATCAATTGCTAGAGCAACGTTTATTTCCAACGGAATATTTATCATTTCATGAGTTGTTACCGGATTGGCTCAAAGTGCATGAAGAACTGAAAAAGAAAGGTGTGACTCGCTGGTTACTTTGGGAAGAATATAAAGCTAATTATCCTGATGGCATACAATATTCACGATTTTGTCAATTATATCGCGCATTTAAAAATACGCTGCAACCTGTGATGCGACAAACGCATAAAGCGGGAGAGAAATTATTTGTTGATTTCTCAGGGCTAACCGTTCCTTGGGTAGATAAAAATACGGGAGAAATTCATCAAGCAGAAATCTTTGTTGCCGTATTAGGCGCTTCTAACTATACCTATATCGAAGCATTTTTGGACCAAAGTCTTCCCAGTTGGATTAAAGCACATGTGAATAGCATGGAATTTCTAGGTGGTGTTCCAAGCATGATTGTTCCTGATAATTTGAAAGCGGCTGTGACAAAAGCACATCGATATGATCCTGATATTAACCAGACCTATCAAGATTTTGCTTGTCATTATGGGACAGCTGTTATTCCAACAAGAGCGGCAGCACCTCGTGATAAAGCGAAGGTAGAGGTGGGTGTACAAATCGTCGAGCGTTGTATTTTAGCCCCATTGCGACATCATACATTTTTTAGTGTTGCGGAAATCAATGTGGCCATTAAGCCTTTATTAAAAGCTTTCAACGAACGCCCCTTTCAAAAATTAATTGGCTCTCGTCTTTCGCAATTTGAAACCATTGATAAACCTGCTTTACAAGCTTTACCACTGAAACGTTATCAATATGCACAGTGGAAAAATGCGACGGTTAATATCGATTATCATATTGCGTTAGATAAACATTATTATAGTGTGCCATATACCTACATTAAAAAAGTTATTGCTGTTCGTATCACGCAAACCAGCGTGGAATGTTTTTATAAAAATCGGCGTATCGCCCATCACCGCAGGGCATTTCATCTCGGTCATACAACACAAAAAGAGCACATGCCTAAAGCGCATCAAGATTATTGTGAATGGACACCAGAACGACTAGCGCAATGGGCTAAAAAGATAGGACCTGCAACCGCTGAATTAATTGATGCAGTCATTGCATCAAGAGCTATTCCTCAACAAGCTTATCGCGCTTGTTTGGGTATTCTACGTTTAGGCAAACGTTTTAATGAAACAAGACTAGAATCGGCTGCTAAACGGGCTTTGGCTCTAGGAGCCCTACGTTATCAAAGTATTGAATCGATACTCAAAAACGGTTTAGAACAACAACCACTGCCAGTGTCGTCATTCAAGCCCATTGTAGCAGAAAAGCATGAACATATTCGTGGAGCAAATTATTATGATTGATTACACAACTAAAGGAGCAAAGCTATGTTAATACATCCCCTGCTTGAAAAACTACGTCAGTTAAGGTGTTATGGCATGTTAGAAGTATTTCAAGAACACTTACAAAGTACGGACATTCAAGCGCTATCGTTTGAAGAGCGTTTATCATGGATGATTGAGCGTGAGTGGTGGCACCGTGAAAATCGTCGAATGAAAACGCGTTTACGTCAAGCATCACTTCGACAAACAGCTTGTATGGAAGATATTGATTATAGTCCTTCACGAGGTCTTTCTAAATCAGTGATGCTACAATTAGCATCTTGTCAGTGGATACGTGAACAACACAATATTATATTCATTGGTGCTACAGGGACTGGAAAAAGTTATCTTGCTTGTGCATTAAGTCATAAAGCTTGTTTAGAAGGATTTAGTGTTCGTTATCTTAGGCTGCCACGGCTATTTCAAGAATTAGCTTTAGCAAGAGGAGATGGTCGCTATTTGAAACTAATGCAGCAGCTTGCAAAGACTCAGGTCTTAGTGTTGGATGATTGGGGACTCTCGGTCATGGATGATATACAGCGACGTGATTTATTAGAAATTCTTGATGACCGTCATCAACGTTCATGCACTATTATTACGAGTCAATTACCGATTAAACATTGGCATGAATCGATTGGTGATCCAACTTTAGCCGATGCTATATTAGATAGACTGATCCATAATGCCCATAAAATTGAATTAAAAGGGGAATCCATGCGTAAAAAAAGAAACCAGAATGATAAAAAATTTGATTTTAATGGAGAAG
>JBFWNW010000010.1:0-2586 GCA_050250855.1 Candidatus Babeliales bacterium | reverse complement strand
AACGACAATGAAATGAATTTAAAATGGGGATCCTTGCTTGATAAAACTCGTTTTGAGATACGTCCATCTTTAAACAAAATAAAATTCAAAATACCCGTAAAAGCAATGGGACATTATTTTTTCGGAAGATTTAGAGGCCAGGAAGATGAATTAGCTGTGAATACAAATTTTCATCAATTTGATACAATGTTTTCTTTGAAACTTTGTAACTATTCAGGTCTCTCTAAAAAGATCTTCGAGGGCCTGATGGGCGCTGATTCCTTGTTTTTCCATTGTTAAAACATAGGATCTAATTCTGCAGTGATATTTCGCACCTTCTTCAGTTCGAAAACACCCAGAAACCTTCTGCTGTACTTTAAGCATTCGAATATCCCGCTCAGCGGCATTATTCGTAAAAGGAACTCTTGGATCGTACATAAACATTAAAATACTCGACTTATGATCCACAAAACGTTCTAGTAAGCATCTAGGATATGTTTGAGGAATGCGACCTCTTCTCGATATTCTCTCTGTATTACGTGGATTTTGAATTAACCCTTCTTTTATAAGCTTATCGTATTTGTTTTCAAAATATACGATTCTTGAATGTTCAAGTCCTGCTTCTGATCGCTCTTTTTCTTGGTTCGCCTGAATCAATAACTTAGACAATTTTTTCGCCCATCGTTGTTTATATTTTTCTGTAACCTTATTAAGCTCTCGAAGTAGATGGGCATTACAGGCAATATGAATAGCATCAAAATTTTTGTACGAAGACCAAAAGTCATGACAAAGGAATCCCTTGTAAAATGGAAGAACTTCTCCCTCCAGAATCGCTTTTTTACCGCGTTTCAAATGAGGAAACATAATGGTTAATCTTGGAGTAGATAAAACATGCACCCACCAATTTTTCCCATTGATATTAATTCCAGTTTCATCAGCATGAATAAGGTCTGAGTTAAGAAGCTCTTCCTTTACTGATTTTTCCCAAAGTTCTAGCCGATCAAATGCCTTTTTTGAAAACGCCTGTATCGTGGCAGGTGATAAAGTAATTGCAAAATTTTTCTGAAAAAAGAGAGCACATCGACGAATTGCAAGGCAGTGAATCTGTTGAAGTTCAACAGACTTTGCCTTGACCGCTGCTCCATAGGTTACTGGCGCGAGGCATAAATGATCATTTTGATGATTTCCGCATGGACAAAACTTTCTTTCAATCTGATATTCTGTAACGACTTTAGTAAATTCGATATCAATGACCTGATGGGTTGCTATGGTTACTGGATAAGCAGAAAGCGAATGACCACAAAAATCACAATTGTCGGCCGTAATTTTTTCAATTCGATCTGGATGTTCGGTATACGATAGGGAGGATCCTTTATGCCCTTCTTGCCCACCTCTCTTTCTGCCAGTTTTTTTCTTAGGGGTCCTGTCTCGATCTTTATCCGCCGAAGGCGGTGTACTTGACATTTTTGAGCTATTTTTTTTGTCGATGCATTTCCAAACAATCTCAAAAAGTTTAATCAACATGATAAAAAGAACTTGAGCTTCCTTTTTTAGGGAAGGACTAATTCGCTCAAACTCTTTTTTTATTTCCTCAAATGATTGAGATACTGACTGTTTCTTCACTCCGAAATTAAATCATACTTATCGTCTTAGGCCAACTATTTTTTTCCATAAAATAGTATACTAAAAAAATAAGTAATTACTACCTATTGCCCCCTTAAATGCCTTTTCATAGAGACCTGAATAGTTACAAAAATTTATTAATGATAGGACTTCTTGATGCATGTGTTCATTTTGGTTTCCCGCAAGAGGCCAGTTATCTCAGCTCCCTTAATTTAATCAAGGGAGATTTTTTTCACCAGGAAAATCCTTTTTTGGATATTGATGAGCAACTAAGTATGGAGGATGAAGATCTAACAGAAAAAGATCTAACAGAATTAAAAAAGAGGCAATGGTTATTAGAATTGCTCATTTTTAACGGTCACAATTATCACAACCCAATCATGTGGGGATTAGATGCAGCGACCCTTTTGGAAAAAACGAAAATTGGCGATCACTTAAGAAAAATTGCTGCGCTCAAAGAATCTATTGAAGCAGGCCTGGTGCAGGGAACATCCAAGTCTATGCTACCTTCGGACTGGAGCAATTTTTTAACCCGAGGTCTTTATGACCCCCGATTGTTCTTGACGATTTGGGATTATGCATCAAGTCATCCTAAATAGAATAATGCTCTTCCTTTTTTTACTGGAGTAGTGATGAAAACATCTTTTTCCTTTCTGGCATTAGTTTTTTATTTAACCATGTCTGTTGCCTGGACCGCAGATGAACGCAAACGAGATCTCGATTTAGAGCTGGCCATTGTCCAAAGTGCGATTGAGGGAGATGCAAAGCTGTTGGAAGAACTCCTCGACAAGGCGGTGGAGCAAGGAAATGTTGATCCCAATTTTCAAATTGATCAAAAATTAGTTGATTTAGAGGTTAACCCCATTTTTTTAGGTGCGCCTATTTTGTATGTGGTCTTGGGGGTTTTTGCTCAGGAAGGCCTGGGTGACATGATGTCACAGGAGGAAAAGCAAAAAATTATTGGAAAATTTTATGCAAAAGAAG
>JBFWNW010000009.1:0-2712 GCA_050250855.1 Candidatus Babeliales bacterium | reverse complement strand
GGGCTGTTATCGTTTACCCCAAAGACCCCTCACAGTTAGCCAAGGGGGTTTACATCTTGGAGCGTGTCGCAGGGCTTCGCGGCATTCGCCAACAGATCGGCTTCCTCTGGGCGCATACGGTGAAGAACTGGAAACACACCTACAAAGCAGAGATGCCACACACACTAGATTTAGGGTTTATGCGAGCCGTGAAGAATGATGCTAATTCTCTGGCCGAACTGATTGCCTTAGAAAAAATTAACTAGAGTTAGGTGTAATTTTATGGGAAGTAAAATTTTATTATTGGTAAGTATATTGGTCGTTATCACAAAGAACCATGCAGAAGCATGTAGCTTAAATGCGATTGGAGTTAATTTTGGTTCTTACGATGTATTTAGCCCTATCGCACTAGATGGTATAGGGACGATAGATGTTAATTGCGCCACAGATACAGCATTCACATTGATTTTGAGTTCGGGAAATGGCTCATACTCTCAACGTTATATGCAATATGGCACGAACCATCTTAATTACAATTTATATCGGAATTCAGGCATGACTTCTATTTGGGGTGATGGGACAAGCGGCACAACGTATTTAAGTGCAAATGCTAAAAACTATACTGCTTATATCTATGGGCGTATAAACATCAGACAGAATGTGCTTGTTGGTACTTATATGGATAACATCGTTGCGACTCTATATTTTTAAGATAACCTTAAAAGCAAAAAAGCCCATCCTTAGCCGATGAGCTTTTTTGTTAGACTTATCTGGTTCGTGACTGCTGAAACAGTTCGGGCAAATGTTGGTTCAACTTTCGTTGATCCAGTGACTTAAACCAAAGGGGTTGGGTGACTGGACTAAACCCCCAGCATCCGCCCGTGAACGGAGAACGCAGATATTCTGGCCCTAGTTTAATTAAATTAGTTTGTGGGAGCTAGTGAAAATTTGCCAGTCTCCGCCTCAGCCTTTAATCGAGAGCGTACATCATCCCAACTTTCACCAGCCCTCGCGTGTTTTTCTAAAAACTTTTTGTCGTGAAGCAAGGTGTTTAGGTCTTCTGTAGGTTTTGTTTTGGCTTTTTGGGTTTGATGTGTTACGTCTTTTGGTTGTTTCTTCTGAGTAAACGTGAATGAAAACCCAATGATAACTCGACCTGCTTTGTGTTGTTCGTAATCAACAATGATGTCGGTATGCTCGTTTATCTGAGATATAGATAAACTCAAAATGCGTCTTTTGAATAACTCCATTCGCTTATATTCAGATTCTAGAACTCCTAGCCTCTTTCTAAACTCTGCTAATTCAATCACAGGAGTCTTGCCTATGCTACGCCAACATATTAGTAACTCATAAAGCCGAACAGCATATGCGCTAGACAGTTCACTAATCTGCTCGATATCATATTTGGTAAACTGCTCTTCAAGCTTGGTAATCAAAGGAACCACAACTGGAGCAAAAATTAAGTCGATCGTTGCCTCTTTGTCATTGTAAGCAACTTGTGACACCCAACGACTTGTGACATGACGAGTATTACCTCTAGCATTTTTTTCTTGATAACTAAATTGCCTCGCAAATAAGTCTTTGCAAGCATCCTTAAGTGCTTGATATGCCGTGTTACGGTGTACTTTAAATTGATTTATGTAGGTTTCTGCGTGTACTAAAAGTGGATCATTTGCGTTGATTCCTTTGCCAGACTCTCTTGCCTCGATGATAGCTAATAAAATTAAACGCTGCTCTACCAGATCAAGATTGTAGCTCGCATTCATTAGTGCATTATCCTTCACTATTAGCTCACTCATTTAATATTCCTCTGCTTTTTCAATTAAAGCATTGTTGTATATTTCGGTGCTATATACAAGGCGAAAAAGTAAATAAAACACCTTTTTTTATTTTGGTGCCATACGCAAGGTAAACGGTGCTATATTGCAAGGTAAACGGTGCTATATTGCAAGGTAAACGGTGCTATATGACGAGTTTCTTCTATTTCCTGTATTTATTAAAAGTATTAAAAGCTTTTAAAACATATGCGCGAGATTTTTCTGTGGATAACCCTGTATTTTTTCGTGGCGAAAATACGAAAAAAGCAAACGCTATGTCGCCCTAATCGGGCGGCTATTTTACCCCCTCAATCCCCCCGAGGGGGACGCTCAGGCAACGCAAGAGTCCAACCACATCACAAGCCCCAATTTTTTGAAAAGCGGTTAGGTAGGGGGCGAATCCCTCGGTTCGTTTTAGCGAACGTCATCGCGCCTCTCAAAACTTTGCCCTAGCGATAGGGTTTTAAGCTAATCGCGCCACTGGCTGAGTGGGTCAGACATCCGCGACGATGATTCAATCGGTTTTAGGGCATTTTTTAGTGTTTTTTTAGCTAAAAACACTAAAAACAAGAAGTGATTCACTATCTAATCTATAAAAATAGCGTTTAAACGCATTTTAAATGGGGTAGAAGCGTTTTTTTTGTTGTTAGTAATAGGTAGGCATGGCTTTGGTGTAAAAACGCGCTTAAAACGCATTTTTAGAGGGTGTAGGCATTCTCTGGTTTATTTGATTTTTCGGGTTTTTTGGTGGTTGTATGGTAGTGTAGGCATAATAAATAGTACGACAGTCGGTTGATTTTGTTGTATGGTAGTGTAGGCATAATAAATAGTACGACAGTCGGTTGATTTTGTTGTATGGTAGTGTAGGCATAATAAATAGTACGACAGTCGGTTGATTTTGTTGTATGGTAGTGTA
>JBFWNW010000008.1:0-3879 GCA_050250855.1 Candidatus Babeliales bacterium | reverse complement strand
GTTGAATATATTTAAAATAATTTTTTGAGTTAAATAAAATAAATTAATAAAAATCAACTAATTATAAATTAGCATTCCAATGCGAAAGGTGTGTCACTTCCCCTAAGCGGAGTCGGGGTCAAGGCCGCGCGTAGCGCGCCCGTAGGGTTTAGCCTGGACGCTGACGTAGCGACCCACGCTCAAGGCTTGGGGTGGTTGTAGCGCAGCGTAAGCCACCCTCGAGCCCCATGGCGGCGAATGGCTTCCCCGGAGGGGAACGGGAAGGGGAGAATTAAAACGCGTCGTTAGACGCAATTCCTGAGCCTTTAGGCGATGTCTTTTCTTGTGCCTTATTGACAAACCCTTTTGTTTCGAATCGATCAAGAATAATTATTTCATTTAATTTTTTTTTAATTTCATTTAATTTTTGTTTCTTTTTAAAAGCGCTTGAATCAAAAATCCAGCTTATTATTTTCATTTGTTTTCCTTTGATTTTTGTAGCACAAATGAAACTATGAAACAAAAACATACAAATATCAAATTTTCAAACCAAAAAGGGTCGCACTACCTCGTGAAAGATTCCGGGACGTCCCAGTCCCCGAAATCGACTCGCCAACGCGCGAAGCTAAAGGCCGCGAGCGTCCTGTTTCCGGCACGTTTGCCCTGAACGGGCAAAGCGTATGCCTGCACCAATGACTTAACGCCTGCAGAAAGATTTACTCCGCATCCCTTCGGGCTGTCTGCGTAAATCGCAGGCTATCGCGGACTACGCGCCTCGGCGTTCCGCCTTCCATGGCGCGCAGCGAATGACTAGATATACCTCTAAATTTTCGTTTTAAGCAACGATCTTATTTTCTAGGCATCCAAGACAAAAACAAGAAAAGACATCGCCTAAAGGCTCAGGAATTGCGTCTAACGACGCGTTTTAATTCTCCCCTTCCCGTTCCCCTCCGGGGAAGCCATTCGCCGCCATGGGCCCCAGAATATTGCAATTATATTTAGGTGCTATTCAGAGCTGTTTTCTTTCACTTGAATCCAGCAATAGTAGACAAGGTTTTTGTGTGTAGAGTAAAAAATTTGATTGAAGTCACACTTGAGAAATCTATTGTTTTTTACGTTTTCTAATTTCAATTCAAGCAAATAGTTATCTAGTTGTGTGATGGTTGCAATAATTAGGACTGAAGCAATAGAATTTTGCGGAATATTTATGTTTGTTAACATAATTTCAAAATGAGCGCGAACTGGTCCATTAAAAACAGCAATTACATCAACATAAATATTGAAATTTGATAAAAACTCTTCGGCTTCTAGGGATAGATTTTCTAATTCATCATGAGTATATATGTGCATAAATTTTGACTTAAATTGTAGATTTTTAATCTAAAAAGAGCACGTTGCCATGCAACGTATAAGCGCGCACTTCATTCGCCAGTGCGACTTAATTTTTCGTTTTTTCTTAATCACATATCAATTCCATTTCTTTTTTTGTTTTTTTTCTATATTCCCTTATGAATATCATTCTGTCTCCGTTAAAGAATAAATGTGGGTTTATCCAATATTGATTTATTCTTTCGGATTCAGCGATAAATCCTTTCTCCAATAGCTCCCTCATTGCGTTATAAAAAGAACGCTCTGATATTTGAAGATCATGCTGTTTACTATAATCCTCTACTTCAAACCAATTTAAGTAAATTGAGTCAGAATTTGGAGCTTTTTGTGTTGCATTTAATATAGCCATCAATACTTTTTGCGTTGTTGGTTTTATATTAAAAAAAGCCTTTACATTCTGAGTGTATATTTTAATAAATTGAGTTTCATCAACCTCTTTTACTTGATGTATTCCGCTGTGAGAAACAGATTCTCCTTCGTTATTAACATGCCTGCCTCCCGCGATTCTGATTATTTTTGATCCAATTTTTACTTCTTGTGGCTCCCAAAATGGGTTTTCTTTGTACACCACAACGCCTTTTTTAGATTTCCTTCTTTCACTGATTAGGTTGTCGTTCACTGCAGATGTCCTTGTTGTTTTTTTCAGTTCAAATGTAAGTCATTTTCCTATTGTATGCAAATTTTATTACTATTTTTTGCAGTTTACCTGTCGCAAACTTGCAGTTCAACTGTCGTAAACTTGCAGTTGTGATCTATGCCTGGCTTGCATTATCTCAAATTCTCTTCTTAATTCTTCAGTAGGTGCATAATTTAAACAAAAAAGGACTTCGCTATCGCTCAGAAAAATAATTAAATAAACACTAAAAAAGACATCGCCTAAAGGCTCAGGAATTGCGTCTAACGACGCGTTTTAATTCTCCCCTTCCCGTTCCCCTCCGGGGAAGCCATTCGCCGCCATGGGGCTCGAGGGTGGCTTACGCTGCGCTACAACCACCCCAAGCCTTGAGCGTGGGTCGCTACGTCAGCGTCCAGGCTAAACCCTACGGGCGCGCTACGCGCGGCCTTGACCCCGACTCCGCTTAGGGGAAGTGACACACCTTTCGCATTGATGCACTTGTGATGCATAAAAATGGTTTGTTAATAGACAAAAACAAGTATTTTATAAATACTTTTTGCTTTTTTAATAACCAAAAGGGTCGCACTACCTCGTGAAAGATTCCGGGACGTCCCAGTCCCCGAAATCGACTCGCCAACGCGCGAAGCTAAAGGCCGCGAGCGTCCTGTTTCCGGCACGTTTGCCCTGAACGGGCAAAGCGTATGCCTGCACCAATGACTTAACGCCTGCAGAAAGATTTACTCCGCATCCCTTCGGGCTGTCTGCGTAAATCGCAGGCTATCGCGGACTACGCGCCTCGGCGTTCCGCCTTCCATGGCGCGCAGCGGTTGAATATATTTAAAATAATTTTTTGAGTTAAATAAAATAAATTAATAAAAATCAACTAATTATAAATTAGCATTCCAATGCGAAAGGTGTGTCACTTCCCCTAAGCGGAGTCGGGGTCAAGGCCGCGCGTAGCGCGCCCGTAGGGTTTAGCCTGGACGCTGACGTAGCGACCCACGCTCAAGGCTTGGGGTGGTTGTAGCGCAGCGTAAGCCACCCTCGAGCCCCATGGCGGCGAATGGCTTCCCCGGAGGGGAACGGGAAGGGGAGAATTAAAACGCGTCGTTAGACGCAATTCCTGAGCCTTTAGGCGATGTCTTTTCTTGTGCCTTATTGACAAACCCTTTTGTTTCGAATCGATCAAGAATAATTATTTCATTTAATTTTTTTTTAATTTCATTTAATTTTTGTTTCTTTTTAAAAGCGCTTGAATCAAAAATCCAGCTTATTATTTTCATTTGTTTTCCTTTGATTTTTGTAGCACAAATGAAACTATGAAACAAAAACATACAAATATCAAATTTTCAAACCAAAAAGTAGAATAATGACTAGATATACCTCTAAATTTTCGTTTTAAGCAACGATCTTATTTTCTAGGCATCCAAGACAAAAACAAGAAAAGACATCGCCTAAAGGCTCAGGAATTGCGTCTAACGACGCGTTTTAATTCTCCCCTTCCCGTTCCCCTCCGGGGAAGCCATTCGCCGCCATGGGGCTCGAGGGTGGCTTACGCTGCGCTACAACCACCCCAAGCCTTGAGCGTGGGTCGCTACGTCAGCGTCCAGGCTAAACCCTACGGGCGCGCTACGCGCGGCCTTGACCCCGACTCCGCTTAGGGGAAGTGACACACCTTTCGCATTGATGCACTTGTGATGCATAAAAATGGTTTGTTAATAGACAAAAACAAGTATTTTATAAATACTTTTTGCTTTTTTAATAACCAGTTGAATATATTTAAAATAATTTTTTGAGTTAAATAAAATAAATTAATAAAAATCAACTAATTATAAATTAGCATTCCAATGCGAAAGGTGTGTCACTTCCCCTAAGCGGAGTCGGGGTCAAGGCCG
>JBFWNW010000007.1:0-4313 GCA_050250855.1 Candidatus Babeliales bacterium | reverse complement strand
CTAAAATTGAGGCACTCATTCAACGAGCCTCTTCCGAGGGGGAACGTCAAGCCGCACAATTAGCTAAAGAGCGTGTTTTAACAAAAATATATTTGGATAAATCTAACGAACCAGTTGAGTATAGAGTTTCTTTAGAGAGTCCGTGGGAAAAAAAACTGTTTGTAGCAATCTGCCAAAAACATGGTTTTCAAACCTATCGTTATCAGAGGCAAAAATATACAACAGCTAGGCTGAAAATCAGTAAAAATATGATGAATGAAGTGGTTTGGCCAGATTACTTGCAATATTCAAAGATGCTTAATGAGCTTGTTGAAGATATTATGCAAGATTTGATTAACAAAATCCACAAAATCGAAGATGAAGTTGTGATTGCAGGTGAAATCGATTTCAAGCAGGCGTAAGAGATTTTAAATAATTCCAAGGAAGCCAAAGCTCCGGATTATTCAGAACCTTCTCTTTATTCTCTTGGATAGCAATAAGATATTGATATGGATTGATCTGACAGAGGGCACAAGTCTCAATCACGCTCATTAGGATATCAGCAATTTTTGCACCAACTTCAGTTTTAAAAAAATAAGCATTTTTGCGATTAAGTACTGCGCGTTTCATTAAACGCTCATCGTCGTTATTCGAAATAGGTACTCCTGGAACTCGCAAAAATAGAGTTAATCCTTCCCACTGATTGTTCAAATATTGAATGGCTTTTCCAAGACTACTGTTTGGTTCTACCTGTTTAGTGTCTATCAAATATCCACAATATTCTTTTATCTTTATCATTGCAGGGCCGCTCATTCTTTGATGCAAATTAAGCCGCTCTTGTGGATTCAATGCTTTGTTTTTGGCAATTTTATCGTGCAAGAACACTAAGTTAAATCCGGATACAATAGTTAAACATTCTTTTGGCCAACAAGATGCGATTTCGTAAAATTTACGCCTGACATGTGCATTGCAATATCCCACTTGAGTGACATGATCTTTGGGAATATTCCGAGATAAAGCATCACATGATTGTATTGGAACTGGAAGTGTTTGAGATCTAAGGTTTAAGATTTCATTCAGATTTTCTCCTGCGTGTTTTCTTCCAGTAAAAAAGAGAGCGATTTGTTTATCGTCCATCTTCGCAAGAAGAGCTGTTGTAAAAATTCCTTTTCTTTCAGGATTTTCCTTCTCGTTTTCTTTAATGAGATCTAAAATTTTCGCAGTAGTATCATCATTGTGTATGCATTCCGCATTAGCTGCAAGCATACATAGTTCAGTAAAAACAGGTTCTGCACACTCAGCTACATCTCGTGTCATATTCCATGCTTCCGTATCGGAAATGGGATTGCCGAGGAGAGTTTGGATTTGTTCTTGACGGTAAAAAGGAAGGCCTCCTCGATACTTCAAAATCGATACAATGGCTTTCGCGGTCTTATCGGTTCTCGATTCTGTATGAAGTTCTTCTGGGAGCTTGGCTGTAAAAATCTTTTGGCAAGCAGAACAGCGAAACCTTTCTCTTTTATAAATTTGCACATGAAGCCAAGGTCTTCCAATAATGCGCAGGACTGTACCTGAGCTTAATTGAAATAATTTTCCTTTTTGGCATTCTGGACAAATACTGCCTTTTTTTAAAGTTTCATGCGCTATTTTGATAATTTCAGCTTCTTGATAGTCACTAGAAGGTCTATGGCCGTGACCTTTTGGTGAATTTTGATTTGTGGCAGTATCTAACGATTTTTCCTTCTTATAAGGATCCTCAGCAACAGTCGGTACTTCATCATTTTTGGAATTTTCATCATCAGAGACATTTTCATTTTTAGATGAGGATTGCTCTAAAAACTTCGATAATTTTTTAGCGCTCTCTGTTTTAATCCCAAAAATCGCTTTAAGCCTTGAAATGGAAAGTTGTTTTTCTTTGAGAGCGCTTTCCATCCAGATCATTGCTCGTACAAGATCTGCAAGAAGAGGAAAATCAGAAGCCTCCAGCTGCTGATTTTCAATTCTGGCAATTAAGCGCTCTATTTCTTCTGGAGTGAAGTCAAGTCGTTTAGGTCGTTTCATAAGATTAGAAAAACAGATTTGAGACTACTATTTTGCAAATAATTTTCTTACTTTTCCATTATATTTTTCTCCAAGCTTCTTGGAAAGAGGCAAAATGGGGATTTCCATTCCATAATAGCGTTTGAAGCTCGCTTGATTCAATGCATGTAAAAGGTTGTTTTTGTTCTGGCCACCACTGGAATTTTCCTTTAGATAAACGTTTTGTGCATAACCAAAACCCTTGTCCATCATATATCAATATTTTTAACGTGTTGCGCTTGCGATTGCGAAATAAAAATAATACCCCAGAAAATGGGTCTTGCTCAAGTTTCTGACGACATGCTGCCGCTAGTCCATCAATTCCTTTTCTAAAGTCGATGTCTTCTAAAGCGATAAAAATCCGCATATGTGGAGTAATTTGAATCACGATTTTTTACCTGATAAAGACTGAATCATATGAATCAATTGTTCAGAATCTGCTTGAAAGCGAATCGTCATTAAACGAGAATTTTGATCAATAAATTCAATCGAAATTGGATGAATGCAAGATGTTACAGTAACAGAAGCAAATGTCAATGACTGAGAATCTTGGCCCAATTTTTTTTGAAGATATTGATGATTGATACCAAAGGCTTCTGCAATCGCTGATGTTGGATGGTGTTTTGCAAGTTGTTTGATTTCATCCCAAAAATGTTTTGAATAGCGATAATAACGACGATCACCGCGCCACTCTTTGAATTTTTTAGCTAATGTTTCGAGATCTGACATAGAGGACACTCCTGTTAAATTTGACCTCCATTATCAGATTGTTCTTAAGAAAAATCACGCACGCTCACAGGAAGGACACAATGCTTCTCTTGCGCAAGAGTTTCAAGGAGGAAGCATGGTATTAGCTCGTCTTTGCCCTTCCGATTATCATCGCTTTCACTTTCCTTGCGATTGCTTGCCTGGCCCGACTAAGCTTATCAACGGATGGCTCTATTCAGTCAATCCCTTGGCTGTAAAGAGAAATATTCACAGCTTGACTCAGAATAAGCGAACCCTTTGCGAATTGCGCACCCCTTTGTTTGGCCGTGTCCTTTATATGGAAATTGGCGCAACAAATGTTGGCAGCATTCAAGAAACCTACACACCGAATCAATGGCAAACCAAGGGAGCTGAAAAAGGCTATTTCGAGTTTGGCGGCTCGGCTCTCATCTTGTTATTTGCCAAAAATACCATTCAGTTTGATTCCGATCTTCTGGCTGCTACAGAAAATAAACTTGAGATCCGCTGCTTGCTAGGTCAATCAATGGGCAAATCTTCATTCAAAGCTTGATTAACTTGAACGCCATTTCTTAAATAAGCCTTTTAGTTGATCAATTTAATTCTATTGTATGTGTCGTAGCCATAATCTAAGACTTCTTTTTAATTTTTTCAAAAGCAGTCAGCTTTTTCTTAAATACATCAAAAATTTTAAGTCAGATGTTTGAAAAGAGGCTTTAATAAAATAAAACGGCACTCTAAACTTGGATACGCTTCAATTTTCTCATCTCTCTTCGAAGTTGATATTTGAATATCTATGAGAAAAATGATGATGCAAACAAGCTCTGAATGCCGTTTTATTTTTTTGCGTTATAAAATGACTTTATTTCTTAGCTTTTTAAATTGCCATTTTCGAATATCCCTTCTTCAACATTTCCATTAGCAAGAATGATTTTACCGAGGCCATTTAATAAGCCATCTTTGAATTCACCTTCATAAACAATTCCATCAGCAAAAATGATTTTACCGAGGCCATTTAATAAGCCATCTTTGAATTCACCTTCATAAACATTTCCATTAGCAAAAATGATTTTACCGAGGCCATTTAATAAGCCATCTTTGAATTCACCTTCATAAACAATTCCACTAGCAGAAGTCTTTTTACCTTGCCCATTTAATAAGTTTTTTTTGAATTCACCTTCTTGGACCCCTCCATCTACATAGGTGATTTTGCCTTGACCATTTAATAAGCTATCTTTGAATTTTCCTTCATAGACATTTCCATCAAAATCAATTCTTTTGTCTTGCTTGTCATCTTTGATGAAATCTAATTCTATGACGTTCTCATCAACATCAGTCTTTTTTCCTTGCTTGTCATCTTTGAAATCAACTTCTAAGATATCTTCATCTTCATCTTCATCAACATTAGAATGTTTACTTGGGCTATTTAACTTGTCGTCTGTAAATTCATTTTTTTTTGTAAAAGTAGAAGAAATGTAATCGCTTGGTTTCTCTTGAATATTTGCTCTGAAACAACAGCGTCCTATGAT
>JBFWNW010000006.1:0-4359 GCA_050250855.1 Candidatus Babeliales bacterium | reverse complement strand
CCTGACTCAAAGTCTGGAAAACTTAAGAACATTACTGAGCTAAGATGTACAAGAACTTAATGATCCAGTTCGCAAAAAACATCAAATCAATTGCCAGTAATGATAAGAAAACTTTCCTCAGATTGTAAATAATAAATGGGGCTGGAGCAAAGCTTCCAGCCTCATTAATAATAAATTACTCTTTTACTTCACAAGTAATTTTAGTGCAATCACGGCAATTTTTGGCAGCAAACTCAAATGATTGAGCTGCTGAACCTGGAGTATTTGCCATCTTATCATCTGCAGCTTTATCATCTGCTACATCACTACTGCTAGCATTAGTAGTGCATACCCATTTAGAAGTTAAATCAGTACTCCCAGCAGCAAAGCCTACAGAAGAGCCTAAAATAAAAAAATATATAATTAACTTTTTCATAACGTCTCCTTGTTCAAATTTCCCTTATCAAATATTTGGTTTACTCTAAGAGGATATCCTCGATGACGTTGTCAGTTTCATCGGAGTAATTGGGCTCTTTCCCATTTAAGGGGGCAGCTATAATCACCCGCAGAGCACCTTAACACGCACTCTGTAATTTTCAAAATTTCTAAAACCATAAGCTCTTCTTTGAATCAATTTCATCTTTCTATGAAACCCTTCTGTTATTCCATTAGATTTGCTAAATCGCCACATTCTAGCTACTTCATCTTTCCAAGAAGCTAGTGTTTTTCCTAATGAAGCCAAGGCTTTAAACCCACTTTGTTTTAACTCCCGTAGCATATCCAAAAAAGTAGGAATTACTTTACGGCAAGCTTGTTGCGTTAATGCTCTTTTCATTAATAAAGAATGGAGCTGTTGCTGGAATTGATAGATGGCATCTACTGCTGGGTTTTGATTTAAAAAAGCATCCCGCTTTGCCTTCTTTTCTTCAGTGAGGTTACCAGGTCTAGTCCTTAATAAGGCTAAGATACCTCTATTGTTTTTTATGTCATTGGAAAGCTCTCTGCATGTCATCATACACTGATGTTGGATTAAGCGGATTACATGAAATCTATCGGCTACTATCATCGCATTTGGAAAGTACTTTTTTACAATAGACCTATAGGTACTGCTTAAGTCCATACAAATAACTTTTACACGTTCTTTTCCCGGCAACTGCTGTAGATAGTCTTTCAAGTCTCCTTCACTTCTGCCTTTAATCACATCAAATATTTTATGCTTTCTTAGGTCACAAAAGGTGGTGGCAAATCCTTCTTTTTTACTAAAAAAGTGTTCATCTATACCCAGCACTACTGGACAAGGTTTATTGAGTAATTCTCGATGCTGTTCTTCATAATGACGTTGATACCAGCGCTCTATAGTAGCCTTACCTTTTTTATAGCGTTCAGATAAGTCTTTTTGCGATACTCCTCGGCTATGTTCATGAAATACTGCAGCTTGTGCTCTCCAAGTAGCACGTTGATGTTTATTTATGCCAGGGAATTGTTGATTCCCATAACGACCACAGGCATGACAATACAATTTATACGCTTTAAACCTTAATAAGCTTCGTCTATGTCCTATTAACTCATGATGGACTTCGCGGATATACGATGACTTTTTACGCACTCTTTTACTTTGACAGTGACTACAACGAGCTAGTCGATGATAGGCTATTTCTAATAATAATGGCTGATAACCACTCACTTTTACTATGGAAAATCCAGGTAAATTTAGGATAAGATTGTTCTTCGGCACTTTAATCTCCTTTTGATCGTCAAATCAAGGACTTAGTTTATACTATGTTGATTAAAGTGCCCCCTTAATTGGTCTGAATCTTCTACACATCTTGCCTAAACGAAAGAAACATGATCAAATTCACCTTTTAGGCGGTGATGGATGGAACTTGCGATTGAAGATGCAACGGCCTGGTCTGAAGCGATTTTTGGTTCAGTTGATTTAGGTGATAAGCGGCTAACAAAACGCTTAATCCAAATGGGCAAACAATTATCCTCATTGCCGGGCAGTTCCTTATCTGCAAGTTGTGAAGGACAAGATGCGCTATTAGAAGGTAGTTATCGCTTTTTGCGCAATAAACGCGTTAGTGCTGCCCACATTGCAAATGGGGGTTATCAGGTGACAAGCTGGCTATCGCAGTCAGTTTCTACCTTGTTAGCTATTGAAGATACCACTACTTTATCTTATACCCATCAAGTGAAAGAAGCGCTAGGTGATTTAGGTGGACCTAAAGAAAAAAGTAATCGCGGATTTCATGTGCATACCACCCTATTAATGGATGCTGAAAAAGAGAAAACGATTGGTTTAATCGCTCAAAATCGTTGGTGCAGGGCAGTCGAAGAAAGAGGTAAGAAAGCCCATCGACGTGTCAGGCAATACAGTGAGAAAGAAAGCTATAAATGGGAAAAGAATACGCAAGAACTAGAAAGTCGTCTAGGCACAAAAATTACTGATGTTATTTCAGTGTGTGATAGAGAGGCTGACATTTTTGAATACATTCAATATAAACTAGAGCACCATCAACGTTTTATTGTTAGAGCAAGCCATAATCGAAAACTTGAGCAAGGTCAGGGTTATTTGTTTGACCATTTATCAAAAGCTATCGTCTTAGGTCATTACACAATTGAAGTCGCCCAAAAAGCAGGAAGAAAAAAACGCCAAGTTATACTTGAACTAAAAACTCTTCAGGTAACTTTTTCTCCGTCTATGAGAAGAGCTAAAGACCGTCAATTAAAACCCATAACAGTAAATGTTGTTATTGCTAAAGAACAAGATTGTATCGAAAATGAAGGACTTGAATGGATTTTATTAACCACAGAACCCATAACAAGCTTTTCTTGCGCTCGTAAAATAACGCGTTATTATGAAATGAGATGGCGCATTGAGGATTTTCACAAAGCCTGGAAATCGGGTGCAGGAGTTGAAGAGCAGCGTATGCAATCCATTGATCATTTAGAAAAGATGATTGTTATTCTCTCTTTTATAGCCATTCGTTTACTTCAATTAAAAGAGTATTTTGAATATCCAACTATTTTAGATATCGATGAGAAGAATAGTTCTTGCGATGAATTACTGACTGATACGGAATGGAAGGTATTATGGAACAGTGTTGAAAGAAAATCATTACCTGAAATAATACCTACCGCTGGCTGGGCTTATAAAGCAATAGCGCGTTTAGGCGGCTGGACTGACTCTAAAGGGACTGGAAAGGCTGCTTGGTCTACTATCTGGAAAGGATGGTTCCGCTTGAAGGAGCGAATAGAAGGATTTAGGATGGCTGCCGAATTGATGAAGATGTGATCAAGAGACAGGCTTTTGCGGGGGACACGCGTTACGAGATAACGTTCGTTTAACGACCCAAAAGTTTAAGTCGAACTCACGTTAATTTATTACGATAGGTCTCTTGTGCGTATCGAGCAGCAATAATTGCGATAATCGCCCAAAATAAAATATATAAAACTGGCGCATACTTATTTCCCGTGAACTCAACTAAAATCAAGGAAACTACAGGTATTGTCCCGCCGAAAAGTGCTTGGCCTATATTGTACCCAATAGAAACACCACTGGCTCGAATAGCAGTGGGAAACATTTCCGCAAGAATAGTAGGTACCGTTGCATTCAAAGGAGCGAGTATTACCGCTAATACTATTTCTCCTGCAAGCACATACCACCAATTGCCACTTAAAAAAAGAATAAATATGGGATAAATAAGAATTAAAATACCGAAAACTCCGCACAAAAAAATCGGTTTCCTACCAAAATAATCAGATAATAACCCCATAAAAGGAATTAATACAGTCAAAACAAATAATGCTATAAAGTTAACAACCAAAGCATCTTTTAATAAAAATCCTTCTGATTTGACGAGAAAACTGGTGATATAAGCAATCAATAAATAATTACTGATAGCCATAATGCTTGTAAAAATAATAGCCAATAGTAATTTTCGGCTATAAGTAAAAACAACAATTTTTGCAGGAAGCTCTGTAGTATGCTTGACCTGTAAAAAGGTAGCAGACTCTACACTTGTAAGACGTAGATAAATGCCTATGAGTCCAAGTAGAGCTCCTATCAAATAAGCCAAACGCCATCCCCAGTCTCTAAGTAGGTCTTCAGGTAATAAAACACTAAGCAAAGAAGCCGTTAATGAGCCCAAAAAAATACCTAGAAAAGCGGTGCTTAATACTAAACTTCCTGCAAAGCCACGCCGATGATCGGCCATATGTTCAATCAGAAAAGTAGTGGAACTAGGAAGTTCTCCTCCTACTGCAACTCCTTGAATTAATCTAAAAAAAACAAACAATAGAGGTGAAGCAATACCGATAGTATTAAAATCAGGGATCAAAGCAATACAGGCTGTAGAAAAAGTCATAATAGACATTGAG
>JBFWNW010000005.1:0-6930 GCA_050250855.1 Candidatus Babeliales bacterium | reverse complement strand
TCAGATGAAGATGCATTGCAAGAAGGGGATGCTATATGGCGCAAGATACCAGGATTGGTTGTTCCTAATTATTATCATACGCAAGAGAGTTATGTGTGCGCTGCTCAAGATGCTGGTTTTACCATTTCTATGATACATCGCCCACAATTTGATACTTTAGATGATTTTAGAGATTCAACATCAGGATTAGGAATATCTTATTATTTTAAATATCCCTTTGTTATTTTTTATCTAAGTAAATGAATAGTTAAAGAAAAAGAAAAAGGCAGGTCAATGGATGAGAAAGACCTGCCTTTTTCTTTTTTTGCTAAAAAAGTTATTTCTTTTTTTTGCGAAGCATAGGAAGACCTGTACGTTTGTTTTCAAACACTTCATAGCCAGCAGGAACACTGTCAAGAGAACATTTTGGATCTTTTGTTCCAGCAAAGTAATAAATACGTTGTTTGCGGCCGCCAGCAAGTTTTACTTCTTTAGTATGCAAGTAGTACATTTTGCCGCTTTTTTTAGACTTAGTACTGAATGCCATAGGTTACTCCTTTTTTTGGCGATTACATTACATAACATAAAAAACACAATAATACATTAATTTGAAAAAATCTAGAATATCGCTGGATTATTTGAGGTACCGTACTCTAAGCATGATAGTAAAAGCAGTGGTTGAATCAGAGGTATCATTTTAATTTTTTGTTCACATAATGCAATTTGTTGAATAATTTTATATATTTATAATATCTTTTATTGTAAAATATAATTTTAAGGAGAAATAATTATGGTTTATAATCGTTTATTAGGTCTTATTTTAATAGGACTAGGCTTTGGTGTTATATTTTTTTCCCTCGGTGAGCTTTTATTTCGTTTAATACTTGCTTTCCTGGGAATCATGCTTATTAATCATGGTTTGCGTATGTACGGTGTTCCTGTCATGGTTCATGTAAGTAGAGCACGCAGGACTTTTTGGCAACAGTAGTATTTTTATAAGAAAGGATTTTTATGGAAAAACGTTTTTCAGCATGGCAAGCGCTACGTTTTGGCTTGTATACGTTTATTGAAAACTTTGGTTTATATTTGTTGGTAATGTTAAGCTATATAGGAACTACGCTAGCACCTGTTTCTGTTATTGCTGCAGCTTTTTATATTTCTTTTTCGCGCTATTTTCATAGGATGATAGAAACTATTAAAGCAGCTGATTATTCTCTTGCTGCTGTAACATCGCAGGTAAAAATTTTAGGATATACACCGCTTGCGATTGTTATATTTTTTACAACAGTTATTTTTGCTTTTTTGAGCATCTATCTTTTATTAGGTATTACACGCATAGCACTTGATTTATATGATACGAATAAAAGTAGCGTAAGCAGATTATTCTCTTGCTATAATCTAATTTTTAGTGGTGTTGTAGGAACGTTCTTTTATGGTGCTATGATCGTTTTTGGGCTTTTGTTTTTTATAGTTCCTGGTATTTACCTAGCAGTACGTTACTTTTTTTATTTTCAATTTATTGTTGATAAAGGGGTAGGGCCGTGCACAGCATTGCGCATGAGTGCAGAGTTAACAGAAGGCATTAAATGGAAAATCTTTGCCTTTGGTGTATTGATGAGCTTTATAAATCTATTTTTAAAATCGCCATTGTTTATAATATTTTGGCCATTTACATCACTTGTATGGGTTTATGTATATCGCCAATTGTTAGCGCAGAAATCATTATAATTTTCTTTTGAACGTACGTTCAAGTTCATCAAGAGAAAGTAACCAGCCGGTTGGTCTGCCGTGAGGACAGGCAAACCGGTTTTTTGTTTGAGCAAGATCTTTAAGCAACTGTTCCATTTTTTCTGTAGTTAGTTCATCGCCTGCTTTTACGGCTGCTTTGCATGCCATTTGTGCATGTACCTTTTCATGAACTTTTTTGCTAAATTCTTCGTGCTCTAATCCTTGATACTCATGTATCAAAGAACTTATTTCTTTAATGAGTTCTTCAAGAGAGCAGTTTTTGAGGTGAACTGGTGTTGATTGAATGATAATTTGATTAAGACCAAATGATTCAATGCCAATGCCATGATGTTCAAAAAGCGAGCAATGCTCAATAATGCGTTGATAGTCTGCCTGAGAAAGCGTTATAATCTGAGGAAAAAGAAGTTTAATAGTTGCAATAGAACCAAAACGCTCTTTGAACTGTTCATATAAAATACGTTCATGAGCTGCATGCTGATCTATAATAAATAACCCCTCTTGAGATTCAGTAAGAATATACGTTTTATGATATTGCCCTAAAAGTTTATAAAGATGCTGTTCTTCATGCGCCATTGTTTGGCCAGATGTTTGATCTGGTAAAATTTTCTGATTATTTATTTTTTCAGAAAGTGGTTCAGGCTCCTTATCTTTAAGCATCTGAGGTTTTGGTATAGTTACAAGATTTGGCTGTGTATCAAAACTTGCTGTTCTAAAGTTTTGCGTAAAGGGCGATTGCTCAAAAGAACTGATATCAACAGAAGGCTGCATAAAAACAGGCTTTTTTATTTTTGCAGAAAGATGCTCTTCTAGAGCTTTTTTGACAGCATCTGTCAGTAGTTGCTCAACCATTCGTGGATGCAAAAATTGCACTTCTTGTTTGCGTGGATGAATATTAATATCGACCTCATGAGGATCAACGGTAACTTCTATAACAGCAGCAGGAAAGCGAGCCGGAGGAATGACGTTTAAATACCCTTTTAAAAGTGCTTTGCTCAAATTTTGATTTCGGATCCAGCGTTTATTGACAAAGAAATAGAGATGGTTGCGGTCATATCTATAATACGTGTGATTTGAAATAGACCCCGAGATAGTAATATTTTTTTTTGTAGCAGAAAGTTCAATCATTGTATTTTTGGCTGTATCAGGCCAAACCTGGTTGATTCGCTCAGCTAGGGTTGCTACAGGAGGGCAATTATATACATTTTTATTATCTGAAAATAGTGAAAAATGAATATGAGGATAATCAAAACAAAAAGCATGAAACAAATGTACAATGTGGCGCCATTCTGTTTGTTCTTCTTTTAAAAATTTTTTACGTGCAGGGACGTTGAAAAAAAGATCTTGGATCATAATATCGGTGCCAGATGGGCATGCAATATCTTCAATAGTATTATTTGTGCTGGCAGAGCGTTGAATAAGAGTGCCGACAGAATCTTCTTTTGTTTTTGTTTTTAAGCAAACAGTGCTTACTGCAGAAATGCTTGCCAAAGCTTCACCACGAAACCCAAAACTCAATAATGAAGGCAAATCTTCAACAGAAGTTATTTTACTGGTTGCATGATGATCAAAGCAGAGTTGTGCGTCAGCGCGGCTCATGCCACAACCATCATCAACAATGCGAATAAGCGATTGCCCCCCTTGTTCTATATAAAGGGTTATTCGTTGTGCACCAGCATCAATGCTATTTTCTACCAGTTCTTTTACAACATTTGCAGGACGCTCAACTACTTCTCCTGCTGCAATTTTTTGTGCTTCGTGAAGAGGAAGTTGTTTTATTTTATTCATGGTACCATTTTTGTGTTCGCACCCTTCGACAAGCTCAGGGCGAACGAAAAAAATTATAAGAAAAACCGTTCGTGCTGAGCTTGTCGAAGCATTCGAACGTTCATTGTAAGCTTTCAATATAATATCTAGAATACCGTTAATTGTGCAGAAAAAAAAGAGTGAATTAATGCAAGGTTCCTTTAAGAGTAAAATGCATGAGTGGCCTAGATGATTGAGTATTGAGTTGATGCAACCCTTGTAAGTGAATATTAGCTACTATAGGAAGCTGTTTTATGAGATCGCGAAAAGACATAATAGATCGTATGGTAGCGCCATCACCTTCCATAAAAAATTTCTTTTCTTCTTGTTTGAAATGGCTCAAGGCGACGTCACCAGGAATAGAATTGGCAATATGTTCAAGGAATGGTACAGGATTTTTTTTGGTGTTAGGATTCGTTAACTTTTTGAGCCTATGCTCAAGGGCTTGTTTTTGAGTTGCAAGCACTTTATTTTTTTCTTGATTAGTTTGGAGCGTGTAATTTCTATGCGTAAGCTCGGTATGGTGTTTTTTAACCTGAGTAAGAATATAACCATAATATCCTGAGATGCAGCAAAGAATTACAATCACCAAAAAGAATGCGAATATAGTTTGTTGGTACCAGCGTATAAAAGCTTCCTGCTTTTTGGGTGGATTGGGTTTGATAAAATTAATACTGTTCATAGATTTCTTGTCCTATTAAAAAAAGTCCTAATGATTCCAGTACTTGTTTTTTTTCAATATTATGTGGTATTTCAATAAGAGTTGTTTGAGATAGTTTTTGTTCAGCATAATCAATATAAGATTGTACCATGGCGTGGTTTGAAAGTGGTTGCACATTATTTGCAAGAAGATAGTTGCTTGCTTTAAGTAGCGCTGCGCGCTGCGGCACAATTGCTATGCATGGCAGTGCTGCTTGTATGGCAAGAAGTTGGTAGTGAAAGAGCTGTTCACGCGTTATGCCGCAAAGATAGTAGGTTTTTTTTCCTCCTGCCTTATGCTCAAGGTTCATAAAATCCCAAATTAATTTTTGAGGATGTTCACTTTGTTGTAGATGATGTTCTTGGGGATGTTCATTGTTCAGCGTAATGATGCGTTCTACAATGCCAGGATGAGCCAGGCTTAACAGAGTATAGCTCCCAGAGAGATTATTTTTTTGCACATAGTTTTTAATAAGAGCTGTTAACGTGCTCATGGAAAGTATCGCGAGATTTTTAATAACCGGTTGTTTAAACGTATGCAGCTCAAAAGAAGGAACTTTTATTTTTTTTTCAGCTTGTGTGAGTGTGGTGCATAAAAGTGCAGTAGGGGCTAGATGAATACCCAAAAAAGAAGGAGTTTTTTTGCTGAAAAACCACACGAATTATAGGCCTCCAGTTACAAGGCGATCTTTGCCTTCAAGGTCTTTGTGGATGGTGACTTCTACAAAGCCAGCTTCTTGCATATATTTTTTTACCGTGGGTCCTTGGTTGTATCCTATTTCAAGAACAAGTTGTGGAATATTTGCTTGTTTACATACTGAGTTCTTTTTTAAATAGGCAGCTGCATGTTGAATAATTTCTTGTATGATAGCGTAACCGCTATCGGGAGCAGCAAGTGCTTTTTGGTCTTCCCATTTTTTTACCATAGGGGAAAGATTTTCCCATTCATCGGGCGCAATATAAGGAGGATTGCTGACAATTAAATCGAATGTATAAGAATGAGGAATGCTCGTATAAAGATCAGATTTTAAAAATTCTATAGGGTGAGCACCATTATATTTTGCATTTTTTCGTGCTAAAGCAACTGCTTGTTCAGAAATATCAGTAGCAAGAATACGCGCTTGGGGTAATGCTTTTGCCAATGCAATAGCTATGCAGCCAGATCCGGTTGCAAGATCAAGAATATAAATATTTTTATCAGGTAATTGTTGTAATTGTTTAATAAGATTATCGCACCATTCTTCTGTTTCTGGCCGAGGAATGAGTATTGGAGGTTCAACAAAAATATGGGAATCTAAAAAAGGTACCCAACCAATAATGTATTGTAACGGTTTTAAATTTTTCTTGTGATCGTTGATTGCTTTTTGTAGCTGATATTCTTCATCTTTTGAAAGTTCTATAGTTTGCTGGGCAAGCAGTTGAGCTTCTGATTTTTTAGTAATTGCCTGTAAGAGCCACCAAGCAGCTTGTTCTTGTTCATCACGATGCTCATAAATATGTGTAAAATTATCAGCAATAGTTTGAATAAGATGGGAAACAGTAAGCTTCATATATCTCCATGAAAGCATTTGAACGGTAGTATGCAGATTATTAATGTTATACTACCTCTTTTGAAAAAAGTTAATAGATTGATTTTTTTCTTTACCATAAGCTTTTGCAAATAGCTTTTTCTAAAGGTAACCTATTAAAGGTATTTTTTTACAATAATTTTCTACATGGTATTTCTTATGAATAAAAAGATTTTACTCGTTATTGTTTTTATATACATTAATTCTCTAACAGCTCGTTGGCAAGATTATTTTTTTTGCTTTTGTTGTTGTTTTAAAAATTCATCAAGCTCTGTCAAGCCCGTAGTTGATCGTAATGCTTTAACGGTGGCAGTAACGCCACGAGAAACTTTGAAGAAAAATGATAGAGAATCGTGGGGTGGATTATTTTTAAGTGATTCACAACAAATATTAGAAAAGACCGATACTCTCAATAAAATTAATGAAAAATGGTTTAATACTTTTCTGACTGATAGTGTTTATATAACCTATGATAAAAAAATAAATTTAAAACAATTAATTGAGCAACTAACGCAAAAAGCAGATGCGCAAGATGTAACTGATCAAGTAAATGCATTGCAAAAAAATTTTGATAGACATAGTGTCGCAACTCCTAAGAATCTAAGAAGAAAAATAGAAGAACCCCCTGCCTCAGA
Organism: Candidatus Babeliales bacterium; assembly: GCA_050250855.1. Lineage (GTDB taxonomy): Bacteria > Babelota > Babeliae > Babelales > JACPOV01 > JAGVLQ01. Next base: position 497 of record JBFWNW010000005.1, on the reverse strand, counting down.
AAAACATTTAGAAAATTTGAGTGCCACTTCAGAGTGCTGGGATGAGGAGGAAGAGACACAAAAAAATACCTTAATTGTATTGTCTCATCTTCATCAAATTCAAATATCTTTTAGTGAATCAAAGCCGTTGGAAGATATCAAAAAATTATTTGAAGGTATTTCTGGTATTATTGATATTAAAAATGTGCATATCTATACCAGGGAAAAGCGTGCCATGACCGATCTTGCAACGTCAATACAAAATCTTTTCTCTCAGGACAAGGAGTGAACCTCCTATTTCAGGCTTCAAGAGTTTCAGCAGGTAATTTATAGGTTCGATTTGGGCATAAATTACCATTTGCAATTTGCAATATATTGTTATATACTGGCTTATAATGATATTGTTTATAATAAATTGGAGGTTTTCTTATGAAAATTAACTATGTAATATCTATATTTATACTATTTTTAGGGCTAGGAGTATCTGTTTATGCTTCTGAAAAACAGCCTAAAAAGCT
>JBFWNW010000004.1:0-218001 GCA_050250855.1 Candidatus Babeliales bacterium | reverse complement strand
TTATTCATATCTCTTTGTAGTACTTGACATTTTTTATAATATTTATCGCATATCTTTTATTTACTCTCTTGTACGCTACTCGCGCTATCCTTATATAGTAAATCTTTTTGGTTTGCCTAAAGATGTTATTGCCGAATGTATAGAAGGTTTTGTTGCCCGTTCCACCTCTTTAAAAAAAACACGCACTTTCCCTGAATGGGTTGATAAAAATTTTGGTACAGGCTTTGCGCGCCACTTTTTTCTACCATACCAAAAAAAGATCTTTGCCTATGACCTTGATGATATTACCGCTTCTTGGACTGGACGTTTTGTGCCGCAAACCTCATTACGAGAAATGATTTTAGGTGCTCTTGAAGATCGCACCAATGATGCCATTGGCTACAATGCACACTTTTACTACCCAAAACAAGGCGGCATTCAGTATTGGATTTTAAAATTGGCACAAGCGCTCAAAAAACCAATCAATACCTTGTACAACGTCAACACTATCGACATTAAAAATAAAGTCATAGAATTTACCAACGGCCATACACAAAAATATGATATCTTAATAAGCACTATGCCGCTTGATACGTTGATTACAAAAATCAAAGAACTTCCTTCAACACGCTTTAAAACGGCCCTTGAACATTTAGCATGCAATGCTGTTATCAATTTTAATCTTGGCGTAGCGCGCAATGATTTGAGCGAAAAACATTGGATCTATTTTCCTGAAGAAAAATATCCTTTTTACCGCATAGGATTTCCTCATAATCTTGCAACATCTATGGCACCCGAAGGCTGCAGCTCTTTGTATGGCGAATTTGCCCATATTGGCAAATCTCATGATGAAGTGCAAACTATGCTCAAGCAAGCTCTTGCTCAAACAAAAAAAGTATTAAAAATTGACCAACAAGATATTCTTACCGAAAAAATTATTACCATTCCTCACGCTTACGTTATTTACAATACGTGGCGAGAAAAATATCTTCCTCACTTACACGTAGCTTTGCACAAACATGCAGTTTATTCTATTGGTCGTTATGGTGAATGGAAATATGCAAGCATGCAAGAGGCTGTTCTTGATGGTAAAAAAATAGTTGACGATCTAACAGTTGTACCCGCAAAAACTGCTTTTTATCAAGAGCAAACGGCTACAAATAAACATCGTAAAGAAGCAATGTAATGCAGAATAAAAAAGTTTTAGTAACCGGCGGCGCGGGATTTATTGGCTCTCATGTGGTAAAACAGTTACTAGCACGCGGCGCACACGTTACGGTTCTTGATAATCTTTCAACAGGAAGTTTGGAAAATCTACAAAAGGTAAAGCATAACATCACCTTTTTGCAGGGCGACATTAGAAATTTTCAAGATTGCCTGCAAGCGTGCCGTGAACACTCTATAATTTTTCATCTAGCAGCAAAAATTTCGGTGCCAGAATCAACGAAACATCCTGAGGAATGTTACGACACTAATATTATAGGAACGTTGCATATGCTTGAAGCTGCGCGGCAAAAAAATGTGGAACGTTTTATTTTCTCATCCTCGGCCGCGGTGTACGGCGTACAAGAAGAAATTTGCCATGAAAATATGCGGTGTATGCCAAGTTCACCGTACGGCCATTCAAAATTAATTGGTGAACAACTGTGTAAAGATTTTTGGCAAACCCACAGCCTTGAAACAGTCTGTTTGCGTTACTTTAATGTTTTTGGCGCTGGCCAAAATCCACATGGCTCCTATGCTGCCGTTGTTGCTGCATTTACTGAATGCATGCGCACTAATAAACCAATTACTCTTTTTGGTGATGGCCTGCAAACACGCGATTTTATTGCTGTTGAAAAGGTGGCGGCCGCAAATATAGATTGTGCTTTGGCAGCAAAAGATAGAGTCGCCGGACAGGTTTTTAATATTGCCACGGGAAGCAGCATCACCCTTCTTGCTCTCGTGGAACAGCTCAAACAAAAATTTCCTGATTATAAGCAACCAATTCTATTTGAGCCTGCACGAGCCGGCGACATCAAGCATTCACGGGCATCGGTTAAAAAATATGAAAATCTAATATAGCTACCTACCTTTAGCATCTACATTAACAAGTTTCTCATCAAGGTAAGCTTGAACCATCTTGACAATGCCTCATCCTTTATGAATTCTACTCGTCTTTCTACCAATTTATTTTATCTAGGGCTTAAAAAATTTAATTCATAAAAAAAACATAAGCATAGCTATTAAACTATTGATACAGGCACCCCACAATAAATCGAAAATAACAACAATAAAAGGCCAATCAGAAAGCGTAGCATAATTACTCAAATCGTAAACTCCATAGACAATAATACCAAACAGCGCTCCATAAAAAGCTGCTGAAAAAATTGTCGTTGCCTTAGGTAGGACAAAAATATAGAGACCTAGTACTAACAGAAACCAGACTATTAAAGCCGCTGGCCATTGGGGCGCCAAAGCACCGTTAACTATTCTCAACTGGCTTCCTAGCTGAGTTGCATAAAAATCACGCATCAAAAAACCAAGCCAAAAAAGATCAATGAGAACAAATGCACTATAACCCAGACCTAGAACTTTTAAAACGTGCCAAGAAATCATAACTGTCTCCTTATTTTTAGACTTTTTAAATGGCCTTTTTCGTGCTATACTTCTATATTAAGGAAAAATTATATAACCCGCAACCAAAGTAGCGCTACATTATGGCAAAACGAGATTATTATGAAATACTAGGCGTTGCAAAAAGCGCCAGCCAGGAAGAGATTAAAAAGGCTTACCGCGCCTTGGCAATGAAGTATCACCCAGATCGCAATCCTAATAATAAGGAAGCTGAAGAAAAGTTCAAAGAAGCGGCAGAAGCGTATGAAGTTCTTTCAGATAAAGATAAACGCAAGAAATATGACCAATTCGGGCATTCTGGCCTTGATGGCATGGGCGGCTTTTCAGGTCAAGATGTCAACATGGAAGATATCTTTGAGCAGTTTGGGGATATTTTTAGCGGCATTTTTGGCGGCGCTGGTGGTGGCCGAGGAAAACGCCGTGGGGCACCAACTGGCCCTTCACCAAAACGTGGCCACGATCTAGCTAAAGAAGTTTCTATTTCATTGCATGATGCCTTTGTTGGTACTAAAAAAGAAATCAGTTACTACCATTTTGTAACCTGCGATGCGTGCCAAGGTAAAGGTTCTCAAAAAGGTACCGTACACAAAGCGTGTGATACCTGCGGCGGCACAGGCCAACAAACATTCCAACAAGGCTTTTTTGCCTTCAGCCAAACATGTGGCTCTTGTATGGGAGAAGGATTCATTATTCCATCACCTTGCACAACCTGCGGCGGCCAATCGCGCGTACAAAAATTAGAAAAAATTTCTGTTACTATTCCTCGCGGCATTTTTGATGGCGCTGAATTACGCATTGCTGGCAAAGGTGATGCTGGTGTTTTTGGTGGACCAAGTGGCGACCTGTATTTAAAAGTACATGTTATGCCAGATAAAAAGTTTCGTAGAGTTGGTGACAACCTTGAATGTACCCTTATGTTGACGTATCCACAGCTTGTTTTTGGTGCACAGGTAGAAATTGAATCAATCGATGGCTCAAAGGAAATGATAAAAATTCCTAAGGGCTGTCCAGTTGGTGAACGCATTACGGTAGCAAAACAAGGCTTTTACCGTGTGCATAACACTTCACGCGGTGACTTGGTTGTTATTACGCAATGCCATATTCCAACTAAGCTTTCTGCTGAAGCTAAAGAAACACTCAAAACATATTCTGAACAGATTGGCACCACCACAGAAAACGGTAGCGGCGAAGGAACGATTAAAAGTTTTTTTAAGAAATTTTTGGGATAAAACCGTCAATTGTAGTAAGATCCGTTCGTGCTGAGGAATCCAGGCACAGTTCATGCAAAGCCTGGATGTCTCGAAGCATACGAACAACAAAAAAAGGAAAATTTCATGAACACAATCAAACGTTCATTACTATTCTGCATAACAGTCCTTGCATGCTTTTTTGTCATGAGCAGTAGCAATGAAAAACCGCACCAAACAATTCTTGAGGTGCGCAAACTTATTGATAATGATAAACCAAGTAACGTTTTACTTGATCTGTTAGAAGCGTGCTCGCTGCAGCATGATGGCAGTTTAGCTTCTATTGTGCAAGAAACACAACGAGCATTCCTACGTCCTGCTGGCAAAGAACGCTGGGAACTTGAGGACATGATAAAAATTCCTCAAGAAAAGGCGCAAGAATTTTTTAAAGCGTTAGGGCTCGTGCATGAAGTAAAACCTATGCAGATGCAGTATGATTATGCTTTTTTAATGGGAGCGCTTGTAGGCAGAGTTCGTATGCGCTTGCAATACTTAGTTAACTTGCATAAAAATGGTGTACACTTCAGGCGTCTTATCATCCTTGGTGGTGCACGCCCGCTTGATGCTCAGATGGAATCTTCTGATACGTTACTTAATCCAGATACAACACAGTATCCTCTTAACCCTTCTTGGCACGCTCCACAAACGTTACCAAAAACTGAAATAGAAATGATGCAGATGGTCTATGAGCAAATGGATCTTCCGAAAGATTTTCGTGCCATTCCTCTTGATATTGTTAATACGCCAATGCAACAAAAAGATGGCGCCCTTCTGCGGCCCACAACCGTTGATATTGTTAATCAGTGGCTTGCCACAAATCCTGCTCCAGGAACTATTCTCATGAGCTCAAATCAACCTTATGTTGGCTTTCAAGATGCGGCAGCACGCGCATTAGTGCCATCATCCTTTATCCTGGAAACGGTAGGAAAAGCAACGCAAGAAAGCAATCAAGCTTTATATTTCGATTCACTTGCTCGCTGGTTATTTATGGAAAAAGCTCGGTTGGAAAAAAATAGGTAAAAAAAGAGGGCCCGCTCTTGGGCCCTTTAATATTTTTTATGAAAATTGATTCTTAATCAATTTCATCCATAGACTTGTTAGCTTTTTTTCTTTTTGGATGATTTTGCTGTTCTACATATTTAGCTAGAGTTTGAGCATTTTCTAAATTTGTATCAGCCTTGTTTCTTGTATTTCTTGAATCTCGCTGCAATTGAAAAGTTTCGCTCAATAACCCTTGCTGAGATTCATCAAGAAACTGTACATTTTTTTGCAGTCCAACTGTTTTGTTGTTAAGCTTTTCTACGTCTTGTGCTACATTTTCAAAATTTTGCAGATGTTGCTGATGTTGTTCTTCTTGTTTTTTTGCCTGAAAGCCAATAAAGGTTGTAATTTTATGAGCACAGGCACTAAAAACAGAATGTCCTACTGCAAGAGTGCGCCCTAAAAAATTAACATCAGCTGCTAGATTGTTTATTTTTTGGTCACCTCGCTGTAAAAGTTGATTAGTATGACCAAGAGAGCTTCCCGTTTTTTTCATCTCTCCACTCACCTTTTCTTTTAGGTGGTCAACGTTATTTTCAACCGTTGTACTAAGTTTTTGCATATTATTATCAAACTTTTCATGCGTACAAAAAAAGTGATCATACAGTAAACACAACCCAGTAAAAAATATTCCTGCTTTTACTATCGGTCGCGATATCGATGGATCAACACCCATTAAAGATAGATAGTCAAAATCCATAGGAAGATTAAGTTCTTCTTTTTTATGATCATCCATACATGCTATGTTAGCTATAAAACTACATAACAAAACAAGGCCTAACAGCCCTTTTTTTTCTTTTAAAATTACCATGTTTATAACCCCCTTAATATATTATTTTTCTTGAGCAAGTTGATTTTGCAAACTAGTATTCATCGAATTTGAATAAAGTTCACCTATATTTTTAATTTTTGACCTAAATATATCAAATCTATTTTGCTCTTTATTTACTTCTTTATATGGCAAATTTAATTTGATAAACAAATCTTTCATAAGCTCGGCTTCTTGATTTTGAACTCTATTGATTTCCTGCAATTCTTGTTTAACAATTTGTACATTATTCTCAACGTCACCCTGTCTGCTTTGTATTCTTTCAACTACATTAGTCAGATCATCAACATTTAGGCCAAGCTGTTGCACTCTTCTCTCTAGTATTTTATTTTTTTCGAACAACTCTTTATCATTACTTTCACGCTGAACCTCTAATTCCTTTAAAGCTTTATAAATGCTTCCAAGAACCATCAACTCATGTTTTCTAACCATAAAATCTTTTTTTTGAATAGCCCTCACATTGCGCTTTACACGATTTAATCGCAAACCCGCTCCAAGTACAAATCGGTTCATTTTTTTAGCTTTTTCTAAATTTTGACTATTTTCTCGTATAAGTTCATTTTCAGTATTATTTATTTTTGTTTCTAGTCGACTAGTTATAGCATTAAACTGCGTCTCTGCATGCCAGCCAGAAACAGGAAGATATCTTCCTACAAATGACCCGAATCTTTGACAATATGAATTGGTTGAAAAGTAATAATAACTGCTGCAAAGACCTATAGCAGAAAAAATAGTATTTACACTGAAGGTTGGTATAGAAAAGGGACCAAAAAACGCCTCTGCTTGAGGACACACAAGAAATAAGAAAAGCATTGGTGCAAAAGCAAGTTTGCGCATAATATTTCTCATTGAAATCCTCCATTTATCTTTCATAATAACCCTAAGATACCAAATACTTACCAAACCGTCAACCGGGATAATATCAAATTAGAAAGAAACAGAGCGCTTTTTGAAGGATTTTTGAGAAATAGAAATATTTTTGCTCCTCTGTAAACCTGTTTTGGCCAAAGCCTGATAAAAAAAGTCTCTATCGACTCCTTTGACCACCGCCTGCTCATGCGCCTCTGCCAAGGCTACGGGGTATCCCTGCCCCTTATGAGCTTGATCGAGGGCCATACGGGCAAGAAGGTCAATTCTGGCATCATCGTGGGCAAGCCAGGCAGGAATTTCCATACGGGCTATTTCTGTGCCCGTATGAAGGTAAAAAAAATGGGGCTTCAGGTGCTTGGGGTAAACCACCGTAATCGGGCTTTGATTTTCAAAGACCCCCGAGCGCGTCCCTGGCTTTAAGAAAAAAGAGGCTACAGAACTATCGTACAAAGCATCAAACAGAGCAAATTCTGGGCATTCTGCCGTATTAAAGTTACATAAAGCCAAGCGAAGTAAGTTTACGAGCTCTTTACTGTGCGGCAAGCTAATATAACCAGCCAAAGGAATATCCTGTTGATAAAACTGCTCAAGAGTCTGCAGATATGAACGCAAAAAGTAATTTTTTACTTCAACTTCTTTACCCTGCAAATGCCAAAAAATTAAAGAACCATCAACAAAAAACAAAAAGGGCGCGTCTTTTGTCCCCTGCTTTTTGCACAGCTCAAGCCCATGAATAAGCTCTAATTCTTGGCGTCGGCAATTAACCAGTTCATCATTAACCCCAAAATCGTCAATATCGGTCTCTTGCGCATATAAAAAAGGCTGAGATTCAAGAACTGCCCCCTTACCACCAAGCCCATAGGATAATGCTACTGAACCAATATTAATCAAATAGCATGAAATTCCTTGATGCCGATCCGGATAAATTTGTGAACCATCAACAGAAAAAACACGATAGTTCTTTGTTAATGGCTCAAGCTCAATAAGTTGCTCTAATGCCCCGCGCCATGAAGGGACTAAAAGCTGCCCTTTGCACGCCTGAGCTTTTTGGTAAAACGTTTCATCATGTGCTATTTTTTGCCAGATCTCTCGCGCACGCGCTTCTGGGCCTGACATATCTTTAAATAATTTATTACTCATCTGGTTAATGGCGGCACATAATTTGGTACGATCAAGCATACTGCTCCTTTTGATACATTCGAACGCCCTGCTGCAATGCCTGCAATGGCAACAATGCACACCCAAGACGCGTTGGCCCTAAATCCATGCCAACCAATGCAAGTACCGCTTCTTTATCTAAGCCCAAAATCTCCTCAAGCTTTTTACCCTGTACAGTCTGAGTTAGAAGTGAAGCAGTTGCCTGGCTTATTACACAACCCTTCCCTTCAAAAGAAACTTGGGTCAAAACGTCATCAACCACTTTACCATCAAAAAGGACGCTGTCCCCACATGAGGGATTATGCTCTGCAGAACTAAAACTGGGCTCTGAAAGGCGCCCCTTGTTGCGCGGGTGGCGATAATGATCCATCAGTATTTCTCGGTAGAGATTAAGCATCGGTCTCATAGAAAGCCCATTTTTTGTGATAAAATTTTAAATTATTTTTAAAAACAGTAGAAAAAGCATATTTAATAATATTATAATCAAATTGTAATATTTTAGTTGCTGTTTTAAAAAAGGAGCATGGCATGGACAAAGAAAATTCGCTGTTACTTATTTGCAAACTTATTTCCCTCATTTTATTGGCTTACCTGTGCCAAACAGGAAGTACCATCTCTAAAAACTCCCAGCAAAAACGCGCTGAATTCTTTCATTATGCCCGCTCTTCACAATAATATTCTTTTTCAAATTTATACTTCAGCAGTATAGCCCAAAATCAGCCATTGGCAAGCCCTTAATGCCTACCCAGTTGCCTCCTCTTTTGATTATGATACCCTGGATAGTAAGATAATTTTGTTACTATAAAGGGCTCGGGTATGAATTCCTTCAGAAAATTAGCTAAAAACAGTATCGCACTTTCTCTCATGGTTTGGAGCCTGACGCTTAATCCTGCAACGGTTATTTTTGATATGGATGGGGTTTTAGTAACCCAAAGCCGCTTCTGGCAAACCTATCACATCGGTTTTTCAAAATTTTTCTGGATGTATGATAACCCTTCTGCCCTTAAAGGTTTAAAAGGCAAACTATTCGATTTCCTTGATCGTGTGGAGCCACGCAAAGAAGAAACTCCCAAAGCTTTTCATGAGGGGAAACTATTACCACAATTAATGTGCGATTGGCAATGTGGACTGATAAGCCAAGATGATATTTTAAAAAAAATTGCCGAAGGCTTTGAAGCACATAAAGATTTTTTCTCAAGCTCAAGCCAAAAAGATCTTTACATAGCATTATATGAATTTATGTTCACCCCTAAAAAAATGATTAAGGGCATGTACCCCGTCAAAGACGCGGTAAAATTAGCAAAAAAATGCGCAAAATCACTTGATAAAGAAGGCAATAAAAATCGCGTCTTTATTTTGACCAACTGGGATTCTCAATCATTTGAGCTCATGAAAAAAAAGCATAAATCATTACGCTCATTATTTAAGTATTGTTCAGGTGTTGTTGTTTCTGGTGATGCTGGCATGATGAAACCAGACCCAGCACTATATGAATATTTATGCAGTACGCATAACGTAGATCCAGAAAAAGAAATTGTCGCTTTTATTGATGATACACCATGCAACGTACAAACTGCACAAGACTGCGGTATGCATGGTATTCATTGCAAAGATCTGAATATTAAAGCGGTCAAAAAAGAGCTCCATGCATTGGGGATTGTATAAATCATCTTCTTTTTCTTTACAAAGAGGTTCCTCATTTTTTACAGTAAAAAAAATAGGAATTCTTTATGCACAAAAAAATATGTTTACTCTTACTCATAGCAGATTCACTTACTGCGCAAGCACTTATTATTAACCCTTCTTCTATTCAAACTATAGGTAAAAAAATTTGGCATAATGAATGCAAAGGTACTATTGATGGCCTTACTCATTGGAATGATGGAGAAGAATTTGCATCATTAGGAATAGGCCACTTTATCTGGTATCCTGCCACCAAAAAACCTCGCCTGTTTCAGGAAACCTTTCCTTCTTTAGTAACATTTTTGCAAACAAAAAAAGCTCCCGTTCCTGCATGGCTTGCAAAAACAAAAACATGCCCTTGGCATACGCGGCAAGAATTTATTGCAGCGCATCGCTCAGTAAAAATGCAAGAACTACGCACGCTGCTTGCAACAACGGTAAATCTGCAAACAGAATTTATTATAAAAAATCTTGCCGATCACTTAGAAAAAAAACAAAAAGAGCTACCAAAAGCTACCTTTGATCATATAAAAAAGCAGTTTTATCGTGTAGCAAAAAATCCTAACGGCATTTACGCTCTTATTGATTATGCAAATTTTAAAGGGGTAGGTTTTAACCCACGCGAACAGTATAATAATCATGGCTGGGGACTTTTCCATGTACTGCAAACAATGAAAGGAACAAGCTCAGAAACTGCTCTTGCAGAATTTTGCACCGTTGCAAAACAAATTTTAACAACGCGCGTACAAAATGCTCCTCAAAAACGTAACGAAGCTCGCTGGCTACCCGGCTGGCTCAATAGAATTGATACCTATTTAAAATCTTAAGAATCTTCGATAAGATACCTTTTTTCTTGTTTAGGTACCTGTTGTAGTATCTCTTCATCTTTATATACCGGCTTGATCTGCTCTTTTTTTGGACGTATCAAGCGTACAGCGCGCTTAACAATCTTAAAAACAGCGGGAGCTAAAGCAATCTTAAAAATAATAAAAAAGATAAAAGGCTGAGAAAGATCTTCAGGAGACGCAAGATGTTGCAAGCGTCTACCAACAAAAACATAGGCCGTAGAAACCGGAATAAGACCTAAAAAAGTAGCTCCTAAAAACATAGAAATAGAAATAAGCGTGAGACCTGAAAGCATGGTTACTAAACCAAACGGTAATACTGCTATTAAACGTACTAATAAAAGATAATAGTGGCCATGTAATGAAATTTCTTTATTAAATTTTGCAAGATGGCGCGCATATTTATGCTGCACCCAACTACCAATAAAATATCGGCATGCAAAAAAAAGAAGTAAAGAGCCTATGCTTGCTGCGCACACTGCATAGATAAGTCCTGGCCAGCCGAATAATAAACCCCCTGCAATGGTAAATATTGAAGAGCCGGGAATAGCGCATGCTGTTGCACCTATAAAGGCTCCCATATAACAAATCACCGACTGCATATAGTTACGAGCTATATAGGTTTGCAATAGTGCCATATTACTATGTACGTAAGAAATATTAATATAATCGCCAAGTTTTAAATAATAAAAAGCAGCCCCTACTGCAACAAGCAACAGTGTTGCCACTATAGATTTTATGCGCTGATTCATGAGCAAACCTTTATCGCTTAAAACGATCAACAATTAAAGGAAGCAACGCAAAAAGGGCAAGCATCAACAATGAAAGCAAAACCGGCCAGGAAAGAACATCTGCTGTTGAACTCAGCGACATAAACTGGCGTCCTGCAAATGCAAAAATAAAGGAACCTGGGGCAATACCGATCGCCGTTGTCCAGACAAAAACCCACCACGAAAGCGCAGAAAGACTTGAAATAACAATAATAACGCCATAGGGCGTTACTGGTAGCAGCTGTAAAAAAAGAAGATAACTCGCTCCTCTTTTTTTAAATTCTTGATTAAATTTTTCAAGCAAGTGACCATATTTTTTCTGTACCGAAGCCCGTAAAAGATAACGAAAAACAAAGAATGAAATAGTCGCGCCCAGGGTTGAGCCAATAATGGAATAACATGCACCAGGAATAGCGCCAAAAAAATAGCCGCTTGCTATCGTGAGCAAAAAAGAAACGGGAATTGCACAAGCAACTAATGCAGCAAGAATACCAATGTACATGAAAACAGACGGCAGATATGCCCTTTGAATATAATATTCTAAAATATGACTCTGTTCTTTTATACGTTCTAGCGTTATATAATGATGAATACCACTAAAGCGTACTACTAAAACCAGCAATAATAATGAAAAACCTATTAAAAAACGTTTTTGAACTGCATTCATAAATTAATTTCCTACTTATGTACGTTGAAAAACTCCTTTTCTCCAAGTTCATCAGCTTTTGGAAAAAAGGCAAGGAAATATTTTTAAAGAAAAACGGTGAACTAGGTACAAGCACCTAGTTCACCAGAAAAATTGAATAGTGCTTAATCAATTTTATAGTAGTCAGCTAACCCTTTTTCTCTCGAGTAAACACCAGATTGATCATATTTTATATGCTTCTCACCTTCCACGAGAGGATGTTTTACATTCAAATCTTTTGCATCTGACCCAAAATTAAAAGCCCAATCTTTATCGTGCCCATTTTGATCAAAGAAACCACCATAAATGTAAACTACGGCGACCTCCCCTGCTGGTATTTTTAGCTCTAATCCTTTGGTGCCTAGATCAGTGCCTATTTTGAATATTTTTAAGGTTGCCTCTTTATTTGAAGCATTTTTAAAGTTGTAGGCACCTAAATAACCATACACACTTTTAAGGGGCATAAGATCTAAGAGTACTTTAACTAATCCCTCAGGTTTTTCTTTCTTTAGTTCGGTCTCATTATAATATTTGATCATTTCGCTTAGTGTTGCGACATTCTTCTGCTTACTCATGTCTTCTTTAGCAAAATAGAAATATTTTAGAGCATCAGCTTGCTGTTGTGCATTTCCTAGAATTGGTTGTGGATTTTGGATTAGTTTAATCAATTTAGGTTGCATTTCAGTAGATTTAAAATGCGTTTTTTCCTGAGCCGCGAAACCAGTTTTATAAACTAACAGCATGCTCATAGCTAGAGCCATTGGAGCTATTATTCTTCTTTTCATTATGTATCCTTTTTGTTTTAAACCTTAAATTGGGTTCTACAATACCCCTTCTTTTTCTAAAGGTAGCAGAAAAAACCCTTTAAAATCAATGATTTGAGTAAAAATCAAGACGATAATTTCGGTGGCAAGAGACATTCAGGCTTCGTTAAAAAACTACGCCTAACTTATCAGCACGAATGGAATTCTTAGATAAAATTTACGCTAGAGCGGATATTTTTGGCTTTTATTCTTTGGTACGACCACCAGATTTAACACTATCACCGGCATATGATGCCACGTGCTCAACATATTTATTCTTTGGAGCATCAAGCAATCCTTGTACCATATAATGCATGGCAACATATCCCAAGCCATACAATGCTTTTTTTGCAAAGTAGGTAGTCCATGATTCTTGAGAATTTACGGTAGTATCTGCAAGGCTCTCTGTCAGATAATTCATAATCAGCGGTGTAGCAAATACCGTTAAACTGGTATTAACATAGTTCCACGCCGTTACTTTAGAATAGGTAGCATTTTTGTAATGATACAAAGCTTCTCGTATTAACTGCTCTTGATTTGGTTGACCATAAAAATATTTATGAATATATATCGTTTTATTGGTCGGACAAATATAATAAAAATGATATTTATACGCAGCGCGATGCGCACCAACATCTGAAAGGGCTTTTATTTTTAATTGATCTGCATCAGCAATATCCATAGTTTTAGCAATTTCTTTAATTTTTATAACTAATTCTTGCTCTACACCTGTATCTTTTTTAGCATACAATGTATCCTGCCATGTACCGCTTATCGCTTCAAGCGATCCACGTGAAACAGCATTTAGGGTATCGAATGCAGTTTTTTGAGCTATTCTTTCTAAAAAATCCGCTTTTTTAGGTTTTTCTGGTGCAATTTCAGATAAGGTTGCCATTCCCAAGCAAAATAATGCCTGACGCTTAACGGTTTCCAAAGAAGGAACAAAGATTGATTTCAGGTAGTCCATACCAAATGAATTGGTAGACGAGCCTATAATAAGGAATGCTAGAAAAAAAGAATGTACTAATTTTGACTTTTTATGTGCTATCATAAAATAAACCTCCATTAAAGGTATTTTAATTTATACTATGAGAATAGCACCAATGGCATGAACTGTCAAAAGGGGTGGAGTCAAGAAAGGCTCTCCAGAGCCTCCAGGAGCGCATCAACCTGCTCTAAGCTGTTGTACAGGTAAAAGCTCACCCGTACTGAACCATCTATACCAAGCTTGGTAGCCAAGGGTTGCGCACAGTAATGCCCCGCGCGAACACAGATATTTTTAGTATCAAGATAGGCTGCTATATCATGAAAGTGGTAGGTATTATGGACAAAGCTCACCAAATGGCCTTCTTTTTTAAGCTGTTCTACCGGCCCTAAAACTCGTATACCTGGGATTCCCTGCAAACCATCTATCAAACGGACACACAAGCCAGCTTCATGTTTTTTTAACGCTTGAAAATCTAACGTTTGCAGATAATCTATAGCTGCTTGCAAACCTATAGCTTGCGCTACGGGCGGCGTACCTGCCTGATAGCAATAGGGCGGCTTTAAATAGGTTGCTTCTTGGTACCCAGCCTGAAAAATCATACCCCCACCAAATTGGTATGGTGGCACTTCATGTTGGATTTCTTTTTTTATGTATAAAATACCAATACCGGTTGGCCCAAGCATTTTATGGCCAGAAAATGCTAAAAAATCACAATCATAGTGATGCACATCTATTCTTTGATGTGGCACCGATTGGCATGCGTCAATAAAAATTTTTGCACCAACTTCTCGTGCACGCGCAACTAATGCATGCACCGGAAGATGCGTACCAATTGCATTGGAAACATCTAAAAAAGAAACTAATTTTGTTTTTTTTGTAATAAGCGTATCAAGGGAAGTAATATCCAACATGCCATCTTTGGTTACCGGAATAAATTTTATTACAGCACCAGTTTTTTGTGCACATTCTTGCCAAGGAATTAAGTTAGAATGATGCTCAAGTTCAGTGAGCACTATTTCATCGCCTTTTTTTAGCTGCTGCAAAGCCCACGTTGCTGCAATAAAATTAATACTTTCTGTAGCTCCTGAAGTGAAGATAATTTCTTCTGGCGCTGCATTAATATACTGAGCAACACAAGCACGAGCACGTTCAAAATGCTCCGTTGCTTGCTCTGCTAATCTATACAAACCGCGCTTGATTGGCGCATTGTATTGTGTATAAAAATCAGTTACTGCATCAATAACAACCTGTGGCTTTTGGCTTGTTGCTGCATTGTCAAAAAAAATAAGATCTTTATGCACCTTTAATAAGGGAAAATCATTGTTATACTGTTTCATAATCAAGCTTCTGTATAATTTTTATAAAATACCCTTTTCTTTCAAAGCCTCTTCTAGCTTCAAGCGATATTGCTTTTGCAAATTAGCCTTTAAAAATACTTCCATTAAAGATGTACCTACTTCTTTTAGGTTTCTTTTGAACCTTGGAAAAGATACACAATCTTCTTTAGTAATTTTATTAATAGTGTCAAGAATAGCGCCTGTTCCTTTTTTACGATTCATAAGACCTATATATAATTTAAATATAGTTATAAAATTTTTGGCATTATCAGGAATAAAGCTTTCTTTTGACAAACCATCCAAAAGCTCTTCCTTTTTTACGTTGTCAATGTCTAAATCTATCATAATATCTGCAACAATATTATCAACCACATGCTCTAGATTTTTAGTACCAAAATTACCACGCACATCCTGTTTTTTGCAACACTCTTGCAACATAAGAATATGCTTCTCTACATGCGGTACATACTCTTGCTTTGATAGCTGATGAGGAGCATACCAACTTCTCAACACTTTTAATAAAGCAATTGAATATGGAAAGTCAGGCTCAAGACTTTTTTCTATACTATCTTTTCTTTCTTTATATTGGTAAATCAACTGAAGCTCTTCTTGCGTCTTTTTTAATTCTGGACCATGATCAAGCGGCTCAAAGCGTAAAAAAAACAACTTAACCTCAGGATCTTTTGAATTAAATGCAAAGTCAGCAAGAATCTTTTTATGCCGCGAAGAATAATGTACCGGATAATTATTTTCCCCTATCAAGGTAATTGCTTGCTTAAAATACTCTGCCGCTTGCTGTTCATCCTTTTGCGCAGATGATGCTACAAGATCAATCGCTGCATAAATATTTTTCTTTTGCACCAGTTGTTTTAAACCTGCATCGCGCAGCCCTTCATGAAGTCCTAAAGCGTCACATTTAAGATGATGCATATCATACGCTAATGATGAACTAGGATTAATTTTTTCTTTAAATGGCGTCATCGCATTGAGCAATTTATTCATTTTTTCTTTATCATTATTCATTTTAAAAGCTTCTTTGAGCTGGCTAAAAATCAAGCATACGCGTGAAAAAACAGGAGATTTGCTATCAAACGGCAAATCTGCAGCCTCCTTGAGGGAGCTTTCAAATGATGCAAATTTTGTTTCTTCTTCGTTCATACCAAAAAAAGATTTTTTTTCGAGAATAGCCCTCTGCAGAAATGGTCTTATAGTAGCATGCAACTGCTCAGGATGAGGATAAATTTTTTCCAGTTCCTCATAAAGGCGTTTATACTCTTTCATACGCAGCTCTCTTTGACTATCCTCAGCCATATAAATTCTTTCTAAACCTTCTTTAAACTCCCCCAAGACTGTTTTGCCAAAAGCCGTACCCCTATTAGAACTATAAAATTTTATTTCGTAGTCCATATGTACTATATAAGCATCTATATCAGTCTTTGCTGCTTCCAATAATACTGTATGAATAGAGTTCATTATTTCTATGGTATCAAAATCGGTCGCATTACAAGGCCCTAAAACATCAACTGATCTGAGTAAGCATTCTCTCATTTTTTGCAAACCCTGAACTTTATCTTGTTGACATCCTAGACCACAATACTCCATAAACCCTTGCAAGCCATACGCTTGAAAACAGGTCTCCTTACTATTTTTAATACTAGAAAATTTACTATATGCTTTTTCAAAATCACGATTAAGCTTAAACCTCAAACCTTGTGCTAATATAACCCGCGGATTATCATGGTCAAATTTAGTCTCAAGCTCTTGATCAAAAGAATCTGAAAGCGGGCCTTTATTTTCTAGTGCTCTTTGCAAACGTTGACGATGAAATTCCAATACAGGATCTTTAAATTCATGCTTTAGATAGGTCATGAGATCATCCAGCGCAATACCATTTTCCATTGCTGCTTTTGGGTCATAAATATATACATCTGCAAGTTTTAAAAATAAAGGATTTGATGACTGCGTATTTTTAACGCATTCTTTAAAAAGTCGCACCCCTTCTTTGACACATTCGTCATCTTGAGCATCAAGAAACCTTGCTGCTAAAAATGTTAGCATACCGTTATTGTTGCCTTGTTGATGAGCTCGAAGGGCCAAAAATAAAGAAGTTTGAATATCATCATTCAAAAACGCTTTTTGAGATAATACATTAAAATCTGGTTCGTCGCCAAATAAGGAATTTACCATTGTTTGAGGATCAACCAGTTGGTTTTCATCCTTATCTCCAAATAACATCTTGCTTGTTACCTTTGAAGGATCTACTAATGGCGACTGTGCTGCCACTTGCTCTCCTAGTGTTTTAAGCTGTGACATGTATGATTCAAGAACTGGACTTTGCTCTCCTTGAGGATTTTTTATAGCATGCGCTCGAGTATTTTCTATTAACGTATTGATACCTTCAATCAAAAAATTACCTTGAGCCCCACCGACAACTTTTTCTGAAGATCTTATCATTAAACACTTTGCCTGCTTTTCAAATATACTTTTCTCATCTATAAGCTCTTGCAATAAATCATGTGCTTGCTTTATATAAACTTCTTTTACTTTGGCAAATGCAGGATTAAACAAAGCAATGCCTCGAAAATAACGCGCTTGCAAAAGCTTGGCTTTATCGCCTAATTCATTATCACTAAACAGCGTCGATAACCAAGCATTAGAATGACTTCCCAAATTTTGCCAAATATATAAACAATTTTGGTAATCTTCCATAGTTTCGCCAACAGATATTGCTTTTTCCAAGTAAGTCATAGCTTGCTTAGAATCCTTGTTTTTCATATGGTCGGATAATGCTAATGCTGCAAAGGGATTATTATGAGTTTCAACTAAACTTTCCAACTGATCTACTAAGTTGCCAGATTTCTGCTGTTTAACATCAAAATCAGTAAGAAGATATACAAGCAGACTGTCTTTTGGCAGCTGATCAAAAAAGGAAGCCCTCTCTTCTTGCAATAAGAATTTATAGAACTCGTCAAGTGTAGCTGTATCTTTTTGATCTTTTTGACATTCTAAAAGCAATGCATTGAAACAGGTTCCTAGCTCTGAAATAGACTTTTTATCATCGGATTTTTCATAAAAATCTTTCATACCAAAAAATGCTTTTTTTAAATATTCTTTTTTATTGAAATCTTTACCAAGCAATGGTTGCCCTAACTGAGCTGCCAAAAGATATGAACGAAACAGATGACTTTCAAGCAATGTATCATGGGAAGAATGAGATGCCGTAAGATCTTTAAGTCTTTTATATTTACTCGTAAAATGTTTCATATATTCTTTACGAGCAGTAGGACTTTTTGCTTGCATAAAAAGCAGGGAATTTTCCAGGCTTCGCACAAACCATGCCACACTCTTAGTGGCAAGTAAATTAGTCTTTTTACCTGCATAGAGATCAAACAAACTATCCATAATAAAAAAATTATTATCACAGTCCGTCTTACCTTTTTTTAGCCAGTCATTTATAATTTCGCAAAAGTCTAAAAAGACAATCGAAGAAAGATAATTATTATGATTTTTATAATATTCAAAAAACTTTTTTATTTTTTCTTTGGCATCAGCACTGTTTTCATTCTCAGCATATTCATAAACACCAAGCAAACCCTCAATACAGGGCAGCATGTCAACTGCTATACTATTATTGCTGCTTTGCAAAATTTTCTTAAAAAATTCATAACTTTTTTTAAAGCATTCTTGCGCTGGTTTTAAATTTTGCAATCCTTCTACTCCCTGTCGCTCAACACCAAAACCAAGGATCATACCCTCTGCACAGCATGCAAGTGCACGAGCATAATCAGATTTGTCCTCGTTATCAAAAAAACTAGCATGAGCTTTCACGTTCTGCCAATCAATAGTAGTTTGACCAGCAAGACGCGAAGAGTCCCGTAAATAAAAAATTAACGCCAAAGGATTACCTTTGTAAAATGGCTCTTCCATTAATAAATCGAGCTCTTTTTTAAGGTATACATCAAAAGAAACTGCTGGGGAATTTTCTTTATTCAGCTCTTTCCATACCGTATTAAAATATTTTTTTTCTTGTATATAACGATCTGCTATTAAAAAAAAGCCGTATGGTGATTTCTTTAAAAATTCAAGTCCGTCCAAAAAATGCTCTTTAGAATCGAGCCAATGCATGCCACAGGTAAAATAACCCTGATCATCGCCATAGTTTTCTGCCGCTATACAAGCAAGTTTTTTATAATCATCTTTGAAAGTAGACCCCTGTGATGTAAGGGTAAGCATATGGCCTAAATTGCTTACATACTGCAAACAATACTTTTTAAATGCCTCAGCATGGTCAGGCTGTAAAGAGCTTTTGAGTATATCGTGCGAAGCCAATATATTATGCAACGAACTTTGCTGCATAAGTAAACGCTGCAGCTCATCTTTTTGCAACAACGATTTATCATATTCTGCAAACCCTAAAAGAAATTGCGCTTTAGAACTAGTTTTGCTCAACTCTTGTAATTTATTATAACGCCCCTGTTGCTCAAAAAATTTCAAAAAAGACCCTTGCTTCAATTCTGAAAAGAACGCAAAACATTGCTCAACAAAAGAATCGTATTCTTTATTGTTATACAATATATCAAGCAATGGTTTTCGTGCTTCTTTATACTCACCCGCCAATAATTTTAGTTGTTCTACGCCATTTTTTTTGAGTTCAATATTCGCTGTAGTGTTAATTACCTTCTTATAATATTTCAGCGCCTTTTTCTTATCTTGTGTAACCTGAGCATTACCTTGTGCATACCATTGAGCCAAAACAAGAAAACTATACGGATCTTTATTTTTCCGCAAAAAAGACTCAGGATTTTCTTGAGCTTGAGCAAACTTTTCAAGCTCATCTAAGCCCAGAGAAGGACCCATTTTTGCACGAAGTGATGAATTTTTCACAAGAAGTTCAGCCGCTTTACTTTTTAGCTCTGGTGAACCATGTTTGTACAAATCAAAAAATTGAGGATGCATCTCCTGGTCAGAGGCTCTATAGGTAAGCAATAAAATCTGTGCTTCTTGATTATGAGCATCAGCAAGATCTTGGCACATCTGTACGGCAGTAGTAAAAAATTTTCTTTTAGTTTCTTTTGTTTTTAAAATTGCATCAATAACCTTAATTTGCAAACCCGCATCCTGCGTTTTTACATACTCAATAAGCTTATGCAAACCACTGTTTTCTTGATCAAGTACATCTGCATTTATTGATGAGATATCATTAAGCGCTGATAATGCCTGCTGAAATCCGAAAATATTAGGATCTAAGCTTATTACCTGTGCTTGCAAATAACCTTTTTGCTTCAAAGCTGATAATCGTTTACGCGCTTCTTCTTTATACTTGTTATTCTTCTCAGAATCTGCTTTTTCTAATAATGTTTTTGTTACATCAAAACTTTTTTTAGAAGAAACTTTTTGGCCATTATTTAACCAATAATCTCCTAAAACACTAAGGGCTTTTAACGACTCAGTCTCTTTTGTAAGAACCTCAATTAAATCTTGAACAGGAATTTGTTGTTGATTCTTTTTCTGAGAAGCATTAAGAGCAGCTCCTACTTTTGCATAAAATTCATCGAGTTTCTCAGAAGCTAGTGATCCCTTTTTCTTTTGAAAGCACTGCAATGCCTCTTCATACTTACTTTGAGCAAGAAGCTGAAGCGGATCTTTTTCTTCTTCTTTTTTATTTTCTTCTTTGGAATCAGGATCAGTTTGTGAAATCTGTTGATTTTTTTTCTTTGTTGCTTTTTTTGTTTTTTTATTTGCAGAATCTGTCATTGGTGAAGTTTGTACTTCTTGCCCTTGAGTATCCTCTTCAGGACTTAACGAAGTAGATCCCGAGCTATTTTCAATCTCGTCTAAACTTTTTGCACCTTGGGCTGCTGGCGAATTTAATTGATCGCACTGATTATCACTAAATATAGTATCCAAAGAAATAGCTTGAGGCGTTGATTGTTCTTGAATTGGTGTTTGCTGAATAGTTGAAAATTCTGTTGGTTCAGGTGCTGCATCATTCTTTGGTTTTAACAAAGATAAAATATCCGAAGCTTCACCTTCCCCCGAATTAGATTCAAGACCAAGCTGTTTCAAAGTTGCAGGCGCTCTCTCATTTTTTTCTGATTTCGTTGCTACTGGCTGTTGAGTATTTTCAGTAGATGCTGCTGCAGGAAATTTCATACTGCTCAAAAACTCTTGAGATTTCCTATGATCAAAACATTGTACCGCTTTTTTAAAATAAATTTTTGCATTTTTTTTGTCAGACTTGCCGTAGCGCTCCAGGCCAAAGTTATACAAAGCATCTGCCACCGATGCATTTAAAATTGGATTTTGCAGTTGTTGCAACATTCCAAACGCTGGTTCATGAAAATAAATTTCAGAACCTTCTTCATAACCTACTTCTCGTGCAATGCTATCACCAAAATCATTAGCTGCATCATCAATATTCTCCTGCGCTAAATTCAAGAAAGCACGCCTTACCTTTGCTTCTGGATGGTGACACTTGTCATAAAAATTTTTAGCCATATCAACATTAAATGCCTGATCTTCTTGATTTTTTGCATCTAATGCCATTTTTTCACGCCAAATACCAGCATAAAGTAATGCAAAGGTCTGTGAATCTTTATCTTTTGCCAGGACCTCTAATTGCTGTATACCTGCAGAAAGATCTTTTGAAGCTTGTTGAATTTTTGGAATATCTGGAAATAAACTTTGTTTTAAAACATGTAATTCTTCAGAACTTTTAGTTATAAGCTTTAAAGCCTCTTGTACCTGCCGCGTATCATCATGCCCTTCATAAAGTTCATTAAGTTCTTCTTCAGTCAATGTATTCGGTTTTTCACTACCAACAACAAAAGAAAAACTACAAGCCAAAAAGAACAACAAATATTTCTTCATGTGAATTCCATGTGGTTATAAATAATAAAATATTTTTGATTCTCTATGATAAAGATTATTTGCAAAAATTACTAGCAGAACAGCAAGAGAAATTTTGTTTACAAAGATTAAAAGCTTATACATAAATTCACAAAAATCATTTTTTTGCGTTCGCACCCTTCGACAGGCTCAGGGCGAACGGAATAAAAAATTAGTTCATTAAAACCGTTCGTGCTGAGCTTGTCGAAGCATTCGAACGGTAGTCAGTAATTTATGAACAAGTTCTAAACATTCACTGATTTTTTTATTACATCCGGCAATCCATCAAAAACTGCCTGCAAAAACCCATCCGTATATAATTCTTGTGCTTTCTGCACAGAAAGTCCTCGCGCTTGCATATAAAAAACATGTTCAGGATCAAGCGTACCAACAGCGCTGCCATGCTTGCAAGAAACATTATTTGTTTTCACTTCAAGGTTTGGCTCTGAACGCGCATGTGCTTGATCAAAGACAAGATTTTTATTGCTTTGCGCTGCATCACTTGCTTGCGCATGCTGTTCTATAATAATGGAACCATCATACTCAGCACGTGAATTTCCTGCAAGCACCCCATTGATTACTAGCACGCTTTTTGTACAAGGAGCTTGATGATGCTGTTTTGTTGTTAAAAAAATAGTTTGCTGCTTCTTGAGGACATAATAACCAAAAATCTGTGCATCAGCACCTGGTTTTTCTAAAACTACAGAAAGCTCCATTTTTAATGATTGATGAGTAATGCGAGGTATAAAAAAAAGTTGCGCTTGATTACCTAAAAAAAATTCAAAAATTACTTTTTCATGCAGATCAGCTGTGGGATTATAAAAGTAAATAAGCGTAGCATTATCGCGCACGCAAGCGTGCACATGATTATATGCAGGGTCACTATGATCTTGAATAGTTTCTTGCGTATTTTCTGCAACAACAATTTTTTTTATGTTCATCCAATAGAACCTTCCATCTCAAGCTCAATCAGCCGATTAATTTCAAGCGCATATTCCATAGGAAGTAGTTGCACGAAAGCATCAATAAAACCATTAACTATCATTGCTTGCGCTTGTGCCTGGCTCAATCCACGGCTCATAAGATAAAAAAGATCATCATCGCTTAACGTACTGACCGATGCTTCATGCCCTACAGAAACATCAGTTTCACGAATATCATTAGTCGGGTAGGTATCTGAGCGAGAATATTCATCAAATAATAACGCTTCGCATTGCACGGTTGCACGTGAGCCGTGTGCACCTTGTATAATTTTCAAAAGACCACGGTAACTTGCCCTGCCACCATCTTTTGAAAGTGATTTTGAAATAATATTTGAAGTTGTATTTGGTGCCAGATGAATTATTTTTCCACCGGCATCTTGGTGCTGATTTTTGCCGGCAACGGCAATAGAAATAATTTCGCCGCGCGCTTCAGGCTCTTTTAAAATAATAGAAGGATATTTCATCGTAACCTTGCTGCCAAAATTACCATCAACCCATTCCATTTTTGCGCCGCGATACGCAACGGCGCGCTTGGTTACTAAATTGTATACGTTAGGAGCCCAATTTTGTATGGTGGTATACCGCACATGCGCACCGGCAAGTACTGCAATTTCAACAACGGCACTGTGTAATGAATTGTTACTATACATCGGCGCGCTGCATCCTTCTACATAATGTACAAAACTACCCGGCTCGGCAATAATTAACGTACGCTCAAATTGGCCCATCTGCGCCTCGTTAATTCTAAAATATGCTTGCAGCGGCATATCAATATAAACACCGGCAGGAACATAGACAAAACTACCACCACTCCACACCGCTGAATTAAGCGCTGCAAATTTATTATCATGCGGCGGAACGATAGTAGCAAAATAATTTTTAACCAATTCAGGATGCGTTTGCAACGCTTGTGAAATATCAGAAAAAATTACACCCTGTTCTTGTAAATCTTCTCGCAATTTTTTATACACTAGCTCAGATTCAAACTGCGCACCAACACCGGCAAGCATGGCACGTTCTGCTTGAGGAATACCTAAGGCATCAAACGTTTTTTTTATTTGTTCAGGAACATCATCCCACGAACTGTATTTTTTTTCTGTTGGTTTAATGTAGTAATAAATATCATACGGATCAAGCGCAGAAAGATCTGCTCCCCAGTTTGGCATCGGTTTTTGCTCAAACAGTTCAAGAGCACGCAAACGAAAATCTATCATCCATCCCGGTTCATTTTTTTGTTCGGCAATTTCTAGTACGCGGGCGCGGTTTAAGCCTTTGCTGCTTTTGTATACATAGGAAACGTTTGCTTTATTATAAAGATCGGATGTCATTATATCCTTGTTTATCAATCGTGCATGCTAATGATGCATTGCCAGATTGTATAATTTTACCTTCATGCATAATATGCACCGCATCTGGAATAATATGCTCAAGAATGCGCTGATAATGCGTAATAATAAGAATGGCAAGATCTGGATTTTCTGTTCGTGCATGCTGCACGGCACGCGCTACATTATGCAGCCCATCAACATCAAGCCCTGAATCTACTTCATCTAAAATGGCAACTTTTGGTTTGAGCATTAAAAGCTGCAACAGTTCCAAACGTTTGCGCTGCCCACCAGAAAAACCTTCATTTAAATTGCGGTAGATACACTGTTCATCAAGCCCAACAAATTGAGCATACGTACAAAGTTGATCATAGATATCTTCTAGTGATGTTTCAACACCGGTTAATGCACGCTTTGCTTCTTTTAAAAACGTAAAAATATTTACGCCAGACAACGTTGGTGGGTATTGAAATGCACAAAACAATCCTGCTTGTGCGCGTTTATCTGCCGACAATGCTGTAAGATCTGTATCAAACAACTGCACGCTACCTTGCTTGATAGTATAGCGCGGGTGACCCATTAATGTTTGTGCTAACGTACTTTTGCCAGAACCATTCGGGCCCATAAGCGCATGAATGCTGCCCGGCTTAATTGCAAAGTCAACGCCCTTGAGGATAGCTGTTGTATCTACGCTTACATGAAGATTTGCAATAGTGAGTATATGTTTTTTCATGCACTTAAGTGTAGCACAAACAGCAGCATAACCCAAGTTTGACAGAAAAAAACCTTTTCTTATAATAACAGATGCTTATTATAGATTTTTTTTTGAAAAAAAATTCAGCCTGAAGGTGTTATTATGAAAAAATATGTATTGATACTCGTTTTACTTGTTTATGGATGTTCGGGAATGGAAACGCAAGAATCACATAAACAAGAAGAACCTCAGAAACCTTCCAGCCCAGCTAGCAGCACAAATTCAAATTCTTCTAGCAATAGTACAAGCACATCAAGTAAAATAAAACACAAAAGACACGGCTCTTTTGATCATACAACATTTCAGCAAGGATTTCCTAATTACAGTTTCAGCAATTTTAATAAATTACCATTTAATCCTTTTCAGCAACAACCAACATCATACATACTTACAGAAGATAATCTTAATAGTTTATTTATAAAAGCTATACAATTCACAAATATCAAAATTGATGAGCAAAAAGTTATCCAAGAGCATATAAAAAATGCCGAAACAAACTATGATAACGATATCTTTAAAAATCCATCTGTTTTAAAAAAGGCTTCTGATCTGTACCGGCAGCAAAATGCTGGACTAGTTGCACAACAATCTGTCGAAGCTTTAGAAAGAACTACGCTTAATGCTAATGAAGATGCAGCCTCTACTATAACTCGTGAAAAAGCACATAAAAGTGAAAAATTATTAGATATTCTACTTAATAGACAACCTGAAAAAACTCAAAAATTAATTGACGAAAAAATCAAAAAAACACAATGGTGGTTCCAGCGTCACTATTACAAAACAACCGCATTTGTTGGCCTTGCTTGCTTTACGGTAGGAGCATACGCGCGACCTTTGGTTGATACAGCACTTGAGACGGGATTTGAATTTTTGAAAAATCAGTTTACGTCACTTGTTGGGCTTTTTGTAAAAAATTCATAGTACAACGCGTGCCAATTCCTGCAAAGAAATAATACCTTGTTTAAATTTATGCTTGGCATCTTCAAGCAAGGGTTGCATACCATCAGTACGTGCTTGATTAAAAATAGTTGCAAAAACTGGTTGTTGTACAATACAGGCGCGCAATTCATTGGTCATCATCAATAGTTCAAAAATACCAATACGGCCTTTATGGCCCAAAAAAAAGCATGATTCACAACCGCGTGCATCGGGAATAGGTTGTTCTGGAGAACATGATAATTTTTTAAGGAGCTCTTGTTCATCTTTTGTTGGCGTACGCATAAAGCGGCATGCGATGCACAACTTTCTGCACAAGCGTTGCGCAAGTACACCAGAAAGTGCAGCATTTAATAAAAATGGTTCTATGCCCATATCCATCAAACGCATTACGGTGCTTGGTGCATCGTTCGTGTGTACGGTACTTAAAACAATGTGGCCCGTTAATGCAGCTTCAATCGCACTACGCGCCGTTTCCTTATCGCGCACTTCACCAATCATGACAACATCAGGATCTTGACGCAACATGGAACGAACTCCGCAGGCAAACGTAAAGCCAGATTCTGGCCGAATTTGCCCTTGCGTTATGGAGGCGAGATTGTATTCAACAGGATCTTCAAGCGTTATAATATTTTTTTCTGCAGTATTAAGTTTTGATAATGCTGCATATAATGTCGTTGTTTTGCCAGAGCCCGTTGGGCCTGTTACTAAAAAAAAGCCACTTTGTTTGCATAAAAGATCTTGAATTTTTTGGAGCATCTCTTGCTGCATGCCAAGCGTTTCAAGAGCAATAACCATATGCGAACGATCAAGAATACGAATAACAATTTTTTGTCCATAAACTGAAGGAAAGGTGGAGACACGTAAATCTATAGATTCATTGTTATACAAAAAAGAAAATTTACCATCTTGCGGAATACGTTTTTCTGCAATATTAAGACGAGCTAAAATTTTTATACGAGAAATAATTTGGGGCGCTAAGGCTGCAGAGCATGGTGCTTGGTCGTACAAAAGACCATCGATACGATACCGAATGCGTAATGCATCAGGATACATTTCCACATGAATATCTGAAGCAGAACGTTTGATTGCCGATGCAATCAGTTCATCAACTAAACGAATAACTGAAGATTCATCGTAAGCACGATTAATCATTCTTTTAATCCTGTTCTTCTTCCTCTAAACTAAGATTGCGCACTTCATTGCGCTCTTCCTGTTCTTTATGCAGATCAACGTCAAGCATTTCTGGATATTCTGTTACTGCATAATCACTAAATTCACGAGCAGCATCGATAATATCCCGTGCAAGACCAACGTAAAATCGCACATCGTACGAAACATAATTACCAATAATAGAAAGTAATTCTGGATTATCAGGGTCACTTGCTACAACGATAAGCATATTCTCTTCACGTTCAAGAGGAATAAATTGATTACGGACCATGACATCAACCGGAAACATCTGCACATAATGTTCTTCAAAAAAATGGCCAACAACATCAAATGCCGGCTTTTTGTAATATTGGCTTAATGCATTTAAGAGCTTTTCGCGCGAAATTAAATCCTCTTCAAGCAAAAAATCTGCAAAAGAAGACTGCGAGCTTTGCTCAAAAAGTTTCTTGAATGCTTGTGCTTGGTCATGTTTAATGGAACCTTGTTGTAACAAAGCAGCAATGATACCATCAACCACCGTTCCTTGTTTTTTCATTGGAAAGCCTTAACCAATTTTATAACCAACAACAAAACCAAGTATACCAAAAATTACGGTAACGGCATGCGTTGAAGCCCATTCCCAATACTCTTGGAAGAACCCTTCAAAATTTGCTGATGGCGTCATACCAATAAACTCTTTAACAGCAACCCAGTTAATAGTAATAATTTCAAAATAATTAAGACCAAGTAAGAGCGCTGATACTACTAACGCGGTTAGAATTACTGGACGCGCATAACGTTTTACTAAAAATCCTACTAAAAACCCGCCACCACATGCAATACCATATTCTGAAGATTTAGACCATGATATTTCAAAATGATCAGCAAATTTCTGTGCTTTTTCCTGGAGCACTTCAAACCAGCTCTGTTTTACATCTGTTTCCATAATATCTCCCCTAATTTCCTAATAAAAATCCCTTTATACCTTCTTAGTATACTTAATTATAAAAAGCTGAATCAATATATTAGGGCTAATTTGCTTGTTTTAAGGTTAAAAACACTCCATTTCATGCTTTGTGTTCATATCCTTCGATACAATGTGCTGCGCACATCACTCCCTTCAATAGACTCAGGACAGGCAGGATGAACGCGATAATATATGAGGCCAAGTGATTTTACGTAATGAAGCGCTCATGTCCCTCGATACACCAAGCAAAGCTTGGCACTCGGGATGATCGAAGCAATCGGTGAACCTGCCTTGAGTATTCGCGAAGGGTGATTTCGAAGAAATCGTATCGAACCACATGAGCACAGGGAGACAAAAAAATAAGGATGCCCGCAAGAGCACCCTTATTTTTTGAAATTGAGATAAGTCAGATAAGACTTACGCAACCATTTCTTTTAATGCTTTTCCTGGTTTGAATTTAGGAACTTTCTTAGCAGGAATTTGCATTTTTTTACCAGTTGCAGGGTTTACACCTGTACGTGCTTTACGTTTTAGTACTGAGAAAGTACCAAAATCAGTCAACACAACTTGTTTATTTTTTTTAAGTGTACCACGTACAATGTCAACAAAAGCTTCCAAGCAACGTTTGCACGTAGCTTTTGGTTCTTTTGTCATTCTTGACATTTCTTCAACGACCATAGCTTTATTCATAGTATTCCTTTTAGCTAAAGGGCCCTTCGATCTTACCTTTCACTCCACATGTCAACAAAACATGTTCTAATTCGTAACTTATATTGCTTATAACTTTTGTCAAGAAATTTTTAATGGCGATAATCTTTTTATATAAAGCTTTTCATTAACTTTTTAGAAAAAATTGGCTCAAAAAATTAATTATTTTTTCTTTAAATCAACACAAAAAATATTGTTGTAGTTATACAATAATATTTTTTAAATTTTATTCTTTAAAATAAAAAAAGATTTTTTTGAATAGTGAAAAAAACTAATTCAAAAAAATCTTGCAAGCTTTCGGCCGACAGCCTACTCAACTTTTTTTTCTATATTTATTCCGATTAAAAAATGGGGCCGTACCATACGGCCTGCGCTAATCCACGCCTTCAGGGCTTGGCAAGCTTCGGCAGACAGCTTTCGCCTATTTTCCCTGTATAATAATTTTTTACATTCCTTAAAAAAACTGGCCGTGCCATACGAAGCTTTTAGCGAAGTATGGTGCCGAGGACCGGACTCGAACCGGTACGAGCATAGCCCGAAGGATTTTAAGTCCTTTGCGTCTACCTATTCCGCCACCTCGGCATTACAAGATAAGATATTTTATAGTTTATTTAATATGCCTTATTTTTAGGGAAAAATAAAACATTTTTTTTGATTCGACTTTTGCTTGCAGCTAATTCAAGGTTTGGCTAACTTTGACAGACAACCTACTCAACGTTTTTTTCTATACTTATTCCAATTTTAAGCTGGCGTGCCAGGCGAAGCTTTTATCAATTGTCCAGCCTTCGCTTATCCACGCCTTCAGGGCTTGGCAAGCTTCGGCGGACAGCCTACTCAACTTTTCTTTTTATATTTATTCCGATTAAAAAAATGGCCGTGCCATACGAAGCTTTCAGCGAAGTATGGAGGCGGCACCCGGATTCGAACCGGGGATCAGGGATTTGCAGTCCCATGCCTTACCACTTGGCTATGCCGCCCTCTTTTTAGATACAAATTTCGTTAAAGACTATTGAGCCGAAAAAGCATCAATTTTAGCTTTTAATTCCTCTGCAGTTATAGGAGAAACACCAGCCTCTACCTCATGTCCTGCAGGCTTTTCGTAATCTTTCAAATAACCCTGCTTGCATGGACCTTCAACAGGAAATCCTTTGTTCATCCATTCGGCAGTGCCACCTTCATAGGCCCAAACATGGTTGTAACCTAAATCTTTAAGTATTTTAGCAGATTCTCCACTGGCTGTACACTTATAATTTGCACAATATACAACAATATTTGTTTTTTGTTTATCCCAATGCTTACCTGCATATGTTTCAAGATCATCCATAGATACATTTACTGAATAAACTTTACCACCTGGAGCCTTTAATGCACAATCATCAAAAAACTTCTTATCAAGAACATTGACTAAAAAAAGACCGTCTTGCGCTTTATCCTCTTGACCCATACGACATGAAGTCAAACATAAAGAGAGAAAACACAATCCTGCCACGACAAAATTTTTACGAATGTTCATTAGTTTTCCTTTCTAATTTTAGCTTCCTTTTTATACTGCACTAAATAATATTCTCTTTACAAGATTTTTAACGTACTGGTTGGAAAAAGCGGCTCCAACGAACACGTGACCAGAAATCAATAGGATGCAATATAATATCAAAAACAAGCCATGTTTCTAAATATTCAATAGGATTATTGAAGATATCCGACCATGAAAAATTTCCACCTTTACTGTCAATAGAAAGAATTCGCCAAACAATTTTGCCATGAATTAAACTACCATCAAGCTTACCAAAAAAACGCGAATCATTACTACCGCGCCTGTTATCACCCAATACCCAGTACTCATTAGGGCCCAAATGAATATCATATTCATCTTTTATACCTTCAGGCTCATACGGATATTTTATGTTATTCAATCCATGTTGACGGAGTAATTTTTTTGCAAGAAAAACTTGATATTCATTTAAACGATAAAATGGCTGATTTTCATAACTATAGTTAGGGTCCCATGTTTTATATCTAATACCACCACTACCTGTCCCTTCTGCAATTAATTGATAGGGATTAATAAATGGTTGATCAAGCTTTTGGCCATTAATATAAATTTCTGGTTTGCCATTTTCAATCACTCCTTTTACATGATCGCCGGGTACACCGATAACACGTTTTGTCCAATTTGATGGCCCCCATACATAATGTTCATATAAACGCATAAGAGGGTTTTTTGAATAGTTATAATCAGGATCATTAAAACTAATAATATCGCCACGTTTTGGTGGTGAGAATAAAATGGTAAATTTATCGGCAAAAAAACGTTCACCGACAAGCATAGTAACTTCCATAGAACCGGTAGGCACTTGATAGAGTCCATAGAAATAGGTTCTAATAACAAATGCTAGAGGAACTATCACAATAAATGTTTCTACATATTGTTCAAATGTTGTTTTATTTGGTCGTTTATACCAAGCCCAAAATTTTCTAAACATACTTATATCCTTTTATGTTGGTAACATTTTTAAAGGGTCAATATTTTTTCCATAGCGCTTTACTTCAAAATGCAGATGATGAGCATTTTCTTCTCCCTGCCGCCCGCGCACAAAACCAGTATTGCCAACAGATCCTATTTTTTGTCCTTTTACTACGCGCTGACCTTTTCTTACAAAAATTTTATCTAAATGCGCATACCGCGTCTGATAAATATCATCAGCATGCTTAATTAAAACAGTATTGCCATAACCATTATTTGCTTGTGCTTCTATAACAGAACCCAGCGCTACTGCTTTAACGGGCGTTCCCCTACGTGCTGCCATATCAATACCAAAATGAAATCCTGCTCTGCCATTTTCTTTTTTGCGTGGACCAAATAATGAGCTTAACCAAAATGAAGAACGTTCAACGGGCCAGCAAAAAGATTTCGGTACTACATGTGCTCTTTTAGGAACTCTCTGACTACCATGAGTAGATGCAAAATAAGCTTCATGCTTTGCTGCAAACTCTACCTGATCATCATACAAATCTTCTTCATTATTTTTTATATGCTGTTCATGAGCAAATAGAGCTGCTTCTTTTTTTAAATGCTTCATCTCACGGTTAACAACTAAAAAGTTGCCCTTTACTTCCGGCTCTCCACAAGAACTAGTATCAAAACACGCATCTAAATTTGCTCTCTGTTTTTTTTGAGAAATCTGCATATAATAAATTTCTGCTAACGCACTATATTCATAATACAAGTGTACTGCAAGCAGTATCATAAGTATACAGACAATTAAAAACAAAAACTGTATAAATGCTTTTTTGAGCCCTAACAAAGATGCAAACCTTTTTTCTAAATCTCAACCAAATTTTTCTCTGCAACCCAGCCTACTATGCCTCGCGCTTCTCCTTTGTACCACCCATCAATTTTTTCACGAATAATAACCTGCTCACCTTTTTTAAGAGCAGTTTGCTGAGCAACTTTATCGCTTGGACTAATATACAAAAAACTATCTTCTAGAACAAAGGCTGCTAATCGTCCAGAAAGTATATAAATCACGCATAATACACTTGCCACAGCGCCCAATGGAACTATAAAAAAATAAGCTAAAACCTTTTTTTTCGTATAATAAAGTCCCCATATTAAAAACCATAAAACTAAAAAAATTATTTGCCATACAAATAATGATGCATAATGCGTGAAACGCTCTAACCAAGCAAAAGATCCTTTTTGTTGATTAACACCCAATTTTGTTGCTACGTCATCAATTGATTTTTCCAATTCATCATAAAGAACTACATCAGCAGTTTTTTGTGCGCGCTTGTAAAAAAGTAATGCATTGACAAAATCTACTTGTTGATAAAATGCATGTGCCATGTTATGAAGTACTGCAAGGCCTTTATTATTAATTTTCTCATATAAACGCAATGCTTGATCAAAATCTCCTTGTTGATAAGCAAGATTTGCTTGCAAAAAAAGTTCTTGATTATTGTGCGCATGCACAAAATTAGGCAGCACTAACAATCCTAAACAAAAAATCTTTATATATAATTTTCTAATTGATTTAGCCATGTATACGCTTCTTTAAAAATATCTGCTTTAAAACCCTGAAAAAATTTAATTTGAACAATGGTATCAAAAAATTCTTGCCATTGTTTACGCACTTCTACTGGCATACCTGCTTGGTGCAAGTAGCTATCTATAGATTCTACCGTAACGGCAGACGGTACTAATGCACAACGATCAACAAAACATTGTACAAAAATAGTATATAGATTTTGCTGATTATTGCTTAATTCTGCCGCCTTGAGTGCTGCGCGTGCATGAGAGAATGCTTTTTTCTTTCTAAACATTGCACTATGTTGCGTATAATAATTTTCTATGAATCTATTGATCAAGCTATAAGCAATGCCTACTAGCGGTATAAAAAATAATAACCAAAATAGCCACCATGATAAAGAACGTTCTTTATGCGCATACCACGGCCCCTCATTGAGCATTACATGCGATTCTTCGTCCTTCTTTTGGCCCTCTTTGTTTTGTTTTTCAGCATACAAATCTTTTTGATGCGCTGATTCATTAATTGTTATGATGATAGGATTACTTTCTAGCGTAACATATGCTCTTTTTTGTAAATCATAATAGGTAAACCGAGCTGGTGGAATTTCCCATGAGCCAGCTTTTATACCTTGTACAATATATTCAAATGTTTTTTCTTTTTTTGCAGCATCAATAAAATTTTTTGATTCATAATATTTCAAACCCTCTTGCATGGTAAGTTCTAGAGGCTGAATAGATTGAAGATCCCCATCTCCTTTAAGAGTCAATCGGTACACAATACCCTCTCCTTCCTGCGCTTGTGCATGATCAACTTCCGCAGTTAATGAATCATATACACCAATACCATGAACAGGACCAGTATGTTCAGGCAGTTCTTGCACATCAAGCGAAACGGCTTGAGAAAAAATCTGTTTTTGCTCCATGCCACTATTAAATAAACGATCAAACATTTCAAAGCCATGAGGAACATGCTGATTACGTTTCTTTTTATAAAGAGCAGCAATAGAAGGAATAGTAAGTTTGCCTGCTTTTTTGGGATAGAGCGTTGTACGCCATTCAATAAACGTAAGATTGTTTCCCTCAACAACTTCTGATCCTGTATAAGGCCCTTCAAGACCTGTTGTTGAAAAATCTTTAAATTTTGGTTCAGAAAGACCATCAAGCGTTACTGAGTTAAAAGGATAAAAACGCAAAGAACATAAAATTGGTTCTCCCACAACTGCCGTTTGCTTATTAAGCATTAGCTTTAAAAATGGCTCCATTTTTTTATGCACCGGCTGATCTTTAAGAACTTCTATAGTTACAATGTTTGATTGTAATCGTCGCTTTCCATTAATGCATGCCGGCCCCAACGTATACATGCCAGGATTATCTGCATGTACACGATATTGAAATATTTTTCTTGTTGAACGCACACCATTCACCACAGAATTTATGGTGCTCACATGACCTTTTCCTTCAACAACTAAATTATGTAATCCCGCAACTTGAGGTGTACCCGGCACGGTATCTTGACTGGTTACTTGTACTTCAACAAGAAAAGGAATACCAACTGCGGGATTAGCCAATGATGCACCATTTATATCAAGTATGCGTAATGCAACATGTTCTTGCGCTCCTACTGCAAACATGGAAAGTAAAAAAATTGCTAAAAATCTCATTTTTATCATAACAATCCTTACCTCATTACCAATTTTTTTGTCCTGATTGCTGAGGCATTTTTGTTTTTATAGTTCCTTTAAGCATTTTCTTTAATGAGTTTGCATCTTTTTCTTCAAGTAGTTGTAAAAATTGTGCTTCTTGTTCTGAAAGTCTTTCATCTGGTTTTTCTTCTTTATCTTCAGATTCTTGTAGTTGTTGCCCTTCTTGCGTATCATTTAAAGAAGAATCATTTTTTGAAGGAGATGTATGATTATCTTTTTGCTCTTTCCCCTGCTGAGCATCATTGGAGGCTTTGTCCTGTTCAAGGTCATCATTCATTTCTTGACCAGATTGCCCCTCAGAATCTTTGCCGGAACTATCCTTCTTCTCTTCAGCCCCACGCTGTTCTTGGTTCTTTCCTTCTTCTTGGCTCTCAAGGTCATCGCTTTTTTTGTCGCTCTTGTTTTGTTCACCACCTCGATCTTTTGGTTTTCCACCAGAATCTGATGATTGATTATTATTGGCATTATTTTTTTGATTATCTTGTTCTTTTTTGTCCTGATTTTGTTGATCTGACTGCTTATTATCCTGGTCATCCTTCTGCTGCTGATCAGCATTATTATTCTTGTCTTCTTGTTTTTGCTGATCACACTGATCCTCAGATTTTTGCTGCTGAGAATCATTTTTATTATTTTGCTCTTTATCTTTTTGTTGATCTTTTTTTTCTTGTTGTTCCTGCTTTTGCTGCTCTTCTTGCTTTTTTTGTTCTTCAAGCAACTTTTTAAGCTGTTCAATCATTTCTTGTGCTTGCTGATGCTGAGAATCAAATTCTAGAACTTTTTGATACGAATCAAGTGCCTCGTGAAATTTTTCTTGACGTACTTGTGCATTACCGGCATCAAAGCTAGCCTGTAGTTTTTCTTGCCCAGTACTTTGTTGCGCATTAACCACTTCCTGAAAATATCCTTCAGCTTGAGCAAAATTTTTCTTTGCATAAGCAACTTTACCAAGATTATACACTGCATGCATATCACGATAATCCTGCAAAACAAGATCTTTAAAAAGCGTTTCTGCCGTATCAAGATCTTTCATATGATATGCATTGACAGCATTACGCTGCTTGAAAAATGAAAGTGGCCCTGCCTGCAGAGAACTACAAAAAAATAAAATAATTAATTTACTTATCTTCATAACAACCATTCAAGAATAAAAAAAAATAACGATACTGCAGCAAAATACGGATAGCGTTCTTCAACCTGAATAATTCGTTTATCTTCAATCGCTTCCTTTTCAAATTGCTGCACGCGTTTTATAATGGTAGCAATATCTTCATTATTTTCTTGAGCAAGCACATATGAGCCGCCGGTTTCATCTGCTAATGTACGCAAGATTCCTTCATTTAATCGGCTAATTACCACGGAACCTTTTTCATCTTTTTGATGACCAATTGATTCTCCGCGCTCATCATACAAAGGAATCGGTGCACCTTCCGCTGTTCCAAGGCCTACGGTAAAAATTGTCAGACCCATTGAAGCAGCTTTTGCACGAATAGTACTCAAATTACTAGAAAAATCTTCACCATCCGTAAAAATAACAAGCAGTTTATTCTTTTTTGATGGCATCTTTTCAAACAGTTCAAGAGCTTTCATGAGTGCTTGATCAAGAGCAGTACTGCCTGAAGATATGGTATTTTGATCAACTTGATCAAGGAACATATAGAATGCTTTATAATCATTAGTTAGAGGACATTGCACTATGGTTGCTCCAGCAAAGAGCATAAGCCCTACGCGCTCGTAATCAAGCTTGTGTAATAATTTTTTTATTTTTGCTTTAGCAAATTCTAATCTGTTTGGGGATCTATCTTGTGCTAGCATACTTTTTGAAACATCAAGTGCTATTAAAAGATCGCGCCCTTCCTGCTTGATAATATCTTCTTTTTTACCCCATGCAGGGCGCAATAATGTTATAAAAAGAAATAATAATCCTAAAGAAAAAAGTATGCTTTTTGCCCATTGCCTTACTTTTGATGCATGCTTGAGCAATAACGATCGCCATTTAGAAACCGCAAGCACATCATATGACAAACATCGCTTGTAACATTGCCATGAGCAAAGAGCCCCTCCTATAAGAAAAAAAGGAAGTAGCTTCCATAGCTCTGGCGCTTGAAATGTTATACCAAAAAAAGAAAAATTCATACTCGAAACCATACAAATGTTGTAGTCAATAACTCGATTAATAGTAGTATTAGAATTAGACTGATAAACAAAAATGTCAATTCATAATAATGAGAAAAAACAGAGGTTTCATATTCAGTTTTTTCTAACTGATCAATGGCATCATATATTTTTGCCAATTCATCGGGATTATGCG
Source organism: Candidatus Babeliales bacterium (assembly GCA_050250855.1). Classification (GTDB taxonomy): domain Bacteria; phylum Babelota; class Babeliae; order Babelales; family JACPOV01; genus JAGVLQ01. Next base: position 181,396 of record JBFWNW010000004.1, on the reverse strand, counting down.
CATAAAAGAATTTGCCTCCCGTTTCACTTGAAACTGCACGCAGCAAATCTTTATTTACTTTAAAGCCGGTTGATCGCACCCCAAAAAGAGGATCGTACCAGAAACCTCCTTGATCATTTCCTATCCCAATCGTGTATATTTTCACCCCAAGCTTTTTTGCTAAAGCAACGGCTATTTGCGGTTGAATATCAACACCTGGCGTCGGCTCACCATCGGTTAATGCTATAATTAATTTTGTTTTAGCTTTCGATTGTTTTAATCTATTTGCTGCCATAGAAAGAGCAATACTCAAGACGGTACCATCAGGATCTATATCACCAAGCTTGAGATCCTCAAGAATCCCTTTAAGAATATGATGATCCAGCGTCAAAGGACATCGTGAAATGGCATCCTTACCAAAAATAACCAAGCCAACTTGATCATCTTGTCTTTTTTCAATAAAACGAATAGCCTCTTCCTTTGCAACTTGAAAACGGGGACGCTTATCTTGTAGATCATCAAAACATTGCATACTTCCAGAAGCATCAAGCACAAGCATAATATCATGCCCTTCAACATGAACTTTAGAATGTACATTTACCAGTTGCGGTCTTGCAACTAATAATGCAAGTACAAGTAAGGCAAGCAATCTTAAGACAAAAGGAACTATTTTATAGAGTGGTACTGACAAAACAGGTAATGCCGTTGTCAAATAATGAGTAAGTGAATAGGAATAGGTAGCCGACTTGTAAAATTTATAACGCCACAATGCCGCTGCTAGAACGACTATAATAATAAAAAATGCCACTTCTTTATGTGCTAAACGAAAAAAATAATCCACACTCATTTCCCTGAATATTGATCAAACCATGCATGAACGCGCTGCAAAAAACTCTCCTCTGTTTCACCTTCTTGAATGGTAAAAGGTTCCCCTATTAGTATATCTATAGGATACGGTCTTATCAAAAAGGCTCCGGGTGGATATGTTTTCCCTGGATTACGCATCATTATAGGAATGACTGGTCGTTTTGTTTTATGTGCTAAAATTGCAAAACCATAAAAAAAACGGTGAACGACACCGTCATTAAAACGTCCACCTTCTGGAAAAATAATAACATGGCTTTCATGACTTTTTACAATAGCAGCTGCCTTATCTAATGATCCTACAAGCTTGCGTAAACCGCTATGATCAACCGTGACATTCATGCGGCGTGCAATAAAACCAAAAACAGGAATTTTTGCATAACGAACTAAAAAAAGCCATATGTGGGGAGCTCCTTTGAGCAAGAATCCTAGTAAAGGAATATCGAATGCAGATTGATGGTTAGCAACAATAATCGCAGGCTGTTCAGGAAGATTTTCTCGTCCTTGCACGCGAACTGGCACCAATGAACCATAGACGGCAACAGAATAAACCAGATTGGAAAACCAATAATATACACGATTATCATAGCGCCATCGTTCCGGCAAACAGGCGATAACAAAGCAGGGAATAAACGCAATAATAAAAACTATTGTTACAATACAGTAGGTAAGCAATGATCTTACTATCATTAATATCATAAAAATTTCACCATAAAAAATTATTTAAAAATAAAGATCATAATCTTCATGCGCACGTTTAAGATAAAAATTATTAAATACCGCTATCAAAAGGGATAATAGTATATAATAACCTATATAAAAGATGAATGCTATCAATCCTGGAGCAACAGAGGCAACCGATGATAAAAAGCCAGCACACAACGATCCTAAGCTATAAAAAATAATAGTACATACTAAACAAAAAGGAAGCCCGTACCATACCATTTTAAAGCCACGCCAAAAACTTAACAATACATCAGGGGTTAACGGCGCATCAAAGCAAAAGAATGCAGAAAAAATCATAAAGCTCATACTACATTGAATAAAAAACCACTGCACCATCGGATTTAAAAAAGCGGTAAAGGTATGAGTTACACTAAAAATTGTCCCCATTACCATAATAAAAAAAATAATTCCTATAACCATAAGATATGACAAAAAATGGCCTGTATAGTGAGAAAAATAATGATAATTTTTCAAAGCAACTGAAGGACGTAAAGCTAGAATAATAATACATAAAATAGCTAGTTGGACAACTGGTAGAAAAAAGGTCATAAACAAACTCACAGCAACCCAATTATGCAGCGTTAAAATAAAAGGATTAAGATAAACCATTGCTGGTTCTATAAGGAAAATCCACCAAAAATAAAAACCTATAATCTTCCACGCTTGCCACATTGCATTGAGCGAAACAAGTAAAAAAAGCGTAATATTCTTAGGCAAAAAAAATTTGAGAGAGTTTAACCATTGTTTGCCTAAAAAACTAAATGACGATAAACCTGATATCATAGCAATCCCTTTTTATTTAAAAACCTTATTTTTCAGCAAAAAAAAGCACTATGCACTTGCAATTATTTAAAAAATCTTTTATAAACAAAAACTATCCATGTTTGACTTTTTGTAAATTTTTTATTTAACCTAGTTAAAGAATATCTTGAAGTTTTACATCTTAGCATTCTTACTGTATAGGTAAGATAATTATAAAAAGGATATAGGAAAATCAAGCAAAGAAATAGAGAACTATGAAAAAATTAATAATTGTTGAGTCTCCTGCTAAAATTAAAACGATCTCTAAGTTCCTCGGTAAAGACTATGTTATTATGTCTACCTTGGGACATATTAAAGATCTCCCTCAAAGAACATTGGGGGTCCATGTAAATGGCGACATTACCCTAGATTATGTTGTCATTGAAAATAAAGAAAAAATTATTGCTGATATCTGCAAACAAGCACAAAAAGCAGATGAAATTTATTTGGCTCCTGACCCTGACCGAGAAGGGGAAATTATTGCGTGGCATATAGAGCAAGAAATAGAAAAAGTAGCCAAAAAAAATAAAATACACCGCATTTGGTTTAACGAAATTACCAAACCAGCAGTAACAGAAGCGCTTGAGCATCCTTCTACGGTTGACCTTGATAAAGTTGCTGCGCAACAAGCGCGCCGTGTTCTTGACCGCTGGGTAGGTTACGAAGTCTCTCCTCTTTTATGGCGTAAAATAAAAAAAGGACTTTCTGCTGGACGTGTTCAATCGGTGGCCTTAAAACTTATTTGCGATCGCGAAGAAGAAATACGAGCATTCAAGCCACAAGAATATTGGTCTATTGATGGCCTTTTTGCACATCAAAAAAGTAAATTCGATGCTCCTCTTGTACAAATCAAAAATAAAAAAATTGATATTAACAATGAAAAAGAAGCAAAATCTATTACCGAACAAATAAAAAAAGCTTCCTATCTCATTGATTCAATTCAAGATAAACAACGCAAAAAAAATCCTTATCCTCCCTTCATGACCAGTACGCTGCAGCAAGCTGCTTATAATCAACTTGGCTTTACGGTGAAAAAAACAATGCAGTTGGCTCAAAATCTTTATGAAGGTATTCCTTTAGAAGATTCTAGTTCTCCTGTTGCCTTAATTACCTATATGCGTACAGACTCTTTGCGTATTGCTGATACGGCAATAAAATCTACGCGTGGATTTATTGATACTAATTTTGGCAAAGATTATCTACCTTCAAGCGCACAAGTCTACGTAAAAGGAAAAAGCAAGGCTCAGGATGCTCACGAAGCAATTCGTCCTATTGATGTGCACTTAAGCCCTGATTATGTCAAGCAATATATTCCTGCTGATGCTGCAAAATTATATGAGCTTATTTGGAAACGTTTTGTTGCATGCCAAATGAATCCAGCAGAATATGCACAGCGCCAAGTAACCATTGTTGGTGGCGATTTTACCTTCCGCGTAACGGGTTCAACGCTTATTTTTGATGGTTATTTGCGAGTGTATAGTGCAAGCGATGAAGATGAAGAAGAAGAGAAAAAAGTAAAAATACCAAGTAATTTAAAAGAAAAAGATCCCGTAAAACTTACTGAAGTTGATACAAAGCAACATTTCACCCAACCTCCTGCTCGCTATACTGAAGCTTCTTTAGTAAAAGGTCTGGAAAAAGAAGGAATTGGGCGACCAAGTACCTATGCAACCATTTTAAATACCATTCGCAAGCGCGATTACACGACCCTTGAAAAGAAAAAGTTTCACCCTACTGAGCTTGGTATGACCGTAACTAAACTGTTAACGGAAAATTTACCTAAAATTATGAATACTAAGTTTACCGCTCACATGGAAGAAGATCTTGATAAGATTGCAAAAGGTGATTTAAAACGGGATAAACTTTTAAAAGATTTTTATAAAGATTTTCAAAAAGATCTGAAAGCATTTCAAGGAGAAAAAGGAAAACATGTTGAGCCGACAGATATTACATGCCCGAAATGCAAAAAAAATAAGCTCGCCATTCGCATTTCTAAAACCGGCTCATTCCTTGGCTGCTTAGGATACCCAGAGTGTAAATTTACCAGTAATTTTAAGCGTGAAGAAGATGGCACTATTAAGCTTATAAAAACTGAGGGACCAAAAATTCTTGATGAAATCTGTCCAAAATGTAAAAAACATAAATTGCGTCAAATGGTAGGACGCTTTGGACCATTTATTTCTTGTTCCGGTTATCCTGAATGTAAATATATTCAACAAACAAAAGCTGATTTTAAATGCCCGCTTGATAAAGGTGACGTCACCAAAAAACAATGGAAGGGCAAAGTTTTTTGGGGCTGCGCTAACTATCCAAAATGCAAATTTGTCATCTTTGGCGATATTGAACAGACAAAATGTCCACAATGCAAAGCACCATTTTTAGTAAAAAAATATGATAAGGATGGGAATCTCACCTTAACCTGTGCAAATAAAGAATGCGGCTACAAGAAAGAAGTTAAACAACCAGAAGCTGATGAATAAACAAACTCTCAACCGTCCTTTGCTCAAAAACTATGTACCTGAAAATGCAATTATAGTAGAAGCTGGAGCGCATAAAGGAAGAGATACCCTCAAATTGCATGCATTATTTCCTCATGCACATATTTATGCTTTTGAGCCCGTTCCTTATTTATATGAACAGCTACAAAAAGCAGTTGCTGGCATTCCATCCATAACTATATTCAATAGTGCACTAAGTTCGGAAACGGGCACAACAACGATGCATGTAAGCCCAGAATTGGGCGCAGTTAGTTCTCTGCTTGAACCAACAACCTTAAAACAAGAAAAACCAACTATTACCTTTCAAGAAATTACCGTGCCAACTATTACGCTTGATGATTGGGCATGCAACAATAAACTAGAAAAAATAGATTTTTTATGGCTCGACTTGCAAGGGCAGGAACTGACAGTACTCAAAGCTGCGCCAGAAATTTTAAAAACAGTACATACCATTTACACCGAAGCAACACTTGAAGCACGGTATAAAAATCAAACACTCTATCCTGAGCTAAAAAGTTTTCTTGAACATAATGGCTTTCATGTTGTTGCTGAACATTTTCATCATGAAACATGGGGAAATGTTTTATTTTCAAAAAAATAATTAGAAATTTTTTAAATCTACGACCCCTATTCGAGCAGAATCTTCTTTTACTTGTACAAAATCTCACGGCACCCTCATGCCGGGTGCATGGCACAAAGGTATTGCGTGCCCAATACCTTTGATACAAGGGCACATAAGAGATCTTCTCTTATGTATCTCTCTGCGCTCATAACTCAGCTTCCAGATTTTTACCCAGGCTTCGCTTAAAGCTACGCCGGGCAAGAAATCTGAGAAGCTCTCAAACAGATGAGCTTTCAAGGTGCACTAAACTATTTTTTATACATTCAAACCGGTAGCGAATCATCAACCTGAAATCGAGGGTTAAAAACCCGAAGAGTGAGTGGTTGATGTCTGAGCGAGCAAGCGGATCCAACAGCATGTTGGTGTATTTTTGTCCAGCCCTTTTGTACAAGCAAAAGGGGCTGGTTCTGCCCCGAACAGGGGTCGTGAGATATAGAGATGTACAAAAATAATGCGCAGTGAAAATGTCGTAAAATAATAAATAGAAAAATAATTTTATTAAAAACTAATCTCAATCTTTACCTCTTTTTCATCGATAATTTTTTTAGCACGTAATTGCTTGCACGGTATTTTAATGCCATACGATGGTGAATACCAACCGTCAATAATCTCAAAATACAATGATGACTGCATGCGCGCAATAGTTTCATTATTCTTTTTGAGTATTATAGCAGATGCATCATGCACTACTTCTATATCCGGTGCCAACGTAAAATTCCAACAGGCAACAAGTGCTGGATCAACTAAACCTGTATATTCCCAATGGTCAAAAAGCATAATAGCACTATCAGAATGCTCAAGGCGGCGGTGTGCTCGCAACCCGAATCTTTTATACAAATCATGCTTCATATAAAAATCATTGCCATCATGCACACGCTCTGATAATTGCAAAGAAAATAAATGCTCATCAAACGGAACCGGCTCATGCCCTTCTATAAAAAAGGTGTTGTGTACGGTTGCTGAACGAAATCTATTGCGCCAGATTGCTGATGGCGTATACGTATAACTGCCAGGATCTACAAAAATGTTATTACCATTCAGCGCCAAGGTAATACTGCCTACATCATTATGAAAATGGCCAGATGGTTGCAAAGCATTATAGGCATGATGACGCAAACTCAGATGCATGATATCATTCTTTAAAACAGTAAGACCATATGAGGCAAATGTTTTAACCCCTTCTGTTTTTTCTGCCATGCTCTGCACCAATGCATTATCTATGCCGGTAACAATTTTTCCGGCATCATTATCACCAATTTGAATAAGCTTTCCTTGTTTTGGCGTACACCAGGCAATAAAGCTCATCATATTTTGTAATACTGTTACAAAATGTGAGGGCACTGCAAATCCCAACTCTGGCGCTAATAAAAAAACATGATAAAAAATTTCTGTCACTAAGCGGTGGTAATAGGTACTGCCTTCATAATCAGAACCATCATCATGAATTTGCTTTTCACATTCTTTTAAAAGCTCCTGATAACACCATAAAGCTTTTTTTTCTATCCCTTTATAACCTTTAAAAAACCAGCACAGATAAAAGTAACCAATTAAATCTGAAAGATAATGATTTGAAGTTCTGCTATCATACACCTCCCAGTTATGTTCTAAATAGATCATATGATCATATAAAGAACAAATAAATTGTTGCCAGAAGTTTTCATTAATATCACTCTCTTTAAAATAGGTGAATGCTATAACCCAATTGACGGCACGAATACCAACATCCATAGGACATACCCAATTTGGGCCAAGCAAATAAGGATTTTTTTCAAGCCAATCAGTTATTTGTGCAGTAAATGCCTCTGCATATTTTTTATCATGAGTTTTTTTAAAAGCATCACCCAAAAATATAAGATGTTGAAAGCGAGAAAGCTCCCACGGCATTTTAATATCTTTTACGAGCTGCTCAGTTGTACCGGGCTGCACGCTGATATCTTTATAAAATGCTTGAGCGTTAAAATGAGTATCCTCAGTTATCCGAAAATCTTCATGCCATGGTATTTCTGTAAAACATTGTTTGCCCGAGCCAAGCACATCAAAACAACCAGAAACGGCTTCATCAGCTTTTTGCAAAGAATCTTGAGCCAATAAGTTGTCTTTATATGAAAGATCTTTTTTGGTAAATTCTTTAAAAAATAAAGAAAATTTCTTTTCTGCATCTAATAATTGTGCAATAACAGGCCATACTGATGCAGCAGTATGTGATAATGCTTTTTTTCTTATTGTCCGTTCAAAATATTTGGCCTTTGATCGCTCCGCAATAATTGCTAATGTTCTTTGTGGGCCATACGTAATGGCTTTTTTTAAATATCGTGGCAGTTTATAAAAATTCATGCTCTCTCATCCTTTGCTTTATTGTATTTAGATATAGCACAGTTTGTGCAAAAGAGGGAGAGTATGCAGTTAAATTAAATTTGAGTTCGCACCCTTCGACCCATTCGACAAGCTCAGGGCAGGCTCCCCTCGAATGGCCTTTAGTCCCGAGCAGCTGTAAAGCCGACGAGGGGTCAGGGCGAACGGAATTAATTTATTTGAGCCCGTTCGTGCTGACCCTTCGATAAACTCAGAAGTAAACGCTGCGCTCAGCACAAACTCCGTTCGTGCTGAGCTTGTCGAAGCATACGAACAATTAGTTTTGAAACCTAATTTATGGTCCAGGATTAAAATCAACGTTGTAATATTTGCTTACTGAGTAAGTAGGTGTAAAATCACCAACTTGCGCCACAACAACAGGGAAAGATCCTGACGATCTAGTAACATCAAAACCACAAGTACTACTTCCAAACGCAGTATTACCTGCTATCAAATTTGTAGTATTTGTTACCGTATCATAAAGACCACATCCTGTTGCACCAGTATTATTTAACAATTGGTTATACCAGATATCACAGTTTTGTGCTGTATTTAAATAAATACCATAGCCTGCTCCGGAAACACCGCCATCATTAGCACGAGAAATACAATGATTGATAGAAGTTCTAAGCTCACTTGAGTACAAAATAAAACCAGCAGCTAAAGCTCCTGCACTATTATTTTTTGTAGCACAATCTACAAATAAATTATTAGAGCCTGCAAAAGCTTCAAAGCCATAAGAGTTAACGAGTGAATTGTTTGAGTGTTTAACAAGACAATTTCTTACTATATTATGAGTTCCTTGATTTACAGAAATCCCAACAGCCTTGCTATTCATACTTGCACGAGCTATAGTATTTAAAATATTGCAATTATCAACCAATGTCCACTGAGTCTGGAATAAGCTAATGCCAACTCCTGCCATACTACCGCCATTATCATTGCCATTGCAATTAAGAACTTTGCATGCACTACACAATTCTAAACTTAAGCCAAAGCCAGAAGCGACACTATCACCATCATTACCGTTAAAAATACAATCCTGAACAACAACATTATTACACTGAATTAAACGAATACCATAAGCAGGATTTCCATCTGCACCCGTACATGTTGCTACATAACAATTATGTATTATAGCTTCCTTAATAACATTGCTCATGGAACCTGCGCATAAAATACCACCAGCATAACAATCACGAATCATAATATTTTCGATAGTAAGGTTTTCACATCCTTCATCGATTTGAATACCAATACCAGTCAATAATTTTATGCTTATGTTTCTAATGATAATATTTTTTAAACCTGGTGCTATATGAATACCACAGAAGCCTCCTATCTGATTTCCTTCTTGCTGCATAATAAAACCATTACTCATATCAACGATAACATCACTTGCTTGAATACTAATCGCACAATCATTGAGATCTGTTGGATCAATGGTTAAATCAGAATATGAATACTCTCCCGGCGAACTAATTATTATTGCTACACTATCTGCTCTCATTGAGAAAATAAAAAGTAGATTAAGAATTAACAATAAACGCTTCATACAACAGGTCCTCCCTGTAAAAAATTAAAAAATTAAAAACAAAAACCTATTACGTCAACGCCAAATTGCCATATTCTAAAACACGACCGTTCAAACCACCAATAGTATCAGTTCTTGTTGAACCACTCGGAACCGTACCACTCGTACCACTACCTTGCGTAATTTGGTTTGCCAATGTTGTACTATTTTTAAACCCTACACAAAATAAATAGGCATTGGTATTAGCAAGGTTATTACTTGCTGCACGAATACCGTAAGAATTTCCTGCAGTAGGAGCAGTATTACCTACAGCCCAACAATTATTAAATTCACAATTATTAGTTGCTGTGCCACTACCACCAGAAGTACCAATATTAAAACCTGCACAAATATTCGTACTATTGCCAAGAGCTTGATTATTCATAGCGCGACACGCTAAAATATTACATGATGTTGGTTGGTCAAAATTAAAACCAAAGCAGTTTGCTGTTGCGGTTGCAGCTGTTGTTATATTATTGTTAGTAAAACATTCTAATAAAACATTACGTGTTACGAATGAAAGCAGCTCAAAGCCAGCTAAAGGACCATTCGTACTCATATTATTTGACACTAAACAGTTTTGTATAAAATTACCGTTCGTATTTATGCCACCGGTTAATCTAAAACCTGCTAAAGACCCTGTTGCTGTATTCATACGAACATTAGCTTGATTCATTAAAAAGCTTGTTGTGTTTTCTATAAAAAAGCCTTGAAATGTTGCGCCTTGATTGTTAATAATAGTTACATTCTCAATCGACCCTTTACTACAATTAATAAAACTCATTCCCGTCAGATTAACAGTACTTGCCCCATTTTTTTGTAGCTTGACATTATCCATTGTTAACTCAACAACATTAGAAAACGACATAACACTATCTGTCACTGATGCAGCTGTCGTTGATAATTCTGATAGTATATTTACTACGGTTAAACGCATAACGGGACTTGCGTCAGTACCATTCACTTCTACCGTACGCCGCGAACAACTTCTTATAGTTATATTTTGTACCGTGATATCGGAACAGTTTGATCCTACGGTAATGCCACGTGTATTACTAGCAATAACACCATTTTGTATAACGACATTAGAAAGACCTGCATCAATTACAATACCATTGGTACCACCAGAAACCATGTAACCACCCAAATCAACGGTCAAATTACTGGTAGAGACTCTTATTACGGTACCAGATTCTACTAAGTCACCCCCCAGAGCAAAAAAACCTGGATCTGTTATCGTAAAAGCTTTTAAACTTAGCGGTAACAAAAATAAAAAAATTAATTTTTTATATACCATCACAATCTCTACCTTATTATAATAGTTTTTAATACAATAAAACCCTTTATGTCATTGATAAATTTCCATACTCCACCCTTCTTCCATTCAAACTATCAATGGTATCGGTACGTGTTGAGCCGCTTGGAACGGCACCGCTGGTTCCCGTACCTTGTGTAATTTGATTTGCCAACACATTGCCATTGCCAAATGCAACACAAAATAAATAAGCATTCGTATTAGCTACATTATTACTCGAGGCTCTAATGCCAAAAGAACGAGACGGAGCAGCCCCAGCATTACCAACTGCCCAACAATTATTAAATTCACAATCATTGGTTGCTGTACCGCTACCACCAGAGCTACCAATATTAAAACCAATACCAAAATTAAAAAAGGCATTACCTTGCGCCTGATTATTAAGTGCTCTACAGTTTAAAATATTACAAAATGTCGGTTGATCAAAATTAAAACCCCAACAATCTGCCGATAAAACAGCGGCCGTTGTTATATTATTACTAGCAACACAACCTATTAAAACATTGCGTGTCACAAACGGTAAAAATTCAAAACCGACCAACGGTCCATTCGTACTCATATTATTTGATACTAAACAGTTTTGTATAAAATTGCCGTTCGTATTTATGCCGCCTGTTAATCTAAAGCCAACCGAATCTCCTGTTGCAGTATTCATACGAACGTTTGCCTGATTCATTAAAAAGCTTGTTGTATTTTGTATAAAAAAACCTTGAAACGTTGCACCTTGATTATTAATAATCGTTACGTTTTCAATAGAACCTTTACTACAATTAATAAAACTCATTCCCGTCAGATTAACGGTACTTGCACCATTTTTTTGTAGCTTGACATTATCCATTGTTAATTCAACAACATTAGAAAACGACATAACACTATCTGTCACTGATGCAGCGGTCGTTGATAATTCTGATATTATATTAAAAATACCCAAACGCATAACCGGACTTGCATCCGTTCCATTCACTTCTACGGTACGTCGCGCACAGTTTTTAAGCGTTATATTTTGTAGCGTTATATCTGAACAGTTTGACCCTACAGTAACCCCACGTGTATTGCTATCAATGCGCCCATTTTGTACGGTAACATTTGAAAGACCTGCATCAATTACAATACCATTGGTACCACCAGAAACCATGTAACCACCCAAATCAACGGTCAAATTACTGGTAGAGACTCTTATTACGGTACCAGATTCTACTAAGTCACCCCCCAGAGCAAAAAAACCTGGATCTGTTATCGTAAAGGCTTGAGATAGATGAATATATAATAAGAATAAACTATTTAATAGAACGACTTTTTTTCTATGATTCACACTAGCCCTTTTTTAACTTTAGTTATATATCCCGTTCGTGGTGAGGGTTTTTCGAAGAAAAACGTCTCGAACCATTCGAACTCAAAATTAAAAAATTTATATATTTTTTTAGGATTCCGTATGGTTCGAGACGCAAACTAAATAAGTTTGCTCCTCACCACGAACGGAATTTAAATAATTCTTAATAAGTCAATTGCTTCATTTCTATTAAAAATCCTTAGATAAAAACTTAGGACGTTATTCTTAAATTTACTAATCCTGCTGTATAACTTGTTACTGTTGTAAAAGTTGCCGAGGTTCTATCTAAGAAGTTTCCTCCTGCAAGGCCTCCTGTGCCACTAGAAATTTGATTGGTATTGGTTACTGGAATTACCGGACCATTCAGAATACCCCTGTTGCCTATAAATATGTTATTAACATTACCACCGTTGCCACTTACAACACGCATACCATAAGAATTAGCATTGCCATTTGCTGTACCCGTTGCAGCATTATTGGCAGTGGCAACATTATTATAAAAGGCACAGTTTTTTGTACCGGTCGTTGCACCTGCTGCAGATGTACCAATATTAAAACCAGCTGCAAAAGCAGTATTACCTGCATTTCCTGTAGCAGTATTATACAGTGCTTGACATCCAATCAAAGCACAAAAAGTTGGTTGATCCAAATTAAAGCCTATGCAATTTGCTCCAACTGTTGATCCTGATACATTATTATTTTGAGCAACACAATCTGTAATAATATTCTTGGTAACAAAGGGCAACAATTCAAAACCAGCAAGAGGTCCGCTTGTACTGCTATTATTGAGCACAGAAAAATTTTGACACAAATTTCCCGTATTCAAAATCCCTCCGGTAAAACGTATGCCAACCAAAAGATTTGCCGCCGTATTCATACGTATTTGTACTTTATTAAAAAAAGAACTATTCGTATTTTCAACAAAAATTCCTTGGAAACTGGCTCCTTGATTATTCAGCATCAATACATTCTCAACGGTAGCTTTACTACAATTAATAATACGTACTCCCGTTAAATTTATTGTGTTATCACCATTTTGCTGCAGAATAATATCTTGTAACATAAGTTCCACAACATTAGAAAATGTCATAATACTATCAATTGTTTTATCAACGGTTGATGTAAATATAGTAGATAATTCTACGGTGATATTCTTAACTGTTAGACGCATTACTTGGCTTGCATCGGTACCATTAACCTCAAGACCGCTTCTTGTACAGCGTATAATTGACATATTTTGTACTATTATATCCGAACATCCTGCACCTATAGTAATCCCTTGCACATTACTATCAAGAAATCCATTTTGCACCGTAACATTGGTTAATCCTGCATCAATAACAATACCACTTACGCCTCCAGAAACAGTATAACCACCCAAATCAACAGTCAAATTACTGGTAGATATTCTTATAACGGTTCCTGATTCTATAAGGTTACCACCAAGCGCAAAAAATCCTGGGTCCGTTATAGTAAAAGCGCCTAAACTAGACGTAAAAAATTTTATTACTAAAAATAACAATATTTTTTTCATACACTCCTAAACCCTTTTTTATGGATTTACATCAACATTTTCAAGCTCTCCGGCCTGCAAAGTAGGCAACCCAGGAGAAGCAGATGATAAGCTGCCGATAACCAATGGCAAGGTAATACTAGCCGGATAGCTTACTGCATAATTTGTTCCATTATTAAAACAGTTATTCTTTTGAAAAAAGCTGGTACTTGAGGCAGCATCATCTTCTATGCCTCTGCTTGCACTTACACCATTATTACCAACAAGGTTGTTATGAGCTATATAACAATGATCATTAGCAGAACCAAATAAATGAATACCGTAGGCCATGCCAGAACTTGTTGTATTATTTAAATTACTTAAACAGTCTTCTATAACAGAACTTGATTGAGTGGTAAATTGAAACCCTGCTGCGCCAGTAGCTCCACTGTTGCTTTCAGCAATACAATTTCTGAAAATATTTCCTGTTCCTGATTCAACATTAAAACCAAAAGCGCTTTGAGCACTGTTATTTTGCAAACTCTGACAATCATTACAAATAATATTATCTGAATACTGTATATAAAAACCTGCAGAAAATGCATTTGATGCCGTACTATATGCTCTATTGTGCATTGCAAAACAGTTATCCAAAAAAATATTGGTTGAACTGAGAACATAACAGCCTGCTACCAATTCATTGCCTCCCATATTTTGCATGGTACAGTCAATAATTTTACCCGTAGAACATTGTTCAATAAAACATCCATAGCCAGAGCTTGTAGTCAAAGCGTCATTCTCTAAAAAGCTACAATTTTCTACGCGTACATTATGAGCACCTTTTATATGAACTCCCAATGCAGGACTCCCCTGTGCTCCTGTACAAGAAAATATAAGAGAATTTTTAAGCAAAAACTTTTCTACGCCCGTTCCTGATACAAGACCATCAATAAAAATGCCGCCGGCCTGACAACCATCTATAATAAAATTTTCTATCTGCACAGCATTTGATCCATCAAGAACTTTCACGCCAAAACCTGAAAGCTGTAGCACGCTGCCATTTTTTATAATCACATCTTCAACATTCGGGCCTATTTCTATACCCGTCAATCCCGTTACGGTATTTGATGAATCCTGAACCATACAATATCCTTGCAAATCTAACACAACATGGCTCGATTGAATTTTTATAATGGCATCACTTGGATCTGTTGGTTGCGCAATAAAATCTGCACTATATTTATAGAAACCACGTTTGTTAATTACATTAGCAATAGAATTTGCATTCGCATGTTGTACGATAAAGCAAACTATCAATACTAAAATATTTTTTTTGTTCATACCAATCCTTTTTAAGGAATAATAATAATATTTGCCCAAGGAGTATCTGCAGAATTTAAATTATCAGTAGTAAGTTGTGTTATGGAACCCAAAGGAACTCCCTGCATTTGTGTATTGGCAAGTTGTCCGTTGTCAAAAGCGAAATTTTTAACAAAAAGATTTTCTACTCCAGCTTCAATTAATACGCCGTATGAATTATTGTCATCCATACCATAATTACGAACAAATTTACACTGATTAATGTTCCAACGATTTCCACCTGATGGGGTTTTAAATAATAACCCTACGGATCTTCCTAACAAAGCACTATTATAAGACGCCACACTATCAAACACGGTGCCTTTATCGCAACCATCAATATTAAAACCCACAAAGCTACCGGTAGTCGCCAAGCAATTTACAACTTGACAGCCTTCTAACAAGTTAAAACTGCCTAGGCTTCCATTATCATGAAGATCAAAACCAGTAACATTGGTCCCCATTAAGGCTGCTATATCACAATCTCTAAAAATAGTACGCTCTGAGGTTGATTCTGCACAATAGCCAATCGCATTGCCACCCGTTGCTGAGCTTGTTAAAACGCGACATAATGCTATAAGATTATTTGATGAATAGTTAGCAAACAAAAAGCCTGTCAAGTTGCCACTTAAAGAATTATTATTAACTAAATTTACTCCCTGAACAATGGTGCTGGTAGTAGAGCTCAGATTAATCCCGGTTAATGATGTACCGCTGTTACCAGAAGCTGCAACTTGAGCAACGGTGCATTGATAACAATTATTGAACCCTATCAAGTTTAGTTGATTATATTTGTTTCCAGAGTTAACCATAGTTATATTACGTAAAATTACATTAAGACCATAGTCAACACGAATTGCTTTAGTATAAAGAGGCGATAGGCACACTGACATGGTAATTACATTATCCAAAAGTATATCGCGCACAACATTACCGGTTGATGTCCCTAAAAGTTCTATTGCTGAACCAGCACAAGTACCTATTTTTAGTGTATTACCTTGGATCGTTTTAGCATCGTGATCAACAGAAATGGCAGATTTATTAGTACCAAGCAATGCCAAATTCGTCATAAAAACACCACTGCAAGCTTGATTTACTCTTACAGCATTATTGCCACATTGCATAATTTCAATATTATCAAGATTAATGTTTACACACCCATCCCCAATTGAAATACCGTTATTGATAATTTGTGTAATTCTTCCATTGCGTACCGTAACATTAGAAATGCCTGGATCAATAACAATGCCATTTGAACCTAAAGAAATGGTATTTTCACTAAGATCAAAAATTACATTGCTTGCTGATATCTGTACTACATCAACACCGGGATCAATAAGATCACCGCCTAAAGAATAAGAACCAGCTCTATCAATAATAAAGGTTGCATAAAGGCCAGAAAAAGCTGTAACCGCTAATCCAAAAAATAGTTTTTTAATTATTTGTTTCATGCGCCAATCCTTTTAAATAACACGTATATTAGAAATACCTAACGATGGCGTTGCAAGTCCTAAGACACCCGCAGGAATATTAAGCGCTGCTATGGTTAAATCTCTAATTGAACCAAGAGGAACGCCACCAGGACTACCGCCACCACTGTTATCAACTATTTGGTTAAGAGCAACTGGCGTACCGGGTCCATTGCGAATACCATAGTTCAAAATATAGGCATTATTAGTATTACCACCAGTACCACTTACCGCTCTAATACCAAATGATAACACATCGGTAAAGCCACTATTTTTTTCAGCCCTATTTGCAAAGAACTCACAGTTTTTAACACCAGTTCCTGCTGTTGCCGATGAAGTTCCTATATTAAAGCCGGCACAAATATTGGTCACTCCATTACCACTCGCTCTATTATTACTTGCTATACATTCACTGACACAACATGATGTGGTTTGATCAAAATTAAAACCAAAACAATTTGCAGATGCTGCAGAATTGGTAGTCGCATTATTTGAAGCTTTACATTTTTGCAATGTTGTCCTTGTGCTGCTCACTAAATTAAACCCAACAAGTGGGCCGTTCGTACTTGCATTATTAGCAACCAGAAGATCTTGGGCCATATTTCCTGCAAAACCTATTCCAGATTGGGCAAAGCCATTGAATGCATTTATAACAGAATTAGTTACAACGCGACATTGTGAGAGTAAACAATCATTACTACCATTAATAAATATTCCGGTAAAGCTTTGTACGGTATGGCATTCAATATCAACATAATTTACATTAATTTCACTGGAAGTAACCATATGTAAGGCTATTAAATTGGTAGTCGTACTTCCATTATTGTTGATTTCACAATTATTCACATTTATACATTGAGTAAATTCTAAACGAACTGCATTATCGCCAGATGCTCCAGTACAACATAGGGTAATTAAGCAATTTTCTATGGTAGAATTACGTATTGTTGCCCCTGAACTTCCAACAAAATCTATAGCTCTAGTAGCACAATTAATAACTGTTAAATCTTTAAGCGTAATAAGTTGTGCTGCTGTATTGGCAGCTGTTACAGGATTTGTTCCCACAACAACCCCAGCCCTTGTAAATCCGCTAATCCCGCCATTTTTAATAGTTACATTAGTGCGAGGTGAAGCGGCTGTATTACCTGGTATGCTAAAGCCATTAACACCTGTTGCGCTGTTACCTTGACTCAATATTTTACCGCACATATCAATGGTGACATCATTGCTGGTAATTTCTATTGCTGGTTGACCAGAGCCTGTCGGACTAAAGGTTATATTTTCTGCAAATACATAGAAACCGGGTTGTGAAATAGTATACGTTGTTACGCCAACATGAGCTTGTCTTATTTCTATCGGTGAACAAAGCGCCGCATCTATTGGATCTAAAATTGTCCATGTATCTTGGAACTTCTGGCACATAACCGTTTTTGTGTCCAAGAAACCGTAGGCCATTGCGGTAAATACTCCTGATAGATCTTGTTCTAGAGCTGCCAAAATTGACCATGTATATTCAAACTTCTCACACATAATTGTCTGTGTATCAAAGAAACCAAACTCTAGCGCCGTCCATGTATACTGGAACTTCTCGCACAGTATCGTTTGCGTATCATAGAATCCAAATTCTAACGCAGTCCACGTATATTGGAATTTTTCACACATAATTGTCTGTGTATCAAAGAACCCAAACTCTAGCGCCGTCCATGTATACTGGAATTTCTCACACATTATTGTTTGTGTATCGTAGAACCCAAACTCTAGCGCTGTGAATATGCCTGATAGATCTACCGTTGGTATTGCTTCAATTGCAGTAAATATGCCGTTAACATCAATATCAATCTTCTGCAGTATTGTCCACGTTTGCTCAAACTTCTCACACATAATTGTCTGTGTATCAAAGAAACCAAACTCGAGAGCAGTGAATATGCCAGAAATATCTACTTCTGAATCGACTATTGCTGTGAATATGCCGTTAACATCTACATCAATCTTTTGCAAGATCGTCCACGTCTGCTCAAACTTCTCACATACTATTGTTTGCGTATCATAGAATCCAAATTCGAGGGCGGTAAATATGCCAGAAATATCTACTTCTGAATCGACTATTGCTGTGAATATGCCGTTAACATCTACATCAATCTTTTGCAAGATCGTCCAAGTTTCTTCAAATTTCTCACAAATTATTGTTTGTGTATCAAAGAACCCAAACTCTAGCGCCGTCCATGTATACTGGAACTTCTCGCACAGTATCGTTTGCGTATCATAGAATCCAAATTCTAACGCAGTCCACGTATATTGGAATTTCTCACACATTATTGTCTGTGTATCGAAGAAGCCAAATTCAAGCGCCGTCCATGTATACTGGAACTTCTCGCACAGTATCGTTTGCGTATCATAGAATCCAAATTCTAACGCAGTCCACGTATATTGGAATTTTTCACACATTATTGTCTGTGTATCAAAGAAGCCAAATTCAAGCGCAGTGAATACACCTGAGAGATCTACTGTTGCACATATTTCAATATTATCTATCGCAGTAAAGATTCCGTTAACATCAATATCAATCTTCTGCAAGATCGTCCAAGTATCTTCGAACTTAGCACAGATTATTGTTTGCGTATCAAAGAAACCAAACTCAAGTGCTGTGAATATGCCTGATAGATCTACCGTTGGTATTGCTTCAATTGCAGTAAATATGCCGTTAACATCAATATCAATCTTCTGCAAGATCGTCCACGTTTGCTCAAACTTCTCACATACTATTGTTTGCGTATCATAGAATCCAAATTCAAGGGCGGTAAATATGCCTGATAGATCTACTTCTGAATCGACTATTGCTGTGAATATGCCATTAACATCCACATCTATCTTCTGCAGTATTGTCCATGTATCTTCAAACTTCTCACACAGTATCGTTTGCGTATCATAGAATCCAAATTCTAACGCAGTCCACGTATATTGGAATTTCTCACACATTATTGTCTGTGTATCAAAGAAGCCAAATTCAAGCGCAGTGAATATGCCTGAGAGATCTACTGTTGCACATATTTCAATATTATCTATCGCTGTAAAGATTCCGTTAACATCAACGTCTATCTTCTGCAATATTGTCCACGTTTGCTCAAACTTCTCACATACTATTGTTTGTGTATCGTAGAACCCAAACTCTAGCGCTGTGAATATGCCTGATAGATCTACCGTTGGTATTGCTTCAATTGCAGTAAATATGCCGTTAACATCAATATCAATCTTCTGCAAGATCGTCCACGTTTGCTCAAACTTCTCACATACTATTGTTTGCGTATCATAGAATCCAAATTCAAGGGCGGTAAATATGCCTGATAGATCTACTTCTGAATCGACTATTGCTGTGAATATGCCATTAACATCCACATCTATCTTCTGCAGTATTGTCCACGTTTGCTCAAACTTCTCACATACTATTGTTTGTGTATCGTAGAATCCAAATTCTAACGCAGTCCACGTATATTGGAATTTCTCACACATTATTGTCTGTGTATCAAAGAAGCCAAATTCAAGCGCAGTGAATATGCCTGAGAGATCTACTGTTGCACATACTTCGATATTATCTATCGCTGTAAAGATTCCGTTAACATCAATATCAATCTTCTGCAAGATTGTCCACGTTTGCTCAAATTTCTCACAGATAATTGTTTGTGTATCATGGAAGCCAAATTCGAGTGCGGTAAATACACCAGAAAGATCTATAGATACTGATATGGTAATTTCACCTATTGTTACTGACAGATTCAAGTTTTCTAGTACTGTATAAATACCATTAACATCAATGTCTATTTTTTCTAATATCGTCCAGGTGTCTTCAAATTTTGCGCACAGTATTGTTTGTGTATCATGGAATCCAAACTCAAGTGCTGTGAATATGCCTGATAGATCTACTGTTGGTATAGCTTCAATTGCAGTAAATATACCATTAACATCAACATCAATTTTCTCTAGTATCGTCCATGTATCTTCAAACTTCGCGCACAATATTGTTTGTGTGTCATAGAAGCCGAATTCGAGTGCCGTAAATATGCCTGACAGATCTACTGTTGCACATACTTCGATATTATCTATCGCTGTAAAGATTCCGTTAACATCAATATCAATCTTCTGCAAGATTGTCCACGTTTGCTCAAACTTCTCACACATTATTGTCTGTGTATCAAAGAAGCCAAATTCAAGCGCAGTGAATATGCCTGAGAGATCTACTGTTGCACATATTTCAATATTATCTATCGCTGTAAAGATTCCGTTAACATCAATATCAATCTTCTGCAAGATTGTCCACGTTTGCTCAAATTTCTCACATACTATTGTTTGTGTATCATAGAAACCAAACTCAAGTGCTGTGAATATACCAGAAAGATCAACGGTAGGGATTGCTTCAATTGCGGTAAATATACCATTAACATCAACATCAATTTTCTCTAATATCGTCCAAGTATCTTCGAACTTAGCACAGATTATTGTTTGCGTATCATAGAAACCAAACTCTAGGGCTGTAAATACCCCTGATAGATCTATCGATACTGATACCGTAATTTCACCAATCGTTACTGAAAGTACTAAGTTATCTAGAACTGTATAAATTCCATTAACATCAATGTCTATTTTCTCGAGTATCGTCCAAGTATCTTCGAATTTGGCACACAATATTGTTTGCGTATCAAGAATATCACCGGTTAGAGTTCCCACTAAGTTTGCGGTAAACTCAAAAAGGTTCAGTACATTTTCATTAATTTCACCAAGTATTGTCCAGGTATCTTCAAATTTTGCACACAGTATTGTTTGTGTATCATAGAATCCAAACTCAAGCGCCGTGAATATGCCAGAGAGATCTGTCGTTGCGCATACATTTATATTATCTAGTGCAGTAAATATTCCGTTAACATCAACATCAATCTTTTGCAAGATCGTCCATGTATCTTCAAATTTCTCACAAATAATTGTTTGCGTATCATGGAAACCAAACTCAAGCGCCGTAAATACACCAGAGAGATCTACCGTTGCACTTGCATTTACATTGATATTCTCTATTGCTGTATAAATACCATTAATGTCAATATCTATTTTTTGTAGTATTGACCAGGTATCTTCAAATTTCTCACAAATAATTGTTTGTGTATCATGGAAACCAAACTCTAATGCAGTAAATACACCAGACAAGTCTATTGATACTGATACGGTAATTTCACCTATCGTTACTGAAAGTACTAAATTATCCAGTACCGTAAAAATACCGTTCACATCAACATCAATTTTCTCTAGTATCGTCCACGTATCTTCGAATTTGGCGCAAATTATTGTTTGCGTGTCAAAAAAGCCAAATTCGAGTGCAGTAAATATGCCAGACAGATCTACTGTCGGACATACTTCGATATTATCTATCGCAGTGAATATGCCGTTAACATCAATATCAATCTTTTGCAATATTGTCCACGTATCTTCGAATTTAGCGCAAATTATTGTCTGCGTATCAAGAAGATCCGCTGTCAAAGTCCCTATTAGATTTGCCGTAAACTCAAACAAATTTAGTACATTTTCGTTAATTTCGCCAAGTATTGTCCATGTTTCTTCAAACTTCTCACAGATTATTGTTTGCGTATCATAGAAGCCAAATTCAAGTGCTGTAAATATTCCTGATAAGTCAACTGTTGGACAAATATCAATATTATCTATAGCGGTAAAAATACCATTAACATCAATATCTATTTTCTGCAATATCGACCAGGTATCTTCAAACTTCTCGCAAATTATTGTTTGCGTGTCATAGAAGCCAAATTCAAGCGCGGTGAATATTCCTGATAAATCTACTGTCGCACTTACATTTACATTGATATTCTCTATAGCGGTAAATATACCATTAACATCAATATCTATCTTTTGCAGGATCGTCCAGGTATCCTCAAACTTCTCACAAATAATTGTTTGCGTATTAAAGAAGCCAAATTCGAGTGCAGTGAATATTCCAGAAAGATCTACTGTTGGACAAATATCAATATTCTCTATAGCCGTAAATATACCATTAACATCAATATCTATCTTTTGCAGGATCGTCCAGGTATCTTCGAATTTAGCGCAAATTATTGTCTGCGTATCATGAAAACCAAATTCAAGCGCGGTGAATATTCCTGATAAATCTACTGTCGCACTTACATTTACATTGATATTCTCTATAGCGGTAAAAATACCATTAATGTCAATATCTATTTTTTGTAGTATTGACCAGGTATCTTCGAATTTCGCACAGATAATTGTTTGCGTATCATGAAAACCAAATTCAAGCGCGGTGAATATTCCAGAAAGATCTACTGTTGGACAAATATCAATATTATCTATAGCCGTAAATATACCATTTACATCAATATCTATTTTCTGCAAGATCGACCAGGTATCTTCAAACTTCGCACAAATTATTGTTTGTAGATTATTAAAATCAAATTCAAGGGCTGTAAATATGCCAGTCAAATCTACTGTTGGACAAATATCAATATTGTCTATCGCCGTGAATATTCCGTTAACATCAATATCTATTTTCTGCAGAGCTGACCAGGTATATTCAAACTTCTCACAAATTATTGTTTGTAAATTATTAAAATCAAATTCTAAAACCGTAAAAATTCCCGATAAATCAATACTTACACTAATTTGAATATCTTCTAATGCAGTAAATATCCCATTTACGTCAATATCTATTTTCTCTAATATCGACCAGGTAAATTCAAATTTTTCACATATAAGAATAGAAAGATTAGTAATTCGCTTCTTAATAGCCCCTAATATGGCCAAAACTTGCGTAAGGTCACAGCCGTCTTTACCCACAACAGCATCATTTGCTGTAATTACAGGAGCATCAATTCGCGGCGCTTTACTTTCCATATGAAAAGATACTGACTGAGCCTTTTTTAAAACTGCTAGGCAATGTTCTTCATACAAACTCAATGGCTCAACATAATCAGGATTAGTAGTACTCCTTTTTATCGAGGTAATAACAGAAAGCAGATCCTCTAAAGTCCCCATAAAAATAGAAAGATCTTCAGCGGACAATTGATCTATATTTTTTGATACGTGTACATGAAGATCAATAAGTTCTTTTATCTGCTCTAAAACGTGCGGATAGGAAAATTCTTCAGAAATAGCATTTCGATATTCACGATTTCTTTCACTCGCGTGAATAAAAAATGGCTGACTAACAAAAAAAGAAAATAAAAAAATACCATACAAAAGGCAGGATTGTTGCTTCATACATTCCCCTTAAATAAAAACTACATTACCCCAATCCTACCAACATGAAATTGTATTATCAAGAAATTAATTAACTTAACTTGGTGCCATTTTCCACTGCATGTTCTGGAACAATAAGCCTTAAGCCTTTTTCATCTTTTGCCATTAACATCATACCCTGAGATTCAAGCCCAACCATTTTACGAGGTTGCAAATTGTAAACAAAAATTGCTTGCTTGCCGACTAATTCTTCCTGCTTAAATGCTTGTTTTACGCCAGAAAGAATCTGTCGCACGCCATATGCACCAAAATTTACGCTTAATTTATAGAGTTTATCTGATTTTTCTACATGATCACACGCTTCAATAGTTCCCACGCGTAGCTCAATAGGGGTTAACTGATCAATAGTAATATATGCTTGTTCTGGCGTAATAACTTTTTCTGTAGGTTCCATCTTTTCAACCTTTTCTGGTTTTGCAAAAAGTGTTTCAGTTACTTGTAAATAAAATTGATGATCCCACCTGTTAGAGGCAAGTAGTTCAACCATATTACCCTTCACATGAAAATCAACACCCAAATTACGTAACAATTCTTCCATCTTTTTTGGCATTACTGGCCACAATAATAAACCAATAGTATACAAACTATGGCAGGTAGCAGAAATTACTTCAGTAAATTGAACTGGAGCATTTTTTGCCAATTTCCACGGCTCATTGGCATGAAAATACGCATTTACCTGATTAATAAACTTCCATAAACGAGCAACGGCCATATGAAACATACCGTCGTTCATATAATTTTTATATTCTTCAATGACATCCCAACACGCGTTACGCAGATCAACGCCCATTTCATTCCACACGGTATGTTTAGGAACCTGTGAAAGGTCATGCTTTAAAGCAAGTGTTAACATACGATTAAGTAAATTACCTAAATCATTTGCTAAATCACTGGTAATGCAATTTTGCAAATCGGCAATACTAAATTCACTATCATGAGTAATGGCAATATGACGAACTAAATAAAAGCGAACAGCATCGGCACCATATTCTTCGTACAACGCCATAGGATCTACAACATTGCCTAAAGATTTAGACATTTTTTGCTTATCAACTTTTATCCAACCGTGTACCAATAATTTTTTTGGTAACGGCAAATCAGCTGCCATTAAAAATGCAGGCCAAAAAACGGCATGGAAACGAATAATATCTTTTCCTAAAATTTGTAAATCGGCCGGCCACCATTTTTTAAAGTTTTCTTCCATGCCATGCTGTCCGTAGCCTATGGCAGAAATATAATTAAGCAACGCATCAACCCAAACATATACAACGTGGCTCGTATCTTCTGGAAAAGGAACGCCCCAACTAATCGTAGTACGTGAAATACTTAAATCTTTGAGCCCAGCTTCTACAAAACGAATAACTTCATTTAATCGCTCTTTAGGAACAATAAAGTTTGGATTTTCTTTATAAAATTGCAAAAGTTTTTCTTGATAAGCAGACAATTTAAAAAAGTATGACTCTTCAGAAACATAGCTCGTTTCACGATTACAAGAAGCACAAAGCGGCGCTTTATCATGAGGGCCTGCTTGCGTTTCTGTTACATACGTTTCACACGGCGTACAGTACCAGCCGCTGTAAACAGATTTATAAATATCACCTTTTTTCTGTGCAGTTTTTACCCATTCCTGTACTGCCTTTTTATGCTCTGGATCTGTGGTACGAATAAATTGATCGTACACAAATTCATAATGCTGCCAAGTAGTTTTATAATCATGCACAAAACTATCAACAAACGCTTGTGGCTCCATACCAGCTTTTTGAGCAGCTTGTAAAATTTTTTGACCATGTTCATCAGTACCTGTTAAAAAGTAGGTTCTGTTGCCAAGCATTTTGTGCCAACGCGTAGCAACATCTGCAAGCAAGGTTGAATATAAGGAACCTAAGTGAGGCTTTGCTGTCCCATAATAAATGGGTGTGGTAACGTAAAATTTATTTGAATGTTCTTCCATAATTTTTCTTTGGTTTATTCTTTCGCACCCTTCGCCCCTTCGACAAGCTCAGGGTCAGGGCGAATGGAATAAAAAAATGTTTATATTAAAGCCGTTCGTGCTGACCCTTCGAGCCAACTCAGGAGTAAACGCTGCGCTCAACACTCACTCCGTTCGTGCTGAGCTTGTCGAAGCATACGAACGATCAAAATCTACTATCTAACATAGCACAAAAAAAATTTTTATAAAAAAAGAGAGGCCATGGAAACCCACAGCCTCTGCCTTATTGACAAGAAAAAAATTAAAAGAATGCTATCAGACCAATATGCCAATCAGTTTCTTTTGGCGCATTACGTCCAGCAAATACATGAGTCCACCCTGCAAAAAGCTCCCAGAAACTTCCTTGATGGAACATTTCTACCCGAGCCTTGCTACTATATACTTTAGTACGTTCTTCTAACACTGCTGGATCAAGAGTGTGCGTATTGCCAAGAAAGTCTGTTGCGGTTGTTTGTTTTAATTTCACATTATCTTTTGTTTTAAAATATGCTTCATAGCCAAGCAACCAGCCAACGCGAGGATTACATGGCACCAACCAAATAGTATCCAAGCGAGCAACAAATTGATTCCAAGAAATAGAGGCTTTGACAGCAGGTCCGATATTTTTGACCGTTGCACCTGTAAATGGCGCAGCAACGCGCTCTGTAGCAGGAGCTACATATGAATAAAATGCTTCAGCTTTTATATGGCACCAAATGTTAGGATCATAGGTTGCAATGCCGCCAAATTTTGCAACCCAGTGGCGGTTGTTGCCAGTATTGAAAATTTTATAAATTTTGCCCGGATCTTTAACTTTCAAACCCGTTGGTGCATGAAAACCGACAATACCTTCAAAAAACCAGTTACACCAATCACGGTTTGCATAAAATTCAAACTCCATTTGCCCCAAGCCAACATTGTGCTGCGTATTAAAATCAACACCATGTTCATTAAAAAAACCAATAGCACCAGCATTAGGAAGATTTCTTACAAGTTGCTCAATCGCTGTTCCAATATTTTGTGCTATAGTAAATTCTTGAAGTGTTCCCGCAACTTGTCCGACTGTAGGAACTGCCCACAATTGGCGCTGCGCTGCTTTATCATTTGAAAGTGGTGTATAATCAATATTTTGATTAAATCCACGCAAACGTTCATTATTAACGCCCCCAGAACCATCAGCATTAATAAATTGAGCAGCATCTACAACATTAAAAGGTGCACAATACGGACCCTCTGGCAACGTACCATCAGTTCTTCTAATAAAGTTAATTGGGTTATCATTTCTGTCGCTAATAACAGCTGCATCCATAGCAACATCAAAAGTACTTGCTATCGGTCTACGATATTCAACAAAAGGATCAAATGGCGGTACACCAGCTTGTTGTAAAAATAAAGAACTTAAAAAATCAAGGCGATAAGCAAAACAATCATCTACCGTTTGAATAGTAGGATTTGCACCAATAGCTGCGCCATCAACACGTTCATTTTGACGATGACATACATCTGCCAATGTTTCTTCTAAATCACAGCAATTTTCTAAATTAATATCAATAGCACGGAACGGTAAGGTTATACGCATACCGCCGCGCCATGCACAATCACAACCCCATGGTAATTGACGTTCTATGTAGCAGCCAAAGTAAGCAGAACTTTCACGATAATTAATACGCGGTGCAATTTGAGCAAATGCTAAAAAAGGATTTACCGGACTGGTAACCCCTGCAGCAAATGCATCAAGCCCTACAAAACTATTTTGACCAAAAATTATACCCGCCAATGAAGGATCTGTTTTAAAACTCATTTTATCAATGAACGCTTTATTTGATTGGCGATACAACCCTGCACCCCAAATATCAACGTTCCAACATTGCTCTTTATCTGTCGACCTGCATGGTACGGGATAATGAAACGGTCCTCGCTCCAAGCCCCATGGCGTTCTGAGTTCACGAGCACCGATGCCAGAACTACCTACCAAGAGTAGTAATAGTATCTGGTGCTTAAAATTTTTATTCATTCCTCTCCTTTAATAATAAAATGGTCATAGCTTAACCTTTTTTTATAAAGGGCTGGTTTTTGGCCAGCCCTATAATCCCTCTTTATAGTCCTTCAGTGCCACGCAATTCAATACGTGATGAAAGTGCTCGCGGTGGTGCGTTATCAATGTTTATACCAATAGCACCAATACGTAATGAATGATCATGATCTGCTACGTTAAAGCCACCAACACCACGAATTGTTTGAATTAATTCACGGCGAATAGTTGAACCTACAATATAACCTACGGTAGATAACGTAAATTCTTGTCTAAATATATTTGCTCGTGGAGAGTTTTGAGAATCAAATGGCAACGTACTCAAATAATCAAAATACGTTTGAGAGCTCACGCTTGAAGGCTGCGCACCTTTTGCCGTATCTATGAGCAACATTCTTCCTGAAAGAATACTTACCTGTAAGTTAGGATCTATAACGCCTGCTACATCCTGCACAACAGGTTGAATAGAAGGAATAATAACGTTTCTTGTTATTCTATATGCTTCTTCTTTCATACTCTTGCTTGTTTTTCTAATACGGCGCGCTTCTTTAAGATTTTTTATTTTTGATACGCCGCGTGTTATCGTTGCTTTTTGCATCATTGCTTTTGCTTGTTCCATCATAGCTTCAGCTTGAGCAATAAGCTCTTGTGCTTTGAGCACTGCATCTTGTATATTTGGCTGCACTTTTTGTGCATCAAGTTCTTTTAATCGTTGATTACAAACAGCATTGGTACAATTAGTAATTTGCACCAAATTACCACCACCAAGAATTACAGCAGAAATAGGATTAAATGCCAACGTATATTGTTGTGCTGGGCCAACTGCAAGTAATGAAGCACGAATATCATCACCGGTCAAAATTTGGCTATGATTAAACGTTCCTGATCTAATATCAATGGAAACGGTAAATACGTTTTCAAGACAGTTTACCAACCATTGGTTTGGTACTTGGCTTACTTTATTGGCAACGCCAACGCCAAGACCCATAAATCCTTGACGATTAATTTCCCACAACGTACCAAGACCATCTAATATAATAGTAAGATCAATTGAAGCACCGTTTTGACACAACGTATTACCAACTTGCAATGCTCCACCAGGACGACCTTGACTGCCAATTTCAACCGTTGCTTGTTCAGAAAGGCGCCAGGTAATAGACGTAATATTATCACAAATTACATCAGTTTCTATCCCAACAAATTGATTTTCAAGAATTTGGCAGACAGAATCTTCTTCCATCAAAATATTACCGCGACCAACAATTTTAACGCGAATTGGATCAAGATCTACTGGCTCACTGCCAAGAAGGAGGTCTTCATTTAATACGCGTTCAAAGGCTAACTGTGTTTCATCAGTAAAGATAAGAACACCACCACCAAGTACTAATTTTGAACCAGGCTCAAATACTAGTTTTGCTTTCCCCGCAAATTGGAGTACTTTTGATGGCGTATTAAATTGTGAAAGATCAAGAAGTCCGGTTGATTTAACGCGTAACTCTTTAGTATCTTCAGAGAATATCGTTAACGTATCGGTACTTGTTACCCCAAATGATGTACCGGCTAAAATATGGCACACGTTATTAATAATAATATCTTCATTTAATTCAATAACAGCATTACCATTTGCACAAATACTAAGGCCATTAACACCAAGTACTACGTTTGCACAGTTTGAATCCTTATTGCGCTGTGAGCTACCAATACCAACACGCGCTTCACCTTCTACTACTAAAAAGCCAACGGCAGCTTCTGCTGGATTACAACCGATAAGGAATGTTAATTCATCAATAATACCGCCATTAGTAACTTGTAAATGCATTTGATCGCCAATACGCGTTCTTCTGACTTGGAATTGATTTACTTCCCCTTCTATAATTGGCAATGCACGAAGGTTTGCAGCAGTTACTGCAGGACAATCGCATGGATTCGGCGTACATTTTAATTCATACGGAACAAAACTATTCGTTGTTGTATAATCTTTTTCAAGCGCTCCCCAATCCATAGTAAAATCAGAAAGACATACACCAGAAGGCACTAAAACTCGTTGACTTGAAGCGGTTAAGTTTGGCTTCCACACCGTAATACCAACGCGATTAGTGAAGAATACTTGGTTTTTCGGTAAATCAATAATACCATTTCTACTACGCGTTACCATGGCAGAAAAACTTGCACGACAAGGGCTCTTAATGGTGCCGTTTCTGTCTACAAAGATACCGCCTTCTCCCGTTGTACCACTGGCACCAGGAAGACCCCATGCTCCACCAGCAGAATTGAATGAGAAAAATTCTCCCGCTACACAAAGCGATGGCGTTGTTATTAAATCAAACTGTTGACCCGTGGTAGCAGTACCGACATCACCATCAGTACCAATTGAAATGTTTGTCGCATTATTTAAATAAATTTCATGAACGGCACATTGGCCAGAAATATCACCAACAATTCCTTGCGTAATGCAGGTATTATTAAAGCCAACTTCAAGAAGCAATGCTTGATCTGTTATTGTTTGCTGGGCTGTTTTTTGGAAAATATCTAAGTGAGCTGCGTTATCTATTAAACGTCCGCATGCAGAATATGCACCAATATTAGTACCCAGAATCATTACGCGGCCATATGCATTATCGATAGCGCGCCCATTATTATAGAAACGGAAAATACTGGTGTTACCATTATTCGGATCATTTGGTACACATAGATCAACACCTGTTATACCAACACCAGTTTGCACACGGAAAATTGAATCATTAAATGAAATAGCAGGACGAGGGCGACCAACAGGAAGACATAGCTTCCATGTTTCACCACCAATATAAGTAGGCTCTGTATTTAATGATGAGATACCAAGATTATTATTTTGATAAACGGCATGAATTGCATCCGTATGCAATAATGACGTGTATTCAATATGCATATAGTTATTAATCAAGAATGCAGCTTTATTATATTGTAGATATTCCCCATCAGCATCACGAGCAAACGTACGTTGCGGGAAAATTGGGTTATCAGTTAATTCAACAAATAACGGGCATCCTGTTTTTGTTACTTGTAATGAAAGTACATTCAACGCACTGTTCTGCCCTTGCTGCCCTTGTACTAATAAAGAACCTTCTACATCAAATACAATATTACCAGCACCTGGTGTTTCTTTGCCTGGATCTATAGTAAAACTTGGTACAAAATTTCCTTCACAATCAACAGCTGAACGGAAATAAATTGCAGAAGTTCCTAATAAGCTAATTTGTGCTTGCTGAGCGTTAGGATTTGGATCACCATCAACAAAAAATGCTGAACAGTTTCTTTCTTTAATAAAATCTTGAGGTCCTGTTGCTTGACCGCATTCTATAAGATCAACAATATCAGGCTGCAAATTAGAAAGCGGTGTTGTAACAACAGGCAGCATATTGGTAGAAGCTCCAATATAATCTAAATATGATAAATCATTTACTTGCAAGATTGCATTGGCACCAAGAATAAAACCATACTGCGTTCCGGTAAATGCATTATCACAGAAAGGATCTATTAAGAGATTCGGACATTTGCTATTTTGGTTAATTACTTGAAGACTTGAATGCAACGTATCGGGTGCTGAATTTTCTACAACAAATTGTGCTTGAAAACCGGCTGGTACTGCAAGATTAATATCATCTAATAAAAAATCATCATTTAATGTTGCACCTTCAAGCCAATTACCACGAATTACAAAACATGAACAATCTTGAATGCGTAAAATAGTACAACCAGTTCCTTGATTGGTACCATTAAATGCTATGCAGCCAGTCTCGTTTGCCATACCGGTTGAAACCGGCGTTTCTGCAATGTAGCTGATGCATGAATTCATGCCTACTTGAACTTCAATATTGTTATTTATATTACCCATAGTTGGGCTTAATCTCTTAAAGCGTAATTTTGGCGTTACGTTATCCTGCATGGCAACAAATACTTTAGTACCACCACTACCGCCTTGTGCAGAGAAAGCAACGTTGTTATCACCCTCAATGCAAAATTCAACACGACCACCACCGGAAACAGTTACCATTAAATCAAGCGTATGCCCATGATCGGTTGTACCGCGGAATAATAAATCACTGGTTAATTGAAATGTTATTGAAAAGCCGGGATTAACAAATAAATAAAGACGAGCAGAATTGGTCGGTACTAAATCGGCACGGTTGCCAGAACCAGTAATAACGGCATCTCCATTAGTAATAGTAATTACAATATCTTGAGTTCGTGCTTCAACATGGATACCGTCAACTAAGGCGTTTACCCCTATGACATCAATGTCACAGTCAATTACATTTTGCGTAACCCCAGGGCTTGTTCCGCCAGGACCATCGCTTAAATTATGCCAATATACAGTACCACCAACGCCATAGACTGTTTGTACTAAGCTTAAGAAAAAAAATACAAGTACAAACTGACGCAGGAAAGAAATATGCTTCTTCATACTACCTCGTTCCTCTTTTTAGATTAAACATTTTTCATTACAAAAAAATAACCTCTTTTATATATCTCCTATTTTTTTTAATAAATAAAGTCAAGCTTATTAAATATTATGCTGCTTTTACTGCCATCCAAAGGGCATTCAACTCATCTTCTGGTATAACATTTTTA
The DNA here is from genome assembly GCA_050250855.1 of Candidatus Babeliales bacterium. GTDB lineage: Bacteria > Babelota > Babeliae > Babelales > JACPOV01 > JAGVLQ01. The sequence continues at coordinate 149,096 of JBFWNW010000004.1, read as the reverse complement.
AAAAAAGTAGCTTTGATTGATGGATCAAGCAGCAATGTTCTCATGCTTTGAGGAATCTTATCTTGATTTAAAAATTCTTCAAGTTCTTTGGTTACGGGAATAACAGGAAGATTTTCAAAATGATGAAAAAGCACTTCAGGTTTATACAGATAATTCAAAAATTGATAAATCAAATCATCTTTTTGTGTAGCGCAAGAAAGTGCAAAGCTATCAATTAAAATAAATGTTCCTTCTTGAGGAATTAAAAAATCAATTGATGGATTTTCTTTCATAAAACATAGAAAATAAGGAGTTGCCCCTACAACAACAGGACATGTTTCTGATAAAAGTAAATAACTCGTTCGAATATCGGCATCAACGTATACTTCTACCCTACTTTTTTGCTCAACAAGAAGATGTTCAATCTGCTTAACTTTTTCAGGAGTAATATTTTCAATTGATTTAAATAAATATTGAGCAGCAAGCGATATCGCCTCGCGCGCCTGAGCAAGCATAGCAACTCTTCCAGGAATTGGATAACTAAACAGCAAACTCCATGAAGCAGGTGGCACTTGAGTAAACATATCTTTATTAATCCCCAACCCATAAAGAGCCCAGAAAAATGGTATTGAATAACTATTAGTGCCATCAAAATACTGCTGTAAAAAGCGTGGCTGAATTCTATGCCAAAAATCTATTTTAGATTTATCAATTTTTTTTATTAACTGTGCGTCAATTAATTTTTGCATCATATAATCTGACGGCATTACAAGATCATAATCTTTTCCACCAGTTGTATACATTTTTACAAAAAGTTCTTCATTCGATTCAATATAGTTAAAATTAACTTTGATCCCTGATTCTTTTTCAAATTTTTCTATGATAACTGGATCTAAGGTTGCCCCCCATGTCATTACATTAATAGTTCTTGCATCCGTACCAAGAACTATTCCTAGATAAGGAATCATGAGAAAAAATATAAAAATAGTTATCCAAAAAACAACAATAGCTATTTTAAAAAAATGATGCCATCTAAAAAACACGAGTTTTTACCTTTAACAATGAAAAAAGCAGAACAATAGTACTACTTACCAATAATAAAAGAGTAGACAATGCATTTATCGTAGGAGAAATACCGCTACGAATCATAGAAAAAATATAAAGCGATAATGTCTGCGCTGAGCCTCCTGCACAAAAGAAAGAAATAAGAAAATCATCAAGAGAGATAATAAATACTAAAAGGCCTGCGGCTACTAATGCTGGCATTAACATAGGAACAATAATTTTTAAAAATGTTTGATTTAAGGTAGCACCAAGATCATAGGCTGCTTCAATAATACTATAATCAACCTCTGCAAACCTATTGGAAAGTATCGGAACTGCAAAACCTAATCCCAAAACCGTATGCCCTACTATCAAAGTAATAAGCCCTAAAGGAACAGAGCAATAGGTAAAAAATATAAGTAATCCCAACGCTAATACGATTTCTGGAATGAGTATATTAATATAAAAAATAAATTCTGCAGATCTAAGCTTTGTTTGAACACCATAGAATACAAACAAAAGGGCCATTAAAAGACTTAACATTGAGGAGGTACATGCAACAATTAGTGAATTTTTAGTAACTTCCCAAATTTCTGGTGATTGAAATAAATCAACGTACCACTTCGTAGAAAAAGAAACCCAATGATATGGAAATGCAACACTATTAAAAGAAAAAACAACTAAAACGAGAATCGGTGCATATAAAAAAACATACGCACCCGCAACAAAGATAGGCAAAAGATAGGGGAAAAAATTCTTAAAAAAACGCATTCTTTTCCCTTTATAAGGTAAAAATAATCTTTTTTAAAACAATATTTAATAGTACTACGGTTGATAATAAGGCAAATCCCGCAAGCAACGTAAATGCCGCACCTTGTGAAATATTAAGTGCCGTAAAAACATAATGAGAAATGCCACTCCCAACAAACATGTACTTATCTCCTCCCATTAAAAGAGGAACAACATACTCTCCAAATACCGGAACATATACTAAAAAGCATCCGGTACGAATACCTGACCAAGACAAAGGAACTATGACTTTAAAAAAAGTTTGAATTCTGTTAGCTCCCAAATCTGCTGATGCTTCTAACAACGTATCATCAATTTTTTCAAGTGCTGTATAAAGAGGCAAAACCATAAACGGCAGGTAGCAATAAAAAGTAACAAGGGCTACGGCAATCAACGAATTCAAAATGTTAAATGGTTCTGAAACAAGACCAATGCTTTTCAAAAAAGAATTTAATATGCCATTCTTTTCAAGAATAAAAATCCAAGAATAAACAAGAATCAATAAATTAGTCCAAAATGGTATAATCAAAAAAAATAAAAAAAGATTTTTGTAATGCTCAACTTTTCTTGCAATATAAAATGCAATAGGATAACCAATTACAAGGCAATTAAGCGTTGTTCCAAGCGCTAACATAGATGACAAAAAAATCATTTTTAAATGAACATAATCAAACAAAGCAATAAAATAGCGCATTGTTACTTGAAAAGTGGTAACATCATATATACTAAATGCGGCTATAAGCAAAAGCGGTACCAAGCAAAAAAAAACCTGCCAAATAACCCCTGGAACGGCCATAAAAAAAGAAAAGTCTGCACTAAAGGTTGATCGAACTTTTTGTAACATTATCGCTCCAATAAAACTGCGTTTTCTTTCTGCCAATACAACATAACAGAATCATGATAATCAATAGTTTCTTTGGTAAAATGAAGTTCATTCTGCTCAAAAACATGAACAAGTTGTCCATTGGAAAGGCGAATATTATATTGCGTAGAGCGACCGTGATACACAATAGCTTCAACAATACCGGCTAACTTATTGGCAAAACCTTCTTCTTGCTTCTTTGAAATCAAAATTTTTTCTGGACGCAAACTTAAAAATGCTTCCTTTCCATCTTGCACCCAATCTTTTTTTTCAGGGGCTAAAACTTTCATCACACCTAAGCCAGCTGCATCAATAAACATTTCTCCTTGCTCAGAGCGCAATCTTCCTTGGAAAAGATTTGTCGTGCCAACGAATTTTGCAACAAACGTAGAAACAGGAAATTCATAAATTTGTTCAGGTGTTCCTATCTGTTCTATTTCACCATTTTCATTCATAATCGCAAGCTGATCTGCAACTGTTAGTGCTTCAAAATGATCATGCGTAACATACACGAATGTTGTTTTAAGCGTTGTTTGCAGATCAATCAGCTCAATTAGCAATGCTTCACGCAACTTTGGATCAAGCGCTGTTAGCGGCTCATCCAAAAGAAGAACTTCCGGCTCATTAATAATAGCACGAGCTATAGCAACGCGTTGTTTTTGACCACCAGATAACTGACTTATAGATTTATATATATGAGCATCCAAGTGGACTGCACGTAATATTTTTATAACTTTTGATTCTATAATGTCTTTTGCTACGCCTTTGATACGCAAGCCAAAAGCAACATTATCAAAAACATTTAAATGAGGAAATAATGCATAGTTTTGAAATACAGTATTAATGTGGCGTTCATTGGCAGGAATATCAGTAATATCTTCGTCGCCCAAAAATATCTTACCTGAATTGGGATGCTCAAAACCAGCAACCATACGAAGGATTGTTGTTTTTCCACAACCACTCGGCCCTAATAAAGCAAAAAATTTACCTGCTGGTATTGTTAAGTTTAAATTTTCAAGAACAGGTTCATTGTTATATGATTTATTAATGTTTTGAAGCTTGATGCTTTTCATTCTTATTTCCCATCTGTGCAAATAAAACAGGCACAATAACATCTGCAAAGGTGCAAGGAACAACAACGGCAATGATTAAGAGTACAAAAACCATACCCATATAGACATTCCACTGAGCAAAACCTTCACTCACCAAATAAAAAAGTGATGCCAATGAACTGGTTAAAATATGCCCAAAATGAGAGGCTACTGAATAGGCAGCTCTATTGACCGTTGTATGCCTACTAAGAATAAAACCGTTTAAAAGACCAATAGAAAGAAAAGGAACAATATTATGTAATTCAGACCATAAACAAATATGAAAGTGCATATGAACGCCAAACATAGTTCCCGTTAAATACGGTAGAACAACGTCTGAAAGGGTACAGAAAAAAAGAGCAGTAAATAAAGAAACAACAAGCCCTTTAACAATGTTAGAAGAAAAACGAGAAAAAGTTACTAAACAACCTGTTGTTGCAAAAATAATATGAAGAAAATGAAAAGAATGGAACAACATATGCAAGCCCTTTGCATGAGCCTTTGAACCATCTGCCATACCACCAAAAGCAAGAAAACTTAATATAATAAGTCCAAAAGCAACTGAAAAAATAGCGTATGGCAAATGACAGATAAGCTCAGAAAGTACAGAGGCTTGTTCATGATCATGAGTATGGCAGGAACCTTTTTGTGTTTCTATTTCCATTTTTCCCCTATTTAATGTGGTTATAACCTTATTGCAAACAGTATATATCCCTTTTTATTATTAAGCAAAAAAATAGTGAAATTGGCTCTTAATATATTGCTCATAGAATCCCAACCCCTAAAACGCATTGCCAAAAGTAAGGAACCATGCATAAAGAGATTCCTCCGGAATTCTTCTTTTCCATTTAAAACCTATTTCAAACCGTAACGGCCCAACCGGCGTTTCATAACGCAACCCAAATCCCGTAGCGGCTAAAAGAAACTCAGGTTTAATATCACTAAAATGATTATCTGACAAATACCCTACATCATGAAATACCGTTACCCCAATATTTTTGTAACAAAAGAATTTCAGCTCTGCTGTGGCATTAAACATAGACTTGCCCCCTTGAGGAACAAAGTAATGCTTACCATTTTCTTCTATAAAAATCCCTAATGGTGGCGCCAGATCTGGCTCATAACTACGCAAACTATTTGCGCCTCCCAAATAAAAACGCTCAGGAGGCATAATAGCACGAAATTTTTGATTAAATATATGACCTAAGCGAGCGCGGAAGCCTAAAACAAATTTATAAAAAGGTATAAAAACTAACTGCTCGGCTAATATTTTAAAAAAGTTAACAGAACTTCTTTGCCAGGAATACATTCCTTTTGCAGACAAAATAGTTAATGAACCCCCCACTGGATTCAGTTTGTTATCAAGGAAATCTATAAAAATGGAAGGCTCACAATAAAGATAGGGAACTCCCTTTCCTACTAACGCAGGCTCAAAGTTAATAGCTTCCGCTAGAAGTTTTGAAAGACCTTTAGTCTCCATTACCTCAATTCCCATATTCAAACCAAAGTCAACTGAGCTAAATTGCCTTGACAACCCCATTAAAAACCCTTGTTGCACTGCATTATAAAGAGGCTTGTTGCTTCCTATTCTAACGGGTTGAATATATTTATTTGCATATCCCTTAAAAATAAGATTCGTTGGATTATATAAACCCCATGGCCGAAAGTACATCCCAGAAACATAACGATAAAAACGCGTAGCATCAGAATTAACAAAAAAGTAATCTCCTACATGCGTCGGGTTTTTATACAAAAAAGAACCTCCTAAACGATATGTTGTTCCTTCTCTAAAGGTTAAATTTTTACTAACTTGGGCAAAACCTACTCTCAAACGAGCCTCACATGGGTCATCTTCTACTAACTTTATGACAATCGGTTTTTCTTCCTCAGGAATTGCAATATTATAAGGATACATTGATATTGTTTCAAAACAGTTCAAGCTTCTCAGGCTACTGAGGGAATGCTCCAGTTGTTTTTTATCCCAAACCATTCCCTTATAAAAACTTAAACGATGCTTTAAGTGGTCGTACTTAAAGTTTCCTGCTCCGGCTACAATAATTTTTCCAAATGAAACAGCCTTCTCTTTTAAATCTATATGCCACCTTACATCAACATAATAATCTTCTTTATAAGAAAACTCGGGCCATACGTCAGCGTAGAGGTATCCTTGCTTTTGAAAATGAGCAAGCAACCATTGGCGCTGCTGCTGAATAATATCAAAATCAAATGGTTGAGGTAAATTTTTAGTAGACCGAGCAAAAGGTGCTTCGTTAAGAAGCGTTGAGAAAGCATCATCAAAAGAAAGCGAATTCAAATAACGACGAGGACCTTCATCAAAAGTTATAACAAGTTTAAAATTATTTTTTGCAGCAAGTGGTATATATTCCTGTTTTAAAACTTTAACATCCCAGAAGCCTTGTTGCAGATAATAGGATATAAAATTTTTTAAACAATTCTTAAGAGTTTCCGCTTCAAAATATTTCTGCTTTAAAAATGCATTAAAATAGTTTTTTTCTAAAGACCACACGTCTCTATTCTGAACCCCCTTTAAGGAAAAGTCTGTTATAACTGCTCTTTCTCCTTCTTGTATAAGAAAATAATATTCAGGCCCCTTTTTTTCTAATTGTATGGAAACGTTCCAAAAACCTTTATTCTTATAGAACTGAACAAGCTCTTCTACTAATAAAGATGAGGGTAAAACATATAAAGAATCTCCAAAATCAAGAAGATGGTCCAACAATTCTTTTTTTGAAAAAAACTGATTGCCAAAAAAGACAGATTTTCTTCTTTCAGAAAGCATAACATTAAACGTTAATGAAACTATTTTTTTTTCATAATCTGCAGTAACTTCAGGATTGACGTGCACATTAATAAAACCTTGTTTTATTAGATAGTTTTTTACATACTGCGTATGTATATCCACTTGTTCTTGCGAAAACTGCACGTGATCAAATTTCGCATGAATTCTTCTTCGAATTTTTTTTATAATAAATTCATACTCTTGTATTGTTTCAGCATCCATCCCTACAGGAAGTAAGTTAAAACTTTGTATGGTATAGCGAACGCCAGGATCAAAAATAATATTAACACGAACTTCCTTAAGAGCATGCCGATACTCAAGATCATCAACTATTTTTGCATCAAAATATCCTTCTTGAGCAAATATCTCTTTAATCTTTTCTAAACAATCATAATGTTTTTTGATATCAAAAGCTTCTCCCGGCTCAAGTGAATAATATTGCCTATAGCGATCTTTTCCTAGTACTGCTCCGTAAAATTTTACTTTATTAAAAGTCCATAATCCTTCAAATATAAAGTGAAGATGTATGCCCTCTTGATTATAATGGTATTGAATAGTTGCTTTTTTAAATTTGTTTTTCAGCTTTAAATACCACAACGTTTTCTTTACATCAGATGCAATAAGGACAGATCCTTTTTTTATATCAACAAGATCATAAAATTCCGAATTTTGAAAATAAACATCACTCTCAAAAGTCAATGAAGCAAGAGGTAATGAAGTGGTAACGAGTTCATCTAAACCGTCAAACGACTGTTGGGAAAGAGTGTCGAAAGTAAACACTTTTTCATGCAATACTGATGCACTTTGACACATACAGAACAAAAAGAATAGAGAAGAGTAAATGATATAGCTGATTAAAGAAACTATGCGCACTCTATAACCTTAGAGCATAAATTTTAGAATACTAGTGTAACAAATCTAAAAAATAGCTCTAGACCATTTTTCCTCCATAGAAGGCAAAAAGGCGAAAGATAGCACATAGAAGCAACCTTTCGCCCTCTGGTTTTTTATTATTCTATAACTCTGAAGACTCCTCTAAAATCTCTTTCTTTTACAAAAGGTTCAATTTCTATGTTTTTTATAATTTCTTGAGCAGCCTCCTTGTGCAAAAGATCCAAAAAATCATCTATCGCTGAACGACTACCACACGCAAGGAGCCTAACCTCATGATGAGCAGGATTTGCCATCTGTACAATCCCTTCAATACCTAATTCCCGAGCATTTTTCTGAATAACTTGATATAAAAATTGCATTGGTTCGTCAAGACTAAACCTAATATGTAGACATTGATTCATTACCCTTCTCCTTTTTTTTGGGTTTTTTGTAACATGTGGAACAATAGCAAAAGCTTGAGTGCTATGTCAAAAAAAATTTAAGAGATTTGTTTTTCTTTGAAAACTAGACGATTTTTCACTATAGAGATAGACTTTATTATGTTGGTTGGCTCAGTTGAGACAACTTAAAAAACATTGCTTTAAGGATTATCATGACTAAAAATATCCGTGTTCGCTTTGCCCCCTCTCCTACTGGCCTCATGCATTTGGGGAGCGTCCGAACTGCCCTTTTTAATTATCTTTTTGCCAAGCAAAAGGATGGAACATTCATTCTACGCATAGAAGATACTGATCCTGAAAGAAATTTTGACCCTGGCGCAAAAAAAATAATCCATGATATGGCATGGCTCAACCTTGCCTTTGAGGAAGGACCTGAGGTTGGAGGGCCTTACCAATCATACTTCCAATCGGAAAGAACAGCTCTCTATCAAGAACGCCTTGATATTTTAGAGCAACAACAGCGCATTTATCGCTGCTTTTGTTCAGCAGAAGAGCTTGAAAAAAAACGTAAGCGGCAAATAGCCCTTAAGCAACCCCCTCGCTATGACCGGGCCTGCTTACAACTTTCTCAAAAAACCATAGAAGATTTCCTTGCGGAAAAAAAACCCTTTATCTGGCGCTTTAAAGTTGATAACAGTCAAAAAATAAGCATACAAGATATTGCCCGTGGCTCGATTGAATTTGATATGCACCATTTTTCTGATTTTCCTTTAACTAGATCAACAGGCAGCTTCACGTTCATGTTTGCCAATGCTATTGATGATATGGTTATGAAAATTTCTCATGTTTTTCGCGGCGAAGATCATATTTCAAATACACCATGCCAAGCAGCTCTTTATGAAGCTTTCAATATGCCTCTTCCCATTTTTTGGCATATGCCTATCATGTGTAACATTGAAGGAAAAAAACTTTCAAAACGAGATTTTGGGTTCTCTTTACAAGATTTGCGTGAAGCCGGCTTCTTACCTGAAGCTATTAATAATTATTTGGCTATTATCGGCAGTTCGTATGAACAAGAAATCATGGATATGCCAACCCTGATAAAAACGATTGATTTTTCTGCTATACATTCAACAAGTTCTATTAAGTATGATGTAGAAAAATTAAAATGGGTCAATCATCAATGGCTCATGCATTATCCTGCAGAAAAACTTGCTCAACGCACAATTCCCATTTTGATTAATGCCTATCCAGAGGCAAAAAATCTTACCCTTGATCAGATTGCAACGTTAATAAAAGCTGTACAACCAGAGCTTAAAACCTTGAATGATATTCCTGGTCTTTTGCGCTTTTATTTTAAAGCGCCCTCTGTTGAACACAAAGAACTTCTTGCCTATGCTTCTGAATCAGAAGTAAAAGCTATAGTTAATTTATTTGAAAATAATCTTGATAAAACCGATGATGCTAATCTTTTTTTTGACTCCATAAAAAACGATTGCAAACAAAAAAATATTCCTTTAAAAGCTACTTGGCAAATTTTCCGCGTCATAATGACAGGCTCTCCAAGTGGTCCAGGTATAAAAGAATTATTGGTATTATTAGGGGCACAAGAAACTCAAAATAGATTTAAAGCGCTCAAAAAATAGTTATACATTTAATCTATTTGGTAATTCTTGCACATTAAGTACAACTCCCTCCTGCAAAAAATAGTGCATAAGATTTAGGAAGCAAGGTTCAAGCTCTTGCGGAACAAAGCATTCAAAGATGCTGTTTGCTGTATCAAAAGTACGGTCAAATGCCAAATGTTCAAAACTACGCAGAATGCCAGCAAAAAACCATGCCTTTTCTTTTAGAACCTGTGCTTGATAATATTTACAATACATCGTAAACTCTTAAAATAAGTTGTTTTTAATCTTTATAATATCATAAAAATCTGAAAAGATAAGGTCTTAAGGAATCTCCATGAGCACTTCTTCGAAAAAAATTAGCCTTGCAACTGCTACTATTGTTGGTATGAATGCCATGATAGGTGCCGGTATTTTTGCAGTACCTACCGCACTAGCTTCAAACGTTGGCCCTGCTGGTATATTAACATTTACCTTCGTTATTATTGCCGTATGGTTCATGGGAAGCTCTATGGCGCGCTTGGCGCAGCTCTTTCCTCAAGAAGGTTCTTTTTATATTTATGCAAAACAATGGTCTGGACATATTGGTGGCTTGATTGCCGCTGGCTCTTACTTAGTTGGTCTCCTTATTGCTATGGGATTACTTACCCAAGAAGCGGGTGGAAATCTTCATGATTACTTGCCATTCTTTTCAGCGTTTACTTGGAGTATTATAACTCTCGTTGTTCTTGTATTGCTTAATACTAAAGGGGTTGTGCTTTCAGAAATTGGTCAGCTTATTCTTATTTGCACCACAATTTTTCCCCTCTTGGCAACAACGTTATTGTGCCTATCAAAAGCAAATCTTGCTAACCTAACGCCATTTATGCCTCATGGATTAACCAATCTTTTTGCCGCAACAAAAGCAGTAATATTTGGCTTTTTTGGCTTTGAATGTGCTGCTTCACTTTTTAATATTGTTGAAAATCCAGAAAAAAATGTTTCTCGTGCTCTAACGCTCGGCATTACACTGGTAGGTATTTTATATCTCCTTTTTGTAAGTTCACTTATTTTGGCAATTCCTTTAGAGCATTTTTCATCAGGAGCTCGACTGTCTCAAATATTGGCAACAATTTTCCCTCATAATCGTTGGATTATTACGTGCATTCATATCTCCATTCTTTCTGCAATAATTGGAACGGTACATTCGATGATTTGGTCTGGAAGCTCACTGATTGTTTCCTACCTCAAGCAATTTAACAGCAAAAAAATACAACAACTTATTGCAAATAATACGATAACTCAAAAATCTATGGTTTTGGTTGTAGCTGGCTGCATATTTTTAAGTTTCCTTCTTTTGCATAACCTTGATTTATTTTTCTGCTTCACCGCATTATTTCTTATTTTTGCTTTTATTTCTTCAATGATTACCTTACTTACTATACAAGAAGAATGGACCTCTGGTAGAAATATAAAAACAGTAATTGGTATTGGTACTGCATTAATAATTTTTTACTTTGCGCTAGAAGGAATTATTACCAATTTATTCTAGATTCAAAAAATTACCGATTGACTGTTTATAGAATATGATGCTATAAATTAACAAGACGCTACTTTCGTTTTGAAAGGAAAAGAGTAATGAAGAAACGTCTTATTAAATTGGTCACCTTTTTTATAATTTTGTTAAATAGTAGTACTTTATTTGGTCTTAGTACACGGGCCAAAAATGATCCCTTTCCCATATTTTCAGCTGATTGGCCTACCTATATTTGGCTCCTTGATAAAACACTTTTGAATTTTAAAGAATGTGGTGATCTTTATACAAAAAGCTGCATTAAGCCAAAAGTATGCACTCCATGTAGCAGCCGCGTTGAACGCGATAGTCACTGCAGCTTAGCTTTTAGTGGTTTTTATCAAAAAGCAAACTGCGGTAGAAATTATGATCGTGAAAAAGTTGCTTTAGGAGATCTGGAAGGCCGTTGGCATATGCTGGGCATGTGCTATGGCCCGGTGCCAAATGCCGTACCAGGACTTACAGGCGCCCCTGTTTTTCCAACTACTTTAGAAAATAAACAACTTGGTATTGCAAAAGAAGCGCTATTTCCTCCCATTACAGCTGACGAAATTGTGCCTGCAGATAGAATCTTAACGGATTCTTCACGCGAAGTTGGTTTTTTTTCTGTCCCAACGCATTACCGCAAGCATGGTGTACGGTTTGAATTTGCCTTCCAGCCCCATGTAGATTTTGGTATTTTAGTGCAAGGAAGTTATGCTGATATAAAAAATACGGCAACACAATTTATTAATTTAACTCCTTTCTGTGGATGCCAAACTGATTGTAATGGATTACCAGTAGACTATTTAGTAAGCGCTCCTCAATTTACGTGTAATGAAGTTAACCTAATCAATGCTTACCTTATGTCTTCCACATCCGCAAATAAAATTTTCAGAGAACAAGGTATTGAAACAAGAAGCAATACGCAAAATCGCTGTGATTTTCGCGTAAGTGGCTTTGAAGATTTACGCTTTTTTGTCTGGTTTAGACATATTTTCCAACTTAATCAACTCAGTTGCGATTGGCCTGAACTTGCCTTAATTCCTTTCTTTAATATAGAAGGCAGCGTAAGCCCAACTAGAAAAGTTGACCGCGCGAGCGCACTTGCCGTTCCTCTTGGTAATGACGGCCATAGTTCTATAGGTTTTAGTGGCGGCTTTCATATAGATTTTTATGATACGGTCCAAATAAGCTTTAATGGTGGCGCAACCTATTTTAGTGCTAAAAATGTTAATGACTATCGCCTGCCAACGCATGAAACCCAAAGCGGGGTATTTCCTTTTTCAACAGCTGTTCGCTTAAAACCAGGACAAAACCACCAATTTGAAGTTATCTTGCGAGCATATAGGTTCATTGGCAAACTGTCAGGTTTTGCAAGCTTTGTCGTGGTTAATCATGCTGAAGATAGTATTAAAATACTCAATGAAAAAGTTCGTAATGCTACGGTGATAATACCAAATACGCAAGCAGACCCTAATGCCGGCGAATCAGTACCAGTCTTCAGAGTAAAACAGGCAGAATGCTACACCAAATTTATGTCTCAATTCTTAACAACTGCAGGAAGTTATGAAATTTCACCAAATGTTACCCTGGGCTTTGCTGTCCAATGGCCAATTCAGCAGCGTAATGCCTTCAGATCAACAACCGTAATAGGGACTATTAGGGGTACATTCTAGAAGAATTATAGTCAATCTCTAGACTTTCTTATAGAAAAAATATAGAATGGATGTAATTATAATTTTGAAAATAAAATATTACAGTTTGAAAGGAACTATTTAGATCTTATGAGCAAAAAAGCAAATATCTCTATCAATGTTGGCCACAATATAGAAAAAGCATTACGTCAGCTTAAGAAAAAAATTGAGCGTGAAGGTATTGTCCGCGATATGAAACGTTTGGTATATTTTGAATCACCTACACAAAAAAAACGTAAACGCTTAATGCGCGCTATAAAGCAAAATTATATCCGCATGGCATCTCAAAAATTAATCTAAATATTCCTTTTATAGTTCTTCATTATTTGATTGCTGGTACATGACACATCCATCTGTTTCTGATATTAAACGAGCTCAAAAAGAAAAACTTTTTTTCCGTGAAATATCGCAGCTTTTATTTCAGCTGAATCTTGATGATCCTCGTACACGAGGTATTTCATTAAGTAGAGTTTCACTCTCGCCAGACAAAAGCATTTGTACTGCTTATTTTTATACGCCTGAAGGCGAAAATTTTTTTAATGAAATCTTAGAGATTTTGAAACTTTATAGAGGCTCAATGCGCAAAGCATTAGCAGGAAAAATAGAATCTCGTTATGTGCCAGAACTTCGCTTTATGTTCGATGATCGCTATGAAAAGCAAGCTCATCTTGAAGAATTACTTGATAAAGTTAAATCAGAAAGTTAACATTTGACTACGGTCCTTTTAATACCACTTTTTTTATGTTGGGGATCATTCTTAAATGTTATCGCATTTCGTTTAATTTCAACTTCTATTCCATTTTTTTCTCCTCGATCTCAATGTCCCTCCTGTAAAACTATTATTGCTTGGTACGATAATATTCCTCTTCTTTCTTGGTTGCTTCTTAAAGGTTCTTGTCGTTCTTGCAAACAGCCTATATCGTTGCTTTATCCTTTTATTGAAGCTATTACCGCTCTCAGTTTTTATGGCCTTACGCTTACTACGCCTCTTTGTTACTGGCCTGGTTATTTTATATTTTTCTCTGCTCTTATTATTTCCATACGCACAGATTTAGAAACATTACTGCTTTCTCGCTTTGTCACCTTATGGCTTATTCCTTTTGGTTATCTTAGTAGTTTTTTTGGCATACTTCCCCTTTCATGGCAAGAAAGTATTATCGGCTCCTTAACTGCTTATCTTTTTCTTTTTGCTATAGGGTACGCATATTGTTTGATAACTAAAAAAGTTGGCATGGGACAAGGTGACGTTGAACTTCTTGCTTTCATAGGATCATGCATAGGATTTATTGGTTGGTGGACCACATTGCTTATTGCTTCGCTCATGGGAACATGTGGTGGTATTTTTATTATGCTTGCTTACAAAAGATCTTTAGTTGGTATAAAAATCCCTTTTGGCCCATTTCTTGCTAGTGGAGCAATGCTCTATGTTCTCTTTCAAAAAGAGATCCTCAATCTTATACTTATGGGCATCTAGCCTCATTCATATAAAAAAAAGTTCTTTTTTGCACACCATTTTTTTTATATTTTTTTAGAATCCGGAATGCTAAATCTTTTCTATTTTTATACGTATACAATACAATAAAACCGTAACGATACACTATATCAAACGATTCATCCAATGAAGTAATATAATCTATATCAGTATAAAAATGGCGCGTAGTACTATCAGATAATAATTTCAGCCAATAATAATCTGCTGCTATATTTTTGTATGATAAAAATAATGAAGCTGGCACATACCACCATTGTTCGTTTTTCCATGCAACAATATAGGGTTGCAAAAGAACATTTAAAAAAAGAGTAGAAAAAAAAAGAATGGTAAAGAAAAAAAGTTTCATGCCAAATCGTCTTGGACAATTTTTATATCATTATATTCATTGACGGTTAAAATATCTGGTTGACCATCGCCATCAATATCTCCTGCCGCAGCTGCAGTAAATTTATCTTTACTTGCTTGCGTTTGTTTTAGGTCAGAAGCTGGCGTATTAAGTTTTCCAGTAAAATGTTGTTGGCCTTCTTGGCCTTCAGAAAAACCATACGTATAATAAAAGCGTTCTCCCGAACCACCACCAGAATAACCTTCTGGTTTCCAACCAACACTTTCTGCGCCACTTAAATTTGGAGTAAATTTGCCATGCTCGGCATGATAAGCTTTTTGAGCTATAGAAAGTGAACCAAGATTCATATACGCCTCGGCACGCTTTGCCTTTGAAAGAAAACGCATGAAACTTGGCATTGAGATCATAGAGAGGAATGCAACTATAGCAACGACGATCATTAACTCAATTAATGTAAATCCGTGTATATGTCGCACTCTTTTCATCACCCTCTCCCCCCTAACCTCAACTACTTGATTTTATTGTACCTAACTCAACTACTCAAAAAGCAATAGTTTTAATAAGTCATTTAAAAAAAGCGCGCTGTATCCGCATAAAATTATCGCAACAAACTCGTCAATTCGTTAGCAAAACTACCAGCCCGAATTATTTTAATATCATCAGGATTCGTACAATCAATGATAGTTGAAGGAAGAACCTCTTCTTTAGGTTTTCTATCTGTAACAAGAAAATCAATCGACTCTAAAATTTCTGGATTAATATCCTGCAAAGTAGCTGGCACTGGCTCACCTGCCTTATTGGCGCTGGTAGAAAAAAGTGGCCCTGTTTGTTTGATAACCGATAATAAGCCTTCATGGGCGGGCATACGAAGAGCTATCGTCTTATTCTTAGATTGCGCATAGGGCGGCAATGTATCCTTTGCGGACAAAATCAACGTTACAGGGCCAGGCCAGCAACGGGCTATAATTTTTTTAACCTTTTCATGCTCTAGACAAGCCCACTCAGAAGCCTCTTGCGGCGAAGAAACTAAAACAATATAGGGCTTTTCCTGGCGCCCTTTAAGATTATTTATTTTTCGAAAGGCATCCTCTGATACTTTTGCCAAAAATCCAAGAACAGTATCAGTGTTACAAATAGAAATGTTTCCATCATTGAGCAATGTTACTATTTGTGGCAAATCTGCCTTATTTTCCCAATAAAATAGCTTTTTCATCTTTTTTAATCTTTTGTAAATAAATACCTTAGCTTTTTAAACTAAAATTTATAGTTTGACATTTTTAAATTAAAGTATATCATTAAAATTAATCTAGTTCAAAATAGAAAATAGTTCTATTGGCCAATTAGGTATAAGTTTTCTCTCAAAAAAATGGTAGGTTTTGGAGGAATATAGGTTTAATACTTAAATTTGAGTGGAGAATATTATGATCAACACACGAAAAACACCAAGCACAAAACAGATCACCCCTGGCGTCCAACGCAGCTATAATGAAATAGCTGAATATTTGGATTCACGCTGGAAAACGCGCACTAAAGAAGATTTAGTTACTATGAAAGCCCTTGATAAGGCTCTTGGCAACCCATCAAAAGATCTCAAGATCGCCTTAATTGGTGGAACCAATGGTAAAGGATTAACAGTACATTTTGCTTCTACTCTTTTAAAAAATGAAGGTTATAAAGTTGGTGCTTTCTATACACCGCATACATTAACCTACAATGAGCAATTTGTCCTTAATAATGAAAGTATTTCTAATAAAACGTTTACTGAAATTGCAAACGAAGTTATTAATACTGCAGAAATAAATAACCTTAAAGCAAGCACGCTTGATATTTTAGCGGCAATAGCTCTCGTTTATTTCAAACAACAAAATGTAGATATAGCTCTTCTTGAAATGCGTGAGCGTTCAGGATTTGATCCTTTTACTATCTGCAGTCCGAAAGTTGTTGCGATAACTCGCGTTACTGATAACACGCTTCCTCATCAAGAAAAATCTCTGGATGCTATCATAAAGGATTTATTGGTCAATATAACAAGCGAAACTCACATAGTTTCTGCAGATCAAAGTAAGGCAAACTTACAAGTTATGATAGATGAAGCAAAACGTGTTGGTGCAACATGGGCTATGCCTATTCGTAAACTTGCTACATTAAATTATCCTTTTGAACAACTTCATGGCCGCTGTGCGGCACTTGCTGAACGAATTTGCCAAATCTTTGTTGATGAATTCATAGAAGAAGCAATTGTTACAGAACATAGCTTGTTAATTAAGCAAAAAGGTCAACGTGGTCGTCCTACGCTAGAAGCTAAGCGCCATGCTGAACTTAATCCTAAAAAAACACTTGAGCAATTCTGGAAAGAAACAACGTCTCAACTTCCTGCACGCTTCCAACTTCTTGATAAAGAGAAACCATCAATTTTACTTGATGTAGCGCGCAACGTTGATGCCCTTGAGAATCTTCTTCTTGGTATTCGCTTAATGCATTACCAAAGACCACTAAAAGGACTTGCATTCATATTTGCTTGTGATAAAAACTTGATGAATACTGAAGAATTCTTAAAACTTCTTCGCTACTTTACCAAGAAAAACTCAGCAACTATTATTTTCTGTCCTATTTCAGAAGCAGTTCCTGGTCTTGTAGAGAAATCATGGGATGTTGAGCAAATAACAAATGATGTTAAAAGCTTAAAAATTAAAGCAAAATCTGCTGCTAATTTCCAAGAAGCTTTTGACCTTGCAAAACAATCTGTCGATGAAAGACATGGTCTTATTGTAATTTCAGGATCTCAATCTATCATCGCAGAATACTGGCATAACAAAGGGATTAAGAAACTATAAAGCATCATGCTAAACTCCTTTGTTTTACCCCTACTAAGCATATTAATCGGCATTATATACGGGCTTTCGTTCAAATGGACGAAAGCCCGCTCTCTTACTTCTAACTATCCCTTCTTATACAGTAGCGCTTTTTCATTTCTGCGAATAATCGCAATAACAGGAATATTTTTTTATCTATTGAAAAGCCCCTCAGTCCCCTTTATACTCATAGTAACACCATTTTTTATTGGTGCATGGTTAACTATTTTAAATAATAAGGTCCTGAATGGCAGTTGAATTTGATTCCCTTGAACAAAAGACGTGGAACCTTGGCACATTTTTTGGTATCGATTCTTCATTCCTAGAAATAAATAGTCAAACAGTAATTCATACCTGGTTTGTTCTCTTACTCCTTACGGGTTTAGTTATTCTTTGTCGGCTCATCATTGAACGAAAACAAAATGTTGCACGGTATCTTATCCTCTCAAGCATCAATTCGTTTGTTGAGTTGGTCTCCCAAACTATAGGCTACTTTGCTTATAATCATTTTAGTTTTATATTTTCTATATTTTTGTTCATCTTAACGTGCAACTTTATTGGCGTTATTCCATGGGCTCATGAACCAACACAAGATCTTAATACTACACTTGGGCTCGCTTTAATAGCATTTTTTTATAAAGATTTTTATGCCATAAAGCATCAACGCTGGGGATATTTAAAAGAATTTTGTACTCCATTTTTCTTGATGTTTCCTATTAATGTAATTGGTCATTTTTCAAAAATTATATCTCTTTCTTTCCGTCTTTTTGGTAACATTTTTGCAGGATCTATTATTGTAGAGCTTTATAGAACGCTAATAGGAGGATCAGTTATCCTTCAAACGGCTGGCCTTATCTCTGGATTAAATTTTGTAATTCTAACTTTTTTTGTAATTTTTGACGGCGCTATTCAAGCATATGTCTTTGCTATGCTTTCATTGACGTATCTTGCCCTTTCAATTCAAGAAGAACATACGGAAGAATCGTAATTATGGAAATAGCTATATTACTACATGTTACTAGTATTTTTCTTATTACCGTACTATGCGTTCTGGGTGGTGCCATAGGAGGAGGAATAAGCAGCGTAGCTTCTATGCAAGCTCTGAATATTCAACCTCGTGCAAAATCTGAAATTGTTCGAGCATCTCTTATTGGTCTTGCTCTGATAGAAACTTCTACCATTTTAGCGCTCATCATTACTATTATTCTTTTTCTAAAAACTCCTGAACACCTTGTACATAGCCTTTCTAATAGCATTGCAGAACTTGGCATTACCTTTGCAATTGGTATTACTAGTTTTGTTGTAGGAATTATTTCAGCCCTCCCGGTAAAAAGCACCTGCTATGCTATTGCAAGACAACCATTCTTTAGTCAAAATATTCTTAACCTTATGTTCATTACACAATCTGTTATTCAAAGTTCAGTTCTTTTTGGCTTTTTAGTTGCTCTTCTTATAAAAGCTCAAGTTACTTCACTAGAAACTACGGCACAAGCATTTCAGCTTCTTGCCGCAGGACTTGCTATAGGAATAGGTTCAATAGGCCCTGCAATAGGACTTTCAATCTTCGCAGAACAAGCATGTAAAGGCATTAGTGTTAACCGTAGTTCTTATGCAAAAATATTACCCTTTACTCTTATGAGCGAAGGAATCATAGAAACACCATTAATCTTTGCTTTTGCTGTTTCACTTGTTTTATTAATACCAATAAATGAACCGACTACTCTTACTTCAATTCGAGCAGTAGCAGCAGCTTTGTGTATAGGAATTGGTACATTGGGACCAAGTTTAAGTTCAAGCAAATTGGCATCAAAAGCTTGTGAAAAAATTTCATCCAACCCTGAGCATTACAGTATCTTGTCTCAAACGAGTATGTTTGGACAGGGAATTATAGATGCTGCGGCAGTCTATGCTCTGCTTACGGCTATTCTCATCATCTTTCTACGATAAGAAAAAATCTATGCAGTGAAAGAATTATATGAAAAAAAAGGAGCTTCATGTACTTTACATCATCACAAAATTAGAACTTGGTGGTGCACAAAAAATATGTCTTTCGCTCTTTAATAATCTAAAAGAGAGCAACCATGAAACCTTTTTGCTTTCTGGCAAAGAGGGGACCTTGGCAGAAAGCATTACGCAAACCCCTTCTATTTATTTACTCGATTCATTAAAAAGAGAGGTTTCATTTTGGCAGCTGGTAACTGAAATTAAAAACTTTTTTACTGTTATTCAGCATATTAGAAACATTAAAAAAAAGTTTCCTGATCTTATTGTCCACACTCATAGCACAAAAGCTGGTTTAGTCGGTAGATGGGCTGCATTGTTCGCTGGCGTGGCAAACCGTATACACACGGTACATGGTTTTGGATTTCATCCTTACCAGCATAAACTAGGATGGCTCGTTAATTATTTTCTAGAGCTCATTACATCATTGATTACCACCCATTACATATGCGTATCTTCATATGACGTTAAAGTTGGTATTAAACTGTTACCATTTTTTAGTAAAAAATATTCAATCATTCGCGCAAGCGTTGACCAAGAAAAATTCATTCCCAGTAAAAAAACTTTTTCCTCTCAGCCCTTTGTATTTGGTACTATTTCATGTTTTAAAAAGCAAAAAAATCTTTTTGATCTTCTTTATGCCTTTAAAGAATGTCATAGCAAAAACCCTCATGTAATACTTGAAATAATTGGCGATGGCAAACAAAGAGAAGCCCTTGAGCAATGGATTAAAGAAAACAACTTAAGCAATGCAGTAAAACTCCATGGCTGGCAAACTAATGTCGCGCAATTTTTACAACAATGGAATGCTTTTGTTTTAAGTTCTTTATGGGAAGGTCTTCCTTGTGCAGTTGTAGAAGCACGCTTAATGCAACTACCAATACTTTCATATAATACTGGCGGCATTCATGATGTTGTTATGGATGGCGTAAATGGCTATTTATATAAACCAAAATCTTGGCAATCTTTAGCACATGGCATGATAGCTTTATCAAGTAATAATGATTTATATCGCACACTTAGTGCGTATCATGATCAGTTAGATGATTTTACCATTGATACTATGATTGAAAAGCACATTCAGCTTTACCAAAACATTAACACCAAGTAGACAGTGAATGCAATAATGTTACACTGACAAAACTATTGCTTATTTAAAACTAATTTTCAAAAAACATTAAGGAACTATATGCATAAATCTCTTACAAAAGCCATAGGCAATACTCCTCTTGTTAACGTAGATTTCAAAACAAAAGCAACTGTCCTTGCTAAATTAGAATATCTTAATCCAGGCGGTAGCATAAAAGACCGTTCTGCACTTTTTATGATCGAAGAAGCTGAGCGAACTGGACAACTCAAGCCTGGCGGTACCATTATTGATGCTTCATCGGGCAACCAGGGCATAGCAACCGCCATGATTGGTGCCATGAAGGGCTATAAAGTTATTATCACCGTTTCTGAAAAAATAAGCTTAGAAAAATTACAAGCAATCAGAGCATATGGTGCTCAAACTATTATATGCAAACCAACAAGCTCTTTAGAAGATCCTGAAAGCTATCATGCTAAAGCGGTTGAACTTCATAAAGCAACCCCTAACTCATTCATGCCTAATCAATATTTTAATCTTTCCAATTCAGAAGCGCATTACCGCTCATTGGGGCCTGAACTTTGGGAACAAACAGAAGGCAAAATAACCCACCTTTTTGCGGCAGCCGGCACAGGAGGCCACATAAGTGGCGCAGGTCGCTATTTGAAAGAAAAGAATCCATCTATTAAAGTAATTGCCTTGGATTCTGAAAACTCTTGGTATTTAACAAAAGGAAATCCAAAACCCTATAAAATAGAAGGAATAGGCATAGATTTTGATTCTCCTGTGTTAAATAAAACAGTTATTGATGAGATTATTGGTGTGTCAGACGACCATGCATTAACAATGCTCAAAACATTAGCCCTCAATCATGGCCTTTTGGTAGGACCGAGCAGCGGTGCTGTTGCTTATGCGGCTAGCCAATATGCTAAAAATCTTCCTAATGATGCACTTTGCGTTATGATCTTTGGAGACTCTGGCAGAGCATATTTAACCAAAAACTTTTATGCTCACGAAGAGCCAACTATGACAAAAAACATCGCAACTCCGCACATTAAAGTAGTAGCTGAACTATAGAAATAAGAAACCCCCATCCTGACAGAACGTCATGGATAGGGGAAATGGAGGTTATCAGAGTTAATTTAGTTACCTTAAGGTACATCAATTAAGGTTAAAAATCAAATTTTTTTCTTTGTCAAAAATCAAAGGACCTATGCTTATTTATTTTAAATTTTTTACCATAAGATTGTCAACATATAATACTAATTGAAAATCAAAGCTGTCCAAAAAAGTTATCGTAGTGCTTGCTCATGCTCTTCATGGAAAAACGAGTCTCAACAAGATCCAATGATGCGCTTTTCATAGAAGCCCTGCATCCATTATCCGCCAAGGCAAGAATCTTTTCAGAAAGTTGCTCTTTATTGCCAGCATTTATCACATATCCTTCTTTGCCGGTGGTAATAACTTCATGCAAACCGTTAAAACCGGTAACAATGACCGGTAAGCCAAAGCACAAAGCCTCTAATAATGCTATAGAAAGCCCCTCTTGCAAAGATGGCAACACAAAACAATCAAACAACGGATAACATCCATAGGCAGAACGGCCAACAACAAAGTGAACCTTACGATCTATTCCTAAATCAAAGGCACGTTTTCTGAGAATCTGCTCCAAAGGCCCAAAGCCAACGAGCACCAATACTGCATGAGGAATCTTAGGAGCAACGTCTGCAAAAGCGTCAAGCAACAGCTCAAAATTTTTTCGTGCAATAAAGCGCCCGACTGAACCAATAACAAACGCATCATCAGCAATACCTAGCTCTTGGCGCGTTAAGGGATCTTTAGTTGCCTGCCTTAATACGCGTTCTTTTGAAATACCATTCTTAATGACAGTAATGCTAGAAGCGGGCACCCAGTTCTTTTCTTCAAGAGATTCGGCAACCTCATCAGAAACGGCTATAATTTTTTGACTAAGCCCAAACGTAAAGCTATCCAAGATATTTCTGATTTTACCATCTTGATGAATCCCCAGATGAATAACTGATACCAAGGGAATAGCAAGCATTTTTGCGATAATCCGTCCGGCAAAATTTGCAATCCACAAAGCAGTATGCATGCAATCCGGCTTTAACAACTTAACTAATTGATACAAACGTATAAAGAAAATAGGATCATACAAAAATAATAATCCTTTGACCTGATAAGTCTTTATACCCAATTCATGCAAACGCTCTCGATTGGGACCATCATGAAAAAAAATAACATGATGTTCATAATGACCTAGATCGGCCAGAAGATCCACTAAAAGGCTTTCTGCTCCGCCACGCTTAAGGCTTGAAATAATATGAGCTATCTTTTTCATATTAACTCTTTTTTTGCTCTAGGAAATCTTTACGCAATTTCTTTTTATCAATCTTTTTGAGCGGCGTAAGAGGAAGCTCTTCTTGCTTTAACACAAAATAGTGGCGAGGAATTTTATAGGAAGCCAAATGGTCCTGGCATAATTTACGCAAAACAGCCTCTGGATCATTTATTGTTTCACGTAAAACAACAAATGCTACCGGATACTCTCCTACATCAACGTCTTTTTTGCCAACCACAGCAGCATTTATTACCGCAGGATGGCTCATAAGAATATTTTCAATTTCTTGAGGATATACGTTAAAGCCTTTACTTATAATCAAATCTTTATGTCGCCCTGCTATGACCAGGCGATTTTTAGCATCAAAATATGCCCAATCACCCGTATCAAGCCAACCATCTTTAAGAACTTGATTGGTCATTTCAGGTGCTTTGTAATAACCAAGCATTACATTATCACCTTTAACCCATAAAACACCCTTTTGTCCTTTTGGTACTTCATTACCCTGTTCATCACGCAATGAACATTGAATGCCAATAGAAACTTTACCAACAGTATTTGGCGCAAGAAGCTCATCTTCTAAATTAACCGCAATTAAAGGAGATGTTTCTGTAAGGCCATAACCATTACACATTCTGCGACGATAAATCATTTCAAAACCTATTCTAATTTTATCTGGCAATGCATCACCACCACAGACAAAATAACGAACCGAATCAAAATTAATCGTTTTTATTAGACAAAATAAACCATATAATGCCGGAACACCTGCAACAATTGTTGGTTTATGCGTAAATCCCTCCATTAAATATCTTCTATCAATACGAGGAATTACAATGGTGGTGCCACCAAGAAAAAAACTTCCCCATACACACGCAAATTCTGCAAAGCTATGAAAAAGAGGCAACGCTGCATAAATTCTATCAGTCGGAACAATATCAGCGCGGCAAATACCTTGTACTATATTGGTTAAAATATTTTTTGAACTCAACATAACGCCTTTGGGAAAACCAGTGGTGCCAGAAGTATACAATAGTGCAGCCATTTCCTCCGCTGGACGCTCAGGAATAACAAAGTTTGTAACGTCACAGGGCTCAGCAAAAATTTTTTCAAAATCATTTTCTGTAAAATATGGTGGTAAATGTTTACCATCAAACTGTTGTAAGCGCTCGGCAAAGGAGTTAGAAATAATCATTGCCTTTGGTTGCGCATCCTGAATAATGTGGTTCAGTTCTTGCTCGTGTAAAAAAGTATTTAACGGCGCTACCACAGCACCGGTCTGCCATGCTCCATAATAGGCCATATAAAACTCTAGAGAATTCTCTATAAGAACAATAATACGATCCCCTGGCTGCACGCCCATGCTCATTAATTTTTTACTAATGCATATCGCTTTTGCGTATAGATCTTTATAGGTAATAGAAACATTTCTGCAAATAAGTGCTACATTCTCTGGATACGCCTTTGCGGCACGCTGCAAAAGAGTACCTGCAAATATCATGCGCCCTTGCAAAAAAAGCGTTTTATAATGTTCATCAAATTTTTCTTGCTCAGTCTTTTCTTTAAAAAAATTTCTTAGTCCAGCTATCATAGAGAGACTCCTGTGCATATATTCACTTTTTTGGTATACTTTACCATAACGTTTTTAACTAATTAATCAATAAACTGCAGTAAACTGCTAAAAACTATTCATAGGATCGTTATGCTCCTTACAAAAAGTGTCTTGATTGTTTTAGAAGGCA
Organism: Candidatus Babeliales bacterium; assembly: GCA_050250855.1. GTDB lineage: Bacteria > Babelota > Babeliae > Babelales > JACPOV01 > JAGVLQ01. Next base: position 124,525 of record JBFWNW010000004.1, on the reverse strand, counting down.
TTGATGGTTCTGGCAAAACAGTCTTGGCTCAAAATCTGTATACTCATTTTACCGAGCTCTTGAGCCCCGTACTCCTTACCAAAGAACCAGGTGGCTCTCATCTTGGCAAACATATCAGAAAAGTTTTGCAAGAAAAAACAGTCCCTATAGATCCCAAGGCAGAATTTTTATTATTTGCTGCTGACCGAGCGCAACATTTTACTGAAGTTATTAAACCAGCACAAAAAGAACGTAGTTTAATTATTTCTGATCGCATGGCAGATTCTTCGCTTGTGTACCAAGGATACGGACGAGGCCTTGATAATGCAACGCTAAAAACAGTTAATAATTGGGCCATGGATGGTATAAAACCAGATTTAACACTCTACGTTAAAATTGATGCGCAAACAGCACAAAAAAGATTACATGCACGTGGAAAATTAAGCGCCTTTGATCAAGAACCTTTAGAATTTTTTAATAAACTCATTAATGGCTTTGAAGATCTTTATAATAATCGCCAAGATGTTATAATTCTTGATGGAACATTAACACCAGAAGATATTGCCAAACAAGCCTATAACAAAGTACTTTCATGGATAAAAACCAACAATCTGATCGCTTAAAAGATTTTTTTTATAACCCTGCGCATCTCTGGCTCGGGCCAGAAAATGTCATAGTGGAACATACAGAACGGTATCTGCAAAAACTTTTTTGTGCTCAAAAAGGTTGTGGCTCGTGTTTTGTATGCAAACAAATACTAGAACGTCAATTTCCTTACATGCTCTGGGTAAACCCTGAAAAAAATTATACCCTTGAGCAGCTCGAGCCTATTTTTAAAACAGCATCATTTGCTCTTGAGCAGGATAAGCATTTTGTTTTTGTTATACAAAAAGCAGACTTTTTCAATCAGTCCTGTGCCAATGCTTTATTAAAAATTATGGAAGAACCCCCAAAGGGATATCACTTTATCTTACTTGCAGAACGCAGTGAATATATTGTTCCTACTATTAAATCTCGCTGCATTATACAGCAAATTGAAACTTTTAAAGCAGATAATCTAATTCACCATGAAATAGTACATTGGTTTAAAAACCTCTCACTGCCTGATGCGTCAACCTATCAGCAAGCTCTTGAGCAGAAAAATATTTCAGAACGAGAAACGCTAGAGCTTCTTGATATTCTTTTACAACATTGGGAAACTGTTTACGCGCAAGAGCATACCAATCAAAAGCAACAAATGAAAGCACAGGAAATTATCGCTCTTTTGCAAAGAAGTTTAGAAAAACCTCCTATGCCTGGTAGTAGTAAATTATTTTGGAAAAACCTTTATTTACTCTTTATGCAGCGATAACTCTTGAGCAGTTTTTGTTTCCTTTTCAAGAAATTCAATCGCTGTCAAAAGAATGCCATTACCTTTTTGCAAGATACTTGGATCATCGCCATGGCTTTTAATGAATACTCCCATGAGCAACAATATTTTTATAAAATCATTCGTTGCTTGCCAGGTTGTGCCATTTTTTTCTTCAAGAGATGAAAAGCTATCTTTCTCAAACTTGGTAGGTTTAATTAAAAAGTTTGTCGTATCAACTGTATATAACTTTTTTAAAAATTTAAATTTTTCTTGATCTAGTCCAACTATATTGAAAGAATGATAGTCTGCCTCTGACTTCAAAGAATTAAGGGTTGCTCTATAATCTTGTTGCCATGGCATACCTATTATCTTACATCCCTCTTTATTTTCAGTATCACTGCTATACAAAAATGAACTACTAAATAACAAAACGACAAACACTTTTTTAAGCATAGAAAACTCCTGTTGGTAAAATTAAAGTGCTTATTACTACTAGCCCCCTTTAATAACCGCTAATGGCACTACGCGTGCAACGCGTTTTGCAATATGAGCCTTTTCAACGACACGCACTACACTGTCAACATCTTTGTAGGCCATCGGAGCCTCTTCTGCCAAACCAGGATCTGAATCACTGCGGATAATAATACCCCGTTGTTGTAAAACTTCGCGCAGTTGAGAACCGCGCACTTCTCTTTTTGCTTGCGCACGCGATAATTTACGCCCTGCTCCATGACAACAACTGCCAAAGGAAATTCCCATACTTTCTTGCATGCCAGCAAGCACATATGAACTTGTTCCCATAGTACCGGGAATTAATACCGGTTGGCCAACGTTACGATACAAAGAAGGAATTTCAGCACTACCAGGCCCAAAAGAACGGGTTGCTCCTTTGCGATGTATGATAACAGCTTTTTCATTACCATTAACGCGATGTTTTTCAACTTTTCCCATATTATGAGAAAGATCGTACACCAAATTTAAATGGGCGTCTTTTCCTAATACTTTTTGCCACGCTTGCCGCACCCAGCACATAATCATATGCCTGTTTGCCCATGCAAAATTAGCAGCAGCTTGCATTGCGGCAAAATAGTTTTGTGCAACATCAGATTTAAATGGCGCACAGACAAGTTCTTTGTCAGGTAATGCTATATTAAATTGCTCCAGCATTGGCATCATTTCACGTACATAATCAGTACATACTTGGTGACCCAAGCCTCGTGATCCACAATGAATCATAACGGTTATAGCACCTTCAGTAAGGCCAAAAACTTGTGCCGCTTCTTTATCATAAATTTCCTCAACGGCTTGCACTTCAAGAAAATGATTTCCTGAACCAAGTGTTCCTAATTGATCAATACCACGCTTTTTTGCGCGTTCAGAAACAGCATCAGGATCTGCTCCTGCCATGTGCCCACTCTCTTCACAAAATTCTAAATCTCGTTCAGAACCATGACCAAGCTCAAGCATTCTGCGAGCACCACCACGCAAAACTTTATCAAGATCTGCCATAGAAAGTTTTAATGAACCACCTCTACCAACGCCAGAAGGAACTGCATGAAAAAGATCCGTTGCCAAACGCTCAAGATAAGGTTGTATTTCATCTTTTGTTATATTAGCAACCAATAAACGAACACCACAATTAATATCGTAGCCAATACCACCAGGAGAAATAACGCCACCATCTTCCAACACTAAGGCAGCAACGCCACCTATAGGAAATCCATATCCTTGGTGAATATCTGGCATTGCAAACGCATAATGCGCTATGCCCGGCAATGTTGCTACATTAACAAGTTGAAGCAAAGATCTATCTTGCAATACATCCTCAAGCATTTCTTCATTGACAAATACACGCGCAGGAACACGCATATCAGAACGAAATGTTTTTGGAATTTCGTACGTAACATCATCAATTTTAATAAGATCTTTACGGGTAATTTCTTGAGCCATGCACTCTCCTTAAATATCAAACACAATATCAGCCTGCCACTGAGTATCGTGATGTTTTATTTCTAGATCATGATACGTTACTGCTTTTATTTCAACAACATCAAAGCGATCAATTTTGATACCATACAAAGTAGCTTTAATATGATGTTCATTAAAATCAGTAATAGCAACATCCAAATATGCTTCATTATGCACATCAGAAAGATATAATGCTTCTGATAAAAAATCGACCAAAAGTGATTCTTTGGTTGATGCTTTGATAGCAACTTCATGATGCACAGGAAGTTCTTGACACACTAAGCGATCATCTTTACGAACACATGCTGAGGATTGCGGCCCTATGCTTTGAAACATACCAATTAGTGCATGCTTAAAGAGCTCTTGTAATGAAGAACCGTACACTCTAATTTTTAAATCAGCAGTATGTGGCAGTTGTTCAAAATCTTTCATTACCATCTCACCATTTAATTCTTATTTACTTGATGATGGAAATTCAGTAAAACTTCCCGTCATAGAGTTTGGAGAGCTATTACTAGAATTATTTACCTGAATACCCACAGTATAATACTCTATAGGACTGCTGCTTCCCGGCCATAAATAATACGTATACACCGGATCACTTTCTTGGTTATTAGTAACAATGGTAATACCTATAACTTCTCTACTACTATGTTCTTTATTCTCTTTTCCTTTTTGTTCATCTTCTATACCTGTTTGATCAGGAACGGTTGCATACAACCCCGTTGCACTCAAACATAATAAGGAAAAAAATATTTTTTTCATAAAATGCCCCCTTGGGAATTATAGGATTATAGTTAAAAAAAATCATGTTTAGATATACTGACAATTATATAAAATGTCAAAAATTTTGCTTTTAAAAAACATTTTCATTGAAGCTTTTTTTGGCACCGTTTACACTTATACTATGCCACATTTAATAAAAGAATTCCTCACCTCATACATTGCCGAACAAAAAAATTGGAAAGCTCTCTTGCTTCAACAATGGCCTACTATTATTGGCACGTTGCGCGAGCGAGTTACCTTAGAAAAAATAGAAGATGATATGCTTGTTTTAGGCGTATATGATTCTAGTTGGATGCAAGAATTATACCTATTAACTCCTGTAATTCTTCAAACAATTAACGCAAATCTAGACCAACCACGCATAAAACGTTTACGCTTTAAACAAGTAGGTAGAAAAAAAAATAAAGAAACTGGCAAAGAATTTTCTCAAAAAGTAAATCCTGAAACAAAAATACTATTAACGCAGCAAGAGAATGATGCTTTGGCTAACATCAAAGATGAACATTTAAGAGATGTTCTTAAAAAGTTTCTTATTCGTTGTTACCAGGAGAAAGAATGAAGCATATATGGTTATTGTCTGTTCTTGCACCAGTCTCATTGTTAGCATTAGAAAAAGATGACGTTTCATTAAATCCTTATTTACTGTATATATGGGGCAGTTATAATGTGCATGAAAAAAATCATACTATAAGCAAAAAATGTTTTGATACCCTTATAACAGATAATGCACCAGCTCATGTATACCCTGGCTATATTGATTATCTTTTTTTATCAAAACAATATAAAAAAATCGCTGACCTGATTCATAAAGTTGATACACAGCTGAAAGATAATTTGGAAATTCAGCTCATTTTTGTAAAAGCACTTGAATTAGTTGGCAAGCATAAAGAAGCTGAACAAAAAATAATAGCCTTACTTGATAGTTTTAACACGCACCCAGAAGTTGTCTATGGAGCAACGCTTGCGCACATGCGTAATAAAAAATCAGATCAAGCTGTTGAAGTTATAGATCACTATTTAAAAAGCACGATTGAAAAACCAACTCACTTTATTTTTTATTATTTAAAAGCACAAATCGCTGCTCAAAATAATAATATTGAACTTTCACGCCAATGTTTAAGTAAATGCTTAACACTTAATCCATCTTTTGATCAAGGATGGCTTTTGTCTGGTCTTTTATATGAATTAGAAGGAAATCTTGAACAAGCCATTGCTGGCTATCGTAATTTCTTACATATCGTTGGGCACGATAGTGCTATAGAACAACAACTTCTCAATCTTACCATCAGACAAAAACAAGCCGGAGGCCAACAAGAACAGCTCAAAAAACTTTTTGAAGAATCATTAGTACTGTATCACCAACGTCAGTATTCTCTTGCTCTCCATAGAATAGAAAAATGCCTTGCAATAAATCCAACCTATAAACAGGCACGGCTTTTAAAAATTGAACTACTCTGTGCACTTGCACAACCAAACGAAGCAATTGCTTTACTTGAGCAATGGATCACCAAAGAGCCTAAAGAACTATTATGGTACCGCGCAGCTCATCTTTTATATCAAGCACACGTTGAAAGGGAAACTATAATTGCTCTATTTGAGCGTCTTGAGCAAAAAAGTGGCACTTCTTTGCTTGCAAACCTCTATGTCACCGATATGTATTTAAAAGACAAATCACTTGATAAAGCTACGAAATCTCTTAAAAAAGGTCTTTCATTGGCACGTGATGTTGCATTAAAAACAAAAATCGCTTATCAATTAGCATCAATTTATTTTGACACGAAGGATTATACAGCCCTTAAACAAATTTTAGATTATGCTCTAGCGCTTAAAGCAAATTTTGCTCCTTTATTAAACTTGGCTGCATACTTTTATGCAAGCAAAGAAAAGCAGTTTGATAAAGCTCAAAAACTTATAGAACAAGCATTAGCAAATAATAAAGATAATGTACATTACCTAGATACCCAGGCAATAATCTGGTACAAACAAGGTAAATTACACCAAGCAGCAACACTTCTTACCTGGCTAGCGCAAAAAGCACCGCATGATTTTCATATACAAAAACATTGTGCTAAAGCTCTTTTTGCGCAAGGCAAAAAAAATCTGGCAACAAATACTTTACAAAAAGCGTTAAATGGAAACTGCAATGAACAACAAAAAGAAAAATGTATCAGCCTCATGCGTACATGGAAACAATAGTATTTGCTTTGTTGCCGGAAGATCTGGTGGCCATATAAAGCCAGCTCTCACGCTGGCAAAAGAGTACAAAGAAACGTATCCAGAAAGCACTATACTCTTTTTTTCAACACATTATGAACTTGATAAAAAGATTATTCAAGAAAATAATGAAGTCACCGTACACATTCCATTACAGTTGGAGAATGTTCCTCGTTCTCTTTTTGGAGTTCCTGGCTATTGCATTCGTTTAGCATGGTGCATCATAAAAAGTCTTTCTCTTTTACATAAATACAGACCGTCTGAAGTAATAAGTACGGGCGGCTATGTTTCACTTCCTGTTTGCATTGCAGCAAAATTATTGCGCATTCCCATCACCCTCTATGAGTTAAATGCACTGCCGGGAAAAGCAACACGCATGTTAGCACCTTTGGCTAAAACTATTTTTGTTCCCTTTAAAAAAGCTTTAGCATCATTTCCTATAGATAAAGTACAATACCGTTCTTATCCTCTGCAGTTTCATGAATCACTAACAAAAGATCAAAATAAAGCTCGTACAGCATTGCACTTAAGTAATTCAAAAAAAACTGTATTTATTTTGGGAGGCTCTCAAGGCTCTGTCAGCCTTAATAATCTTGTAAAACAATGGATTGAGTATGAAACCTCTCTTGCTACTACTATTCAAATTATTCACCAGACAGGAAGCAATGATGCAACGCCATGGCAAGGACTCTATGCTCAAAAAAATATAACAGCATACGTTTTTACCTTCAGCTCATCACTTGAACATTTTTATCAAGCTGCTGATATTATTATCTGCCGAGCAGGCGCAGGAACACTTTTTGAAGCACTGTTTTTCAAAAAGCCATGTCTCATTATTCCGCTCGAAACAAAAATAACGGATCATCAAGTTGATAATGCTCGTGCTCTTTGTCATGAATTTCCAGCACTGATGTATATGATGCATCAACGTGAAATCATGCACAATCCGCATCTCTTTTTTGAAACGATACAAAAACTCCTTAAGCAAACTCCTCAGGAATTAAAATAGGAAAAATTCTTGGACTATTTTTTGCAGCAACACGTTTACCGGTTCTGTTATCAATAAAGATTTCTTTAAGCTGCGGATCATACGTAAAATTTTTTGTACCATTGCAAATATTTCTATACAAATTAAGCCAGATGGGAAATGCCGTGCGCACTGCATAAATATGTTTACCCATGGATCGATTATCATCAGTTCCTATATACAAGCCTGTAGTATATTCTGGCGTAGAACCACAAAACCAGTTGGTGCGGCATTCATTTGTTGTTCCCGTTTTGCCAATTGCCTCAGCATCAATCCATGAATTTTCATAACGATTCTTAATACGCGACATTCCTATTGCCAATACTTTGGTAACTTGACTTGTGACAAAATTGCTTAAAATTCTTTCTGAATCAACTCGCTTTTTCCAAATCTTTGTTCCTAAAGAATCTTTAACCCACAAAAGATAATGAGGCTCAACGTACATGCCATGATTAGCAAAAATATTAAACATACCTACTGCTTCTTTGAGTGTACCATCAATACATCCTAATGCTAAAGATGGATACGAAAGAATTTCTCCTGATAAGCGTAATTTTTTTGCCAGAGCAACTACTTTATCAACACCAATCTGCAATAAAGTTTTGATAGTAATAATATTATTAGAGTGGGATAATGCGCGCGCAAGTGTCATTTCCCCTTCATACTGGCGCGTATTATTTTGCGGTTGCCAGACATTATCATTGCCAATAGCAATCGGTTCATCAAGCGCTGTTTGCGCAAAATGTTTTCCTTCTTGTAATGCTGCTGCATAGACAAATGTTTTAAAAATTGAACCAAACTGTCGTTTCGCTTGCAATGCTCGGTTAAATTGTGATTGCGTAAAATCATAGCCGCCAATGAGAGCTTTTATTTCTCCTGTTTTTGTTTTCATACAAAGCAAAGAACCATCAACAGCTGGATGTATAGTTTTTTTTAATTCCTCTAATTGCATCTTAAATACTTCTTGTGCATGCAGCTGCAATGATCTATTAATAGTTGTTTGTATAGTAAGGCCGCCAGTATATAACTGCTCTCTGCCGCATAATGATTCTAAAAATACACGCAATGTTTCTTTTAAGTGTGGTGCTATTGTATCGCCACCATATTCAATAAGTTCTAATGGCGCTTCTTTTGCTTGCAAATAATCCTCATAAGAAATTGAACCCAAACTGTACATAGAAGATAATACAACATCACGTCGCTTGCGCGCACTCAAAGGATATAATAAAGGGCAATACTGCCCAGGCGATTTTACAATAGCTGCAAGCATAGCTGCTTGATCGATAGAAAGCTCACACGCAGACTTTCCCCAAAAACGTTGCGCTGCTGCTTCCACGCCATAAATACCGCAACCAAAATAAACGTGATTCATATACGTTTGCAAAATATGGTCTTTGCTAAATTGTAGCTCAACCAAGAGCGCATAAATTTGCTCTTTTAATTTTCTACCATATGTTTTGCGTGCATCAAAAAAAAGAAGTTTGACCAATTGCTGCGTAATGGTACTGGCACCTTGCACAATTCTGCCATGATAACAATTTATAAGTAATGAACGGAAAATACCGCGCACAGAAATACCATAATGGGACCAAAAATAATGATCCTCTGCTGCAATGAATGCATCAAGCAAATGCTGTGGTGCTTTTTGTAAATTAATTGGCTCTCGACGGTCAAGCGCAAAACGTGTCCATTCGTGCCCTTCATCATCAAGCACAAGTGATGGTTTTCCAGGATTATAATGTTCTAAAGCTGAAAAATCTATACGTTGATAATGAATAATGTAAAAAAATGATCCAAGAAAAAAACACGCGATAAAAAATATGAAAATAAGAATATGTTGAACAGTATTCAACAAAAATTGTTTTGATGCCACAATACCTTTTTTATGTATAAACAAAAAAGGCCGCATAGAGCGGCCTTAACTTCTTAATCCGCGTACTAATTACTCAGATTTATTTCCCAAGCTGAATGAAAAAGTAGATTCTTCTTCATCGATACCTAAAAGATTGTTTACCTTCTCTTGGAACCAAGGGCACCACTGATAAAATTTATAAGTAGCATATGCACCAACAATTGTAGTCACTGCTGCTGACAATGCAGTTTTATGGTTCCCTGCAAAAGTTTTTGTAGATGTATAGTATTCTGTAACTAAAGAAGGAACTTTAATCCAAGACTTAGTTTCTTCAGCTGACGCATTTGCAGCAAGCAAGCTTGCAGCAAAAACAAGTGCAAACATTTTTTTCATGAGAACTCCTTAAGATAATGTTAATATTTTCTTAACATAATGTTATTACAACTGCTATACAAGTTACTTGAATAGATTTCAATGTCAATATAAAATTTAAAAAAAGAGGTATAGATATCATGAATAAAGAAAAAAAACTAGTATCAGAAAGCTATTTTTACCTTATATATTTATTATTTTTTTTAAGCGATATAATGCTCATACAAAGCGGTAGATCATCCATACAACCTCTGCTCTGTGCAACGCTGGCTGCAACTCTCTATAGTTCAAGCATACCTATCGCTTATGCATTATTTCTACTCTGTTGTCGCTCTATAATTTTTTATGATACCGCATTCATTCTTTTAACGCTCGCAATACTCCCCTTTTTTCTGCTCTTATTTTTAAGAAATATTATTAACCTTGAAAATGAGCTCGCTCCTTACGCTTTTTTAATCCTTTACCTTCTTTATAGCAGCATTATTAATGCTCTTTTTTTTGGCATAAATCCTTATAGCTCCTATACTCTTTATGCAATTTTTGGTAATCTAGGAGTAATGGCTATAATTTTGAAATGCATATTCAAAGGTAAGCTAGACAATCGCTTGTAACCTTGGTTATAAGAGGAAAGTCCGGACTCCTAACGAAAAAAGGTACCTCAGGAGAACCTGGTTCAACTGGGGGGGATGTAAGTCCATGGAAAGTGCCACAGAAAATAACCGCCCTGCCAAATACAGGGTAAGGATGAAAATGTGCGGTAAGAGCGCACAGTGCAGTTCAGTAATGAGCTGTTCGGGCAAACCCTACCTGGAGCAAGATCAAACAGTGCGATATGGTTTTTTCGTTCCTCACATCGTACGGGTAGATCGCTTAGATAGATGGTTGTCAGTCGCTGCAAAGCGAATACAAAATCCGGCTTATTGCTTGCCTTTGAATGCTCAGTATTTAATCTCACTTCAGCCCGAAATTTCCTATGAAATATGATACCCATTTTTGGCTCATTCCTTTTTGCGCTTTTCTTGCTGGTTACCTGCTTTTTTATTACCTCTGGTACGTACCTGCCATAGAAACCCCTCTGCTTATCGGCAAACCCATAAAACATGCAATCCAAGCCCTTTCTGATGCAAACCTTAATATTCGTATTCTTGGCCAAAAAGAGGATAAAGATTTGCCAGATGGCACGGTTATGAGCCAGATTCCTTCCCCCGGTCAAAAGATTAAACCTGGCCAAACTATATTTTGCACGCTTTCCTATAAAAAAGATGCAGAAAAAACTCCTAATCTTGAGGGAAAAACAGTGAAAAACGCAGAAGAGATAGTACGAGAAAAAGGGCTATTTTTGAAAAAGATCTTCCTTGCAACAGATTACCCTAAAGAGCACTGTTTTGCTCAAAGCCCTGCTGCCAATTCCCTCCTTGAGCAAAAAACCATCACCGCCTATTTTGCAGCAAAAGGCAGCAATATCGTTATTTTCCCTAATTTTAAAAAAAGTAAGGTTACTGAAGTATTAGCATTCCTGCAGCCTTATGGCCTTGAACCTATCATATTTCACCGTTTTGCAGCCCAACAGGGCCACCAATGCATCCACTGTACCGTAATAGACCAAAAACCCCTCCCTGGCTCCCTGGTTGACCTCAATCAACCCTTTAATATCCAGCTCCAAACCCAATAGTTGCCTACTTGTAATTATTTATTACTATGCTATACTAGGTATAGAACTTAAAATTTGAACCTTAAATGGAGGTTTTTACATGAAATCAATAGTTAAAAAATCTATTTTAGCCCTGCTTTTGGTAAGCGTTACGGGAACTCAAACCCTAAACTGCCAAGAACCTGGGTATATGTCTTCTCTGTTCCAGGGAATTAAACGTTCTTTGAGCTTTGATAACCTACAAGAACAGCTAAACCAGAATAAATGGTATATTGCTGCCGCTACCGGCTTTGGCCTTTTAACCCTAGGTCTTGGGTACTATTGGTGGCAAAATAAACCTGCTCTGGAAGAAAAAAAAGAAGAAGAAAATTTAAAAGATCCACAGTATGAATATGAAGTAGTTTTTTCAAAAGAAGATAGCCAAGAAGGCCTACAATTACCAACAGCTCCTGTTGCGCAACCTGTTCTTGCAGAAGGCAAAAATGAAAATCAAGATCAACAAGAAGATTCCAGTACTAGCCAAGAATTAATTTTCCCTAAAGAATCAAAAGAAGAAATGTCGAATTCTGGTTCTTTAGCTTCTTCTTACGGTGAATACCAGCCAACTTTTGATCAACCCATAGAAGCCTTTGAAACTATTAATTTTGATGAAAATATTAAAAATGGTAAGGCTCTCGTTGCTAACAATTTCAAGCTAAATTCAGATGTATCTGATGATGAATACCTACAAGCTATTGTAGACATACTCCATTATATTTATGATGCCAAAGGTGAAATATTTGATGAAGGAACCTTTATTATAGAAGAAGCAGCAGATCAAGCTTTGTATACCTTTCTAAAAAACTATGTTGCAAAAGTATATACAGGCGATATGAATAGTGAGCTCATGTGGGCTTCTAACGGAATTAAAGCTTATCCCGGACAATCTTCTCATCTTAATGAATACTATACAGAAAACAAGTTTTATGGTTGGTATTACAAAAAAGCAGAATATACCCACTATCGTATTGATGTTCCTGAAGCTATGGAATTGCCGGTAAAAGGTATGCACCATATCTTATTTGGTAGAGTTAATAATCAAAAGAATCTATTCTTTATTCGCATGGAGCCGCATGGCTTGACAACCCAAGATCTTCCTGCACATAGTGGCGGATTTATCGCTTCTCTTGCACGTAAAGTATTCCCATCACAAGTAAGCCATACACTTGGCCTTGGCTCTGATGATGAACGAGGAAAACGTAAAGAACGTGTTCCTCAAGATGCTCTTAAATGGTTTAAAAAAATAACCTCAGATAAAATAGCGATTAAAAAAGCAAAAGGCTTAGGGATTTCTTACATGTGGCAGTGTGTTCAAAATGCACCTGATAATGGACCAGAACTTCAAAATCCTGCAGCAGAATTAAAAGCCTTAATTCTTAAAAAATATAATGATAACCTTGATATCCGCATCGGAAATGAAGTTATCATACGTATTAATGACAATATATTAAAATAATACTCAAGAATCTGTGGCACACTCTTGTTCTAAAGGGCGTGCCATAAGTTCTTGTAAAACAGTTCCTATGCTTGCACGTCCATGCACTACGGCATAAATACCTTCAAATACCGGAAGCTCTAATGATAATTTTTTTTGCCATTGATGCAACGCTTCAACGGTATTTATCCCTTCTGGAATAAAACCAGTTTCCTTTAAAATCTGTGGCAATGTTTGGCCAGCGCCAAGCCGTTTGCCAACTTCACGATTTTTACTCAAGCCTCCCATTGATGTCAGCACCACGTCACCAAGACCAGAAAGACCGTAAAGCGTTTCTTTGCGTGCGCCAAGCGCTGTAGCAATTTCCACCATTTCATGAAAACCGCGCGTTAAAATAAATGCTTGCGCATTGTCAGTATATCCTGCACCATCAAGCATACCCGTAGCAAGTGCTATAACATTTTTAAGTGCTGCTCCTAATTGCACACCAATAAGATCACGTGAAATATAGGGCCTAAAATATTCATTTGCTAACTGCTTTTGTAAAGAAACACCAAAATCACAATCCTCTACTGCAAGCGTTACTGCCGTTATTGTTTTTTCTGCTACATTTTTTGCAAAACTAGGGCCAGCAAGAATCGCCTTTTGTGGGCAATAACCTAAAATATCATCAATAAGTGCTGTAGGGAATAATAACGTATTTTGTTCTATCCCTTTGCTTAAAACAATCCATGGGGTAGTTTGTTTACAAAAAGGTTTGCATTGCTCAACGATTGAGCGCAGATACTGCACGGGAATAGCTTCAAAAATAAGTTCCGCTTCATGCAATGCATCCTGCACCGTAGTAACGGGTACAATATTTTTGTGCAAAGTAATACCAGGCAAATAGCGTTGGTTAACACGTTTTTGTTCTATTGTTTTTGCAACGCCTGCGTCATGGCACCATAATTTTACCGTAAAACCATTATGCGCAAGCAATGTTGCTATGGCAGTTCCCCATGCTCCTTCACCAAGCATACATACTATTTTCATGAACCAAAATTCCTCTTACAATCTTCAAATTGCTGATAAGCAGCAAGCAAATGTTTTTCTTCTATTTCTGGCCACAAACAATCAAGAAAATAAAATTCACTATACGCTGCTTGAAAGAGCAAAAAATTGCTCAAGCGGACCGCACCGCCGGTGCGAATAATAAGTTCAGGCTCTGGCATGCCAGCAGTCCAAAGGCATTCAGAAAAAGCTTCTTCTGAAATATCCTGCTCTGCTAAAACACCGTCTTTAACTTTAGAAAGTAGCTTTTTTATGCCACCAACAATTTCTTGCCGTGCGCCGTAGCAAAATAAAAAATTAAGATTAAGATTTGTTAAATGCCCAGTTTCCGTTTCAAGCTTTTCAATAGTTGGTTTTATAGAATCCGGAAATAAAGAACGGTCACCGACAAAACGAACACGAACACCATACTTTAAAAACAGATCAAGCTGCTTGAGCGATTCATGTTTTATTAAATCAAAAAGAAAACTCAGTTCAGATTCTGGTCGCCTAAAATTTTCAAGAGAAAACGTATACAGCGAAAGATAAGAAATTCCCTTTTTTAAGCAAAAATCAACAATGCGTTTTATTGATTCTGCTCCCTGACGATGCCCAAGCCACGGACGCAAACCGCGCTGTTTTGCCCAACGGCGATTGCCATCCATGATCACTGCCAGATGCTTCATAAATTCCTTTATAATAAACCTAAATTCGACTCAGTATACTTAAAATTCTACATTCCGTTCGTGCTGAGGGTTTTTCGAAGAAAAACGTCTCGAAGCATTCGAACTCAAAATTAAAAATTTTACTTTTTTAGGATTCCGTATGGTTCGAGACGCAAACTAAAATAAGTTTGCTCCTCACCACGAACGGAATTTAAATACTTCTCAATCAATTGATTAATTTTCACGTAAAATTACGCGTTCAAACGTTTATATACGGCAAGCGGTAACGTTTTAAGGGCTTCTACACCAGTTATGACAATGGTCATGCTCAAGGCAATAATCATACGCTCGACCAAAACAACAGGAATAAGTGCCATAAAATGCTCTGCGCTCATTGGCACGCAATACAACCATATAACAGAACCAACCGCATGCATAATAAAGGAATTAGCAAGCGCATGAAGCACAACATATTCTTGAGAAAACCAATATAATGCTACGGGAATAAGCCAGTATAAAGAATATGCCCAGGCTTGATTGCCAACCGGATGCACCAAGAAAAGAACCATACATAGAAGAGGAAGTAACAATCTAAAAAATAATCTGTTGCCAGACCAATACGCAGCACCACATAATGTAGGAATGTACATATTAATAGGGCTCAACTCAAGCCCATATGCAAAAAATTTAATTAAAAATCTAGCTGCATACAAAACACCTGCGCATGAAACGCCAGCATAAAGCCCAACTAAAGGGCCTCCAAGAATAGCTAAAGAAAAATAGGCAGCAGGAGCACCAATAATAGTATTAACTTTCAAAAAACTCAGCGCCACGAGAACAAGATTGCTTAATGCCACTTTTGTTAAAAATACCATAGTTTTTTTATTCATATGCAACCCTTCTTTGAGAATAAAGATGTTCATGATTTTTCATCAAAAATCAGTATACCCTCTTTGTCCTAGCGGGACAACTTAAAAAAATAACAAAAAGCTTCCTCTTGTCTTAACTTTTTTTTTATCCTAATTATAAGGGATTGGGAAGGGGATTTTATGAATATTTTTTTGCTAATAATAAGTATAATAGCGTTGTTTATACTCTTGTATACGATACACCACTGTTTTTCATGCCCGGTTACTATGCTCAAAAAAAATAATAAAAAAGTTCATAGTTCTCCCGTTTTTGTCTTTGATCTGCATGGAGTTATTTTAAACCGCAAATATGGTGGCATTTTAAAATATATTCTCAAACATGCTTATCGGCTTGATGTAGCACTATTACTTTTTAAACCATCATTCATAAAAGATATCGTAGCATTATTAAAAAAAAGTCGTGTACCAGAAGAGTTCATTATCGAACTTTCGCAAAAACATTCTAAACTTGTCCCTTTTATTGACGTTACCATTGCCATGATGAATGAGCAAAAACCGGTTAAAGGTACTATTGATTGCATAAAAAAATTAAAAGAGCATGGATATAAGGTTTATCTTTTTTCTAATATTGGTGAAAAAACATTTGAACAGTTAGAAAAAAAATTCCCCGTTCTCTTTTCTTATTTTAATGGTATTGTTGTTGTTCAACAGCATGATAACTGGATACAAAAACCATCTGCGGCTTCTTTTCAAAAATTTTTAAAACAAAGTCATTTACAAGCTGAACAATGCGTATTTATTGATAACAGTACAAAAAATGTTACCACTGCCTTTTATGAAGGCTTTCATCCTATCCTTTTCCGTTCACCAGCCCAACTAATGCATGAATTAGTTCATTTAAATATTTTGCGTTAAAGCTTCTTGGCATGCGATACAAGCAATGAAACTACATGATCAATATCATCAGTTATCATCAAAATATCTCTGTGCTCTGAGCCAATAAAACCTTCTTGAAAAGCATGGTTCATCCAACCAATAATATTAACCCAGTAATCTTTACCAAATAAAATAACGGGAACTTTTGCAAGATTTTTTGTTTTTATTAAATTGAGTACTTCAAATAGTTCATCTACTGTTCCTATGCCACCAGGAAAACAAACAAAGCCTTGAGAATAGTCAATCAATAATGCTTTTCGCATAGCAAAATTTGGCATATAAATTGTTTTATAAGAACAGATCGGCTCAAAATATTCATCAACGTTATATACTCCTATGCCAAGAGCACTATGTTTTTTTTCAGCTTTAAGAGCCCCACACAATGCTGCTTGCATAATCCCTGGACCACCACCGGTTAACACAGAAATAGATTTTTCAGCGAGTGCTTGTGCAACTGCTGCTGCTTGCTTGCAATAAACAGCATCGTCTTGCGCCCGCTTGCCACCAAAAAGTGTTACCAGCGGTTTTTGCAAAGATTTTATCTGCCACAAACCATATACGTAATAGGGATAATGCATCACGTATGAAAGTGCATCTTTAAAAAAAGAATGTTTCATAAAATCTCCTTTATGCGCATGGTGTACATAACGCACACTGCTCCTTTACCTTACACACTATATCCTCAAGATCATCCGTTACATATATAAGATCAAGATCTTTTTGGGAAACAAGACCTTTTGGCAAAGCAGATTCTTTAAGCCAACGGATTAAGAGATCCCAATATTGCGCACCAACCAAAATAACCGGAACTCCTGGTAGCTTTTTGGTCTGCATAAGTGTTATAACTTCAGCAAATTCATCTACTGTTCCAAAGCCTCCAGGAAATACAATAAATGCCACAGAAAAATTAATCATCAACCATTTACGTACAGCAAATTGATCGGTCACAATAAAATCTTGCGCACAAGGGTTCACCGGTTCTGTTTTTGATAATCCTTTAACAGTAATGCCCAGCGTACGAGCTTTAACATGTTTTTCTTCATGGCGTACGCCACAATTGACTGCTTGCATAATGCCAGGACCACCACCAGAGATTACTGAAATCTCTGCACGCGCCAAACGATGACTCAATTCATGTGCGTGCCTTGCTATAGGATCATCTTGCTTTAAGCGCGCTCCTCCAAAAATAGTAACTATGGGCGCTGGCAAACGAGAAACTTTCCAAACCCCATAGATAAGCTGAAACGCCATTACCAGTAAACCTTTGACCAGCACATAGTAAAAATAAATTCTTTGTTTGATCATAAAAAACGCTCCTCTGTTTCCTACATTATTATGCAAAATATTTTTGTGTTCGCACCCTTCGACAGGCTCAGGGCGAACGGAATAGGAAAAATATTTAAATTAAGCCGTTCGTGCTGACCCTTCGGTCGAACTCAGGAGTAAGCGCTGCGCTCAACCCTCACTCCGTTCGTGCTGAGCTTGTCGAAGCATTCGGACGGCAATACATTAAATGGATAAATCCTCAGCTTGATTTTCGCACAAACCATTTTCATATCTCAAGAATCTCAAGGGTTACCGGGGGGCTTTTGCAAAAAAAAGCGTACCAGTCTATACTGTAAGAAAATATGGAAGGATTATTATGAAAAAACTAGCACTTATCCTTGGTTTGAGTACAACTCTAACTACTCTAACAGCCTCTATTCCTGCCTGGAAAGAAGCACAAAAAGACATTCTTACCTATGCAAAAAAAATGGCCTCTTATGATGCCAAAACTTGTATGTGGACAACTAAAGCTGCTGAACTCGTTCTTTCTTCTGATTATGAGCCTCACTGCTGGAATATTTGTACCACGTTCATTGAAAAAGTCCTACCACAATTACCGATCTATAAAGCTGTTTGTGCGCAACCGCATGATGATATTTTGTGGCATGAACTTGAATTGCAAACAATGATATATGCAGCTGAAATAACGACAAAAACTGATGGTTCATTTGAACTTTGTAGCAAAGTAAATAATATCTTACGCCTTTATATTTTGGTTTTGAAAAAGCACATGCAAACAGCTTAAAACGCATAATTCGAAATAGCATTCTTAAAATTTCTATATTCCGTTCGTGGTGAGGGTTTTTCGAAGAAAAATGTCTCGAACCATGAACTCAAAATTAAAATCTTCATAGATCTTTTTATGACGTTCAAATGGTTCGAGACGCAAACTAAAATAAGTTTGCTCCTCACCACGAACGGGATATTTAAGTATCCAATTCAGGTCTAAAAAATAAATCGTGCTGAAAAGAATAAACGAAAATCTGCATTATCCTGAATACCAAATGGCCTATTGGCAATTGGCGCTTGTATAATAGAACGCAATACAACACGATCAGTAGACCACGCTATTTCAGGCCCCAATAATACTATGGTGCCACCAGAGTCATCATTAGTAACTCCATTAATCTTAGCCTTTCTAATATGATCACCCGTCAAACGTCCTAATATAAATAAATTTGATTGAGTTTTTTCAAGCTTATAATGAGGCCCAAATGCCAAAGCCCAATTGTAAAAATTACCAAATTTAATATGCTTGCGCGGAACGCCCGTAATATTTATAAATACACTTTCTTCTGCATACCATTTTTTGCCCATATGCACGCATTGAAATTCAAACGGAAAATCTAACGATTGTGTTGCATATAAAAATACAAGCGGCTTGCTTGATGTCGGTATTTTAAGACCGGCAAGCAAGGTCATGAGCATAGTTTTTCCTTTAATAGGATGCCATCCTAAAAAAAGAAACATGTCACCAAATGCTTTTTCTCTGCGATGGAACTCTCTCATGGCAACTACAGAAGTAATCATAGCGCGAATACCTAATCTATCCGTAAAGCCATGATTCACAATGCTCAGAGTAGGAATAAGAGTAATTTTTTTTCCGTACAAAACATTAATTTGTTGATCAAACTGCGTTACATCTTTTTCAAACGTAATCTGCGGACCTTTAAGAAATTTTTCGGTGCGGTGATCTTGTGCAAAAAGATATGAACACAGGGCAAGAATACACAAAATTTGTTTATTTTTTTTCATCATCTACTTTCCATATTTTTTTACTATCTCTAATTAACCATTTTAATTTTTTAAAAAAAGTTTTAAAGTAACAAAGATAGAGGAAGCATCACCATATCTTTATACTATACTACAAAACTACAAAGTATATTCATTTTTTAAGTAGGATTAATCATGAAATGGATCTTGTCAAAAAATTTAACCGTTGCCCTTCTTTTTACTTCTTCACTAGTTAGTTTTGATGTAGAGGAATATGAAGAAAATCACAAAAAAGATATAAGTATAACTATTTTAGTACACGGCATCATTAGCGTTGCACCCTACATTAATTTTTCTAATATTATAAAATTTATGCAAGATAAAATTGCCAATACCACCTATTCTCGCAGTATTGAGCAAACACGCCGAGATCCTTATTTTTATCAACATCACCCTATGCAAGAACTTGGTTTAAGAAAAATTGATCGCGGTAATAATAGACCAGGAGCAGCAGCAACAGCATATGCTCAACTTTTGGATATGCTCGCACCACATCCAAATAAATCAATAGAACACCACTATTACACCTTTGGATGGTCTGGCCTTTTAAGTCCACGTATACGTTACCTTGAGGCAAAAATTTTCTACGACCAAATGCTTAAAGAATTTGAACATTTTTTTAATAATGATCATTACAACGTTAAAATCCACATTATCGGTTACAGCCATGGTGCCAATGTTGCACTCAAGCTTGCTGAAGTATATAAAAAAGAAGGATACGATAAAACAAAAAAAATAATTGTTGATGAACTTATTTTAATGGGCGCACCAATTTTACCAGAAACTGATTATCTTCTTAATAGCTCGCTCTTTAAAAAAGTGTATCATTTTTATTCATATGGTGATCGCGTGCAACGCCTGGATTTCTTTTCTCTTGATCGTGTTTTTTCTAACCGTAAGTTTCATGATCGTAGTGATTTTTCTGTTCCTGAAAAAATTGTTCAAATCAATATCAAAATTAAACGAGCAACAAAAGGAAGAAAAAACCCTTCTTCATATTCTCTTGAAGAACTCATTCATCGTCGCTCAACACAAAGAAATTCAGACCCTGGCCATACCGAGTTATGGTCATTTGGCTGGTCACCAGCAAGTTATCGCGATACCTTTCCGCTTTATCCATTACCTGTCGGCGTATTTATTCCTGTTATTATTAGTAAACTGCAAGAAACCATGCCTGATGCTAAAAATTTAATGGTAGAACTGCATCCAGATTATGAAGCTATGCTCTTTTATGATTTTGATAAAAAGTATGAAAAAATAACACCATTTGTTGATAAAAAAACAATGTGTCACCTTAAAACGCATGCTGAACAGTTCAGGCCAGACGAAAGTTTCAATAGATTGAAGTATGAAAAAAAAGTAAAAAAATCTATCAGGCAAGCAAATAAAGAACAGTTTGGCACGTGGAAGGAACGCAGAGCTAGTTGCAAAAAAACAAAGGGCTGTTTACCTGTTCAAGAGTGCCCACAATGCTAAAAATTGTTCCATAGAAATTTGCTGTGCTCGTAAATCAAAATACTCTTCAGGAATTTTTGCACTATCATAGTGAGTTTGAGCCAAATTATTTTTTAAGGTACGACGAGGCTGTCTAAAACAAAGTTTAATAAACTGCCAAAATTGTTCTTCGTGCGCAATAGCAGGAACATTCTGTTTTACCTTAAAATATAAAAGACGTGAATAAACTTTAGGTGGCGGGAAAAATGAAGACGGTGCAATTTTATCCATCTGCTTCCACTCAAAGTAATACTGGAAAAAGAGTGAAGAATAACCGTATCCCTTCCCCTTTGTTTTGGTGATTTTTTGAGCAACTTCTTCCTGCACCATAACAACACCTTCAGAAAAAAGATGACGATTTCTTTGCACCAGATGCAAAATAGGAAACGTAATCTGATAAGGCAAGTTCGCCAATAACGTCCAAGGCTTATACGGTTCGAGCATAGAAGGATCAATATCAAGAATATTTTCCTCATGCACGGCAAGGCGTTCGTCCTGAATTGAATTTTTTACATAACTAGCCCATTCTGGATCAATTTCAAAAACCCATAAGCGGGCCACTTTAGTTTGTAAAATTGCCCGGGTCAGTACACCTTCCCCGCAGCCAATTTCCATTACAGAAACACCAGTAACAGATACCGCATCAATCATATGGTCAATAACAGTATGGTTACGCAAAAAATGCTGACCATATCTTTTCTTAACCTCTATTCCTTTAACTGTTTTTATCATAGCAATCTACATTCAAAAATGGGTCTACAAGCTTATTTTCTTTAAGTATACCATGGATATAGAAAAAAGTTAGAACTTAAAATACTAGAAAAATAGTATAATTTCCTATACAGTACCCCCCAACTATAACCCCTTTAATCTAAGGAGCTTCTATGAAACAACTTTGTTTAATAACCCTTTTCTGCACTTCTTTATTGACACAAAGCGCTGAAAAATCGACTAAACAAGAAATGCCATTTCCTGATTTAGTTGGACTGTTCACGATTATGAAACAACATCCAGTCTATGCTGGGTATGATACTCTTGACCCCTTTAAAATAAACGAAACGCTCAAACATAATTTTGGCAGAACCATTAAAGCAAACGAACTTCTTTTTAAACTTATCTCGCTCCCTATACATTCATGCCAAGAGGATACAGAAGAATATGATAATGAACAAGAAATATGGGAAAACGCACAGATTCCTTCATACGTCCCTTACCAAGAATTAAAAGAACTTAATGAAAAAGAGTCTCTTTTTATAAAAAATAAAAAAGAACAAACAATACAGCTTATTCTTAACACAGCCGCTTTGAGCAAAAACCCTGAAGAAACACTTTCTGGCAACCTTCACCAGTTGCTTAAAGAAGAAGCAAAAAGTTTTGCCAGCTATTTTCCAGCAGACGAAGAAAAACTAGTAGAAGCTGGCATTATCAAAAAAATTGAACAAGTTAACCGCTTTATGCATGGCCCCAAGGGATTTTTTAAAAAAGAACTGCAAAATCCAGTAGCCCCTCATGAACCGCAGGTGCAATTAATATTACTTTCTCAAGCTGATAAAAATTCACTCCAATAACTTGATACAAAAAAAAGAGGCCCTGAAATTTCAGAGCCTCTTTTTAAACTATATCGTTTTACTCTTACATTAATGCTTCTTTAAAGAAATCAAGCTCCTCAAGAACTTTGCCCGCTCCTTTAACAACAGAAAGCAAAGGATCTTCTGCCAATACTACCGGCAAACCTGTTTCTTTAGAAATAAGCTTATCAAGACCACGCAGCATAGAACCACCACCGGCCATAACAATTCCTTTATCAACTAGATCAGAAGAAAGTTCTGGCGGTGTGTTTTCAAGCGCCACGCGCACAACGTCAACAATAGTTGCTATTGTTTCTAATAATGATTCATGAACTTCCATACTCGTGAGCGTAATTGTTTTGGGAACACCAGTAACTAAATCGCGCCCTTTTACTTCTATACTAGCGCTGTCAGATTCTGGCATTACCGTACCAATTTGAATTTTTATTTGCTCTGCAGTGCGCTCACCAATCAATAAATTATATTTGCGCTTAACGTATTGCACAATGGCGCGATCCATTTCATCACCACCAACACGCACTGAACGGCAAAACACCACATCTTTGAGCGTAATAACCGCAACTTCTGTAGTACCGCCACCAATATCAACAATCATGCTACCGCACGGTTCATGCACCGGTAATCCTGCACCAATTGCTGCTGCCATTGGCTCCATAATAGTATACACTTCACGTGCACCAGCCTGCTTTGCAGAATCTTCAACAGCACGGCGCTCAACTTGGGTAATACCAGAAGGTACACCAATAATCATGCGAGGACTAACAAGCATACGGCGATTATCATGTACACGACGAATAAAATAACGCAGCATACTTTCTGCTAGTTCAAAGTTTGCAATAACGCCGTCGCGCAAAGGTCTACATGCTATAATACTTTCTGGCGTTTTACCAAGCATTTCTTTGGCAACGCGCCCAGCAGCTAACACCTGATTAGTATTTGCTTTTACAGCAACTACTGATGGCTCATCAAGAACGATACCTCCACGACAATATATCAAAGTATTTGCGGTCCCTAAATCTATTGCTACATCATTTGAAAAGTAGCTTAAAAATTTTTTTGCCGGAAAAAACCTCATAACGTTCTCCGTCTATGAATTAAAATCCAAAAACTATTCCCATTGATACGCGGAAAGTCTTACTTACGCGTTCTACCCCAAAAAACTGAATAGGAAAATCACACATAAAAGAAAGAATTGGCGCAAAAGACTTACTTACTCTTACTCTAGCAAAATCATAAAAAAGATTAAGAGTCAAGTATTCTGAACTCCATTGCGTATATTCATTGTATTTTGTTAATTCTACAGAAGGAATTTTCAAACCAAATCTTCCATCGGCAATAGTATCTTCAAAATGGTTCACGTACGTATATTTTGCCTGAATACCAAGACCATCACTAATATCTTCGACGCGCACATACGGCGCAACAACAAGGTTTAAGCCTGGATCAATATTTGCTTTACCAACAAATGCAGCAAATAATGGTTGTTCATCTGCTAACGGTAAACGATCGAATTTCTTTTTTTCAAAACGTTTGCTACCACGAGCATAGATACCAGCTTTCCAATCTTCTTTTACCTCGATTTCAAGATCAAGCGCGCCATAAACACCCCAATGGCCGTTACCACCAAAAGGAACTGATGCCGGATTATTAATTTCACGCGTTAAGCCCGTTGGAATAAGCAAGCCAGCACGAACACCAGCATCTATGCGTTTAAATTTACGTTTGTATTCCCACAAATTACCAAAGCGTACATATAAATCTATGTCAGAAAAACCGCCTTTACTAAACTTAGGCGCTTGCAAGCCAACAGATTGTTGCATTGAACGGCGCAGAGCATCTAAGGCAGGAACTTGATCTGGCGTTAAGCCAAGAAAATTACCATCAGCAAGTTCAAAATTGATGCGTGAAAAAACATGCATAGCAAAAAAGTTAAAACCAAAGGAAACATTATCAGTCAAGCGCTGATGATATTCAAGCGCAGCACCTTGTGCTTCTAATTTGCCCTTCATGTTATAGATAATATTTCTCCCAATAAGCCCTGCAAACTGTCCGCCAGCCAGAGGATTATTGCCGGTTAAAATAGTTATGGCATTAGCAAGCTTATTTAAATCGTAAATACCAAAAATTTCAGGAATTCCGATACTATCATCATTATCAAGTGCTGCATCGTGAGCAGTCATAATAAAAATATCAGGAATAAAATGGGACGGTTTTTGGCACGTGCGCCAGGAAGCCCATGAATATTCCGGAAAATAGCGATCATCATAAACCATGGCCTGTAATTGAGAAATAGTTCCTATCAAAAACCATAAAAAAACTATCGAGCGTCTGATGGCTGCCATACGAATTTCCAATCTTCTTGTACAAAGTTGTTTATTTCATTACCGGTAAATGTTTTCACAGAAACGTATCTGAATAACTGATGTACCTATTTTTGAATATTTTTTGCTTCTTTCACTGTCTAAATGTTTTATAATAATACTTGATTCCTGTATTTTTTAAAGAGTTTTGCAAATATTTCAGTAATTGCTAATACGTTGCTTTTGTAACCAAGAAACTATAGGATTGGTTTTTGATATATGATAAAAAAAGGCTTGTATGAAAAAAATAATAAATTTTGCATTCCTCTTTTTTATATGGCCTCTACAAACAGCTGAAGAAAAAAATAAAATAATTTTACAGGGAATTTTATTTCTGGATAGTTTTCTTAATAAAAAACCAAAGCTCTATGGTAGCGGTAAAAATAGTGATATTTTAAAAATTATAAAATTCACTGACCTTAAGCCAGATACGCTTTTATTTCCTGTAACAATAAAAATAACGGATGCTTTACCGCTTGGCTCTTGCATAAAAAATAACCTGGAAAGATACGTCCCCTTTGCTTTCATCCAAGGTCTTCACGATGAAGCTACTCTTTCTTTTTCATCAGATTCCTGGAGCTGTACCTTAACAATAGATCAAAAAAAATCTATTTTTCTCGGGGATAAAAATTTTAAAGAACAGCTAAACCATCTTCTTTTGGAAACATTTGTAAAAGGGCCAGATTTTGATACGCATGACAAAACAATGTTACTTGAACAAAAAATTATAGAAAATGGCATGGTTCCCCATCCATCTTTTTATACATTCACCAATCAAATGATAGCAGGATATGTTCTTTCCACTCATCAAAAAGTTTCTTATTTAAAGTATATTACACAAGGATTACCATCTCTAACAAAAAAAAACTAAAGGAGTTTCTATGAAAAAAATAGTTTTGATTCTCTGCGCAATGACGCTCGCACATGCTGCTGAAGAAAAGAAACAACCAAATACAAAACAAGATGTCGTCCATGAAGGCGAGCTTTTTTTATATCCCTTAAGACCAATGTTCTATGGCAGCGGCAACAGTTTTTGTGGCAAAACGTTGCAAGATTCAGGGATTAATTACTTAAAGCCAGATGAACTGTGCTTTGAAGTATGGGCAACAAGTGATGAATGCAACAATTGGCAAAAAGATCGCACACCACCACATGCTATTTTTCCCGAATATCTTCCTTTCTCTATACTCAAAGATCTAGATGAAGGCGATCAAATTTGTCTTAAACTAACTGGTTTTAAATGTTGTTTGACTCTCAAACAAAAGGGAAAACAATATGAAACTCAGAGAAAATTTCAGGACGTAAGAGATGAACTACTCAACGTGGTACTTAAGCAAAATAAACTTGATTATGATCCCACTGATGAAAACTTTTTAGAACAACAAGGCATCATAGAACCAGAATTTGTTCCTGCATTATTCCCTAAAGGGCAAGGAGATCTTGCTCTTGAAAAAAAATATAAATGCACCGCTACAACAAAGCAAAAATATAAACCATATTTAACAAAAGAAAACTAAAGGAAAATTAATGAAAAAAATAGCTTTGCTCATTGCATTAACAACATCAGCATGTACACAAACGGGAGGCTTCTGGTCACAACCAGAACCTGAACCAAAAAGCATTACAGGATTCATAAGATTAAATCCTGATATCTGTCCAGAAATTGCAGGATTTCCTGAAAAAAGTCCCCTTCCTGAATACTCAACAAAAACTCAACTTGAAAAAGCTCTTGGCAAAGAAATAACTCCTCAAACAATCTTATTTCCTGTTCGTGCTTGGAATAGTGACAACAAACAAGATTTTGCTCATTTAAATAAATTAACAAATGAAGGAATAATATTTCCACCAAGTCTTGATTTTGAAACAATAAAAACTAAAAACGATAATGATGAATTAACACTTAAAATAGGCTTTGTAACTTTTATTTTAACGGTACAGCAACCATCAGAATTTTTTCAAGACTCGTTTCAAGAAGTTTTAAAACAACAAGTAAACAGAGCTTTAGGGTTCCAGCTTAATTATGGCGCAAATGAAAGAGAAAAACTCATTGAAGAAGGAATCTTGGAAAAAGGTATTCTACATTCATACCTTTTAACAGAAAAGCACAGAAAACCACTGGAAGATTTTTTAAAGGAAAATAAATAATATAGGAACTTTATGAAAAAAATAGCGTTGTTTATCGCATTAACAACATCAGTTTGTACACAAACGGGAGGGATATTTTCACAGCAACAAATAGCCGTTACAGGATTCATACAATTAAAAACTGGTAATTATCCTCAAATTGCAGGTTTTCCCGAAGAATCTAGCGTAAATTTTTTGCCAAAAGATCAACTTGAAAAAGCCTTTGGTAAAAAAATAGATCCTGAAACAGTTTTATTTCCTGTTCTCGCTTGGAATCAAGATACACGGGATTTTGCTCATTCAAGAGCATTTAAAGATTATAAAGTAGATTTTCCAGAAAGCCTTGATCTTGAAACAATAAAAACTAAAAAGGATGGCGATACGCTAATACTCGATATAGGCATTATTGCTTTTATATTAACGATACAACAATCAAAAGACTCTTTCCCTTCTTTTCAAGAAATTTTAAAACAACAAGTAAAAAGAGCATTAGGAAGTGAGCTTAGTTCTGGTGCATATGAACAAAAGAAACTTATGCAACAAGGAATTTTGGAATACCGTGACCAATCATATTGTTTAACCGAGCTGTACCGAAAACCACTTGAAGATTTTTTAGAGGAAAATAAATAATATTCATTAATCAAGTAATTATTACCTACCGTTCGAATGCTTCGACAAGCTCAGCACGAACGGCTCTAAGTATTTTTCATCCCGTTCGCCCTGAGCTCGTCGAAGGGTGCGAACGAACTTTAAAACTCAGTATATAAATAGCATGTTTTTCTTTTTGTAAAGGACATTGACAAAAATATACAAGAAGAACTAAGCTTTCTTAACACCTTTGGAAAAAAAATTTATTTTTGGCAGCAATCACAGAGGAGATGAGAATGTCAAAATATTCTGTACAAGCTATAATTCTTGCCGCTGGTAAATCTAAACGATTCAATACTGGCACTTCTAAATTATTAGAAAAATTATGCGGGCAAGAGATGATCCTCTACCCGACAAAATTACTCAAAAAGCTTAATATGCCAGTTTCACTTGTTATTGGTCATCAAGCAGAAGAAATAACAAAGTGCGTCGAAGAGCATATTCACACGCCTGTCTCTTTTGTTGAGCAAAAAGAACAATATGGCACTGGCCATGCATTAGCCCAATCTCAAGCTACATGGAATCATGACCATATTCTCGTCATGAATGGCGACATGCCCTTGGTTTCTGAAGATAATATTAAAAATCTTTTGGAAAAGCATTATGCTTCAGATGCGGCCGTAACATTTGTAACAGCGCATCTACCAGAAGCAGCGGCAACACATTATGGTCGTGTTATTCAAGAAGGAAAAACAGTAAAAATTATAGAAGCAAAAGATATCACACAAGAACATCAAGATTCATGCTGCATTAATGCCGGCATGTATATTTTTAATACAAAGTTCCTTAATCAAGCATTAGATCTTCTTGAAAATAATAATAATGCTCAAGAATTTTACATTACTGATCTTATTAATATTGCCAATGATCAACAACAAACTATAGAAACTGTCAGCGTTCCTTTTGATAATGTACGCGGCATTAATACGCTCAAAGAATTGTGGATGGCCGAGCATATCAAACGTTCAGAACTCATCTCTTATTGGATGCAACGTGGCGTGCGCTTTGACGTTGCACAATCGGTCCATCTTGATGTTGATATTACCATAGAAGCAGGAACAAAAATAGGCGCTGGCGTTCATCTTTTTAATGGTACAAAAATTGGCTACAATGTAACCATAGAACCTTTTTGCATTATCAAAAATAGCCACATTGGTGACAATACAACCATTTATTCTCATTCGGTTATAAGCGATGCACTTATTGAACCTCAATGCGCGGTTGGACCATTTGCTCACATACGCAATCAATCAGTTCTCAAGCAGGGAGCTGTTATTGGTAATTTTGTTGAAACAACACGCACAACACTACAAGCTGGCGCAAAAGCAAAACATTTAGCATATTTGGGTGATGCTCACGTAGGCAGCAAAAGCAATATTGGTGCTGGCACGATAACGTGTAATTATGATGGCCTTCAAAAGCATAAAACCATTATTGAAGAAAATGTTTTTATAGGAAGCAATAACACCTTAGTAGCACCCTTAACCATAAAAAAAGATTCGTATACTGCTGCAGGATCAACAATTACCCAAGACGTTCCCGCTCAAGCACTTGCCATTGGCCGCGCTCGACAAATAAATAAAGAAGCGTATGCTAAAAAAATAGCGGCAAAAAAAAATAACCGCTCAGAAAAAAAAGAGGTTAATGAACACAGTTTTTTAGGGGCAATAAAAACAAGCAACGATAGTTTAGAAAATTCATGATACGTTTTATTCACACCGCTGATATTCATTACGGCATGGAAAATTATGGCCGCATAGATCCTCAAACGGGCATTCACACCCGTTTGCTTGATTTTGATAAAGCATTTAATGCTGCCATTGATTGCGCTATTGAACAAGGTGTTGATGCATTTTTAATTGCCGGCGATGCGTATAAAACAACAAATCCAAGCCCCACGCAACAACGCTTATTGCTGCGTGCATTATTGCGCTTGCATAAAGCAAAAATACCTGCCGTTATTGTAGTAGGAAATCATGATAATCCCTTAAGTTTTGGCAAAGCAAATACGTTAGATGTTTTTGGCGATCTGCCACTTGATGGCTTTCATGTTATTGGTAAACCAACAGCACTTACCTTGCAAACAAAACATGGTCCTTTACAAATTGTCGGTATGCCGTGGCCAACGCGCAATACGATTGCTATTTCTGAAAAGCATAGTTTTAAATCTTCTTTTGAATTAACTGATTATATTGCAAAATCTGCAAGCAATATTATTAATCATTTAGCCGAAACTCTTGACCCAACCTTACCTGCCATTCTTACGGGCCACTTAACAGTCAGTTCCGGTATTTTTTCAGGCTCAGAAAAACGCGCCATTTACGGTAACGATCCTGTATTTTTACCTTCACAACTTGCGATAAAACCGTTTGATTATGTTGCACTCGGCCACTTGCATCGTTTTCAAGATTTAAACCTCAAAGGACATCCTCCGGTTGTTTATTCTGGTTCTATTGAACGCATAGATTTTGGCGAGCGTAAAGAAGATAAAGGATTTTGTCTGGTGACCATTCATAGTAAAGAAAAAACAACCTATGAATTTATCAAAACACCGCAACGCCCCTTTATTCAAGTTGATGTTGAATTAAATCAAGAATCACAAACCAACCAGATTATAGAAGCATTACAGCAGCATGATCTTAAAGATGCCGTGGTAAAAATTATTTATTATCTACAAGAAGGTTCTGCTGATACCGTTGATTTAAATGCAGTACAGCGCGCGTGCAATGCTGCGCATGATATTGTCGGCATTATTCCCGTGCATCAACAGAAACGCCGCCAACAACGCGCTGCTATGAAAATTGATATGAGTTTAGAAGATCTGCTTGAAACCTATTTTACGTCAAAACCTGAACTGACGCCGCAAAAAGAAATGCTTATTGAAAAAGCTTTACAATTACAAGAGGAAATCAGTCAAAAAGAAGTTAGTTAAGATCAGTTTATTTTTCTTGTTGCTGAAAGTAGTTTTCTAAATTACTTTGATGCATCATATCCACATTGCTCATGCCAAGTTCTCGATTAAAAAGATAAGAAGTTAGATTTGGTACTCTTTGAGACTGCATCTTTTCATGCATTATTTTTTCTCTAACCTTGTCCATCTGGTTTTCTAAAAGTTCTTTATCACGTAATGCAAATGCAACCATATACGATGATTTATAGTTAGTCTGCTGTGCATATTCTAAGGGCTTTAATCCTGTTTTAAACTCTTTTTCTTCAAGCATAGATGGTCCCCATAACGTAAGTATAGTTGCCACAAGCTCTGGAGCATCTATCCTGCTTCTTGATTCACAAGCACAATGTAAAAGATTCATGCCAATCTTATTTTCATAATTCAACCCATGATCACGTAAGAATGGTAAAAAATCGGAAAGACCATACCAAACTGCACTATAAAGAATTTTAAAATCGTAAGCATTAGGATCTGCCCCGTAGCGGCAAAGAAGTTCTGCCATACCTTTATTATTTGACAAAACAGCATACTCAAGAGGCAGAAGAAAAGGAATAGCAACAGAATCAAAATCTTTATAAGAAAATTTTATCCAAAAACCATTAGATATAAGTTTATTCAGATCAGTTGGATTTATTTTTAAATACTCTTCAATCTTTTCAAGATCGGAAGATTCCAAAACTTTAGCAAAATTCTTTTCGCTCATTTGGTTATCAGCTGCATAAAGTACATTTGTTAAGATTAAAAAAGTTACTAGAAGCTTTTTCATACTTACATATGTACAATTGTTGCTGCATCAAAGAGCGATTTGCGATATTTTTCAAAAGTCTCTTCAAATTTTGGCTTTTGTAGTCTGACCATAATATCACGATAGCGCTTTTTGAGAGAAACAAAGCGTCTTGATTTTTTTGCCTTCAGCTGAAAAAGCTGAAAGCCGTCAGAAACTTTTTGTTTTTTAATAGCACCAGGTTCCATAGCAGTAATAAATTCAAGCCCCTCAGCAATATCTTGCTCTAAAAGCCAGTAAGGATCACTCCATTGAATGTCAAAACCTTTTCCCGTTTGTACAAACTCTTCAAGCTTTTTGTTTGTCTCTTTTTTATTGCCACGGTCAGAAACATAGGACATTTGCAGCTGATATTTTGGCTGCTTTTCTATAGGATGCTTGTTGTAATAAGAAATAACCTCATCTTCTGGAATCAACATTCCTTGGCGCACTTTATAATCAACCATCACATTATTGGCGTACATTAATCTGAAGCGTTCAAAACCTTCTTGGTACGTATACCCTTCTTGGGCAAAAATATTGTATTCATCACCAGATTTTAAGCCAAAACCTTGCAATGTTTTTTCCAAATGTTGTTTGACAACGTTATCATCTATAGGAATTTTATAGCGTATCGCTTCTTGGTAAAAAAGCTCTTCAGTAATACTATCTTCAAGTGTTCGCGTTCTACCGTCAATGCCACGGCGCGCTTGATCTGATTTACAAAAAATTTGGCTACGCTCTGGACCATGAACAATCGCCTCAACTTTATCAACTAACTTCCTTGAAGCTGTATCCGCATCAACCTTCTTATCTGCATGATCGGCACTGTTCAAATGAGCTCCCGTCTTTGATTTGACAGAAAACAGCTCTTTTTGCTCTGCATGAGTTGTTTTAACGACTCTTTTTCTTACCGGGCGACAGATAACTGGCACCATCCATAAACTTGTGATAAAAACTAATACAATTTTCTTCATATGCTCTCAAATAGTATGCGATTTTTTAAACTAAAACGGGGAACCTACCTTTTAGTAGATTCCCCATCTAGTATACGTCTATCAGCGCTAAAGCTCAAGCTCTTATGCACCTTTTACAACAGCAGCTTTCTGACTATTCTGCGCTACGACAGGGTTATCAGACTTTTCTGTTGTTTGCGCTTGTTTTTTTTGCATTTGTTTTTGGGCTTCTTCTTTCATGCGTTCTAGCTCTTCTTGACGAGCTTGTTTTTGTTTTTCAAAGAAGGCATTATTTTCTTGAATATCAAAATCTTTTCTCAACTTATCAAGCTCTTCAGTGAATAGCTTTTGCGCCTTAAGTTGTTGCTTGATTGGCTCTTTAACTTGTTCAAATGGTACATATTTTGCTTCATCTTTTACCACAGCACGCACGACAAAGAACTTATCTTTGCCTTTAATCAGTTCAGTAGCCGGTAATCTGCTCATTTTTGTAACTTTTTCACGCACGGCACCATCTACTTCAAACGATTGGCCATTTACGCCTTTTATTTCTTTAGGCTTTAATTGTGCATCTTTTGCCACTTGCATAAAGTCTTTGCCCGCTTCTTTTACCTTTTCAAAGAACTCTTTTGCAGGAGCTTCTTGTTTGAATTCAACGAGCTCAATAGTAATACCACCTTGAGAGATCATAAGTTCAGGAGTAGTTTCTTTCTTTTCGTCATAAATTTTTCTGGCTTCTGCATCAGTTACTTCAACTTTTGCCATTTTTGGATATTCTTGTTGGAAATATTTGATAGCAAGCTGACGATCTAAAAATTCTTGGCCCATGCGACGATCTTTTTGATAATCTGCACGTTTATCAATACCATGTTTTTCAATCCAATTTTTCAACATAATTTCATTGGCCATGCTTTTGAAAAGTTCCATTTCAGCATCAGGCATAAACGCCATAAGTTGTCTTAATTGTGGCTGTGCATCAAGAACAGAATTTTTGTACTCTTCAAACTGTGATGTCGTGATAGCTGGCTTGCCGTTAATGGTCAAGAGCACTTCTCCTGTTGGCGCTGCTGTACTTTCTTGCGCTGTTGAAGAAGTTTCTTTTTTTACCTCTTCTTTTTTGCCCCAGTCGCAACTTGATAGCACAATCAAAGATGTTACGAGAGCTGATAAACTAAAAATTTTTTTATTCATAACGATGCTCCTTCTGCATGTAAAAACTTAACGATTACTTTTTTGTTACGACTTTGTAGCCTATCACAACAACAGTAAAACTCAAATTACCCGTGCTGCAACAATCGCTGAAATTGAGGCCGGCCGCGCTTGTGCAAGTACTTTTGCTGCTGCTCGCAACGTTGCTCCCGTTGTCATAACATCGTCCACAAGCACAATATGTTTATCTTTGAGCTGGTCTTTCATGTGTTCAGAAAGTGAAAAAACATTTTTTACATTATCTTCACGTTCATCAATACTCAAGCTCACTTGCAACGGTGTTCGTTTAATCCTTGAAAGACAAGAAACCAACGGTTTATTATTATTCTTTGCAAGATACGCTGCAATAATTTCTGCCTGATTATAACCACGCCATGCATACCGTGTCCAATGAAGTGGGATGGGAATAAAAAGATCGCAGGCAAAATTATATTCTTCTAAATAGTTATTCATAAACGTGGCAAGTTGCACCGCTGCAGTACGCTGTGAATACCGCTTTGCAATAATAATTTTTCTTAAAGGATCTTGATAAGCCGCAACGGCATACACCGTCATTTGATAGCGCTTGGTAATGTTAACGTGCACTGGTATTACTGGTTTAATACGCTCGGCACAAGAAGCACACAACACTTGTTGTCCTGCAAGAAATGCATGGCATGCAGCGCAAAATGGCGGCATTATAAGTGAAATAATCTTTTGATAGGCATTAACAATACTATACATATGACATTAAAAAGAAAAATATGTGCAAGAAAATATTAGCAAAAACGCCAGCAAGAACATCGTCACATAGCACACCAAGAGCGCCATGTAAACGTTCACACGATTTAATGCCCCAGCATTTTGCAATATCGAAAAATCTAAAAAAAATAAAACCCCAAAAAAGGGTTACAAGCGTTTTGGGAAATGCCAAAAATGTTACCAAACAACCGACATATTCATCTATGACAATTTCTGATGGATCATGTTTTTTAAAAAATAGTAACGATTTTTTTATACCTATAAAAGCAATGCAAAAACTGAGAACGACAACCATTAGGTACATAGGTAATGAAAGGCGATGCATGCAAAAAATAATGGGTAAAGAAAAAAGACTTGCCATGGTCCCAGGCGCTTTAAAATAACCAATAGGACCCATGGTGCTTAAGGTAAGAAAAAATCGATTCATTATATGTTTCATATTAATAAAATCATTCATAAATTAACGTAAATTCTGCCTAAGAACAATATTTGCTAAAGTTATATATCCCGTTCGTGGTGAGGGTTTTTCGAAGAAAAACGTCTCGAACCATTCGAACTCAAAATTAAAAAATTATATATTTTTTCAGGATTCCGTATGGTTCGAGACGCAAACTAAATAAGTTTGCTCCTCACCACGAACGGAAAATAATTAACTCACAAATTCGATATATTTTTCTTTGAAAAATTTTCGCCGTAAACGGGTATTAACATCTTAACCATCAAAATCACAACACCAATAACAATCGCCATATCTGCAACATTAAAAGATGGCCAATACCACGCGCCATAATGAAGCTCAATAAAATCAATAACGCCATGATACCAAACACGATCTATAACATTAGAAATACCGCCAGCAAAAATACAAAGCTCAGGCACTATAGAGCTTCCTTCTTGATAGCGCTGTACCATATAGTAACCAAATGAGCTGCAAAGAATCGCAACCATACAGGATATTAGTACAAAGGTTGCTGAAGATGCCCCATTGCCAATACCCCATGAAATGCCACGATTAAACGTAAGTGATAAAGAAAAAAACTTATTAATAGCAATAGTATGCTGCGCGTAGTGATACGCCCAATACTTTGTTACACGATCCAAAAACAATACAAGACTGAATACGCTCAAGGATGAAACTAATTTTTTCATCGCACAACCGCATGAACTTTTTTAAGCGCAGCAAGAACCTGTGCATAAAGCGCGTCAATATCTTCTTTACTTAATGTTTTATCCGGATCGCATGCTTCAAAACGCATAGTGATAGATTTTTTATCGCCCCACTCTTCTTTGTGGAAAAAATCAACCAGCGCGACAGAGGTAATACGCTTATCAGCATCCTGAATTATTTGCGTAAGATTACCAACTGTTACTGAAAGTGGCACAAACATACTCACATCTAATGATGTTCCTGGAAATTTTGGCAACGGCTTAAATTGTTTGTGACTATTTTTACGCGCTAAGGTAAGTAATGCTTGCATATCAAGCTCAAATAAAAATGCATCCCCTTCTAAAACGTTCATCGTAAATCCAGTATTAAGCATCCCGGCATAACCAAGCAATACATCATCAGCATACAATACGGCCGTTTGATACGGGTGATACCATGGTTGCTCTGGCTTTACTTTTTTCTGCCAAGAAGCAGTAATGCCCAGTGCTTGAAACAATGCTGTTAAACACTCTTTTGCTTGATAGAAATCAACCGCTTTCTTTTTTTCATAAAAAATACCGGCCAATGAAGTTTGCTCAGTAATATCTTTTTTATCCTCAGACCATATTTTATTGATTTCAAAAAAGCGCAGATCATCCTGGTGCACTACATTATCTTTAATATTTTTAACAAGATGAGGAATAAGCGACGTGACCAAACGCTGCCAATGCTCAGAAAGAGGATTTTTTAAGCGTGCTGCATTAGCTGGCTGCCACGAAAGCTCCTGCAAAAACTGCTCATCATACAAAGCATAATTTTGTTGTTCATGTGCTTGCATACCGAAAGCACAAATCTCTTTGATAGTGCGCGTTATATAAACAGCACTGTTATCTGATGGCTTGATTGGCAATGAGGGCACCACTAATGGAATGTTATCATACCCAAAAAAGCGTGCTATTTCTTCTACGATATCTTCTTTAATAGTAATATCTTTGCTTGCGCGGAACGTCGGCACGGTAACGCGATACAGCGATACGCCATCTTTTTTAAGGTGCTCAACACTAAAGCCAAGTTCTTGCAATGTTTTAATAATAAAATCTTGTTGTAGTACAGTGCCAATACGGCTTTCAATAAAATCCTGAGACAGTTCTATAACTTTTGGTTGTGCCGGTTTTCCTAAAGAAACTATATGTTCTGCAACCACCATAGGAAGTTTTTCAGCATGCGCTAAATGCACAAAGCGCCGTAATGCAGCAACATTTTGATTAGGATCCAAACTTTTTTCAAAACGAGCAGATGCTTCTGTTCGAATATGAAACTGCTGGGAACTTTTTCTAATAGTGCCAGCATCAAAACATGCAGCCTCTAAAAGAAGTGATGTTGTTGTTGGCGTTACGGCCGTTGCAAGCCCACCCATAATGCCTGCTAAAGCAAGTGCCTCTTTGCCATCACTAATAACAAGATCATGCTTAGTAAGCTCAATAGTTTGCCCATCAAGCAACGTAAGTTTTTGTCCTTGCTGTGCAAAACGTGGCCCAATCGTTTTAGTGCCAATTTTTGCAGCATCAAAAGCATGCATCGGCTCACTTAAATCAAGCATTACATAATTCGTCAGGTCAACAATGGCATCAATAGGACGCGCATCAACACGCGCAAGGCGGCACGCCATCCAAAGCCATGAAGCTCGATATGCAACATCACTCACGTATAAGGTTGCAAAACGTGGCGCTGCGGCACTATCATGAATCTCTGTACTGAAGGGATCTGTTTTTGTTGCTGCAGCAGATTTTTCATACTGCTTTTCAGGAATATCGGCCAAAAAATCTTTTTCATCTTTAAGCGTAAGCTGCAAAAGTGCTGCAATTTCACGCGCAACACCACGGTGGCCCCACAAATCAGGACGATTGGTAATTGATTTATTATCAAGCTCAAAAATGTAATCTTCTGCTTCTATACTTTTTTTCCAACCACCAGCAAGCTCATCTTCTGCACAAGAAAGCGCAGGAACCAATCCCTCTTTTGCTGAAAAAAGATCTGCAAGCTCTGCCCAACGGAAATTTTTTGCCGTTTTTCTTATCATATAAACAGCACCAACAAGAGCCCCGGGACGCTGCGGTAAACTTAATTCTTGCTTTAATTCAGGGCAGCTAGCAAGAGTTGCTTGCTCTTCATTGCGCACTACGCGCACTAAAAAGAGCTCTTGCAGCGGGAGCGTAACCTTTTTAAAGCTCTCAATTTCTGCCGTTGTTTGGTTAAACTTTTGCACGAGCGCCGGAATATCCTGCTTGTGCCATGAACCAACAATATGATCAAATATCCATGAAAGTGATAATTTCATTGAAAAAACCTTTTTATCTGTAACTTTATATTGCTTTAGTGTAAGAGAAAAAAGAAAAAGCTGCAACGAGCCTAAAAGCCAAAGAATATTTTAGTTGCAGAAACTATAAAAAATGGCATTGTTAACTGATACTATTTTACAAAATCATTACAGCATAAAGGTTTTTTATGAAAAAACAGATTTTAGCGCTTGCACTCCTTATAACGTGTTACTCGGACAATATTTTTAGTCTAGAATCATCCATTGATAATGCACACAATGTAGCGCTAGAAAGTTCTTATATACTCAGAAAAAATATCGAGCCTTTAGCAAAAACCTCTCATAACTATCAAAAATACAAAACATGTGGTTCATTAAGCTATAGCTCATTATCAGAAAAAGAAATTGCTAGCTTTCAACGCTCGATAGATAAAATAGATAGTACTATTAATAGACTTGATACATTTCCTATTCTTTCAAAAGACAATATGATCAAAAAGGAAGTCGCAAAAACACTCATGGCTGACGCTAAAAAATTGGCGAGTAAACTAAAACCATACCCCTCGCAAAATGAGTGCTTACAGCAAAAATTTGCTGAAAAATTTTTAGTATTCAAAAATCGTTATATTGAGGAACATCCAGAAATTGTAAAACAGTTTCCTGAAGAAGAAGATCTTAATGCATTTTTGTGGAAAGAATTTTTAAAGCTACGTAGTACAATTGCAGATGTTGGCCAAGGAATAAAATAACTGCCGCTTAGAAAAACACACCCCCGGCCCTCAAAAGCCGGGGTATTTTTATACCCCAATTCTCTAAAATGCCAATTAGCACATACTATCCAAAAAACTTTTACTTGATATAAAAAAAAAAAATGATATTTTGGTCATAGTACAATACTTTACAAAACCACTGTTACATAAAGGCTTCTTATGAAAAAACAGATTTTTTCTCTTGCCCTGCTTTGTATAGCTTTTCAGCTTAAAGGCTCAAACGATCTTTTTGCTTCTGGAGAAATAGAACGCGCTAAAATACTATATCCAACAAAAGATGATTCTATTCTGAAATTAAGAGAAGAAAGAGTCAATATACATCTAAAAATCATTGAAGCTGCCAATATTGTGTTTAATGATGCTCCTTGTGAAGCATTTCCTTCTCAATACATGCTTTTAGAACTAAAAAACATACCCGATCATGGTTCTAGGGAAGTAAAAAGACTAAAAAAAATTTTTATAGATCGAGAGTCTAAGGAAGAATGCAAAACAAAAGTGGCTAAAGCTAAAGAAGAATTCCTATCCGAGATAAACCAAAACGCTGCAAAAGATCTCTTTCCAAACGAAAAAAAGGCTATAAATTATTTAAAAGGCTTTCATATGCAGTTAGGTATGATCATTAGCAGCCCCCTACTCAATCAAATAGTTCGTAACCATAAAGAGATTGAAATGCTCGAAATAAGCAAGAACCTAGTTAAACATATTCCTGATTATTCTCCTGCTGTAGCCCAACTCAAAGAACAAGTTCTAGAACTTATCGATGCAATATTGGATATTGCTGCAGATCTTGAAAACCAAAAATAGATAGACAATCATAAGTTTAATTTTTTGATTCTACAGCCCCGGCCATCAAAAGCCGGGGACTTTTTATGTACAAAAGCCATTTTTTTTGCTATAGTACAGGTACTATGAATAAAATTATACTTTTTTACAAATACATCGAAATCAAAAATCCAGAAGCACTGCGTGACTGGCAGCGTGAACTGTGCGAAAAGCTAGGCCTTAAGGGCCGTATTTTGATTGCCCATGAAGGCATCAATGGCACCGTTGGCGGCGCGCTAGAAGCGGCAGACCAATACGTAGCAATTATGAAAGCGCATGAACTGTTTGCTGATGTTGACTATAAAGAAAGCATGGCCAATGCTGATTGTTTTCCTAAACTCAAAGTTAAGGTACGCCCTGAGGTAGTCCGCTTGGGCATTGACCCACGAGAGCTTACCCCTGAACATGGCGGCAAGCATTTAACGCCTGAACAAACACATGAACTGATTGCCCAAAAGCCTGAAGATTTAGTTATCCTTGATGCGCGCAATGCGTTTGAGGCAAAAATCGGTAAGTTTGAAAATGCTATCGTTCCTGATATTGAAACATTCAGAGAGTTCCCTGAGTACGTCGAAAAAAACTTGGATCTTTTTAAAGACAAGCAAGTTTTAATGTACTGCACGGGCGGCATTCGCTGTGAACGCGCTTCTGCACTTCTTAAATTAAAAAATGTAGCAAAAGAAGTATACCAAATTGAAGGTGGCATTCATCGCTATGTAGAAAAGTTTCCTGACGGCTTTTTCCGTGGCAAAAATTACGTCTTTGATGGCCGCATTGCCATGAAAGTAAACAATGATGTTTTGAGTCATTGTGAACTGTGCAATGAGCCGTGTGATGAATACACCAACTGCATCAATGCATTCTGCAATAAGCAGTTTACTGCATGCGCACCGTGCCTTGAAAAAAGTGGCAACACCTGCAGCACTGATTGCCAAGAACGCGTAGCGCAACAAGAAGTTGTTGTACGCACCTTGCCGGCAAAAACATCATGCGAGGTTGGTAAGTAATTTTGACGTTCATGGATTCGAGACGTCCTGGCTTTCGTTAAAAACTACGCCGGACTCCTCACCACGAACGGTTTAATGCAAATATTTTTTTCCGTTCGCCCTGCCATGCCCGACGTAGCATTGTGCGAAGTCTGGGAGCCTGTCGAAGGGTGCGAACTCCTTTAAAAAAGGACTATAGATGCTCAGAGCAGAATCATCAAAAAATACAACTTCCATCCCCGCAATAATACAACAAAATATCTCTCTTGCTGACAAAAACTGGTTTGCAACAGGTGGTGCAGCAAAATTTTTTTGTGAGCCAACGACGCCGCAAGAGTTTCAGCAAGCGTTGCAATTTGCAAACGAGCATAAACTTCTTCTTTTTATTCTTGGTGCTGGTGCCAATATTTTAATTGCCGATGAAGGGTTTGATGGCCTTGTTATTCGGCCAAAACTTACTGCACTCGTGCAAGAACCGTGGGACCAACAATATGAACTGCTTACTGCCGGTGCTGGCGTGCAGCTTGATGATCTTATTGAATATTGCCTTGCGCATAACTTAAGCGGACTTGAAGAGTTTAGTGGCATTCCTGGCACGGTTGGCGGCGCTGTGTATATTAATCTTCATTATTTTGAATTTTTATTAGATCAGTTTTTAGTTTCTGCACAGATTATTGAAAAAGATACCGGCGTCATAAAAACTGTTGATCCTTCATGGTTTGATTTTGGCTACAATCAATCAACTCTGCTCAAGGAAAATCATTTTCTTCTGAGTGCAACCTTTAAGCTAAAAAAAATAAACCCTGAAGAAATTGCCTACGCCCGTGGGCGCAAAAAAGAAATCATCCGGCACCGTGCTGCTCGCTATCCGCAAAAAGGAACTTGCGGTAGTTTTTTTAGAAATTTCCATGAACATGAAGTGACGCTTGAGAGTAATGGAAAAAAAATGATCTACGTGGCGTATTACCTTGATAAAATTGGGGTAAAAGGCGCCTTGCAAGTAGGCGGCGCTACCGTTTCCCATCAACATGCTAATATGCTTGTCAATCGCGGTAATGCAACGAGTGCTGATATTATTCAACTTGCCCGTACTATGCAAAAGCTTGTTTTTGACCAGTTTGGCATTTTGCCCCAACCAGAATGCAGGTTAGTGGGATTTAAAGAGTACCCTTTGCTAAAGTAGCTTCTTTATCTTTTTGTAAGCTTTCATCATATTGTATAAGAGCTTCTGTTAAATAACTAGATTCTTGCTCCCATAGAGAATCATCTTGTACTATGCTTTCTATAACTTTTTCTAACTCATCAAGTTCAGAAAATCTACCTTGCACAACAAGCTCTACCTGATTATTTATTTTTTCTATCTGTGCATAGAGCTCTAGCAGGTCTTGCCTAATCGCTAAAGCTTCTTCTTTACCTTCTTCTAATTGCTTAAGCTGCTTTTCTTTTTGTTCAACGAGTGCGTAAAGGTCATTTCTTAAAAGCATTTGAGACAAAGCCTTTTCTATCCTTTTGAAAAATTGCACAACTGCATACGTATTTTTACTATAAGGATGGGCTTGGCAATATGAACGAAGCACTGACTGCTCAGGTAAAAAACTCAACATATTTCCTGCCTGCATACTCCCTGCAGCTAGCACTATTAAACCTATAAAAAACATCTTTTTAGACATAAGAACCCCTATTTAAAATAACTCATAACACACACCTACAGCATAATTCAAACAAATACCTTGTCAACAACCCCCTAGGACTCAAACATAAGACCAAAAACACCATTCAATCAAGCATCCCTTTGACATTGCTGCCTAAAAATGCAACTATTATAGCATTAGTAGCATTCTTTATTTAAAAACAATGGAGTATTTCATGAAAAAAATTCTAGCTGTACTTTTTATTGCGACATCACTTCAAGCCGGCGGCAATGGGACTTGGTATTATGATGTGGTACCGAATTTTCTTGAAAAAATAAATCTTTCAGCTAATGACATCTATGCTGAAAAAATATGTATAGAATTTGAAAAAATCATTAATAATGTAGGCACCGATCAGGCTAAAATTGACAAACTCCAGCAAGAAGGAAGATTATTTATACTTGATGTATTCAGGCATTTTTATACTATGGCTCTCATGATTAATGTAGACTATGGATCAACCTGCGCGCTCATCCTACAACAACAAAAAGATAATAATATCGAAGAAGTTGAAAAATTTAATGCTATAGATCTTTTTAAAGAAAATATTGAAGAGTCCCTCTACAATACTGCTCAAAATATTAATAGTTTCTTAAAAAAAGAACAAAAAAAACTGCCCCTTCTGAGCCCTCTTATTAAACAAATTGACTCAATTATTAAAGAACAGTTACAAGAAGCTCTTGCTAATCCTTGGAATTCTCTGCAGCCTCAAGAACTAACCCCTGATGATTTAAAAGAAATAATCAAAGATCGCAAAGAAACTATCAATGCTTATATAGGAAAACTAGGGGCACTTAAAGTTAAAGATTTTCGTAAATGTTTAGATCGTATTCTTGAACCTTATTCACAAGCTTCTTACTTTGAGCAGGCTCTAAAATCATTCAAAGAAAATGATAAAAGCTTTCTTTCTCAAATTAGCGCTCATATAGGTTTTTATATTACCTTTTTCTTAGCCCTTTAATCTAAACTATGAACGAACTTATTTTTATCCTGCACACAACTCTTATTGCGTTAGCTGCTCTTGGTGCTGCGTATTTAGGCAAACAGGCGCTTACCGTCTTTGTCAGCCTCACGTTTGTCATGGCCAATATACTGGTCACTAAACAAATTGATCTTTTTGGGTTCAATGTAACGGGTACTGATGCTTTTATTACTGGCAGCGTTCTTGCGCTCAATCTGCTCAATGAATATTGTGGCAAACAGGCAGCACAACGCGCACTTACTACTGCTCTTTATAGCTCTCTGTTTGTAGGAATGTTGGCAACATTGCATCTCTGGTATATACCGAATATGTATGATACTATGCATGAACATTTTGCCCTTATTTTTGCCGCTACCCCGCGTATTATTGCTGCATCACTGATTTCTTACTTTATTTCTTCAAGCTTTGAAAATTATCTCTATGCAAAGCTCAAAGCCTATTATGAGGGGCATTATGTAGTTGCCCGTAATTTTGCAACCATGAGCTGTTCGCAATTACTCGATACGCTGCTCTTCAGCTTTTTAGGGCTTTATGGTATGGTAAATAATATGTGGCACATTGTGCTGGTCAGCTACAGTATAAAAATAATCAGTATTATTATTGCCTCTCCCCTTACGGCCGTTGCAACATTTTATATGAAAAAAGATCATGAAAAACTTTAAGTTTGAGCTCATCCATCAATCAAAAAAATCAAAAGCCCGTGTTGGCCGCATTCATACGCCACACGGCATTATTGACACGCCAAACTTTGTAGCTGTTGGCACCAATGCAACGCTTAAAGCGCTTGATAGCGTTACGGCAGATGATCTTGGTTTGCAGCTTATGTTTTGCAATACGTACCACTTAATGCTGCAACCCGGTACTGAGGTTATTAAACAAGCTGGGGGGCTCCATAAATTTATCAATCGCAACCAACCTATTATTACCGATTCAGGCGGCTTTCAGGTTTTTAGTCTTGCTTACGGCGGTGTTGCCAATGAGCTGAAAAGCAAAGGGCAAAAAAAATATGACAATTCCGTGCTCAAAATAGATGAAGACGGGGTACTGTTTCGCTCTTACCGCGATGGAAGCCCAGTATTACTGACACCGGAAACTTCTGTTCAAGCGCAAAAAGATTTGGGTGCTGATATTATCATCCCTTTTGATGAATTACCGCCTTATCACATTGATCCAAAAGCATTAAAAAAATCATTAGACCGCACGCATCGCTGGGAACAGCGTTCATTAGAACATCATCTTAAAAATCCCAACAATCAGGCAATGTATGCGGTAATTCATGGCGGCATAGATCCTGCATTGCGCGCAGAAAGTGCAAAGTTTTTGACCGCATTGCCCTTTGATGGTTTTGCTATTGGTGGCAGTGTCGGCAAAAATAAAGAAGAAATGGTTACTATGCTGCAAGATTTAATGCCACAACTACCCGCTGATAAACCAAATCATTTACTGGGCATTGGCGACCTTGCTTCTATTGATGCCTGCATAAAACTTGGCATTGATACGCTTGATTGCTCGCACCCTACACGCTCTGCGCGTCACGGCTTGCTCTTTACCAGAAACGGTTTTGTTAAAATTATGAACAGCGCTAACCGTACTTCATTTGAACCTATCGATAAAGAATGCACCTGCTT
Organism: Candidatus Babeliales bacterium; assembly: GCA_050250855.1. Classification (GTDB taxonomy): domain Bacteria; phylum Babelota; class Babeliae; order Babelales; family JACPOV01; genus JAGVLQ01. The sequence continues at coordinate 80,076 of JBFWNW010000004.1, read as the reverse complement.
TGTCTGCACAAAATATACCAGGGCCTACTTACATCACTTATTTAAAGCTAAAGAAATGACGGCCTACAGCCTGGCAACCCTGCATAATATCCACTTTATGGTGCAATTAATGCAGGATTATCGCACTAAAATTCTCCAGGATGAGATTTAAGACCAAAATCAGGTTTTTTTGCTGAAAAACAGGCTTTTTTAAGCACTTCATTGCCTTACCAGTCCCTATTTTGTTACAATAAAAAATAATGAGATAATATTATTAAAAAAAGAAAAATAGTATGAAAATAATAAAATATAGTATGATCGGCTTAGCCCTTATAACCACTCAACTCTTCGGAGCAGAACAAAAAAAAGAGCTCAGCGCTACGTTGACCATTAAAAATGAAACGAATAAAAATTTTGAGGTAACCCTAAGTGATAAAATCTTTCCATTGAATCCAGGGAAGATAGCAAGAGGAATAGATTTCCCTCTCTCTAAGCTCATGGCAAACAAATATGCCATTTTTGCCGCAACACTAACACCTTTAAATGCTCCAAAAAATTCAAAAGAAAAGTATGAATTAACACTGCTTGTCTCAGATTTGGGAACTGACTTTAGTGCAAAAGCCTACCTATCTTCATCTCAGTCTCAGCAAGAAATAAGTATTGAAAGAATATATAAAAACAAAAAAGATTATGAAGAACAAGGGGTACACGGTAAGTATCATGTAGCCGTTACGCTTAAAGCTCCAGAATTAACTTTGGAACCATAATCTCTTTTCGGTCACCTAATTATTTAAGAGCTTATTCACCTAAAAAATCATTCTAGCAAGTCTACACTGTTTTATAATGCAATATTATCGTGCGAAGACTCTTCAGCATGAGATTTAAAGTCTGCGATAATTTTATCTGCCTTCTCTTTAATATCTTCCCAGCTATAATTTCTCATCAGCTCAAAAACACCTACCGTTCCTGCAGCTGCACATAATCCTTTCCACGTTGTACAAAACAAAGCTCCAAAACCAAATGGAGGCGTAAGATAAAAAAAGCTTACACTTGCAACGCTACCAACAATACAATTGCGATACATTTCAAATTTTTCTCGCTCTTTTAAAGTTAGTTCCTCTTTTCTGCTCAGTTTTCCAAGAATTGCAATAAAAGATATTTTATCCTCTTGCACTAAATTGTGCTGCTCCATGTTTAGGGATACACAGGCAAAATTTAAGAAAAAAGCAAAAAAGAATATTCTTTTAAATTCCACAGAAACTCCTTGGTTGTTAACTATTATGTAAAAACTGCTTTCATAGTTTAAAGCTAAAAACCCTTTATTTCAAATCTTCATAGCTTTTTCATAAGCCTTTGCTAGACTAATTACAGACATTTCAAACCGTTCGTATACTTCGACGAGCTCAGCACGAACGGTTATTTTTATAAGTCCCACGTTCGCCCTGAGCTTGTCGAAGGGTGCGAACTAATGAATAAAAATTTATGAAAAAAATAACCTCTCGCCAAAATCCTGAAATCATTAACCTGGCCAAGCTTCATGATGCTAAAAAGCGTTACACAGAAAAACGCTTTCTTGCCGAAGGCCTGCGTATTTGCCAAACATTGCTTGAAGCAGAAGTAAAACTTTTGCAAATCTATGTAACAGAAGAAAGCATTGATAAAGTTGATACGTTTGTTGATGAAAATCTTATTACTATTGTTTCTCGACCCGTCATGGAAAAAATAAGCGCTGCTAGCACGCCAAGCGGCATTGTAGGCGTATTTACATTACCAAAGCAACCGCCATTTGCTCAATTAGATGCTGGCATTGTTCTTGCTGATATTACCGATCCAGGCAACATGGGAACCTTAATTCGCACTTGCATTGCCATGGGAAAAAAAACTATTGTTATTGTTGAAGGTGTTGATCCTTGGAATCCAAAAGTTATTCAAGCATCTGCTGGCACCATCGGCAAAGCAACTCTTTTTCAATGCACCTGGCAAGAGCTTATGGATCACAAAAAAAATCTTGCGCTGGCTGCGCTTATTGTACATGGTGGTAGTTCGCTAGAAACCATTGATAAAAAGGTACTTTTGGTAATAGGCAACGAAGCTCGTGGCATTCGCTCTGCATGGCTCAAAGAATGCGAGCAAACTATCACGCTCTCTATGCCAGGTAACGTAGAGAGTTTAAATGCTGCCGTTGCTGGCTCAATTGCCATGTATGAATTGTGGAGCAAATAATGAATAAACAAGAGAAACTTACGCTGGGCCAAGCAATTCTTATTAATATCAACGTTATGTTTGGTAGTGGTGTTTTTATTAATACGGTCAATCTTATTAACTTTGCCGGTATTTTAAGCTTTGTTAGTTACTGCGTGGCCGCGATTATTTTATTACCCATTATTTTTTCCATTACAACGCTTATTAAAAAATTTCCTGAAGGTGGCTTTTATGTGTATGCTGCCAGAACAATTTCACCCTTTTTTGGCTTTTTAAGTGCATGGTCTTATTTTATCGGCAAGCTCGCCTCCACCGCATTGCTCATTCACATTTTCACGATGCTCATACAAAGCATTATCCCTGCCCTTGCGCTCCTGCCAGCATTCTTTATTGATAGCTGCATTATTGCCCTTTTTATGTGGCTCAACCATTATGCGCTGCAAACGGGCACCAAAATTATGTATGGTTTTATTTTCTTAAAAGCCACCCCCATCGTTATTGCTATCCTGAGCAGTCTTTATCTTTTTGGCCATTGGCATGCGCCAGAAACATTATTATTGTGGGACGGTATTCCAAAAACTATTCCTTTAGTGCTCTACGCATTTGTTGGCTTTGAAACAGCCTGCTCATTGAGCCTTACTATACAAAATCCAGAAAAGAATGCGCGCAAAGCAATTTTATATTCATTCTTAGCTACTATTAGCATTACCATTATGTATCAGCTTTTAACATCGTTAGCGCTAGGATCAATACTTTTTGGTAAAGAAAATTTCCTTGCTGTTTTTCCTTCATTCTTTAATGCCGTGCTGGGCTCTTCTGCCTTGAGTATTCATCTTGCAAATATAGTTCATATTGCAGCTGCTACGGCAGCATTGGGCGGGAGCTATGGCATGATTTTAAGTAACGCATGGAATCTTTATATTCTTGCACAGCATAATCATATTTTTTATGCACCATCATTTGTTGCAAAAAATAAGTACGGCATTCCTTTTTTGTGTATTCTTGCTGAAGGATTTATTTGCATAAGTTATCTAATCTTGACCGGCGCTCAGCAAATAGTATTACAGCAAATAAGTATCTTTGCGCTTTCTATTGCATTCTTATTGAGTTGTGCAGGATTACTCGTGCATGATTACAAAAAACAGGAAAATTTAGCTCCCATTGCTCTTCCTGTACTTGGCTGCATAAGTGTACTTATCCTTTTTACGTTATGCATTCGTAATTTCACGCACCAAGGGTTTTTTTATCTTGCTGCGTTTTTAGTGACAGTAGGAACTGGTTGTATTATGTTTTTTATTAAAAAAATTAACGCATCTTCAGCGTCATTAAGGCAATCAAGCACAAGATAAGAGAGATAATTCCAAAGCGCATAGTAATTTTTGATTCTTGCCAACCAATCAGTTCAAAGTGATGGTGAATTGGTGCCATTTTAAACATACGTTTGCCAAACCATCGGTATGATGCTACCTGCACAATAACAGAAAGTGCTTCTACTACAAATAAACCTCCTGAAATCACCAAAAGAAGTTCTTGTTTGCAGAGAAGCGCCATTAAGGCAAGTGCTGCACCAAGAGCAAGTGAACCAATATCGCCCATAAAAATTTGTGCTGGGTACGTGTTGTACCACAAAAAACCAAGTGAAGCCCCCACTAACGTAGCACCAATGACAACTATTTCAGCACTATCGGCAAAAGGAATATGTAGATAGTTTGCTATTTTATAATTACCAGCAAGATAACAGATCAAAGAAAAGGTAGCGAAATTGGGAATAAGTGAAGTAATAGCAAGCCCATCAAGACCATCGGTCAAATTAACGGCATTACTACACCCAACGATAATAAAAACGGCCCAAGGAATAAATAACCACCCAAGATCTGGGTGCAACCATTTAAAAAAAGGAAAACTAATTTCTTGGGACAATCCTGTTTTTATTAAAGCAGTTATAAAAAAGAGCGCAACACAAAGTTGCCATAAAAATTTAGTACGCGCAGGAATACCTTTATGCTTTTTTATTTTTTGCCAATCATCCCAAAAACCAAGAGCACCGAAACTAAACATACACGCTAAAAAAAGCCATACATGAACTTTTGCTAAGTTGCACCACAATAAACTATTGAAGGTCACCACTGATAAAATAAAAATACCACCCATGGTTGGCATATTATCTTTACTTCGATGCATTTCTGGTGTCCATTCACGCGCCTTTGAACGAAATAGCCTTCTTGATATTTCAATAAATGCCGTACCAAACAAAAAAGAACAGAGTAACGATGTCAGCAATGCGGCCATGGCACGAAAGCTCACGTAATGGATTACATTCAATGCCGATAATGAATGCTGCAGGTATGCAGCCAGATGAAAAAGCATAGGTTTTCCTTAATTACGTTCGCACCCTTCGACAAGCTCAGGGCGAACGGAGAGGCAATACTTTACATTAAAACCGTTCGTGCTGAGCCTGTCGAAGCATTCGAACGATAATTAATAATTTACGGACAAACTCTTAGATTCAATAATTTAGCCTGTTTATACCCAGAAAAAAAATCATCATTGTTTAGTCTAAATAGTTCTACGCAAAGCACAATACTAAGCTTATTATTGCCTACTTTGAAACACAAAACACACCAACCCTTGTTGATTATTTCAATTTGAAACTAATAACAAAAATCTTTTTAAATAAAACCTTTATTTTTTGTAAAAATTCGGGTACTTTTTGTGATACTCAACTCCCCAAAAAAGGTAAAAACAGGTTAAAAAGGCCTTAGCAGCCAGCCCTTTTGACAATATTTTGAACCTCTTTAAACTGGGAGATGCTAAGAGAAATTTTGACAGCTATATAAACAAGGCTTAATAACAAAGATTTTTAAAGCCGATTATTTCGATAGAAATGAAATTGAAAGGACACTTAATGAAATTCAACAAGAACCTTTACAAAAAAACTATCTTCCTGACGATGCTTGCATCGGCCTCATTTTCTGAAAGCATTCTCTGTAATCAATATGTTACGGTAGATGAAATCAGAAAACAGATATATGAACTCTTAGAAGTGTGTGTTTACGTAAAACAAACAAAACACAGCTCTCAACCGTTCAGCTTTTTTGTTGATGAACTTATCAAACTGGTAGATGACAATAAAAAGCTCCTTGAAGAAAAATTTGGCTCTATGATTAACAATTTCTTGCATGATGCGCAGGGAATGAGAACTGCATCAGCACGAGAAATTGATCAGGTTAAGAAAACATTATTTAAATATAAAGTTTTCATGCCAGATTCATTCAAAAAAATACTTCTTCAGCTACATGCTCGCTTACTCAAACGCTTGAATGTAAAACCAGTTAATCCTAATGCAGCGGGAGAAGCAGAAGAATCTTTAGCAACAGAAGAACAAGAAAAAGCAGTTGTTGCGATACTTGAAGAAGTTATTCAAGATCAAACAGCACAAGATGCTCAATCAGTAGCTCAAGAACTTGTTGTGACTGAAGAACCTGCAGTTCAAGAAGAACTATCCACACAAACAAAAAAAGCAGCTCAAGAAGAAACCCCAACAGAAGAAGTACAGCCTGAACAAGCCGGAGAAGCTGTTGAAATAACAACTGAATTCTTTGACCAAAGCGAATTTGATCAAACGCTCTGGGAAAAAATCTGTATTGTTGCTGCATTCTTAAAAGATTCTATCAAAGAGTATTTTGAATAAAACGGGGAAATGGAGGCCCTATAACTATGAAAAGAGAAATAACTATGAAAAAATGTTTAGCATTACTGTTACTACTTTCTTTATCTGCTGCTCAGGCTATGGACGAACAAACAAGAAAAGCTGAATTGCAAAAATTGGAAAAAGATCATGAAAAATTGACTCGTCATGTAAATAATATTCAAACCCTAGGACTTGGAACATTAATGATCTTATTGGACCCTGATCATGGTGCAAAAACAGCCATTGATTTAGGGATTCATCCAAATACTGTGGTGCCGATCATTTTGCCTTTTGATAAAAAAGAAGATACTGATGTTATGGGCGCCACTACTTTTTCAATTCTTACGCGAGCTAAGTCTATAGAAGAATGCCCCCTCGAAGGACTTAAGCTTTTACTTCAAAAAAAAGGCGATCCTAATGCAACAAAAACTTACGCTTGGCATAAAACAGGGTCTCTATTACAGATCCCAGGATCAAGCTTTAGCGAAAACAATGTTAGAACTTTAACAGCTCAAGAGCTTCTAACAAGCTTGAGAGCAGACTCTGATTATAAAACAAAACCTGTTATTTCTTGCGCTAACCAAATACAAGAATTGTTTGATGAAAAAAAGCAGAGACTTGATAAAAGAAAACAGTTAGTTAATAAGAAAAATCTTTAATCTCTACTAATATAGGAATTATAAATCATGAAAAAATGTTTAGCGCTATTATTACTACTTTCTTTATCGGCTGCTCAGGCTTCAGAAGATATGCGTAAAAAAATGGAAGAAAAAAGAAAAGAGCTGCTTGAACAAAAAAGCAAGTGTGAATCTCTTAAAACTACTCTGGGAAAAGAGTCTTCTGAATACACAACATGTAAGCTTCTCTATAGTTCTGAAAAAAAGAAAGCTGTACGTTCATTATTAGATACCATCCATGCTAATCCAGAAAAAGGAGCTTCATTAGCTCTTACCTTAGGAGCCAAACCTAATACGTTAATGCCTAAGCATTATATTCCATGGGGAGAGACTGATATTCTAGGCCATACCGCATGGGGAACCCTTGAAGAAGCATATTATAAAAAAGAATGTCCTTTAGCTGGCCTTCAACTCTTAATTAAAAATGGTGGAAATCCTAATAAAATGGCTAACCATCCTTTGCATAAAGAAGCTAAAAGACAAGGAAAAGAACCTAGCTTTCCTCCTATTTTGACTGCTCAAGAATTTCTTAATGGAGAGCAGCAATACAGAGATAACTATTCTAAAAAACATCATGAAGTTAATTCATGCATGGATAAAATACAAGAGCTATTTGATAAAACAAAGCTTTAATCTCTACTAATATAGGAATTATAAATCATGAAAAAATGTTTAGCGCTATTATTACTACTTTCTCTAGCTGCAGCTCAGGCTTCAGAGCAAAATTCAGATCTCCAAAAAACAAAAAAGATTCTGCAAAAACTAAAAAATAATTATGCGTCAAGCTGCCTACGTAATGAAAATTCATTTTATTGTCAAGAAAGTAAAGAACTTTTCGATTTCGCAACAAAGAGTTCCTTAAGAGATTTAAGAATCTCCATATTGATTGATCCTAGAGAAGGGGCTCTTAATGCTCTTGATTTAGGTTATCACCCCAACACAGTAATACCAAAATATGATACTCATCTTGATTATACAAAAGATATTATGGGAGAGACTGTTTATTCAACTCTTATTCAAACAGTCTTAACTAAACAATGTCCTTTAGCTGGTCTCCACCTCTTACTTCAAGCCGGAGGAAACCCTCATGAAAACTACTCACTGCCTAAAGAAGCTTTAACAGCTCAACAAGTGCTTGATTATTCCAGGGATCATCTTCCTTCCAGTCAACGTGCTAGTTCCTGCGCAAACAAAATACAAGAGCTATTTGATGAAAAAAAGCTAGAACTTAATAAAAGACTTGTAAAAGAGTTTCTTGATAAGAAAAATCTTTAAAATAACTATCAGCTAAGCTATAATTAAAGCCGTAGAGATTGTTTTCTACGGCTTTTTTCATGTTTTTAATAATTAACGAATAGTACCATGAATAATGTATATGATGTTATTGTTGTAGGTGGTGGGCATGCAGGCATTGAAGCAGCATATGCTGCCGCACGCTTAGGCTCAAAAACTGCCCTCATTACCCTTGATAAACAAAAAATTGGCTGGATGCCGTGCAACCCTGCTATTGGCGGCATTGGCAAAGGCCATATTGTTTTTGAAGTTAGTGCTTTGGGTGGCCTTATGCCAAAGCTGTGCACCAAAACCTATTTGCAAGCACGTATGCTCAATACAAAAAAAGGCCCTGCCGTACAAGGGCTGCGACTGCAAATTGATAAAGATGCGTACAATAAGCTCAGTATCGAATCTTTAGAAAAAACAGAAAATCTTACTATTCACGAAGGACATGTTGAGCAGCTTTTGCTTTCTGGCAAAAGCGTACAGGGTATTCAAACTAAAGATGGCACGCTCTTGCATGCACCTACCGTAATTCTGACAACCGGCACCTTCTTAAATGGTTTAATTCATATCGGCACCAAACAAGAACAAGCTGGCCGCCGCGGTGAACAAGCGGTAACCGGTCTTTCTAAAAATATTGCAGCCTTGGGTCTTGAACTTGGGCGCTTAAAAACAGGAACGCCGCCGCGCCTTGTTGCAAAAACAGTAGATTTTTCAAAAATGGAATGCCAAGAAGCTGATGAACTTAGCTATCTTTTTGAGTTTGAAGGCCATCAGGTTGTTAATAAACTTCCTTGTTACATTACCCGCACCAATGAAACGGCACACGAAATTATAAAAAATTACGCCCACCTTTCACCGATTTTATCAAAAACCATAGTTTCACGTGGGCCACGGTACTGCCCTTCCATAGAAGACAAAATTACCCGCTTTCCGGATAAGACCTCGCATCACATTTTTGTTGAACCGGAAACAGCGCGCCATGACGAACTCTATCCAAATGGTATTTCAACGTCACTTCCTTTAGAGGTGCAAGAAAAATTTATTCGCAGTATTGCAGGCTTTGAACATGCAGAAATTGCAAAAGCTGGTTACGCGGTAGAATATGATTTTGTACTGCCGCATCAATTGCATCATACGCTTGAAGTAAAAAATTGCACTGGTCTTTTTTTGGCAGGACAAATTAATGGCACTACCGGCTATGAAGAAGCTGCTGGGCAAGGACTTATTGCTGGCATTAATGCGCATCAAAAAGCTCATGGCAAAGAACCGTTTATCCTTTCTCGCCATGAAAGTTATATCGGCATTATGATTGATGATTTGGTAACTCTAAGCGTTGATGAGCCGTATCGCATGTTCACCTCACGTGCTGAGCGTAGACTTATTTTGCGCCAAGATAATGTTTTCTATCGCTTGGCAGAGAAAGCATATGCCTATAATTTGATTAATGAAGAGCTTTATCAAGTAATTAAAGCAGAACATGAACTGGTACTTGCAACCGCAGCACAATTGCGTAAAAACAATAAAGAATTAATTCAACTTCTTGGCCGTGATGAGGAAAATTTAACACGTATTCATGAAGCTACAGAACACAAACTCAATGATCGTGCTGCACTTTCTGTCTGGGCTGAATTGCGCTATGAGCCCTATATACAACGCGAGTTAAAAGAAATTGAAAAAGCAGAAAAATATCAAGAGCTCGTTATCCCTGCGCATGTTGATTATTCTGCTCTTGCAGGACTTTCAAAAGAGCTTCAACAAAAACTAGCTAAATACCAGCCCAAAACCATTGCGCAAGCAGCGCTTATTCCTGGTATGACGCCCGCGGCAATTTCTTTATTGATTGTGCGTATTTTTAGTAAAACGAAGTAAACTATTCTTGTTGCTCGGCTTGTTTTTTAAGAAAATCAAAAAGTACGCGCGGTAAAGAAATAAACATTATATTTGTTTTATCATGCGTTTCTGTAAAAGCATAATAGTTTCCATAACAATCTTTTGAAGCATGAAAAATTTTTTCATTACCAAGGGCAGTATATACTTCATCATGATCTGCTATACGCTTTTTTATCTCTAAAATTTTAACATTTCTCCAATCTTCTTCCGTCATATAGTCTGCAGCAACAAGATTCATAGAGCAAACCATAAGCAAAACCACAAAGCTCTTAGGCAAGGCCATTAATACTTTCCTTTTACTGTTTTTTTTGTTTAAAACCTTCAAGTAAATTATAAACGCCCTGCGCATCATTAGCAATATCAACCCAAAGATAAAGAAATTTCACAACCCCTTCTTCATCTTCCTTTTTAAATCTTTTTATGCACCAGGCTTTAAAAAGGCCTTGTTGTGTTTTGCTTGCTGCAAACTGGTAACCATCTTTCAACAAAAATGATTTATACATTTCATAATCTTCATTAACAAGGTAACTAATACCTGTTGCACTTAATTCTTGCATGTCTTGCGGAGTAAAATAGTACAAAGCTGTATCTTTTTCGCTAGGTTTTTTTGTCAAAATCCTCTGCCACTGGCTCTCTCTTGCCATCTGAGAAGCAAAGATGTAGGAGGTAAAAAATAATAGAATAATCATTACTCTGTTTGTATCTATCATAAAATCTCCCTTTTTATTTTTAAAGATACACAAGGACACTCTCTTTTATTTTTTCATTAAAAATCGGTATATTGTTTTTTGTATACTAAACGTAGTACAATCACCTTACAAAAAAAACTGGGTCTACCAAAATAAAAAAGGATTGGTATGAAAAAACTTTTTTTAATGGGCATGCTCATGCTCACTACTACACTCATACAATCAGAAAAACATATTATACTACCGCGACAATTTCATGTCGGGCAGGAATTTGTTTATGAAGGAATTCCTTACATTATAAAAGGATATGATCATAAAAAATCTGCTGATTTTGAAAAAGTCACCCTTGTACTTGAGCATCCACTTTCTTTTGGTTTAGAGTTTGGCACTGAAGTTATAGAGCTTACTATTAAACATGGCAAAGATCCTGAGAAAGGAATTTTATATAATACTCATGTACAAAATAGATATAATAGGTATCATGTTAAAACTTATATACTTGGTTTATGGGCTGCCCTGTATTTCTTCACGTTTAATGTAAAATTAGCAAAGTAGTATTATGAAAAAATATGTTGTGTTCCTTATTACCATTTCGCTCTCTGCATCAAATGTACCTGAAAGTAAAGAACCTAGCGATAATAAAAAAAATAGCGCTAGCAGCGTGCTACCACAAGAACTATCACTCTCCACAACAACAACTACAGAAAATAAAAAAATCAGTTTGCCAAAAACTATTACCTTACAAAACAAAATTACTGACAAAACAATAACGTATCAGCATCACTGGTACAAACCGTATCCTTCAGATTTTAAAATATTGGTCAATAATGAACCGTATTTAACACTCGTAAAAGGCAGAGCAAAACTGCATGCTCCCACCATTTGCACGAATGATAAAAAAATTAGAGTACAGTATGAATGGAAGCTTCATAAATTTGGTAAAACATGGCATCATGAAAAGAGAGAGCTTGAGTTTGAAGTACCGGAAGAAAAACAAGAGCTTGCTATCGACTTTTCGTGGGATGATGATTATCGCATTACCCTTGAAAATGCAAAAAGGGTATGCGTAGCTGAATCATCGTATACACGAGAGCACTAAATATTTTTATGATACCAAAAATTTTGCCTATTTACGGACAGTTCTCCATCAATAGTTATGGACTTTGCATTGCTCTAGGCATCGTGCTTGTTGCATGGCTTTTTGGCAAAAACAAACAAGCCCAACAGCATATAACCCCAGATCAATTTTCAACACTCATTATGTGTAGCATTGTGGCAGGCCTTGCTGGCGCCCGAGCTCTTTTTGTACTCACCAATTGGCAACAGTACACCTCTTTATGGCAAATGCTCGCAGTATGGCAAGGTGGTGGTTCTGTATTGGGTTGCATTATAGGAATTTTATGCATGATGCCTTTCTTTGTGCATCACTATAACCTTTCATTACTTGCTGTACTTGATATAGCTGCATTGTATGCTCCCCTTTTGCATAGCGTTTCTCGGATTGGCTGCTTTTTGGCAGGTTGTTGCTATGGCAAACCAACAAAGCTCTTTTTTGCTATTACGTACTGGCACCCTGATATCGTAGCACCGCGGCACATTCCACTGCATCCAACGCAACTATACAGCGCATTGTTTCTTTTTTTGCTCTTTCTGCTACTCTATAAAGTACAAAATTTTTTTCAAAAACCAGGGTACCTCTTATGCATCTATTTACTGTTGGCAAGCTCAGAACGCTTTTTTATAGATTTTTTACGCGGCGATCAGCAGTTTTTTGGAATGGCGCCATATTCTCTGCTTGCTATAAATCAGTGGATTGCGTTAGCGCTTATGGTCAGCAGCTGCATCGGACTTTTCGTACTTTCTTACGCTACCAAAACGCATGAATCTTTTTAGTTTTATTAAACAAAACCTTTCCATTTTAACCGTGGTTGGTGAATACGCTACGCTCAAGAAGGCTGGTCTTTATTACAAAGGGGTATGTCCTTTTCACCAAGAAAAAACTGCCTCCTTTACCGTAAGTCCTCATAAGGAAATTTTTTACTGCTTTGGCTGCCACAGTGGCGGTGACGTTATTTCTTTTATAGAAAAAGTGGAAAACTGTTCTGCCCTAGAAGCTGCCGAATTTTTAGCAGAACGCTATCAGTTAACAATTCCGGAAGAATTAAAATCGTTGCAGCACCAAGAAGGCCCCAAAGATGCACCTGATAAGAAAAAGCGCTACCATAAACTTTGCTCACTTGTTGCGCAATGGTGCCATGAAAATTTATTAAAATCACCGGTAATCTTACGCTACTTTTCACAGCGATCAATCAACCAAAAAACTATAGAAAGCTTTAAGCTCGGGTATTTCCCCAGTGGTCAGCCGGCACTCAAATCGCTCATTGCATTTGTTGGCAAAGAACATTTTTTAGTTGAAGATCTTTTACAAGCCAATATCCTTGCCCAAGGCAAATCAGTCCTTTATTCCCCTTTTGAAGATCGCGTCTTTTTTCCTATTCAAGATCACCTGGGCCGCTTCTGTGGTTTTGGCGGTAGAATCTTTAAAAAAGATGATGAACGCCCTAAGTATTACAACTCAAAAGAAAATGATTTTTTTGCTAAAGGATCCCTGCTGTTTGGTCTTGACCGAGCAAAAGTGCCTATTCAACACGAGGGCACCGTTTTCTTGGTAGAAGGATATACTGACTGCCTTGCCATGGTACAAGAAGGCTTTGAAAATACCGTTGCCACACTCGGAACTGCCTGCACCCAAGAGCATTTAAAGCTCCTTTCTCGCTATGCACAAAAGTTATTTATTCTTTATGATAGCGATAAAGCAGGTATTCAGGCAGTACTTCGTCTGACAGAACTCTGCTGGCTTGTAGATTTAGAACTTTCTGTTATTGAGCTTCCTAGAGGGGAAGACCCTGCATCATTTATCGAAAAACAAGGAGATTTAGCCCTTTTGATAAAGCAAGCAAAGGATATCTTTATGTTCTGGCTTGAATCTATGGCGCATGATTTCAAGCAAAAAAGCCTTCAAGAAAAAGTTGGTATCGTCCGCTCACTGCTTGAAACCATCCAAAAAATAGCCGACCCGCTCAAACAGGAGCTTTTACTTTCCAAGGCGGCTCAATCCTTGGACGTTCCCTTCGGCACTCTTAAGAAAGAGCTGTATCGCCTTAAAAAGCCTTCTGCTGAGATCAGCAAAAAAGCCCCTCTAAACGAGGTTTCTCCAGAGGAATCCTCCTCTGTCACGATCTTGAAAGAAATCCCTTTACTGGAAAAAAAATTATTTTCTGTTATAATAAATAACATGGAATTGCTGCAGCCTGCAGATAGGGAATATCTAGTAGAATATCTGAGTTCTCCATTAAAAGATGTATTAAAAAAGACAGAATCGCCAGATAGAGATTCCCCTTTTGATTTTATGCAGTTTTTTGATTTCCTTCATGAGCCTGAAAAACGATTGATCAGCAATCTTATTTTGGAATGCCAAGAGTATGAAAATAGTGAAAATTTAGACTATCTTCTGGCAGAATTTCAAAAAAGAACGTGGAAAAATTTTGTTGCTGATACCAAGAAAAAATTAGAACTTGCTCAGCAGAAAGGTGATCTGGAAAGCATTCAAAAACAGCTGGAGCATTTTAAACAGTTAAAAGAGAAATTAATAGGTAAGGGACTTATATGAAAAAGCTTATAAAAAATATACAAGAAAAAATTACGGGCAAAAAGCCAAAAGTAGAAAAAAAAGAATCTTCTGCAAAAATAGAAAAAGCTGCTCCTCAAGGATCTGAGGCAAAAGCAAAAAGTGATGCTGATTTTAAAGCTGAAATATTTAAATCCTTCATAGAAAAAGGACAGCGAAGCGGCTTAGTTACGTATGAAGAAATTATAGAATTTTCACAACGCTACCATTTAATAGAAAAAGAAGTAACTGAACTTCTGCGTACTTTAGAAAAAGAAGGCATTGAGCTTATTACTGAAAAAGATTTAGAAGATGGCTCGGATCTTAATTATGATAAAGAAGAAGATCGCAAAGGATCAAAACCTCAGTTTGAAAGCCTAGATTTTGATAGTGATAGCGAAGAAGAAGAAGAAAATGAAGATGAAGCAGAAGATGAAGAAAACAAAGAGAATGTCATTAAAGAAACCGCTGCCAGCGCTCAATTAACAGATGGCGTTAAGGTTTATTTGCGTGAAATTGGTAAAATTCCTCTCTTGAATAAAAAAACTGAAACCGTTATTGCTGAGCAAATTGCTGAAGGTAAAAAAGAAGCCATTGAAGCACTTTCTCGCTTTCCCTTTATCCATAAAGAGTTTGTAACAGTCGGTGAAAAATTACAAAAAAATACACTTCCTTTAAAAGATGTCATTCAGTTTTCTGAATTTGACCAAGAAAACTTACCTAAAGTAGAAGAAGAAAAAAAGGCACTTCTTAAAACAATTAATGATATTAAGAACTTAATAGAAAATGAAGAGAAAATTTATTTAAGCTATCGCGGTAAACTTGATTCTCAAGAAAAGAAAACCGAGATGCTTAATAAAGTAAAGAAAAACAAAGAAGAAATTTGTAATACCATACAATCTATAAAGCTTTCTAATAAACTCATTAAAAAGCTTGCAAAGCGCATAGAAAAAGGTGTACAAAAAATTAATGAAAAGATTTATGCCCTTGAACGCCTTGAGGCTAAATTAAAATATCTTGAAGACCTTAAAAATCCTACTGCTGAACAACTGGCAGAAAAGGAGGAGTTGTTGCGTACTATACGTGCTGATCAAAAGCTACTTAAAAAGATTGAAAATGAGCTTGGACTTCCTCTTGATCAAATAAAAAAACATTATGCAAAGCTCCACGTAGGCCTTGTTAAAGATAAGAAAGCAAAAGACGACCTTGCTAAAGCAAACTTACGCTTGGTAGTAAACAACGCAAAAAAATATATTAATAAAGGTCTTCACTTTCTTGATCTTATTCAAGAAGGTAATATTGGGCTCATGAAAGCCGTTGAAAAGTTTGAGTTCGAGCGTGGTTATAAATTCTCTACCTATGCTACCTGGTGGATTCGTCAAGCAATTACGCGTGCTATAGCAGACCAATCACGCACTATTCGTGTACCGGTGCATATGGTTGAAACGCTCAATAAAATTAATAAAATTAAACGTACCTTTGTGCAAGAACATGGTCGAGAACCAAGCCATGCAGAGTTGGCAAAAGAACTTAATATTGATGAGAAAAAAATCAAAAATATTATTAAAATTTCTAAAGAACCCATTTCTCTTGAAACACCGGTTGGCGATAGTGAAGATGCATATATTAAAGATTTTATTGAAAATGAAAATGATTTTTCTCCAGCAGATACTGTTGCAAGCAACGACTTAAAAGAACGTGTTCGTGAAGTCTTGAAAAGCTTAACACCACGAGAAGAAAAAGTACTTAAAATGCGTTTTGGCATTGATGTTGCCTCAGAACATACGTTGGAAGAAGTTGGTAAAGACTTTTCTGTTACGCGTGAGCGTATTCGCCAGATTGAAGTTAAAGCATTACGTAAACTTCGCCACCCTTCTCGTAGTAAAAAACTTGAATCATTCTTTGATAAAGAGTTTGATGTAATGGTAACTGATATTGATGATGAAGAGGATGAAGATTAATAGTTTCCTTAAAAATTGAGAGAGAGAATTTATTATGGAACCAAACGCCCTATTACAAGGTTTTTTATATCCACAAGTAATAGCATTTTTCATTGCACTCCTTGGCTGTGCACTCTTTTCCTTCTTAGAAACGAGCATTACTGCATTACGTCTTTTTAAACTTAAAGAACTTGCATCAACCACATCTCGTTACAAAGAGCTTTTTAAAACACTAGAAGAGCATCCTCAGCAAGTACTGGTAACCATGCTTATTGCTAATAGTGTTGCTAACGTTAGTGCTGCAGCATTGATTACCAATATTATGGAAACCATTTTTGCTCGATTGCATTTTTCGGGTGGCTTAGGATTCTCTTTGGGTATCGCTTTTGGTACCATTGCAATTTTAATTTTTGGTGAAGTTATCCCTAAAAATATTGCAAAGGTTCATGGTGAACGTTTGTTTAGATCAACACTATGGCTAACAAACATTACTTTTTATCTTTTGTATCCTTTTGTCAAAATTCTTGTTTCCATTTCAAGCGCGGTTATTCGTCTACTTGGTGGGCCAGCACATGGAACAGAATCGCTTGTTACTGAACATGAAATTCGCTTTTTAATTGATTACATCAATGAAAAAGGACTCATGGAGCGAGAAAAAACAGAAATGTTACAAAGTGTCTTCAAGTTAGGAATTAAGCAAGTTAAAGAAATTATGGTACCTGCTGTTGATATTATTCTGCTTAATGCAACAGATACTATAGAAGAATCGTTTGATACGTTTTGCAAATATCAATATTCTCGCTTGCCAGTTTATTTAAGCAATAAAGATAATATTATTGGTATGGTTTTACAAAAAGATATTTTTAATCTCATGGCAAAACATGAGGAAAAACCCCTGGAATCAATAGTAAGACCCATCTTATTTGTACCAGAAAGCATGAAAATCAATCAATTATTACGTGAATTTCGTCAAAAAGGCATGCATATTGCTATTGTACTGAATGAACATGGCATTATCATGGGCCTGGTAACGCTTGAAGATATTCTGGAAGAAATTGTTGGTGAAATTCGTGATGAATACGAAGCAGTTCCAGAAAAAATAATTACCTTGCGTGAAGGGGATTGGCTTGTTGATGGCAGTATCGATCTTGATTCATTAAGCAAATTACTTGGCATAACTTTTGAAGTAGAAGATGCTGTCTCTATTGCAGGTTTTTTAACAGAACAACTGCAACATCTTCCTCAAAAAGGCCAGGAAGTTATTTATAAACAGTATAAATTCTTAGTGCAACAAGCAAGCCCTAAACGAGTTTCTCAGGTGCGCATTATAAAAGAACCAGTAATCTCTTGACCTGACAAGGTTTAGGTTTTTAGACTTTTTTTAATTGTATTCGGTCTCCCTGAGCGAACAAAGTGAGTCGAAGGGAATACGCGAACGTAAAAAAAAGGAGTCTCTATGAAACGAATGTTATGTATAGGCCTTTTAGTAGCAGGTATGAATTCGAATATACATGCTACTGAGCAAGAAACTGATCTAACGGCTGAAAATCTTATGGCAACGCTTTCTCTTTCTGAAGAACTAGTTGCAATCTTAAAAAGCACTTCTACTGCTCAAGAAGATACGCTAGAAAGTAATGAAGAACGTAAAACAGATATTGCTATTTTCAGACAATTTATGCGTATTTTAGCAAGCTTTAGCAAAATTTTAATTGACCGTCATAATAAAGCAAACATTACACTCAACGCTACCTGCATGGTGGATAGCATCCTCAACATAGCGAATGAACTAACTAAACGCGGAAACCCTACGCAAGCACAGCTTGATAATTTTGTGCGCCTTCTTATTCATTCATTATGCAAGCAAGGAATAATTCCTGCTATTTTGGAAAATCCAGGCGGCACTACGTATTCTACGAATCCTCCTGTTGTTGCTTCGTGACCGTATTAATTTTTACGCTACAGCAGCTGTATGCGCATAACATCATACAGCTTGCTGCGCTCATAATGCTGGGCTGCGTCAGTGTGGGAAACACGGCAGCCCTTAGTGCTTTAGGAAGTTATGAAAAAGTTTTAGTTGATGTTCTTTTTTTTGCTCTGCAGATCTTTTGTTTTTGCTTAATCTTTTTATACGCCATTCCTTATTTTGAAAAACAAAAGCTCTATCAAAGTTATGACTTTTTTTTATGCACTACCTCACGCTCATCTTTTTTTTGGCAAACCGTTACCGGCTTTTTTAGTGCACTGGGCAGTGCTGTAGTTGTATTTTATGGCGTATCAGTAGTTGTACTGTATTATCTGACTGATCAATGGTTCTGGCATATACTACCAGGTTTTATTGGAATTGGGCTTGAATGTATGGTGCTTCTTGCTGCTGCTTTCTTTTTTTCTTTACTGCTTTCCGTAAATATGGCATACCTTGCAACGTTTAGTTTTTATGCAATCGCTTACACAAATCATACGTGGTACGAGCTTCTTGCACACAAAGAAGGAATTTTTTATGTATTTGGCACAGCACTGTATTACTGTTTTCCTGATCTTGCTTTAATTGACATAAAAAATGCTGTAGTGCATCAGCTACCTTTAGCTATGGCGCAGCTTTTGTATGGCAGTTTATATGCATTTTGCTATGCGCTGCTGTTATTGCAAGCAGCGCATACACTTTTTATCAAAAAATATTGGTAAGATTAGCCTTCAGTGGCAGCAATAGCAACTTCAACAGAAGTAGTAACTGCATCATAAATCATTTTACCTACACACAAAGTGCCCACCCCTACTGCAGTTCCTATAACTGCCAAAGGAAGAGCCTTTCCATTTTCTACTTCATTTGTGAATTTTTCAAAACTAGTAGGAGCTTTTGTAACCAATGCATATAACTTTTTTACTGTATTCTCAAGATCATCAATAAATGTTGCTTTCTCTTTAGATTTCTCTAGAACAGGAAGATCTACTTGTAACATATAATTAAATGCTGCTAATTTTTCTTTCATTTGCTGCGGATTTTGTTGAGCATAAAATTTGGTACTATGAATAATTTCATCAATAGCATCTAATGTTCCTAGCATCGATTTTTTTTTGAATTCATTAGAACACTCCTCTTCTACCAATTTTCTAAGTCCAGCTAACTCTGGAGCTTCAACCCCTTGCCCATTTTCCTGTTCAATATAAGAAGATTTTCTTCCATCTAAAGCACTTAATACATCTTTTTGAGCTTTGGCAGTAATATTATTATGCTCTAAAGACTTTTTTAGCTGATAATCAGAATTAAAAGCACGGTTATAACCCTCAAAAACTATTACTGGTGGCATCTGTGAAAAAAATTTAGCAATTCCATCATCCATACCATGCATGCTATGATTATAAATTCTATTATGCATATTGGTGAGTTTATTTCGTTCTGTCATGAGAGCATTTTCTTTAGCTACTTCAAATTCTGCCAATTGAGCTAAATGTCGTGGTGTAATGGCTTTTTGAGACGTTGAAGTACTAGTATTTTTCTTAGTACGTTGAGTGAAATTGGTTTGTGTTTTTGGCTTCTCAGTTTCCATCCCCCAACTTGTACCGACTGGTAGGCTAAAAAACATCACCATTAATAATTTTTTCATAATCGATCCTTCTACAAAATACTGCATATATTTCTTTGCCAAAAAACAACTTGCTTGGTTAATGATTATTATACTATAGTGTCTTTAAAGATAAAAATAAGGAAAGACACGGTATGAAAATCATTCTATCATTAATGCTCTGTACTTTTTTTGTGAGTAGCGCAGCATCCAACAATCTGTTAATTCTTGATACTGGCAATCAGAACCCCTCCGTTTACCACACGCTCATGACGTTTGCGCGCCAAGCAGGCTTGCGCCCAACGTATCATCATTTTTATCACCTAGAATCGCCCGATATTGAGCAGTATCAAACTATTATTATTGCACTTGATAACTCAATGTTTCATGCTCTAGCGCGTGAACTTAGCAATAAGCATAGCATAAAAAATCCAATTTTACAGCATGTTTTCACACTTTTTGAAAAAATTCGCGATCAAAAAAATAAAACGATCATGCTTCTTTTGCCGCATGGTGCAAATCCGATAGGAACTTTTTCTCTTGCACACCACCTGTTACGGCGCCTTGGCATACAAGAAAAACGGGTCATGTCTTCTGATTTTGATACCTTTTTAAAGCAAGGCTTGCAGCATATGGTCAAGTCTGATGCAAGCAAAAGTAGACTTTATGATACTTCTATGCTCCCCGCATCGTATACTAAACAAGAGGCAGCACTCACTGAGCTCAAACCGCTTTATAAAAAAAATAATGAACTTGTTGCAACGGGACTTCCCTTACAAAATTGCATGTTTGATAGCGCACTCAGGCCAATCTATCCTCTCGGTTTTTATATTAAAAATCGCGCTACGGGCAACCAATTTTTCATAACAACCAACAATGCGGTCACGTTTGCTGATATTAAAGATCCTTTTGTGTATAATCCTGTAGATTTGCGTTTGCGCACCGCACTTCTTGAAGGGCTCCAAGCATTTATGCATGAATGTGCACAAGCAAGCGCAACCGGAAATCTAAAACCTACTGAAAAAAAAGCTGTTCCTGTAGCACTCCTTGCTCAATCTTTTGCCAAACTTAGAAACACGGTGCACGATCAGCGTAACATAATGGCACCACCATATAATTGGACAAAAAAAGGAGTTGCGTGCGGTTGGCTGGGTATTCCGCCATACGTTGATAACGACAAAGCAATTGAGCACTTGCTAAAATCTGGTATGAATATGCTCTGGCTGCAACTCAATCCTGAAACGTATCTAAGCACCAAAGCTGTCAACAAGGAAAAAAAGGAAGAACTTTTTAGCGACATTAAAAAGTTCACCAGTTCTTTACGTACAAAAGCAGCAGAGCTTAAACTCCCTGTGCCAAAGCTTTTTGTTGGCATGGAACTGACGGGAAATTTAGCGACACACCGCCCTCACGATCCTGCAACTGATATGTATGGAAACGTCTACAATAAAGTACCAAACCCTTTTGATGTTAAAGGATTTTGGAAGCCAGAGCTGTTTGACGTACTCAAAGAGTTTGTTACTGCATGGCAAAGTTCACTTGGTAGCGGTTTACCGCTTGCTGGCATCTTTTTTGATTTTGAAATGTATCATGCACAAGATCAAACAGGACAGTTTACCGAATTTATGGATTTTTCAGATACATCTTGGAGCCGTTATTGCAGAGTTACCAACAAACCAGAAGCGCTCACACTCAAAACAACCAAAGAACGCACCAGCTTCTTGATGCGGCACAAACTTATGGACGAATATTTTGGAGCGTTACAGCAACAAGCGCGCAAGCTTGGCACTTTCATAAAAAAACAGATTAATACGATCCTACCAGGCGGTATTATTGCTGCTTACAATATTAATTTACCGCACAACTGGTTTTATCAAGGTATTTTGGCGGGTCTTAGTTCTGCACACGAACCGGTTATTATGGCTACATTTAATAACGAATTTTACCGATACTACACTCAGTTGGCCAACAATAATATTCATCTTATTTCGCTGCCTGTCCTGCTACTTTCTAAACTACAGCAAGAAAGTGATGTGCATAAAATTAGTGATCTTTGGCGCTTGCATGACGGCATTTGGTTTAACAGAATTTCACGCCTTGAAGAGCCTCGCAAAGAACCCTGGGATGGGAATGTAGAGAGCAGCCCGCTCCAAACAGAGGTGGTTGTTTCTTTATTAAAAAAGGGAATAGAAAAAAATTGGGCTCAATAATTTTTTTTAATTAATTTAATTAATTTTATCTTTCTACAACATCTATTTTTTTATTTTTGCATATCTCACGACGCCTTCATGCCAGGCGCAGGGCACAAAGGTATTGCGTGCCCAATACCCTTAACACAAGGGCACATAAGAGAAGATCTCTTATGTATCTCTCTGCGCTCATAACTCGGCTTCCAGTTTTTACCCAGGCTTCGCTTAAAAAAGCTACGCCGGGCAAGAAAACTGAGAAGCTCTCAAACATATGAGCTTTCAAGGTGCATAATATTAAAATTAACCGTTCGTGCTGATACTTCGATAAACTCAGTAGTAAACGCTATGCTCAACACTAACTCCGTTCGTGCTGAGCTTGTCGAAGCATACGAATGGCCTTACTTTTTGTTCGCACCCCTTCGACAGGCTCAGGGCGAACGAATTATAATTTATACATTCACACCGGTAGCGAATCAGCGACCTGAAGCCAAGGCTGAAAGCCGAAGGATGAGTGGTTGATGTCTGAGCGGGCAAGCTGATCCAACAGCATGTTGGTGTATTTTTGTCCAGCCCTTTTGTACAAGCAAAAGGGGCTGGTTCTGCCCCGAATAGGGGTCGTAAAACTTAAGATATAAAAAATATAATAAACAAAAAAAACTAGCCCGTAGGGCCCTAAAATCCTTGTAAACCATAAAAAATAAATAGTATGCTCAAAAATAATTCATTATAAAAAAGGGATTTTATGAAAAAACTTATTCTTTTTATTATGTGTTTGGCAACACAAACTGCCTTCGCTCAACCGCATAAGCTGCAAAATTGTGGCAACACCTGCTTTTTAAATGCCAGCCTTCAAGCATTATACAACATCACCCCATTGACTAATTTTCTTATACAACAAAAACCAACGGATCAAACTATTGTTGGTAATTATATTACTCTTATTACTCAGTTTAGAAATACTCCTCAACAAACATTTGGATGCAGTGGTACTTTGGGAACACTGGATAAACAAGCATACGAACTGATGAAATCAGAGGAAGAAGGTCCTGTCTGTGGTTCGCAAGAAGATGCTACTGAATTTATATGGAAATTTTCAGAAAAATTACATAATAAATATGCCACAGATAAAGAGAAAGAAAATTCGCCCATAAAAAATTTTTTTCATTTTTTACTCATATCAACGATCAATTGCCCTGCAAGAACTCAAGATAAAGGTTTTTCTGTTCCTAAAACAGACGATGCCCAGAACCTAGACCTTCCGATACAAAATAATAGTGGAAAAAACTTAAATTCCTTACAAGAATGCCTACAGAATTATTTTGCTATAGAAAAAATTGATGAATACATCATATACAAAAAAGGTATGAAAGAAACAGCAGCAAACATACAAGAAAAACGCGCAGATTGTACCAAGCAACTTAAAATGTCCAAAGCACCAGAAATTCTCTTTATTTCACTAAAACGCTTTGATAATTTTGGCCAAAAATTGCACAACCAAATTTCTATTCCTGAGAAACTTGATATTAAAAACTATGTCAATACAAAAGGCCAACCGACAGATTATGAATTAATAAGCGTAATCGTGCAAGGTGGCGGTGCAAAAGGTGGTCATTACTGGGCTTATGTTCGTCAACCAAATAACATCTGGTATCGTTGCGATGACCAGCAAGTACTTCAAGTATCAATTAATGACTCTCAGCACAAAGAACAAATTGAAGGTGGTCTCCAATCGAATGCAAGCGGCTATTTATTTATATACCAAAGAAAAGATGGTTGGGATAAAACGGTAAAGGCTGCTCCTGTAACAAAACCTATTACCATTGAAACACCTGCTGCAAGTCCTCTTGCTCTTGAGCTTCAATCGCTCCAAAAACAACTTTCATCTCTTGAAACATCATTGCAACAGATTGAACAAAATACCCCAGCCTCTGAATATAAACCAACTTTGGAAGATATCTATAATATTGGTAGACATCAGGGAGAAAAAAATTTACCCAGAAAATATAGTGATGTAGATTGAGCTTCGATTAATTCTCCGTTCGTACCCTTCGACGAGCTCCCAGGCTTTGCGTAAAGCTACGCCGGGCACCGCAGGGCGAACGGATAAAAAAAAAGTTACATTACAGTCGTTCGTGCTGAGCCTGTCGAAGCATTCGGACGGTAGTTAATAATTCATGAATAAGTATAAAACTTACTTCACTTCCTGAAATATTTTCTTAATAGAAGCTACAGAACCAGCCAGCGATGCTGCTTCGTAAGGAATTACCACCAGTTTATCATCTTTGCCTTTAGTTAATTCTGGCAAGGCTTTGATATACTGCGTTGCAATCATATAATGCATGGGATCGCCAGCTGGCATTGCTTGCTGAATCATTTCAATAGCTTTTGCTTCAGCTTGAGCAATTTTTAAACGGGCTTCAGCTTCTGCAGTTGCGGTAATAACTTGTGATTCTGCTATACCTTTTGCTCTAAGAATACTTGATTCTTGCATACCTTCTGCTTCTAAAATTGCTGCACGCTTAGTACCTTCAGATTCCAAAATCTTTGCACGGCGATCACGCTCAGCGCGCATTTGTTTTTCCATTGCTTGACGAATATCATGCGGTGGATTTACTTCCTGCAGTTCAACACGGTTTACCTTAACGCCCCATTTGTCTGTTGCTTCATCTAAAATAATACGAAGCTTTTCATTGATCTGATCGCGTGAAGTCAATGTTTCATCAAGGTCCAAGGAACCTATAACGTTACGCAACGTTGTTTGCGTTAATTTTTCAATTGCTTCTGGCAAATTCGCCACTTCATAAATAGCAGCTTTTGGATCAGTAATTTGATAATATAACAAGGCATTAATTTCCATGGTTACGTTATCTTTGGTAATTACATTTTGTTTTGGAAAATCATATACCGCTTCGCGCAGATCAATTTTAGTAACGTTTTGCAAAATGCGCATATATTTTCCACGGCCATCAGGCACCAAAAATGTCCAAACAACCATATGAGGACGGTCCATGAATGGCATAATCATATGCAACCCTGGCGTTAATACACGGTCAAAGCGCCCAAAACGTTCAATAATAAGTGCCTCTGATTGGCGAATTAAATAGACAGATTGCGCTAAAATAAATGCACCAATAACTAAAAGAACTATAAGAAAAATACCAATTTCGATCATAATCTAAGCCTTTCAAACAAGAGGTTCTACAACAACATGTGCACCTTGCACACGGACGATACGCACTCTACTTCCTTCTTGCATGGCTTGATCATGTACACCGCGGCATGACCATATTTGGCCGCCAATTTTAACCTGCCCAAATTCTTGAGCTTGCGCTGCTTTGGTAATAATTCCCGTTTTACCTACCAAGGCAAACATATTTGATTCATATTCCGCTTTCTTTTTAGTATGCACCTGCAACCACCAACGCAAATAGATAAATGAACTGATGGTAAATGCACATGCTATAAGTGCCTGCCAAAAAATTGTTAGATTCAACCAACTAGCAATAGCACCGCCTAAAGCACCACATGAAAATGAAAAAAATAAAAAATGACTGGGACTTGCCAGCTCAAAAAATAATAATAAAAGTGCTGCTAGCAACCAATATAATGTTGTGGTAATCATAGGTTCACCTCATGTGGTTAAAAATATAGTATTATAATACTATTAAAAGAGTATTTTTTCAATTGAAATATAATGATAATAATGATTGAGCGCGGCACCAGAAAGCACTATGAAAATAAATATTTTTAGTATCATACTACTCTCAACAAGCGCGCATGCCGGTTGGGCAGAAGAAACGCTTGCACACCTTTCACTTCGTCAAAAAATTGGTCAATTATGCATGGTGGCAACAACAGCAGCAGTTTTACCACCTTCGCATGATCAAATTGATTGGCAACAACGATCTGCATATAATCTCAATCATGATCATCTTGAGCTGCTCATAGAACAGTATTCCATTGGCGGCATTATTTTTTTATATAAAGGTTCTACCAGTAGGCAAATAGAGCTTACTAATAGATTCCAAGCATTGAGCGCAATTCCGCTACTCGTTGGACAAGATTGCGAATGGGGCCTTGCTATGCGCCATGAAAATGCAGTCCGCTTTCCTAAAAATCTTACGCTTGGCGCTATGCAAGACCACGCATTGCTTTATGCCGTTGGCAAAGAAATTGGGGAGCAATGCAAAGCTATTGGTGTTCATATTAATTTTGCTCCGGTTGTTGATAGTAATACCAATCCTGACAATCCTGTAATTCATGATCGTGCATTTGGCGACACGAAAGAACACGTTGCTACGTGCGGGGCAACATTTATGCATGGTTTGCAAGATGCCGGCATTCTTGCTTGCGCAAAACATTTTCCAGGGCATGGTGACACTAATCTTGATTCACATTATCACTTGCCAACTATTTTAAAAAATAAAGATGAACTGCACGCGCAAGAACTTTACCCCTTCAAACAACTTATTGATGCTGGTGTTGCTGCTGTTATGAATGCTCATCTTCTTATTCCTGCTTTTGATGATTCGTTACCAGCAAGCCTTTCTGGAAATGTCGTAACAAATATTCTGCAAAAAGAACTTGGCTTTAAAGGCCTTGTATTCACTGATGGCTTGGGCATGAAAGCACTTACCAATCATTATTCAGCGCAAGAGGTTGCATTGAAAGCACTACAAGCGGGTAACGATATTTTGCTCTGTCCTATTTTAGTCCCAGAAACTATAGCCTATCTTGAACAAGCTGTTACAGAGGGTATACTTTCAGAAAAAAAGGTTAATAAAAAAGTTCTTAAATTGTTACGGATAAAAGAAAAACTTCACCTGAATAAAGAAAAATTTATTGATGAAAAACAAGCTTTAGCGCGCATACATGACGCTTCTGCCTGTCAGCTGAAAAAAATGGCCTTTGAAAAAGCTATTACACTCATATGCAATAATAATATGCTGCCGCTCGCGTATACTGAAAATACGTGCATTTTTCATTGCACGCCACACAACAGTATGTTTGACAGAATATTAGAAATACCCTCTTTTACCGTAGCATCTGAAACTATACCTAAATGTGCCGCGCTTACTAAAAACTATCAAACAATTATTGTTACCTGTGCCCCAGAAAAGAATAAACAGCTCTATGGTTTTTCCCTTGAATTTTTAACATTCTTAAAAAACTTATCGGGCAAAACAGTTATCATTGCTCTTTTTGGCACACCGTATAGCATTCCCTTATTCTTAGAATTACAACCTGATGCTCTTATTATGGGCTATGAAAATGATGTTGATGCATTTAATACCGTTGCTCATGTTATTAAAGGAACTTTGCGCGCAGAGGGAAAATTGCCTATCTTTGTAGCAACCAGAAGTCTGTAAAAGACTATCCTGAGCACCCCCAGAATAGGTATTTCAAAAGCTACTGAAAAGCCTTGGGGCTTTGTGCTCTCTTTACAGGTATAAAACCCCCTTTACTTTTATTTTTTTTATGATATAATTACTAATAGATATTAAACAAAAGCATAACTAAATGGAGTGTTTATATGAATACTTATACAAAATATCCCCTTCTTTTCCTTCTTGTTGTTGCTGGATCAATGCAAGCTATGGAAAGAAAACTTTCTCGAGCGCAACAAAAATATATGCCTCAAGCTAAAACGAGCCAGAATTTTTATGAACAAAAACCCATGGTAGAAAAGTTTGATGATATAACTATTCAATGGGCAGCTGGTCATGGTCACTATGATACGGTCCAAGAATGGCTTATCGATAGTCCATCTATAATAAACAACACAGATAAACGTGGCGAAACTGCTTTACATTGGGCTGCTAGCAATAACCAAAAAAAAGTTGTTGAGCTCTTGCTACAACAACCAAAAGTACAAATAAATGCACGTAATAACAAAGGACAAACTCCTCTTGCATGGGCAAGTTACAAAGGACATACTGATATTGTACAGCTTCTTCTTGATGCTGGCGCAAATCCTGAACTAGGAGGCGTTGAAGGAAAAACTCCTTTTCAGTGGGCCTCTGGAGCTGGCAAGCTTGAAATCATGAAACTTCTTTTTGGCACAAAAAAATGTCTTATTAATCAAAAAGATACTTTTGGTCAAACCGCTCTGCATTGGGCAGTCTGGGGTCTTCATACAAAAGCCGTAGAACAGCTTCTTGCTTGGAATGCTGATTGTAATACAACTGATAATAATGAGACCACGCCTTTAATGCGTGTCACACAAAAAGCAAGTGTACTCACTCAAAAAGATGTAGTTGCTATTATACAGTTATTGTTAAAACATGGTGCAAATCCATCATTAAAAAATAAATTTAATGAATCTGCTGCTGATCATGTAGTAAATTTTACAAAATTTATATCAGAAAACAATAGAACCGAACTTTTAGATCTTTTATCTCTAAACAAATAATTCAAAATCACACTATCAGGGATAAATATGAATAAATGTATAACGTACCTAACAATAATTACCGCAGCATATTCTTTTAATGCAATGACATCAGAAACTACGCCTTTGTTAAAAGATTCAAAACAAGAAATAGTTGCGTATGATTATCTGAATGAGGTGCCGCTTCCTGTGCAACTGCACATCTTAGAATATATTGCCACTGACAGTGAAGATAGTTTAAAAACAATTAAAGCAATGGCAAAAACTAATAAGCATTTTCATACATTGTGTAGCAACCTTGAGCCACTCTCAAACTCAAGAAGTCCCAAACTTGAAAAGCTTCTTGCTCAACATTTAAGATTAACACCAAAAAATGCAAAAAAAATTATTGAAATTGCTCAAAAAAATAATGATCAAATAACAATGCAAAAAGCTTACAAAAAAATGGATTATCAATCCGACTGTTTGGATACTTGCCAAGATTGCTGTATTTGCACCGTGCCATGGTGTATGCGATGGCCGGAAGAAGAAGAAAAATGGAATGAAATCTGCCAAGAAAACTACACCAAACGCATTAAACAAAAATATGGCATCGCTTCTTCTAGTACATTGGAACATGGAAATTATGAAGAATATAAAAAATCAAGAAAATACTATTTAGGCACCGGAATATGGCTTCTTATGTGTAGTGCACGTACCGCCACACAACTGATCTTTTGCCCTCTTTGCTGTGTGGGCTCTCTAATAGCACATGACTGTTGTCATGACAAATATGATTCTACTGGAAAAAGAAATTTTGAAGAAGGCAAAACGTTTTATGGTTGGTTATTTTTTCCATGTACCTGCTGCGTAAAAGGTGTATTTGAATAAACAGAACTTTTAAATCTTTTATCTCTAAACAAATAATTCAAATAATGGATAGGCAGAATAACTGCCTATCCATTATTTTTTCTTTTTTGAATCATGCATACATAAAATGTTATGCTATACTTATAGCTTATCCATAAATTATTAATTGACGTTCGAATGCTTCGATAAACTCAGCACGAACGGTTTTAATATAAATGCTTTTTTTATTCCGTTCGCCCTGACCCCTCGTCAGCTTTGCAGCTGCTCGGGACTAAAGGCAATTCGAGGGGAGCCTGCCCTGAGCTTGTCGAATGGGTCGAAGGGTACGAACACAAAATATCATTTTTTTGAATTTATGGATAAGCTCTTATACAAACACTATACGTAAAAGGAAGCATTTATGAAAAATTTACTATGCTATGGTTTTCTTTTCATCCTTACTGCAGCTCAAACAGCGCAGCCTATGGATGAAACAAAAAAGAAAAAACCCCAAAAACCAAAAGTAACATTTCAAACACCTAATAAAAAATCTAATGACATTTCTATTCAATGGGCCGCTGGCCATGGAGATTTTGACACCGTCAACCAAAAACTTGAAGCCAATCCTTCTTGTTTAAATAGCACTGATAAAAATGGCGAAACCGCTTTGCATTGGAGCGCAGGCAATAATCATTTTAATATTGTTACCCTCTTGTTGAAACAACCAAAAGTACAAATAAATGCACGTAATAACAAAGGACAAACTCCTCTTGCATGGGCAAGTTACAAAGGACATACTGGTATGGCACAGCTTCTTCTTGATAACGGTGCAAATCCCGAATTGAAAGATAATGAAGAAAAAACACCTTTTCAATGGGCCTCTGGAGCTGGTAAGCTTGAAATCATGAAACTTCTTTTTGGTACAAAAAAATGTCTTATTAATCAACAAGATAAGAATAAACAAACAGCTTTACATTGGGCCGTATGGGGTGTGCATAAAGAAGCTACCGACCAGCTTCTTGCATGGGGTGCAGATTGCAATATACAAAATCATAAGGGTTACACGCCGTTAATGTATGTTGTACAAAAAGCAACGGTGCATACACAAAAAAATGTGGTTGATATAATACAAGCATTATTAAACCATGGTGCACAAAAAACATTAAAAAATAACTACGGCGAAACTGCTAAGGATTTACTGAGCCGCGCAACATTTATATCTCAAAATAATAAAAAGCAGCTTGAAGAACTATTATCGTAAAAAAAATACTATATACAATACCAATCTATATGTTATAATCATCTTTTCAAAATAAAAAATATGTCATCTTCGTAAGGATTAATTTGCACTATGAAAAATTATTTAATTATTCTCTTGGCAATTGCATCAACTAACTCTTTTGCCATGGAATCTGACACAAAAGAATTTACTTCAAGAGTAGCTGCTAAATACGGTCTTGGTCCAAATGAAAATTCGAATCTCATTACCCAAAAAAAACAAGGAGCATCAAATCTATTTTTGTGCCTTATAATTTGCTGTGAATTATGCGATACATGCTGCAAAAAACCTTCTCATAGTTTTCCTGATTCAGATTATCCTTCCCATGATGAATCCGGATATTCTGATTAATAAATTTTTTTAACAGCATGGACAATTGCTTGTGCGTCAATTTCTTCCCACGCCATAAGCTCTTCTGGCGCTCCTGAGCGTGGTAATTTGCGAACAGCTAGATTGGTTATTTCTATGTTTTCATTGCGTAAAGCACAGGTAACGGCTTGGCCTAAACCACCTTCTAAATAATGATCTTCAACGGTAATGATGCAGTTGCCAGCTTTTTTTGCCATGCTCAGAATTGTTTCATGATCAAGTGGTTTTACCGAATAAAGATCAATAACCGCAATCGTAATCTTTTCTTTTTTTAACCATTCATAAGCCTCAAGTGCATTGTGGAGTGTAATGCCGGCGCCAATAACTAAAGCAGTATCATGATCACTCTGACGCAGCACTTTACAACCGCCTATTTTAAACTCTTCATTGTTGTCATACAAAACTGGCGTTGCACCACGCGTTGTGCGCAGATAGGAAATAGTTTCATTATTATTGGCCATTACAGCAACCAATTTATAGGTGCTAACCGCATCAGCTGGATAAAAAATAACAGAATCGGGGATGGTGCGCATCATCGCAATATCTTCAAGCGCCATTTGTGAAGGCCCATCTTGGCCAATAGAGACCCCTGCATGTGAACCGCATAAACGCAATGGTGCATGCCCAATTGCTGCCATGCGAATTTGGTCAAATGCGCGCGTCATAAAAGCACCAAAGGTTGATGCAAAAGGAATTTTATCTTGTGTTGTCATGCCAACTGCCATGCCAATCATATTTTGTTCTGCAATAAAACATTGCACAAATCTTTTTGGGTGATCTTTTTCAAAAATTTCTGCATACGTAGAATTTTTTACTTCAGCATCAAGAGCTACTACTTCTTGACTTGCAAAACCAAGTGCAGCAAGTGCTTGCCCATATGCTTTGCGCGTAGGAATTTCATCACCCTTTTTATACGTTGGTAGCGATAGTGAAATCTTTTTAAATGGTTTCTTTGTTTCTTCTTTTGGCAATTTTGGCTGCCATGCATAAGAATCAGCATAGCTGGCAGCATAGGCAAACTTTTTTTTCATTTCAGCTAAAATGCCAGGAAGCTCTTCGTGCAAAAATGCTTTGCCATGAAAACCCATTTTATTTTCAGCTTCTGGAACGCCATATCCTTTAATAGTTTTTGCGATAATAATGGAAGGTTTGTCTTTACTTTTTTGCGCTTGGTCAAAAGCATTCATTAATTCAATAACACTATGACCATTAACAATTAATGGGTTCCAACCAAATGCTTCAAACTTTTGTGCATACTTATTACTGTCGTAACCATCTATAGTTTCTGTACTTTGTCCTAAACGATTTTCATCAAGAATAGCAACAAGGTTATGAAGTTTGTAATATGCTGCAACTTCCACTGCTTCCCACACGGAGCCTTCGGCTACTTCACTATCGCCTAATAATGCATACGTATAAAAATGACGTTTATCCATAAAAGCTGATAATGCTATTCCTGCAGCAATAGAAAGTCCTTGCCCTAAAGAACCAGTTGCCGCCTGACTGTAAGAAAAACGTGGCGTTGGATGGCCTTCTAGCACAGAACCAAATGTGCGATAGGTCATAAGATCTTGCTCTGAAAGAATTCCTAACTCTTTATACGCTGCATATAAAATTGGCGATGCATGACCTTTTGAAAGGATAAAACGATCATTATTTGGATTATCATGATTTTTTGGATCATACTGCATGGTATAAAAAAAGAGCACCGCCATAATATCAGCTGCTGATAGCGCTGATGTTGGGTGCCCAGATCCTGCATGCGTTGTCATCTGTAAAGAAGAAACACGCATTGCATAAGCTTTATGATTTAAAAAGTCTACTAATGCATTATTCATACTTTATCTTCTTTTCAGGATTTTTTTTGTTTTAAGAATTGAAAACACGCTTTTTTAGAACCAACAAAGTGTAGCACCGTCCCATCATTACCTACTTTATTTGCATAATAGAGGGAAAGTTTAGAGACAGGAGGATTTTGTGCTGGTGCACTATTCTTTGGTACTTTTTGTCCACCATCTTGCATGCATACTATCTGCATGAACATACAGCACAAAATAACTAGATGCCTTTTTTTATGCATTTTGCTTATCTTTCTTTCTTGAAAAATTCACCTTTATAACCATAAAATTTTTAGAAAAAAAGAACAATAAAAAATTGGGATTTAAAACCCACCACCTTTTGCCATACCGCCAAGATGTTGAATTTCTTTTATGAAAGGAACTGGTTGATAGGTATCAAGTTTTGCAAAGAATTTTGCTGCGCGTGGATTAGTTTCTTTGAGACGAAAAATAAGTGCTTGCGCAATCGTTATATAGTTAATAAATTCTTGCTTGTCGCCTTTATTGCGAAAATACAAGCCTTCACGATAACGCTGCCATGCTAAATCAAATAAAATTACTTCAAAAAAGTTATGGAGAGTTTTGAAAATTTTTTGGTCCTCACCTGTTGTCAATTGTGAGAGTAATATAAATGCATTATGCAAAATATTCACACTTGGAAGTAGTTGATCAAAGATATTTACCGTTGTTTTTGAAATATAAAACATGTGCCGTTCCATATCTTTAAAAAAATCAACGACGTGTGCATATTCTGGATATTTAAAAGAAAGTCGCCCGATATTACTCAGTTCAGCAAGCCGTTCCTCTGCAGTAGATTTTCCTTTAATTTTTCGTATAAGAGCACTCAACTGTTCTCTATGTTCTGTATCAAGAGCTTTATTAAGTTCTTGTGCAGAAAGAATGTTTTGAACATGCACACCCTTTACTACACTTTCAGATGTTTTGGGTTGACGTATGATATAATCGCTCGCACCTAAAGAAAAATATGCTCCAAGAATTATCGGTAGAATTTTTTTTATCATAACATCACCTTTACAAACCAAGAAAGGGAAGTATTGCAACTCCCCTTTTCTTGTCTCCCTTAAAAGGAGTTTCCTTATGAGCTTTTTATTAATTTATCGAGCTTAGCTTTCAGCTGAGGCTTACTCTTAATAAAGTTATTAAGCTTATTACTCAAATCTAATGCTTTACCTCGTAAAAGGTCTGCATCTAAATCTTGCTGCGTATACAAAGCACCAAGAATCAACTGAGCCTTAGCAATAAACTGGTCTTGCTGTTCCCCTGCTTTTTTGAGAGCTTCTTTATAAAGACCTTCAGCTTTTCCAACTAAGAAATCAGTAACAATACCCTCTAACTGATTGAAAAGTCCTTTAGCTTCTGATTGAGCTGCAGTCAGCTTTCTGCTTACACCTAATTTTATTTGAGGCAAAACAGTACTTGCTAACGTTTTTAACTGAGTACGAACGTTACTAACCGTATTAAATAACTTTTCCAATTCTGCTTGGTTAAGTTGTTTTTGTATTAGCTTTTCAGCTTCCTTGATATTATTCATAAAACCTTCTAATGATGGCTTTAATTGAGGAAACTTAGAACCTAATAGCGAAACAACACCTTCTGCTACCGTAATTTGAGGGTCGATTTTTCCCGTCAATTTTCCTAACAGAGATCCAAGATCATTTGCGCCTACAGTGAATGGCGCACTTAAAAAAATAACCATCATTAATTTCTTCATCACAAACTCCTTAAAAATTGTTTTACTGCTCTTTTGTTTGCTCAATGATCAACGCTTCAGCAATCAAAGCATCTTCTTTTTCCTTTGATAGCTTTTTAGCTTCTTGTGTGTCAAGCTTTTTAGTATCAGCAGTTTCTTTATTTTCTTCTTGTTGCTGAATTGTCACTTCAGGACACGTTGATTCATCAAAACATACTGCTTTAAGACCAGCTACAGAACTTATCATCATAATCATTACTAATAATTTCTTCATTGTTCATCCTTTATTTTTAAACAATTTACTTACGAGAATGATACCCACAATCCCAAGATGTTTTTTACCTCATTACTTGGGGCACTTCATGAGTACCATCCTCATGTACCAGAGTGCCAGAAAAGAAGCTAAAAAAGCAATATTTTGCTTAAATTAAAGGGTTTTTTGGGCCTTTTTAACCTGAAAGGCTCTTTTTTTATTTTTTAAATTATGACGAATATACCAAAAACCGCTATACTGGGGCATTATGAACATAAAAAGCGCTGCTTTATACCATTACCTTATCCGTTTTTTATACGTACAGCTTTTTATTACTCTGGGGTCTTTGCCTATTCTTATATGTTGGGGCTTGCCGTTATCGGTGATGAGCCCTCTTGCTAATCTTATTTTCACACCGCTATTGATGGCATTTTTGTTACTCTCTTCATTGCTTTTTTTTGCAGAACTTTTGCATCTGCCAAATAGTTGGCTTGTATATCTTCTTGAATACCTTGTGCATAGCTGGCGCTCTCTTTTAGCATTTCATACACAAGGATGGCTCATTAGTTTAAAGCAACCTTCTTTGTTAGTACTTCTATTGCTTGTCGCAAGCGCATTTTTTATTCTGCATTATACTAAAAGCATGGTTCGTGCAATCTGGAGCTTTTTATTATTGCTGTATTTGTTTATAGGATATTTAGCATGGCTGCAAGAAAGCTCAGCTTATCTTGAACTACCGTGCAATCGCGGCACGGTTACTGTTATGAAAAAGGAAGATGGATTAGTATTTATTGATCCTGGCTATCTTGGCCATTATGCATCAACACCTTCATGGATTGAATATACACTGGCACCAACACTCCATAAAAAATTCGGCTCTATCTGCTTGGAGCATGTTATTATTGCACAGCCTAGTATTCTTACTTTTGAGGCGGTATGCGCTTTGTGTATGCATCTGCAGGTAAAAAATCTTTATCTGATTTCTTGGCAAGGCAATGGCAGCAAAAAGCTGTACCGCGCATATGGCCAGGTAAAAAAAATTGTGGAACAAAAAAATATAACATTACACAGACTAGGAATCTATAAAAAACAGATTGGCTCTGCTATCACTATTACGCCTTTAGAAAAAAGATTGGCATACCAAGATATTACCTTTCCAGCTTTACATATACAAACCCAGGTAGACAAGCAGGACATTAATTTTTATTCTGCTAAAATGAAAAAATGATTAATTAAATATTTTTATTTATATTTTACTCTTCCTGAAACTGTTTTTGCTAGTTGAAAAGCTCCTTTAAACTCTGGATGCTTTTGAATAAAAATATTTCCTGAAGTTGTTTTGAAATCATAGCTATCTCTTACCTTAGAAGCATTAATACTTCCAGAAATAGCTCGCGCCCAAAGCGATCCTCTAACAGCATCCATAAAAATACTCCCACTAGAGCTAGCGCATTCAGCATTGCCACCTATGTTTGTAGCCTTAATATCACCTGAAGTTGTTTCTGTTCTAATGTTCTTTTTAATATCTTGGGCTTTTATAGATCCTGAAGAATTCGTAGCAAAAAGATTTCCCTGAACAAAACCAGCAAAGATTTTACCACTAGAACTTTTAAGATTTGCATCACCTTTTATATTTTCGGCATAAATATTGCCACTCTTTGTTTTTCCTTGTATACCACCACCTATATGCTTAGTAGTAACATCTCCACTTGCTGTTAAAAACTTAAGAAAACCCGTTACAGCCTTAACCGAAATATTACCTGAAGCTGCAGAAGCATCAATATTAATTTGCTGTGGTACTTTTACATTAAAATCAATAGAACAACTAAAACAATCGGGCGGTATATTATCTTTAACAAAAAGCGTATTGTTTTTATTTTGAATAATAACTGCTTTCTTCATGCGTTCAATCTCTTCTTTTTGAGATGCTTTAAAAACCATATCAATTATTGCATCAGATATATACGGTTGGCCAACAACATCAATCTTTCCCGATGAAGTCTTAGCATCAAGATTCTTAATATTTGATGCGGACTCAGTCCTAGTCTCTTTTTCAGTCAATTGGCTAGAAAAACAACTATTTTCACTACTATATCTTTTGCCATTGATAATAATCTCATAACTACTACCTGAGGAGCCAAAAGGCCACCAAGAAAAAACAGGATTACAAATAGACGCAAAGAATAGCGCAACAGATAGCTTTATTTTCATGTAGAATCACCTTAAACTATAAAACATATATTACAATATGGTACTATACCAGGTAATAATGTCAATTAAAAAATACTTCTAATGAGACCGGTTGTCCCAGGTAGACAAGCAGGACATTAATTTTTATTCTGCTAAAATGAAACTATAAAAAAAAGGAAAATCTATGGAACATAAAGAATACCTCAAAGGTAAAAAAGTTGTATTTATTATTGCATCAAACGGCTACCAACCCATTGAATATGGTGTTCCCAAAAAAATTTTAGAAAGTTACGGTATTAAGGTTATTACGGCAAGTGATAAACCCGGTGGTGCTGTAGCATCTGATCAATCCACCACTCTCGTTGATAGTACGCTTGATAAACTTAAGCCAACAGATTATGATGGCGTATTTTTTATTGGCGGCCCTGGTGCTATGGATTGTCTTGATAATTCAATAAGTTACAAAATTGCATCTGAAGCAAAAAAACATGCTATTCCTTATGGCGCTATTTGCATTGCACCACGCATTCTTGCAAAAGCAAATGCTCTTGCTGGCAAAAAGGCAACGGGCTGGGATGATGATTTGGCATTAGAAACTATTTTTAAAGGAAATGGCGTAGAGTATGCAAAGGGCCATGATATTTGCACTGATGGCCTTGTAGTAACGGCCGTAGGTCCCAAAGCTGCAGAACTGTTTGCTCAAGGAATTATGCGCGTTTTGACTAAAAAAGCTTTGGGTGATTCTTAATTTCAATCCCGTTCGTGGTGAGGAGCAAACTTATTTTAGTTTGCGTCTCGAACCATAACGACAACTTACCAAAAAATAAAAAATTATATTTTAATTTTGAGTTCGTATGGTTCGAGACGTTTTTCTACGAAAAACCCTCACCACGAACGAACGAAATAAATACATACTCTTAAATAGAATTTTCGTTCAGTTTCAAAATTATTCACCAAACAAATTCTGTGAGCTTTCTGAGTATGGTGAAATTTCTTTGCTAAACTTAAATATTTCATCAAGAGTATAATGCGTTCTGCCATCAAAATAGCAGCCCTTTGTTGCAAGCTCAAAAAGAATATTGTCTTGGCATGTATCAAATTTTTTAAATTCTTTTTCTTTGAAAACAGACTCAGGCACTTTTTCTGATTTTTTTTCTGAAAATGACCAACTAAAAATATTAAGGAACGATCCTTTTTTTGGCTTATTTTCTAGAGATACTTTTTCTTGTTCCTGCTTATAAAGTTCATTTAAGGTTAAAAAGATTTTTTTAAGCTGTTTGCTATGGATAGCTCGTACGGTAATGGTGCAGCCAGATTCATAATCAACAGTATGACTTACATATTTAATCTCACAGTCAACCACATTTTCGTTAATAATATTGATCATTTTTGCAACAAACTCTTCTTCTTGCTTATTATTTATTATAGTTTTAACAAAATTTTCTCGTTTAGTATCATCTGGAATTTCGTTAATAAGTTCCACCAGCTGACTATACTCTTGATAATAAGAGTTTCTTTTTGAAAGACCTTCGGGTAGAATGTTCTGGCTATTTCTCTTCTGATGCACAAAAAGTAAAGACGCTTCTGTTAACCCTCTTTTTTTATCATGTGCTTGTATCGTTTCTTCAGAAACAGCAAGCCTTTTATTAAGTTCTGGTCTTGGCGAATTTTTTGTTTTCTTTTTTTGTTCTTCATCAACGCGCTTTTGAAATAGCTCTTCAGGTTCCATGCCCTCTACTGATGAGCTAATAATTATCCCTATAATAAGTATTATATTTTTTATCATCCCCGTCCCCCTCTTTTTTATTAATGACGTTTTGATTCTTTAACATACTCCGTTAAGGTATTTCGTGAAACGTTACGAGGAAAATCAGAATAAAACATCAATGATTCATCATACTCAGATACCGTTAAAACACGATAGAGTAAACAACCTAAATCACCAAGTTCGTTTCTCAAACAGTTTTCATCTAATACTGGACGTATAGAAGCTGTCTTTCTTTCTATAAGAGTGCCGCTATAACAACAATTACCAGAAACAGGATATGTTTCCCACTTTTCATCTTTATGTTGTAAGTTTTGCACCGCAACAAGCTGATAGTAATATTTTTTAAATTCCTCAGCTTTATCTTTTGCAACCCAAATAATAAAGCTATAATCAGTAGTAAGCTTCACATTGTCAATGTTATTTCTACATGCTTTTATGCCAGCTATAGCTTTCTGCATTATTTCTTTTCTTTGCTCATACTTCTTTTCACACTCTTCAACTTCCATCATTTGCGTTGTTGGCTTAAGCAAACTAGCATCACTAGAAGAAGAAACCTCAAATCCTGAATTATGATAGTCACTCGATTGAGATGAATTAGACTCTTTTTTAAGCAATGGCGTTGTTTCTTTTTTACCTTTGTCAGATTTCTTCGGCTCCATTGCACCCAAAGTTCCTGCTAGCATAAAAATAATACATAACTTCTTCATGTTACTTTCACCCCTTCAAGCAACACTGCACGGGCCGGTGCAGAATCAAGACCAACTGCATACAGTGGCAAACAAACAAAAAAATATGAACCAGCACTTACTGCACCTAAACGCAATCCTTCCACTATAGGAATATTAAACTGCATAAATGCTTTGTGCGTATCATGGTTTGGCTGGTTACGCTCAATACCAAGATAATCAAAGCCTAACGCTTTTATGCGTGCGTGCGCAAGATAATGAGCAGCGGCGTCACTTATATAGGCAAAATTATAGGTAAAATTATCGGTAGGCTGGCGAAAACTGTTAGTTGTTTTTAAAAGAATAATTTCATTTTTTTCTATACCAAACGGCTCTAAATCTTCTGGCATTATTTTTTCGGTCACCGAGGTTAGATCTAGTACGCGGCATGGACCAATTACACTTTGCAATTCAAACTTATCAATCGTTTGCCCGGTTGCAAGAAAATGCGCAGGGCCATCTATATGCGTTCCTGTATGGTTATTCATCTGCAAAAGCCATTCCCGTACGCCATTATGCTCCATAGTTTTGGTTGGCGTAAGTTTTACCGACTTGCCATCCTTATATTCAGTCATAGCTTCAGAGATAGGCCAACTGATATCAATTATCTTCATGCAAACTCCTTGGAATGAATTCTTTATTCTGTTGTAAGCATAAGGTAGTACTTTTGAACTATAGCTAATACTTCTTGAAGGCCATAAGCTGCTGCCTCACCCAATTTTTCAAGATCTTTAGAGCCATTTTTTTTAATATTTACGTCTGTTTTTTTTGGTAATGGAATAGATTGATCTTCTTGCGCATATAAGCAGGACGCACAAAAAATAATATTCAGTACAACTACTTTATAATTCATATAATTCCCTTTTTTATATACAATTATCAAATTTCAACTAACTATTTCAAGAGTATGATTTTAGTAAATCATTGACTATCACACACGGTGCAGCAACAAAAACAACACGCTGAACAAGAATACCCTATACACGCATCTTCATCACAACATACAGGTTTTAAAAACCATTCGCATGCATAGCTTTCCCATGGGCAAACATCTAAACACGGACAAACATCACAGCAGCATGAATATGCTGTCAAGCAAGGGCAGCAGCAACATCTCAAAGAGTTTATCAGCCCAGCCAAACAACAGCCCAAATACTCTTCTCTTGATGCTCGATAGTGTAAATAATCATGGGAGCTTTTTTCTGGAATAGGTTTATCAATGCCATATTTTTCTTGGACACGCTGGGTAAATCCTTTATAACATTCTTCATCCCAATATGCTCGAAAGGGTGTTTTCTCATGAGGTCCTGGTAATACACAAGTACACATATCCCCTATATTTTGAAAGCATGTTGGATCAAGTTCTATTTGATGCTCAGACATGGGAAGATTTATAGGGAACATAAACTGAGAATCATCCATACAGAAAACGGTCGTACAAAAAAAGAATATGCCCCAGAACGTAGTATACTTATTCAATTCTTGCTCCTTTCATGCCCTTTTGCCAAGGCTTATTCTTACATCCTACATAGCATGGGCATACTATACAATTGAAAATCCATCTCCAAAATATAAAAGTTTCATAGCTTTCATATTTTTGCAACTGCTCATAGTCTATTTTTTGTAATCCG
Source organism: Candidatus Babeliales bacterium (assembly GCA_050250855.1). Classification (GTDB taxonomy): domain Bacteria; phylum Babelota; class Babeliae; order Babelales; family JACPOV01; genus JAGVLQ01. The sequence continues at coordinate 39,328 of JBFWNW010000004.1, read as the reverse complement.
TACTTTTTTTGTACTGCATCATTAAACTGATTAGTAAAGATAAGATTTTTTTCTTGTGTCGATGGAAAATAGCAGCATAATTCAAACAAAGAGCCACTATCAAAAGCATCTTTTTGGCCTATTGAAATTGCTTGATACGCACGATCGAGAGCTATTTTATCATTCTGTTGTACAGCATAATCCATGCAAAATTTTATATCTTTAGGAGTCGGTCTTGCATCAGGGGATAATAATAGTACAACTTTTTTAAGAAGCTCTAGCTTTTCTTTTTTAGTATTTATTAACTGCTTAAATTCTTTATTGACCTGCATTAAACTGAGCGTATCTTTGAGCACTGCTTTTTTTTCTTGCCATGAACTATTGGGTGGCAGCTGCATAACAAAATCGATAACAGTATTTTTTATATCATAAGGTTGGACTGCAAGATTATGGAGATCTTTTTCTTGGCAAAAAAAATAAGAACTATACAAACCAACTAGAAAAAAAAATCTTCTCATGTAAAACCTGGATTTATTAATAATTTTCTAGCAATTCAGTGTGCAAAAGAAACCTCATCACACTCACGACAGCAGCGCACACAACAACTACAACAATAGTTTTCATAGAGTTGAGCACTGAGTGAAACTATTAAGCAAGGAAAACAAACAAAACTCAAAAAAGTCCCTCCTAAACATAGTGGTACAAAGCACTGAGCATTCTTTTTTTTCTCTACATAACTATTAAAATTATACATAGTTTTAATTTTTTCTTCATCAAGCGCTTCAATACCATATTTTTTCCTTACTAAATTTTCATAACTTTTAACATGTTCAGCATGAAGCTTGTCAGCTGTTTTACAGCTGCAAAGAGTACAGCTGCCACACGTAAGAGCATTATAGAAGTGCATATACCAAGGATCTGCAACGTTCAAGGCGTTATAGCATTCTTGCTTTTTCTTTTCATCTTTCAATTGATCAGCACGCTTCAATATTCCTGCAATATTTTTAGTATTAATTTCTGTACTAGCAAGAATTGCACTTTCTATACGCAAAGGCCGTGGATGCTCTGTATCAGACCACTCCCATGCACAGAGTTCATCAAATGGCTTAACGTTGCTTATTTTTGCAATTTTATGCTTGGCTTTTGTTGTATTTGATATCACATAATTAAGAATGTGAAAATTTATTGCTTGAGGAAATTCTTGAAAATAAGTTTCATACTCTTGGCATAGATCAGTGCTCGTATGCAATAAAAAAAATAAAAGAAAAAAATATACCATATAAATAACTAAAGTTTTTTGTTAATAATTTCCTAGCAGTATAACGCAAAAAAGGCCCAATGACCATTGATCATTGAGCCTTTTTAAAATTTAATTTTAAGGTTCAGATCTTAAGATTAATATGGTGGACGCCAGTTATCTCCTCTGTCACTATAGTATGAAGCAATAAGAAGAGGTTGCAGCAAAAACTCAAAACAGATAAGCCCTAAAGCAATCAAACAAAAACAACCATTAGTACAATCATTATCCCTTGCTCTAAATTCCGCTTCTTGCCGCTTTTGTATTGCTTCGTTTATTTCTCGCTGGCGAGCAACTTCTTTTTGAAACTCAGAATCTTCGCTCTGTGTCATCTGTTGTTCTTGAGGCTTTCTTTTACGGAAACCACCTTCTTCCATACTTAATGCCAACTGGCTGCAGCATAAAAGCATAAGCAATAGGCAGCTTTTTTTGAACTTCATGTCTGCTAAATTTATTGCGTCGCATTGCAACAATTTTTGCAACATAATTGTCTCCTGTTTTTATTGATTAGGTTCATTATTCATAAAAGTAGATTTAAGTGATCCTAAATGATGACCAGTGAAATCTTTTGTAGTCTGGATTTCTTGTCTTGTATTATTAGTGTCATTATTAAAATTCATGAAAATGACAAAAATAATCAATGAAAAAAGCACAGGAAATCTAAAAAATTGCGCATAATTATGATTATTATCTCGCATTAACGCCATTTCTCCTACAACTTCAACCCCTTGTTCTAGGTTTCTTGGCAAAATCTGACGGTTTCCTTGTGGCATCTGGCGATTTCTTTGTATCTTAGAATTCTTTGAATCTTGAAGTTTTTTATTTTTCTTTGCATTTTTTGCAAGAACTTTGCAAGAACTCAAAGTATTACCCTTTGGGCCCTGCTTTAGCTGGCGCTTATCCATACTTACTGCCAACTGGCTACTGCATAAAACTATAAGCAGTAAACTACTTTTTTTGAACTTCATGGCCGCCGAATTTATTGCGCAGCATTGCAACAATTTTTGTAGCATGACTTACCTTATTCTAAATGAGTATTATCATTGCATGATTCATATAAATAGTTACAACCACCTAGAAAAACCATTGCGAGTCCAGCAAACACTACCTCGTCTAGCTTCCAGAATCGCTCACACATTTTTTTCTTGCATGATAAACAATCATTACAATCAAAATTTTTTTTCTTATGCAACTGATTCGTGCTAGCATTTTCTGACATCTCTTGTTGTTGAGGTTTTCTATTGCTCAACTCAAATGGTGGTGGATAACTTAATGCCAACTGGCTACTGCATAAAACTATAAACAGTAAACTATTTTTTTTGAACTTCATGGCCGCCGAATTTATTGCGCAGCATTGCAACAACTTTTGTAGCATAATTGCCTCCTGTCTCCTGTGACCAAAAACGAATCTCTAACGCATCTTCAATGAGCTGAACGGGAATGTCATGCTTATGTGCATCTTCAATAGTCCATTGAGCCATCCCGCTTTCTGCAACGCTTCCTGAAATTTTTTGTAATGTTTCAGGGTGCAGAAAAATTTCATGGCATAATTCTAAAAGCCATGAGCGAATGACGGAGCCATTATACCAAACTGAAGAAATTTTTGCCAAGTCTAATTCTTTAAAATGTCCATCCTTTAAAAGATGAAATCCTTCTGCGTAACTTTGCATTAATGCATATTCAATGCCATTATGCACCATTTTTACATAATGCCCTGCACCCGAAGGGCCCATGTACCCAAAACCATTGGGTGCTGCTAATGATTGCAATAATGGTTTTATTTCATCGTACGCATCTTGATTGCCACCAACCATTAATGAAAAACCAATTTCTTTACCACGTATACCGCCCGATGTGCCGCAATCTAAAAAATGCACGCCGCACGTTTCTAATTCTTTGGCGCGACGTATTGAGTCAGTAAATTTACTATTGCCTCCATCTACAATAATAGGGCGACCAGCAAGATGTGGCTTAAGTTCATCAAGAACGTTATCCACTATCTTGCCAGCCGGGACCATGAGCCAGAGTATCCGTGTGTCATCTACTAAACTTTTTAAATCGTGTGCAAACGTAAAATTTTTATGTTGCTTTAAATCTTGTGAATTCTCTTTATGAGTATCAAAGCCAACAACCTCGTGACCATCTTGCAATGCACGCGTTACAAGTGCAGAACCCATTTTTCCTAAACCTATAAATCCTACTTTCATGCTCGCCACCATAATTTATGTTTTTCTGCAAAAAGTTCTGCTTCATGTGGTCCTTGAGAACTTTGCTTATAAGGGAGCACTGGCAATTTAAGCTGCTCAATTTGCTCAATGATATGCCAAGAAGATTCTATTTCATCAAAACGCACTGAGACCGATTGTTCTCCCATCATAATTTGTTCTAAAAGAACTTCATATGCTTCTGGCGTTGTGGTACCAAAAACATAATTATGACTAAAATGTAAATTAACCGGCGTTACTTCATAGGTTTGGCCAGGTTTTTTAATATTCAATTGCAAAGAAAAACTTGAATCAGGATCTATTTGTATACTCAAATAATCTGAAGTATACATACAACGATCACGCAACTTACACGAAACTTCTTTAAACTTAATATGAATAGAACTATTTTTGTGAAATAATGTTTTTCCTGTTTTTATATAAAAAGGAACACCTTTCCAACGAGGCGTATCAACATGCATAGCAAGTAAGGCAAAGGTTGGCGTTTGCGAATTTGAAGCAACATTTTTTTCTTGAAGGTACCCGTCATATTGCCCTAATACGCCACCTACACATTTTATTTTTTTGAGTACTGCTGCTTTTTGATCGCGAATATAATGTGCATCAAGCTGCTCTGGAAGCTCCATGGCAACAAGAGCCATCAGTTGCAGCATATGATTTTGTACCATATCTTTTAACACACCATACTGATCATAATAAATTCCTCTTCCTTCTACCCCGAGTGTTTCACTTAAAATGATCTGCACTTCTTCTATATAATTACTATTCCATAGTGGTTCAAAAATCATATTCGTAAAGCGCGCTAATAAAATACTGCCTACTAACTCTTTTGTTAAATAATGATCAATACGATAAATTTGATTTTCATTAAAATATTCATGTATGCAAGCATTAATATCACGAGCAGATTCTAAACTGGTACCGAATGGTTTTTCGTAGATAATGCGCTGCCAATGGCCACCTACTAATCCTTTACTGTCAGATTTTTTAACAATACCAGAAGCACCAAGATGTTTAGTTATAGTACAGAAAAAAAGTGATGGAACTGCCATATATACTAAACGATTGCCTGCAAAAGAGTGCTCTTTTTCTAATGAATCAATAAATTGGTTTAAATGCTTAAACCCTTTATGGTCATTAAAATCAAGCTGCTGATAATAAAAAGATTTTTTTAAACGACGCCAGATTTCTTCATCTACATTGGGAATAAAGATGCGCCCACGGTCAATACATTCATCAGCAGTTACCTGCTCGAGCGCTGCGCCAACAATTAAAAAATTGCGAATTTTTTTGTCTTGCACAAGTTTATATAAAGCGGGAATAAGTTTACGCTTTGCCAAATCACCCGTTGCACCAAGAATAATAAAGGTACAATCAATCATAAGATCTTTCTTGTTTCAATTTTATACAATTCTACATTCGGTTGATCGAAACAATTTACCTTTAGCAAGTATCCTAAATACATAACTTCAATCATGTACAGTTGTAACAACTGCCCAATATAATACGGCGAAATTTTAGGTAATACAAGTGAACAAAAAGGTCTTTGTTGATTTTTATACGCATTTTTTACCCCCAGCACAATGGCATTCATTATAGAAGGTAACGTTTTTTGTTGTATGTTCGCAACCAAATTATTAAATTCAGGAAAATGTGGCACTTCTAAAGGACTTTTATACTCTTGCACGCTCACGAATGTAATGAATTTATCGAATGGGCCGCCTAAATAAAGCTGCCCAACCGAGTGTAAATCATTACTGCCTAACGAAACTGTTGGTGTTATACCCCTGTTAACTTTTTTCCCTTCACGGTCAAACTCTTTTCCTAAACTTTCCCCTACTAATTGGCGGTACCATTTGCCAACAGATTCCAGCTGTAATGAAAAGGCAAAAAAATCATTAATAATTACTTTGTTGTGCGTATACTGTTCATATTTTATCATGGCACTTAATGCTGCAGGATTTTCTTGATAGTCAGTATTAGTGCACCATTGCAAGGCATCTTGCGCTCCTTGCAAAAGCTCCTGCGTGTCAAAACCAAGAAGCATAAAAATAAATTGGCCAACCGCAGAAAAAACTGAATACCTGCCACCAACTTTTTCAGGGATTGAAAGAATAGAAAATTTATAATCTCGCGCCAAGGCCTGCAAAGGAGAATTATAATCTGTTGTTACCACAACAAATTTATGAAAAGCATCTGGCTTATATTTTTTTAACAATGCTAAAAAAATTTCAAAATTTGCTATAGTTTCCGTCGTTGTTCCTGATTTAGTAACTACATTAAGAATGATATTTTTACCAAGCTTTAAATACTCCTCTGCTTTATCATAAAGTAGTTGTATTGCTGCAGTATCAACCGTATCGGCAAAATAAATTTTAGGCTTAGTTCTTTGATGATAAAGAACACCACTTAATGCTTCAACAACTGCTTGTGTACCAAGCTGAGACCCGCCAATACCGCATACTATAACAAGCTCAGGATCACATGCTTTTTTTTCAGCAGCAATGGCGGCAACTTCTTGATACAATGCTTTATCTGCTGGAAGATTTAATGATGCATAATCAGTTGCATATCCCAAAAACAGCTGATCTTGTATGTGTTCAATTTCTGGCGTTAAATCTTTTGCTAATGCAGCAAGTTTTTCTTGCTTTATTAAAGCAGAATCTTTATAAGAAAAAAGAAGACGCTTCATACAATCCTTTTTTATAACAATTTTTTTATAGCATTTTATAATAATAAATTATTAAAAAAAAATACAAAGGGTAAGGGCATTAAAAATTTAACGCTATATAATTGCTCTTTCGTACGTTATGTTTATAAGATAAAGCATACGAACAATTACTTTTAAGGAAAATCATGCCAAAACTACTCCGTATTATGTATCTCATTTTTGCGCTCGGATTTGTTATTTTTTTTCATGAGCTAGGACACTTTGCATCCTGCAAATTTTTTAATATTCGAACGCCAGTATTTTCCTTGGGTTTTGGTCCGGCATTGATAAAAAAACAAATAGGCCAAACAACATTTCAAATAAGCCTTCTTCCTCTAGGTGGTTACGTGAGCATTAATAGTGCTGATTTACAAAAAGCTTCTTATACACAAAAAATGATTATTACACTGGCCGGCATTTTTAATAATTTTTTACTCAGCTGGTTTTTGCTTTGTATGCTTTTTTTATTGGACTACAGAAGATTATTCCCTGCATTAGCGCAAGGAACCAAAACAGTTATGGAGCTTATAAGAAAAAGCTTTGCCACTATTTTTGGCCTTCTTGGCAAGAAAAGCGCTTCTCAAGGACAACTTTCTGCCTTTAGTATATTTCACCATGATCTCCAAGGGTTCAGCTTTTTCTTATTTTTTATTGCTACTATAAGTATTGAGCTTGGAGCTTTTAATGTATTGCCAATACCTCTGCTTGATGGGGGGCAGGCTATGGAATACACGCTTGAGGCAGCTAGCTCTGCTCTTTTTGGCTCAATTAACTACCCTTTTATTCACTATATTTATATTATTTTGCTTATTGTCATGATCTTGCTTCTTAATAGAAGGAAATAAGCCTATTAGAGCCCCCTTTGATTGCAAAACTATAAAAAAAACCTATACTACTTATAAGTAAACCATCTTAAACAACAAGGGTTTTTTATGAAATCACTCTCTTTGTCTCTTGCACTCCTCTCTTTTTTTGCCTTTTCAGGGTTCACTAAAGCACAAGAGGATGATGAATTCAATAAAGTTATTGATGCTATTGCAACCCAAATATTTGTAGCAGAAAAAAGCAATCAGGCTGACCTTACTGCTTGGTATCAAGTAATGGAACCGTACCATGAAATTGTAGACCTTTTTATAGAAGCGCCACTACTTGATAAGATAATCTTTTTGAAAATAAAAGATGAGCAGCTTTCATCTTCATCGCTTCCTGGGATAATATCAAGTTGCACTATAGCTACTCCTGGCGCACTTTATTTTACAGGCTGCTATAATGGTCGTTCAACGTTAAAACAAGCAGGCTATGTTGCTCTTGGCCTTACGCTTGGTGCCGTAGTAGGCGTTGCTTGTGACGCGGCATACTATGCAACACGCGCTCATAGCTACACCAAGCGCCTTGTTCTTGCTCAAGCAGAATATAAGAAAAAATGAAGCGCTCAACGGCTTTTAAGCCGTTGTTTCGCGCGGAGTTCTTCGAAGCCAACCCTACTACGCTAAAGCTACGAAGGGTTCTACTTGCCATTCATCCCCCAGGCTTAAAAAGCCTTGGATTTCTGGCGAAGTAGAATAAGTAAAAGCTTTTAAAGCTTCCTTTGTTGAGGTCTGGATTTCCAGGCCTCATTTTTTTTTACAAATGGTATTGACTTTTTATTTTTTCTAAGATAAAGTTTTAAGTATAATTCAAATATCAAAACCATATAAGGAGTTACCTCTCATGGTAATAACGATAGTCACATTTAGGGTAAAAGCTTCTTAGAGCTTGTATTGATTATCGATCTCCTTTTTTCCAAAATATCTCTTTTGTAATCTTTATAAAAACCATATACAAGCAAGCACAGCATAAGTCTGCATCTCCAACTATTATTGCTTTAAACAGCAAAAAAGTTGTCGATAATTACGCAAGCTCTGAACTTTTTATCACCAGTTTGTTATAGAAAAACCAAAATTCCGAAAGGATAAAGTTATGGTCCAACCATTGCTTTCTCTGAAAAATATTAAAAAAAAGTATGGCAGCTTTGAAGCACTCAAGGGAGTTTCATTAGATTTTTACCCTGGTGAAGTTGTTGGCTTATTGGGCGTTAATGGTGCTGGTAAAACAACACTTTCTTCCATTATTGCAACGCTTCATCCACCAACAAGTGGCGAGGTTGCGTATAATGGGCATTCAATAGCTAATGATATACCGGCATTCAGAAAACTGATTGGCTACTGCCCTCAAAAGCCGAACCTAAATCCTTTGCTTACCATTTATGATAATTTATGGTTTGCAGGAAAATATTATGGCATGAGCAATCAGGAAATTGAAAATCGTATTAAAGAACTTAATACTCATCTTGGTATTAACAAGTTTTTACATTCGTATTCAGATCAGCTTTCTGGTGGATGGAAACAGCGCTATATGATTGCACGAACATTAATGCATTCACCTAAAATTGTCATCCTTGATGAGCCAACGGTAGGTCTTGATCCTGATATTCGTCAGCAATTGTGGCAGTACATTACTTTCTTGAAAAAAAGTGGCGTATGCGTATTGCTCACAACGCACTATCTTGATGAAGCTGAAAAGCTTTCTGATCGTGTTGTAGTATTACATCAAGGAAAAATTAGCCTCATTGATACGCCACAAAATTTAATGACATCATTTCAAAAAGGAAAATTGGAAGATGTGTTTCTTGAACTTACTAAAGAACAAAAGGATTAATTATGCATTCATATATGAATACCTTATGGTATCTTTTACTGACTGATTTTAAAATATTCAAACGCACGATCCATGACAAAATCATTGATTTAGCAATCTGGGTAGCAACCATGGTTTGGGTAACTGCATACTTAATGCCGGCATTTGGCTTGCAACTTTCTTATGGTGCCTTTATGGCTGCAAGCCTTTTTGCCAGTGCAGGACTTTTTGAACAATTCAGTTCTGCTATTTCATTGGTAAGCGATTTTGAAGGCAATCAAACGATATCATATTATTTGACCTTACCAATTCCTTCATGGCTCGTGTTTGTCCGTAATATGATATTTTTTAGCTGCAACACTGCTATGCTTAGCTTCTTTGTACTCCCCTTAAGTAAACTTATTGCATGGCATCATATTGATTTAAGTGGTATACAACCATTAAAGTTGGTTTTGATATTTATCTTCTTTAATATGTTTTATGCAGCGTTTACCGTATGGCTTGCAAGTATGGTTTCTTCAATGGAAAAAATTGGTAGCATCTGGATGCGCTTTATTTATCCATTATGGTTCTTGGGCGGCTTTCAGTATTCATTGCAAGTACTTTATAATTACTGGCCTCTCCTTGCTTATTGCACGCTGTTAAACCCTATGATCTATGTTATGGAAGCAACACGCATGGCTGTGCTTAATCAGATAAGCTTGCTTAATTTTTGGGCATGCCTTGGTATGATTTTTCTCTTTACTATAGCTCTTGGCATGCATAGCATTAAACGCTTAAAAAGGCGTCTTGATTTTTAAACAGAAGGCCCGGGAAAATTTTCCGGGCTATTCTTTTTTATCTTGATTTTCTACGTGCTGCATAACAGGAATTAAAATTTCTGGTTTCATAGCATTTCATTTATTTTTTGTAAATACCTGTTGCAATAGGCTCGATTTTGTAGTTTTGCTAGAAATATTACTGTTGATTGATTCTTTAAATTGACTACCAAATGAAGTTGTTCTATATTTTCCAAGTTTTTTAAGATGCTGATCATAGATAATAGAACTTTTCATCCATTGAGGATATTTATCTACCAATATACGATAATTTTTCCAAAAATTACTTGATGCTGGAATAAAAAGAATCTGTTCGCTATTTACCAATAAACGACCTCGCGCAGATTCTAGTTCTTGTATTTTATTTTTTATAGTAATGATATGTTCAACAAATTCTTTTTTATCTTCATCTTCATTAAAAAGATCTATCAAATTAAAATAACAATCTGCTGCTCTAATATAAACCTCTACAGCCCTTTGGCAAACAGCTCCTATATTATTTTTTGGTTCAAAATTTTGAGATGAATACTCTGAAACAATATTCGTTGCGTTCTCAAATGATTTTTGTGCTTCTTCTTTTAATTTTTTTATTTTTCCTTGTGTTTCATTGAAATCCAATATTGAAATTCCATACGTTTGCAAAATCTCTTGCCACTGCTCATTGGGCTTCCAGCCTTTCTCAAGAGCACCTTCAAATAATCTTTTACTTTTCAGGCTACTCTGCAGTGCGACCGATTGCTTTAATGTTGGCTTTTCACTTATTTCAAGCTCCATGGCACAGCTGTAGTGCACAATAACAAGTATAAAGATAAAAAAATGATATCGTTTAAAAGTATAATTCATGGGCCCTCTTATCATTATTTATATGAAAAAACACATAGCTGTATAATATAAGCACACGAGAAAAAAAATAATTATCTAAGAAAGAGGAAAAAGAGGCCTTACGGCCTCTTTTTTTTAATCCCACTCTAAAGAACCTGCAGATTGATACTCGGTAACTCGAGTTTCAAAAAAGTTCTTTTCTTTATTAAGGTCAGTAGCTTGAGACATCCATGGAAATGGATTTTCTTTGAAATATACTTTTGGCAAATCAATCCGCTCTAGACGACGATCTGCAATATATTCTACATAATCTGAAAATTGCTGAGCATTGATTCCTAGTAATCCTTCTGGACATGCATCATGAGCATATTTTTTTTCAAGAATAACAGCCTTTTTAATGAGCGCTACAATTTCATCTTGAAACTCTTGCGTCCATATTTCAGGATTTTCAGCTTTGATAGTATTGATTAAATCACAGCCAAAAGCAAGATGAATACTTTCATCACGCATAATATATTCAAACTGTTCTCCAATACCAACCATTTTGTTCTGACGCTTAAGCGCTAACATCATGGCAAAGCCAGCATAAAAAAAAATGCCTTCCATAATGACGTAGTATCCAATTAAATCATGAACAAAGCGCCGTGTATTTTCTATACCTTGGGTTGAAAAATTAGGATCAAAAATTGATTTTGTTAAATCAATAACAAAATTATCTTTTTGTGCAATAGAAGGAATAGTATTATACATATTAAAAATTTCATCAGGATCTAAACCTAATGAATCACAGCAATAAATAAAGGTATCGGTGTGCACCGCTTCTTCATATGCTTGACGTAAAAGGTACTGGCGACATTCAGGATTTGTTACATGACGATAAACTGCCAGTACTAAATTATTAGCAGTCAATGACTCTGCTGTTGAAAAAAATCCAAGATTCCAGAAAATCAGCCGACGCTCACGCTCCGTTAAAAAATCAGGCGAGCGCCATTGTTCTACATCTTGCTGCATTGAAATTTCTTCAGGAACCCAATTATTCGCAATACCATTTTTGTAATGCTCACGAGCCCACAAATAGGTCATTGGTAATATTTTATTAGGGTCAGTCTGTGAATCATTTATGATTCTTTTTTTCTTCATAGTTTGTTCCTTTGTTTTATTGACAAGACTCACATTCTCCACCAAAAGGATTGCATGAAACTCCTGCAGCATAACGTGGCTCAGTTGCAGGAAGCTCTTCCACTTCTTGAGATTTTGTTTGCTCAAAGTCTCGTTTTTGGGTAAAGCCATATTTTTTTGCATCAAGCGTAGATTTTTCTATTTGCGTTGCTCCCAATGTACGTAGATAATAAGCTGTTTTCATGCCTAACTGCCATGCAGCCATATAAATATCTTCAAGTTTTTTTCCTGAAACACCTTTCATAAATACATTATGCGATTGGCTTTGATCAATCCATTTACCACGCAATGCTGTCATTTTTAGCATATGAATAGGATCAATTTCAAAAGCACCTTTATATTTATCTTTTAATGCTTGTGGAATTTCTTTGATATTCTCAAGTTCGCCATCAAAGTATTTGATCTGCTCAAGCATTTCTTCATGCCATAAGTTTATTTTTTTAAGATCATCAACAAGATAGCGATTGATAATAGTAAATTCACCAGAAATATTAGATTTTACATACAAATTTTTATACATGGGTTCAATAGAAGGATAGCAGCCTGCAATATTTGCAATCGTTGCCGTTGGTGCAATTGCCATAACGTTTGAATTACGCATACCAACTTGTTTTACTTTTTCGCGCAATGGTTGCCAATCTAAACGTGAAAAACGATTAGTTTGTATTTCTTGTCCACGTTCTTGCTCTAAAAGATCAACAGTATCTTGTGGGAAAATACCGCGATCCCATTTTGAACCTTTATACGTTTGATAGGTGCCACGCTCTTGGGCCAAATCTGCTGATGCATCAATAGCACAATATGCATACAACTCACCTATCATGTCAGAAAATTCTAGTGCCTTTTCTGAACCAAAAGGAATATTTAATTGGAAAAGAATATCCTGAAAACCCATCATGCCTAAACCAATAGGTCTGTGACGTTGGTTTGAATTCTGAGCTTCTATTGTTGGATAAAAGTTAAGACTAATAACGTTATCAAGCATACGAATTGCTGTTTTTATCGTTTGAGCAAGCATGGTTTTATCAAGCTCTCCATTAACAATATGTCGCGATAAATTAACAGAACCTAGATTACAAACTGCTGTTTCATCAGCTGACGTATTGAGTGTAATTTCAGTACATAAATTTGAACTATGCACAACACCAACATGGTCTTGTGGTGAGCGAACGTTGCAAGGATCTTTGAACGTTATCCATGGATGACCTGTTTCAAATAAACGGCTCAGCATTTTACGCCACAGTTTTTTTGCAGAAACAACTTTATAATGCTCAAATTTTCCTTCGCGTGCCATTTTTTCATACTGCTCATAGCGCTTTTCAAATGCTGTACCATAAAGATCATGCAGATCTGGTACTTCATGCGGAGAAAATAAGGTCCAATCTGCATCCTCTAAAACGCGCTTCATAAAAAGATCTGGTATCCAATTTGCTGTATTCATATCATGAGCACGACGGCGTTCATCGCCCGTATTTCTACGCAAATCAATAAAATCTTCTATATCAATGTGCCACGTTTCTAAATATACGCAGGTGCCACCGCGCCTAATACCGCTGCGCGTAATAGCAACAACAACGTCATTTACAATTTTTAAATAAGGAATAACACCTTGACTTGTTGCATGAATACTTTTAATAAAAGCACCGGTACCACGAATATTTGTCCAATCATTTCCTATGCCACCAGCCCATTTTGCAAGCTGCGCATTATCACCTATAACTTTAAAAATATGATGCAAATCATCATTCACGGTAGAAAGATAGCATGAGCTCAATTGAGGACGAAGATACCCAGAATGGAATAACGTTGGCGTAGATGAAATATAACGCAGTGAAGAAAAAATTTCATAAAATTCTAAAGCACGTTCTTCTCTATTGCTTTCTTCTAAAGCAAGCCCCATAGCAATACGCATCCAAAATGCTTGTACCGTTTCTATACGTTGCTTATTAATTTTGAAAAAATAGCGTTCATATAAGGTCTGCATTCCTAGATACGTTAACAGACCATCGCGCTCAATTTTAAGGTTTTGTGATAAAAATTCTAAATCAAATTCAAGTAAACGTGGCGATAAAACAGCATGTTCAACGCCACGTTTAATGCCCCGTATAAAAGATTTTTTTGCAAAAGAATCTATATCTGCTGTAGCAATTGATTGCTCAAAAGATTCTCTATATGATTTTTGCAAAAGCAATGCTGTTGCAACAGTATCATAGGCGGGATCAAGCTCTATAAATGATACTGCGGCTAAAATCATAGCCTGTTCTATTTCACGCGTTGTAATGCCATCATAAATATTTCTCAAAACCTCTTTTTCAATACGATCAAGAGAAACAAACTCCTCAACGCCTACTGACGCACGCAAAAGCGAAGCATAAACTTTATTTTTATCAAAAGAAACTCGTTCTCCATTACGCTTTACAATAGTTATTAATTGTTGATCTTTAAAACTATTTTGGATGACAGAAGAAACCACTTGCATATTAAAATCCTTCCGCTAATTTTTTTTAACCCCTAAATTCTCTTACTTGCTTCACAGACAAAATATATTCTGCATCTACTTCATTTTTCTAAACTCCTTTTACTCTCTATTCCTTTTTTTTTGACTTAGCAACAACCTTACAAGTACAAAATTTTAATCGTCAATGGTTTTAAAAAACAAAAATTTAAGAACACTCATCCTTGAGAAGAATTCTCTATTATTCTTCATTTAAAATAATTACAAATTACAAACTGGGTTTTTTATTCAGACTTTTACCCTCATAACATTATCACTATGATACGGGAGAAGCAAGGAAATTGTCTACTTCTTTTTAGGAAAACATATTCTTAATTTTTTAAAAAAATCACATATGTGAATATTTCAAATAGAGCAATTTTTTTGACAAAATAATACATAAAAAATATTCAAGGTTGAAGAGAGCATGCTAACAAGCTATGATAAAAACAAGATTCTAAAAACCCCTAACAAAGGAGATGGGTATGCAATCTATTCGTGTGTTTTCCATACTAGCATTAACAGTACTCTCACAAACGCTCAATGCTGAGATCATTATGATCAAAGATCGAGCACATTTTGATTCTCTAAAAGGCACAAAACCTATGGTGGTAGATTTTTATGCTGAATGGTGTGGCGTTTGTAAACGCGTAAAACCAATGGTAGAAAATCTTGAAAAAAAACATGGTAAAGATGTTCTTTTTGTTATGGTGAATGCTGGTGACGCCATGACGTTTGGTGAAAAACTAAAAACTGAATATTCTGTTCGTGGTTTTCCAAGTTTTGTTTTCTTAGATATGGCTGGCAAAGAAGTTGACCGTATCGTTGGCAGAGAAACACCAGAGCGTATGGAAACTGCTATTGCAAAAGCAAAAAAAGGAAGTGAACCTTCAGTAAAAAAAGAAGTGACACCCACCCCAGCAAAAAAAAGTGAAGACTGTCCATCACTTACGTGCAAAGAACCTACTGGCATGCCTACTGCAAAACAAGGCATTATAATGCTTGAAAAAATAACGGATCTTGATGCTGTCATGGCAAAAAAACAACCGGTTATGTACGATTTTTTTACTACATGGTGCGCACCGTGCAAAAAACTTGAGCCTATTCTTGAGGAATTAGCAAAAGAATACAACGATGTTATTATCGTAAAAATTGATGCTGAAATGTTTAAGTCTCTTGCTTCAAAATATAAAATTGAAGCATATCCTACGCTCGTTTTTTTTAATAAAGACGGTAAAGAAGTTACCCGATTCACCGGCTATTCTGACGCCATAGTTATCAAAGGCTATTTTAATCAGGTAAGCAGCAAAAAAGGTAATATTGTGATTATGAGTGAAGAGCAAATGATAGCAAAAATGAATGCAGAAAAAAAGATGATGCCCGCTCAAAAAACTACTACAACTGCTCCGGCTACAAAAACACAAGATGTTAAAAAAACGTCAACACGTAGCAGCAAAGCAAGCCGTTATAGAAAAAAATAGATAATTAAACTGAAATAAGGTGCGCTTTATGGTTCGATACGATTTTTAAAAAAATCACTCACCATGAGCGCATCTTTAAAAAAAGTCATCCGACCAAGCTCACATTAATTAATTAAATACTCTGTATTTTTACCAAAAGTAATTTTTTTAGGCTTTTTTTCTTTATTATCTAATCTAAGAGCTGATTTTGTTGGTTGTGCATCAAAATTTAGTATATTCGAAGTAAAATTGCGTTCTTGCTTTTCCTGTTCTTGCCCTGCAAAAACATGCCACAATTCATAAGCACTATAGCCCACAAAAACAGCGAGAGCTGTCCAACCAAGGACTCTTCCTGAATTTTTTATGATATGATCATTAACTGGTGGATAAGCCTGGAGCCCAGGGCTCAAAGCAATCAGTAAAACAGATAAGAAATAGAATTTACGCATCATAGAAACCTCCATATAGTTTATTTCATATAGAAATATTTTACCATATATTCCCTATAATGCAAGGGGGGTAGAATAGGTAGCCACTATGCACAAGGGGCTACTTTAAACCAGTCTCTATAGGGTAATGCTCCTGCACGCAGCGTCCTTTTTTGCGATTTAAAGTCAACATCATAGAGACCAAATTTCATAGAATAGCCATCATTCCATTCAAAGTTATCCATCAGCGTCCAGTAATAATATCCTCGGACATCATAGCCATCCTGAATAGCTTTATGAACCATGGATAGATACCCTTTAATAAATTCAGCACGATATGCATCCTGAGCATCAGCCAAGCCATTTTCTGTAATATAAATTGGCACACCAAGCTCTGCAATATTGGCAATTGCTTCATAAAGAGTTTCTGGGCGCACGGGATATTCCATATCAGTCATAACTTGCCCTGGATAGTTTGTAGGTCCTGGTCCAAAAACAACACGCGAATAATAATTCAAACCAATAAAATCATATGAGCGAGGAGCGTCAGGATTACAACGTTTGATAGGCTTTGAAAATGGTCCCGGCACTTCATAATAAAAGTGACCAGTTGCTAAAAATCTTTTTACCACATCATGCGCAAAGGCAAAATTAAAAAATTGAGCCAATGGAGCCCCACTAAAATTTCTTAAAGAACCAAAAAATTTATTTGATGACTGCTCAGGATTATAAGCTTCAAACTGCAGAAGTTGATGCACAAGGCCAATCTGTGCCTCTTTGCCACCTGGCATTTTTTTAAGTGCTTTGTAAACAGAAACATGCGCATTTAAAAGATTCAATAATACACGTCCCGCTTGTTTAAAATAACCAAATTTACCAGGCGGATGAATACCTAAAACGTAGCCGCATGCAGAAGAAACCGTTGGTTCATTTATGGTGCACCATAAATCTACTTTTTTACCCAAGCGCTCAAAAACAACTTTACAGTAGCGCACAAAATAAGAAATTCCTTTTTCTTTTTCAAAGGCTCCCTTGTGCTCAAACCAATAAGGATGTACAAAATGATAAAGCGTAATCATTGGCTTAATACCACGAGCAAGAAGTTCATCAACAAAGCGTTCATAAAAATCAAGCATCGCATAATTAAAACACCCTTCTACCGGCTCTATTTCTGCCCACTCGATAGAAAAACGAAACGTGTTACAGCCAAGCTCTTGTATAAGATCAATATCTTTAAAAGCATTGTCCCAAAAACCACATGCTCGTCCGACGCGCTCATTATTTTTTATAGCTGGACCAAAAAATGTTTTAGCATTAATTGCTATAAAACTCTGCTCAAACTCTGACCAGTTACTATGCCCTGTTTTGCGGCCACCATTTTGATAGGCTGAAAGACCTACACCTTTTAAAAAGCCTTCTGGAAAAACAAGCTGATCGCCTGCTGTTAAGAAAGATAATGAAAAGACAAGCAAGCAAAAAGAAAGCATTTTCTTGTACATAGTACCTCTGCTGTTGCATGTATTATTATTTACTTGCTTAGAGCTTATCCATAAATTCAAAAAATTCAAAAAATCATATTTTGTGTTCGGACCCTTCGTCAGCTCACAACTGCTCGGGACGAACGGAATTTAAATAATTCTTCTCTTAAATTCTTCTCTTATGAATTAAGCTGTTTAATTCATAACCAGAACCCCAAGGCCTTGGGTTAAACATACCCGTATCCTGAGCCTTACCTGCATACTCACTATTTTTCATAGCTGGATCTGATGTATAGATACTATAAGCAGTAAGGGCCACAAAGCCTGCTAATATTGTATAAAAAATACCATCAAAAATTTTAGCCTGCCAAGAAGAAGAGTCTATTTCTTGAGAATTTTCATCTAAAGGTGTAGTTGATTTTTTATCTTCATCCCAATTTCTTGCATGAAATTCACCTGGTTTAGTCGATTCATAACCTGAATCCCAGCTTATAGGTTTAAAATCACCAAGCAGCTGCATAGGTAAACCAACGGCTACAAGTAAAAATAATGATACATTTACTGCTTTTTTCATAAGATCCTCCATATAGTTAAAAGCCTTATTTAAAAGCTTAACAGATTTTGATTTTTTATCCAAAATTAATGCCGCCCCAATCTTAATTTCAAAAAGAAATTTAATAAAAAAGAGATCAAAAATACAGGGGACCTTTAAAAGATCCCCTGATAAAAAACTTATTTTGAAACAAGTAATAATGCTACGATCGACATTAACTTAATTAAAATATTTAATGCCGGACCTGATGTATCTTTGAATGGGTCGCCCACCGTGTCACCAATAACAGCAGCTCTATGAGCATCGGAACCTTTACCACCAAAGTGTCCTGATTCAATATATTTTTTAGCATTATCCCATGCACCACCGCCATTGGCCATCATTAAGGCAAGAAGCACTCCAACAACGGTAGACCCTACCAGCAATCCGCCTACTGCCGCTTTACCTAACGTGAAAAATATTAAAACAGGCAATACAATAGTCAAAACACCGGGCAATACCATTTCGCGTAATGAAGCTTTAGTACTGATGGCAATACACTTTTTATAATCAGGCTGAGCAGTACCTTGCATAAGACCAGGAATCTCTTTAAATTGTCGACGTACTTCCATAACCATATGTAATGCTGCTTGACCAACTGAACGCATAGTAAGCGCAGAAACTATAAATGGCATTGTGCCACCAATAAACATACCGGCCATTACAAAAGGATCTAAAATATTCAGCGCTGTCAAACCCGCTTCTTGCGCATATGCACTGAATAATGCAAGCGCAGTAAGTAATGCAGAACCTATAGCAAATCCTTTACCAATTGCAGCCGTTGTATTACCAAGTGCATCTAATTTATCGGTAATTGAGCGAACTTCTGGCCCAAAGCCTGCCATCTCAGCAATACCACCAGCATTATCAGCTATAGGGCCATATGCATCAACAGTCATAGTAATACCAACTGTTGCAAGCATTGAAACTGCTGCTAGAGAAATACCATACAAGCCACCGCCATAGCTAAATGATAACAAAATAACAAATGCTAAAATAATAACCGGCAATGCCGTTGATTCCATACCAATAGAAAGACCAAAAATTAAGTTTGTTGCAGCACCCGAGCGCGATATTCCTGCTAAATTTTCTACTGGCTTTCCGCCGGTATAATATTCGGTAATGGAACCAATAATAACACCAGCCAAGCAACCCAAAACAATGGAAACAAAAAGAGCCATATGTAGACCCATAAAATTCATATAACCATATGCAGCTGCTAAAAATATTGCTATGGCAATATACGTTGCGTTGCGCAACATAGCAGCAGGATTTACTTTCATAATTGAATTGGTCATTAGCCCTACTACTGAACTTAATAACCCTATTGCTGCAAGCATCAAGGGAAGAATTTTATAAGAAAAATTATTATACATAGATAAAGAAGATGCCAAAATAACCGCAGAAATCATAGCACCAACATATGATTCATAAATATCTGCACCCATACCAGCAGTATCGCCAACGCAATCACCAACGTTATCAGCAATTACCGCAGGGTTACGAGGGTCATCTTCTGGAATTCCTGCTTCCACTTTACCAACAAGATCAGCTCCAACATCGGCAGATTTAGTATAAATACCGCCACCAACACGAGCAAAAAATGCTACTAATGATCCGCCTAAACCGAATGCTGTGAGAATTTGTAAAAAGTCATGACGTCCAGCAAACAAATAAAAAACGGTGCAAAGACCCAAAAGGCCAAAACTTGCTACGGCAAAACCCATCACGCCGCCGCCAAAAAAAGCTACTAAGAATGCAGCATGCTCACCAGTTTTTTTTGCTGCCATAGTTGTGCGCACATTCGCTTGTGTTGCTGCACGCATACCAATAAAACCTGTCATTAAAGAAATTGCTGACCCTGCAACAAATACCGCTGCTGAAAGCCAAGACATATATAAGCCCATTAAAAAAGCCGTACATGCTACCACCAAGCCAATAATACTATATTCTTCTTCTAAAAAGGTCATTGCTCCCTGGGCAATAGCAGATGCAATAGATTGTGCTTTTTGATTATCAACACCAATAGAACTTATTTTGGAAAATAAGTAGCCAACAACAACTATGCCAAAACATGCTGTTGCAAAAATGAAACCATAATAACTGGTCAGCAGCATAGAAAACTCCTTAAAAAAATGAATACTTAAATTTTATGATAGCTTAAGATTAGTATTAAGAGCATGATTTGTAAAGTAGGAGCTTTTTTAATAGCTGATCTTTATAACTTATACATAAATTATTAAGAACCGCTCGAATGCTTCGACGAGCTCAGCACGAACGGTTTTAATATAAATACATCTTGTTCTCTCTGTTAGCTCAATCGGCACTTAGGATTAAATACTACGCCAACTTCTCACTCCGTTCGCCCTGAGCCTGTCGAAGGGTGCGAACATAATGAATTTCATCTTTCTAATCTGCAGATAAATCCTTTATAACGATTGTAATAGTGCTCGCTCACTAAAAGGATATTTAATACCATTAATCAGTTGATATTCATCAGAACCTTTGCCTAAAATTGCAATAATAGAGGTTGGTTTTGCATGCTGGTAAGCATAGCGAATAGCTTTTTCTCTATCAACTTCAGTAATAACTTTTTCCATAATGCAAGCATCTATGCCCATTAAAATATCGTCTATAATTCTTTGGGGATTTTCTGAGCGCGGATCATCACTTGTTATAACAACAAGATCACAAAATTGTGCAGCCAAAGCTCCCATGATAGGTCTTTTTGTGGTATCCCGTTCGCCACCGCAACCAAAAACAACAATAAGATGGTCTGTCATGGCACGCAAAGTTCCAAGAACTGCCTTATATGAAGAAGGATTGTGCGCTTTATCAATAAATGCTCGCACGCCATTCGGTAATAATTCTTGTTGCAAGCGACCAGGAACCCCTGAAAAATGTAGTAATCCTTGTTTGAGCACTGCAAAAGAAATACCAAGTTTTAACAAAAGCGATAATGCACCTAAAATATTATAGGCATTAAATTCTCCAAATAATGAAGGACATACAAACTCTTCATTATTAATGATTAATAATATTCCCTGCGTAGAATTAATAAGCTTTCCCGCATAATCAGCCTCATGCTCAAAGCCAAATGAATAAATACTAGATCCTTTAAGATTTCTGCACCATTCATTATCAACATTCAGTAAAAAAGGAGCATCTTTTTTCATATGCTCTAAAAGCCTACATTTTGCTTGAAAATAATCGTGCATGGTTGCATAAAATTCTAAATGCTCCAAATCAAAATTAGTAAATAAAGCGCCATCAAAATTTAATCCTTCTACACGCTCCAAACTTAAAGCTTGCGCAGCAACTTCCATTATCACATAGTCAACATTTTGCTTTACACATGCATCAAAAAAAACATGTAAATAATCGGGATGCTGCGTCGTTAGATTTGTTTTTAGAATTTCATGATTAATTTTATTATAGATAGTACTCAAAAGCGCTGTTTTATACCCAGCACTTCTTAAAAGATGCTCTAGTAAAAAAACTGTTGTTGATTTTCCTTTTGTTCCCGTAACGGCAAGAATACGTAATTTCTTTGCAGGAAATCCTAATGCGCGAGCACTTAATTGCGCCAAAGCTTTGCGCGTATTAGAAGTTTTTACCATGGTAGCATGATGATGCGCTATCAAATCTTTTAGAGATTCAGAAAGAAAAGCCTGTTCATCTACAACAATTGTTGTTGCTCCTTTGCTTAAAGCAAGAGGAATATAAGAAAGACCATTACTCTTCATTCCTTTAATAGCAACAAATGTTGACCCTGGCCCAACATTATCGGTGTGACAGGCAACGGGAAATTGTTCTGGTATTATGTGCTTCATCGGTGTTTATATTATTGAGCTGCTTTTAGTGCCGAACGTATCAGTGGCAAAAAGTAGGCAATACCAAATAAGTTAACGATAAGTAATCCACCATTCACCAAATCTGTTGCACTCCAAACAACCTCTACTGTTGCTAAAGATCCTAGAAAAACTACGGCGCAAAACAATAGTTTAAAAACGTACTCAAAACGCCCATTGGTCAAAAAGAGCCAGCATGAACGGGCAATATAAGCATAGGTAACCATAACACCCATACCAAATGTTATAGCAAGAAAGGTGACAATCCATCCACCAAGAACACCGAATACCGTTTCATAGGCAGAAATAGTCAAGTTCAAACTTGTTTGACCATTGTTCCATACGCCACTTGCTATAATCATAAGCGCAACCATAAAGCAAACCATATTTGCAATAAAGGCGCTCATAAGAGACATGATGCCATCTTTTAAAGGCTCAGCTGAACCTGTACCGCCAAAAAGAACTCCTGCTGTTCCTAATCCTGCTTCAGTTGCATTAACTAATCGCACAATACCATAACGCATAGCATGCTGGACTAAATATCCTGCCGCCCCACCAACTAATGCCCCAGGAAAAAAAGCTCCTTGTACAATAAGTTTGCATGCAGGAAGTATAGATTGCCAATGATATAAAAGAATAATAAAGGAAGAAACAAAAAAAACACCAACTTTTACGGGAACAATTTTATCAGAAACTTCTACAATACGCTTTGCACCACCTGCTATAACAAAGGCAATAAAAGCTAATAATGCAAAAGCTGTTACAACTGGTGCAATATTCAAAATACGTTCAAGACCCAAGCGAATAGAATTTGCTTGCATCGCACTACCACTCGTTAATCCTAAAAATAAAAGAAACAAAGCAAAAGCATACGATAAAATTAAACCCCCAGGAACTTTTTGCAAATAAATCATAGGACCACCTACTGTTCCTGTTTTTTCAAACTTAGGTGGAAAGTAAGTTGATAAGAATACTTCAGCAAAACGAAGAGACATGCTCAAAAAGCCAAATACGAAAACCCAGAAAGCAGCACCAGGACCACCTGCATAAATAGCTGTTGCGATACCAGCAATACTCCCGTTACCAATAGAAGTATTCAGCGCATTTACTAATGCTTGAAAAGGGGTCATATCGCCCGTAGTTTCTTTTTTTGCAGGAAAAAACATAAGCTTAATGGATTCAAAAAAATGAGTAAATTGAATAAAATTGAGCATTACAGTAGCAGCACCAGCAACCGCTAAAATATAGATAATGAGAGGCCAACCCCATAAAACATGATTTACCGCTACTACAAAATCATTGATATTCATTTTTATATTCCTTTATTAAAAAATATGTATAGTAATAGCATACTAAATATTATTTAATAAATAAAATTGAGGATATATGCAAAAAATTTTAGCGCTAGACCCAGGCGACCAATGGGTCGGCACTGCCGTTTCTGATGCTCTAGGCCTCACAGCAAAACCATATAAAACAGTAACGCTTAAAGATATAAAAAATTTTATACACCAAGAAACTGCTCGCTTAGGAATACAAACTATTATTATCGGTTATCCCCTTACACTCAAAGGAACAGAGAGTGAACAAACAAAAAAAGTTGTTGCTTTAAAGAATTCTCTTGAGCAAGAATTTCCGCACCTTTCATTTATTTTGTGGGATGAAAGACTGACTAGTAAAAGAGCTGATACGCTCAAGCATGCAAAAACAAAAGAAGAAAAACTAGAAGCTCATTCGGTTGCTGCGGCTTTTATTTTGCAATCATATTTGGATTATCTGTATCAAAAGCAGCAGCAATAAAAGATTTTTTACTGATATTTTATTTTTTATTAAAAATATCATCCTTTTGCACTCAAATTGTGCTATGCTAGGATAAAAAGGTAATTGTCTTGTGACAATGCTTAAAAAAAGGAGCAGTACTGATGAAGTGTAAAAAGTGTGAAGGACTTATGGTCCTTCAATCATTCTTTGATCATTTTCTCAATTATGAGGCCTGGAAATGCCTTAATTGTGGAAAAGTGATCCCTAAAAAAGAAAAAACCATTGAGCACGATGCATTTAGTATTTTTTATCAACAACAAAAATGTAAAAACAAAAAATAATGAATTATTTGGCACTACAAGCAACCTATGAACAGCTGGAATTAGGGATTTTTAAAGACAATAAATGTATTGATGCCGTGAGCCATGACAAAAAAATGGCAAGCACGGTAATTATTTCCGCTCTTGATCAACTGTGCAAAAAAAATATGCTGAATCTAAGAGACTTTTCTTTTATAGCAGTCAATCAGGGCCCCGCTCCCTTTACTTCCTTGCGTGTTGTAATTGCTACTGCCAATGGTCTTAGTTTTGCAACGGGCTTACCGCTTGTTGGCGTTGATGGACTTAAAACATTTATGCAAGAATATCATAACCCAGCATGGCCCTCTACCGTTGCTCTTCTTAATGCTTTTAATCAAGACGTTTATTTCGCTTATGAACATAAAGGAACTGTATCCGGATATTCTTATAAAAATATAGAAAAGCTCCTTGAAGAATTAAAAACCATGTATCAGCATGATCAACAGATTAGATTTATTGGCAATGGTGCGACATTATATAAAAAAAATATAGACGATACTTTTGGAGCAAAAACATTTTTCCCTGAGCCTTTTCCTGCATACCCTTCTCTTGCTGCTATTGCTCAAACTGCTTATGAACAATGGTTAAAAACCAAAAAAGGAGCATCTCAACTCCTGCCTCTTTATTTAAAACAACTTCATTATCAGCAATCTATTACTGACTAATTGCTTTTTTACTCATACGAACTATACTTATTTTTTTACCATAATAATGAAAGGCTCCTATGAAAGTATTAAAAATAGGTTTATTAGCACTTCTTTTTCATGTTTCTTTTTTTTATGCTCACATTTTTGAATCATCATGCATGCATGATATTCTTCCTTATATAGATCAAGATACATTGGTAATTTTTGATATTGATAATACCTTAGCAGAAGGCTCTGAACTTATTGCAACAGACCAATGCTTTCAACATAGAGTTCGCAAGCATATGGATGCAGGCGCCATAGATAACCAAGCGGTTGCAGAATTTCTTCCTATTTATCTTTATATACAAATGGTACTTCCTTTAAAACCAGTAGAAGAACCTACGCCTTTACTTGTTAAAACTTTACAAGAAAAAAATCTGAATGTTATCGCTCTTACAGCACGTTCATTTACTTTGATAGATAGAACTATTGCGCAGCTCCAAGAAATTGGCATCGATTTTTCATCAACTGGACTATCACAAGAGATTATTGATATACAACTAAAAGATCGCTTGTTTTATAAACATGGTATTATTTTTTGCGGACAAAATGATAAAGGTGAATCTCTCAGAACTATTTTTGAACACCTCAAGTATTATCCTAAAAAAATAGTTTTTGTGGATGATAAAGAAAAATATCTTACCTGTGTTCAACATATTGCCAATGAACTCAATATTCCATTTGTTGGGATGCGCTATAGCCATTGTGATGAAAAGGTAAAAAACTTTGATTGTCAGCAAGCAGATAAAGACTTAAAAGAGTTCTGTGCCCTTCACGGCATTGAATATCATGTTGAACGTTAAATTAAAGCAGAGACCGCATTAAACCTAACGCTACCACAACGGCTTGTTGTGCACGCAAAACAGTTGGCCCAAGGCGACAAAAAAGAGCATTATGCTTTTTGAGCACCTCTTTCTCTTCATTCGTTAAGTCGCCTTCTGGTCCTACCATAAGTATTAATTCTTTTGCTAAACCTTTTTTTAATTGTTCAATAACAGAAAATGCAGCGTGTCCTTCTGGATCAAAAAAAACAATCTGAGCTTTAGAGGCTTCTTGCAAAATATCTTCAAAAGATTGAGGCTCTAAAAGTTCAGGAAGTGCATAATTTTTTGATTGTTCTGCTGCAGCAATCATAACTTTATGCAACCGCTCGTACTCTTTTTTACCACCCCATTTTTGATGCACTTTTTTAGTATCAATTAACTGAATTGTTGAAGCACCTCCTTCTACTAAGCTATAGATTGCATCATGCAATGCTTCTCGCTTGAGCAAAGGAAGTAAAAAAGTTATTTTTGGCTGCAAAATCTGATTATCGGCAACGGCAATAAGTGTGAATGTTACACTATTTTTTTTAAATGATCCTTGAAATGTAACAAGAATATGACACTGCGCATCAAACAGAATACATGATTCTGATTCTTTTAAGCGCAGTATACGCACTATTCTATGATACAAATCCTCATTATTGATGGTAATTTCTTTACCAATACGCAAAGAAAGATCTTTTAACCCTTCATAATAGAGAGAAAATTCATGCTTCTCTTTCATGACCTGTTAGCACCTTTTTTAGTCCTACCAATACTGCACCAAAAAAATTATAGATCGACATAGCACGCAAGTACAATGCTATACCAATTTCTCTCATAAGAATAAGGGGGCGAGATGGTGGTTGTGCATGCTGATAAGCATCTATTTCCTCAGGTGAAAATTCTATATCAATATCATCAAACATTGATAGTTCAACCGGATCATGCTGAAAAGCTATTTTTTCGTCTTTATCTGCAGCAGCATTATCAGCATCATTGGTTAATATGCTTACAGTATGAAGTATACTAATAAAAATGAATCCCCATAAAATTTTGCGCATGTAAAAAAACTCCTGAACCTTGAATTATGTTATTTTTTTTTGCAATACTTTTAGTATACCTCTTTCATAAAGGCCTACAATGATTATTAAAAAAAAATCGACAGTTTTAGTCATTCTCGATGGTTTTGGTTATTCCAAAAAGAAAAAATATAATGCTATTTTTCATGCTCGCATGCCTCATCTTGATGCATGGCTCAAAAAATATCCGCATACGCTTTTACAAGCTTCTGGTACTGCCGTTGGATTACCAAAAGGGTACATTGGTAATTCAGAAGTTGGGCATATGACCATTGGCGCTGGTCGCATTATTACGCAAGATATTACGCGCGTTTTAAAAGCAATAGATGATGGTTCTTTTTTTACTAATAAAACTCTTGTTTCATTACTCAAAAAGCTAGCGCATAAAAAAAACAAAGCGTTACATATAATGGGCCTTTTATCTGATGGTGGCGTACATGCACATCAAAAAATAGCCTATGCACTCATTACGTTAGCAAAACAAATGGGTATTAAAAAAGTTTATATTCATGCCTTTTTAGATGGTCGCGATGTTGCACCACAATCTGCTGCAATCTATTTAAAAAAACTTGATACTGTTTGTAAAAAATTAAAAATCGGAACTCTTGGCAGTATAACAGGCCGCTTTTATGCTATGGATCGCGATAAGCATTGGAAAAGAACGCAGCAAGCATATGATTGTTTAACGGAAAAACAACCAACCACTTTTAGCTCCTGGCAAGATGCACTTAACTATTACTATAAAAAAGATATTACTGATGAATTTATACCACCAACACAACTTGATAATACAAGCATTATAAAGCCTGGCGATGGGGTTATATTTTTTAATATACGCCCAGACAGAGCTCGCCAATTGACCGAAGCTTTTACTGAAAAAAAGTTTAATCATTTCCCTGTAAAAAAACTTAATCTTACCTGGTTTGCCACCATGACGGATTATGATAAAAATCTCAAAGCAACTGTTATTTTCAAACCACTGTCCATAAAAAATACGCTCAAAGATATTTTAGAAAAACATCATAAAACTATGTTTTCTATTGCAGAAACAGAAAAATATGCTCATGTTACCTACTTTTTTAATGGTGGCAGTGAAAAAAAATTAAAAGATGAAAAACGTGTTTTAATTCCTTCTATTCCGGCAAGAAACTATGTTAATCATCCCTGCATGTCAGCACCACAGATTACAAAAGCTGTTCTTATTTCGCTTAAAAAAGATCCCTGTGATTTTTATCTTATTAATTATGCAAATGCTGATATGGTTGGCCATTCTGGCAACTTTAAAGCAACGGTCAAAGCAGTAGAATGCCTTGATTATCAGCTAGCGCAGTTGTACCATGAAGTTGTAGAAAAATGTGGCGGAACGCTCTACATTACAGCTGATCATGGTAATGCAGAAGAAATGTTTGATGAAAAAACAGGGCAACCAAAAACAGCGCACACAAACAACCCTGTTATATTTCTAATGATAGAGAAAGGAGTAAAAAAGAAAAAATTATCGCTCAAAAAGCTCAGTGATATTGCGCCATTTATTTTAAAACATATGGGGATAATTTAATCAACCTGATATTCAAATCTTACAAAATCATCATCTAAAACTTTTGTTTGTTTCAAACCCGCTTTTTTATAAATACTCTGTGCAGGATAATTATCTTTGCGTGTTGTCAAATAAACAACGGTACATCCTTGGTTAATCAAATCTTTTTTAGCATACTCAAGCAAGCGCGTTCCATAACCTTTACCGCGATAAGCGCGACCAATCCCCAAAAGACGAATTTTTCCTCTATAGAAATTTTTTCTTGAATAGGTTATAAAACCTGCTACCTTTTTTCCTTCATGCAATACTTTGATAGTTTCATGAATATTAGGCTCAAAAATAGCAGCCTGATGCTCAAGAAGAAAATCAATGTACTGCTCTGGGTTCACAGCACCAGGTGCTAGCAATAAATCACGATCTTCCATGAAAATATTTTTGATAGCTGCGGCATCATTATGATAATTATAATCATAAATAACTACCTTATCCTGCGTTATATAATAATATGCGCTGTAACCAACAGCACCCAGCACAGAACCTATTGCTAAATAATACAATAATTTTTTAGTCAGTTTCATAGTTATCTCTATCATTTAGTGTTTAACAATTTTTGATATTCCATTAAAGGATACCGTGTAGTAAAACAAACCACATTGCCTTCTTGACAGTATTTAGTGTATGGGTCTAAATCATCGCCCCTGCTTTTTTGTTGTTGCAAGGATGCAAGATCATTTTTAAATGCGGTTACTAATTTAAAGTATACTTGTTGAGTATCTTCAACGTCATATATAGTTGTTATAAGATTTAAGCAATCTGACTTTGATAATGCTTCTTTTGAGAAATCAGAGCTTCCCCCAACGGATATTTCTTTTGTACTAATAAAAAACCAACGATTTAAAGCCTTATTTGTCCACTGTTCCAAATAAGAATCATAATACAAATTACCATCACTTGCTTTAAGTAGATTTAATAGATAACGTGTCACTTCACCTGTTCCATCAATAGTATGAAAATTATCTTCTATATTTTCGACAGGCTTAATTTCTTTAATTTCTCCACGTTCAACCAATTCAAAATCATTAAGACCTTCACCGATTACGACAAAATCTTCAAAATCCTGAGCAAACAATGAACATGTTATAAAAAATATACTGAACAGCTGAACTATTTTCATACTACATTTCTCCTTTAAGAGTTATGTTCATACAGTATGCTGTGCAATGTCAATCCTTGAGCTGGCGCATTTGGCAGCCAATGATTAGGGTCTTTTTTTTCCAAAACCATACGTAAAAAATCTAATGATAAAGTCGGATCGCTGGCAACCTTTAAACAAGCGCCAACAATACGCCTAATCATATGCCGCAAAAAACTACGCCCTTTTACTATAATACGATAAGCCTTTATTTCTGCAACATATTCAAGCGTAATGCTATCAATGGTACGCACCGTTACTTTTCGTTCATCACACGTAAATGCACGAAAATCATGTTTGCCCACAAAAATTGCTAGAGCTTTTTTTAGTTTTTCTATATCTAGAGATTGATAATGATAATAACCATAGCGTGCAAAAAACGGCAATGGACGTTCGGTAAAAACATGATACCAATAGGTTTTGTAGTTTACATTCTTGCGTGGTTGAAAATTAGCATGAACTTTATGCAATGAAAGAAGAGATATGTTTTCTGGCAATGCATTATTCCAAGCAAACATCATTTTTTCTGTAGAAATAGCAAGATCAGTAGAAAAACTTACTACATTTGCTAATGCATGCACACCGGCATCTGTACGCGATGCGGTAACTATTTTTATTGTTTTTCCAAAAACTTTTTTAAATCTATTTTGTAAAACAGCAGCAATAGAAAGTGTATGTGATTGGATTTGCCAACCGGTATAATCGGTTCCATCATAGGCAACAACAAGCTTATACCGGTTCATAATTGATTATTTTCTTAGAGAAGCACGTAATACTTTTTTACGCAAACGAATAGTTTGTGGCGTCACTTCAATGAGTTCGTCTGGTGAAATCCATTCCATGCAACGCTCAAGCTCCATAACACGAGGTGGCTCAAGCTTAATAGCATCATCCGTACCAGAAGCACGCATATTAGTTAATTTTTTCCCTTTGCAAGGATTAACAACCATATCTTCATCACGGCTGTTTTCACCAATAATAAGTCCCTCATATACAGCCTGCCCTGGCGCTACAAAAAGTACACCACGCTCTTGAACGTTATTCAGAGCATAACCCGTTGTAGTTCCTGCTTCCATAGAAATGATAGCACCCTTATTACGCGCAGTCATTTCACCTTTGAACGGTTTGTAGCCATGGAATTGCGTATTAAAAATACCAGTACCACGCGTATCAGTTAAGAATTGACTTCTAAAACCAAGTAATCCGCGTGATGGCACTTCAAATTCCATGCGTAAACGATTATTTTTTAATGGCTCCATATGTTTGAGCTCAGCGCGTTTCGGTCCAAGCTTTTCCATAACAACACCTTGGTGCTCACTGTTAACTTCAAGAATAACATATTCAACAGGTTCGCACTTTTGGCCATCAATAGTTTTAAAAATTACTTCAGGTGCAGAAAGTTGAAACTCAAAACCTTCACGGCGCATATTTTCAAATAAAATACCAAGATGCAATTGCCCACGACCAGAAAGCTTGAATGTCTCAGGAGAATCAGTTGGTTCAACACGAAGCGCAACGTTTGTTTTTAGCTCTTTTTCAAGACGCTCTTTAATTTGACGAGATGTCAATAAAGAACCTTCTCTACCGCTAAATGGTGAATCATTCACCGACATAAAAATGGAAAGGGTTGGTTCATCAACTTTAACATACGGATATGGTAACGCATGATCAACTTCACAAATAGTAGTACCTATTGTAACAGGCTCGTTAAAACCTGTTATGGCAATAATATCGCCAGCACTTGCCGATTGCACTTCTTTACGTTGCAATCCTTCAAATGTATAAATTTTTGTTATGCGAGTTGGCTTACTTACTTTGTCATCTTTGCAGCAAATAACATCTTGACCAACAGAAATGGTTCCGCTAAAAACGCGGCCAATTGCAACTAGACCAAGAAAATCTGAGTGATCCAAACTTGTTACTAAAAATTGTAAATGGTCAGCCTTTGATTGTGGTGCCGGGACATTTTTAATAATAGTATCGAGCGCTAAACTCATATCACCACTATTTACGGTTGGCACATCACCAACAAAGCCTAGCTTGCTTGAACCGTAAAGAATAGGAAAATCAAGCTGCTCATCCTTTGTTGCATAATCAAGGAAAAGATCATGAATAGAACTTTCTGTTTTTTCTATTTCAGCATCAGGACGATCAATTTTATTAATTAAAACCATTGGTCTTAAATTAAGCTCCAATGCTTTTTTAAGAACAAAGCGAGTACCTGGCAATACACCTTCAGCAGCGTCAACCAAGAGAAGAAAACCTTCTACCATTTGCAAGGTACGCTCAACTTCACCGCCAAAATCAGCGTGACCAGGAGTATCAACAATATTAATGCGATAGCCGTTATAATCGATACCTGTTTGCTTTGCTAGAATGGTAATACCACGCTCTTTTTCTAGAGCGTTTGAGTCCATAACACGATCGGCAGAAGCATCAAATTGCATACCTGCTTGTCTTAAAAGTTTATCAACCAAGGTTGTTTTGCCGTGGTCAACATGGGCAATAATAGCTATATTACGTATTTTTGAAGATTCCATTGGTTTCCATTTTTATGTAAAAAGTCCCTAAATATTATTATTTTCTGAATACTATAAGCATATATCTAATTTTTAAAAATGTCTAATAGTAAAGTAAGGGGTAGCTACAAGGTAAATAACCCTGCCTTCACCCCTTACCGTAGTATATCTTTAAAAGAGTAGGATACTCTTAGAAGCCAGAAGCACAGTACGGCAATAATGCCATAGTGCGTGATTTCTTAATTGAATTTGATAGTTCACGTTGATGACGGCAACAAACACCTGAAATACGTGAAGGAAGAATTTTCCCACGCTCAGTCAAAAAGGCCTTCAATACAGGAACGTTTTTATAATCAAGCAAGATATCAAGCTGCTCACCTTTAGCACCACAAAAACGACACTGTTTTTTAGGAGAAAAAGAGAGGCGACGAGCTTTTTTACGCAATAAGCGGCCACTTACTTTTAATTTTGAAACTTTATTTTTCATCATAAGATTAGTCCTCATCGCTTTCAAAGTCATTTTCTTGAACTGCAGCAGCTTTATCTGCCCTAGAAGAACCTGGTTTTATCAAGCCTTCCATTTTATTCTCGCGCAAGAATGTATCAACATCTTGTGTTGGAATATCTTCAAGAGATTCTGGTTTTTGATAGGTAAACGTTTTTGAACCTAAATTGCTATTCATAAAACGCATAACAACGTGAGGCAATTTTAGCTTAAATAAAGAATCTAGTTCTTTCATTATAGCATTAACATCTGCTCCCTCTGCCTGAAAGCGAGAAAGGAAATAAACGCCGTAATCGTTATTTCTGATAGGATAGGCAAGTCTGTACTTACCCCAACGCTCAAAGGATACCAATGCCCCTTTGTTGTCTTTAACAGCACGCTCATATTGTGTTTCTAGCGCAGAAGACTCATCTTTAGTGATCTCTGGCGTAGCAAGAATAAGCGTTTCATATTTGATCATGAAGACCCTCTACTAAATGGAAATGCACTCAAGGTGCATTATAAAACAATGTTTTATTTAGACACAAAAAAGCACACGAAATGTGCTTCCTAGAAATGATTATAGCAAAAACAGCCTAAATTACTAGTTTTTGCCCAAAAAAGCAAAAGCGCTCCCCGTAAAAAGCCCTACCTGAGGTAAAGCTCTCCCTGGAAGCGCTTTAAAATTTACACAAGCTTTTGATGGCGAGCAACAACACGACCTATAACGCGGAAGTGGTCTTTGCCTCGTATCAAGGCTACCGGAGCCTGCTTATGGTTAACCGATTCTAAGACTATAAAGTCTTCAGTATAGGTTACCTGCATAATAGAGCGCACTACGGTATCGTTACCATATTCTACGGCAGCGATATCACCTGAGCGAGTCCACATTTCAGGAGAAATAATCAAAACGTCACCCTTAATAAAATTAGGTGCCATTGTATTACTTTCAATTGAAAATGCAAACATAGCGGCATCATTAGCATTTAAAACAGGAACAAATTCATCCTTATGACCGCTTGTGACTTGCATAAGCTGGTTATTATAAGGAGAAGGGTTTGCAGGAATTTCACCTACAACCGGTACGATTTGAACCTTAAGTTCAACATTAGAATTTTCTGGCAAGCTTACATTGTTGTCAATGTTATCAGTGCGTTGCTTGCGCTGTGCAAATAAGTCAACAGGACTTATTTCAAAAGCATTGGCCAATTTACGCAAAGAATCTTCATTCCAGCGCCTTGTTCCATTTTTTATGTGCGTCAAATAGCTTTCAGACATCCCAGTTTTTTCGGCCAATATCTTGGTCGTCCAACCTTTTTCTCTGAGTAACTCTTTTACTCGCAATTCTGTTGAAGAAGACATAGTGAGCTCCTCTTACTATTTTTACTTGAATATGATAGTATGGTTAAACATCTATAATTAATTCTAATTGTACACGATTAAATATTCTTGTCAAATGGAAAAATAAGCCTATGGCCACAATCTCCTATAAAAATAGATTCAATAAGGATTATTTTGAGGATTTAACCTGGAAACACGGTCAAGTTTTGGTAGGTATCGATGAAGTTGGCAGGGGCTGCCTGGCAGGACCCGTCGTGGCTGCGGCAGTAATTTTATTGCCAAATAAGAAAAGTAGGCTTCTCAAGGACTCAAAACTCCTTGGCCCAGAGGAACTTCAGAAAGGCTATAGCTGGCTTGTAAAAAATAGCTATTATGCCTGGGGAATGGCCAGTACTCAGGAAGTAGATAGGCTTAATATCTATCATGCTTCTCTTAAGGCCATGAAACGAGCCCTTATGCACCTTTTGGCAAAATGCCCTCTGAGGCCTTCAAAAGTAATAATTGATGCTATGCCCCTTTCCTTGGCCAAAACAGCATATGAAGATATCGATATTTTTCATTTTACCTCAGGGGAGCAAAAATCAAGCTCTATAGCAGCTGCTTCCATTATTGCTAAAGTTACCAGAGATTCTCTTATGCAGAGGATAAGCCCCCTCTTTCCGGCCTATAGCTTAGCCCAACATAAGGGCTACGGCACAAAAATACATCAAGACGCCCTTTCTCAGCACGGATTTTCTTTACTTCATCGCCACAGCTTCTTGGAGCAAAAAAGTAGCAACCAGCAACAAATGACTTTGTTTGGGCAGCCAAACTCAACCATATTGCCTGAAATTATTTAACCATAAAAAATAAAAAGCAATACGCGCATTATTTAAGCAAAAAATCACCCTATCGCTTAACTTTATTTCTATTTGGACGATAAATTTATTATGGTAATGGTAACATCTTTTATAAAAATATAATTGGAGTGTACCGTTATGAATAAAAAAATAGTTTTACTTTTATGTATTAGTTACAACATGCACAGTATGGAAGAAACAAAACCTACAACTGCTAACCCTAAACCTAAATGGTTTGATCTCAAACAAACTCTTAAACAAACTGGCCGAACTTCAAGCTTAAATCAAATTGTTCAAGATCTTGCTAGTGGACAACAGCAAAGAGGCAATCAATCACCTATACTTTCGCCAAGAAATCCAAAAAATAATATTAAATATAACGTGGGAAAAATAACACAGTCATCTGAGTACATACCACCTCAAGAATGGTTCACCCTCTTTGATGTAACACAGGGATACTGGCCAGATTCTCATACATTACAAGTAATTACCTGCCTGGGCGAAAACAATAAAGAAAACTATATAAAAAACATATCGAAAACAGAATGCTTTTTGAAAAAAAACAATAATCTCGTATTTAATCTGGTAGCTCTTGAGCAGCTCATAGCACAACGATTAGAATTTGCATCTGAAAACATTCTTAACTTTGATGAGCTGAGCTCTACTCACCCTCATTTAGCACCATTAATTGGCTTGGCACAATTGGATTGTAATCAAAAACAACAAGAACAAACAGTTCCCATATTTGATCAACACCAACTGTTAATAGAATCAATTTTTGATCATGCAGAAAAAAAGCTTGCAGAATTAAACCAAAAGAATACTGAGCAAGAAAAGGTTTTATCAACCATGTTCAGCAAAAAACAAACGTGCCTAATCGGCATGGGATGTGTAACTGTTACTTTTTGTGCTCAATTACTTTTTAATTATATCTTCAAATAAAGTAGAGCACTTCTCAATACCTTCAACTTGCTATACACTTAATCATTAAGAACTTACTCATAAATTATTAATTACCGTTCGAATGCTTCGACAAGCTCAGCACGAACGGCTTTATATGCTAACGTTTTTATTCCGTTCGCCCTGAGCTTGTCGAAGGGTACGAACGGCAAAAAACGTAAAAACTATGCATACACAATCTTTTGCTGAAGTTATTGAAAGTTCGCTAACCGGTTGGCTTGCGCAAAGCTGGCAATGGAACTATTTTCCTCAATTTGGCTCACTGGTTACCATAAAAACTGAAAAACGCATTTTATTTGGCATTGTACATCATGTTCAAACTGGCACCATGGATCCTGCGCGCCAACCATTTGCATATCAAAAAACAGAAGAAGAACTTTTAGCAGAACAACCGCAAATCTTTGAATTTTTAAAAACTACATTTTCATGTTTAATAGTCGGCTATCTGCAAGATGGCACTATTACGTATCAATGCGCACCAGAGCCCCCAAAAATTCATGCATTTGTTGAACATGCAACGCCAGAACTACACCGCCAATTTTTTAACTCGCATCATTATTTACATCTTTTGTTTGGTTTTTCACAACAAATAAGCAATCTTGATGAACTTTTGCTGGCGCTCTTGAAAAATATGACAACGCATACTATCTTAACAAAAGAAAAAGTAGAGCATTTTATAGAAACACTCTCTTTACTGAGTGGCAATGATTACCGAAGACTCAAACTTTTCTTGCAACGTATTGAACCCATGATACAAAAATCTCTTTAGCACCTAATTATTAAAGCTATTTAATGAAAAATCATAAACAGATCATTAGTATCATTTTTTTTATGGCTCCTATACTAAGGGGAATGGATAATCATCAATTACTCAAAAATAAAATTGGTAGACCCCGTTCTTCAAGCTTCAATGACTATCTAAGTAAGTGCATTACTAGTTCACCTGCAACAATGCGTAAAAAATCAAATAAATATTCATGCGCTACCACAGGAACTATACCCAATAATCAATACGGATTATTTTCTATACTCAATACTTTGCCAAGCAAAAATCAGGTACTATTCATAACAAGCTTACCAGATGAAGAAGGTGGGCTCAGCGATTACATACAAGAAATAGCTAACACTGAATTTATCATACAAGATTCAGAAAAAACGTTTATTGCTTGGAATCTCATTGAAAATGTCGTACGAAGTCGCGCCAAAAAATCTACCTCTTTTTTTGAAAAATTTTATACTCTACAACAACAAACTATGGCATATGATACTTTGCATCAAAATTTTAACAAAGCCTGTAAAACTCTTGAGGTCTATCAAGAAAATAGAGAGCAAATTTCATTACTTCTAAAAACTTTAGGAAAAAGTCTTCATAATGTTGAAATTGAAAATAGCTACCTCTTAACTATATTGGAACAAGAGCTTCCTCATATTTATAAAGAAATAGAACAAAAAAAAGAGATTAAAAAGCTGCAAAAATCAAACAAAAAATTAACTAAAAAGACTACTCAACTAGAACAAGAGAAAACTTTGCTCAACCAGCAACTAGGGGAAACACAAAAAAACTTAGAACAAAAAAATATAGCTTTAGCAACCATGTTTACCAAACAACAAACCTGCCTTATCGGCCTCGGGTGCGCCACCCTTACTTTAGGCTTTCAATGGCTCTTCCATCACTTTTTTAGATAACCAACCCTTTTCAAGCAATCACACTTACTATACACTATATTAAGAAGAAAAACTGATTATTTTTTAGCAGGAATTCCATGTTTAATTTTATAAAAAACAGCTTTAGTTCAATTTACGCAACCTTTACCAATAAAATAGGCTCTCTTTTTACACAAAAGAATATCGATAACCAAACGCTTAAGGAATTGGAAAAAATTCTTATCGAGGCCGATACGGGCGTAAAAACAACAAAGCGAATTTTAGATGCGCTACAGGAGCAGTTTCAGAAAGGCTTGCTCAAACAGGGTTCTGATTTAAAAGAGGCTCTAGCGCAGGAACTCCTTGCTAGTATCAAACCTACAGAAAAACCTGAAGCTGAAGTTTATCTGCTTGTTGGCATTAACGGCAGTGGTAAAACAACCTTTTGTGCCAAACTTGCCCATTCCTTGCTTAAAGCTAATAAAAAAGTGCTTCTTGCTGCAGGTGATACGTTCCGTGCAGCCGCAACAGAGCAACTCGTACAATGGGGTACAAAACTCAATATTCCTGTTATAACGGGCTCACAAGCAAAAGATCCTGGCGCGGTTGTTTTTGAAGCATGTTCTCAGTACAAGCAAAAAGCGTATGATACGCTCATTATTGATACTGCAGGCCGATTGCAAACAAAAGTAAATTTAATGCAAGAATTGGCTAAATTAAAACGCATTATACAAAAACAGCTGCCTGAAGCAAAAATTTGCACCCTCCTTACGGTTGATGCTATGCTTGGTCAAAATTCATTTGAACAAGCACGTTTATTTCATGAAGCTACTGAACTTGATGGGATTGTACTTACTAAAATGGATGGCACCGGCAAAGGCGGCATCGTCTTTGCTATCAGCCAAGAACTTGGCCTTCCCGTTTACTTTATGAGCTTTGGTGAAAAAGAAGATCAGCTTAAGCACTTTAATGCGCAAGAATATATTGATAATCTTCTTGCTGAATAAATAATAAAGGCCACGTTTTAATGGTGGCCTTATTGCTTTTCAGATAATATCAGCAGTATACATTATTCTAAATTATCCAATTTTCTTTATTCATCCTCAACATCACTGAACCCACTCATTGAGCTCATCGAAAGATCGTCTAATGTTTTTTCTACTACTTCTTGTTTGGTGGAAATACCTAATTTTCCTTCTGCTTTTCCAACTATTTCTTGTAATAGAAATTCTTTCATCTGTTTAAATAGAATAGGACGAAGTTCTGTTTTTATTTCTTTTTTTTCTTGTTCTCGTTCACTTTTTATTTTGTTATAAATGCTTTGAATATCAGTAAGATCTTTATTTAATTTCTTAATAATTTCATCAAAAGACATTCCTTGATCAATAAATAAATTTACCAATAGTTCAACATCTATATAGGGTAAATTTTTAGTTATCAATGATATAAGAGCTTCACGATCTTTTGTATATTCTGAACCTTTTTTAATAGCCAGAATACAAGGTAAAACTTTAAAATTAATATTATATACATCTTTGCCTTTTACCATAAGCAAGCCAAGTGCTTTTTGTCCTTCATCAATTGTTATAGAAGGTGCTATCTGTTTTAAGGCCTTAATAAGCTCTTGATACGCTAAATTTTTCTTGCTATTTGAATCTGAACCAGAGCATATCTTGCTCATATCAAATTCTAAAGCAATACTATCAGATACAGAATCAATTATCGGCATCGCTTTTACATCAAAAGCTTCAACAGTAAGATCTTCTTCTTTATCCCAAAAAGAACATCGCTTATCAGATTGAGGTTTAGAAAAGCGCTTTACTACCTTGGGATCTTTATAGTTTACTAATGGCAACTGCTGCATTTTTTGCTTGAAAAAATCTTTCATTAAAATAGAATAGCTGCGACCCTTTTGCGTCTTTGTATCCTGTACATCCTCTGCTTTGCTTGGAATCATACTAAAACGCTTGGGGTTTTGGCTTAGCTTTTTAGGCTGTTTTTCAGAAGCATAAACAGATACTCCTAGCCCTAAAAATAGTATAAATATAGATATTACATAGTTAATTTTCATAAGAAAACCTCCAATTTATTATAAACAATATCATTATA
>JBFWNW010000003.1:0-222021 GCA_050250855.1 Candidatus Babeliales bacterium | reverse complement strand
TGGTAGAAAAAAGTGGCGCGCAAAGCCTGTACCAAAATTTTTATCAACCCATTCAGGGTAAGTGCGTGTTTTTTTTAAAGAGGTGGAACGGGCAACAAAACCTTCTATACATTCGGCAATAACATCTTTAGGCAAACCAAAAAGATTTACTTGATAAGGATAGCGCGTGTAGCGTTCATGGGAGTAAATAAAAGATTTGCGATTAATAGTATTAAACTGGTCAAGTCCTACTAAGTTATTAATGAGTGATCTAAAGTAAGAATCATTAATATGTAATAAATGTCCAGTGTAATCAAAAGTAAAACCATCTTGAACGACAGATCTACAAAGGCCACCAATGGTTTCTTCTCGTTCAAATAAGGTATAATCGGTGTAACCACGTTTTTCTAGATGATATGCTGCAGAAAGTCCTGTTAATCCTGCACCAATAATTACAATATGCGCCATGCTATTCCTTTTTTCGTTCGTATGCTTCGACAGGCTCAGCACGAACGGTATTAGGCTTTTTTTATTTTTTATAACTTCCATTCGTGGCCAGATATATTTTTAAATTTAAGTTCTATATATCTAGGATTGGTATGATTAATTTTTTCGTTCGCCCTGAGCTTGTCGAAGGGTGCGAACATCGTTCTCAGTTATAAATGGTTGCGCAAAAAATGTCCAGGTCTTTTACCGTTTTGATCCCAGTGGTCCAGAAAGTGACATTTGCCATGGATTAATTGGCTGATGTGAACTGTGAATGTTGAGCGGCAGGTCAAATGTATCACTATTAAAATGAGCAGGAAGTTTAGGATAAGGGCTAGCTTTACGAATGCCGCGTATTAAAAAGTCATCAAGTGCTTGATTGCCGCTTGCATTAACAACTTTAATGTTGCCAACAGAGCCATCTTTCAAGAACGTAATAACAACGCTTAAGATATAATTTTGTAAGAGATCTATTTTTAATTTACTTTGTGTTGCGCGCCATTCATTTTGCATATACCAAATTACTTTGCGAGTATAGCTTAAATATTTCATTTCTTCTAAATCAGGACGTTTATTGGGATCACCATCACGATCAAGCCAATCTTTTCCGCCACGATTTAGAGTATTAATAAATCCTTCAGCCAAATCAGCAAGCGTGATCTGTTTTTTTATGGGAGCGGCTGTGCGTGTTTGAGTGCTCGGTGCTTGCGGCGTTAATTTTTTGCGCACTGCAGGAGGCTGAGCTGGTTTTTTTACCGGAGGCTTAACTATATTTTGAGATTCTGCAACGCTAACAGTGTTTTTTGGTAAGGCTTTTGCTTTTTCTGGTAGTACCCGTTGTTCTTGTGTTTCTGGTTGCTTTTGCTCCTGTTCTTTTATTGGTTCTTCGTGTGCTTGCGTTTGATGTTCAGTTTCTTGGTTTGAAGTTTGATGTTCTTGCTGTGCCTGATCATCTGCTTCTTGCGGTGCGAGCTCAGGTTCTTTATGAAAAATAATAGGAGCGCCAAAATGTGATGCACGAGATTTAAGCTGTGCAAGGAGAAAAGAAGGTATGGGTGTGTTTTTTTGTTCTTCCGGGGTATGTTGAAACGTAAGGTTCGGTAAAAGAAAACGATCAGTTTTGGTAAGCTTTAAAATAATAATGAGAGCACCAAGGTGAATAAGCAGTGAAAGCAGAAGCATATAATATTTACTGCGTTCTTGGCGATAATCTGTCATTACTTTCCTTTAACAATCCCAATTTATTGGTATCATATCATTAAGATACTTGATTGTAACCAGGAGAGTAAATAAAGATGCAGAATTACCGTTCGAATACTTCGACAAGCTCAGTACGAACGGCTTTTGTATTATTACGTTTGTCCAGGGTTCGATTAAGTTTTCAGAAGTAAATACTATGTAATTTTTATTCCGTTTAGCTTGCCTGCCTTGCCGTGCCCGACGTAGCTTTTATGCGAAGTCTGGGAGCCTGTCGAATGGGCGAAGGGTGTGAACTCAAATAAAATTCTTAAATGAAAGGATAAAATGTTTGGCTTAGAAGGTTTTTGGCTGAGTGTTGCTCGTAGTGCAATTATGGTCATTATTGGTATGCCTGCCGTATGGATAGCAAGTAGGTGGCTAAA
Source organism: Candidatus Babeliales bacterium (assembly GCA_050250855.1). GTDB lineage: Bacteria > Babelota > Babeliae > Babelales > JACPOV01 > JAGVLQ01. Next base: position 219,934 of record JBFWNW010000003.1, on the reverse strand, counting down.
AAATTCAGTAGAGAAAAAAACATCAAAGCATGTAGCAATGCTTCTGAGTAATATTTTTTTCTACGGCTTTATGGGCTTTATCCTCTTTTCCTTAGTGCAAGAATGTGGTTTTAATATATCAGCATTATTAGGTGCAGCAGGAATTGTTGGTATTGCCATAGGTTTTGCTGCAAAAACTATTATGGCCAATATTTTGAGTGGCATTTTTTTACTGCTCGAGCGGCCTTTTGTTGTTGGTGATCGTATTATCTGTGCTGGTGCAACGGGTATAGTACAATCTATAGGATTAATGGCCGTTACCTTGCGCACTATACAAGGGCAATCGGTACGCATTCCCAATGAAACTATAGCTTCAACCGTCATTACCAATAATTCATTTTATCCACAACGTTGCCTTATTTTTAAAGCAGAAATTCCGACGGGGCAAAATGTTGGCGATGTCGTTTCTTTTTTGACGAATCTTGTTGAGCATGATAATCACATTGAACAAAATCCAAAACCAAAAGTTATTGTGCGCCGTTATGGACAATATCATGTTGATATTATGTTACGCCTCTGGATAAAGCAGCAATATGCTTCAGATATGTTGAATCATCTTCATGAAAAGCTTGATGTTCATGCTCAAAAAACTGGCCTTTGGATTGGCTTGGAGCAAGAGTTATAGATGTATTTTTTCTACCATCAAGAAAAGATATTTCGGCCTTTTCTGGATCAAGTGAATCAATAACTTTTCTAATTTCTTCAGGAACATGTTTCTGAAGAAAGCATTTGTACGATATCGGTATAGCCATAATAAGAAGCTATCATTAAAGGAGTTCCATTAGCATTTTGTATATTAATATTTGCCTTGTTTTTAATAAGAAGTTCTACTGCTGTGACATGGCATTCGCAAACAGCGTGAATGAGAGCAGTGTTGCCATTATAATTTTGTGCATTAACATCAGCACCATGTTCAATAATAAGTTGTGCGAGGTCAATGTTGTGATTAATGACATCAATAGCCAACATTAAAGCAGTGTTGCCATTATAATCTTGTGCATTAACGTCAGCACCATATTGAAGGAGAATTTGAGCTACGTCAGTATAGCCATAATAAGAAGTCCACATTAGGGGAGTTTTGTCATAACGATCTTTTGCATTGATATCAGCACCATGTTCAATAAGTAATAGAGCTGTTTCTGGCCAGTTGTACATAGAAGTCCACATTAGGGGGGTTTTTCCACACTTGTCTTGTGCATTAATATCAGCACCATGTTCAATAAGAAGTTTTACTATGTCTGTGTGACCACTAGAAGAAGCCAGTGTTAAAGCGGTCATAAGAGTATTGGGGCTTGAATTAATATTAGCCCCCTGTTGAAGCAAAAGGCGCACTATCTCTGTATATCCATTTGAACTAGCAGTTTTTAAAGGAGTTTTGCCGTACTGATCGCCTGCATTAATGTCAGCACCATATTGGATAAGAAGTTGAACTACGTCAGTATAGCCATAATAGGAAGCCCAGATTAAAGGGGTTTTGAGGGAATGGTCTTTTGCATTAACGTCAGCGCCACAATGAATAAGGAGTTCAGCTATATTGGTATGGCCCATTATGATCGCAAGCATTAAAGGAGTTTGGCCTTTTTTATATGAGAAATTAGAAAAGTAGGGATAGTCACAGATATCATTTAGATTGATATAATTTTTCAAATTAAATTTTTCAATTACACTGCTATTGAATTGTAAAAGTGATCTAACAATTTCAAGATTTCCCTTAACGCAAGCCATTATTAAAACGTTGGTAAGGCTTGGCTCCAACAATTTTATATCATTATAACCTAACTGAGTAATATTTTCTAAAAGGATGTTTAGTTCTTTTAGATTTTCAGTGTTGTTAGGATCAAGTAGTACGAGCTCAATTTTTTCTATATTTGCTATTTCTTCTGGAAAACATACCTGATTGAGGGCTAGGAGAGTGAAAAGAAAAAGGAGTAGTTTTTTCATGAATTATATCCTTAAGTTAAAACCAATATCTCTTATTGTAGTCAAATTCTTAAGGTTTTCAAATGGTAGCGCCCTCTAGATCTTAATAATTAATATTTTTCCCTGTTTTTTCTCTAAAGCCCAGGTTGGGGCCAAGGTATGGCTGCCGCCTTGCTTGGTATAGAGAAACCGTAAGATCTCATCAAGAAAAGAGGCTGTAGGGGTAAAAGGGACCTGTTCTTTGATAAGCCAGTAAAGAAGGACTCTTTTTTGCATAAAAGGATCCAGAGCTTTGAACTGCTCAAGAGAAAGGTGCCAAGATGAATCTTGAAATTCTGCTAATGTTTGAAATGTTGCCGCTGTTAATGTTTGCAGGTACTGTTCTGTTTCTTGGAGCGCACTAAGGGTGCGGACAAAATTAGTATCAAATCGTGCATCACATTCTTTGATCGCAGGAATAACATTGAGCCGAATGCGGTTGCGCAAAAAAGATTCTGATTCATTGCTCGGGTCAGTAAGATAAGAAATAGTATTGGCATGCAAATACTCAAGAATATCTTTTTTGGTAAGTGCCAATAAAGGACGAATATAAGCATTTTCGCGTGGCTTCATGCAGGTCAGGCCGGCAAGAGTACTGCCACGAATAAGGCGAATGAAAAATGTTTCTTCTTGATCATTCAGGTGATGTCCGAGTGCAATAGAGTGTGCATTATAATCTTGTTTTATCATTTGCAAAAAGTACCGGCGCATGCGTCTGCCAATTTCTTCTTTTGAACCTTTTTTTTGCAATGCAGCCGGGAGTTGATCTGCTGAGCTATGTACAAAAGGAATTTCTAATGATTCACACAATTTTTTGCAAAACAGAACATCGTTGCCAGATTCAGTACGCCATTGATGGTCAAGATGTGCAGCAATAAGTTTGAGCGGCATTTTTTTGCGGTATTCATGCAAAACATGCAGTAAAAAAACAGAATCTGGCCCACCAGAAAGGCCGATAATAATCGTATCACCAGCCTTTACAAGCTGGTGATCTTGTATGAAATGCAAAACTGTATTAATGAGATTATGCATAATTAATTTCCGTGTATTTTATGCATACTCATGCTGCTTGCGAATAATCAGGAACTACCGCAACGTAAAATTCAACGCTGCCATTATCTAAAGATTCATCTTTATACAATTCAAAATCATACGTATAAGCGCGAGCAAGTGGTTCTTCCCACACTTGCTTCCAGCCATCTTGAATGATTTCAGGAATAGATCCTTTTTTAGAAAAAATAGCATACGTTTGTTCTGGAATTTCTATACCAACCATACCTTCAGGAATATCATTAATTAAATCTTTAACGCGTGCGCCAAGAATTAATGAATAACCTTGTCCTTCAACATTATAGTTGGTATAAACAGCAATTGTTTCGTCAGGATTGATTTTATTGGAAATTTGATCCTTAATTTTTTGATCGCGAAATTTGCGCCAAAAATTGTCAATCTTATATAAAGCTTCATCAGGGTTGTTGACTTGGAGTTCGATACCAATAACATTAAAAGGATCTTTTTTTTGTATGGTAAAATACATAGTATTAACCTTTAAATATCAAGATTTTTAACAAATTGGCCGTTTTGCTCTATATATTTTCTGCGGCCTTCAACGTCATCACCCATCAGCGTGCTAAACCATGAATCAGCTTCAAGCGCATCTTCAATAGTTACTTTTAAAAGATTTCTGGTGTTAGGATCCATAGATGTTTCCCATAGTTGTTCAGGATTCATTTCACCAAGACCTTTATAGCGTTGGATGGTCATGAATGGTTTGCTGATATCACCAATTGCTTTTATAAGGCGCATAATGCCTTGATCGGTAATAGCACGTTCTTTGCCCACTATATGTAACGTCCATGCATTATCTTCAAGCGAATTGATATCTTCTACTAATTGAAGAAGAACGGCAAGATCTTTAGAGTCAAAGAAGTCAACTTCTATTTTCCATGCGCGCGTGATTTGCTGGAAAACAACATACGGAGGTTGTACCGTTGTTAATTCATCTTTTTCAGTGCTGTCACTGATAGCGGTTTCAAACGGTTTGCCTTCTTCTATGCGAATGTTGTATTCCTTAAAGTAGCTCTTTAAGTTTTTAAGAAGAGACTCTGTGCCATTTTCTTTTTTCCATGGATGTGAACGTGCAAAGAGTACTGCTTTATAAAGATTTTCATAGGCAACACGGTATGATTGCGCAATAGCTTTGAGACGATTTTCAAAAATCTTAAGATTGTTTAAAAGTTCAACCCAATCGTTTCCAGGGATTTCTTTGCTTTTAATAGTTAAGAGCGTTTGTTCTTGTGCCCAATCATACAGAAAATCAGTAAATGATGTTTCATCTTTTAAATATTGTTCTTTTTTACCAATCTTTATTTTATATAAAGGTGGTTGCGCAATATATAAATATCCTTTTTCAATAACAGGTTTCATATATCTAAAGAAGAATGTTAATAAAAGTGTTCTGATATGAGAGCCGTCAACATCAGCATCGGTCATTAAAATTATTTTATGATAACGAGCTTTTGAAACATCAAACTCTTCTTCTCCGATGCCGCAGCCAATAGCAGAAATAAGTGCTTTAATTTCTTCATTGCTGAGCATACGGTCAAGGCGTGCTTTTTCAACGTTTAAAATTTTACCGCGTAAAGGAAGAATTGCTTGGATAAATCTATCACGGCCTTGTTTTGCTGAACCACCAGCGGAATCACCCTCAACGATAAACATTTCAGTTTTTTCTGGGTTTTCTTCAGAGCAATCTGCAAGTTTTCCAGGAAGCACCATGCCTTCAAGAGCGGTTTTGCGGCGTGTTAAGTCGCGAGCTTTTTTTGCAGCATCGCGTGCACGTTTTGCTAATTCGGCTTTTTGTAAAATTAATTTTGCAATAGCAGGATTTTCTTCAAAATAGGTATCAAGTGCTGCAAAGGTCCATGAATCAACAAGGCCTTTTACATCGCTATTACCTAATTTTGTTTTTGTTTGTCCTTCAAATTGAGGTTCTGGAACTTTTATGCTGATAACACAAACAAGTCCCTCACGAACATCATCACTCGAGAATGCTTCGCCACTTTTAATAATATTAAATTGGATGGCTTTTTTATTGCAAATTTTTGTTAAAGCTGTTTTAAAGCCAGAAACATGCGTGCCACCTTCTATAGTGTTGATATTATTGACAAATGAATACAACTGTTCATTGTATCCATCGTTGTACTGCATAGCAATTTCAAGAATGTAGCTTTCTGTTTCATGCTCAATGTGAATAACATCAGGAAATAAAGCTTTCTTTTTTGCATTAATATGTTCTACAAATGATACAATACCACCTTCAAAATAGAACTCATGTTTTTTATCGGTGATTTCATCAGTAATGTTAATGGTGAGTTTTTTGTTTAAAAAGGCGAGTTCGCGTAAACGTGCAGAGAGCGTTTCAAAATTGAACTGTACTGTTTCTGTAAAAATTTCAGAATCAGGAAAGAAGCGAATAAAGGTGCCCTGTTTTTTTGTAGTGCCAACAATAGAAAGTGGTGCAAGTGGTTTGCCACGCTCGAAAACCTGGCTATAAATATTGCCATCACGATAAATTTCTAGCTCCAAACGACGAGATAAAGCGTTTACCACAGAAACACCGACGCCATGAAGACCGCCGGAAAATTTATATGATTCTTTATCAAATTTGCCACCAGCATGTAGTTTGGTTAATACAACTTCAGCAGCAGAAACCCCTTCAGTTGGATGAATGTCGGTAGGAATACCGCGACCATTATCCTCCACAGAGCATGAACCGTCTGTATTGAGCGCAACATCTATTTTTGTACAATGACCAGCAAGTGCCTCGTCAACTGAGTTGTCTACAATTTCATAAACAAGATGGTGCAAGCCGCCAGGTCCTACTGAACCGATATACATGGCAGGGCGTTTGCGCACTGCCTCAAGGCCTTCGATAACTTGAATCGCTTTGGCACCATACGTGGTGTTTTTTGAATCCTTTGTCATAATACTCATATCTCCTAATTGGGAGAAAAACGTTATATTTTTAGATGGATAAATCTTTTTGCAAAACTATACTAATATTTACTACAAAGTATAAAACAAAAGAAATATTTTTACAAACTGAATATCGATTGTGGCGATTAATTCATGATAACACCATATTGGTTAGTGATTGTGGAGGAATATGAAGGCTTTTAAAGGGTTATTGGTGCTAGCGACTGGCATTCTTTTTTACATTCTTGTTCGGTATAGCACGAGTAATCATGTTGTTCAGGATGCTCAAACAAAAAAATTATATATTGTTTGTACAACAAGTATGATAGCTGATGCCGTGCATAATGTAGCGGGTGATCTTGTTGAAGTCCATGCACTTATGGGCCCGGGCGTTGATCCTCATCTATACAAAGCGAGGGCTGGTGACGTTCAAAAGTTGCAAAAAGCAGATATTATTTTTTACAATGGTCTTCATCTTGAAGGAAAAATGGGCGATCTTTTTGCATCGTTAAAGAGCAGTAAAAGGACAGAGGCTGTTGCCGATGCTATTCCTAAAAATAAGTTGCTTGAAGTTGGCATCGAAGGAGTTTATGATCCGCATATTTGGCATGATGTTTCTTTATGGGTTGCTATTGTTGAGTATATTGCACAGGTTCTTGCGCAAGAAGATCTACGGAATGCTGCCTATTATGAACGGCATGCAGCAGGATACAAACACCTCTTGCAAGAGCTTGATGTACATATAAAAAAAACTATAGATCGATTGCCACCTGGCCACCGAATTTTGGTTACTGCACATGATGCATTTCATTATTTTGGCAAAGCATATGGATTGCAGGTGGTGGGTTTGCAAGGTATTAGCACTGACTCAGAAATTAGCATAAAAGATATTCGTGACCTTGCAGATTTTATTGCGACACATTCAGTGCGTGCTATTTTTATTGAATCTTCTTTGCCAGAGCGCAATATTCAAGCAGTGCAAAAAGCAGTGCAAGCGCGCGGAAGTTCTGTGCAGTTGGGCCAAGAGTTGTATTCAGATGCCTTAGGAGCAGAAGGCTCTGATGCGGCTACGTATGATACTATGATGCGACATAATGTCGAGACAATAGTTGCTGCTTTATCAGGAAGAGGATGATGGCTGTTTTAACGAGTGCACATAGCGTGCCTGCTATTAGCGTGAATCATGTAACGGTTATGTACCAAGAAGAACCGGTGTTGTGGGATATTTCATTAACCATACAGCAAGGAATTTTTTTGGGCATAATAGGGCCTAATGGTGCAGGTAAAACAACATTTTTAAAAACAATATTGCATTTGGTAAAGCCAATGGCAGGTTCTATTTTTTTATTTGAGAAGTCATACCATGCAATGCAGCATCTTATTGCCTACGTACCGCAGCGTACAACGGTTGATTGGGATTTTCCTATAACAGTTTTAGATGTTGTTTTGATGGGGCGTTATAGACATATTGGGTGGTTTAAGCGGCCAGGAAAAGAAGATATTCAAAAAGCACATCAAGCTCTTGAAAAAGTTCATATGCTTGATTATATCAATCGACCAATTGGAAAACTTTCTGGCGGACAGCAGCAACGTGTTTTTTTAGCGCGCGCCTTAGCGCAAGATGCTACTCTGTATATTCTTGATGAGCCGTTTAGTGGTGTTGATATGGCAACTGAAAAAATTATTATTACGCTGCTCAAGGAGTTACGTGATCAAGGAAAAACGATTGTTGTGGTTCATCACGATTTACAAACATTAGCAGAATATTTTGATTGGTTATTGTTGTTAAATAAAAAGTGTGTGGCGTATGGACCTGTTCATGAAGTTTTAGTGCCAGAGTATATGTGTGCAGCATATGGAAATCGTACCCTCTTTACCTATAACGTGTAACTGTGAATTTTTTTATGAACATGTGCCAAGATTATACGGTCCAAATAGTTCTTATGGGATCTTTGATTGTTGGTATAACAGCAGGAATTTTAGGATGTTTTGCTTTTTTACGCAAACAAAGTCTTTTGGCTGATGCAATTTCTCATGCATGCTTGCCAGGTATAATGATCATGTTTTTAATAACGCAGCATAAAAGCCCTTATGTTTTACTGTTTGGTGGCTCATTAGCAGCTATACTGGGTGCTTTGTGTGTTTCGGCAATTACGTCTATGACTATTGTTAAAAAAGATGCGGCATTAGGAATAATTTTGTCAGTCTTTTTTGGGTTTGGCTTAGTGTTGCTGACTTTGATTCAAAAAAATCATCTTGCGCATCAGTCGGTGCTTAACAAGTTTTTATTTGGCAATGCTTCAACGCTTTTGCCTGATGATATTATATGCATGGCGCTGGTGAGTGTAATTGTATTGGTGAGTGTAGTACTGTTTTGGAAAGAGTTTAAACTTTTATCATTTGATCCAGATTATGCTGTTTCTCTTGGTTATTCTGTGCATAAGCTTGACGTATTGCTTACTTTGCTTTTGGTTCTTTCTATGGTAATAGGCTTGCAAACAGTTGGTGTTGTTTTAATGAGCACGCTTTTTGTAGCACCAGCAGCTGCCGCACGGCAATGGACATCACGGCTCAGCAGTATGATTTTTTTAGCTGCTTTTTTTGGTGCATGCTCTGCATTGTGTGGCGCGTATATAAGCAGCGCCTTCGATCATGTGCCAACCGGGCCGAGTATTGTTGTTGTTATGAGTATTATTGTTTTTATTTCCTTAATAATAGCGCCACAAAGAGGTATTGTATGGTGCTACTATGCAAAGCGTAGGTAATATGGATAGTGTAATGACTACTATTTTTTTTATTGCTTGTTTGACGTCTGTGGCATGCGCGTTGCCTGGTATTTTTTTGGTTTTAAGAGGCATTGCCTTAATGAGTGATGCAATAAGTCATGCAATTCTTTTAGGAATAGCGATTATGTTTTTAGTGGTACAGCGCCTTGATTCACCATTGCTTATGGTGGGGGCTACGCTTGCAGGATTATTGACGGTAGCGTGTACAGAAACCATAATATCGTGGCGATCATTAAAAAAAGATGCCGCTATTGGCATAGTGTTTCCTCTTTTTTTTTCATTGGGTGTTATTTTAATTAGTCGTTATGCGCGCAATGTGCATTTGGATATGGATATGATTTTATTAGGAGAAATCGCGTTTGCGCCGTTTAATAGATTGGTTGTTGCAGGTTATGATTGTGGCCCTTTTGCCTTGTGGAGCTTAGGAATTTTGGTGTGCTTGAACTCATTTTTTATATGGCTTGTGTATAAAGAACTTGTTTGTATTTCATTTGATCAAGAATTTGCTGCTGTTGCAGGATTTTCACCTTTGTTGGTGTATTATGGTCTTATGACGATGACAAGTATTACCGCCGTAGTTGCTTTCGATTGTGTCGGCTCATTGGTAGTGGTAGCACTGATGGTTACGCCCGCAGCAACAGCATATATGATTGCCAAGAGTATTAATGAAATGGTACAAATAAGTCTTTTAGTAAGTGTCATATCATCCTTTTTGGGTTGTAGTATTGCATATTATTATGATGTTTCAATAGCTGGTACTATTGCGACCGTGACAGGTATTATTTTTTTTGGTACAGTTCTTGGTGCCAAACGTAAAATTTTTGCAGGATGTAGGTTAACGCACAAAGAAAAAATACAGGGAAGCACAAAGCTTGTTTGTTTATACGCTAAAGATAATGAGTTTTTAACCTATCAAGAATATATGCATGCCGTAGCAGCAACATTTAACTGGAAAAAATGTGACGTTAAAGCTACGATAGAAGGAGCTTTGAAAGAAGGTTTCTTAGAATTAAAAGATGAACACATAGCGGTGACTAAAAAAGGTTATGATTATATTCAGTACTTATGATGAACAGCATATGCGACGAGCCCTTAAGCTTGCTCAAAAAGCTTTTGAACGGAAAGAGGTTCCTGTAGGAGCTCTTGTGGTTGGACCAGACGGCACCATTATTGGTCGAGGCTACAATAAAGTTGAAAAATATCATCAACAAAGCTATCATGCTGAGGTGATTGCTCTTAATCAAGCAGGTAAAAAACTTGGCGATTGGCGTTTGAATGGTTGCACCTTGTATGTGACACTTGAACCATGCAAGATGTGCATGGGGCTGATCCAACTAAGCAGGATAAGTCGTGTCGTATATGGAGCGCGGTCAAAGCTTTTTGGGTACCAGCTTGACAAAGAGGGGCAATCTTCGCTATATAAAAAAGATATTGATGTTCAAGAAGGATTATTGGCAGAACAATCTGCTTACTTATTGAAAAATTTTTTTAAACAAAAAAGGAAGAATCGTGACTGAGGCAAGAAAAAATAGTGAGTTGGAAGCTATTAAAAAAAAGTTGCTTGAACGTAAAAGTGAGCTAGAAAGGCTCCTTGTTGATTTGTATAAGAATAAAGAGAATCCAGGGCAAGTACAAGATCCGGGTGATTTAGCGCAATTGCTTTCTCAAGAAACACTGGATATATCCTTACAGGATACAGAACTGGAAGAATACAGCATGATTAGGCAGGCGCTTAAAATGCTTGAGGAAGGTTCTTACGGTCTGTGCATAGATTGTGAGCAGCCTATTTCTGAAAAAAGACTCAAATCGTATCCCAATGCTACCAGATGTTTGGTGTGCCAGGAGCTCTTTGAGGACCAAAAACAAGAATTTTAAAAAAAGGTAAATAACCTGGGGGTCAATCTCTCTATTGATCATTGGCTCCAGTTTTGACTTTTTCTTGAAATTTGTTACTATCATAGGGTATTTATTAAATTTTCAAAGCGTATTTTGATGAAGGATTCATAACTGTTATGGTAAAGCAAAAAGCAGCAAAAACCAAAGCTACTCCTGTAAAAAAGGGTTCTCCGTTGGCTGAAGGTGTTGGTCGCCGCAAAAAGTCTGTGGCACGCGTCTGGCTCCGTAAGGGAACTGGTTCAATAAAGATTAACAATCGTGACTACCAAACATATTTTGACACAGAAACAGCACGCCTAGAGGCCGCGAAGCCTTTTCAGGTTATTCCTGCAGCCATGAACTTTGATGTAGAAGCCATCATTCAGGGTGGCGGTCTTAAAGGTCAATCAGGAGCTCTTAAAGTTGGCATTGCTCGCGCACTTCTTGCTGTAGATGAAGATTTGCGTCCCACTTTGCGTGAACATGGTCTTTTGACTATTGATTCTCGTCAAAAAGAACGTAAAAAATATGGACAAAAAGCAGCTCGCCGTAAGTTCCAGTTTGTAAAACGTTAATAGTGTTCCTACATACCGTGAAGCAAAAAAAAAGGATGTTTGTCCTATGTGTGGAGTTGTTGGCTATATAGGTAACAAGTATTGTAGGCAGTATATTATTGAGGGGTTAGGGCGCTTAGAGTATCGAGGTTACGATTCTGCAGGATTTGCCTGTATCGATAACAAAACTCACTCCCTAACCTATCAAAAAGCTGAAGGCCAGCTAAAAAATCTTATCGACAAACTCAATAGTTTTCCCATTGATGGTTCTATAGGTATCGGGCATACTCGATGGGCTACTCATGGTGAAATTTCTGAGCAAAATGCTCATCCCCATTTTGATTGCAAAAAAACGTTAGCATTAGTTCATAACGGCATTATTGAAAACCATCATGAATTAAGAGCTTCCTTGATCAAAAAAGGTCATGTATTCCATTCTTTAACAGATACAGAAGTTCTCGCTCACAGTTGTGAGGAAGCATTTAAGGATAATGATGCTTTGAGCGCTATCAAAAGTGTCGTTAAAAACTTAGAAGGCGCGTATGCTTTTGTTGCTTTGTTTAAAGATAAGCCAGATCAGCTTATAGCAGTCAGAAAAGGTTCGCCGCTTTGTATTGGTATAGCTCATGATCAGACCTTTGTTGCCTCAGATCCCTTAGCATTTGCAGGGTTTGCGCAACATGTTATTTTTTTGCCCGATCAAAGTTTTGCTTTGGTTGGTAAAAATAATATAGAGCTCTACGATTTTAATGGTACCTTACTCAATCCAGAAATTGTTCCCTTTGATATGCAGTGGTCTGATGATGGAAAAAATGGGTACAAACATTTTATGCTTAAAGAAATTTACGAACAGAAGAATGGCATTCAATCAACACTTTCTTTGTTGCGATCATTAGATGCTGATGCTATTTTTAGACAGCTTGGCGTAAGTAAACTGTCGCTGCAAGAATTAAGATCTATTACTATTGTTGCTGCTGGTACTTCATGGCATGCTGGCCGCATAGCACAATTTTTCTTTGAATCATTATGCAAAATTCCTGCTCGCGTTATGCTTGCTTCTGAGTTTCGGTATATGCCTTATTTTAAAGAGGAAAAAAATCTTACGATTTGCATATCGCAATCAGGAGAAACGTTAGATACGCTTGAATGTTTACGCTTGGTAAAAGAGCAGGGCAATTTTGTTCTAGCTATAACGAATGTAGCTTCAAGTACTATGGTGCGTGAAGCGTCTGGTTATATTTTGACAAAAGCTGGCCGTGAGATTGCAGTGGCTTCAACAAAAGCTTTTTCAACACAGTTGATAGCGCTGTATTGGTTTGCTCATTATATAGCTTTAGAAAAAGCATTGATTGATCAAGCAGGCATGGAAAAGATGTATGATGATGCTGCCATTGCGACTGAAGTGCTTGAAAATTCACTTGAGAAGTATCGACAAAAAATAGTTAAAGAGTATGCACCATTTTATGCACAGTTCAAACGATTTATTTTTTTAGGTCGCCACATAAGTTATCCTTTTGCTTTAGAGGCGGCACTTAAGTTAAAAGAAATCTCTTATATTTTCTCTCAGTGTTATCCTGCAGGAGAGTTAAAGCATGGTCCTATAGCGCTTTTAGATGCAGAGACACCTGTTATTTTATTTTCTCATCTTGATCCGTATATTTATCAGAAAGTGCTTTCCAATGCACAAGAAGTTAAAGCTCGCAAGGCACATTTGGTAGCATTTGTTTTTGAAGGCCAAGATCAACTACAAGAGCTTGCTGATTGTAGTTTTATTATTCCTAAAGTAAATCCATTACTAGCACCTCTTGCCATGACCGGACTTATGCAATTTTTTGTCTATGAAATTGCACATGTACTTGGATGTCCTATTGATAAACCACGAAATCTTGCAAAATCTGTTACCGTTGAATAAAGCTTAATGCCAAAGAGTATAACCTTCTACAAGGGGCTTTGTTGGTATGAAGAAAAAGATTTTGGTTTTGAATGGCATTCAGCGAGATAGGCGAGAGCTTTCAAGGCCGCAGTTTAAGCAATATGATATTATATTTGAAGAAACGAGCCTTTCTTGGTTATCTACCTTATGCAATGTTACGCAAAGCCAAGAAGTAATTGCGCAAAAAACTCAGGAAGCACTTGATGTTATTGTTGCTAAATATGCCAATGGTGCCATTGATGGTTTGGTAAGTACCGATGATTATCCTGCAAATGTTATGAGTGCAGTGTTGAGGGAAAAACTCAAAATATATGGAACATCTCTTCTTTCTATACTTTTGTGTGAGCATAAATATTATGCGCGTATCTACCAAATGCAGGTGCTCAAGGATATTGTTCCTTATTATTCATTAGTCAAAAATAATACTGTTATTGATAATACAATACCTCTTCCTTTTATTATTAAACCAGTTAAATCAACCTTTAGCGCTGGTACTCACATCATTAGAGCTACTCATGAGATTGCAGAAAAAATATCTCAGGCTTCCAAGGTGCATTTTTTAGGAGTATTTAACTATTTTCTAAAACAGTATGAACTGTTTGAGTATGATGCGTGCAATAGTATAGCAGAAGAATTTTTGCAAGGTTATCAAACGACCGTAGAAGGTTTTATTTATAATAATGAAGTCACAATTCTTGGTATTGTTGATTCTCATTTTTATCCTCAGACTATCAGTTTTATGCGTTTTGAATATCCTTCATCATTGCAGCCTGATGTGCAGCAACGTATGGGAGAAGATGTTGCAAGGGTTATAAAGCATATGGGTTTAAATAATACTCTTTTTAACGTGGAATGCATGTATAGTCCAGTAACAGGGGCTATAAAGATTATAGAAATTAATCCTCGCATTAGCTCTCAATTTGCTGATCTTTTTGAGCGGGTAGATGGATTTAATACCTATGAAATAATGATTGAGTTATCTTTAGGGCAGAGGCCTATTATTAAAAAACGAGCAGGTGCGTTTAAAATAGCAGCAAGTTTTGTATTGCGGTTATTTGAAGATCATATTATTACAAAACTGCCAAGTGAAGGATCTATCAAGCAGTTGCAAACTATTTTTCCTGATATGCATGTAGAGATTTTTGGTGACGTTGGCCAAAAGCTTTCTGAAGATCATAAAAAGGATGGTCATAGCTTTCGCTACGCCCTGATTAACCTAGGGGCTTACGATCAGCTTGATCTGATGAATAGATATGACATTTGTAAAAAGCTCTTAGATTTTAGGTTTGAGCCTGTGCTTTAGGCAGAGTATATAATCTTATGTTTAAGGGAATTTTTCTTAGGTGGATAGTGAGAGGTTAGAGCAAAAACGAAAAGAAATGCACATCCTGAAAGCAGCGATACAGTAAGTCGATATCTATTTTTCCTACACATAAAGACCTATATAAAGAGGGTTAAGATCTTTCAATCTGGATAAAGGAGATGATACGCCTTTTTCCCATTGTAGTCAAGATATTCTTAAAAAAGTTATACATAATCAACCTTTTTTTTAAAAAAAATACAGCTCAGAATAAAAAAGAAGGTCGAGAATATGATAAGAGCAAGACTTGCTGTGAAAACAGAGAAAAAATGGGGTCCCCCTATAATTGAAGCTCGAACGCCCTCTGTAAGATATATTAAAGGATTTGCTAATGCCAAATTACCCAAAAAATAGGAATATTTTGCCATGATATACCAGGGCATAAAGAGGCCTCCTAATGTGATAAGAGGATTGTTTACGCGCATCCAGAATCTTCCAATTGATTGGCTGCTTTTGATATAACAAAGCATGAATATGTTGAAGGTTGCACAAAACAATGATCCAAGCATGAGAATAAGAAAGAGGGAGGGCCACGAAGTATTAGTAGTATAAAAATAGCTACCTAAAATTATTTTTGAAATAGGAAAGAATAATACAATATTAAAAAACGTTATAAGACCTGAAAAAATAATTTTTTCTAATAAAATGAGAATAGGATTAAACATTATAATTTGATAATCAATAAATCGCTGATGTTCCAAATCAAATATTAAGTCAAGATTCATGAGGAATGCTAAAGGAAATATGCTCCATAGAATGCAACCGACAAAAAAAATAGTGCTTTCTACTGGTGTTGCATTAATCATGGTACTATTTGGTAAAAAGTAGCCGAATACAAGAGAAGAAACCAAAGGAAGAATGGTTGAAAAATTAAAAAAAACACGCCGCCAATGGTTTTTAAAAGCATATATATCACGTAGTAAGAAATAACCAAAAATACGTACGAAGCGTAGTGTTAAACTCATGATTCTTTTACCCAATCAAGATTTTTTAATATCAATGTTAGTAATGTACCGAATAAAATACCGCATACTAGAGCAACAACAGGAAAGCACAAGGAAACTGGCAAGAAAAGTATGCTGCCAAATAGTCCTGATCTTAGTCCTTCAATGCAGTAGGTCATGGGATTAATCAAAAGAGACTGAGCAAAAATAGGAGAAAAGAGGTATGCTTTTTTCCAAGAAAAAAATGAACACCCTAAAAGAAGCAAAGGGCTTAAAATGCGCTGCCATACATTGAATTTAAACCAGGCAAAGGAACTAGTAAAAACCAAACATGAAAAGAATGAAGCAATAAGCATAATGACATTTATATAGAGTATGCTAAATAAAGCCCAATTTGCATGTGAAAAATCTAAACGATTTTTTAATAATAGTATTCCAATTATCAAAACGGGAAGCGTTGTAATCAGGCAATGTAGAGCATAGCTTATTACTTGTGTCGTTAAAAACCAACGCGAAGAAAAAGGGAGCGTTCTGCGGTAATCGATAAATTTATTCATCTCAAGATCAGCTAAATCATTAAGTGCTCGTGAAAAACAAATAAAAACAATACTGCCGGTAAATGATCCCAAAAAAGTAGCTGCAATAAGATTTTTATCTATTCCCATAAGAGGGCTTAAATAGCCAAATATAAAATTGAATAAAAATGTAACAAGAGTTGTATCAATAAGATCATCAAACAAGCGATTTTTAATTATAACTAGAAGGTCTCGTCTTATGAGCTGTAGGGCAACTAAAATATTGAACGTACTTTTATTCATCTTCTTCTTTGTGTACGAGATCTAAAAAGATTTCTTCAAGAGTTTCTTTTTTATGCTTTTCCTTGAGGTCATGTAATGTTGCTATCATAATGATTTTACCTTTGCTTAAAATGCAAACGCGATCAGATAATTTTTCTGCCTCTTGCAAATAATGTGTTGTTAAGATAACAGTTTTACCTTCATTTTTTAACGCGATAATAATATCCCATAGTTGATGACGAATATCTGGGTCAAGGCCAACAGTTGGTTCATCTAGAATAATTAAATCAGGATTATGCATGAGGGCACGAGCAATAAGTAAGCGCTGTTTGTAACCACCAGAAAGTCTATCGACCTTAAAATGAATGTATTTTTGTAAGCCAAGGAGCTTTATGAGATGATTTTTTCTTTGTTCAATAGTTTTTTTGTCTAGCAAAAAATAGTGACCGGCAAAAATAAGGTTTTCTTCAACATTTAAAAAAGGATCCAAATTGGGACGTTGAGGACAAAATCCCATAGCAGTGCGATATGCTATAAGATTATTATAGATAGAGTGGTCCTGGTACAGAACATCACCACTTGTAGGGGGATGAAGAGTCGCCAAAATTGAGGATAATGTAGTTTTTCCAGCTCCATTAACACCAAGTAAAGATAATACTTCACCCTTGTAAATATCAAGATTAATAGCATTAAGGGCACGAACCGATGTATCTTTTGTTTGGTATATTTTTGAAACGTTTTTAATTTTTATAAATGGCTGGCTCATGAAGATTTCCTTTGTTGAGCTATCTAACTAGTATTATTTTAACAAAATATTAATAAAATAGAAGTGAATGGCTCCGTACTAGTATTAATGCTTAATTCTTATCGGAAAATATCTTTAGCCCTCAATTTTAATTTCTTCTAGGGCAGCCTTGTCATCTGGTGTATAGAGTTTTTGCAGAAGTTCCATAGTTCCTTTGCGGGTTTTCATCTTGTCAGCATAGCTTTTTTGAGCCATATCAAACAGTTCAATCAAGCGCAGGGTGCTCAAAATCATATAATCAGAACCTATAAGCTCCTGTTTTTTTTCATGCCAACTTTTTTCAGCTTCTTTTTTTTGTTCTTCTTTTTTGCCGTTAGTTTTTTGTGTGCTGTTTTCATGATTATTTTTAAGAGCATTTTTGTGATTACTTTCTCTGCCATGCATTTTATTGTACCATAATACCTCTTGTGATGGTGGAAGCTTTGCTTCTATGCAGAAATCTGGCATAATGCCTTCGCCTTGAATGCATGAGCCATCAGGTAAACAGTATACCCCTTTAGTAATAGCAATAGCACAATCATTGCTGATCGGTTTTACTTCTTGCCAATTTCCTTTGCCGTATGTTTTGGTGCCGACTATAAAAACATGTTGCCCAACGTTTTTATCGCCTTGTTTTTGATCAGCATGTTTTTGCAGGCAGCCTGGTAAAATTTCTGCAGCAGAGGCAGTAAAATTATTTACAATAAAAAATATAGGTACATTAAGCGGAGCGATAGGGTCTTTTTTGGTGTGATAGCGATCAAGCTCTTTATCATTTCTTCCTTTGGTAATAACTACAAGGCTGTTGCGCGGTAAAAAGAGACTGGCAATATCAATAGCAGCATCAAGTAATCCGCCCGAGTTATTACGTAGATCAATAATTAAAGCTTTTGATTTATAATCTTTAATTTTTTTAAATACCTGTTCAAGCTGCTTGACAGAGTTTTCTGTAAACATTGTCAAGCATAAATAAATTACATTGTGATCTTTAATATGATAGCACAGAGCATTTGGCTCTTTGACAATATCTCTAGTAAGGGTGAACGGGAGCATGCGTACCGTATCACTGCGCAGTACTTTAATATGTACTTGAGTGCCACGTTTTCCTTTAAGTTTAGAAACGGCTTCATCAACAGCCATTCCTTTTACCGCTTCGCCATCGATTTCAATAATTTTATCATCTGCTTTAAGGCCAGCTTTATCAGCAGGGCCCGTTGGAATAGTATCTATAATTTTTAAAAAATCATCATCCGGTTCTTTGGTGTTATCAATTAAAATTCCTATGCCACCGCTTAGTTCACCTTTAGTGCTTTGCAAAATATCGTCATAGCCTTTTTGATCAAGAAAATATGAATGAGGGTCAAAACTTTTTACGAATGTTTTGATCATTTCAACCATTGGTTTTTCAGGATCTGATTCGTTGACATGTTCTTTATGCATAAGTGAAAAAGCTTCAGAAAGTGGCTTTGACCATTTATAAATAGTTTTATCAAACTCTACGGGCTTTTTTGGTTCTTGGGGTGTAGGGGCATAGAGATTGGCAGAAAAAAATAGTAGTACACTAAAAATTTTTTTGTACTGGTTCATTGCTCTACTCCTTAAAAAAATAGTTCTAGCAGTAGTCTAATATGTTTATGTATTAAAATACAACCAAAACATAATATATTGACCATAATTGTGTTACCATGATAATACTCAAGATGTATGAAAATATAAGAGGTTTAGTATGAATGATGCTTCCTGTGAACTTTTTATTATTACTGGTTATTCTGGTGCTGGCAAAACAACTGCCTTGCGAGCCTTTGAAGATGCAGGTTTTTTTTGTGTTGATAACTTGCCCAGCGCTTTGATAGGACCCTTTTTTCAGCTTCTTGCACAAGGAGCAAAAAATCGGTTTGCTTTAGGGCTTGATATTCGCAGTGGTGATACCCTCGAATATTTCGTTAAGGCTGTTAAAGAAGCAAAAAATGCGCCACATATAAAAGTGACAATAATTTTTTTTATTGCCAATAGTTCGTTACTCCAAAAGCGTTTTCAAGAAACACGTCGTAGCCATCCTCTTGCTCATGATCGAGATATGCAAGCGGCTATTGAGCTTGAAAAAAAGATGTTAGAACCACTTAAGGTATTGGCAGATGTTATAGTGCCAACAGATCAGCTTTCTGCTCAGCAACTTCGTCATTTTGTATGTAGCTCATTGATTGAAAAAAAGAATGCATTACTTGTTAATCTTGTTTCTTTTGGTTTTAAGTATGGAGCGCCTTCTGATTGCAATTATGTTTATGATCTTAGGTCGTTACCAAATCCTTATATTGATCCGCAGTTGCGTGTACTAGATGGTACGAGTGATGCCATACAAAACTATTTATTTAATTTGCCAGATGTACAAGAATATTGGCAGCGCTTTTTTGATTTTTTTTCTTTTACGTTAGAACGTTCGTACAAAGAGGGGCGTTTCTTTATAACGGTAGCACTTGGCTGTACCGGTGGAAGACACCGTTCTGTAGCTTTTGTTCATAAGCTTTCTTTGTTACAGCAAGAACGATTTGTTTTTGTAACAAAACATAGAGACATTCAAGCAGATTCTTATGTAAAGGAGGTTCAAGTATCATTATGAATATACTGCACAAAGCATGGATTAAAATATTTTTTGGTATAGAAGTTTTAGCTATTATTTTTTTATATTTATTTGGTAGCCAGGGATTACCATTATTATTGCGCTTGCGTAAAGAAAATTTTATGCTTGAAGCTCAAATAGATGTATTAGCACAAGAAGTGGCTGTCCTAGAAACATCGTTGCATGAATGGCACCGTTATGCTTTTTATAAAGAAAAAATTGCGCGTGAGCAGTTGCAACTAGCGCATGAACAAGAACAAATTTTTTATCTTACTACTCATAATGAAGGACGAGAACATGAGTTATAAATTAGCACCATTGCCTTACGCATTTGATGCATTAGAACCCTATATTGATGCAAAAACTATGGAAATTCATTATACCAAGCATCATCAAGGATATGTAAATAATTTGAATAAAGCCGTTGAGAATTATCCTGAACTTCAAAATAGGAATTTAGGATCTTTGTTAAAAGATTTAACAGCATTACCAGATCCTGTTCGTACCGCAATTCGTAATCAAGGTGGTGGTGATTTTAATCATACAATGTTCTGGTCTTTAATGAAAAAAAATGGCGGTGGAGATCCCGTTGGTTTTTTAGCGCAACATATTAAAAAAGATTTTCAAGATTTTTCTCTTTTTAAACAAGAATTTAATGAAGCTGCAAAGACGGTATTTGGCAGTGGATGGGCTTGGTTGTGTTTAGATAGCAATGGTCATTTACTGGTAACAACAACGCATAATCAGGATAATCCTATCTCTAAAGGTTATAAACCTATAATAGGTCTTGATGTTTGGGAGCATGCGTATTATTTAAAATATCAAAATCGAAGACCAGACTATATTGATGCATGGTGGCATGTTATCAATTGGCAACAAGCAGAGGATAATCTACAGATTGCTCTTAAATAATAGTTATTTTTTGAGAGCATGCATAGCGGTTGATAAACTTTTTTTGGGATTTTGTGCAAGCAGAACGCTAATATTACCAGACGGTTCAAGAAATGCATATTCAACTTGGCCGATATCAGATACTCCTTTTATGCGTAAAAAAGAGCACAGTTCATTCATGGAAATACTTTGTTTATCAAGAGCTTTATGGTTCGGTTCTCCATGTTCAATTAATAAGACAGGGTTACCAACCATAAATGTTTCGGCCCATGAACTTTTATCAATGAGTTTTGAGATAAAACGTTCAACTAACACAATCGTTGAAATAACAATCATTGCCTGCAAAAGAGGAACATGCGTATAGAACATAGGGTCACCAACTGAGGTACCCAATGCAATGATGATAATAATTTCAAAAGGGGAAAGTTGGCCCATGCTTCGTTTGTCCATCAAACGAATATTGAGAATGGTATAAAAATACATAAAGCTTGTACGAAAAATTATTTCTAAGATGGGGCACAAATTAATAGTATGATCACCAAGAAATATTTGATAAAAGTTAAGGTCACACGAAAACATCATTAGTCTCCTTTGATTATTTTTTATGTAGCACCATTTGAGGTAAAAAGGCAATTAATTTGTAGAATTTTCTTTTTTGCTACCATTAATATAGCATAAATACATAATAAGATTTCTAGATACAATATAGTTTAACAATAAAGAAGAGTAGTATGCGAAAGATAGTATTTATAATTTTAATAACAATAAAATTTGTTGATGCTCAAGAAGCTTTAATTCGAGATTTACCTTCTGTTGCACAGCGTATTACGACAGGAAAAGGGCAGCTGCAGTTGAGTCATGAAATAGAATATTTTAAAGCTGAAAAGAATTATGATCTTATTTATACGTTTAATATGTCATATGGTACTACTGAGCGAACACAAATTGATATTTTTGCGCCTTTCTTTTTTAAGCGAAAGACGTTTGATGGCCAGCATTCTGGCATAGCAGATTTAGTCGCAGAATTTCAATGGCGGTTTTTTCAGGCTCCGAGCAATCTTGCCATAATTATGGGAGGGATTACGTTACCTACTGGTAGAAGTGATAAAATGCCGTTTTTAGGATCGGGAAAACTAGGATTTACTATTGAAGGCCAGTTTCTTCATTCGTCTGATTATTGGTTTTTTGATTTTGGACCAGGAGCTTTTTTAACGCGTACTCATAAAAATGGTACGAAAATAGGTAATAGTTATTTTTTGGATATGGGTTTTGGTAGGCGGTTTAAGAGTTCAAAATCTGATTTTTTTTTGGTAGCAGAGTTTGATGCCTTTATTTTTGAACGAGATAAAATAAAAGGGATTACTGATTTAAATAGTGGGGCGAATGTCATTTTTTTTGGGCCTCTTTTTATTTGGACACGTAAAAATTTGGTAGTAGAGCTTCTTGTGCAAGGTCCTATAGGGCAACATCTTTTTGGTATACAAAGAAAATTTGATTTGCATACTTCATTTTTTGTGCAAGTTACCTTGTAATAGGAATTTGAGGAAATAAAAAGAGCTTGGTGTCTTGACACCAAGCTCTTTTTACATTTTTAGTATGGGCATTTATTTTTGTAATGAGAATTCACCAATCATAGCAGCATGGTCAGATATTTGCCACGTGAAGTTTATAGCATCAATCCATGCATCACCCGTAAGTCTATTACCTGGATTACGGATAATGATCATGTGGTCAATTCTATTTCCTTCATCAAGCTTTTTATTGGTTACATTCCATACAGTTCCTGTATGAGGAGCTGATTTTCCTGCATTATAAAGCAACTCTGCCTGAGGGAATACTGATTTAATAGTTTCTATTTTTTTAGGATCATTAGCATTCATATTAAAGTCACCGGCAAGGATTACGGGAGCCTTTTTATCAGTAGCAAATTGATTGATAAGTTGAGCTGCTTGTTGTAATTCTGCTTTACGAACATCATCAGTTGTTAGTTTTTGCGTTTTTGGATCTATAAGTTTACCATCAAGTTTACATTGTGTAGGAAGAAGGTTTTCTTTATTAAGGAATTTGAATGGTTCAGCACCAACTCCTGCTTGCAAGTGCGTTGTAAAGACGTATACGGTTTGACCATTAATGTTAACTTCAGCACCTAAAAGACCTTTACGTGCGAATGCTCCTTCACCAACAAAACATTCATAGTCCCAAACTTGTACTTTTTTAAGAGGATACATACTAAATAAAGATAACCCAGAGTTGGTACCAATTGGTAATTTTATTTTTTTACCTCTTGCATCAACCGTTACACGGCCAGCGCGTTCATCTTGATAGTGGTAAGGATATACCGAGCTCATAGCTTTATAAAAATCATTTTTTACAACAGGTACGTCAAAGCCTTCCTGCATTAAAACAATTCCCGGCAACTTACCTTCACGCTGTAATCTTTTAAGAGTTTCGCTCAAGAGTAAAGCACGTTCTTTGTTGTGTTTTAGCTTTCCAACTTCCATAAGCTTTGTTGAGCCACCAAGTCCAAAAATATTCAATATATTTTTAACAATGTCTTCTGCACCAATTTTCTTTAATTCATCGCCGCCAAGATCTTGCAAAATATCAGTAGTCAGCGCAAGAAGTCCCATATTAATAGTTAAAATACTGAAATTTACTTCATTTTTTGGTTTTCTTGTAATGCCTATCCTTGGGGATAAGCGTTCTGCATAGATATTGGTTATTGTTGCAGCCGCTAAAACTGCTAACATTAGCTTTTTCATTACGATCTCCTTTTTTTAGGTATTATAATAACTTCTATTTTTACAATGCTCGTCCAAGATTTACCACATCTTGTGATAAGTCTTTAGTATCTACACCAACATCTTTGAGCGCATCAAGAGATTGTTGAGGCAGAATAGCATGATCTTTTAATGTTTTATTAAACGTATCTGCTGCTGCAGCACCAGTGCTAATGATCGTGCTCAGAGCAAGTAATAATTTATTACCATCACGCATAATATTATTTATGTAGGTATTAAATGTTTTTATTGCCGCTTGCACTGATGTAACTGCATAACTAGGACCCGCTACAATGATTGCTGGCGGGTTGCTTTTGAATCTATCCAATAAACCATTAGCAACTGTTTTTGGTAAATCTTTAGCATATTTTTTCAAAGCGCCTATTTGCTGCTTTAGCAATGGAAGTGTTTTGGTAATAATACCAATCTGTTCTTTCGTTACGGAAACCGTTTTTGTAATATCATCTTTTAAGCTTACTATTCCCGATAAGTTGGAAAGAAGTCCCATAGCAACTTGAAGTTCCATTTCTTGAGCAGAGAGGCCTATTGGTTGATAAATTTTACCGGTATGTAAGGCAAGATTATTAATATGTTGTTTTGCTTGTGATAATGCTGTTTTTAAGTTGTTTGGTATTACCAGAGAACCGAGACGACCAGTGTTTTTTTCTAATCCTTCAATAGCATTTAAAAGAGAAGAAACTTCTTGCGTTAAACGTGAGGCTAGATCAAGCGTAGCTTTAAGTTCAAGGCCGTCAATATCTTTTAATAAAGTTGCGTGTATGTCAGCAAGTGCTTTTATACCCGTAAGTCCTTCTTTGCCAGCTTCAAGTGCTAAGCCAGGAATTTTTGAAGGATCGGTTATTGCACCGGCTATTTTTTTCACGTCTGCTTTTACTTCGCCTACAACTTTTTTAGCTTCTTTTTGAAAATTACCCAAATCTCTAACAATATTTTTTGCCTGATCTATAGTAGGATTTACGGTCTTTTTTAGTGCTCCTACATCATTAATAAGTCTATCTATATTTTGCTCAATAATGACAATATCTTTTTCAATACCAGGAAGGTTTATACCTAGAGTACCTAACGCTTTATTGGTAAGTTTATTTGCTTCGGCTGCTGGATTTATGTTGGTAATGGCTCCCACGGCAGTTTTGCCACCCTTTTCAACTTCATGGGCACCTTTTTTTACGCCTTTTTCAACCTCATGAGCACCCTTTTCTATACCTTTGCCAATATCTTTAAAGCTAAACGCTTGCAAGATTCCTGCAGATAACACAAGAAAACCTGCAACTATTATTATACGTTTCTTCATAACTCAAATTCCTTTTTAAGGTCAGTTTTACTATTTCTTTCAGGATACTGCTTTTTTTAGCTTAAAATCAATAATTTAGCCTTTTTTAGCGATAAAACCTATTTTATCTGGTTAATGATCTCTTTTACAATCAGGTTTGCCCAGGTATCAAGGTCTTTAGCTATATTCTTAGGGTCAAAGGAGATATTAGTGAGCTCAATTACCTTTTTAAAGCTTGCGACGTTAATGTGTATTACCATCTTGTTAATAACAGGTAATCCCTGTGAAGCTTTCCATGAAGCACTCATTTCTTTGATTTCAAAAGCTTTGAGCGCAGGAACTAATGCTTTTTGTGCAATTTCTTCTAAGATATCTTTAATTCTTTTTGGATCAAAAGCTTGTTTAGTTTTTTCTGCGGCAACTTTTGTTCCTAGCGCCGTTATTTCTGCGGATAACTTTGAGCATGTTTTTATATGTTTAAAATAATTAGTTCCTTTGCACTTGTCATGAAACTCTTGTTTTTTTTCTTCAAGCTCTTTTTCTGCTTTAGTTTTTTCAAATTGCACCTTTGCTGCGCGGAGCTTTGCAGAAACAGATTTTGAAAGCACGTCTACAATATTTTGTTTGAAGGCAAGATCAACTTCAGATTTGAGTGGTTGTGATGGTTGAATGTTAACGGTAGCATCAACATCAAGAAGATTACCAAGTTTTGATTCAAAAGTTCCTGATATTCTATCAAGCTCTACGCGTAAATTTTTTACTTGTTCTCGTATTCCTAATACAGGAATATCGAGTGTGCCGTCAAACATAAAGTTAGTTGCTTCAGGATTTTTTGCTGATACCAAGAAGCTCAAAGAAGGTCCTTCATTAGGTTTTGATCCAGAAAGCGTGAAAAGCTTTTTGCCTTGGGAAGTGATATTTATGACAGAAGCTTTTCCATTTCCTGTCATAGCCAAAACTGTTGGGTCTGGATTTAAACTAAAATGAAGAGAAGCATCAACATCAAAAAGTTGTGCATTACCATCAAAAAGCATTCCTGCTTCATATTTTTCTCCGATAAATTTAGTAGGTACGGGGGATGCTTTTACGATAAAGTCTTTTAGCATCATAGTAGGGATACTTGCATTAATTCTTTTTTTTGCAATTTTTTCTGCTAAAAATTGTACTACATATTTAAAATCTAAATTTTTACCAATGCCTTGGAATGCAAATTCTGAAGGAAATTTATCTCCTTGTTTGAAGCGAAGGCCACCGGTAAGATTTATAGCTGCTTGTTTATCACCTTCCTTGCCAAGATAAACCCAGCCACTCATGCCAAGGCCGGTGAAAGGAAGAGGAATACCAACAGCGGCAAGCTCTGAAATAAGGGCAAAATCCCAATCAATCTCTAATCCTGCATCAGAAAAAGTAAGCCATTGGGCAAGGTGCAGGGGTCCTTTCATTTGCCCTACCATATTAAGTGCTTCTTGTGCTCCAGCAACAAGTTGTCCGCTCATATCAAAACTTATTGGTTCTTTTTGTGTTGCAAGCAGGAGTCGTACGCCACTGCCAACTGAAAAGCCAACACTTGGCGGTGGTGTTACTTCTACGGTAAACGTATCGGATGTTATTTCTTTTATTACTTTTGCTACTGCTTGTGCGACTTTTTCTGCATCTTTATTGTTTTGTATGGTTGGGTTTTTTGCTAATGCTTCAAAATTAACACCAAAACGTAACGGTAAATCTATAAGAAATGAGGATTGGGTTATATCTGGCGCTACTGTTCCTTTAAATTTTGCAGCGCCGCCTTCGACTACGAGCCCATTTAATTTTTTTTGATTTGCCATCAGTTTATTCAAAACAGTGAGCGGTGGTTTTAGCGCGATATCTGCAACAAAGTTAAGACCAGCTTGTACTTCAGTGGCAAGTTCTAGATCTTTGTACATAAAATTTGAATAAATAAGTTGACCATTAGTAAGAGAAAGTTCATCTAAATAACTAAGTTGTGAGCTAATATCAGAAAGCTTCCATCCCGCTGGTAAAGCAAGTGATAAACTAAAAGCTTCAGGATTTGTTAACGTTTGGCCAACTACAACTTTAATTTTAGTGTCTTTTCCTTTGAAAAAAACATCTCCTTCAAAAGCTGTCCCACTTGTCAGTTCGCCAGGAAGCTTAATGGGAACAGGAGTTTTTATAAAAAGGCCTTTAACAATATTAATTGAGGCTTGGGGTATTTGAAGTTGTGCTAAAATATTATTAAAAATGGAACCAGAAAAAGGAGCTCTTGCATTTACTTTTTTTGAAAGTTCTTGTTGAAGTGATTCTTGTGCATGGATAGTATGCAGTATGCATGCAGCTATAATTATACTAAAAAATCTGAATGTTTTCATTCCTTAATCTCCTTACTATTTCATTTTTGTACGCAGTATAGCGTGTTAATTTTATAAAGAGCAATAGTTGATTTGTTATTTTTAAAATGTTGCTTTTTTTGCACGCTACCTTTTATACTCCAAGGTGTTGTTAGAACAAAGTTTTCTGTATAAAAAAGAGGAGATTATATGCAGAAGAAAAAGATATTATTAGCTATGTTGCTCGTGAGCAATGCATTGTATGGAGCAAAAGATTTTAGCTCTATAACAGAATTCACCAAAAGCATACAAACGCGTATGGCAGAATTTTGGCAACTATTTAGTTTGCCCAGTTTTACCAAATTTTATACTGATAATATGAAGTCTACCGATCCTGATTATCCTTACAGAAATCAAACAGCGTATGTTGCAAAAAATAATCAAATGAGCGCAGCTGAGAGATCATTTTTAACAAAAAGACGAGCTAAAGCCCAACAAGCTCTTTCTGCGTTTTTAGGGGAAACCGTTAAGCAAGATTTAAATGTGGCATGTGCATTTAGTGGTGGCGGCTATCGTGCTATGATTGCAACAGCAGGGTGGATGGAAGCATTAGAAAAATTAGGTATTTTAAACTCTATTTTATATGTTTCTGCGTTATCTGGTTCAACATGGTATTTGGGGCCTTGGTTATTAGAAAGCAAAACAGGTGGTTTTAGACCGCGTATTCGTGGGGTGATACAACCAGCACAATTAATGCCTTTGACCCCATCGGAGTTTAATGCTCTTTTGGTAAGAAAGATAGATACAAACCATTTTGATATAGCAACAAAGAAAGATGCACTTACTGATTTTAATTTTTCAAATTTTAATGCAAACATTCTTTGGCCAAAAATTATATTTGGACAAACCATAACATCGGTAGATCTTTATGGCGGTGTTCTTTCTCATTATTTGTTAGCTCAAAAAGGAGAGGCTCGTCATCAACAAAGAATTTTTTCTCAGTTGCCTCTTGTTAGTACCGGTAATACGCCATGGCCAATTTATACTGCTGCTGGTATACGTGATGGTGCAGTGCCGCGTGATTTTACCTATCATTGGTATGAATTTAATCCAGAAGAGGTAAGAAATTTGGAAGAAAGTCTTTTCTTCCCATCATGGGCATTTGGTACTAAATTTTCTAAAGGGACAGGTAAATTCTCTGCAGGTCAAAGTTTTGGGTTTTTAATGGGAATTTTTGGTTCTGCATATACGATTAATGCTCAATCAATTGCTAATCTTATGTTTCCAAGTATGGAGGCTGAGGACGCAAAGAATAAAAGTGTGCTTGATAAGGCAAAAAAAGAAGTGCAAGATTTTGCAAACCTTATTAAAAAAGGGGCTAAGAATTTAGCAAAAGGCGATATTGAAAAAGTATTTAACGATGCCAAAGATTATGCTGGCTCACGATTAGTCAGAGCATGGGCTGCAACAGGTGAGTATAAACTGGATATAAGAAAAAAACGATTAGAAGTTCCTCAGCGTATTTCACCAGCACAAGTATTTAATCCTTTTAAAGGTTTTGCGCAAGCCTCTTCTGCCTTGCAACAATATGATTATTTAACCTTAGTTGACGCAGGTCTTTCTTATAATATTCCAATACGTCCACTCTTTAGACCAGAGCGCAAAATAGATATTATTATCGTTGGTGATGCTTCTGCCAATGTTGTTGATAAACCAAATGGTGATGACAGTGAGCTTGTTCTTGGCCTTAAAGACGTTCAAAGTTTTTATGGTATTACCTATAATAAAGTAGTTGATAATAAAACATTTAAGGTATTTGAGCCGCAAAATAATTATAAAGATTATCCTTCAGTCAAGCCTCCTTTAATTATATATGTTAACTATATGAAAGATGATGCAGTATTAAAAACTGCGGGATTATTTGATACAGTGGCTACTTTTGATCCGCAGGCTTGCGTAAAAGAAAGTGAATGCAATACTTTTAACTTTGGGTATGGCAAGAAAACATTTAATGAACTTTCTGCGTTGGCGGGTAATAATCTTATAGCAAATAAAGAAGCTCTTAAAACGTGGATGAAGCGACGTCTTAATCCAGCAGCATAACGACTATATTTTTTGTGTGTTAAAAGCCCTCTGAAAATCAGGGGGCTTTAATTTTTTAATAAAAAGAGCATACTTAATAGCAAAATACTATTATGTAGAAGGTTTTTATGTATCTTCAAGGTAAAAAATATGCATGGCGCCTAGCTCAAGGTGACCCAAAAAAGATTATTGATTGTGCAAGCTCATACAATATTTCATCAGCAGTAGCACAAACATTATTTACCCGTGGTTATGAAACAACGCAAGCCATCGACTCTTTTCTTTTTACTTCATTAGAAAGAGACGTTGCGCATCCTTCCTTATTAAAAGATGCTCAAAAGGCTGTTGAGCGTATTTTGCATGCCATAAAACATAATGAAAAAATACTAGTTTTTGGGGATTATGATGTTGATGGCATTACATCTTCATCCTTAATGATGTTGGCATTGCAGCCATTAGGTGCTTTAATTAATTTTTATTTACCACATCGCGTGAAAGATGGTTATGGACTTTCTACCAAAGTTGTTGAACGTGCTGCACAAAATGGGTATAAAGTTATTATTACCGTAGACAATGGCATTACTGCTTTTGAACCTGCCAAGCGAGCATTAGATTTAGGAATGGATCTTATTATTACCGATCACCATCGCCCTCATGATCATATTCCAACAGCATTTGCTGTTGTTAATCCTAATCAAGCCGATTGCCCTTATCCTTTCAAAAGTTTGGCCGGTGTAGGCGTTACCTTTAAACTTATTGCTTTGTTATATGAAACGTTGCAAAAACCTATTCCACCAAAGGCAATAGAGTTATTACTTCTAGGAACTATAGCGGATGTTGTTCCTTTAAAAGGGGAAAATCGTTACTGGGTTCGTTATGGCTTGCAGTATATTAATCAAATGGAAAGTTATGCTTTTAAAGTCTTAAAAAAGAATGGAAATGTAACGCGATCGATTTTATCAGCAACTGATATTGGCTTTTCTATAGCGCCGCAGCTTAATGCTCTTGGTAGATTAGAAGATCCTCGGCAGGGAGTAAAATTTCTTATAGGCTCTGATTATAAAGAAATTGATCAGGTTGGTACCGTTCTTTTAGAATTGAATCAGGCGCGTAAAGAGATTGAGCGTGGTATTTTTGCAGACGTTGTAACACAGATTGAATCAAAGAAAATTAATCTTGAGCATGAAAATGTTATTATTGCAGCAAGTAAGCAATGGCCTCCCGGTGTTATAGGTCTTGTAGCTTCGCGTTTGGTAAGTGCATATGGTAAGCCTACCATACTATTTCACATTACCAGCGATGGAAAAGCAAAAGGTTCTTGTAGATCTATTCCAGAGTTTAATATGTTTGATGCTTTACAGAGTGCATCATCATTGCTTGATTCATTTGGCGGCCACTCACTGGCAGCAGGCTTAGCGCTTTCTTTGGATAATGTGCCGCTTTTAAAGAAACATTTAGAAGACATGGTGCAGGAAAAACTTGATCCTTTTGATTTACAGCAAAAAATTGTTATTGATGCTGATTTGCCGCTCTCTGATGTTACGCAAAAATTGGTACAAGATTTACGACATTTAGAACCATTTGGTAATGAGAATCCTCAACCAGTTTTTCATGTAAAAGAGGTAAGCATAGTGCAAGAGCCAGTGCTTCTTAAAGATGTACATGTCAAATGTTCAGTGTTTGCTGATGGTATTATAAAACCACTTGTTTTTTTTAATCGTCCAGAATTATTTGAATTCTTCAAACAACAACAACAAGAAAGCTTTGATATAGCTGTTCATGTAACAGAAAATCATTGGCAAGGAAAAACAAGCGTAGAATTACTAGGTGTCGATTGTGCGCTTACAACAAATAAGGATTTACCGTGATTATTACTATTGATGGTCCCACTGCAAGTGGTAAATCATCTGTTGCACAAAAATTAGCAAAAGATCTTAATTTCTATTGTTTGAGTAGCGGTTATTTATATCGCGCACTTGCTTATATATTGTTGAATTTTTATGGGTATTCAAAAGAAACATTAGAACATTTGAATGCCGATGATATACGTGATGCTCTTGATCCACAAAAATTTCAATATTGCCTAGATCAAACTAATTGTGGAAAAGTTATTTATGGTAATCAAGATATCACGCCATTTTTAAAAAGTGATTTAGTTTCTCAGGGTGCATCTATTATTGCTGCCAATAAAGATGTTAGAGATGCTTTAAATCTCATGCAACGTGAATGCATTAAACAACGTGACGTTGTAGTTGAAGGACGTGATAGCGGTTCTGTAGTTTTTGATGCTGCGGAGATCAAGTTTTATTTAACGGCAGCTCTTGCTGAACGAGCTCGCAGATTACAAGAATTACAAAAATCCTATGGCAATGCTATAACGCTGAAAGATGCTGAAGCTCAGATTGAAGAGCGAGATACGCGAGATCAAGAGCGCGATATTGCGCCCTTGACCATTCCTAAAAATGCATATGTTGTTGATAATTCTAACCTTACCTTAGACCAAACAGTTTCAACTATGCTTAATCATGTCAAGCAGGTTGAACAGCAGGATTAGTTTTCATGGCATAGTAGGTTGTGAGAAATTTTATCCAATGCGTATCTTGAGCCCATAATGTTGTTGGATAGGTGCTATCCATAGCAATAGGATCAAAATAGAGAGAAAGTCCATGGGAATTTGGATATAAGTTGCCATGAACATAATCAACCGTAGCTCGTTTGATAAGGTCAAATCCTTCCTCAAGAAGTTCATTAAGATTTTTTTTATCAGGAGCGCTGAGGTTAAACTGCGTTAGAAGTTTTTGTATGTTTTGGTAAAAATGATACAAGTCCATATATTTTTTATCAAAGCAGGTACACTCAGCAAGAGCAGCAGCAATGAGGGCGACATTTGAATCTTTTGTTTCTAGCGCTCGAGTCAGTAGTTCTGCTATCCTATTATTATTCATAGTGATGCCATCAATTTTTGATAGATTAAGAGCAGAGAGTGTGTATTCTTGTGTTTCATTGATATATTCTTTTTCAAAAGCATGCACCATAATTTTTGCTAATTCATAAGAATTAACGCGATGAGAAGCTGGATATTCGAATATAAGATCATAGCCAAATCCTTTTCCAGGAACTAATTCTTGAGATGCTACGATGTACTGAGCGTATTCTCTTAACATGTATGCGATTTCAAGATCTGCCATTAAGCATGCATCAAAAGCAACGATGTCAATTTTTTTACCTAAGAGTCTAGTTACTTCTTTAAGGGCAAATTTAATGTCATAATCGGTTAAGTAATTTCCTGTAGCATCATCGTAACATACGCTACGAGGGTTTCTATTAAGTGAGCCAGAACCATGGTTCCAGAAAATAAGAACAAATTGATCTGAAGGATAATGTTTAATAGCCCACTTGCAGGCATCAATAACAGTTTGTGCATCGCCACTATCTTTGCTTTTATCAGGACCATATTGCGTAGTATGTCCTTTATGAATTACCAGTTTACGTGTTATTTTTTCTTGCTCTGGTGATAATGCATTTAAATATACTAAGATATTAAGGTAACTGGTTGAGCCAACTTTCTCCATTTCTGAAAGATCATCAAATATAAAAGAATGTAAATCATTTCGCGCAGCCATATAGACAATAACGGTGAGTGGTTTTTTTGGAGAAAAGAATGCGCTGATTGCATCAAAAAATATATTTTTTGAACCTAAAGCATTATGCGCTAACAGTAACCAAAAAGAAAATAGTACTATCTTTTTTTTCATATTCATATCCTTTTTTATACAAAATAAATTCTTGTACTGGAAATGAATATAATACTCTTGAGAAAAAGAAGTAAATAAAAATTTTTAGTTTTTTTTACTTCTTACTTTTCTTTTTAGTTCTTTTTTTTCTTTTTCTTTTTGGCTTAAGAATGAAAGGGTCATTAACCAATGCATGCTTAAGTACTTCATCCATATTTTCAACAAAGATGATAGAAAGGCTAGTTTTCACTTCTTTAGACATTTCATTAATGTCATCTTCATTTTCTTTAGGAACAAGAACGGTTTTCATCCCATGTTGTTGAGCAGCTAAAAGTTTCTCTTTAAGGCCACCAACTGCCAATACGCGGCCACGCAAGGTTATTTCACCTGTCATGGCAACAGCCGCTTTGGTAGGGTTTTTAGTAAGCATAGAAACTAAAGCCGCACACATGGTAATACCAGCAGATGGGCCATCTTTAGGGGTTGCACCTTCTGGTAAATGAACGTGAATGTCCTTATTTGAGTGGAACGAAGCATTAATTCCAAGTGCAGCTGAGCGAGAGCGAATATAGCTTAATGCTGCCTGAGCAGATTCTTGCATTACTTCACCAAGCTGTCCTGTTAGGGTTACATTACCTTTGCCAGGAAGCACGGTAGATTCAATCTCTAAAATATCACCACCAACTTCTGTCCAAGCAAGTCCTGTAGCAAGTCCACAGCGATCTTTTGAATGGTCAAGTGATGTTTTTTTGTATTTTTGATAGCCAAGCCACTCAACAATCAACTCTTTAGTTATAGCGACCGATTTTTTTTCTGGTTTGTTGAGTAGTTCTTGAATAACTTTGCGCATAAGTTTATTTAAAACTCGTTCTAGCTGACGGACCCCAGCTTCTCGCGTGTAATAAGAAACAAGATGCTCTAAAAGCTCATCGCTTATTTTAAAAGCATGAGCATCCAAACTGTGTTCTTTAAGTCCTTTAGGGATCAAGAATTTTCGAGCGATGGTAACTTTTTCTTCGTCGATATAACCAGGTAACGTGATAATTTCCATACGGTCAAAAAGCGGTAACGGAATAGTATCAATCATATTGGCAGTAGCAATAAACATAACCTTTGAAAGGTCATATTCAACTTCAAGAAAATGATCTACAAAATTTTTGTTTTGTTCTGGGTCAAGTACCTCAAGTAATGCGGCAGCAGGATCACCATGAATATCACGGGTCATTTTATCAATCTCATCAAGCAAAATAACTGGGTTTACTGTTTTTGCTTTACGCATGGCTTGTAAAATTTTTCCTGGTAATGCACCAATATAGGTTCTGCGATGACCACGAATTTCAGCTTCATCGCGAATACCACCTAAAGAGATACGTACAAATTCACGCCCCAAACTTTCTGCAATAGAAGAAGCAAGTGATGTTTTACCAACACCTGGAGCTCCTACAAGGCAAATAATAGGGGAGCGTTCTAACGATTTAGAATATTTTTTTGCAGCCAAGAACTCGATAATACGTTCTTTTGCTTTGCTTAAGCCTGCATGTTTTTGATTTAAAATTTTTTCGGCTTGGGCCAAGCTAATGCGATCTTTACTTTGTTTATTCCATGGTAATGAAATTACCCAGTCAACATAGTTACGAGAAACAACTGCTTCAGCAGAAAGAGGTGGCATCTGATCTAAGCGCTTTAACTCTTTTTCTGTCTTTTCATAGACTTCTTCTGGCAAGCCAAGCGTTTTTATTTTTGCACGAATTTCATTAATATCATGTTGATGATCATCACGGCCAAGCTCTTTTTGGATAGCTTTAATTTGTTCTGTTAAATAATATTCACGTTGATTTTTTTCAACCTGATTTTGAACGCGGCCTTTAATACGTTTTTCTGTTTCAAGAATTTCGATTTCTTGTGCTAAGAATTTGCTAAGTTTTGTTAAACGTTCTTTAAGATCAACTGTTTCAACAAGTTCTTGGCGATCAAAAAAAGAAAGATTTAAATGAACAGCAATAGTATCTGCAATAGTATCCATATCTTCTGCTGTTTTTGCCAAGCTCATTAAATCGGCGGGGATTTTTTCATTAAGACGAGCATAGCTTTCATAGAGTCCTTTTGCATAGCGCCATAATGCCTGCATATGGGTAGAAAGCTCTAGATTTGTTGTAGGAAGGTCTTGGCAGGTAACCATAATAAAGCCATTTTCAACATGAGAGCTTACTATTTTTGCTCGAGAAAGGCCTTCTACCAAGATTTTAAACATACCATTATAACGGCGTTGTTCTTCTTTGGGAACCTGAAGGATAGTGGCACGTATACCATACTCAAAAACATCTTTTTGGGTAGGGTTTTCTACCTCGCCATCCTTTTGAGTGGAGATAAAAATAGAGCCATCACCTCTTAATGCCTCTTCCACAGCCTTTACAGAAATCTCTCGTCCAACAATTATAGGCACGATAGTCTTAGGCAATATGACTACATTTTTAAGCGGTAAAAGAGGTAGCATATTGTGCAGAGGGGGTTGGTGCAGGGGCTGTTGGTTAATAATTTCTGAATTCATAGGGCATTCCTCACTTAATTTTCTATTTGAAACTAGCTCTTGGTATAATTTTATTAAAAATTTCTATTTTGGTCAAATGGGCTTGTCTATAAGGGCTCTTTGAACCTGTTTTTTCTCTAAAAGTAGGTAAAATCCTCCATTTTTATGCTACTAAAATTTTACCAAATATTAAGAGAATAGTAAACTTAATAATAACGTGAAAATTCCAAGTAATTAGGCTGTTTTGTATCTTTAAGGAGGTGTTTTTATGAAAAAATAGGAAAGAGGGTTTTGTAGGCAGGGTTGTTGTGATTTTTGCGTTAAAAAGTGCTTTTTATGGCCTTAAAAGAGTAAATATTTTTACAAATGCTTAATCTTTTGCTACAATCCTTGGTGAAATCGTGTTCGGACGTGTTACATTTATTTCCCTTTGTTTAAAGGAAAGGTTCCATTTTTATGTTAAACGGTGTTGTTTCTCGTTTAAAAAGTTTTGCCACTTCAATGTGGGGTGAGTTTGAGAGTAGAGAAGAGTTGCAAAAATTTCTTTTCTTAGGTGCTATTTTTGGTCTTATTATTGGTTCTTACTGGGCGTTCCGTCCGATAAAAGATAGTATCTTTGCAGCTATTGTGGGTGTTGACTGGCAACCTCGCGCAAAGTGGCTTTCTTTGCTTATCATCGTTCCTTTGGTAATTATCTATAGCAAATTGATTGACATGTTTCCACGTCAAAAGCTTTTCTATGTATTGACCGTTTTTTATGGTATCGCAAGCTTAGTCTTTGCATACTATCTAAGCCATCCTGTATACGGCTTGCCAAATACTACAACTGATTCAACACGAATCATTGGTTGGTTGTGGTATGTATTTGTAGAAAGCTTTGGTTCATTAATTGTAGCGCTCTTTTGGGCGATTACTGTTGATATTACGCCGGAAGATTCTGCAAGACGTGGTTTTCCTATTATTGCATTGCTAGGTCAAATGGGTAATATTTTTGGGCCATACTTCTTGCGTGCAAAGCGTTTAGGTTTTGCAAACAGTAGCCCTATTATTGCTATTGTAGGTGTTTTTTGTTTTGGTATGGCATTCTTAATGTGGCTATTCTTAAAGACAACACCAAAAAGACAGCTAAAAGGTTTTGAATCAAAAGACACAGCTGCAAAACGCGAAGGTGAAGAGCCTGGCTTCTGGGAGGGCTTAAAGCTTCTTTTAACACAGCCATATTTGCTTGGTATTTTCTTAGTTGTTTCTATTTACGAAGTAATTGTTACCATTTTTGACTTCTTGCTTAAAGCTATGTCAAAAGCTGCATTCCCGATTGAAATTGATCATGCTGAATATTTAAATAATTATGCAGTGATGACTGGCGTAGTAGCTACCTTGTGTGTTATTTTTGGTATTAACAATATTCAACGTAAAATGGGTATGACTGCTTCATTAGTATTGATGCCTCTTTTGGTGGGTACAGCAGTATTTGTTCTTTATGCGGATCCAAGTTTATCAATAGTGTTCTGGATCATGGTAATTGCAAAAGCGGTTAACTATGCATTAAATCAACCAACTTTAAAGCAGCTTTATATTCCAACTTCAACGGATACTAAATATAAATCTCAAGCATGGATTGAGATGTTTGGTTCTCGCGGTTCAAAAGCTGCAGGTTCATATATCAATGACTATCGTGGCCTCTTCATCAAGAACCAAGGATATCTTGATGGTGCCGCATGGTTTATTGTAGTAAGTTCTGTAATTTCTCTAGGGCTTATTGGTGTTTGGTTCTTTATTGCGGTGTACGTTGCTCGTACGTATAATACTGCAATCAAACGCAAAGAAGTTATTTGTTAAGTTTGTTATGATGAACTAATAAATTATAGCCTTCCAGATTTGCTTTGGAAGGCTATTTTTGTAGCTAAACTGTTTTTGAATGAATTAAGTCTAGGGGATTTTTTGATGAATCAGGTGCTTTCACAGATATCGGTTTCTCTGTTTGGCAAAGAAAAACATGAACGAACAAAAATTATGTTACTATCACTTACTTATTTATTTGTGATTGCTGCATATACCATGATCTATGATCTAAAAAGTTCAATTTTTATGACCGTTGTTGGCAGAGAATATGTTCCCTATGCCAAAGGTTTGGCAATGGTTGTTCTTATACCAGCCATTCTTTTTTATTCATTACTTGTTGATAAACTTCGCCGTTATCAGCTTCTTTATTTTTATAGCATTGCCTATGCAATTTTTGGCTTTATATGTGCGTATGTTATTGGGCATCCGACTATTGGGTTGTTAAATACTGATGCAAGTCCATGGCGTTTGTTTGGCTGGGTGTTTTATTTTTTTGTAGAAGGATATTCTCCTTTTGTGGTGAGTGTATTCTGGGCATTCTCGAATTCAGTGAGTGATCCTCAGATGGCCAAAAAGAATTATGGCGTTTTAGTATCAGGCTCAAAGCTAGGTGGTATTTTAAGTGCAGGCTTTGCATGGTTTTTTTTGACAATGCGAGATGTTAGTGGAAAGCCATTTTTTTCTGATGTTGTCAATCATCAAATTTTATTGATAGTCTTTTCATGTTTTGCATTAGTAATTCCTTTCGTTGTTAAATATCTTATGAAATCTGTTCCTGGTAGTTTTTTACATGGCTATGAAGCGGTTTATCAACTAGAAAAAGAGAAAGAAAAAGAAAAGAAAGTAGAAAAAGAAGAGAGTCTTGGTCTTTGGTCCGGATTGACCATGTTGTTCAGTCGTCCTTATATATTAGGGATTTTTGGTATGCTCTTTTTTTACGAAGTGTTGAATGCAATTTTAAGTTATCAGCGCCTTGTGGTTGTGCAATTAGATGCTAGCTCTGTTTCTGATATTAGCTATCGTTTGTACCAACAAATGTTTTCTATGCATCTTGCAGGATTTTTTATTTCTTTGATAGGAACGAGAAATATGATGCGCTTTTTAGGTGAACGTTTTTGCTTATTGTTTATTCCTGCAGTAAATGGCTTGCTTCTTTTGTTTTTTTGGGTGTGGCCTTCCCCTCTAACGTTAACCTTGGTTTTTGTTATGATGAAATCAGTGAATTATGCGTTTGCAATGCCGGTTAGAGAAAGCTTGTATATTCCTACTGTTAAAGATATTAAATTTAAATCCAAGGCATGGATTGATGCTTTTGGATCAAAAATGGCACGAGGTTGCGGGTCTGTATTCAATATTATTTCAGACTTTGTTGGGCCGGTTATGCAGTTTGTAGTTCACGGCTCGACCTTCATACTTGTTATTATTGGTTGGTTGGCAACTGCCTATTTATTGGGTAAACGCTATGCTCGTGCTGTCAAGAATAATGAGGTTATTGGGAGCTAAAGCAGCTTTTGATTGTGATTTTTAAACTATTTGCTACACTTATTAACTCTTGCCTTCTTTGTAAATCGGGTGGTTATTGGCCTGTGTAGGCCAAACCCAGAAGGCGATCGATATAACCTGAAAGGATATTATGATCGATTATAAAAAGCTTGTAGAAGCAGGTGTCCACTTTGGACACAAAATGTCTCGCTGGAACCCTAAAATGGAACCTTATATTTGGGGCTACCGTGATGGCATACATCTTATTGATGTTTCAAAAACAGCTCGTCAGTTAGATCGTGCTGCTAAATTTCTAGAAAATGTTGCAGCAGAAGGTAAAACCATTATGTGGATTGGTACCAAGAAAGCTGCTCAAGGGATTATCAAGCAAGTAGGCGAAAAGCTTAACAATCCTTTTGTAACACATCGTTGGATTGGTGGTACGCTTACTAATAATCCCCAAGTGAAAAAATCATTCACTAAGCTGTTGCATCTTGAGGATGTTGTCAAAAAAACTGAGCATGCACATTATACTAAAAAAGAGCTTGGCGTTATGCAAAAGAGCATTGACCGCCTTAACAAAAACATCGGCTCAATTATTAATATGAGCTGGCCTGTGGCGGCTATTGTTCTTGTTGATGTCAAAAAAGAGTCAACAGCATTGCGTGAGGCAATGAGCATGGGAATTCCTGTTGTTGCATTAGTAGATACAAATAGCGATCCAAGCGCGGTTGATTATGTTATCCCATGCAATGATGATGCGCCAAAATCAATTAGCATTATTTTAGACTATCTTGCGCAAGCAGTTCAAAAAGGTCAGCAGGCATCTGTAAGTAAACCTAAAGAGCAGAAAAAGCCAACGGTTGAAGAAATTAAAGCTGCAGAGACTGATGTAGCAGTATTAGATGAAGAAGAAGAAACAACATCTAAAAAAGAAAAAGCAGAAAAACCTGTTCTTAAGAAAATGAAAACTAAAGAGCCGGTAAAAACTGCAAAAAAATAGACTAAAAGGTTGGAGAGATGTCCGAGCGGTCGAAGGAGCACGATTGGAAATCGTGTATGTCTCTAAAAAGGCATCGAGGGTTCGAATCCCTCTCTCTCCGCCATACTTCGCTAAAGCTACGTATGGCAGGCCATCCTTTTTAAAGGTTGATATAATAAGAACGATTAACTAAAGAAAACGAAAGCGAAGTATGCCCTTCGAAGCCTTGGCGTAGTAGGGCCGAACTTAATACAGAAGTCTAACTTCGCTAAAGCTACGTATGGCACGGCCATCCGCCGTCGCGCGTAGCGGGCCTTTTATTTTTCGGTTGTTTTTTTTATAAAATAAGATACCATAACAATATCTTGTTAATGAAATTATAAGTTTGGGAAGCAATAAAGGTTTTTTATGCTCACCCTGTCAGGTCGGAAACGAAGCAGCAGAAGTGTAAAATATCTTGTATCGCTTCCCATTTTTTTTGAGGTTTTTTGATGAAGAAGTTCTTATTAGTAGTAGCATGTAGCATGGTTTTTGCAGTACAAGGTATGGATGAAGCAGAGGGTTGTTCAAATTGCCTGGAATTTTTGTGGCACTATTTCCAAGAAAAAGGATTAATAACCCCACCGGTCAATGACGTACAAAATCAACAGTACGGTCACGTGAGTTCTACTGATCTAAGTCAAAAAGAAAAGCAAGATTAGCAGGATTTTTAAGTATACTTTGGCAAATTTCTCTTTTTGCTCTATTCTTAAACTACTATGAGTGAAATAAAGTTAAACTTAGCACGTAAATGGCGCTCCCGTACCTTTAATGAAATCGTTGGGCAAGAGCTGCCAGTACGTATGCTAAAAAACAGTTTATATCTGGACCATTACTTCCCCGTGTATCTTTTTTCTGGCCAGCGAGGCTGTGGAAAAACAACGGCAGCACGTATATTTGCTGCTGCGGTTAATTGCCAAAATTTGCCGGTATTTCAGAAAAACCCTAAAGAAGCAATCCCTTGCCTTTCGTGTGCTTCTTGTAGTGCCATGAAAGGCGGTAACCATCCAGATTTTATAGAAATTGATGCCGCTTCTCATACGGGCGTTGATAATGTACGCAGCATTATTGATGCCGCTTCTCTTATGCCACTGCTTGGGCGCAAAAAAATTTATCTGATTGATGAAGCCCATATGCTCAGTAAGGCAGCTTTTAATGCCTTTTTAAAGATTTTAGAAGAACCACCAGCTTCAGTATTTTTTATTTTAGCAACAACCGATCCTCAAAAAATTATAGAAACCGTAACATCGCGTTGCTTTCAAGTTTTTTTCAAAGCATTACCTTCTGCCGCATTAGTAAAGCATTTAGAATTTGTTTGCACAAAAGAAGAAATTTCCTATGAGAAAGAAGCGCTTGAGCTGATTGTCAAACAAACAGAAGGCTCTGTGCGTGATGCCCTTAACTTGTTAGAGCAAGTGCGTTTTACGGCACGTACGGTGAGCGCGCAAGCTGTATTGGGTGTACTTGGTCATTTGGATCAAGAGCGTTTAATGCATCTGTTTTCCTTTATTTTACAAGGAAACATTGCACAAGCACTTTCTTATATGCAGGAAATTTCATTCCATTCTTTTTCTGCATCAATTGCATGGGATGCAAGTGTAGAATTAATGCGTAAGGCGTTATGGTCAGGATATGGTATCACCGTTTCTTTTTCTGAAGAATTAGCACTATTGATAGAGCGCCATTCTACTCAGTTTTTCACCGAATGTTTACAGCTTTTTTACGATCATGAGTTGTTGTTTGCAAAAACGCGAGCCCAACATGCTGTGCTTGAATATGTTTTAGTATGCATAGCGCAAAAAGTTAAAGGTGGTAATCATGGTTCGCAATCACGTGAAAAAGCTTCGGTACATACTTCAGATGCAGTCAAGCCAACGGTGTTACCGCAAAAAGCAGCACCGATAGAAAATCAAACAGCAGGGAATCCGCTGTGGCATTCTTTTTTAGAAAAAGTTTCCTTGTTGAATGATCCACTTGTTTTTTCGGTATTCAAGCAAGGGCGATTTGCTGCGCATGAAGATACTATTATTACCCTCATATTTCCTGAAAACTTTTCATTTTTTGAAGATCTTCTTAAAGATACGGCAAAAGATTGGCAGCCTATTATTGCGCAGCTTTTTGGCGCAACAACAACCGTCAAATCTCTATTTGCAGATCCAGCAAAGCAGACAACACCTGTACCGCGTGAACTATCTACAGTAAGGCCACCTGTTGCACCAAGACCAAAGCAGCAAGCGCAACAGCCAGAAAAGTTCAGCTCTCAAAAGCGCCCTCTATACGCATCTCCACAAAAAAAGGTAGTAGAAAAAGCAATTGATGTATCAGATACTGATAGATGGAAAAAAACAAATTTAGTATTAAAAATTTTTCCCGGCACCGTGACGGAAGTTCCAAAGGATGAGCATGCATAAATTGCCCCAAGTTATTATTGTTGGTCGTACCAACGTTGGCAAATCTACTTTTTTTAATCGTTTGTCAGAAAATGTAAAAAGCCTTGCCCTTAATTATGAAGGGGTAACGCGAGATTTTGTAAAAGATGTGATCTGTTGGCAAGATCGTTGCTTTACCTTGCTTGATAGTGGTGGTATTTCATTAAGAAAATCACAAGATCCTTTGGCAGAGCAGGTGCGTCTACTTGGTTTGAATTTATTAGATCAGGGGGATGTATTACTTTTTGTTGTTGATGGAAGCGCTGGTCTTACGGTAGAAGATCGTGAACTTGCAAAAGTGCTGCACAAAACAGGAAAACCGGTCATTATTGCCGTTAATAAAATTGATAATCAACAGGCACAAGCAAATACGTATGATTTTTTTCAATTAGGTTTTTCTGATGTTCTTGGTATTTCTGCGCAGCATGGTACCGGTATAGCAGAGGTACTTGATGCATTGCTTGCGGTACTTCCTGAAAAGTCTCAAAGCAAACAAGAAGAACCAACCTTGCGTGTAACATTTATTGGTAAGCCAAACGTTGGAAAATCTTCACTCATGAATATTATGCTAGAGCAAGAACGTGTTTTAGTGAGCGAAATTCCAGGTACCACGCGCGAAGCAATTACTGAACCGATAAAATTTTATCAAGAAACATTTACCTTGACTGATACGCCAGGAATTAGACGTAAGCGCAAAGTGGAAGAGCCTCTAGAAAAATTGATGGTCAAAACATCATTCACCGCTATTGATAATGCAGATATTGTTTTATTGTTGGTTGATGGCTCTGAAGGACAATTAAGTGAC
This sequence comes from Candidatus Babeliales bacterium, assembly GCA_050250855.1. Lineage (GTDB taxonomy): Bacteria > Babelota > Babeliae > Babelales > JACPOV01 > JAGVLQ01. The sequence goes on along the minus strand of JBFWNW010000003.1, from coordinate 177,097 downwards.
CAAGAATTAAAATTAGCTTTTTATGCATTTGAACAAGGTAAAGCGCTTATTCTTCTGATTAATAAAACAGATTTAGTTGATGAAGAAATACGTGAAAAATTTGAAGAGCAATTTGAGTTTTATCGTCAATTGTTCAAAAAGATTCCTCATCTTTTTATTTCATGCAAAAGTGGTAAAAATGTTGGCAAAATTTTACCTTTAATTAAACAGGTCTGGGAGCGTTATAACCAAAAAATTTCTGATCATACACTGACGATGCTTTTTAAAGATGCATTGCATAGAACGCCTCTTTATCATTCTGGTGAATTATTACATGTGCGAAGCGTTAAACAAATCTCGGCAGCACCGTTGACGTTGCTGGTCAAAGTAAATCATCCAACGTGGTTTGGACCAAGCCAGCTTGCATTTTTTGAAAACGTTATGCGTGATCAATTTGATCTGCTTGGTGTGCCTGTTGTATTTGTGCTACGCAAGATGGTTAAACGTTAATCTTCAACCGTTTGTGATTCCTTTTTTATATATTCAATATGATAGATAACAAAGGAAAGCGCTTCCAAATAAGGCCCATTCTTTTTAGGATCAATGGTTTTATTTGCTTGTGCAAATTCACGAAGCTTTAACTTCATATCAGTGTAATCTTTTAAGAGTGATGGAAAAACAAGGTCGCTTTTTTCTTGAATGAGTTCTCGTGCTTTTTTATAGACAATAGCGTGCACAATGCTCCATGCTTCACTGGTATCAAATGCTTGTGCTTGCTGCAAGGCTTCTTGATAATCTGTTTGATTTTCTATGATATCAAGAAGTTCTGTTGCTATGGTACGAGATTGTTCAAAACTCGCTGCATAGAGAATAGTTCCTGGTCTTAATGCATCAAATTTATCTTTTGTTGCTTTAGCAATAGTCGTGAGAGGAAATGTTTCATCAAGGAGCTGTTCGCATGCAACGCACTCAAAATAAAAAAGTTCGTTGCCTTTTTTCATTTTTTTTTCAGTTTCAGCATCAAACATGATAGCATATATATTTGCTGTAGCTAGAAGTAGTAAGGAAGATATTATTTTTTTCATACGAGCTCCTTTTTTTAATTATTTATGCCAAGCATACATAAAAGATTGGTTATTATGCAAATGGCTTTAATGTTTATTGCAGGGGAGCAGAGATTTTGCTAAAGTTATGGTGTTAAAAATATAAAAAAAGGAACTATGATTATGGAAAAAAAAATTACCTTTCGTGGTATGGATCACTCGCAAGTAATGGAAGATTATATTAACCAACAGATTAAAAAAATTGAAAAAATTCTTGAGCATGAACGTGAACCTATTTATCTTGAAATTTTTCTTGACCCTTCAAAAATTCATGCGCATCACAAAGTGCATATTTTAGTTAAAACACCTCGTTATTATTTAAACTCAGATTACGAGGGGCCAGATTTTTATGACGTACTTGACCGCGTTATTGATACTATGTACCGTCAAATTATTACCAAACGCAAAGAACTAGAAGAGAAAGAGAGAAAAGATACCTCGTATCACGGTGCGTAAACTACCCTTCGATACAATTTGCGTTGCAAAAGGCTAATTTTTAAGTCAAAATTGGCTTAAGAGGTATATACTTAAAATCCTATATTCCGTTCGTGGTGAGGGTTTTTCGAAGAAAAACGTCTCGAACCATTCGAACTCAAAATTAAAGTAAGATTTATGGTTTTATCTTTTTTAGGAAATTTGTCGTTATGGTTCGACCCTTCGTCGAGCTCAGGACAGGAACGCAAACTAAACAAGTTTGCTCCTCACCACGAACGGGATAAACTAAGTTCTGTATTTTAAATGTGCAAATTTACTAAAAGTAAATAGTATAATTTTAAATTTTATCGTTTAGTATACAGCTCTAATTCCTGAACAAAAGTTTCTTCATCCATGTGATACAACTCACTGTGCCATTCTTTGAGCACAAGCTCATTAGTTGGATCAACGAGTAAATAGGTCGGAAAGCCTTTAATAGAAAACTTTGTATGCAACGTTTTGTAGGGTTCTTGCTGTTCATCAGTACCATTAATATTGACTGGTACTGTTTTTTGAAGAGCTTTTTTAATACCTTCTTGAGAGATTAATTTTTTATTAATTGCTTTGCATAAGCTGCAATATTCTGCCCAAAAATCTAAGAATAATAACTTGTGTTCATTGATTGCTTTTTGACGTGCTTCTTGATAATTGGTGTTCCAAAAATTAGTAGCATGTTTTTCTTCTGGCACTACTAAATAAGCATGCTGCAGGGTATAACCAAGGCAAAGAAGTGACGCGCATATCAAAACAAATCCCATAAGCGTATGATAGCGCTTAATGCCGTAAGAAGTTGTTTTATGACTTGTTACCAGAAAATAAGTACCAAGGGCCATTAAAAATATACTTATCAAATACATGAGCGTTGTTAATGCCATAATATTATGCAAATAATAAAAGCAGACGGCAAAGAGCATGATGCCAAAAATCTTTTTTACTTCCACCATCCACAGTCCTGCGCGGGGTAGTATATTCAGTGATGTTGAAAAAGTGCCAATAAGCAATAACGGCATACTTAATCCTACGCCAAAAGCAAAGAGCAAGAGAAACCCAAGAAAAACACTGCCAAGGCCAGCAACAATACTGAGCAATAAAATAAGTCCTGGTGATACGCACGGTGAAGCAATGGTACCGCTTGCAGCACCAAATAAAAATGATGAAATATAAGAAGCACCCGTCGGCATTGTTTTTTGAGTACGCAAAAATTGTGGCACTTGAATATCATAAAGTCCAAACATAGATAATCCTAAATACCCAAGCATTATAACTAATATCCCTACAGAAATAGGGCTCATGAGCAGTTTGCCGTAAATGGGGCCACTAAAACTTGCCAAGAGACCAAGGCAAGCAAACGTAGTAGAAATTCCTATAGTGTAAGCAAAAGCATTTAAAAAATTATGAAATACTGATTTTTTTTGTTGTGTTTGTAAAATGCCAACGGTGATCGGAATCATAGGATAAATGCAGGGCGTTAAGCTGAGCAATAAGCCAAGCAAGAATACTAATGCTAAACGAATTGGCAATGATTTACTTTGTTCAATAACGGAAGAAAGTAATGAAGACCATGCATGAATATTAAGCCATGATTGTTGCTTTGCCGTATGAACAGTTTTTTGTTCAGCAGCTTTTTCAGGTTTAGTTAAAGTTGTTTCTTCTGCTGCTTTTACAGAAAATGGGAGTTCAAAAATTTTATAATCAGGAACTGTTTGTTGGTTTGTTTGATACGTAACGTAAAACCGTGCAGGATTGGAGCCTTCTTTTTTATTGGCAAGATCCATGCTATAAGTAACGTCATGCTCAAAAATCAAACGCGTTTCTTTACTGATAGGGTCATATTTATTAAGCGGGCTTTTGTGTGCGTTGACCGGTCCTAGAGCGACATAAGGACTATCTACAGAAAAATCAGTAACGTGTTGATACAGGAGCTCGCCATCTTGGAGTGCAAAGCTGACTTCCGCTTTATAAGTTTTTTCATCGATTTTATTAAGTTTAAGATCAACGGTTGCTGCATGCAGACAAGTAAGAGAGAAAAAGAGGATACTAAGGGATATAAGAGATTTCTTCATACTTTTTTACCTATAAAATTTTTAGTGTATATAAATTTTAGTCTAGCAAAAATATGCAAAAGATGAAAAATAAAACAATAAGCAAAAAGTTTTAGGTATCTTATAAATTTTGTGTAATATTTTTTTGCTGAGCATGATAATCACAGATTCTATTTTTCTTATAGAGTTTTTCTGCAATGATTTCGATATCTTCTTTTGGAAAATAACCTAATTTTTTTCTTTCTTTGCCCCCATCAGAATCTTGGCTCATCCACAATTGAGAACAATTTATTACGCAAATGTGGCAATCAAGGGCATGTAAAGCGGTATAATCGGCACGAGATTCAATGAAAGCACTTTTTTGTTGAGGATATTTAATAAATGCATAGTAAGCCCACGCCAATCCTATTGAAATAAGATAAGAACATGTTCCCAAAAATTGTATATCTCCTGGATTTTGATCAGGTATGTATTGTTCAATGGTATTTTTAACTCGTTTTGAATATCCTAAATAAAAAGAAGAAAGAGCTATGGGAAGGTATCCTGCTAGAAACAGTGAAAATTCCGTTCCTAGCTCTGAATCCCAATATTTTCTGTGTGCTGACTCATGAAATAATACATGCTTATCTAAAGATTTTTTAAGCTCCTGATTCAAATCATCTTTTGTACTATAATTTTTTATAAATATTCCTGCCGAGTTATGCTTGGCCAGAACATCAAAAGGGTCATCATTTTTCATAATTTTTATAGGAACTTGTTGTTCTAGTGTTATGCCTAGTTTTTCTTGCGCCTCTTTGCCTAGTTGTTGCATTTCAGGACTTGCATCAAAGTGCAATGCAGGGTCTTCAAATTCATTACCCTTTAAGTGATTGATATTTTCTTTACGTATTCTGGGCAGAAGCGTTTCGCGTACAAAACTATTATGTTGAATAACTTTTTGAATCCCTGTTTCCCATACTTTAACAAGGGTGCCGTGCTGGTCCATGGTAGGAATGCCCGTCTTTTTAAAGGGATTGATTTCCATCGCCTGTAGAGGTAGGCCGCAGCTGTATGCGGCAAGTAATGCTGCTAAAGTTATCTTTTTAAGGTTCATAAGAGGTTCCTCAAGTTTTACCATGCTTTTTGGATAATATTTTGTTGCTGTTGAGCATGATAAGCACATAATCTATTTTTTTTGCGCAACTCATCTGTTACTTTTTGTACATCTTCCGTACAAAAATAACCTAGTTTTCTTTCTTCTTTGCCTCTCTCAGAATCTTGGCTAGATTGTAATATAGAGCTTTCTGTCGGGCATACATAGCAATCAAGAGCATGTAAAGTTGTATACTCAGCACGAGATTCACGAAAGGCTTGATGTTTTGTTAAAAAATAGGAAAACATTCCAAATGATGCAAGAATTGAATAGGCGATAATTCCTTCACTACATTCATTTATAAGCCCTAATCCCTGTAAGATTTTTGGAATGCTAGTACCAATGAAATAAGTTAAAGGAAAGCTGAGAATAACTTCTGGTAATCCTATATCTGGATCCCAATATTTTCTGTGTGCCGCTTCATGAAATAGAATCCATCTATTTGTTGGGTTATTGGAGTTATCTCCGATAAATATTCCTGCAGAAGAATTATAATTTGATAAAAAGCTGCCACTAAGTTTTATAGGGACTTGTTGTTCTGGGGGTATGCCAAGTTTCTCTTGTGCTTCTTTTCCCAGTTGTTGAACCTCTGGACTTGCATCCTTATATGACGCTGAATTATCAAAGATATTGTATAGAGCAGCATTTATGTTTCTATACCACGGCATAACTGTTTTTCCAATTGAACTATTAATAAATTTTTGTATGCCAGTTGCATATAATTTAACAAGGGTGCTGTGCTGATCCATGGTCGGGATGCCAGTCTTTTTAAAGGGATCAATTTCCATTGCCTGTAAAGGCAGGCCGCAACTGTATGCTGCAAGTAATGCGGTTAGGGTTATTTTTTTAAGGTTCATAAGTGTTTTCTCTATTTTATTTACAAATTCTGTGTAATATTTTTTTGCTGAGCATGATAATCACAAATTTTATTTTCCTTACGGAATTTTTCCGCAATGATTTCCATATCCTCTTTTAGAAAATAACCTCGTTCGCGATGTTTTTTACCTCTATCAGAATCTTGGCTAGCACTTAATTCAGAACTCTCACTGATACATTTATGACAATCAAGAGCATGGAATGCTGTATAATCGGCACGAGATTCTACAAAGGCATCTCTTTTACTAGGATATTCATTATTTATATAATCTCTCCAAGCTTTAAATGCTAGTAAGTATCCTACTGAAGAGCTTATTTTTGCAATAGCTGAAAATTTCGTTTGAGGAAGTGCAAAATATTTTGCAATACTTTTAAACTCGTTTGAGATTAATAGGTAGGTTAATGAACTTGCTAAGAAAAAATTTCCTGTTGCTCCTAATAAACTATCTGTATCTGTTGATGCAAAATGCAGCTCATGTTTGTCATCCCAATATTTTCTATGCGCAGCCTCATGAAATAAGACAAATCTATTTATAGACCTGTTATTAAAATCTTGGACAAATATTCCCATAGAGGTAGTGTATCCAGCTGCACGATTGCCATACATAAGCTTTATGGGAACTTGCTGTTCCAGAGGTATTTCTAATTTTTCTTGCGCCTCTTTGCCTAGTTGTTGTATTTCAGGATTTGCATCCGAGAGCCATGCAGGGTCCCAGTTCCCATTATGCTTTTTACGTATTCCGGGCAAAAAAGTTTCGCGTATAAAGCTATTATGCTGAATAACTTTTTGAATTCCTGTTTCCCATACTTTAACAAGGGTGCCGTGCTGGTCCATGGTAGGAATGCCCGTCTTTTTAAACGGATTGATTTCCATCGCCTGTAAAGGCAGGCCGCAACTGTATGCGGCAAGTAATGCAGCTAAAGTTATCTTTTTAAGGGTCATAAGATGTTCCTTAAATTTCGCCATGCTTTTTGGAAAATATTTTGTTGCTGCTGAACATGATAATCACAAACTCTATTTTCTTTACGAAATTTTTCCGAAATGATTTCCAGATCGTTTTTTGGAAAGTAACCTTCTCTTCTCAGTTCTTTACCCCTATCAGAATCTTGAGTGGGCCTAAATTCAGAATATTCACTTACACACTTATGGCAACCAAGGGCATGGAACGCTGTAAAGTCGGCACGAGATTCTCGAAATTTACTACTATTATCTATACCAATTCCTAATAGTTTCAAGGATCCTAGAAATGAAGTTATGCCTAAAAATTTTTTAGAAAGAGAATTATTTGTCAATTTAAAATTTTTTAGAGTCTTTGTGCAAAAATAAGCTAGAGAAGAGCTTGTAATAAGGTTTAATAATTCTTCTATAGAATGTATTTCGCAATCATAATATTTTTTATGCGCTGATTCATGTAGTAAGATTAATTTATCCCGAGCTCTCTTGCTAGGAGGCCCGATAAATATCCCTGTAGGGAGAGTATATCCTGCTGCTATATTTACTTTCATAGCCATAAGTTTTATAGGAACTTGCTGTTCTTGTGGTATTTCTAATTTTTCTTGAGCTTCTTTACCCAACTGTTGAATTTCTGGGCTTGCGTCGAAATATGATGAGGGGTCATAAAAAAGATTATTTTTTAAGAGATCAATAGATTTTTGTCTATACCACGGCATAACTGTTTTTCCAACTGAACTATTAACAAATTTTTGTATCCCAGCAGCATATAATTTAACAAGGGTGCTGTGCTGATCCATAGTAGGGATCCCAGTCTTTTTAAACGGATCGATTTCCATTGCCTGTAGAGGCAGGCAGGTGTATGCGGCAAGTAATGCGGCTAAAGTTATCTTTTTAAGGGTCATAAGTGTTTTCTCTATTTTGGGTTCATGATGCTATATATTTCCAATTTGCCATAAATCCATAAAAAGTCAATAGAGATATGGGTATTTTGGCTGTTTTGTATCTGTACATAAAGATGGTTTTCTGGCATATTAGTTAAGACTAATTGGTGCTCTGGGTCGTTATTATTAAAGCTTTTAAAATATTATAGGTTTTTATGAATAAGAATGTAATAAAAATAGCAGTATGTATAGTTTTGTTTTTGGGTTGGCAGCCGGCCAGTTCAGAGCAAGATCTTTCATGGCAGAACTATAAAAATAATCTCTCTGCTCTTGCCAAGCAAGGCTTAGAGCATGCTGAAAAGCAGAATCCTTCTTGCAGCCCTGAAAAACATGAAGCACCAAAGAAGGATGGCTTTTTTCGTACTATTATTCAAACTATTAAATCAGATTTAGGTCTTAGTGAGTTTAATAATGGTAGCCCATGTTTTTATAAAGATGAAAAAGGAGTTTTCCATTTTCATGATAATGTTGATCAATTTTCATTTAAAAAAAATCTCTATGCTGGATTAAGAGTAACTCTTTATGGAATTATTCAAAACGTGATAATTTCAAAAGTTTATTATTTGCTTTTTACCCCTAAAAGCTTTCCACAAGAAAAAGTACCTTGGGTAGGTGCGATACTAGTTGCTCCAATATTTGAAGAACTTTTGTATACCTATTCTCCATCTACGATAATGCCTAGATTGAGTAACTATTTAATGCCAATTCTTTTTGCTAGTGTCCATTCATGTTATCCATTACCTTTATCTATTGGTAGCGGGGTGCGTAATTTCCTGCGTCACCGTACATTGAGAAGCACCACAAATCTTTCTTTAGTACCGGTTATTTCTCATATGGCTCATAATACTATTGTTCCACTGTTGTTTCATTGATAGACTACCTCAATATTCAAGTATCTTAATATGTCCATTGGTGGCCAGTAGTTTTATCTCTGCGCCACCATCTTTTCCTATATACGCATTAATATCCCGTTTAAAGGCAGACCATGCTTGCTGATTTAATTTCGTGGTGAACGGTTTGAACGTCACATAATGGTCAGACGTTATAGTGCCATTGGTTGCTTTTGCGCTAATGTCCGCATTGGCGCCAAGGGGCAGCGAGAGCGTCAGTGCACCATGTGCTTCCAGCATTAGATGGGTTGTTGCTGGCAGTTCGCGCATGCTTACCACAATGGTGCCATTTTCATTTTTTAAAAACAGATTGCCGCGTGCATCATGAATTTCTATTGAGCCGCTGTGTACTTTTGCATGAATGCTTGTCGGTACATTTTTTACTTTAATAGTTCCCTGTTTAGTTGCTAATTTTAAGCAAACATGTTCCGGTACCATAATATAATAATCAAGAGCTTGTTTTGTTTTTTTGGCATCAAGCTGTGTGGTGATGCTAATCGTATCTTTGGTTACTTCAGTCTCAAAGGGCACGCAATCAAGATCTTTATCTTTTGCCGTTTTGGTTGCTTGGAGCATAATTTTTGAAAGTGCCCAACTTTTAATGTATATTGATCCATAATGATTTTCTACACTTAAGGTGCATTCATGGGGACAAGAAAACTCTTTATGCAATGTTTCTTGTTTATTGCCCGCCATCCAATTGGCCATATCTTTAAAAGAAAAAAGTGCGCATGCTTGATAGGGAATAGATAAAAATAGTAAAAGAAAAGCATGATACATGAGAATGCGTATCATAAACATCCTTGTAAAAAGATAGGAATGTCATGAATTCTATAAACCTTACGGCCGAACAACAAAGAAACCTTGACAGTATACTCAGAAAATATCCGTTAGTAAAAAAAATTGTACATGAGATTGATGCTCATGGTGGCCAAGCATTACTTGTTGGCGGCGCCGTGCGTGATTTGCTGCTTGGTTTGCCGGTAAAAGATTTAGATATTGAACTGCATGGCCTCGCACTCAATGAGGTAGAAAAATTATTAAAAAAATTTGGTAAAGTGAGCACTGTAGGCAAAGTGTACGGCGTTCTGCGCGTGCATAAGCTTGATGTTGATTGGTCCGTGCCGCGTACTGATGCTTCTGGCAGAAAACCAAAAGTGGAAATCGATCCTTTTATGGGCATAAAAAAAGCATGCGCACGACGTGATTTGACGATCAACGCTATGGCAATTGATCTGAGCTCAAAAAAATTAGTTGACCCCTGGCACGGTTTGAAAGATTTAAAAAAAGGAATTTTACGCGCACCAGATGCAACCTTATTTTTAGAAGATCCCTTACGCTTTTTCCGCGTCATGCAATTTATTGGCAGGTTTGGTTTTAAACCAGCAAAAACATTGACCGCATTATGCAAAAAAATGTCGATCAAAGATGTTTCGCGCGAGCGCATTGAAACAGAGTTTGAAAAGCTACTGCTTAAATCAAAATATCCATCAGATGGTATTCGTTGGCTTGCAAAAATCGGACGCCTTGATGAAATATTGCCAGAACTTGCCGCAACACGGGGAGTTAAGCAAGAAAAAAGTTGGCATCCAGAGGGTGATGTTTTTGAGCATTCTATGCAAGCGCTAGATGCGGCCGCGCAGCTTACGTATGAAAATGATAAAGAAAAACTGATGATGCTCTATGCAGCATTGTGTCATGATCTTGGGAAAGTTACGACGACTAAAAAAATTAAGGGCGTTATTAAAAGTTTGGGGCATGAAGGTGAAAGTGCAATTATAGCACCAAAAATGCTCAAACGTATTACGCATAATAAAGATCTTATTGCTGCGGTGAGTAAATTAGTGCGTCATCATATGCAACCGATGCAATTTATTGAAAATGGCGCACGGCCACCCGCTTATCGGCGATTAGCGCATGCACTCGCACCAGATATTACTATGGAGCAACTTGCAAAGTTAGCAATAGCTGATAAACGAGGAAGAAACTCTAAAAGTTCACGTCCTTTGCGTAAAAATTTTAAAGATGTTCAAGCATTTTTAAAGAAGGCAAAAAATTTAAAAATTCTTACGCAGGATGAAAAGCCATTACTCCAAGGGCGCGATTTAATGGATGTAGCAGAACCAGGACCGCGTATGGGCGCATTGCTCAAAAAGGCGTACGACATTCAAGTACAAGAAGGAATTAGTGATAAAGCTGAGCTTAAAAAACGGGTGCTAGAAGAATAGTTTTTTTAATAATTATTTTTCTAACTATATTTTATTTTTAAGTATTCATTATCTCACGACCCCTATTCGGGGCAGAACCAACCCCTTTTGCTTGTACAAAAGGGCTGGACAAAAATACACCAACATGCTGTTGGATTGCACTCTCGCTCAGCATCAAACACTCACTCTTCGGGTTTTCAACCCTCGATTTCAGATTGATGATTCGCTACCGGAGTGAATGTACAAAATTATATTTCGCTCGCCCTGAGTGATTTACGTAGTAAATTGTATCGAAGGGTCATATTCAGTATTAAAATACTTGTCATAGTTTTGTACTCTACGCTACACTACTATAAAGTGTAAAAAGTACTTAAAAATTTTTTTGTCCACTATATAAAGGAAGAGCGATGGGATTTTTAGAGGGTAATGCATTTTTTAATTTAATAGCACAATCAGATAGCATGACCAAATTTGTGCTTCTTATTTTGCTATTCATGTCTATTCTTTGTTGGACGGTCTTTTTTTACAAAATAGTAATGTTTAGAATTAAAAAGCGGCAATTAAAAGAAGCGCTAAACTATTTAAAAAAGGTTCACAATCTTGATGATCTACGTACTATGGCTGCAGCATTTTCTCACACGCTGCCAGGGTACGTTGTTGCTAAAAATTTATCATTTTTAAAATCATTGTTAGAAGTTAAAGAAAGTTTAATGCCATTGAGTGAGCATGAATTAGAACTTTTAATGCAGCATGTAGAACAAACTATTGAAGAAGTGCTGTATCAAGAAGAATCATATTTGCCTATTTTGTCAGGATCTGCAGCAGCTGCGCCATTACTTGGTCTTTTTGGTACGGTGTGGGGCTTGGTGCATTCTTTCATTCGTATTAGTGAAACGCAACAAGCAGATATTGCTACTATTGCACCCGGTATAGCAGAAGCATTAATTACTACCTTGGTAGGATTATTAGTGGCAATTCCTGCACTCTTAATGTTCCATTACTTAAATACACAAGTGCGTAGTTTTGAACACAAGCTGTTTAATTTGGCAGACAAACTGTCATGGCTTGTACAAATGTTATTTATAAAAAGGTAGTGTTATGATGATGCGTCGTTACCACCAACGCAAACGTCAACGCAATGTAATTCCAGAAGTAAGTTTAACTCCACTTATTGATACAGCGTTAACGTTGCTTATTATTTTTATGGTTGCAACGCCGATGTTGCATAATGCATTAAAAATTGATTTGCCAAAAGGTTCTTCGCAAGAAGCAGGTAAAGAGCCGCAGCAGCTTATTATTTCCATTGATACTGCTGGTAAAATCTTTTTTAATAATAATGAAGTTTCTTTGGATACCGTAGGAGAAGCGGTAAAAAAACATGTAGCACAAAAATATAATTCTGAGCAAAGTATTTGGGTTCATGCACACGCAAAAAGTTCTTGTGATCTTTTGGTTGGCGTTATTGACCGCATAAAAACTATTGGGGGAATTAAAGATGTCAATATTGCAATGCAAAAAGCTATTGCAACGCGTGCCTGAACGCTATCGGTATCTGAGTAAGCTTTTTGTACTTTCAAGCACATTACACGGTATCGCTTGTTGTATGATTTTATGGTTGTATGAAATGCAGCACCCGAGCAAACTGCATCTTGTGGTGCAACCGCGTGCTCATGCTGCAAAAATAGTATTGGTGCCAACATTAAAAACTATTGCGCAACAACCGGTAGTAGTAGCACAACAAAAGGCTGCACAACAACCAGTGCCAAAAAAAGTTGAACAAAAAAAACAGACAACGGTTGTAGCAGAAAAAAAAGTTGAGCCAGCAAAAAAACCTGAGCAAAAAATAGAACAAAAAAAAATAGCACAAAAACCCGCACCAAAACTGGTACAAAAAACTATGCCACCAAAAGCCGCACCGGTAAAACAGGAAGAACAGATTATTTACGTTGGCCGTGATGATAAAATTATGCTCGATTTACAAGATCAGCTTGAGCAAGAAATCCAAAAAGTATGGCATCCTCCCGTTGGCATTGCAAGTACGGTGCATTGTGCATTGAAGGTAGTTATTGATCATAAAGGTGCTGTGCGTACCTGTGGTATTGAAGAATCTTCGTCTGTTATTACGTATGATATTGCAGCGCGTGCAGCATTAATGAATATGAAATTTCCAAAACAGTTATGGGGCAAGGAAGTTGTTATTACCTTTAAGCAGTAAGCTGATAGAGTTCGTATGGTTCGAGACATTTTTCTTTGAAAAACCCTCACCATGAACGGATAAAAAATATTTTAGTTTTGTCTAAGGCTTAATAACTTGAATTAAATTGATAACTGCTTACCCTCTCCCGTTCATGGTGAGGAGTCCAGCGTAGTTTGACGAAGTCTGGACGTTTCGAACCATATGAACTTAAAAGTAGTTAGACAAAATTAGGAGTATTATGAAAAAAAAGCTTTTGTCATTAGTAATGATTTTTGTAATGCAGCAAGCATTGTATGCAAAGCCGCAAGCCTCAACCATGACCATTCAAAGCAAGCAAGAACAGCAACAAAAAATGCCTCTATTGCTTGGTGTCGTTGGTAAACATACCGCAGAACTTGATGAGTTTGCGCGGTATATAAAAATTATGCTTGATCGCACGAACCAACGCACCAGTGGTTTTAAAGTTACGGTAAAATCGTTTGAAAAAGTTCCTACTACAAAACAAGTAAAACAGATGGCCGTAGATGGTTTTCCTCTTTCGGTATTTATAACTGAATCAGCGGATAATTTTTTAGAGTGGCGCATGTATGATACCAAAGTAGCTTCAATGGTGCGCGGTAAGCGTTTTGCAAAACAAGATATGCCGGTGCGCTGCAGAGCAGAATTATTAGCAGGGCAATTGTGGCCGCTTTTGACAGGACAGGAGGGCTTTTTTACCTCTCGTATTGCATTTTGTAAAGAAGTGCAGGGTGAAAAAAAACGAGCACGCACTATTTGCCTGGCACCGCCATATGCAGATCCTGCACAATCACTCTATAATGAATTTTGCACGCCCTTAGTAGAAAAGGGTAGAGCATTTGCCCTGCGCTGGAACAAAGACAGCATTTCACCATTATTATTATATTCGGAGGCAACGCGTTCTAACATTCGTTTAATGTCGGTTGATTTGCACAAACAACGAAAACTCGTTTCTAATTTTGACGGGTTTAATATGTTGCCTTCATTTTCTGCAGATAGTAAGCGCGTTATTTATTGTCGTTCATTGAATGGAAAAAGTCAGTTATATGTATGTGAACAAAAAGATGATGAATCTTTAGTGCGGCCAATTACTGCTAATAATGGTAATAATGTTTGTCCAACGTTGTGTGAAAATGGGGATATTATTTTTTGTTCTGATGCTTACAAAAAAGGGCCACAGGTGTGCTACTACCATGCATTTACCGAGCAAACAGAAGTATTGACCGATGGCGACCATTGTGTGAGCCCAGCCTATTGTGCTAAAAGTGGCAAAATAGCGTATAGTGCGTTTGTTGATGGGGCTATGCAAATTTTTGTCTATGATATGAAAACCAAAAAAAGTGAACAGGTAACCTTTGATAAAAACCATAAAGAAGAATGTACCTGGTCCCCTTGTGGCAACTATCTTGCTTTTACAGTGCAGACAGGTTCAGCTAGCCGTATAGCGGTACTGAATCTTGTTACGCAAGAGCGAACCTTTTTGACCTCAGCACAGGATCGTTGTAACCATCCTGCCTGGTCGCCTGCCTATAAGGTTCCTTTAGTAGTTAGTTGATAGAGATCGACAAAATGAAGCTATTTTACTATAATAACGAGTAATATGCGTTAAACCTTTTTATTTCTGTAATTTTTATAGTACAATTAGAATATAAAGACAACCGGTCTTTTAGACCTAATTCTTACTGATAGATCATAATTTTTTATTTAACTTAATCTAAGGACAGTATGAAAAACAAATTTACCATGAATCATGTACCAAAAGGACCAAAAAATATCCTTATTATGGTAGGGGCATTTCTGTTTGGTATCATTATGCTTACCTATTTGACTGACTATTCTCGTCAGGTAAAAACTATGCATTATTCAAGCTTTATTGCTGCGGTAGAGCAGGGTAAAGTAAAATCTGTTCAAATAGCAGGACAAGATGTATACGGTGTTTTGAATGATAAAGATGGAACTCGCTTTGAAGCAACGATTGTTGATACCCCAAGAAATTGGGATCTTTTAAAAGAGCATGGCGTTGATATTCACGTTATCCCGGTATCAAGCTCTTATGGCATGTGGTACATGGTCTTTTTATCATTGTTATTACTTTTACCTTTAGCTGTTTGGTACTTTTTCCGTCGCGGACAAGGTTCTGGCGGAAGTGGGAGCAGCATCTTTAATATGGGCAAAAGCCGAGCGCGTATGGTAATGCCTTCTATGATTAATGTAGGCTTTAATTCTGTTGCTGGTTCAAAGCAGGCAAAAGAAGCGCTTGCCGATATCGTTGATTTTTTGAAAAATCCTGAAAAATATCGCCGTTTGGGCGCAAAAATTCCTCGTGGTGTTTTATTAGTTGGTGAACCTGGTAATGGTAAAACATTATTAGCTAAAGCAGTTGCAGGTGAGGCAAACTGTCCTTTCTTTAGTATTACCGGTTCAGATTTTATAGAAGTATTTGTTGGTGTTGGCGCTGCCCGTGTACGTGATCTTTTTGCACAGGCTCGCAAACATGCACCAGCTATTATTTTTATTGATGAGATTGATGCTATTGGCCGTTCTCGCGGTAGTGGTTTTGGTGGTGGTCATGACGAACGTGAACAAACATTAAACCAGTTGCTTACTGAAATGGATGGTTTTGATGCATTAAATTCTAATGTTATTGTTATTGCAGCAACCAATATTCCTGAAGTGCTTGATAAAGCGCTCTTGCGCCCTGGTCGCTTTGACCGTTGGGTGACGGTTGAATATCCCGATACACAAACACGTAAAGAAATTTTAGAAATTCATACACGTAAAGTGCGCGTTGAAGACGCTATTGATTTTGAGCAATTAGCGCAAGAAACAGCAGGTTTTTCTGGTGCTGATTTAGAAAATCTTGTTAATGAAGCAGCTATTAGTTGCTCAAAGAAAAATCAGAAAAAAGTTGGCATGCAAGATTTACTTGATGCACGTACCGCTATTTTAGAATCGCGTAAAAAAGCTTCTATGGGCAGTGGTGCTATGCTTGGTAAAAGTAGCAGTAAGCCAAAAATGTTTATGCCTACCCAAGTAAAAACGAAATTTGATGATGTTGCTGGTATTCCTGAAGCAAAAGAAGAGCTGCAGGAAGTGGTAGATTTTCTTAAAAATCCTGAAAAATATCGTCGCCTAGGAGCAACATTGCCAAGTGGTGTATTGCTTGTTGGGGAACCTGGTAATGGTAAAACATTATTGGCCAAAGCAGTTGCTGGCGAAGCAAACTGTCCATTCTTTAGCGTAAGTGCTTCAGATTTTGTAGAAATGTATGTTGGCGTTGGTGCTTCTCGCGTACGTGAGCTTTTTGCACAAGTGCGTAAACACTCGCCATCTATAGTATTTATTGATGAAATTGATGCAGTTGGTGGCAAGCGTGTTGCAGGTTTTGATGGCGGCAGCGATGAGCGAGCGCAAACATTAAACCAATTGTTAACAGAAATGGATGGTTTTAATTCAGAAGGTTCTACTGTTATTGTTATGGCGGCAACAAACCGTCCTGATATGCTTGATAACGCGTTATTGCGTCCAGGCAGATTTGACCGTAGAGTTGATGTGCCGTATCCAGATATTAAAAGTCGTGAGCAAATTCTTGCTGTTCATGCAAAAAAAATAAAATTAGATACTGATGTTGATTTGATGCGTATTGCACGAGGAACGCCAGGCTTTTCTGGTGCTGATTTGGCAAACTTGGTCAATGAAGCGGCATTGCTTGCAACAAAGCATCAAGAAAAACAAACGGTAAGCATGACAGATTTTGAGCAAGCGCGTGATAAAATTTTATTAGGTAAAGAGTTGCGTTCAGTGGTGTTATCACCAAAAGAGCGTGAAATGGTTGCATTCCATGAATCTGGCCATACGTTGATTCGTCTTTTATTGCCAGATCATGCAGATCCTTTACACAAGGTTACTATTTTGCCACGAGGTAAAGCATTAGGAGTTTCCTATTCATTACCTGACCGTGAAAAATATCTTGCAACTAAAGAAGAGATTTTTGCTGATATCATGGTTGCCTTAGGTGGCCGTGTTGCTGAAACGATTATTTTTAATGTATTGAGTTCTGGTGCTGCTGATGATTTTAACAAAGCATCACATGCTGCGCGTAATATGGTGTGCCGTTATGGTATGACCGATGAGCTTGGCACCGTTGTTTATAATCAAGGTAACGGCCAATTTGAGTATTCACAAAAAACTGCTGAAAAGATTGATGAAGTAGTTCATAACTTACTCAAAGATGCACAACAAAGAACTGAGAAATTATTAAAAGATAATCGCGACAAGCTTGATCTCTTGGCAAAAACACTTCTTGAAAAAGAAACATTGTATGCTGATGAAATTTATAAGCTTTTGGGTATTGAACCGCGTGAAAGTTTTCGTTTAACAGATAAGGCACTTGCTGATGCATAAAGAGCTTAAGCTACAGGTTGAGCCGATTATACGTAAAGCGGGAGAGATTCTTCTTTTCTATTATCACAAGCAGATGACCTGGCGTGATAAAAAAGATCAGGGATTTGTGACCGAAGCTGATCTGGCAAGCGAGACATTTTTAATGCAAGAGCTTGCCAATGTGATGCCGGAAGCATCATTTTTTGCTGAAGAATCGGGCAAGCGAGGCAATCAAGATGCGGATTATTGTTGGGTTATAGATCCCCTTGATGGTACCACCAACTTTGCGTTTGGTATTCCTTATTTTTGCATATCGGTAGCATTGACTTACAAACAGCAGCCGGTTTTTGGCATGATCTATGTACCGCTTTTTGATGAGCTTTTTTACGCTCAAAAGGGAGCAGGAGCATTTTTGAATGACCAAAAAATTACGGTATCCAAAGAGCGTTCATTGGACCGTTCTCTCTTTTTAGTAGGGTTTCCGTATGCTAAAGGTAAAGCTTTTTTGAGTGTGCTGCATCATCTTGAGGATATTTCGCCGCGCACCTATGCATTTAGGCACCTGGGAGCAATAGCGCTTGATCAGGCATACGTTGCCTGTGGCCGCGCAGATGGTATCTTTTTTGAGGATTTATCGTGGTGGGATGTGGCAGCTGGTTTAATACTAATTCAGGAGGCTGGCGGTATAGTTTCCACCTATACAGGCAAGCCGGTTATACCTGGTTATCGATCATATGTAGCGGGGGCTGATCTCATGCATAGGAAGCTTTTAAGCTTTTTTCATGATCAGAACGTAAAAATAGATTGAAAAATATATCAGTTTTAGTAAAGTAATAGTATTAAAGACATAATTATAGTAAGGATTTAATATATCATGGCACGAATTTGTACTGTTTGTAATAAAAAACCTTCCGTTGGCAATTTAGTGAGCCATGCTAATAATCGTGTAAAACGTTGGCTTTACCCGAATGTGCACACCATGCGCTTCAAGTTACATACAGAGCCAGGCAAGGTAAAACGTGGTGCTGTTTGCACAAAATGTGTAAAAGCAGGTAAAGTTGAAAAAGTTGTTTAAGATAGAGGTATTTTAATGGCAAGACTTAAGTCATCCAAAAAAAGAGCAAAACAAAATATTGGACGTCGTCAAAAAAACTTGACGCGTAAAACAGCAATAAAGACTGCAATAAAAAAAGTTGTGGCAGCTTTAGAAACTGGTCTTTCTGCACAAGAAATGCAAACGTTACTTCGTGATGCAGAAGCAAAATTATCACGCGCAAAAAGTAAAGGCGTTTTACACGCTAATACCGTAGAGCGCAAAATTAGCAACCTTGCAAAAAAAGTTGCTGCAGCTACTCGTTAAACGTAGTTGAAAGTTTTATAAAGAATTTAAAAGGCAGATGAAAGTCTGCCTTTTTTTTATATATAAAGGATTTTATGAAAAAAATAATGATGAGTTTATTGACTGGTTTTATGGTTTTATCGGTACAAGCAACAGTATTGCGCAATGGCGTTGATGTGCCGCAAGAAAAAATAGATAAAGTTTGGTCTAGCTTAGAAAAAGTTGAAGCCTCAGATTATTATTGGACATGGCGCTATAGTGCAGCAGATAAAAAAAATTATAATTTTCAGGGCTCTTTGTGGTCTAATGCACAAGAAGAGCGAAAATCTATAACAACAGAAATTCTTGGTAAAGAAAAAGTAGATAATTTGCATAAGCTTGGTTTGATGCAGAATAATAGTATGGATGAAGATACTAAAAATATTATTCTGTCATCCTATGCTGGTACTGGAGATCCAAAGATAATTAAAAAACAGTATCCAGTAAAATCTTCTGCAGAAAAATATATTCCTGGTTACTTTCTTTATAAAATTTGGAAATTATTTTTTGGTAAGTAAGTTTCTCTATAATTTTAATTATGGAATTTCTATGAAAAAAATAATAGCTTTTTTATGTATGCTGGCAATGGGTCATGCATATGGATGCTCTTACATTAATGGCAAAAAAGAAAGACTGATTTCATTTTGCTTTTTAAAGCAAAAAACGTGCAAGAGCGATATTAAAATATGTGCCATTAAAGCTTTCACCAACAACTATTAATTTATTGTCTTGAAGTGATAGGGCTAGGCTTTTATCATGATAAGAATCGAAGGTGGTATATAATTTCCCTTCATTGCCCCAGTTTTCATCCAGGCTACCATCTTCATTATAGCAAGCAACAGCAAAACAGTTTTTGCCATCAAGTTCTGCATAACCTGTAACAAGAATTTTATTAGTTGAGCTAACTATAATATTTTTTGCGGCACATTTTTGAATAGTTCCTTCAATAGGATTATTTTCGTTGAATATCTTATTAAAATCATAGTTTAGCTGTCCATTTGGCAGTAGTTGAATAATCTTCCAACAATGTGTGTTATGTCCAGCATTATAACTAAAGCCTACAGCTAAAATTTTACCATCTTCTTGTTCTATAATATCTAATATTGCCATATTTGGTAAAATAACGGTTCCTTTAGTGCCAAAAGATTCATTAAGAGATCCATCTGGATGATATGATCTTACGACGCCAGTATGTTTTAAAGGTTCTTTCCATTCATCTGCCGTGCGAACGTCATTGGTTGCACCGGCAACAAGGATAATTCCATTTTTTTGTATATGAATAGCATCAATAAAACTCATCTCATAATCTTGCAATGGTGATGAAGCATAACCATTTTCACCAAATGAAGTATCAATTTTTCCTTCTTTTATATAGCGAGCAATGAAGAATTGGCGATAGCTTTTTTCTATTGGATCAGCATTTGGTGCTCCAAGGCCTTCTGAACCAACAACGATAATTTTTTCATCATCTTGTAGTTTAACTCTAAAGAAGCCTGAAATAATATGGCCATAATAATTTTCTATTATAATGCCTTGATTGCCAAAAGATTGGTCTAATGAGCCATTTTGATTTAGTCTTAGTAAGACACCATCAGAAAGACCTCCTCCTCGTTGCCATGTTTGGCCTACAACGATAATTTTTCCATTTTTTTGCAAAGCAATATCAAATGCAAAGTCATCAGGATCTTCGCTTGTACTTATTTTAAGAGCAACTACTCCTTGATTTCCAAAAGATTTATCAAGTGAGCCGTCGGGATTGTAGCGTATGAGAAGAAAATCAGAATCTACAATTTCTGTAGAAGCGAATATATTATTGCTATAAATGTCTGCAACGATAATAATTTTTCCATCTGGTTGAGTTACAACATGCATTGATGGATGATAACAATTAACACCACCGGTATTGCGGCCAAGATCAGTTATGACTTTACCATTTTGGCCAAAATTTGTATCAAGTTCTGGATATGATGCATTAATAGCAATAAAAATAATAAATAGAATAAAAAACAGCATTAAAGGCCCCCTTTTAATATAATATTTACGTGATATAAATTTATTAAATAATTTTTTTTAATGTCAATAAATTTATAAAAGTATGTGCTGTAAGAGGAGCTCAAAAGGTATATTGTCGGTCCATTTTCAGATAATACGAAAGTGTGGAATATTCGATATCCCTATGATACCGATACTCTTTTATTAAGACCAAAAAAGAAAAACTAATTTTTATTACAAGTCATTTATTGCTGCAATTTTACAAAGCGATCAAAGATCGCCATTACACCCTTAACTTCTTCTTGCTTGCTGCCTTGTTTTATAAAGCCACATTTTTCAAGAACTTTTTGTGAGCGAGGGTTATCAACTCTACAAAAAGCTACAATTTCA
This sequence comes from Candidatus Babeliales bacterium, assembly GCA_050250855.1. Taxonomy (GTDB): domain Bacteria; phylum Babelota; class Babeliae; order Babelales; family JACPOV01; genus JAGVLQ01. Next base: position 156,140 of record JBFWNW010000003.1, on the reverse strand, counting down.
GTTGTTTCAGTTTGTGAAAATAAATAGTTAATGACGGCTTGCAGTGCTTCTGGTATTAATTTTTTACAAAAGATATTGTTGATCCTGTAATTGTCAAGAAACAGATTGCTTAATTCTTGTTAATTATTTATTGTTGTAACTTTGTAATAAGTTTATCAATTTTTTGTTCAAGTTTTTCTTCTTTGCTGAATAATGAAGAAACAGATTCAGAATGTTCCATTTCAAGCAAGATTGAACAGCCCAAACAGCCAATAAAAAGACATAAACTGGTCATGAAAATATTAACATTTTCTGTATGAATGCCAGACAAGAAAAATGATGAATTGTAGACCTCTTTACTATAGTTTACTGCAGCATAGTCAAAAAGAGTTTTAAGGCCCAAGCATACTGTTGCAAGAAGAGGTAATACCAAAACTGAATGCTTTGAACGATTGCAAAAAGCTTGTTTTAAACCTTTTAACTTTTCTATGAGATCTTCTTTTTCTTGAGGGGATAGATAGATAGCTTTAAGATCTAATGTATTTGAAAGATTGCTTAAAAAGGTTAAGGGATTTTGTGATAAGCAGGTAAGAGTTTTGGATGCTTGTTGATAGTCAACTACTGGAGTTTCTGTATTTTCAGAGCTTTTGATGCCTTGCATAGAGCATAAAAGAAGAATGATAAGGTATGATTTTTTAATAATTGAGGTGGACATTGAGAATCCTAATCTTTAATATGGTTTCATTAATTTGTCATTGTAACTGTTTTTTCTTTAATGGTAAAGTAGCAGGCTTTGATTTTTCCGAAAGGCTTGTGGCATGAAGCCATGTTTTTCAACATTGACAAATATGCAATATTGTCTACCATGAGAATATAGTTAAGTTTAAAACAGCCAAAATAGCCAGAATTGAGTTACATTAATGAAAAAACTACTTACCATCTTTACCCTAACTTGTAGTCTTGCGGGGGCCCTGTACGCGGCAGAAGATGTTGAAAATAATCCGTTCAAGAGACCAGAGATATATGATCTTTTTTCTTTTATTGCACACAATAAGAATGATATTTCTAGGCTTATTGGTGGTATGAAAAAGGGTTTAACCCATAATCAAATTATTTTGCAAGCAATTGAAACAAGCATTCAACAGGGTGCTGATGTGAATAAGTCAAATTATTTGGGAAACAGTCCCCTTCATTGTGCTGTTCAAAAGGGATATAAAGATTGCGCTGAATTGCTTATTAAAAATGGTGCTAAGGTTGATGCAAAAGATCTGTCTAAAAATACACCACTTGATATAGCCTTTCTTCAAAAAGATGCTGATTGTGCAGAATATCTTTTTCTAAATGGAGCAAAGCTTGATAAGAAAGATAAAAACAAACTTCTTCATTTGTTTGCTGAAAAAGGGAAAGACCATTGTTTAGAGCTTCTGGTGAATAATAATGAGAATGTAAATAGCAAAGATGAAAAAAGAGAAACTCCTCTTTATAAAGCAGCTGCAAAAGGAAACTTAGCTTGCGTTAAATTGCTCATTGCTTCTAAAGCTGAAATAGATAGTATAAATGGATCAACTGGTCAAACACCTTTTAGTGCGGCTATTTGCGGAGGTCATAAAGATTGCGCAAAGATTTTTATGAAACATGGTGCTGATATTCATAAGCCAGATAACAATGTAGAAACACCACTTCATGTGGCTGCTCTGCATGGGCACGTAGAGTGTTTAAAACTTCTTATTGATGCTAAAGTTGAAATAGATGCAAAAGATATTTTAGGTTACACACCGCTTGTAAGTGCTCTTGTGAGTAATAATATTGATTGTATAGCACTGCTTCTTGTACATGGTTCTGATATCAATGCATGTAGCCAGTTTTATTTTAATCAAGAAGTTGTTAACAAAAAATTGCAAGCAGCTATTGAAGATATTATAAAAAATCCACTTAAATATGTTGATGAAAAGATCAAAGCATTACTTTGCTTGGCAAATGAGTATGATGAAAATTCATTATTGCATGAAAACAGTTTAAATTATGATATGTTTTATACTGTGATGAAATCTATGCTGCCGTTACCATTAAATAGATTACAAGATATTATTAACTATTTTGCCAACCAAAGCTATGAAAGTGACGATACTTTTATGCAACTTTTACAAGAAACACAAAAAACTTTAGGAGAAATTAGTGAGCCAGTCAAGGTTGCACAAATCACTCCTAATTTAGAGAATGTTTTTTTAGCATTATTGCTAAATTCACTTATCCAGAGGCTCTAATTTTAAATTGAAAAATAAATGAAATTGCAGAATTAAAATCTTTTAATAGTTAAGGGCATGACTACAATGCATGCCCCCTTAACCATTTTTAGCTACAGTTATTAAAATTTCATTTTCTTTAAATGCTTGCCAAGTTTTTTAACTTTTTTAATCTTTTTGAGTTTTTTGGCTTTTTTTGCTGCTTTTCCTAAAACATCTTTGTTTGTCGTCACCACTAAACCAACAGAAACTTCACTTTTATTGGCGCTTCCATAAACAGTAGTTGAATTACTTTCATAGACGGTGTGGGTTTTGTCTGAGGCAGAAAGATATGACCAAGAAGATGCTATTGTTAGTCCAATAAAAGAAAGAATGATTGATTTTTTCATGGTAGCCCTTTATGTATTTGCCTTTTTTTAGGAGGTTTGTTTTGTTTTACTATTCTTTTTGCTTTTTTTCAGGACAATGGTAGGTTGTAACTCTTTTTTCCCCACGGCCTAATTTAAGTGTATTAGTAGCTACAACCTTGCATCCTTGTTGTGGCTTTTCTGGTGTTGGTGTTGCAGGACACTCTCGAGTATAGTATAAGCCGCCTTTTTTGGGCTTATATACTTCATTAACTGTTTTGCAGCTTTTTTTTCCTGCATATGCATTAAGCGTGAAAAGGGCTGCAATGATAAGTAATTTTTTCATAGTAATTCTCCTTAAACGTGTACTTTGAATAAGTCACTCGATTTTCAGTTGAAATGATAAACAAAACTCTGTTTATGTCAATAAAATTTTTTTATCATACAGCACAAAGCGATCAAAGATCGCCATTACACCCTTAACTTCTTCTTGCTTGCTGCCTTGTTTTATAAAGCCACATTTTTCAAGAACTCTTTGTGAGCGAGGGTTATCAACTCTACAAAAAGCTACAATTTCAGTTGTTTCAGTTTGTGAAAATAAATAGTTAATGACGGCCTGTAGTGCTTCTGGTATTAATCCTTTGCCCCAGTAGTGACGCGCAATGCAGTAACCAATAAGAGCAGACTTTTTATCTGCATTATATTCGTGTAACCCAATAGTGCCAATAACGTTATGAGACGTTGCATCAACAATAACCCAGGGAGCTGGTTTATTTGCCTTATAATCAGCAAGCCATTGCTTAATAACTTCATACGTCTCTTCTATGGTGGTGCTTGGGTACCAATGCAAAAGTTTGCTTACTTCAGGGTCTGATGCATAAGCAAAAATATCAGCAGCATCCTGGATAGTTGCCGGGCGTAATAATAAACGTTCGGTTTTTAAGATTGGTAGGTTGCTAAAGTTCATATACTTGCACCTTGAAATGCCTCATCACTGCGCCATGTTTTGTGCTTTATTAAATAATCGGCTTGTTGCTCAAAGAGCTTTTCATCCCACGGTTTTTCGTGAGCACCTTTATATTCATAGCCTTGAAAGGCGATACCTCTTTTTTTGCATTCTGCTTGCATTGATTCTAAAAATTCCAAGGTATCATCAAACATAATAATCTTTTTAGGATGTAATTGCATGGCATCAAGAAAGGCGCCGACAACAGGACCTTTTGGTTCAGTATCTGCTGCCAGAATGCCGTGGTAAAACACTGGTTTGCGTTTAAATGTTTTGAATGTTAGCTCTGTCTTGTTAAATGAACCTTCAAATCCCAAACTTTTTAAATGATTATAGCGCCATGCTTCCATACTGGGTACAAGGCCTAATGTTCCTGTATTCATGCCGGTGCATGCGATAACGGGGATTCCTCTTTTTTGTAAGGTATCTATTTTTGTAATGACGGAAGGCTCTAAAAGTGGCCGTTCCGCTTGCAAGAGTAAAAGACTTCCTATATTTTCCCATTCCTTAATAGTTACGGTTGGATATTTTTGGAGAAGTTTTTTACGAAACGCATCAGCTTGCGGTGTTTGTTCATTAAGAACAAATGCATCCTTGGGTTGGATTAATGTTTCATCAACGTCAAATATGACTAGATCATTTTTAGTAAAAGTATCAAAATTAACGTCATTAAATGAGTGGATGGTTGTAATCGATTTTTCTAAAAATTGCATAACCTCTTTGGCAAGATCTTGAGGTGTGTTTTTACAATTAAGTATGAGGTCATAAGGCATTTTTGGTACAACAGAAATAGTTGACAATTGATCAAGTTTAAATTGTTGTACAAAATCTTTATAAAAATGTTCAGAACTTTCAGCAGCGATTTGTGGGTTATTTTTAAGTTCCTCCGGTAAATCATCCATAAACAGTTTAATCGCAGATTTTAAGACCTGTTTAGTAGCGCTGCTTGAGAGGGTTTCAACTACAGGTTCATTCGGTGAATCTTGAGGTTTGTAGAGGAGCAAATATTGGCCAAAGGGTAGAGCAATGTTTCTTTGTTCTTCTGGTATACCAGTTAGATTACGTTGTTGAACTCTTGCCATAGTAATATCTAAAGGACAATAGAGTACCATAGAAATATTTTTTATATTTTTTAAGCTTTGAGAAATTATCTTATATTCTAGATCACTTTCTAATATTGGTACCGTATCAACTAAAACATTATAGCCTTGTAATGCCTTATTTCTAATTAAAGTATAGAAGTTTTCAGCAAGTTGTTTTGTATAATGTTGCCCAAATTCTTTTTTTGTTTTTTCATCCAAATTCTCAGGTTGTTCTGGCATTGGATGAGTTGTTAAATATGAAGTGGTAAAACTATCGATATCTACAATTTCATAATTGTTGAGCAGTGGTTTTAATTCATTAATAAGTGATGTTTTTCCTACAGATGAAGTGCCAATAAGTATAATAACAGTTCCTGGCGTAGGCTTGAAAAAACATGATGACAAAAAAGCTACGGCAATTATTAAGATCAAAAAGCGTTTGTTTTTCAAACTTGAAATCATAGAGCTCCTAAGATTTTTTTTAATAACCCTTCTAATTCAGCTTTGTTGTGAACTACAAAAATTTGCTTGGTATCTTTATATTGTTGTAAAAGCTCTTGAATAATCGGTTTACGTTCTCTATTAAAGTTCCAAATAAACTTCAAAAACTTCCAACTTGGTCCACGTTCGGGGCAGCCTTTAGCGCTGGAGAAACGTTCTCTGCCATAATGCACAAAGGCACGCTTTAAGATGCGATATAAACATAGAGAGGTTGGCATATCTAAAAAAATAACACAATCTGCTTGCTGGATGCGGTAGTCAAAAAGCCTTATGGCGCATCCTTCCAAAATCCAGCTATTTTGGTCACATAATTTTTTGTGAATTTTTTCAAAATCAGCACGATCTGGTTCAACCCAACCGGGTAGCCAAAAATATTGATCTAAGTGGTAAAGCGGTAGGCCGAGTATTTTAGAAAGTTGGAGTGCCAGCGTTGATTTGCCCGAGCCGGCATTACCGACGATTGCTATTTTTTTTATATTTTTATGCCAGCTCATTTTTTTCTTCTAAAAGCTTTTGATAATAAATGGACTGTTCTTTTAATTGCTCTGAGGAGTATATTTTTATTTCCTTTGATTGTTTTAAAAGCGATAAATCTATAAGACCAGCCGCATCCCTGAGTGTTTTTAAGCGATGAGCGATCACAAGCGTGATTGCCGAAGAGGCCAATTCTTGAATCATACTTGTTATTGCTTGTTCACTAATTTCATCAAGACTACTTGTAGGTTCATCAATAAGAATTAAAACTGGTTTATAATAACGTGCACGCAAATATAATGCTGCAAAATTAAGGCGTTGTCGCTGACCGCCAGAAATATTTAAAGCGCCTTCGCCTAAGCGCGTATCAAGTCCTTGATGTTCACGTAAAATGGGATCAAGTCCTACGCGTTTGATAATATCACATAAATATTCATCAGAGTAATCATGGTGTTCAGGCAACCCAAAAAGAAGATTGTAACGTACGGTGCCTTTTACGGTTGTTGCCACTTGACCTTGGAGTGTAATTAATTGTCTGCGTATGTCATCTGATATTGCATAAATATCAATTTCATTAATCAGAATGCTTCCTGATTGTGGCTTTAATTGGCCACCTAATATGGAAATGAGCGTAGTTTTGCCGATACCCGAAGGTCCAATAATACCATATAATTTATTAGGTTGGTTGTTGGGTGTTTTAATGTGCAATGAATGATTATCAAAAATTCTTGCCGCTGAATAACCAAAATAAATGTTTTGAGCAACAAGGGTATATTCTTTTTTTCCTAGGCTGATAGGAGCATGCTCTTCCTTGAAAACAGGGAAGGTTTGCTTGCCAAATTGAGGGATAAATTCAAATAAATCTTTAACGGCAGCAAACCCCTTCATGTATCGGCGTAATGGCTGAACAATTTTTACAATTTGTTTGGTGCTTTGTATATACGCAATCATAAGACCTATGGCAAAAGGGAGTGACATGCAATTGATTTGAATACAATGGACCAGATACCCGAGTAAAACTAAGATTGAAAATGCATAAATAACGGAAAGTACTCTTGAGGTAAAAGCATAGGCAAGCCAAAGCTTTTTTTCAGTCGCAGCATTAATCGAAATTTCTTTGGTAAGCTTGTGCTGCATATAATCAGTTGCAAAGGTTGCACGGATTAAATGTATTTGTGCTAAATTTTCAAAGGCGACAGCATGAAAGTTATCATCAGTTTTAATAAATTCATTTTCCCATTTTTGACAAGCATGTTGCACGAAATAATAACCACATCCGACCATAGTGAACAAGCAAATACAAAGTACAAGTGTTAAAAGAAGAGAGTACTGACTTAAAACAATGAGCATGGTTAGAGTACCGATAATCAATGGCGCGAATTCAAAGGTAATTTGGTCGAGTAACTCTTCATACCCACGGGCGGCCCGGTCAATTTTTGCCAATACAACCCCGCTTGAGCGTTTAATATGATATTGAGGATCTATGGCAAGCAAGAATTGGTGGGCATTATAAAAGATGCTGTGAATACATTGCAATTGAAATTTAGTATTTGCAAGAGGTTGTAAAAGATTATTTAGTTCAGCCAAGCCCCATATAAAACATGTTATTGCAAAAAAGTACCAGTTACTTTTCTCTAGTGCAAAGGTTATTAGAAAGGGGTTTAATGACCAAAATACGTCGCGTATAATAACTGTTGAAAAAACTGAAGCAGCAAGCAGTTTTTGATTGATAATAAGCTGCCACCATGGTTTAGTAAAGTTGATAGAAATAAGGTTTATTTTCATAATAATTTTTTTGTAAACCAAAGAATAAGATCATCATCCAAACAAACAGAGGATCCAGGTGTACTATATTTATACCTATAGGTTACACCATTTCCATCAGGAATATAACCTTTTTTTACATATAATTTTTGTGCCGGTCCGTAATCGGCATAGAGCCCTACCCCAATGCCCACAGTATCAAAACCTTTTTCTTGTACTAGTTGTTCTGCAGCGGCAAGAAGGTTGGAGCCAATTCCTTGCTTGCGAAATTCAGGAAGTACATTAAAATCCATAATTTCTGGGATACTGTTATTATTAAAAAATGGATAAAGAGAATGCCATGTGATGGTCAGATAGCCTGCCAAGATATTGTTTTTATACGCAACCAAGAGCTCCCGCTTTTCCTGTTGATGTTCTTCAAGGTAAGAATCTAATGTTGATTGTGATTTATTAAGGGCAATAAAAAGCTTTTGCAAAGGGCTTAAGTCAGATGGAAAAAAAGGATGAATATCAATGCTCATGAGTGTTCCTTACTTAATATCTTATTTTAGTGTAGCTCCGTTTAGCTAAAAAATTAAGAGTTATTCTCAATTCTGGTAGAAATATTAGCTTTTTCAGGTTTAGAGCTTGGTAGATATTTTTTTTGCAATTTTTGCTAGTTCTGGCATAATTAGATTGTAAATGCCTCTGAGCTCAGATTTTTACAAGCGGTTATTTAATACCTTTTTAAACTCTGATAGGAGCATTGTATGCTTACACGTTTATTCAAAGTCTGGTTTGGCGACTTTGAACGAGAAGAACTTAAAAAATATCTTTTTTTAGGTTTGATTTTTTCCCTCATCATTGGCGTCTACTGGACGCTTCGTCCCTTAAAAGATTCAATTTTTGCGAATATGATTGTTGGCTTTGGTAAAGCTGGCTCTCGTGATATTTATCTTGCCTGGGCGAAAGTTTTTTCACTTGTTGTTCTTTTTCCCATTGTTATGCTTTACGGGAAAATGGTGGATAAACTTAAAAAGACCAATCTTTTTTATACAATGGCCTGCTTATATGTAGTAATACTTGCTCTTTGGACCTTTTTCTTTGCTAACCCAACGTATGGTTTGGCAAATACGGCAGCAAGCCCATGGCGGCTTTCTGGATGGTTCTGGTATGCATTTGTAGAGAGTTTTGGCTCCTTAGTAATTGCACTTTTTTGGGCGCTGGTGGTTGATATTTCAACAACCAAATCCTCAAAGCATGGATTTGCACTCATCGTAATGATTGGTCAAATTGGTGGCATTTTAGGGCCAAAGTATTTAATGAAATTGCCAAAACTGTTTAATACTTCACTGGCATTAGTTGTTGGTGTTTGTGGGTTATTGGTATTAATTACCGCGGTTCTTATGTGGGTTTTCTTTAAAGTTACGCCGCAAAAAGAACTCGTTGGCTATCAAGCACAAGAAAAGAAACATGAAGAAGAACCAGGGTTTCTTGAGGGTTTAAAAATTATGCTTTCACATAATTATCTTCTTGGTATTTTTGGCATTCTAGCATTCTTTGAATTTATTGTTACGGTGATTGACTTCAACTTTAAAACGATGACTTTTGCTTATTTTCCTGATTGCGCACAAGCTTCAGAATATTTTGCAAGTTATGCATCTTCGGTGAATTTGGTTGCATTTTTATGTTTGTTTTTTGGTATTAATAATATTCAGCGCTTTCTTGGTTTGCGAACAGCATTATGCTTAGTACCTCTTATTATTGGTGGCGCTGTATTGACCTTTAAATTATTTCCGTTGATTGATGTGCTTTTTTATTTAATGGTCGGCGCAAAAGCTATTAACTATGCCTTGAACGGGCCTTGTATTAAGCAGCTTTATGTTCCTACATCACATGAAGTTAAATATAAATCACAAGCGTGGATTGAAACATTTGGTTCAAGAACAGCAAAAGCTTCTGCTTCCTTTGCTAATTTAACTAAGGGCTTTTTTGGCTTTGAGCTTTATCTTAGCTTGGCGGTATATTTTTCTTTGGGTCTTGTGGCGGCATGGTTCTTTATTGCAATCTTCCTTGCCAACACCTACAATAAGGCAATCAAAGAAAAAACAGTTGTTTGTTAATTAAAGATAAGAAAATCCCCTTGCTGCGAAATACCGTTTAGCGCAGCAAGGGGAGTGTGTTTTAGGGGAAATGTAATTATGAAAAAATATTTATTAGTTTTCTGTTTTTTAAACCAATTTTTTATCTCTTATGGATTTGTTCCCATATTTGGAGAAGATGATAATAGTTCTCTCTTTAAAGCTCAAGAAGAACAACGAAAAAAAGAAGAAGCGCGTATGCGATCGGAATTTATTGAAATTCTAAAAGAGAGAAGGTTTGAACGGCTTAGCCAAAAAGGAATTGATTTTTTTGATGTTATTTCTAAAGGTGAGTATGAGGATGGATTGTTGCAGTTATTGTTTTCAGCTGACAAGTATATAACACATTTTTTGATACAAAAAATTGAACATTCAAGATTTGGTTTTGATTGGTCAAAGCATTTAGCCCAAAAAAATAGTAATCAGATGAATGCCTTGCATTATGCCGTTTTGCATAGTAGATGGAAAGAGCTTAAGCCATTCTTAACAAAAGCTGAAAAAAAGTGGATTTTTTTATCACGACATAAAGAGAAATTATATAGGGATCGTATACAAAAATTGTTTTTGGCCCAGGATACTCAAGGTGATACTCTTTTGCATTATGTGGTAGCTAATTTAGTAACATCGTTCAAAGAGGAGGATGCAGTTATTCTGCAAGAGGTTTTGAGCTACTGTCCTAAAGCATGTGCTGTAAAAAATAATAAAGGAAATTTGCCTGTTGGCTATGCGGTAGAAAGACAAGGAGTCATGGATGTTTTTTTAAAGGCAGCGTTTACTAAAAATAGTATTCAATAACTTTAGGATACCTTCATGGAAAAAATAATAGTACGTAATTTTAAATCTGAAGACTTAGATGAGCTTTTAGAGCTCTATCGGCACACCGTTAATACTATCAATATTCGTGATTATTCACCTGAACAGATTGCAGTATGGATTCCTGAAAAATTTGATAAAGAAAAATGGCTTTCTAATTTAATGTCGCGTGTATGTTTTATTGCACAAAAAAATAATCAACTTGTTGGTTTTGGTAGTATGACACCAGAAGGTGTTGTTTATCACCTGTATGTACATAAAGATTTTCAAGGACAAAAAATAGGTTCGAAGCTATTAAAAGCTCTAGAAGATGAAGCGCGTTCAATGGGCTTGAAGCAGCTTACTACAGAAAGTAGCATTACCGCGCTGCCATTTTTTAAAGCACATGGTTATGCGTTGGTTGATACACAAGAAAAAGAGTATAAAGGGATGACGTTTGTGATTAATACTATGAAAAAATCTTTGTCGCAATTTTCATGAATCAATAAACTCAAAAAATTTTAGATATCGCGTTCGTATGGTTCGATACGATTTCTTTGAAATCACTCACCACGAGCGATCTTTCTAGGTTTTGAGCTTAAATCATTAAAGCTGAATTTACGTTAAATTTCAAATGACTTTTTTAGTTTTTCAACGGTATGCTTTACTTCTTTTATATTCTCAGATGTTTGCAAATTTTGCTGCGCCCATTCCATTATAGGTTTCACTGATTTTAGCTTTTGGCCTAAGTTTTCCATCCAGGAATATCTTGGGAATAACCAAAGATGAAAATGAGCAGAATCTTCTTCTTGGATTAGATAGATGGTCTCAATTCCTAAAACTGTTTTCATTTTTTGTCTGGTATTATAAAGCAATTCAATAAATTCTAGACGTTCTTCTTTAGTAAATTCATCTATGCTTTTAATGTGACGTTTTGTTGCAAGGATCATAAAGCCTGAAATTGGAACGCTATAGTCTTGCCTGATTTGGAAATTACTGCTTTGGGTAACTACGCCGCCTATTGTATCCTTAGTGCCATGAGTTAATGCGCAACTCAAGCAGGGAGTTGTCATAATGATCTCTTTTACTTTTTTTCTTGTAGTTTTTTATAATGCTTAGAAAGCGTGTATTTTCTGCCCTTATTGGAAAAATCTACAATTTCTAAAAAGCCAGTTTCAACCCAATTTTTACAAAGTTGTGCACTGGTACGAGGTTTGAAGCCAAAAAGTGCGCCAATCTGTCGAGCGGTAACCACTTGGAATTCTTGAAATAATTCTAGAGCTTTGCGTTGTTTTGGATCAAGTTTTTTTATTTCATCACTTTGATCACGTAGGCCTTTATATTCAGCTTCTTGCATTCGTTTAAGAACATTTTCAAAGGCCACTGCCATTCCTTCAATAAAGTATTCAACCCATTTGGTAATATCTGCGCTAGCGCGTCCCTCATAATAATTATGAGAATCACCAATGCTGATTGCAGTATAGTAGGCATCAAGGTTTCTGGCATAATATTCTTCCAGAGAGTAGAGTCCTTTTAAATCATAGCCACCCAAATGAAGAATAAGTGTTGTTAAAAGTCGTGCTGTGCGACCATTCCCGTCGTAATAGGGATGTATGGTGGCAAATTGATAATGCGCAATACCGGCAATAAGAGGGCAAGGAATTGTGCTATTTTTATTAATCCAATGTACCATCCCTTTCATAAGACTAGGAACATCATGGGCTTCTGGTGGTAAATAGACAATTGCACGAGTTCGTGCATCACGAATAACATTTTGTCCGTCACGATAAGCTGTTGGTTTGACCTTGCTTTTTCCATTGCCAATAACAAGTGCATGTAATGTTTGAATCATTTTTTCTGTTATTGGTAATCCTTGTGCCGCCCATTGTTCAACCTGCGTAAGAGCAGCATAATATGCTTTAACTTCATGCTCATCCCGTTCGCGGCCAGGAAAATGGCCTTTATGTTCTATGACTTCTTTAATTTGATCTGGATTAAGGCGGTTACCTTCAATCATAGTTGAGTAATGCGTGGTATACAAACGAGCGGTCTCGCGTAAAGATGCGAGTACCATGGGGGTTAAAGGTAAACTGAGAACTTGTTCTCGCGCAGCTTCAATGCGCATAAGATTTTTGGCTATTTTTGGGGTAATAGTATAGTGGGGTGAAAATTTTATCGGCATAATAGCTCCTTTTTATCTGCATTATTACATCTTTTAGTATGCCGATAAAATGCAGATAAGTCAAGAGATTTGCTTGTAAATAGGGCTTTTTAGAGGTACCTATTCTTTAACCACTGGATACTTTTCTGGCTGAGCTAAGCAGTAACGCTCGCCAAAACTGCCTTCAGGGTGCTCTGCTATGGTAACAAATTTACGTTCATAAAAACCACCACGTTTTTGTTTTTTTTCTTCTTGTGCCTTTAAGATTTCAGACTTGTTAATGCCATGCAAAGCACAGAGTGCATCAATGACTTCAAAAATATCGGCAAGCTCTTCAGTGAGCTCCTTTTGATTTTTTGCTGCAACAACTTCTTGTATTTCTTCTATAAGTTTTTCACGCAATTGTTTGTCATATTCTTTATCATCAAGAAGCGTACAATGGATAATTGAACCCATCTGTTCCATAAGTGCAGGGGCTTTATCGCGCCAGAGTTTGTTTTGTATAAATTTACGCATAAGTCACTTTTGTAAAATTGATATAATCCATTGAGCAAATAAAGCAGCTATAACTTCAGGGCTTTGTGAACCATCAACACTATAATGATTTTTTGTTTGAACGACTTCTTGTTGCAAATGATGTGCCCAAGTAATATTATTCTGGATTAGTTGCTTACTCCAACCTCGTGTTATTAATCGTTGTTCAATCAGTTTATCATCAAGTTTGATGAATCCAAAATATAGTTGCAAAGTTGATTGTAATAGTTTTGCTTCAGAAGGCACTACAACGCCGCAAACAACAAGAGCTTTTTTATCTTGCGCATAGTGCTCTGCTTTTTGTAACCAATATTTAGTTGTTTGTATGCGCCAGGTTTGATCAGCATTATCTGGGACACCAATTTCATCAAAATCATGTATTTCAATGTGCTCAGGCAATATTGATTTTAAATGGTGTACTAATGTTGATTTGCCTGTTCCGTTTGTACCAGTTATAAAAAATATACTTATTTGTTTATCCATAGGTTAACAGTTCTCTCTAGCTTTATATGATTTTTCAATAATTCTATCGCAAGTTGAAGGTATATGCCAGTTATATGAATAGCTGCAAAATTAATTCTATTGGAAAATTATCAATCTGCAGTTATTATAAAAATTGAATTTATTCTAGTATCTGGTATATTCAATTGTATCTATTAATGCATCATTTAAAGGATTTTTATGAATAAAAAACTAATTTGTATAACTGTTTTTGTGACCACTTCTGTATTGTATAGCATGGAACCTAAAAAAAATCCAAAAACTTTGCAAGCTGCTCTACAAGTTATACAAACGGCTCAGCCGCCTAAGATAATTTTTGTTAGTCATCCACAAACAACAGCTTTATTTGAATATGATCAAAATACAACTATTGGGGATATCAAAAATAAGCTGTATGACAGAGAAGGTATTCCAACTGGGCAGCAAAGGCTTGTTGCTACTAAAAATGAAGGCTTTAGCGGCTTTGCTGTATTTGGTGGATTTGTAAAAAGTAGAAGTGATTCTCTTTCAGATGATAAAACAGTGGCAAATGTCGTGGATACTTTTGATACCAATAACCTTGAATTATCTATTAAGCTACTAAATCCTCATATTGCAACTTCTTCAAATAGTTCAGATAATAAGTAAATCTTGAGTAACTTTTTGGATATGCTATTGAGTATTTATTCCAAAGCATATTCAAGAGCACGTTCTACTTGAAGCTCCATAGGATTAAGAAGCGGTATTTTTATAGTTTCCTGTTTGGCAACCAGAGGAAATTCGGTACAGCCAAGCACAACAGCATCAGCCATAGTATAACTTTCTATTAGTTTTTGAAAATATGTTTGTGCTTCGTCTGTAGCTTTATTGTTCATTAATTGTTTATGAATAAGATCTATTTGGTCGCGTTCTTCTTTTTGAGGAATAAGAACCGCAATGCCAAAATTCTCTAACACTTTGGCAAAAAAGCCATCTTCCATGGTAAATTTTGTGGCAAGTAACAAAACGGTTTTATACTGTTTTTGCTTACATTTTTGCGCAACCAAATCAACGGCATGAAAAACTGGCACGGGGCATTTGAGCGAATCTTTAATGATATCGTAATATTTATGCAAGCTATTGCAACAAATTATAATGCAGTCTGGTTTTAGCCCAATAAGTTCCGTAAGTTCTTGATGGAGAAGTTCCGCTATTTTTGTATAGTCTTTACCATAATTGCTCATGATATCATGATAATCAATACTTTTAAGAATAATTTTAGCGCTATGATAACCACCCAACTTTTGATTGACCATTTCATTTAACAAAGAATAATAGCTGATCGTTGAGGACCACCCCGTGCCTCCTAATAGGCCTATTGTTTTCATAGTGTTTTTTGCAAAAACTTGATTGGTAGATCCTACTAAGCTCAATAGGATTAAGCCATATAAAAATATTTTTAACTTCATAGAGATCCTTTGTTGCTTTAAAAAATCTTTTTTTATTAGCCTTAGTATACATGAAAGGAGAATTATGAAAAAAATTATTTTTGCGTTGATAATGAATCTCTCGTGTCAGGGTTTTTTATGGGCAACTAATAGCTGGAATATCTATTTGTACATGGAAACGGGGCCCTCATTGCATCAAGCTGCTTTTAAAAATCTTAATGATATGGCAAGCCATAAACCTGATGGCGTTACTTTGTATGCATTGTTGCATTATGGTGATTCTGATGCCGTTATCTATGCTGTTGAAAAGAATGTGTTGCGGCAGCTCAAAAGAGTTCCTTTTGGCAAGCATGGCTCAGATATTTTTATAGACATGGTTTCAGAATTAGAGGAGAAAAATCCAGCAGAACATCACTGCGTAATTTTATGGAACCATGGTTACGGCATATTAGTGCCCGAGTATAATGAAGAAACACAAGAGTGGGAGCTTGCTGTTGATGATGAAGAAATTACGTGTCAATTGCGTTCTCAAAGGGCATGGCACCACAAAAACCATAGAGGCATGATGACAAATATGCAGACAAAATCTTGCATGGATAATGAAGAGCTCATAAAGCTTTTTGAAAATCTTAGTAAGAACGTATTTCATAAAAAAATTGATGTTTGTGGTCTTGATATGTGCAAAGGGGCGATGTTTGAACATGTCTATCAGTTGCGAGATTATATTGATTTTCTTATTGGTTCTCAAGAATGTGAATTAATTGATGGATGGCCCTATGCCCTGATTCTTGAGCAACTGGAAAAAAATTCAGCGATGTCAGGAGAGCTTTTAGCAACAACCATTATAGAGTGCTATAAAAAGTATTACCAAGAACATGCACCGCAAGGAATTTTTACTCAGTCAGCACTTGATGTTCATTATAGTGATGTGCTAAAAGTTCAGCTTGATAGAGTGGCAGAAAAATTGAGAAAATTGCTGGTCAAAGAAGAATTTCGAACTATGCTGCACGAGCTGCGCAAAAAATGTAGAGCATTTTGCGATGCTCCCATGTATATCGATTGTTTTACGTTTTTAGAATACATTATACTAGCATTAGATACTGTTGAAAAAAACAAGCAGATTGAAGATATACAAATAATGTGTCGGCAGGCATGTGATACTATTAAAGAAATGGTTATTGCTAATGCTGTTGGTGATGCAATAGATTCTGATGTGCATGGTGTTTCTTTGTATCATCCTAGAAAAAACATTGATCCTACGTATGAGCATGTTCCTTTTGCACAAGAATCAGCATGGTTTGCTTATATAAAAGATTTTTGTAATTATTAATTACTATGAATATTGATAAAGAACTTGTGCACCATTTAATTGCACAACAATTTCCGCAATGGAAAGACTTATCAATAGAACCAATTGTTCCTGGCGGATGGGATAATAGAACTTTTCGGTTAGGTGAGCATATGCTCATTCGTATGCCGAGTGCAGCAGAATATGCTGCAAAAGTTGCCATAGAACAACGTTGGCTTCCATTTCTTGCACCACAACTTTCTATTGAGATGCCAATTCCTTTGGCCATGGGAAACCCTGGTTGCGGATACCCGTGGAACTGGTCAGTGTATTCTTGGATAGAGGGAGAGACTGTTGCAGCAGCACGTAATCTTGATCTTTGTAAAGTGGCCAGAGATCTTGCGCATTTTTTAAAAAATCTTCAAAACGTTGAAGCGCCCGCAGGAGCGCCAGAGCCAGGAGCGCATAATTTTTATCGCGGCGCTTCACTTGCTGTGTATGATGCGCAAACACGCCAAGCTCTTGAAATTTTAAAAGCTAAAATTGATACAAAGATAATAATGGAAATCTGGGAATCTGCATTAACAACAAAGTGGCAGGATAAACCAGTTTGGCTGCATGGCGATATTGCTGCAGGAAATTTATTAGTAAGAGATGGCAAACTTGTTGCAGTGATAGATTGGGGCGGCATGGCAGTTGGTGATCCAGCGTGTGACCTTGCTCTAGCATGGACTTTATTCAAGCAGGAAAGTAGAAAGATTTTTCAAGAAACTGTAGCTCTTGACCCTGCTACATGGGCGCGTGGCCGCGCATGGGCTTTGTGGAAAGCATTAATTGTAGCAGCAAGTATTGTTAAAGCACCGGCTGACCAAAGACAACAATGTTGGCAAATAATTCAGGAAATTGTAGAAGATAAAAGCTAATTGTTATCGCCAGAATCATTATTATCATTATCAAAATGTTTTATCAACTCTAGGAGAGTGTTAATATCATTATTATCATGCGAGAATGATGTTAATTCTTTATGGAGAAGATAGCCAAGAAGGAAACTTCGAGGAGAAAACTCTCGTGATGACTTTAAAATTTCATCAATTTTACTTTTATCGCCATTTAATACAGGATGATAACCATTTAAGAAGCCGTTTAAGGGGTCACGCGGAGAGCAAAACGTTCTATGATCAGTGAAGGGGATTTTTTTTAATCCTACAAGAGCTGGCAGCGTTGTTCTACGAGGTAAGCAAAAGGGTTTTTTAGGGGGAGTAAGAAGTTTTTGATAACGATTTTTGTCGAATTTAAACTGCCCTGGAGGGCTTTTTGTAAAATTAGGTTTGATTGATGTTTTTTTGAATTGAGCAAAATTATTGAATTTTTTAAAGGTAGAAAACTTTCTCTGCATTGCATCTACCGGAACAATAATGCTGCTTGCTATTATACAAAAGATAAGATGTTTGGTGAAATTATTCATGGGTATACTCCTAAAAATGAACTTTTGTAAGGTTACTATGTTAATATATTCAGGCAAGTGTTTTTCTTAATGTTTTCATAAACCTCTAACTTGCTTTATAGGTATTCTTTAATGTGCTTTTTTAATTTTGATTTTGCCGTATCTAATTCATAATTAGTTTTAGCTAAAACTTCTTCATAATGTATTATTTCATCAAATGAAGATAAAAATTCTTTTTTAGGTTTTGCCCAAAGTTGATAATTAAGTGTTTTTAATGTACTAAAAGCAGCGCCTGTAAAAACTCCTATTAATACCCAGGGAAGAATTCCTCTATCAACAAAAGCTTCAAGAAAGTGAAGCCAGAAGCTTGGTTTTGTTTTTCTAAGCAATTCATTTTCTAGAATAATTGCTGGGATATAGGCTGCAGTTGGAATAGCTAAACCATAGAGAATAGATCCCTCCATTCTTTCTTTTTTTCTATAACTAGTAGTTTGATAGTTACAGTATGCTGTCCATTGATTTTTTTTTGCAGTTATAATTTCATTAAGATAAGTTTTGAATTGTGTTTGCTCTTCTTTGAAAAGTTTAATTTTATTGTTTGTTTCATCTACTGGAGAACCATAACTATTTTTAAAGATAACCAAAAATATCAAAAATGCAGTATATATTTTCATGAATATAAATTATTCGTTTATTATGAGGGTTATTTGTTGGTAAATTCGAATAAATCACCAGGTTGACAGTTAAGTGCCTGGCACAATGCTATTAAGGTAGAGAAACGAATAGCTTTAGCCTTTTCATTTTTTAAAATGGAAAGATTAGCTTCGGTAATGTTAACTTTTTCTGCTAATTCATGCAAGCGTATTTTACGCTTTGCCATCATTTCATCAAGCTTTACTCTAATTTCCATTATACCACCAGATCCTGTTCAGATTTTATAGAACAGCCTTCTTGTATAATATGTATAAGTACCATAATAAGCAAGATGCCAAAAAGATGTATAATATCGTATGCATTGATGGAAAAAGATATGTAGCGGAATCCAGCAGGTTTAAAGAAAGAAATAAGAACGCTTGCAAAAGTATCAAAAAAAAGACTATAGACTGTCCAAAGAATGCCAACTCTATTAATTTTTTTAAGCATGGTAATTGTTTGGAAGGAAAAGAAATATCCTGTTTTCATGCTGTTTTTTAATATTTGCAAGAAATACCACAATACAAAAAGTAAACAGATAGCGGAAATGCTTTCAAGACAAAAAAATAATAGTTTTCCTAAAAGTGGAAGAGAGCTTATATCATAGACTGGTTGAGGAATATCAAACATTTGCGTGTAATGAATAAAAATTTGCGTGTGATGAGTAAATAATAAAAGGGGATAGAGAAGAGCAAGAGGAATGAAAATAAAGAGCGTGAAATTATAGGTCCATGAAATAAGTTTTTTCATGATGTTCCTTTTAGGTAAAAAATTTAAACATGCATATTGAATTATAATAAATTTTTATCGAAAATCAATAAATTTTTTAAATATTTTGTCTGATATTACTTAAATGCTTGCTGCGAGGGAAATTTTTGTATACTATTGCATGCAATAGGCTTAAAGAAATATTGTAAGTATTAGGTTTTTTTAATGGTACAAGGGATTTTATATGAAAAAGAATATAATGTTTTTTGCAGGATTCATGGTATTAAATTGTTCTCTTTATAGCATGGATTTTCCTAACCATACTTTTGGGATGCAAAAATTATCTCCTGAAGAGCAAATACGAGAAAATATGTCTAATTTATCTTCAAAAAATTTAAGAGCAAGAGAAGAAGCTAAAAGAACTATACAAGAAATAATTGAAACTCATAATCTTACAACAGTAGATGTAGAAGATTTTTTTTCAGGACATCATACTCCCTTAACTCATGCCATAGAAAATAATGATATTGAATTTGCAAGATTTTTATTGGAAAAAAATGCAAATCCAAATTATGAAATCAAAAGAATTCATTCAAGTAAGCCTATATTTTTTGCAAAAACACCAGAAATGGCAGAACTTTTAGTCTCAAAGGGCGCAAAATTGGATGTTATTAATGAAGGCACTGGAGTTACTAGCGGCATGGATCTTCTTCATGAATCAATATGTTATCATACTGCAGACAATGCACTTTTTGGCTATTATCTTGAAAAGGGTTTAAAACCTAAGTGCTTGGCTAATGGGGATAACCTTTGGCATAGTTTGATATCTATTAGTGTAAATTATTGTCCAACAGAAAGATTTGTATTTCGTGCACACAGATTACATGAACTAGGTATATCTCCTGACCAGAAAAATCAAAGAGGATTAAGCGCCTTAGAGTTGGTAGAAAAAGAAATAAAAGAGCAAAAAAAGTACAAGAATAAGTATAAAGATTTAAAGCAAAAACCTAAAAAAGATACTCGTGATTATGATATAGATATAAATGTTTGCAAAAGAACTATTGCGGCGTTAGAGCTTTTTGTGCTTATTATGCAGAAAAGAGTTGTTTATAAATAAGCTACGCCTTTTCTTTATAACTTCTATAATTCATCAAAAAGCGCTTTGCAATAGAAGTAGCGGCGCGCGATGTTCCCGCATGTTCAACGAGTAGTACTAGAACGAGTGGATCTTCATCTTTATAGGTAAAGTAACTGACAAACCAAGCATGTTCTTTATATTGTGCATCGCGCCAGCGTTTGGCAAGGCTAGAAATTTGTGCCGTTCCTGTTTTTGCATAAATTTTTATATCTTGTACCGTACTGACATAACTTCCGGTACCTTGGGTAACAACAGATTTTAATGATTTTTTAAGAACTTTTCGTGTTTCCGGTTTCATAGCAAGATCGGTACGCATAATTGGTTCGTTCATAAGTATGCGCGGTTTTGCTAAGTACCCCGTAAAAATGCTACCAATCATGCGGGCAACTTGAATCGGCGTTGCCAAAAAATAACTTTGGCCGATTGTTGCAGAAAGTGTTTCTCCCGGCCACCAGCGCTCACCCTTTGTTTCTTGTTTCCATACTGATGTTGGCACGAGCCCAGATTGTTCACCAAATACAACATCTGTTTTTTGGCCAAGGCCAAATCTAAAGGCATAATCAGCAAGTTGATCTATAGAAATACGTTTACCAATTTCATAAAAAGGAATGTTGCATGATTTTGCAATCCATTCTGTTATAGAAAGTTCACCATGGCCAGCACGCTTATTGCAATGGTAGCGGCGCCCACCAAATTCTATGTAGCCAGAGCATAGTGACGTTGTATCATGATTAATAATATCAAGCTCTAAGGCAGCACTCATGGTGACAACTTTAAATAATGATGCCGGCGGATAGGTTGCATTAAAGCACCGATTTAAAAAAGGGCGCTTTGATTGAAGACTATTCCAAGTTTCTTGATCAAGTGGTTCTAAGAATATATTAGGGTCAAACGTTGGGCGAGAAAACATTGCCTTGAGAGCACCAGAAAGTGGGTCTATTAAAATGAAGGCCCCAGAAAGATTTTTATCAAAACAACGTTCTGCAATTTTTTGTAAATTAAGATCGAGTGTTGTTTGAATGTTTTCTCCAGAAAAAGCTTTTGATAGCTCTTCTTGGCGCAAGCTTGAGCCAAGAGAATTGATCATGGTCATACGCTGGCCTTCTTGTCCTCGTAAATTGGTTTCAAATAAATATTCAAGGCCCATTTTGCCAGATTCTTGCATGGAGCCAATATAGCCAAGCGTATGGCATGCAATAGTGTGGTGCGGGTAAAGGCGCTTTGTTTCTTCCCGTACGCTTAAATTAGGATGATTGGGGAATTTCTCCATCACTTTGCTCAGCAGCTCAAGAGGGATGTCATGTATAATCATTATTTCTCGTGCCATGCGTTCTGCATATTTCAAGCGCGTAAGAAATTCTGTTTCTTGCATATCTTTATTAAGAATGGTGGAAAGGTGTGCAAGAAGAGCAGTTTGCTCAGCACTCAGCTGGCGATTGCCACTGCCGTGCCAATAGAGCATGGTAATAGGGCGATTAGTGGCAAGCAAGGTGCCGTGGCAATCGAGAATATTTCCTCGTTGCGGTGGAATGGTGGAAGTACGGGTGAAATTTTTTTGTGCCTTTTTGAAAAATATATCCTGTAAATAAAGCTGCAAATAAAAAAGACGCATTACAAAAATACAAAAAACAAACCCCATTACTGCCATAACATGTATACAGCGCTGTGCATGACCAATACTATTCATTAAGAATCATTTTCTTTCTTGGTATTCATGGTGTTGTAGGGATGCAAACTGTTGCACATATCACTTAACTGTTTGGTAGTTACATGCGTATATTTTTCTGTACTACTTAATGAGCTGTGTCCTAACAATTCTTGCACAACACGCAGATCAGTCCCTTGATTTAAAAGGTGTGTAGCAAACGAATGGCGCAATTTGTGCGGTGTTATTTTTTTACGTATTTTTAAAAACTGGCGAAACATTTCACAAATACGCTGCACAGAACGCACGGTAAGAGGCTCGCTACGATTATTTAAAAACAGTTTTGCTTGGCGATCATCTGGCTCAGGACGTTCTTCTTTTAGGTAGTTTTTTAGTGATTCTTCTGCTTTTGAACCAAACAGCACAAAACGCTCTTTATTTCCCTTACCAATAATTCTAATAGTTCTACTGATAAAATCTATTTGTTCAAACGTTATGGCAACAAGCTCTGAGCAACGAATGCCGGTTGCATAGAGTAATTCAAAAATTGCTTTGTCGCGGAATGGGCGTTTGCTTGGAAGATCGTCTGGTTTTATAGTATCAAGCAAATAAGAAACTTCATCCATGCTCAAATAGATAGGTAACTTTTTATCAAGGCGCGGGCGTGTTAATTTGAGCGTTAATTTAACTCCTTGTGCTTGCATAAAGCGTGCAAACGAAGTAAAGCATGATATTTTGCGCGCAATAGATGTTTTATCAATTTTTTTTGCATACAAGGCAACTAAGAAGCGCTCGATAATTTGGCGTAAAGGAAGTTCGATCTTATTTCTATTGGTATGCTCAAACCAAAACGTAATAAATTGATCAAGATCTGTTTTGTATGCTCTGCGCGTATTAATGGAAAGATTTTTTTCTACATCAAGGTACGTGATAAATTCTTCTTTTTTTTGTTTGAACTGTTTGAAATCCATAATTCTCCTCTTATGTGTGCTTTTAAAGTAAGGCAAGAGGAGGTTTTTTTCAAGAATTTATCTTTTTTAATCATGAAATTTATTTATGAAATCTCTTTTATTATTGATTGCAGTAGGAAGATAGTATATGCCCAAAAAAGCAGTTCAATGCTAATAAGAGCATAGATAACTATTAATAAAAAACTATTAACATGTATATGTTTTATTAATAGTATTAAGAATTCTAGAGATGCTGCAGGTAAAGCTCCATAAAGTAACATATGTGTAATTTTTCTTTTGAGTGAAGAGGTATAACTATTTAGGGCTATTCTTTTAATGCCATAAATAGTCCAGAACATAACAGAGCTTGGTAAGTAAAGACCTACAATTAAGAAAAAAGTATCTTTATGAGCAGGGTAGTTATTGGTAAATGCTATATAAAAAAAATATAAGCTGAGCATTACATTAAGAGGCAAAAATATTTTAGGTAGCTTGTTAGGTATTTTTGTTATGTATTCGAGCAGAAATATGAAAGATTGTAAAGAAAGCATTGTTACTCCCCAGCAGAACATAAAAAAGGGCATTTTAAGGTGATGAGGAACTGTTTCTAGAAAGAGAATAGCGTAGGCAGTAGAAGTAAGAAGGTTTGCTGTAGCTATAACCGAAAGAAAGATCCATAATTTTTTTGTAGGTGCATTGAGCATATTTCTATAAACCGTAAAGGAAAGTATAGATTGTAAACAGGCTATGGCCGAATAAATATAAAAAAACATTGTGTTCTCCTTTTGTTATTAAAATTTATTCACTAATATTATAATCTTTACAACGGCGGTTAACAGAAGAACGATTAACACCCAAGAATTTTGCAATTTTGTTTTGATTTTTAAATTTATCCATTAAAAGAGCTAAAGTTTTTGGATCTTTAAGTGCCTTTTTGCCTAAGCGCGCTGCTTGTACTAATTCTGGATCAGTTACATTATATGCAGGATCAAACAGAGTTTCTTCATAAATATTATTTTTCTGCGATTTTTTAACCAGCATTTGTTGTACTTTTGTTTTAAACTCTTGCAAACTGACCGGGCATGAATTAATGAGTCTTGTTTTTTCTTTTTCTGTTAAAGCCAGTAAATTAGTAAATGCTTGGCTTTGGACTGCCTGTTCCGTGTAACCTTCTGCCAAATTGCTTAATTCTTCTTTTGGCAATGAAATAAGTGGTGGCATTGCAAGGGTTGTTTGATTCAGCTCATTATATAAAGCGCGAGAAAACTTACCTTCTTGTACCAACGTTTGCAAGTTTTGGTTTGTTGAACAAATAATGCGTACATTACTAATAACTTTTTGATCACTTTTAAACACTCTGTAAAAACCATAACGAATGAATTCTGCCAAGTAGTGCTGCGTTTCAAGATCAAGGAAATGAATATTTTGTATGCAGAGTGTGCCAATATTATTCAATTTTTCAAGAATTGCTTGCT
The DNA here is from genome assembly GCA_050250855.1 of Candidatus Babeliales bacterium. GTDB lineage: Bacteria > Babelota > Babeliae > Babelales > JACPOV01 > JAGVLQ01. Next base: position 131,889 of record JBFWNW010000003.1, on the reverse strand, counting down.
CTTGATTGATGCCATAAATGCTATTAATGCCAAAGAGTTTAATGGCCGTTTCAAAGTTTTTTTCATGAGACGATAATTTGAGGGTGTGCAATTTTTCGCGCAAACTTATGTGATGTAAAAGTTCAACGATAGATGAAAAATCTTCATCAGGAACTTCAAGCAGCAGGGCTTTTTTGCTTAATGAAGTTTTTAAAAGTTCAATTTTAAAGTTAAGAAGTTGTTCGCCAGAGCCGGGAATAAGTTGTTTGATAAGTTTGCCAGATTGTGTTGTTTCTAGGTAAAGCAAATAGTCCCACTCGCTCGGATCTTTTAAATGTTCAATTTGATTTTTTATAATGTCAGAAACTTCAGGATAGTAGACGGCAATAATAACGTTATTTTTTTCAAGATTAGGAATACCAGCAATAACCAAGCGATTGCCGTGGATATCTTTTGCAAAATGAGTTTGGCTTACTTTATAGTCGTCCACTTGATGCGCAAGTTGATACAACGATTTAGAAAGAGGATGTCCTTCTTGCGTGTGAAGATTTATTTTTATAAGCTCTTTAGCTGCTTGATTGCCGTAATGGAAACGGCGATTTTTATAAAATAAAATACCAATCTGGCGCTGCTTGGAATCATGTAAAAAGGAGCGTATACTTTCTTTATACTGATTAATTTCTTGATGTTTACGATACAGCTCTTCGCGCAGTTCTTTATCTTTTTGAATAATGATGTGAACATTTTTATTCTGGAGAAGGTTAATAATATTGGCAAGGTAACTTGCAAATACCACCATTTCATCACGCTCTAGATTACTGTAAAATTCATTAATGCGTGCATCACGCTCTATAAGAATATAAGCGATGATAGTATTTTTTTCATAAATAGGTAAAAAGATATCCGCATTAATATCATATAAAAACTGTAAAACTTCTTTTGTTATGCTTGTTTCATCATAAAAATTACTAAATGCTATCTCATCAGTAATTAAAATTTTTGTTTGGCGCAAGAAGGGAGCAATGTTGCACGATTCATGCCTGCTGATAAATGCTTCTACAACAGTTTCTATTGAAGAACTTGGTAGCTGTTCGCTTTCAGATGTCTGATCATTTTCTGTAGCTTGAAGCTTTCTGATATACAAGCTAACTCTGCTTGGTTGAATGTTAAACGCGCCTTTAAAAAAGGCCTGGCTAATGTGGCTGAGCTCTTTTGTACTGCTTACATGACCAAGTTGTTCAAGAACATCTTTAAAATCGTCTATAAAATTATAAGTTTTTGGCGATTGTACGTGATTATTAAAATTCAAGAAGCGTAATCCCATCATTTTACGCGCACAAAAATAGAAAGCAAACGTTAAAAGGCCAGTTGAGACGGTTACAACAGCGTAGTTACTTGCTATGAGTGACGGGACGAAGTTAAAAGGATAAACCTGTAGAAAATCAAGGATTAATGTGGGCGCTAAAAAACCTTGAATAAGTACTTTTGCCTGTTTTTTTAAAATTTTAGGTAAGTTCCTGCCTTTTTGGCGCATTTTTTTTAGAGCTATGAATAAGCTTATTATTACAGGAATAAGGGCATAAGCTGAACTTATATTAAGCAAAGTATATTCTATAGGAGGTCTAATTGTTGAAGAACTAAATTTAAAGAAAGCTAAATATAAGTACATAGAAAACATTGAAAGACTAATCAGGGTAAATAATTTTTGATATTTGGGTATTGTATAGTCTTTTTCTATTAAACTTTCCATAAAAAATGCAAGAGATTGATACTGAAGCATGGTTATGGCCCAAGATATACGAATTATAAAAAGAATAAATCTGTAATCGACAGAAGTTAGAAATTTTTTTTGAGCAATAGAAGCTATCCATGCGATACTAGAAAAAATAGAACCAATTAAAATAATTAGCAAAAAGAACCAAGGCCTTTGTAATTTTGGTGATCGTAATCCATTAAAAATAACAATCAATAAAAGACTAGTTTTTAAAAAAAGAGAAACTGATTGAACAATAAATAAGAGTGGCAGTCCATTTATGATATTTTGAAAAAAATCTAATACATTAAGCATTATTCTCTTGAATTTAAATTGGTGTATCGGTATACTTATTTCAGGTTAATTTTACTTCATCCTTACAAGGAGGCTGTTTATGAACATTAATTTTTTCAAAAAATTAAGTAAGGTTATTTTGGTTGTTATACTTATTGCAGCCGAATTTCCTCCTGCATGCTAATATTTAAAATCTTAGCATAAATTAGTTCTTTCTTCAAACTGGAGCTAATGTTAGTAATGAGTATATGATAGAACCATGGGTTTTGCGACAGCGCGAGCGAGCTGTTAAGATAATTGCTATTTTGAAAAAAAATACAAAATCATTTGTGAAACCTATGGTTTCTTCTATTATAGACCAGTATGGCAACGATCCTTTTCTTGTTTTAGTAAGCTGTCTTTTAAGTTTACGCGCCAAGGATACCGTGACCTTACCGGTTTGTCAGAATCTTTTTTCTCATGCAAAAACACCTCAGCAAATTCTTGCTATTCCTTTAAAAGATCTTGAAAAAATTCTTTATAAGCTCGGATTTTATCGCAAAAAAGCCCTCGGTCTTAAAATAGTAAGTGAGGAACTCCTAGAACATTTTGGCGGTAAAGTGCCAAGGACACGAGAAGAACTGCTTTCTTTGCCTGGCGTGGGGCCAAAAACAGCAAGCTTGGTATTAGCTGAAAGCTATGGCATTCCTGCCATTTGTGTGGATACCCATGTTCACCGTATCTCTAATAGGCTAGGCTTGGTAAAGACAAAAACGCCTGAGCAGACAGAAAAAGCCCTAGAAAAGATACTTCCCAAGGAATACTGGTCCGAATGGAACCGTTTACTGGTCATGTGGGGGCAAAATGTGTGCCTTCCTGTGGTACCAGCCTGTTCACGCTGCGCCATTTACGATGAATGCCAGAGAGTAGGTGTTAAAAAAAGAGCATAAAAAAACGCTGTATACTGAGTACACAGCGTTTTTTAGCTTGTGAAAAAAGCTTACTTTCTTTTAGCAGCTTTTTTAGCAACTTTACGTTTTGCTGTTTTGCGTTTTGCAGTTTTACGCTTAGTAGCTTTTTTAGCAACTTTACGTTTTGCAGTTTTACGCTTAGCAGTTTTACGTTTTGCTACAGCTTTTTTAGCTGTCTTTCTTTTCTTTGCCATCGTCTTTCTCCTTTTTAAGGATGAACAAATTTCACTACTACTTAATTTCAGGATACCGATTATAATTTTGCAAAGTCAATAAAATATGCAACATTTTTTATTTTTTTTAAAAAAATTATGCTCATTATTGATTCTTTGCACATAAAAAGGGGCCCCAAATACAGGTTTAAATCCCATATTTGGGGCCATATTTGCTGCTATATAATTTTTTTTTAAAATTTTAGCAAAAAAACTCAATTTTGATAAAAATTCTATCGATTTTTTTCAAGTTTTGCCAAAAGCTCCTCAAGGGAGAGCCCAAATTCTTGCTTTCCATCAAGATAACGAATGGTCACGGTATTGTTTTCTTGTTCTTTTTTGCCAATAACTACCATCCATGGCACATATTCAAGCTGCGCAGTCTTTATTTTTGCTGAAATTTGGTCTGAACTTTCATCCATGATCGCTCGAACATTATGCTGGTGTAAAAAGTCTAGAACTGCTTGTGCATACGGCTTTTGATCGTCCGTTATGGTAAGGATTTTCACCTGAACGGGGGCAAGCCAGAAGGGCAATTTCCCCTTAAAGTGTTCCAAGATAATAGCAAGGAAGCGCTCTAAAGACCCGTAAATAGCGCGATGAACAACAACAGGGCGTTCTTTTTTGCCACTAGAGGCTACATATTCCAGGTTAAAGCGTTCTGGCAAGAAGAAATCTACCTGGATAGTGCCGCATTGCCATTCTCGCCCCATAGAATCAAGTATTTTAAACTCAATTTTAGGGCCATAGAAAGCGCCTTCTCCTTCCTGGATAGTATAGGGTATATTGCTTGCATCAAGGGCGTTTTTGAGTGCCTGCTGGGCTTTTTGCCATTCCTTATCTGAGCCCATAGCATTTTCAGGTTTAGTTGAGAGTGCTACCTTTATTTTTTCAAAGCCAAAATGTTTATATACCTCATAGGCAAGCTGTATAGTATTTTTAATTTCTTGTTCAAGCTGATCTAATGTACAGATAAGGTGAGCATCATCAATGGTAAAGCTGCGCACGCGCATAAGGCCATGTAAAACGCCAGAGAGCTCATGACGGTGAACTTTGCCAAATTCTGCTAAGCGTAACGGCAGCTCGCGATACGAATGAGGACGTTCATTGTATAAAACGAAAGCTCCAGGGCAGTTCATTGGCTTGAGGGCAAATGGCTCGCCTTCAATATCAAGAAAATACATATTATCTTTATAGTGATCATAATGGCCAGATTGGCGCCACAGTTGATCGGTTAATAACAGAGGCGTTTCTATTTCTTGATAGCCGAGCTTAGTTTGTAATGTTCTTAAATAAGCAATAAGAAGATTAATAACCAGTTTACCCTTGGGGTGAAAGAAAGGGAACCCAGGACCTTCTTGATGAAACGAAAAGAGATCAAGCATTTTGCCAAGTCTGCGATGATCATACTGAGCTGCTTCTTCTTTATGTTTTAAATAATCCTCAAGCTCTTGTTGGGTAAAGAATGCGGTACCCGATATGCGCTGTAATTGGTCTTTGTTTTTATCTGCACGCCAGTAGGAACCTGATATTCCTAATAATTTTATATGTTTGAGTTGCCCTGTTGATGCTACGTGGCCACCTTTACAAAGATCTTTAAAAGGTCCTTGCTCAGAAAGACCAACGGTGTCTCCTGGTATAAGGTCAATAAGCTCTTCTTTAAATTTATTGCCAGCAAATATTTTGCGTGCCTCTTTTTTAGAAATTTCTTTGTGGGTAATGGGATAATTTTTTTCAGCAAGTTCAAGCATCTTAGCTTCTAATAGAGGAAGATCTTCTTCCTTGAAATTTTTTTCAGGTAAAAAATCATAAAAAAATCCTTCTTGGGTCGCCGGCCCGATGGTCAAAAGAGTAGAAGGATAAAGTTCGAGTACAGCTTGTGCAAGTAAATGGGCTGCTGAATGACGTAATGTTTCTAACTCTTTTTTTGTATGCATGATTTATTCCTTATTATCGTGGATACTATCGTACACGGTGTTTCACTAGACGTAGTATAGCGCAAAAAAGAGTTTTTTTATAGTGCTACAAAGCACCTTTTTTGGTATAAATAAGTTATCTGTTGCAACGAAAAAATTTGGTTTAGTATACCAAGGGTGGAAGAAACAATAAAAAAGGTTTGAGTAACGTGAGGGAGCATATGGCTGGAAATCGCATATATTTATTAGATACTAACGTATTAATTCACGATCCTGAAGCACTTTTTAGCTTTAAGGGAGCTACCATAGGAATTCCTATCATGGTTCTTGAAGAGCTTGATACGTTTAAAGGTGAAACGACAGATCGGGGACATAATGCACGTCAAACAATTCGTCATCTTGATGCATTACGAGCACGAGGCTCATTACGAGAAGGAGTAAAACTTGATAATGGGTCGATTGTAAAAGTTGTTTTTTTACCAGAAAAAAAACACGAGCTTCCTATTTCGTTAAGTTTAAATTTGGCAGATAATTTAATTTTATTATCAGCGCTGGATTTAAAGAACCGAGGACAAGATGTCCAATTTATTTCAAAAGATTTAAATGCTCGCGTAAAAGCAGATGCGTTAGGCATAGCATCACAAGATTATTTAAAAGGTCATGTTACGCCCGAGCGGTTTTATCAAGGATGGATTCACGTACAAGTACCCGCTAATTCATTAAAAAGTGAATTTCCTCCCGAGCTGCAAGACTTAGTGGAAGAGCGAGAAATGACGCTTAATGAATTTGTATGGGTTTCAAGCAGGAACAATCCTTATAATTACAAAGTGTTTCGCTATGCTGGCAACAAAAAGTTTATAGCAGTTGTTGCACCTGCCATTAAATGGCCGCTTGAGGCAAAAAATCCTCAGCAGCTCATGGCGCTGAATCTTTTATTTGATGATTCAATTCAACTTATTAATTTAATTGGACCAGCTGGTACGGGTAAAACATTCCTGGCTCTTTTGGCCGGTATGTATCAAGTATTAGTAAGCGAGACGTTTGAAAAAATGTTAATTTCTCGTCCGGTAATTCCTTTAGGTCCTGATATTGGTTATCTGCCCGGTACCATAGAAGAGAAGTTACATAGTTGGATGCAGCCAGTATACGATAATATGGAATTTATTGCGCATGCTATTAATGTTGGTCGTCGCGATGCTTCTGCCTATGAAACGCAACGGCATGAAGAACGGTATGAAGGACACCGAGGATCGCGCAAAAAGAAAGGCAAAGAACATCATCATCAAGATCGCAAAATGGATCCGGTAGCAGATCTTATTAAAAAAGGAAAAATAAGTTTAGAAGCAATTACCTATATGCGTGGTCGTTCTATTCCTTATCAATTTATTTTAATTGATGAAGTACAGAACTTAACGCCACATGAAGTTAAGACCTTAATTTCACGTGTTGGTGAGGGGAGTAAAATAATTTTAGCAGGAGATCCTTACCAAATTGATTCACCGTATCTTGATTTTAGTAGTAACGGATTAATTGTTGCCAGTAACAAATTTAAAGGACAAAGACTGTTTGGCACCGTGTTCCTAGAAAGCAGTGAACGTAGCGAACTGAGCAGAATGGTGAGCGAAGTTTGGTAAAAAAGGAATTACTATGTATAAAAAACTATTAACTATTTTTCTGTGGAATGCTCTTTGCTGTGCTGCAGAGCAGCAATTAACACAGGAACTGAGAATTCTTGAAGGGGAGCTGCAGCGTTTGCAAGAACTCTTGAATAGAGCGGAGGGTGCACGACCAGTTGTTTTTCCACCATCACCACCGCCACAAACTGAGCCTTCTTTTGGGCAGCTTCTTTTTGCACGCGAAAAGCCTATTGTCTATCGTGGCTTTAAGCATATTGACAAAGAGGGCTTCAAAAATTTAATTGCAATGCGTAACGAAGAGCAAGAAAGCCTCAAAAAGTTTATGGAGGAATTAGTAAAAGAGAAGTCCATTGATGTACAAAAACAGAAAATTTTTGCTGCCTTAGGCCGTAAGCTTATCGATTCGCAGTATCGGGCATTTATTGAAGGATGGCGTTTGTGGATTCGTGATGAGTATAGTTTTGATGAATTAAACAAGTTAATTGGATCTAATATATATGTGAGTTATGGCTCTGCACCAGAAGCTAGTAAATTTAGAGACTTTGTAAAACTTCTAACCAATGAAGAAGCTAAAAAGGTCGCAGAAGATTTACAAAATGCTGGAGATCTTTATTTTTTTAGAAATCCTTTAACTTACTTATATAATACGTCATTTATAAATATGATACCGAATTTTCAATTTGAGGGTATTTATGGACAATCTTTACTCTCTAAATTGCATGATACACGTTATCAAAAAGAATATGAAGAGGTGCTTAAACTTATGCAAAGTTTTTCTCAGCACATGACACAGCAAGCACCTCAGCAGTTTGAGCCAGCTAGACCTACGAGTCAAAAAGAAATTCCTGTAGAGGCACCTTCATCTAAGCTTGGTGGCGTTCCTTTTGTGCGTGAGCAACGTTTGCCTCAAAATATATCTTATAATGATCTTGAAACGCTCATTAAACAACGAAATAAAGAACATGAAAACTTTGCAAAACATATTAAGACCTTGCTTGAAAAGAGCGATGTTTCAGAATCTGAATTGCGTCAGATTATGCAGCAGGGTGATGCTAGTGTAGAATTAACATATCAAGGATTTATACAGTTATTCCGATGGTTTATTAGGTATCCAACGCAATCGGCTGGACTTGAGAACTTATTTAATATTCCATTATTTGAGTGGTATGAAAGCAGGAACTCACCATTGCAGAAACTTATAGAAAAAGTTAAAGATAAAAAGTTGCAGCAAGAACTTAAATCATTTGCAAATAAAATGTACTATTTTGGTCATACGTTGCAATTGAGGAGAAATCCTGAATCATGGTTAGTGAATCTAGATTTAATTCCTTATCTTAAGTTCGAGGGTATTTATCAAGAACCTACTTTAAAAGATACTTTAGAAAAGTATGGATCAATTAAGTACTCAGATCTTCAACAGAAGGGGCTTGTGAAGTAAAGACTGAAAAAGAAGACAAAAAGGCGCTTTGAAATACAAGCGCCTTTTTATTTTTATATACTAAGCAGATTGTGCTTCTTGTACTTTTTCTTGTTTATTATGGTGCAAAGAAGCTTGGAGTTCTTTTTCTAGCGGCTTCATAGCCAAGAATCCTAAATTGATAAGATATTCTTTGTGCGCATCATGTGCAATAGCAGCATGTTGCATAGCAAGTGCTTGCGCAGATTCTTTTTCTGGCATAGTGCATGCAAGGTTATTAAGCATAATGCCTAGTTCTTGTTTAGTGACTGCTAACTCTTTTGTTTTAATCATATAAGCAACAAATTTTTTATTCATATCTTGCGCAGAAACAAGGTGCGGCTGCAGCGCATGGGTTACATACAAAGCAACAACATAATTGTTATACACCGCAAATGAATCGGGAAAAAGGTCAAGAGCATCTTGCATACCTTTTAATACTGCCTTGAAATTTCTTTGATCTATATGAGTAAATGAAGTCATGAGAAGCTGTCTCAAAGCACCATCTTCTTCTGGTAGTGCATAAGCAAGAAATTTATTGTTAAAGCGTATTGTTTTGACCGTATATTTTTTTTCATCAGATGCATCTGGTTTTTGGCTATTTTTATTTTGTTCATATACTGCTTGGCCGATATTAAAAGCAAGCGTGGTATTAAGAGCAGGTTGCCCCATAAGTTTATTAATCATGAAGCCATGCGTTAAGCATTTAAGTGCTGGTGCATATTGCTTTTGATCAAGATACGTGCAGCCAAGATTATTGTACGTTTCAGCAAAGAACGGTTCTGCGCCACTTTTTTCTTGCGATGGATTTTCTTCTAATAAAGAAGTTGGCGCTACGGCAGTTGCTGCGGCATAGTTTTGCAAAGCAGCATGAACTGCTATTTTATGATACTGTATAATTTCTTGTTCATAAGGATTATTTTCAGTAGGAACTATGGTCTCAAGTACCTCTAAAGCTTTTTGAAAATTTTTATGTTCATACTGTATAAAGCTCAAAAAGAGTTGTGCTTTAAAAGCAAGCGGCTGAGTAGTTATTTCCGTAAGGAGACGCTCAGCTTCTGGTATATTATTTTCTTGATAATGAATTATTGCTAAGTTGTAGCTTAAGAGTGTGTTGCCCGGTGCATTGACCAAATAGGTTTTAGCTTTTTCTTGATTGTTTTGTATAAGCGCAATGCAGGCAAGATTGTTTGCTATAACAGGAAGAGCATCAAGTTTAAGTGCTTGTTTGAAATACATGGTTGCCATGTCAAAATTATGGTGTTCATATTGATTAACCCCTTTTTTGACTAAATCAATAACTTTGCTTGAGGTTGTTCCTTCAACAGGCAATGCAAGTAATGGTTTATTTGGTTGGGTAAAGACATAGGCTGGTTGTATGTGCTCAATGTTGTTCATAATAATCCTTGGCTATTCTAACTATACAGAAAATGCTTTAAGTAATAAATTTTTTAGATCATCAAAAGCAAGCAATGGTGCTTGTGCTCCGACAAATACAATGCAGTCTGAGCCGCGCTCAAACAGCTTTTCTTGATAGAAGATTGATTTAAGACGTCGTCTTATGCGGTTTCGCTGTACAGCATTACCACTTTTTCGGGGAGTTACTATTAAAATGCGCCCAAATTCTTTTGATTTAGGCGCTAACTTTATAGTCAATCCGTTCTCTATAAGCGTAGTTTGTGCTGTTTTAAAGAGATTTCTCAGCTCGTGAGGTAAAAACTGGCTTAAAGAACGAACAAATGAGGGCATGATTAGCGTGTTTTGCGAGAGCGAACTGCTAGGCGTTTTCTGCCTTTGCCACGGCGGCGAGCTAATACTTTGCGGCCATCTTTGGTTTTCATACGTTTGCGAAAACCGTGTTTTCTATTACGTTTTTTACGACTTGGTTTATAGGTTATTGACATAATGTGCCTTCTTTCTTGACGTTATTTTCTCTAGATACGTCCTAGTATACGGCAAAATAATAGATTTTTCAAATCAAAAAAGAAGGGGAGCTTTTTGAGCTCCCCTTAAGGTTCAAAGCAGGTATAGGACGTATTATACAGAAACTGCTAGTTTGCCCCAGAGCATCCACTTATTTAGCGTGCTGCCATTCGATGAGAATGAATAAGAAGCACCGATGCCACTTGCTACAGGGAAACAGAGGTGATCCCAGCGTCCACCAATTGAGCTATATATAGTATGAGCAATAGTTGTTGGGTGGGATGCAATACCAAAATTCATGTTGCTGTTGTATATGCGGTTTGCTTCATAGGTTGCTTGATTAATAACGTTTATGAAAGCACTATCAAAGTTTTCTCCAATCGTTATAGCTCTGTTGATTCTATTGGCAATCGTAATTCCTGCTGGCACAGCGGCAAAGGCAGCTTCAGTATTAAATTCTTTTGCTGATACCTTCTCAGACTGTCTGAACCAAACGTTGTAGCCAGCTTCTAGCTCAAGGTTGCAGCGAGTATAGAGGAAGCCAAGGTTGACGTCTGCATTAAAGCGCGGGCGCACCTCAACTTTAGGGCTAAATTCATTAATAGCATTGGTAGCTATATTATTTTGTGTGTCTTCAAAGTTTTTAAAGATAAGCATATAACGGCTCCATGGTTTTTTTTGGAACTCTATAGTGCGGCGTTGTGTATTTTTAAACAAATAACGCCAGTTGAATTCTGCCTCTATAGCCAAATGATGCTCGCAACGTGACCAATATTCCCAACCAGCAGAGCCACCGAACATAACGCCAGCATGGTTGCCATTACCCGTAAGCGGTTCAAAAACATACTCTGAATCTGGCTTTGTGCTGGCAGGAATAATGCCACCGATATAGCCATCAGCATGGCAATCTTCCTCACATACAAAATCGTAGCCAAGTTTTACTTCAAAATCGCCAAAGAATACACGTTCTCGTGTGCCATTAATTTTGCCGTAGTGCCATTTTTCACCAGTAACTAATCCTGTATTTGCATTATAATAACCTTTTTGTCCTTTGAAAGCTTCTTTTATGCTGGTATTAACATTATCATTAAGTGGTGTACCTTGATTTAAAATAGACTCAGTAATGTTCATATCATGCTGTACCCAAATTATTGGCGTTGACCATTCAAACCACCATTTTTTTTCACAGGCATCTCTGCTATGAAGATATTGTTTATGATCAATACCTACACCGGCAAATGAATGGCGCGGTTGAAAGATAAAGGCACTTTTGAAATCTCTACCAACGGTTTGAATGTTAAAGTGTAAAGCATTGACATTGCGAAAATTAGGGTCAAGTACACCATTTACCAAAAATCCAGGAGCAGCATCTTCAGCAACAATGACCGTCTCAAGGTTATTAAACGTGAACCATTCATTAAGGCGACCACGTTTTCCAGAACGGCCTCCAAGCGGTACTACTTGAAATGCACCGCTAAGGCCACACTCGCGTGCAAGAGCTCTATCTCGAAAAAGAACAGTTTTTTCTGGTGAGGCGGAACGAAAAACAGGACGTTCAGAATAAAAGGTAAGTCCGCTAATGGGCCAGTTTGAAATGTTGTCATCAAGAGAAATAGCAAGATTAACCGTTCTTGAATAGTTAGTTTGAGAGATGGATAATGCTGCAAATAAAAGTAAAGCGGAAAACTTTTTATTCATTAGGACTCCTTTTTTTGAGTTCGTACCCTTCGACCCATTCGACAAGCTCAGGGCAGGCCCCCTCGAATAGCCTTTAGTCCCGAGCAGCTATTAAGCTGACGAGGGGTCAGGGCGAACGGAATAAAAAAATGGTTACAACCGTTCGTGCTGAGCTCGTCGAAGCATTCGAACGCTTATTACAATAATTCTTATATTCATTCATAAAACTAACGGAGAAAAAAGTAAAGTTAATCTTTTTGAAGAACCATAGGGAGTATACTTGCAAGAATTAATACACCGCCGCTTAATTGCCATTCATTGAGCGTTTGATTAAGAAGGGCTGCTGATATGCACGCAACGGTAATAGGTACAGAAGAGAAAACAATCAGATTAGTTTTTTTGCTTGTGAAATATTTTAAAATAAGATTGTAAAGAAAAAATACGCCAGCAGTGCCAAAGCTACCAATATATGCTATGGCAAGCCATTCAGATTTTTTCAAAACTGGAATAGTAAAAAGCGGAATATTGCCAACAAGACTAAATAATGCAAGAAAAACTAAGCCAGAAAGCCCTGTTAAAAAGGTGATGGTCATAGTAGGAATAGTTTTACTGATTGCTCTAATAACAAAACCATAAAAGACCCAGCATGAAGCGCCTGCAAGCATGTACAGTTCACCTTTAAATGTTTTAAATAAGGAAAGATTAAAATTTCCTTTGGTGATAACAAAAACAATACCTATCAGCGACATACAAAAGAGCACGATTTCTTTCCAGGTAGGTTTTGTGTTAAATATGAATGCTGAATATATAAGGGTGAGAAAAGGAATAAGGGCATTTACGAGTGAAATATTAATAGGGAGGGTACATTTTACTGCCATAAAAAAAAGGTAATTGTAAGCAAAAACGCCAAAAAAGCTACTTACTATAATAAGAAGGAAATCTTTGCGCGTAATTTCTTTGACCGAAGAAAATGATACAAAAGGGAGAAATAATAGAGAAGAAATTAAAAAGCGAAGAAGAACTATAGCTGCAGGGCATGGTACTTCAGAAAGAAATTTGCCAGAGATATAATTTAAACTTATAAAAAATATGCAGACGCTAAAAAGTAGTATGTCTTTTATTTTCATTGAATTCTCAAGATTATAATTTTTTGCCCTTGCTGATGAACGGTGGAACAATACTTGCAAGAATACATATGATGCCAAGAAGTTGCCAGCTATTTAATGTTTGTTTTTCTACTACCACCGCATACAATGCAACAACAACCGGAGAAAGAGTAAACACTAATAAATTAGCTTTATTAGGGCTGAGCGTTTGAATAATGGTATTATAGAAAAAGAATGATAGTGAAGTGCCAAAAGCACCTATGCACATTATGGCAATCCATTCATAGGTTGTTATTGCACTAAAAGCATGAAGCGTTAGGCTTCCTGAAAAATAAGTTATTAGCGCAAGAATTAAGCTACCAATTAATCCTATTACAAAGGTAATATCAATCATAGAGCACCGAGATTTAATACGTTCTATAATATAGCCGTAGATTACCCAGCTTATGGAACCCAAAAGCATTAAAAATTCACCTTTGAAGCTTTGTGCAAAAAGTATACTGATATCTCCTTTTGTTATCAGGAGCATTAATCCTGCAAATGAAAGAAGAAAGAGAAAGATTGTTTTAAAAGAAGGGAACGTTTTTTTTATAAATATAGAGGTAATAACGGTAAGCAAGGGAACCAAGGCATTTAACAGTGCTATATTAATAGCAGAGGTATATTTTACGGCAGAGAAAAAGAAAACATTAAAAGCGACAATCCCAAAAAGACTTGCTATAGCCATTAAAATGAAATTTTTTAATGAAATAGCTCTCAGCGATACGTAATTTACAAACGGGAGAAAGCACAAAGAAGATGTTGCAAATCGTAAAAAGGATAGTAATGATGGCGAAGAAACATGTTCTAATGTTTTGCCTAAAATAAACGTTAAGCTCACCAGTAGAATAGAAAGAAAGGTTTGTATACTATTTTTTATGTTCATATAACGGTGATTTCGCCATTTGTTTCAAAATATGCTTTTTTTATCTGACTAATGTTTTCAAGTTTAGCACGATGAGCAGCTTCTAACAATTCGTTTTGTGTAATAAGTACTTTTTTCATGTTTTGCCAGCGTATAGTACCATGTTCTACCAATAAAACTCTTTCTCCTTTAATTAATTTTTCAAAGAACGGAGAATAAAAGACTAAAAAGTTCATAAGAACGTTGAGCATCATAATGATAACAATAGTTGCCAATGAATCAAAAAAATCTGTTATGCCAACGATGGTACCGGCAAGGATTGATCCCATGAGAATATATAAAAAAAAGTTATAAACAGTGCGCACATTCATGAACCGTTTGTTGATGCGCAATAAAATTATACCCAGTAGATATACAGCAAGAGCTCGTAAGGACATATGCCACATGCTTAGCGTATCAGGATCTTTGCCAAAAATTGATTCAATAAACAGACTTACTTCTTCAAACATAATACTCTCCTTTTATAGTATTATTTATTACTCTTCCAAGAAACGTTGTGCATCAAGGGCGGCCATGCATCCAACACCTGCAGAGGTAATAGCTTGGCGATAACGATAATCAGCAACATCGCCCGCAACAAAAACCCCCTCAACAGATGTTTTTGTGTGATCGGATACTTTGATGTAACCATTTTTTTCTAAGGCAAGATGATCTTTAAATGGTGCCGTATTAGGATGTAAGCCGATAGCAACAAATACAGCATTGACATCAAACATTTTTTCTTTTTTTGTTGCATTATCAACAACCACAGCACCGCTAACTGATGAGCCATCGCCTATAATTTTCTTTACGGTACTATTATACAAGATCGTAATGCCAGGTTTTCCAACAACTTTTTTTTGCATAGCGGCAGATGCCGTTAATGAATCGGATATTTGTACTATAGTAATGTTATTGGTATAGCGCAGCATGAATGAAGCGTCTTCCATAGCGGTGTCGCCACCGCCGACAATTAGTACTGGTTTATCTTTATAAAAAGCACCATCGCATACAGCGCACGTAGTGACCCCTTTTCCCCAATGTTGTTCTTCACCAGGAACACCAAGGCGTTTTGGCGTAGCGCCCGTTGCAATGATAACAGTGTGAGCAAAAAGTTCTTCTTGTTTGTTGGTAATAAGTTTGAAAGGGCGTTGTGAAAAATCAACACGTTCTATCGTGCCAGATTTAAAGGTGCAGCCGGTGTGTTGAGCGTGCTCTCTCATATTTTTCATCAGTGTAGGACCTAAGATACTTTTTTCTCCTGGCCAGTTTTCTACATACGTTGTTCCCATGAGCTGCCCGCCAGGTTCTCCGCCTTCAATAATAAGTGGCTCTAAATTTGCGCGTGACGTATAAACTCCTGCAGTAAGTCCTGCTGGGCCAGATCCTATAATAATAACGTTATGTATCTTTTGGTTCATTTACTTCCTTGTTAGATGATGAATTACATGATTTAATGTTTTTTCACGAAGGCAGGTGCGCTTAAGTAAACCGCTTGGAATAGGCATTTCTTGTCCTTCAATTTTTGTTGGAGGCGGCGTAAAATAGATGAACTCTTTAGTGCGTGCCCGTTTGAGTAAATTAAGATAAGCTTTTAAATCTTGATTATTAATTTTAATATTTTCATCAACAGCAAGTTGATCAATTAAAATCATTTCTCTGACTTGTTTGGTGGCAAGTTGACGAATAAAATCTTTGAAGGTTGGTTCTGTTTTGTATACTTGATAATCCGGGTTTGATTGTACCGCTTCAAGAACTAATTTTTGTTGGCGCAAAATAAGATAATGTGGCGTTTCAATATGATGTTTAGATATGAGAAGTTTGAGCGCTTCTTCTACTATTCCTCTGCGTTGAGAAAGATCATCACGATAAGAAAATATTTCAATTAATTTTTCATGAACATCTTTATTGCTTTTAAGACGAAAATGATGTTTAAAATCATCAAAGCAAAAATAAGCATGGGGAACAATTTCTTGGATGCTTAAAGAAAAGTTATAACGAGTATTAATAGAAGTGCTGAAATATTCTTGCAGGCAGTGGTGATCTGTGCAGAACGAGTCTCCTCTTTTTTTTCCTACAAAAAGCTCTTGGAAGGGTATATCAGCTTCTTCACTACCAATTTTAATCCAAGCACTTTCATGATGATTATTAAGCAAAGGAATATTACTAGCTGAACAAAGGCCAATATCAAAGCAAACCCAATCTCCAACAGTGATATTTTCATCCGTAATTTGCTTTTTTGCATCATGTTCTTGTTTTATGAATGATTCAACTTGGCGATCAATATCTTTGTAATTTTTTCTTTTTGGTGCTTTGAAAGGAAAGCTTTTCCATTCACGAAAATCTATTGGTTTTGAAAGAGAAAGTTCAAATTCAAAAATAGCATCTTGTTCTGGCTCAACATGTATATCTAGAATACGAGGCTCACCAAAAAGGCGTAATTTTTTTTGATGCAAAAATTCTTGAAGATAATTAATTAAAAAAAATTTGAATAAAAATTCTTTGATGTGATCAGTTATACTATTTTTATAGTGTTGCTGGATGTAAGAGAGAGGAGTTGAATACTTACTAAATCCTACCGTTTGTATTTCACTTTTTTGTGCGAGAGCAATTTCTTGATACAGTTCGTTAACGATAGGGCAGGGAATATCCACCGTTAAATGGCAAAACTGTGGATTTTCTTCTTTAATAGAACATTTGATGGGATGAGTCATTACCTATATCTCCTTTTTTATGGTGCAAGAGAAGGGACTCGAACCCCCATGCCTTTCGGCGCTGGATCCTAAATCCAGTGCGTCTACCAATTCCGCCACTCTTGCACGTTTTTTCAAAGATTATCTTAATATTCCCCTAAAAGGAAGAAACCGATTAACTTTATAAGGATCTATTTTATTTTGCCAGAAAGCCTCAAGCCTCTTAACAACAGATGGTGGGCCGCATTGGAATCGAACCAATAACCCACAGATTAAGAGTCTGTTGCTCTACCAATTGAGCTAGCGGCCCTTAAGCCTTCAGATATTTCAAAAAAATAGGTAAGTAACTCATGCCTGTAAGCATAGCATAAAAAAGGAAAAAAGGAAGCTAATTTTAAACAGAGGTAATCTCTTTCTTTTTACGCTCAGCCATTTCGTCGCATTTGGTAATGAAGGAATCGGTTAGTTTTTGAAGAGCGTCATTTAAACGGCGTTCATGATCTTCAGAAATATGCTTATTTTTCTGAGAGTCTCTTACCAAATTATGAAAATCTTTGCGGGTGTTACGGATGCTCACTTTGGTTTCTTCAAGTTTTTTACCAAGAACTTTTGCCAATTCTTCACGGCGTTGCGTAGACATCTCAGGCAAAGAAATACGAATAATAGTTCCATCATTGACCGGTGTTACACCAAGGTCTGATTGTTGGATTCCTTTTTCTATATCGCCTAAAATAGATTTATCCCAAGGGGTAATAGTAATGAGTCGTGCCTCAGGTGTCGCAATAGATGCCGTTTCTTTAATGCGCATAGGCGTGTTGCCGTAACAAATAATTTGAATATCTTCAACCAAAGAAGGGTGAGCGCGCCCTGTACGAATAGTAATCAGTTCACGTTCAAAATGTTTGATCGATTTTTCCATTTCTTGTTGAACGGCTTTTTCAAATTCTTTTTGATTTTGATCAGTTAATCGTAGTTCAATCATAATAATCCTTTTAATCTAATATGAATTAATGGTGCTACCAAATAATGGATCTGAGGCAGCGAGCAAAAGAGCATCTTTTTTAAAGATATCAAATACGCGAATAGGTAATCGATGCTGTTGTGCTAATGCAATGGCAGGTAAATCCATGATACCTAATTCTTTATCAAGTACCTCTTTATAGCTTATATGCTCAAAGCGCTTTACATCAGGTTTTTTGCGTGGGTCATCAGCATAAACGCCATCAACGAGTGTTCCTTTCCATACTTCATGAGCTTCAATTTGCAATGCACGTAATACTGCTGTGGTATCTGTTGAAAAGAAAGGATTTCCCGTACCACCACTAAAAATGAGGCATTGTCCTTTTGCTAAAGCAGAATTAATTGCTTGATGAGAAACAGGAGCGCCAATTTCAGGAGCTGGTACAGCACAGAATAATGAAGATGGTAATCCATGGGATTCAAAAATGTCTTTAACAATAAGCCCATTCATCATGGTTGCGAGCATACCAACTTGATGGCCAACGGAGGGTGTTAAACCTAGCTGTTTTCCTTGTCGTGAGCCACGAAAGAAGTTGCCACCACCAATAACAATGCCAAAATAATAGCTATCCGCCAGAGCTTTAATCTGGTCGGCAATAGTACATACCATTCTTTTATCCAATGAATGGTTGTCCTGGCCGACCAAAATTTCTCCGGTTATTTTCAGCAGAACTATTTTTTTGCTCATGTTCTCTTACGCACCTATTTCAAAACGGCAGAAGCGTTTGATAACAATATTTTCACCAAGTTTTGCAATAAGCTCTTTAAGAGCATCATGTACTGTTATTTTGTCATTTTTTACAAATGGTTGCTCAAGAAGGCATTTTTCTGTCAAGATTTTTTTAAGTTTTCCTTGAGCAATCTGAGCAATCATTTTCTCAGGCTTTTTTTCTTCTGTTAGTTGCTCATGAATGATGCGAAGCTCATTTTCAACAAATTTAGGATCAGCATCTTCAGGTTTGAGGTATTCAGGACGTAATGCAGCAATGTGCATAGCAACGTCTTTTGCAAACTGATGCATAGCTGCAGTGCGGGCAACAAAGTCTGTTTCGCAATTAAGTTCGATTAAAACACCTACTTGATTGCCAGGGTGAATATAGGCCTCAATAATGCCTTCTGCTGTTTTGTTGCCAGAACGCTTTTCAGCGATAGAAGCACCTTTTTTGCGTAGAATTTCGATAGACTTATCAATGTCGCCGCCAGTTTCTTCTAGGGCTTTTTTGCAGTCCATCATACCGCAACCGGTTCTATTTCTTAAATCTTGTATTAAATCTTTATCTATTTTTGCCATGAAAGCTCCTTAATCACTATGTTTTTGGCTAATTTTCAGTTGATTGCTCTTTAGTGTGCCATAAATTACGGATTTCGCCAATTAAAAGCTTACACCCTTGCTTAAGTCCTGGTACAAGAATTTCCTTAGCAAATGATTCTGATTTTTGAGAACTGTAGGCTTGAACCTTGAGCAGCGTAGTAGTTATTGCTTTATATTCGGTTTCCATGCCTAAAGCTTTGTATTCTTTTTGATAGTAATAGAGTCTGTCGATAATGGTTTTATTATCAAATGCTGCAAGTTTTTGCTGAATAAGAGCACTGATGTATTCAGGCTTCACAATCTCTTTGACTTCATTTCTTAAAAGTCCTATCAATACTTCTTTTGCTAGCTCTCGAATTTTTTCCTGTTTTATTGCTTGAATATCGTTATCAAGCTTTTTACGAATTTCAGCTTTTCTACTGTCGAGCGTTGTTTTTTCAAGATCAATTTTCTTTACTAGGTCTAATTCATGTTCAAAAGATTTTTGTACACCGATGTTTTTTTGTTTTTCTTGCTCCAAAGATTCATTGCTTTGCTTTAAAAGATCGATGGTATTTTTTGCTTGTTCAAGTTCCTGAAGTGTTTGTTGCTTATCAAGAGAAAATACAGTTGGGGTTTTTTGTGTTAACCCAGCAAGATGTTCAGCAATAGTGAATGCTTGAGAGCCTAATCTTTGACCTTCTTGCCTAATAGTTTCTTGATTGAACTGTGGAGCATCTTCTGATGCTTGTGTTAGTGCTGCGCAAGAGAAGAAAATGCATAAAAGCTGTGCATATGATGCGTATTTCATAAGAATCCTTATAGATTGATGTATAATTACATGAATAGTGTAATTATTTTTGCTGCAAAATCAATAAGAATTCTTGTTTTTTTTCAAAATGAATTAAAAGGTCACTTTTTTAGAACAGAAACGGTTGAAGTGAAAACAATACCGCCATATTTTTTAATTAATGGGCGCATTCCTTCAAGCAATGGTGTACTTTGTTCTTGCGTGCAAATGACAATAATATAAATGTTTTTAAAAATATCAGAAATTTCTTCGGCATCACAGGTGCCATGAGTTCCTCGGCCTGTAACGTCTTTAATTATGCTGTACCCATTAATCTGGAGTTTATCAAGCAACGCAATAATTTTTGGTTGGCTTACAGCCTCGACAATAATTTCTACTTTTAAAGCAGGAATCATACTTATCCTTTAAGAAAGGTTATAAGGTGTAAATAGAGCGGAAGTCCTATGAGGATATTAAAGGGGAACGTAATACCAAGCGCCATAGAAAGATAAAGGCTTGGATTTGCTTGGGGAATTGCCATACGCAATGCAGCAGGTACCGCAATGTAAGAAGCGCTTGCAGAAAGTACCGTAAATAAAAGAAGATCGCCATGATGCAAGTTAATGCAGGAGCCAATGATGATTGCTACGCATGCATTTACTAACGGCATAAGCAGAGCAAAACTGCATAAAAATATGCCATTTTTTTTAATATCTGCCATGCGGCGGGCTGTCAAAAGGCCCATATCAAGTAAAAAGAGGCAGAGCATTCCTTTAAAAATATCATGTAAAAATGGCTGCAGAGTGATGCGTGTTGAAGGTTCTGCTATAAAGCCTATGAGCATAGAGCCTAAGAGTAAAAATACTGAGTTATTAAGAAATGCTTCACGGAGCATAGAGTTCTGTTCGCCATTATTTTCAGCGGCATATTTTTGTACTAAATATAAGCCAACAATAATAGCTGGTGATTCCATGAGCGCCAATGCAGCAACCATGGTGCCACTAAATGGAATAGAAATTGCTTTGAGTAGTGTTGTTGCCGTAATAAAAGTAACTGCGCTTACAGAGCCGTATGAAGCAGCAATTGCAGCAGCGTTATATGTATCAACGCCATAGCGCAAGATAAAAAAACTGTACAAACTTACGATAATACTTGAGCCTATGCAGGCAACAAGAATTACCAACGTATAAAAATTTAATCCTGCCATGCTTAACTGTACGCCACCTTCAAAGCCGATTGCAATAAGCAAATAGAGTGCAATAAATTTTGGCAAAGGATTTGGGATATTGAGGTCTACTTTTAAAAACGTAGCAATCATGCCAAGAAAGAAAAAAAGAATCGGTGGATTAAAGAAGTTCGTATAAGCAAATTGTAAAATCATTTACATCTTTTCCGGTTTTTCTAATCCTAACAAATCTAAACAGAGTTCAAAGCTTTGTTTGAGAATAGCAATAAGCAGCAAGCGTGCACGGCTTTGCGGAATATTATCCATATCGATAACTTTATTTTTTGCATAATAAGCATGGAATAGTTTTGCCAATTCAAGAACGTAATAGGTCAATAAATGGCTTTGGTGATTATGAGAAATATTAACCAAAAGTTCTTTGAGGACGCAGATTTTTTTAAGTAAAAGATGTTCTGCTTGGCCGACCATGGCAGCATCTTCAGTGCAAAGACCTTCAAGCTCATCTTTTTCTAATGCTTTGTCTAAAATACTTTTAGTACGCACGTAAGCATATTGAATATAGTATACAGGATTTTCTTCAGTTTTTTTGAGTGCAAGCGCCAAATCAAATTCTAAATGCGCATCAGCTTTACGATTTAAAAAGAAAAAGCGTGCAACATCTTTGCCAACCGCTTCAATAACATCTTCTAGCGTTACCATAGTGCCAGCACGTTTTGACATACGCAAAAGCTCGCCAGATTCTTTGAGTGTTACTAATTGATACAAAATGACATCAAGATAATCTGGGTTGTAGCCAAGTGCAGCGGCAATTCCTTTTAAGCGCACAACATAGCTGTGATGATCTTGGCCTAAAATCATAATTGCGCGGTCACAGCGTTCGAATTTATTTTCTGTATACGCAATATCGCCAGAAATGTAGGTTAATTCACCACTTTGTTTGCGCAATACGCGATCTTTATCGTCACCAAATGCTGTTGCCTTGAACCATAAAGCACCATCATGTTCATAGGTAAAATTTCGCTTTTTTAAAATCTCAAGCGCTTTTTCTACAGAACCATCATCATGCAATGTTTTTTCTGAAAACCAGAGATCAAAGGTAATGCCGTATTCTTTGAGAGTTTCTTTTATCTGCTCGAGCATATGTTCTTTGGCATATTGCTCAAAAAATGTATCAGGTTTTTCTGCAACTTTTTTACCATGTTCCTTAATGCATTTTTTTGCAAGATCAATTAAATAATCGCCACGGTAGCCTTCTTCTGGTAGCTCAGCTTCTATGCCAAGTTCTTGTAAATAACGTACTTTAAAAGAGGTTCCTAATTTTTGTATTTGAGAGCCAGCGTCATTAATATAATATTCTTTGGTAACCGTGTGTCCTATGAAGGTTAAAACATTACTCAGAACGTCACCAATAATGCCGCCACGTCCGTGCCCTAAATGCAAAGGCCCTGTAGGGTTTGCGCTGACAAATTCAACAGAATAGCGATGTTTGGTGATATCATCAGGAACAAAAAATTCACGAGGCTCTTTAAAAAGATTGCAGGTAAGTTCAACAAAGGTTGCATGCTCAAGAAAAAAGTTTAAAAATCCAGGTCCTGCAATTTCTATATTTTTGACTTGCGTACTTTTGAACTGTTGGGCTAGAGAGGTAGCAACTTCACGAGGGTTTTTACCCAATGCTTTGCCAAGAATAAGCGCAGCATTAGAAGTTATATCACCAAATGCTTGCTTGTGTTCATCGGTATTTATATCCAACGTAATAGCATGAAGGTTTTCTCTGGCATCAGGAAATATTTTTACAAGATGATCAAAAAAAGAGTGCTTTAAGGACTCAAGAGCATGTTTCATAAAAAAGTCACTATACCTGTTAAAACTATAAAATATGAATCGTTATATTTTGCAGTATAGCTTTTTTTGATTTTCTAGGCAAAGCCTTGCTATTTTTACTCTTTTTACTTTCTGGTTATTATTTTTGAAATTCAATCCCGCTTTTATTAATTAAGATTTTATTAGTGCTAACGGGATCAAATTCTTTTGATATTATAGTCTTTTTCATAGGGATTTGTTTTGCATCGGTATAAACATTAACGGTAAATATACCTAAGCCTGGTATTATCTGGGCTTCCTTCTGAGAGGAGTCTTCAACTATATATATTTTAGAAAACATTTTTTTCCTAAGAGCAATCTCGACATAGACTTTCTTGCCGGTATTATTCTGTATAGTAATTGATTTTAATACCACATTTTGCACTTTAGAGGCAGGGGCATTAGGGGCATTGCTAGGACCAGCATTTCCAATATTATTGTAAATGCATTCTTCTTTTTCTGGTCTAGGGATGTTATATACAACAGGATCTTTTACGGCTATAGGTGTTTTTGCATATTCATTTCTTGAAGATGGGCTACTAGCGGGTGTTTTTGCATAAGGTTTTTCCAAAGGAATTTTGTCATAAACGCTTTTTTCAGAAGTTGGAATTTTTTCATAAACCGTTGTGCTTTGTTTTTCTAATTCTGCATTAATTTTTTGTGCTTCTTGTTGGGTAGGAATTTTGCCTCTGTATTGCTTTTCTTGTGCTCCGTAGAGCGTGCAAGAAATAGTTGCATAGATAGTTATTAGTGTTAAAAATCGTATAATTTTCATATTTTTTTCCTTTTTTTATTGGTTGTTCGTTTTAAAGTCTGCCTGAATAGAGATTTTTCCATTATCTACAAAGATATAAATGGTGTTAACTCTTTTTGAAATCTGTGCATTTTTGGTAGCGGTTGATTTTTTTGCAAAGAGCTGTTCTTGAGAGCCATAGAGTTTGAAATCAAAATCTTTGTTAGTGGTATAAAATTGTAGCGTTAATTCTTTTTGTGAATTTCCTGGTATTTCATAAACCTGTGGCGCTTGATTATAATCGGTGATATTAAGATACACTGCAAGAGGAGTGTAATTTATAACGGTTATTGTCTTTTTCTCCACCACTGTTTTAGTTGGGTGGAAATTGTTTAATGCAATAAATGCTTCCTGCAGCGTTGGAATATTGTTGTAGGGTATAGATGAATTTCGTTGTTCTTCAGGTTTTACTTTTTCTTGCAAAAGAGAACTTTTTTCTTTTTTCTTTTCTTCTTCTTCACGCAAGAATTTTTCAAATTCTTCCTTGGTTGGTATTGTGTCAAAATGCTTAGAATGTTTAGATCGATGAGACGTTACCGGCTTTTTTGGCGGGAGTAGAGGTTTTTTTTCTTGATCAGACTTTATTTTGAGCAATACTCCAATTTGATCTGGTTCTAGGTCAGTGAGCTCTATGGGTCGATCAGGAATGCGCTCTTCTTTCATATCTGGGCGCTGGTCATCTTCCTCAAAAAACGTTGAAAGTCTTTCAAAAAAGCTTTTACCTCTGTCTTGACTATAAGCCAAGAACACAGGGGCTAAAATAGCTATATATGTTAAAAAACGTACGATCTTCATAATTATTTCTCAATATTTTATATTTAAAATATATCTATTTGTAATTTTATCAAAGAATTGGCTTGTAAAGCAATACTTTGAGGATCAAAGATTCATTAAAGTAGAGTTGGGTTCAGGTTAAAAATATGCTAAAATAGGTACAGTAAATCTTTACAAAGGTATTTTTATGAACATAGCAGTATTGGTTTCTGGTGGGGTTGATAGCTCTCTGGCCCTTAAACTTTTAAAGGATCAGGGGCATACTGTCACCGCTTTTTACCTTAAAATTTGGCTTGAGGACGAATTGGCCTATATGGGCGACTGTCCTTGGGAGACTGACCTTGCCTACGTCAAGGCAGTATGTGAGCAACTACAGGTTCCCCTTAACGTTGTTTCTTTGCAAAAAGAATATTGGGATCGTGTGGTAAGCTATACTATTGCCCAGGTAAAAAAGGGTAAAACCCCAAATCCTGATATGCTCTGCAATCAACAGGTTAAGTTTGGTGCCTTTTTAGATCATATTGATGCAAGTTTTGATAAAATTGCTTCGGGTCATTATGCGCAAGTTATTCATCAAGATGGCAAAGCTGTTTTGCAAACAGCGCCAGATCTTATTAAAGACCAAACATATTTTCTTTCTTATTTGAGCCAAGAACAGTTATCGCGCCTTATGTTTCCCATAGGGCACTTAGATAAACAGCAGGTTCGTGCTTTGGCGCAAGAATATAATTTGCCCAATAAAGATCGCAAAGATAGCCAAGGGATATGCTTTTTGGGTAAAATTTCTTTTGATGAATTTTTGCAACATCATTTAGGGATTCAAGAAGGCAATCTTATAGAACAAGAAACAGGTACTGTTGTTGGTAAACATAACGGTTTTTGGTTTTATACTATTGGGCAACGCAGAGGCATTCGCCTTGCAGGAGGGCCCTGGTACGTTGTGGGTAAAGACGCAAATGCCAACATTGTATACATTTCTCGTCATTACTATTCAGAAGAAAAAAAGCGTGATGCATTGCTAGTGAGCGAGTGCAATTGGATTTCTGGAAAAGCTCCACAAAAAGATGAGCTTTTTGTTAAGTTGCGCCATGGTGCAAAAAAATACCCTTGTTCTATAGGCTATAATGCTGATGGATCTCTTTCTTTGCAGTTGCGTGAACACGATCAAGGTATTGCAGCAGGACAGTTTGCTGCTTTTTATGATGGTGATCAGTGTCTTGGTAGTGGTATTATTCAATCTTTTTAAAGTAAGCACTAGCAAAAATATAGATTATCAGTAACATCATAGTAATACTTTGCAATGGTTAGTTCTTTGTTAGTCAAAAGAAAGATAATGTTTAAACCGTTTTTTTCATCACTTTCAGCACATGAAAAATGGCTGACTATTCCAACAATATTGACACTATTTCGTATAGTTTTAGCATTGTTTGTTGTTGGCGCCATGCTTATGCATTATTGGCCAGCAGCATGCATATTATTTTTAATAGCAGCAGCAACTGATATGCTTGATGGCTCCATTGCTCGTTTTTGTAATCAGAAAACAAAGCTAGGAGCGTGTCTTGACCCTATAGCAGATAAATTTTTAGTGTTGTCAGTTTTTTTTACGCTAGCTTTTGCACAATCCCCTTTATTTCATATTCCTTTATGGTTTGTAGCGATTGTTTTTTTAAAGGAATTGATACTGATAGGTGGTGCTTTTATTATTTACTATAAAACGGGTAGCCTTGAAATTCATCCTTCATTGCTTGGCAAATTTACCATGTTTATGCAAATTGCTTTTATTACGTGGCTTTTTGCATGCTACTTTTTTGCATGGGTTCCGGTAAAAACGTATTACACCATGCTAGGCATTATGATTTTTTGTGCCTTAGCATCGTTAGCGCATTATATATGGCTTGGCATTCGTTATATAGTTTCAACGCAGAGAACAAAAGTATGAATTATAAAATAGCTTTAGGTGTTTTTTTATGCAGTAGCATAGCTTTATGGGCAACAGAACCATTTATTGTACCAAAAAAAGCAAAAAAGGTTTCTAATACTGCTATTAAAGAAAAAAATATAGCACCTTGTCTTGCAGATGTTATTGTCCTCCATAATGATGCAATAAAAAATAACGCTCTCATGCAAAAGCAAGCAATAAAAATGACAACAGAGTTATTGGAACAATGCGCGGATAGCTTTTTTGCTAAGGCAGAAGGTAAAAAATTACAAGAGTATGATGCGGCTTTGCATGAATTTAAAGAAGTTTTTACTGATTGTCAGAAGAAAATAATGCAAGCTTATAACAAAGTACAAGCAGTTCTTCAGTAAATTTTGCTTTAATCAAAGGCTTTTTGTACTATAATACGAACATGAAAAATTTAACGTAAACGAAAGGTATTACACTATGGCAAGCTATAATCGCATAGTAATGGTTGGTAATTTAACGCGTGATCCAGAATACAGACAGTTGCCTTCTGGCCAAGGAGTTTGCCAGTTGGGGCTTGCTTCAAATCGTCAATATCGCAATAAGCAAACAGGCTCTATGGTGCAAGAAGTATGTTTTGTTGACGTTGATGTTTTTGGGCCACAAGCAGAAAGTTGTCACCAGTATTTGCAAAAAGGAAGACCAGTTTTAGTAGAAGGGCGTTTGAAATTTGATATGTGGGATAGCCCTGAAGGCCAAAAGCGCAGCAAACATTCTATTGTCGCTGATCGTGTAGTCTTTCTTTCTTCAGCACAAGCTGATGAAGAAGGTGCAGATAAAGCAGCAGCTTCTTCAGAATTAGAAAAAGAGTTTTTAGGTGCATCACAAGCGCCAAAACCTAAAGCAAAAAAAGCTGAAAAAAAAGAAGTAGTGCAATCAGATGAAGATTTTGATGATGCGGCATCTGGTTCTCAGGTAAGCGGAGAAGTTAATTTTAAAGATGAACCTCCTTTTCCTGATGAATTACCATTTTAAGAACGTATTAAGATACTTTTTCATAGCATAGTAAAAAAGGAGAGTATGCATGAAAAAAAGGTTTTTCTTAGTAGTACCAGGATTTTTTATATCATTGCAGAGTATGGACCAGACACCATTGCTTATGCTTGCTATAGCAGAAAAAAAGACTCCTCCGACATATCTTATAACTTCTTCAGCTGAGCAGTATGTAATGCAAGCTTTAATAGGCGAAGAGCGCAGAGAAGTTTTTTGCTATTGGTGTTTTCTAACCTGTTGTTTTCCTCATTTGTGTGATGAGTAAACAGATAAAGGAAATATTGTGAAAAAAATAATTATTTTTTTATTAGTGCAGTCGTCTTTTATATCATTACAGAGCATGGATAAAGGTCAACAGCATCAGAATTTACGTGACTTTATTGAGCAGACGGACAACTTACAGTCTGTAGAGCAAAAGACAGAGCAGCTTAAGCAAAATGCTCAAATGATAGAATCTGCACATACAAGGATGCAGAATGAAAAACGCAGGGCAGCATGCTGTTTTTTTTGCTTTTTGACCTGTTGTTTTCCTCACCTATGTGACAAGTAGGTAATTTTAGATTCCCTGCAGCATAAAGCTTTACTTTAACTTTTACGCCACAAGCCTTTCAATTTGTAACAATTTCTACTTATTTACGCATCAATTATTGACAACCTGAAAAGATAATTGAGAGACTAGATATAGAAAGCATGATACAAACGTGAGGTGTGCTGGTGATTAAAAATTTTAAAAAAAAGCTTTATCTATTGCTTTGTAGCCTAGGCCTTGAGCATACTAATTTTTCGAGTGAAAACTATCTTTTTTCGCTTGATTATTTATATCCTCAGACCTGCTTTTATCGCGTAGAAGTTCTTGCAAAGGAACTGTGCCACGATCTTGACTTTATACTTTCAAATAATCAAGTGCTGGATGATGCTTTGCAAACAAACTATCTAAAGGATCTTTATACTAAAATATATCGAGCGGCAGAGGTTCTTGCTTGCAATGAACAAGAGGCTTATAATTACCTGCCTGAAGATATTACCTATTTGCTTGATATTGTTGAGCATATACATCAAAAAAATTTGATTTTAATAACACTTATAGAAGTCTCTGAACCTCAGCTTGCAACAGAGTTCTGTGCTATGGTTGAGGACACTAAAAAGGCCTTAGAGAAGGTCCTTGCCTGCAACTTAGAAATAAAAGATTGTTAAAAACACCATACCACATCAACACCAGTATTTATCGCGTAAACATTGGTATCAAAAATACGTTTGCCGCCAACAATGCGGTTGTGGAAAAATGCTATCCGCAAACCAGGCTGGGTTGGCTTTTGGGCAAAATCATATTCAATAATAAAATGCATGGTATGCATGCGCCAGCTTAGATATTCCCGATCTTTATTGACAACAAGGGGATCAAAGACCATACTGTTTTTTGGTTCTAAGCAATCGCGATCTTTTTTGTTGTAGGAATAGCCGCACAGGAAAGAAAGTCCGCGTATAACATGATCTGCTTTAATATAACCCGAATAATCCCAAATGGTTCCCTGGTCAATTTTTGCATCACCATACGTAAGTTTAATAAAACCATTTTGTTGTTCATTGGTTCTCATGCGGATATTTTTACTGCCTCGTTCAATAAAAAAAAGCGCACCAAGGTGCGATCCGAGCGTTAACCATTCAAGAGCACCCAGAGAAATATCAAATTTTAAGGGAACTCCATAAAATCCATCATATCCTTGAGGAATATCAAAGGGTCTTGAGAGCTTTTTTCGTTTTCCTGTTGGAAAGAGCACTCCCAATTTTGCCGTAACATCAATATAATCAAGATGTTTAGTGTTTTCATAATTAGTTGTCCATCCGCCAAGAATGGCTAAATCGCCAACGTCAGTGCGGTCAGCGCCTTTAAGTTTGAGGTCAAATTGGTTCAAAATAGCATTAAAATTTGCTAAGAATTCCTGCCAAACAGGGGTATTTTTATTAGGAAATATTGTATCATCGGGCGAAAGATCTTCATACGCGATTTGGGTTATTTTTAATTTACGAATGGGTATATTTGCCTGTAAGAAAAAGCCATTGATTAAGTTTTGATAAACATTTAAATAGCTTTCAATAATCTGAAATTTACCAGAAAATAAAAGCTGCCCAAATCCTGGACGATCTGGAATGGCATCAAGATTTATAAGAATAGCATCTAAAGGATTTGCAGGATTCAAGCCAGGAACATCAGCACCAAGTTTGTGCATATTGTGCGGCCCATAGATATTCAAAAGCGGTGTTTTTTTGCCATTACTATTACGTGCTGTATGGGTATTGCCACCTCCTAAAGAAATATCAAAGCTGGCAAGCCATGGAAATTCAAGGCGTGGTTCACCCCAAAAGTAGAGCGCTCTATAGAAATGAGGATTGTCTATGGCCAACGAAATCTGGATTGTTGCTGTCAATATTAAAAAAATTTTAAAACGCTTCATGCTATACCTTTTTGACGGGAAGATGAGATAAATTTTCTTTCTAGTGTACAACGACTTTTTCTTTCTGGGCAAGTAAAGGTTGTTATTTGGTTGTCAGCGCATGCCCATATGGTATACTAAAAAAAACAGATATAGATTAATTAAAAAGCAGACTACTTGAGGTTTTACATGCAAAATCAAGAAAAAAATATTTCAGAAGAAGTGGCAATGCAAGCGCAAGGCCAGCAAGCCGATGCTCAGGAAGCGTTAAAAAAATGTGAGCAAGAATCAGCAGAATGGAAAGATAAATATATGCGTTCTATTGCTGATTTGCAGAATTACAAAAAAAGGATAGAAAAGGATAGCGCTCACCTGAATAGAATGGTAAAAACGGATATTTTATACGATCTTTTACCTATTATTGATAACCTTGAAAGAGCATTAGAGAGTGAACAAGAAGATGCTACGTGCCAAACGTTGCGCCAAGGCGTTTCAATGATAGCAAAAGAGCTTTATAAGTTTTTAGAAAAACATGGCGTTTCAGAAATTCAAGCGGGTACAACCTTTGATCCTGAACTTCATGAAGCAGTTATGCAGGTGCAAGCAGAAGGCCGCCAGCCAGGAACCATTGTTGAGGTATTGCAAAAAGGGTATCTTTTGAATGGCCAAGTTCTGCGTCCTGCAAAAGTGGCGGTTGCTTATTAGATTATAAGAAGGGCCCCAAAGGGCCCTCTAATTATTTCTGGTGCTTTTGCAGAGCTTCTTGCAAGAGCTTAATTATTTCTGGTTTGTTTTGTATTCTTTTTTCTACTTCTTCTGCAGGTAGCCCCATATTTGTTAGTTCCTTTTTTTGCTTTGTAGCATCATCTTGCACAAGATCAAGAGCTGTATATTCATTGTTGTTTTTTAGGGAAGGGTCGGCGTTATGCTCAAGAAGAGTTTTAACTCCTTCAAGGTTTATCGTGAAGCTTGCTACCAGTAATGCTGTCATGCCCCCAGATTGTATATTAGGGTCTGCGCCTGCAGTAAGAAGAATCTTAACTATATCATTATGATTTAGCCAAGTAGCCGCCAGTAATGCTGTCATGCCATCCCCACTTGTAGCATTAACGTCAGCCTTGTTTGCAATGAGCAAATTGACCATTTCTAGATTACCTAATACTGCTGCAAGCATTAAGGGTGTTCCGCCTTTATCACCTGGTGTATTAACCATGGTTGGTGTTTTTGCAATAAGATCTTTAACAGTTTGCGTGTTTCCCTCTAAAAGAGCGATCTCGAGTTCATTGTAAAGACCAGTATTTTTGATTTTAGTTATGAGCTCTTGCGGGATTGGTTGTTTTTGAAAAATAAATGGCATTATTTCTTCCCTAAGAGGAGCCATCTCTATATCTTCGAGTTGCTCAGTAAGCTGCGTAAGCTGCTGATTAAGCTGCGATAACTCATTAGAGAGCTCACTAGAGTATGCAGTGCATACAAAGCAGGCACCTACAAGTATTGAAAGTTTATTCATGGTTCTCCTTTTTTAAAGATTATTTTTATCCCTTCATATAACTCAAAATACCAATAATGAGCTCAATGAAAATAAGAATAATAATCAGCACAGAGAGTAAATCTTCTTTGTTAACATCGATCTTATTTTGATGAACTTGATAAATATCTTTGATAATTTCTAATTTTTTATCAATAGAATCTTTCCAGCTTTTCAGCTCAAGCTTTTCTGCCAATAAATCATAGGTTTCAGTAACGTAAGCTTCAGCAGTTGCTTTTAACGTGCTTTCCAAGCGCTCAATAATAACAGAAATTTCTACGCGCAAGAGTCCTAATGCGGTAACGGGATCTTTAGTGAAAATACTCAGCAGAGGAATATAAGATTTGAGTGCTGGAGCTCCTAGCTCGCGTTGATATACTTTATTAAGCTGCTGATCAAGGACGCGGTCATAATATTGTAGCTCAACATGCTGAATATTAGCAAACTCAAAGAGGTCCAAAATTTCTGTATATTCATCATCGTAAACGAAGGCGCTATCAGTATCGATAATAATTAAATCCCCACGATAATACCCCATAGCAGAATCTAGAATTTCATTTTTCTGGTACTCAGATAAACTTTCTGTTTCAAATCTAAGTAAAGAAGCTATAACGCCACCATTATTCTTTTTAAGGTCAGAAACGGTAACAAGTTCTGGCTGTTGATCAACTTGGACTACAAAGTATGAGGTGCGTAAATGGAAAAAACGCGCTTGTTTTATATGATTTTTTATTTGTTTGAAGACAGAATGCGCATCTTCAACACTTTGTTCGCTAAATTCAGAATCAAGTAAACTTAAATTAGTTCTTAAATTCAAGAGGGTTGTCTGAGAAAATGGTATTTGATAAATAAGGGATATAACACCAAAATTATAGATTTTTACCCCTATGCAACGAGAGCTTGAATGAGGATGCGGTAAATCAATGGCAAGAGGAACATGGTATCCCTTAAAATGTTTAGAGATCTTTAAAGGGCGCGCAATAATTCCTGGTAAGGTTTCAATTTTTTCCAAATTGATATCATCACCTATATCAAAGGCGTAATAGATAAAAATATTACCAGAAAATTCCAAGGGTTGGTTGAGCACCAAGCTACCTTGTTTATTCTCAGATTCTGCCATGATTTCTCCACATGTTAACGTTTGTGCCGAGGCTCTTTTTTTTAGTGTAAACAATATGCATTCTTTTTTTCAAGAATCGAGCTTATTCAGTTTTCTTGAGGATTGCCAAGAAAGCATCATGCGGAACTTCAACAGAACCAAGCTGCTTCATCTTCTTTTTACCTTCTTTTTGCTTTTCTAAAAGCTTACGTTTTCGGGTAATATCACCACCATAACATTTAGCAATTACCTGCTTGCGGTAAGCAGAAATTGTTTCGCGGGCAATGATTTTTGAACCGATAGCAGCTTGAATCACAACTTCAAAAAGTTGCTTTTTTATAACGTTTTTAAGGCGTTCTACCAATTCGCGGCCGATATAATACGCCTTATCTCTATGAACAATTAAAGAAAGTGCATCAATTGGTTTACCATTGAGCAGAATATCCATCTTGACTAAATCTGAAGGCTGGTAGCCAGATTCTTCATAGTCAAAGCTTGCATACCCTGAACTGATCGATTTTAATTGATCATAAAAATCGGTAGCAACTTCCGTTAACGGCAAAAGGTAATTTAAAATAACACGATCTTCAGTCAAGAAACGCATATCCTTTTGTTGACCACGCTTTTCTTGGCATAATTTTAAAATGGCCCCCAAATATTCTTTTGGTAGAATTATGGTGGCATTAATCATAGGCTCGCGTATTTCTTCTATAATATTAGGATCGGGAAAGTCTGAAGGGCTTTCCACATTTAAAATTTCTTCAGAATTTTTAATTTTTATTTTATAGAGCACACTTGGTGCGGTAACAATGGCGGTAATATCATATTCTTGCTCAAGGCGTTGTTTAAATACTTCCATATGCAAAAGGCCTAAAAAGCCACAACGAAAACCTAAACCTAAAGCAGTAGATGACTTTTTTTCTACCGTTACACTGGCATCATTAAGCGTTAGTTTTTCTATTGCCGTACGCAGTTGCTCAAATTCAGAGTTATCAATAGGATAAATTCCTGCAAAAACCATCGGTTTTGCCGGTTTAAAACCAGGAAATGGTTTGACTGGTTGTTTGGTGTGAAACATGGTATCTCCAACGCGTGCTTCTTTAACGGTTTTCATACCGGTCACCACGTAACCTACTTGACCTGCATAGAGTTCATCAGTTGGGGTTTCATTAGGGTACATAAGGCCGAGTTCTAAAACTTCATAACTTTCACCAGTTTGTGCAAGGCTAACGCTATCACCTTTTTTTAATGCACCATCTTCAAGGGCGATAAGACACATAACACCTTTATATTCATCATACCACGAGTCAAAAAGAAGAGCCTTGAGTGGTTTTTCAGTACTTCCTTGTGGTGCTGGAATGCGTTTAATAATAGCTTGTAAAATGTCATCAATACCTAAGCCAGCTTTAGCAGAAGCAAGTACTGTTTCTTCAGGAGAAAAATCAAAAAGAGATTTCAGCTCTTTCTGAACTTTTTCAGCGTCAGCCGTTGGTAAATCGATTTTATTAATAACAGGAATGATAGTTAAATCTTGTTCGAATGCCAAAAAGAAGTTTGCCATTGTTTGTGCTTCAACGCCTTGGGATGCATCAGTAAGCAATAAAGCTCCTTGGCAGGCGTATAAAGAACGAGAAACTTCATAGCTAAAATCTACATGTCCCGGAGTGTCAATTAAATTAAGGAGGTAATCGTGGCCATTGTAGGTGTACACCATGGAAGCAGTTTGTGCTTTTACGGTGATGCCGCGTTCTTTTTCAACCTGGAGTTTGTCTAAAAACTGGTCAGCTTTGGTGCGATCTGTTAATGTGCCGGTTGTTTCCAGTAGTCTATCTGAAAGGGTTGACTTACCATGGTCAATATGGGCAATAATAGAGAAATTTCTAATTTTATCAGGGGTGAAATTGGCAAGATTCTTTTTAAAACTCATGATTATATCTTTATTTAGTAAAGGATTAGGTATGTACTAGAGAGTATAGCATAGTGCCAGAATTTATGAAGGGTATCGTTTGATTGGACAAGATGGGAAAAGAGGCTAGGTAGATTATTTTTTATAGAGGGCTTAGAAAAACAGATAATCTCTAAGCCCTAATCTAGTTTGTGCTATAGTTGTGCTGCTTGTTTTGCTTGTTGTTCAATTTTTTCAAATAATTTTTGTTCTTTTTTAGATAGCATGCTTTTTATAAGCTTTAGCTCTTTTGTGGTTTTAAATTGTTCTAAAAAAGCTAAGCATTTTTGAGGAGATTTGGCAATTGCTATGAGATATGCACATCTTTCTTTTTTACGAGCGGGTAAGTATTGTTGTATGAGGTTGTATTTTTTTGCCTTTTTTTCAATTTTATTAAAATAATGACGTTCCTTATGAGATAGAACACTTTTTATTACATCAATATCTTCGTTTGATGGAAATTTTTGTATAAACTTATGAGACGCTTTGGCATCGGATGAGATATTTTTTATATTTCACAAGAATGTATATAAAATTTTTTAATTCAGCAAGGAGTTTCTGTTACTTAATCAAAATGAATAGGTTGGTGCTTTTTCAGTTTTTCATTAATCTTTAGAGCAGTGGTGCGATAGGCAGCACTGAGCTTTTGAGCCGTAGGGTTTTTGCTGTCAGCTAATAAGGTAAATTTCTCTATATTTTCTTCTTTCATAATGATCTTCATAAGAATACTCGGTAAAAATGCCCAGTTTGCCGTAAAATTCATGAGAGGTTCTAATCTCTTTTCAATTTCTTCATTTGTTATGGTATTTTTTTGTGCATCTTGTACGAGTGTTTTTAAATAGCGTCGCGTATTTTTTGCATCAAGATCATAATAGGTATAAGGTTTTTGAGCATTAATGGATTGCAGAGGTGTTGAATTGTGATTCTCTGATTCTTCAGGGGTAAACAGCCCTATAATAAAATCAAAGAGAGAGTAGGAGCACTTTGTCTCAGTCGGTGGTGTGGGTAGGATTATATTGACGAGTGAACAAGAAAAGCTTAAATATAAGAATAGGTATTTTAAGTTCATAAAGTTCTCCTCTCTAGTTTTTTATAAGCATAGTAAAAAAGTAAAAAAAATTACAAGAGGGTAGCTTTTTTGTGAACTTGTTTATTACATTAATTTAAGGTATTCTATAAATGTAATGAAAAGCTGCTTCTAGTCGCTCCATTTTTTTAAGCAGTGTGATTTCATAAAAAAATTGCGCAAAGGGAAAAAAATGGCATTGGCCAATGATATTAAAAAAAATGATGGAAGTTTAAAACCTGTTTTAATTGAAGATGAATTAAAAAGTTCATTTCTTGATTATGCGATGTCAGTTGTAGTCAGTCGTGCTATTCCTGATATTCGTGATGGGCTTAAGCCGGTACACAGGCGTATTTTATACACCATGGACCAACTTGGTTTTTATTATAATAGACCATATCACAAATCAGTACGTATCGTTGGGGACGTAATGGGTAAATATCATCCACATGGTGACCAAGCCGTTTATAATACTATGGTTGGGATGGTGCAGGATTTTTCAAAACGTTATCCATTACTAGATGGTCAAGGTAACTGGGGTTCTATAGATGGTGATAACGCAGCGGCAATGCGTTATACTGAAGTTCGTATGCAAAGAATTTCACAAGAAATCCTTGCAGACCTTGATAAAGAAACAGTACCTTTTGTACCAAATTTTGATGAATCAACTGTTGAGCCAGTAATTTTACCAAGTAGATTACCGAATCTTTTAATTAATGGCGCTTCTGGTATTGCTGTTGGTATGGCAACATCGGTGCCGCCTCACAATCTTGGTGAAGTTATTAATGCGTGTCTTGCTTTCTTGCAAAATGAAGCGATGACGGAAGATGAACTTTTTGCTTTGATTCCTGCGCCAGATTTTCCTACCGGCGGTATAATTTGTGGCCGTGCTGGCGTGGTAAAAGCATATAGAACTGGCCGCGGTAACGTTATTGTTCGCGGTGTTGTTGATATCGAAGAATCAAAAAAAGGTGATGCGCTTGTTATTACCGAATTACCATATCAAGTCAACAAGGCAGATTTAATTGTAAAAATTGCTGATCTTGTAAAAAATAAAGTTATTGAAAGCATTTCGAATATCCGTGATGAATCAGATAAAAAGGGTATGCGCGTTGTTATTGAATTAAAACGCGGAGAAATGCCAAGTGTTACCTTAAATCAGCTGTATAAATATACGCCATTGCAAACAAGTATTTCTATTTTAATGCTTGGCTTGCTTGATAATAAACCTAATGTTTTTTCTTTGCGTGAGCTGATTCGTGAATTCTTAATGCATCGCCAAGAAATTGTTCATCGTCGTACGGTGTATGATCTTAATAAAGCGCATGCGCGTGAACATCTTTTAGCTGGTTTTATTATTGCACTTGATAATATTGATGAAGCAGTTTCACTTATTAAAGCTTCTAAATCAGCAGAAGAAGCAACAACAAAACTTAATAAGAGATTCTTGCTTTCACAAGAGCAATGTAAAGCAATTCTAGAAATGCGCTTGCAGCGTTTAACGGCAATGGAGCAAGATAAAATCCGTGCTGAAATGGAAGAAATCAAAAAAACTATAATCTATTTAAAATTGATTCTGAGCGATAAAGAAGTACTGAAACAAGAAATTGTTAAGGAGCTCGTTCAGATAAAAGAAAGTTATGCCGATCCTCGTCGTACCAAAATTGAAGGTGCGATTGATATTCTTACTGAAGCCGATTTAATTCCTGATGAAGAGGTTGTGGTAACGCTTACCAAAAAAGGGTACATAAAACGTGTGCCACTTACGGTATATGGCGTACAGCATCGTGGTGGCAAAGGTAAAATGGGTATGGCGTCATTAGATGAATCTGATGATATCATGCAAGATCTTTTTGTTGCTAAAAATCATGATGAACTTCTGTTCTTTACGAATTTGGGACGCGTTTATAATTTACAAGTTTTTGAGGTGCCAGAAGGTTCACGTACTGCAAAAGGCCGTGCAATTGTTAATTTGCTGCCATTAACAGAAGGTGAAAAAGTTGTTAAATTACTCTGTGCGCGTGATTTAGCGGGCAAATCGCTTGTTATGTTGTCGCGCGATGGTATTATCAAGCGCATGGATGCTACCTTATTTGAAAAAATTCGTAGTTCCGGTATTCGTGCTGTTACATTGCGTGAAGGTGATGAGCTTGTATTCTGTGCACTCAGCTCTGGCTCCGATACTATTGTTATAGCGACAGCAAAGGGACAAGGTATCCGCTTTAAAGAAACTGAAGTGCGTCAAATGGGCCGTCAAGCCTCTGGTGTCATGGGAATTCGTTTGCGTTCAAAAGATTCTGTCGTTGGTATGGAAGTTGTTACCGGTGAAGAAGATATTCTTTTTGCTACTGAGCGTGGTTACGGAAAACGTGTGAAAGCAGAAGATTTCCGCGTAGCGCATCGTGGCGGCTATGGTGTACGTACTATTCCAGTTGATGAGCGTAATGGTTTTGTTATCGGTCTTGCAGCAGTTTCTGATGATTCAAATGTATTGCTCATTGATACTGCTGGAAAAATGATTCGCCTTTCTCCGCAAGAAATTCGTACCATGGGTCGTCAAGCAAAAGGCGTTCGCCTTATACGCTTAGATGATGATCAACGCTTAGCAACGGTAGCTGCATTTGTCGAAGAAAACAATGGTAACAATGGTGGCGGCGATGAAGGTGGCTCTGGTGGAGCTGATAAGCCCATTAAAGCGGCAGTAAAAGCTGATGATATGCATGATGATGAGGCAATGAGTATTTTTGATATTCCTTATGGCGATCAAGATACTGAATATAAAGATCCTCAGCCTGATGCTTACGATGATGAAATGTTGATGTTTTAACGTATGAATGATAATCGCTTAGTACTACTTCACGTTTCATTAATAGCCGGTTTAAGCTCTACACTAACAAACAAGCTGTATGAGCTTTTTGGAAATCAGGATCTTGCGCAGCTCTATACGTTTTTGCATGATGATTTTTTGAAAGCAGGCTTTACTATGTCTCAGGCCCAGCGCTTGGTGCAAGGATTAGCGGATAAAGCTATTCTTGAGCGTGAATGCGCTTTGCTTGAAAAACATAGTATACAGATTGTAACGTTGTTTGATGAATCATATCCGGCATTATTGCGCCATATTCATATGCCACCGGCTGTCCTATATGCACAAGGAACTTTATCATGTTTAGAACAGGCGTTTGCTGTAGTAGGATCTCGTGCTGCTGATGATTATGCGCATGAAGCTATAAAAGCAATTGTTCCTTCTTTAGTTGCTCATGGGTGGACTATTGTAAGTGGCGGTGCTCTTGGAGCAGATACTATGGCTCATGAAGCAGCACTTTCAAGTAAAGGTATCACGGTAGCAGTACTTGGTTCAGGTCTTTTGAGGCCATATCCAACAAAGAATAAATCTTTATTTCAGACAATATATACAGAGGGTGGGGCTGTTGTGAGCCCCTTTCCTTTGTTGAGTGACCCGTTGCCAGGAAATTTCCCTGCTCGTAATCGTATTATTTCAGGATTATCTCGGGGGTGCTTGGTTGTACAAGCTGCCGAAAAAAGTGGCGCATCAATCACCGCACATTGTGCGTTAGATCAGGGGCGTGACGTTTTTGCCGTGCCAGGTTTACTGAATAATCCTTTAAGCCACGGTTGCCATCGCCTTATTCAGCAGGGAGCAAAATTGGTTACTAGTGCACAGGATATTTTGGTTGAGTATGGACAGGATGAGGTTCAAGAGGTCAGCGAGCAGCTTTCATTAGTGAGTCCTGAGCTCGAAAGTCCTCAGCCATTAACACCTGAAGGGCTTTTGATACAATCATGCAAAAAACCTAAGGCAATTGATGAGCTGGTGCAATTGACGGGTAAAAGCCTGCATGAAGTGCAGGAATCTCTTTTTAACCTGCAGTTGGAGGGAGTTATTACCCAGGATTTTGCTGGATTGTGGGTTTGCCGGGGATAGGTTTATATCTTTTTTTGCTTTTTTCCTTAATTTTTAATAAAATTGCTATAGATAAAGCTATTTGACGAATTTACATGGCGCTTGTCGCCATACTTCTTTTTATCGGAGATTTACGATGCCAGTACCTAAACGAAAACGATCCAGATCGCGTAGAGATAAACGATTTGCAAATAAGGGAATTAAAGAAACATCTATTGCTCGCTGTGCGCAGGAAGAGTGTGGGTTTCCTTTATTACCTCATCAAGCATGTAAAAAATGTGGCTTTTACAAAGGTGCAAAAGTTATAGCTACTAAAGCTGATCGTGGCCAAAAACGCGAAGAATTAAAAAAAGTGAAAGCAGCAAAGCAACCTACTCAAGAAACTCAAGAGTAAGGTTCAAAAGGTTATATGATAGCTATTGACGCTATGGGGGGCGACTATGCCCCCCATGCTATTATTGAAGGTGCTTATTTAGCGGCCCGAACCGGGATCAAAGTATGCCTCTTTGGCGATGAAACGCTTATAGAGTCTCATTTACATTCTCTTTGCGCAGATTGGCGTTCGTTGCCAATTTCTTTTATTCATTGTTCTCAAGTTATCACTATGGATGATGAACCAGTAAAATCGGTTCGAAAAAAAGATTCTTCTTTAATACAGGCCATGGAATGGGTTGCTATTGGGAAAGCTCGTGCTGTTGTTTCTGCGGGTAATTCAGGAGCCTGTCTTGTTGCAGGAATGGTCGTAATAGGAAAACTTCCAAACGTTTTGCGTCCCGCTATAGGAGGCTTTTTGCCTACGCAGCGAGACTCAGTTTTTTGTACCGATTTAGGCGCGAATGCTGATTGTAGACCGGAGTTTTTGCAGCAGTTTGCTTTAATGGGTTCTGCTTATGTACAACTTACCAAAAATATTGCGCAGCCAAGAATAGGGCTTCTTTCAAATGGAGCAGAAGCAGGAAAAGGAAGTAAGCTTGTTCAACAAACGTATGAATTACTTACTAAAAGTTCATTACATTTTATTGGCAATTGTGAGCCGCAAGATGTTTTGCATGGTGCTGCTGACGTTGTGGTATGTGATGGCTTTTCTGGTAATATAATGCTGAAATCTATGGAAGCAACGGTACAAGTTGTTACACAATGGCTGAAAGATGAAGGTAATAAATCATTTCTAGGCCGTTGCGTTGGTCTTTTTGGTGCTCCTATTTTTAGAAGATTGAAAAAAAATATAAAAAAAACACAGCGTGGCGGTGCTTTATTGTTAGGCCTTAAAAAACCGTTAATTATTGCACATGGTTCTTCTAATGCACAAGCTATAGAAGATGCTATTCATTTTGCTCATTCAGTAGGTTCAAGCAATTTTTATGAAGAGTATAATAAGCGCGTGGTTGCCTTACTTGAAGAACATGGTTTATTGCTGAAAGGTTCAGAGCAGGAACTTAAAAGCGCGTCAATTTAGAAGCTTGAGAGTTTTTGTAAGGTATGATAGTTTTTGCACAGAGCTGTAACTTTAACAAGGATGATGTACATGAATATACAAAATCGTGATTTTTTCTTAGATTTTCAAGATTTTATTGTTACGTATAAAAATTATATTATGGGTGTTTTAGGATTTGCTGCCATTGGATTTGGTGGTTTTATCTATTGGTATCAAGGACAAGCAATTCGCAATCAAAATGCATTGCAGGCATTGTCTGAAGTGCTTTCAGAACATAAACACGCGTATGAAAATGCTGATTTGTGGCAAGATGTAGAAGTTGGTGCAAAAACAGGTTATCGCCAATATTCCTCAGCATCAATAGCGCCATTCTTTTTGGGATTGCAGGCAGATGCCCTGTTAGAGCAAGATAAAAAAGAAGAAGCATATGCTGTTATGAAAACTATGCTTGAAAAACTATCTTCACACTCTCCTCTCTATCCTCTTTATAGTATTAAATATGCACGTATGCTTCTTGCAGATGATAATGAAGCTGTGCAAAAAGATGGCTTAGCATTATTACAAAAATATGCAGATCAAGAAGGTGCAAACCAGGATCAAGCCCGTTATTATCTTGGACTTTATTATTTTGGTAAAGGACAAAAAAAGGAAGCAGAATCTCTTTGGCAGCCACTTATTGAGCAAGGAAGCAAAGATAATAAAGAAGATCGTTCAGTATGGTCTGGACTGGCAGAACAACATCTTAAGTAAGCAAGGAAATTATCAGTGAATACTGTTCGCGTACGCTTTGCGCCATCTCCTACAGGACATTTGCATATAGGTGGATTGCGTACTGCTCTTTTTAATGTACTTTTTGCACGACATAATAAAGGTACTTTTATTATTCGTGTAGAAGATACTGATAGAGAGCGATCGCATAAAGATTTTGTAGCATCACAACTTGCTTCACTTGAATGGGCGGGTATTCGTTCTGATGAACCGTTAGTGTTTCAGACAGAACGTATGTTTGAATATGAAAAATATATAAAAAAGCTTCTTGATGAAAAAAAGGCTTATCGTTGTTTTTGTGCTGCATCAGAGGGTGATGAGTTTTATAAATATGATGGTGCTTGTAGATCGCGTCAGGTAACCGATGAAGATCTAAAGAAGCCGCATGTGATTCGTATAAAATTTCCTTTAGAGCGTGCAACCATTTCATTTCATGATTTGGTTCGTGGCACTATTACCTTTCCCTCAGATCAATTTGATGATTTTATTATTGCGCGTTCAGACGGTATGCCCATATATAATTTTGTGGTTGTTATTGACGATGCATTAATGCATATTACGCATGTTATTCGCGGTGAAGATCATATTTCTAATACGCCAAAACAATGTATTTTATATGAAGCTCTTGGCTTTACTGCGCCACAATTTGCGCACATTCCCCTTATTCTCGGGTCTTCTGGTCAACGATTAAGTAAGCGTGATGCAGCAACCTCTGTTTTAGAATATAAAAAAGCAGGATATTTGTCTGATGCATTTTGTAACTATTTAGTACGTCTTGGCTGGTCACATGGTGATCAAGAAATTTTCACCCGAGAACAAATGATTGAACTTTTTTCTTTAGATCATGTTGGTAAAAGTGGTGCGATTTTTGATCAGGCTAAGCTTGATTGGATTAACAGTCACTATATAAAAGAAACCAATAATGAAAAATTATTACATTGCACAGTCCAAGATGTTCAGCATAATCTTTTTGATCTGCTTGGTTTATGGTCGGAAGAACAGATTAGAGCATTTATAGGGCTCTATAAAGAACGGGTAAAAACATTACGACAACTTGTTGATGATCTGCAAGCAGTGCATGATAAAAGCACTCAGCCAACAGAACAAGAGCTTGCACAATGGGCAACTCCAGAAGCCTTGCATACGTTAAAAGAAATAATGGCATTATTAGATTCATGTCAGGATTTTTCTCTTTCGAGTGTAACAGATTTTGTAAAATCATATGTAAAGCAAAAAGGTTTAAAATTTGTTACTTGTGCACAACCAATACGCTTAGCATTAATTGGCAGCACGAATGGACCGGGAGTTTTTGAATTATTAGAAGTTCTTGGTAAAACTGAAAGTATAAGCCGTATTAAACAGTTTTTAGTAACGTATAATGACCAAAAAAATACCAGATGAGGGTAGTATGAAGATAGCTATGGTATTTCCGGGATACGGTAGTCAGTTTGTAGGAATGGCAAAAGAGCTTTACGATGAATCAAGGCTTATACAAGAATATTTTGAAGAAGCTTCAAACTGCCTGAATGTTAATTTTGTAAAGTTGTGTTTTGCTTCATCTGAACAAGATTTAAGTAGAATTGATAATGCTTATGAAGCTATTTTCTTAGTAAGTTTTTCTATAGCAGCATATCTTAAACAAGAAGGTATTGTGCCTGAAGTTGTTGCAGGATTTGGCTTGGGGGAATACAGCGCTTTATCTTCAACTGGTGGCCTTAATCTTCCTGATGGTCTTTATTTTTTATCAAAGTATGCACAATTTTATCAGGAATTTCTTACAAACGCTGATGTGCGCATTATTAAAGTTACTAAGCTCGCATTAGATCGTGTTGAAAAAATTATTGAAAAAACAGCTAAGCGTGATCAAGGATGTTCTGTAGCGATACGTATATCTGATGCAGAAGGTATTCTTACAGGACCGTCTGCCGCAGTAGAGCGCTGCCAAACGGCGCTGACAGATGAGGGTGCAAAAGTAAAAGAGATGCCTCTTGGCGCAGGATTGCATTCTTCTTTAATGGATCCTGTTATTGATCAGTTGAGAGCTTATTTAGAGAAAATAGATTTTCATGATTTGTCAGTACCTCTTATTAGTAGCCTTACGGGTAAAATGATAAGTAAGGGAGATGTTGTCAAAGAATACAGTATGCAAAGAATTCAACAAACGCTTTACTGGAATAGTGTTATTGATCAGCTGGGCAAATACGATATTATTATTGAAGTTGGTCCGGGCAGTACCTTAAGTCGTGGCCTTGCTGAACGATATCCTGATAAAAAAATTATTGCCGTAAATAAGCCGGTTGATCTTGATGTACTTAAAAAAATAGTTTTGCCACAAAGTATAGAAACAAAAAATGAATAGCAGCGGAGTTTAAAGATAGTATGTTTGAACAAAATGATACGCAAGATAAAGTAATTTCCCTTATTGCCCAAACCGTTAAGATTGATAAAAAAGATATTCAGCCAACTATGACTTTTGAACAGCTAGGAATAGATTCTGTAGAAGTTATGGAAGTTATTATTAAGATAGAAGAAGAATTTGGTATTGAAATTCCTGATGATAAAGCAGCAAAAATAGCTTCAATCAGGGATGCTGTTGAAGCTATTCATGCATTAAGAACTAAATAAATCTTTTACGCGCTTTGTACAGATCTTTTCATATGCGTAACAATATCTTGTGCTAAAGCAACACGATCTTTATTAAGCGGGTGAGTTACACCAGGATTATCTCCTGCGCGTTTATGCCATTCTTTGGCAAAAGCTAAGTAACCTTCAGCCCATTCCTTACTTGTTGTTGCCATAGTAACGTCAGCACGTTTTTCTTTAAAACGACTGTATTGGCACAATGGATGATCTTTTTTGCCAGCCATTTTTTCTACTTCGTTGTTACATAGTAATTCAAGTGAATAGCGTGACCAGTTATCTTTATGCAAGATATGCTGAATCTCGTGGCCGATAATAAAACGGCGTGCAGGCAATGAATAATTACTAAATTCTTTTTCATTAATATAAATAATATGTTCAGTTGCTGCCGCAGGTGAAATATCATCCCATCCTGTAATAGTTATAGTTGCTGGATCTACGCCAAGTTCTTTTAAGATACCATTAACAAACTGTTTTGTTTGGTCTGATACTTGAATAGAACCACCGGGAA
Organism: Candidatus Babeliales bacterium; assembly: GCA_050250855.1. Lineage (GTDB taxonomy): Bacteria > Babelota > Babeliae > Babelales > JACPOV01 > JAGVLQ01. Next base: position 87,328 of record JBFWNW010000003.1, on the reverse strand, counting down.
AATCTGAGCGAAGATACTGGTTGCGGTAATTATTTTTTGCATCTTCATAACGTTTTTTAGTAATACCTATTTTTTCAAAAGCTTTCCATACACAATCAAGTTCTTGTGTAAGCAATTGTCCAAAATATTCTTTTGCAGAAAGTTTTGAACCATGTGCTTCATAAATTGCTTGTTGTTGTGTTAACCCTTGGTAAAAACGGTATGCACCAAACGTTGCAACAAGTGCAAGAAGAGCTAATGCTAAGTGTTTACGATTCTTTTTGAATAGTGTTTTCATTGTTTTCTCCATTTTGTTTTTTATCAGTTTCTATTTCTTTTGTTTGTTCTTTTTGTTCTTGTTGTTTTATTCCTACCTTTTGTAAGTGATGAGTAAAACTTTGTATAAGTAATATTCCTGCCACTACAAAAAGAGGGATAAATACACCAAAAAGTTTAATTTGTTTTTTCATACTGTTTTTCTCCATTATGCTGTTTGCAGAGCATTATTAATTTCTTGTGCCAATACTACACGTTTTGAACTTCTAACGTGCCAGTCAACGGCAGCATCACCACGTAGTGCAAGGTTTTCTTGTGCATATATGGCATAGTTGTGTGCCCATATATCATTGCGTGTTGCAGCCATAACATCGGCGCGTTCTTCTCTGAAGCGATAAAACTGCATCATAGGATGTTCACGCGCAAACAGAGGCTCATATTTTTCTGGCTCTGGTAGCAAGGTACGTATAAAATAGGCTGTTGAGTGATCTTTAAAGATAATATGTTGTAATTCGTGGCCTATAATAAACGCTTGAGCTTCAGGTGAAAATTTAGCAAGATTTTTTTCATTAACTTCCATGTGAAAGTCATCAATTACCTGTGCTGCACCTACCATTGAAGGTTGTGCAATAAGGATTATTTCTTTTTTATCTACACCGAATTCATCCATAATATTATGAACAAAACTAATGGTCGCTGAAGATAGCGTTAACCCATTATCTGGCCTTGTATGATCTTTTTTATATTCGCTATACTTTTTTTGGCGCATTTCTTCAACCTGCTCTTTTGTTATCTTCTTTTCAGAAGAAAGAGCTTGCCATACTTCTTCTTCAAGCTTGTTAAGGTTTGCACAAATTGGTTGTGTAGCCGTCTGAGCTTGTTGAATACTCAAGCGAGCACCTGGTTTTTTAAAGTACCAGAAAACAGTGAGTAATGCGGTAATAGTTGCTATAGTTATAAGTAATTTTTTATTCATAATAACCTCCATATGTTTTATACTGTTTGCAGACCGTGCATATGGTCAATAATAGTTTGTGCTAGTGCGGCACGCTCTTTATACGTCGGGTGACTAATGCCAGGATCCTGAGCACAGCGTTTAATACCTTCATGAGCAAAATCTAGATAACCTTGTGCCCATTCAGCGCCACGAAGTGCAGCGGCAACGTCAGCACGTTTTTCTTGAAAGCGACCATATTCGTCAAGAAGAGCTTGAGCTTTTCCTGACACATGCTTTTGATTTAATGTTTTATTAAGTGCTCTTGTTTCCTCAAAATCATTATGCAAAATATGATGGAGCTCATGCGCTATAATAAAGCGCTGTACGCTTACGGGTAGTGTCGGGAAGATGTTCATTTCAATAAGAAGCTGGCCTGCACTATTTGTACTTGCCGGTGACCCCTGGTCACTATGTTGCAAGACAATAGAAAGCTTATCAGCATTAAAATTGTATTTTTGTGCTACATCAAAAACGAGTTGGTAAATATCTTCTGTCCCTTGAGCCTTGGTAGGGCTTCCTAGCCAATGGTCTTGAGACGGTGTTGTTAAGCTTAAATCAACGCCAAGTTCGGCTTTTAGGCGATTTATAAGCTCTTTCTCTTCCTGAGCAATTTTTTCTTTAAAAAAGCTTTGTGTAGCCCCTAAATTATGTGTTTTTGGGGTATTTTTGTTAAAAAAGGGATATTTGAAACTTATTAGAGCACCCAGAGCCACCGTGGCTATTAAGGCTATACCATAGTATTTTTTAGTTGTATTCATAGTCTTTCCTCCATTTTAAATAGTCATTTCAGGTATACAGGTATACAGGTATACGTAAAACGCTATCTTAAAGACTAGTTTAAACTAAAATTGCAGTTTGTCAATCGGATTTGGGCTCCAGGTGGGGGGAGAAGGGGGGGTGTGAGGGAATTTTTAGACAAAAAAAGGGCCTCCTGAGTTTAGCTCAGGAGGCGTGTATTTCTACGTAAGCTATTGAAGCTTAGTTGAAATTACCGTGCTCGCCAGCTTTCATCATACCAGCAGCTTTGTTCTCTTCAGAACATCCAGATGGACATGCCCAAGAGTAGCTGATGTGCTTAGTTATGATTGCAGGTTCTTCAACCTTAACATAACGTACACAGCATGGAGCTTCAGGGCAAGGTTGTTCAACAATTCTGTCAACCTTGCAAGGTGAACATTTAGGTTCACAAACACGCTCAACACAAGATGTTTTGCATGTGCCACGTGTGTAGCAATTACGGTAACCAGCTTCTGCAGATGCTGCAGCAGCGAAAATAGCTAGAGCTAACATGAGTTTCTTCATGAGACTCTCCTTTTTTAGGGTTAATAATACACTATTCCTATCTAGAGGGTATTTTCATACCTTCTTATCTATAGTTTCTTACAAATAGAAATAAAAAATCAATAGTTTTTTCAAATTAATTTTATATTGAAAATATTGAATGATTTTGAACCTGTAAAATGAAAAGCCCGGTTTTAAAACCGGGCTCAAAAGGAGAGAAATTAGAAAATGCTATTAAAAGAAGGTAAATCCACCTTTAATCCAGATTCCCCATTGGTCAAAAGCGCGGTTTTCTCTGCCAGAAAACTCAACTTCACCACCAATGCCAATGAAAGGCAAGTAATCACAATTTTCCCATGTATAAGCAATATGGGTAAAGATCTTATGAGAAACAGCGCCTGGATGTTCTGCTGATTCAATATTAAGATCCTCTGTAGTGATAAATACTTTATCAATAGGACCATTATTTGGATTAGCAATAGTAGCTTGGCTTTGGGTCATATCCGTGCTGCCTATTACTACAGGATTTCCCGTTAAAGTTGTACCCTGTACACCAAACGTATTTGCAGGAATAGTTTCCGTAATAGTTATTTTATCTTTAGTGCGTCCCCAGATATCGTAGCCAACATCAAAGGTAAAGCCGCAGTTTTGATAATCAAACATGAAGGCGCCTTCACCTTGAATATCATTTTTTACACGGCAGTTACGCGTTAAAACGTTTGGTCCAAAAAGAACCTCATTAGCATAATCGCCACTGCTTGGGTCAAAACGTTTAATCAAGAGGTAACGGCTACCAATACCATTTTGCTTTAAATCAAACGTACGTTTTTGCTTTGAGCGGAACATATGGTTAACATAACCCTGGAAGAAGATGCCAAATGATTGATCACAGCCATTATTCCATAGTTCAAAATGACCAGATGTACCAGGTCCCATTTCAACGTAGCGGCCATTACCAACAACAGGTTCAAAGACAAATTGGCCATCAGGGCGTGTGCCAGTAGGAGCAACAACGTTAACGTAAACACCCCAGTGCGAGCATTCATTACAAATAATGTCATAACCAAGCATGAAGGTGATATCTGCAACGCTTGCTTTTGTTTGTTTGCCGTCAATACGGGCAAAACGCATTTTTTGTTTTAAATCAGGAAAATCTGTTGGCGCTAAGGTATCGCCTTTCCATGCGGCAATAATATTGTTCAAAGGAGAAGAGCGATCTATATCATTACCTAAGGTGTTTGCTGCGATAATTGTACCAGGTGTTGTTGTTGTTTGTGTTAACTTCATATCCCAGCTAGTCCAGTTGACCGGTACATCGATACGGAAGTAAAGACCGCGTACCCATTCATCAAGACCAAGGAAGAAGTTGATGTCAACAACGAAATTTTTGACGCGAGGGTTTGCGGTAACGGCACCATCAAAGTCATCATTCAAGAAGAAGTTACGCGCAAAAACATCTACGCCCTGTACACCCTGTGGCCCAAAGCGCATGGTGTTGGTGCCATTAAAGAAGAACCAGCTACCGAGTTCTTTATCGTTATATGTTTGACCATAATATGGTGCTATAAACCAGCTACCGTTAACGCAATCAGTATCACACAAATGTACGTGATGTGCCTGCCCAGAAAGCCAGCGTGCTAAATTAGCTCCTTGCGAGCGTTGATGATAAAATGTTTTGCCAAAAACCGGCAGAGAGGCTTGAGCTGTTCCTGCAATAAGTAAACAGCCAAGAAGTGCTTTAAAAAATTGGTTCATAAAAACTCCCTTTAACCAGAGATGAGTATGTTTTTTATAAAAACGATGAAAAAGAGACAAGAAAATAGTTTTTGAATGCTACGCTTTACTTATGCCCCCTTTCGGCAATAATGTTCATTACTGTTGAAAGAATTCTTTTTTTATAAGACAGGGTAAATGTAACGTAAAATGCGATGGATGGCAATTAATTTTTTATAACTTTTTTGTTAAAAAAGATAAAAAAGAGCTTCTAGTTGTTTGTCTAAAAATTCTTCTAGAGTTTCTGCATTATAAGATTTTTGTACATAATGTATTGAAGGGTGTTGCATTCCATGCTCAATAAGAATATTTTTACATGATTGTTTATACTTTTTTTTCAATTCAAGATTATCTAGTTTTTTAAAAGCATCAAGAAGTGCTGTTTTGTGTAAACTTTTTACATAGCTTTCTGGTAGCATGCTGCAATATTTTACTACGGTTGCAAGCATAGAAACAGAAAAAACTTCTTCAGGCATAAAAGAAAGTATATGAAAAATAATATCACGCGGAATTTCTAGGAAAGTATTTTTATATCTATTACAGCAGAGTAAAAACGTTTTTATGCGATCTTTTGAAAGATTAATCTCATCATTTGTTTTTAGGAATGGTTGCGGCGTTGTTACTTCATGGGCCAAGAGAAATTTTTCAAAATCAAGCGTTTCTTGTTTTGTAATGATTCTTTGTAGAGCGACAAGCCGCAAAGGGCTTTTTGAAAGAAGAAGATCGTTGCAGGGGTTAAAACTTGGTAATTTGCCATATAATGTTAAAAGGCGAGCGAGATTATATTTTTTGTGCACAATAGCCCAATGCAAAGGAGAGTCATCAGCGCAGCGATTAAGAACGTTTTCTGGATTGCCAAAATAATATTGTTCTTGGTCAAGGGCTTGTAAATAATTATCAGCATTAACATTTTTTTTATAAAGATTTCGTTCATTAATAGCTTTTGTATCGAGCTCTTGATCCCAGGTGTGCCCATTGCCAAGAAGTTCTTGCAGCTTCGTGGTATCATTATTTTTACAAGCATGCATGAGTGGTTTATTTTCAGCTGCTTTTAGAGGTGGAATTATAGTACTTAAAAAAATAATAAAATAGATTTTGCTATGTTTCATAACAGAATTCTTTCTATTAAGGTTATAGCTCAGAAAGAATCCTAGAGATTTTGCAGGTAAAATAGAAAGAGTTTTATTGATTATTCTTTTTTGCTTCTAATAACATTTTATAAATTTCAGTATGCCCTTTGATTATGGCATTTCGTAAGGGGGAGCAGTGATGTTTATCTTTATCATCAATGTTTGCACCATGCGCAAGGAGGAGTTCAACAATTTTTTTATTACCATTGCGTGAGGCAGTAATGAGAGCTGTTTTATGCATAGATGTTTTCAGATTGGTGTCAGCATTATAGGCAAGCAAAAGTTCCACAATCTCTTCATGACCCAGAAACGTAGCATAATATAGTGCTGTTCGGCCAAGAATATCTTGCTGATTGATTATTGCTGCAGCACCATGCTGTAATAAAAGCTTAACAACTTCCTTATTGCCACTGCTTGCTCCTGCCATAAGTGCGGTAAAATTGTCAGGTTTATTTTCATCACCCGTTTTTTTTGCAAAATTATCAAAGTCGTAATAGCCAGCATCATAGGAAGATTTTAAGAGTAATACGCTCCCTGTGATATCTATTTTTGCGCCAGCATCAAGTAGTAGCTTTACAATTTCTGTGTGCCCCGCTGCCGCTGCTTGCATAAGAGGTGTCCAGCCACTTTTATTTTGTATATTTATGTGTGCGCCAGCTTGTAATAAAAGAGCTACTATAGTTGAATACCCCTTGTCAGCAGCAAAGTGCAATAAGGTGGATCCTTGAGATGTAAGATTAACATCAAGATGGTAAGAAAGAAGAAGGGCAATCAATTCTTTTGTTGGTACAAATTCTTTTTCTAGAAACGCATTTGCCAATGGGGTAGAACCAAACTGATTGTGTATGTTGAGTAACGAATTATCACGGGAAAGAATTTTTTTTATTGTATCGGTATTGTCAGCCAGAATCGCTCTGTATAAGTAATTATAATTATTTTTTTCTTGGCGCGTGATATAAAAAAGATAATCAAGGTCACTCAGCAGGCGTTCTTTATTTTGTAATGCATGCCATGTGTTTTTATCATGAATAATTTTTAATTCTTTTTTTGTAAACAGAGAAGAAAAGATAAGAGTATTTTCATGATGCGTTTCAACCCATGGTTCGTCCGTAAAACTAAAAAAATCGTTAGCAAGGCTGCAGATAGTTTTACCTTTATGCACCGCCAGAGCATGAAAGGCAATAGGGGAATAGTCTGAAGTGACTTTTTCCAAAGAATAATCATACAGTTCTTGTATATCTTGTATAGAACATTGTTGCTCGTTTGGTAGGTAGAGACACAGAGGGTTATTTTCTGTATCAAGCCATAGAACTTGTTTGCCTAGAACAAAAATTTTTTCTTGCGGCAATGCATGCTTTGCAAGAAATGCATCAAAGAGTTGGAGTGCTTTATCAAAAGGAAGTTTTACCATATTTTTATTTTTCATAGTTCAGGAATAACAATACACTCACTTGTTTTGTCATATTTTGCTATATGATTTTCTATAGCTTGCCCAAGATCACAAAGGTTAAGCCAATCAGGATTTTTTTTGAGTGTTGTATTGATATTTTTATCAATTATTTTTATTTGTTTTATTAGTGATTTTAGCTGTTTAATTCTTTTGAGTTCCTCTGTTCCTATGATTTTTTGCAGATTATCACTGTATTCAAATAGTTGATCAAAAACGTTTTTAAATGAATGTTTTACAACCTCTATGTATGTAAAATGATCATTAAAAAAAGAAGAAGAATCCGGCTTAAGCCAACAGCTAATGGTTCTGCCTAATAGGACTAAAAGATTAATAGTAATGTAATCAAATGCAGTTTTACCAGAATTATCTTGTAGGGATCCATCAGCACCTAAGAGCAGAAGGAGTTCAAGCATTTCTTTATAATATTCAGGCTCTAAATCATGATATTTGCCATAGGCTCGTTGTGTAGCATAACTTGTATGCGTGAATGCTCGTGGTGGCAGTGTGCCTTGTGCTGCAATAAGCAGTGCGGTTGTTCCATCATGCATAGCGCTATTTATATGAGCACCATGCTGTATAAGAAGTTCAGCAATTTCTTTGTGACAATAGATGGTGGCTATAATGAGTGCGGTTCCATCATGCGTCATTACATTGACATCCGCACCATATTGCAAAAGAAGTTCTACAATACCGTCTCTGCCCGCAGTGACAGCTTCAAGTAATGGCGTCCAACCATCGGGGGTTGTGCTGTTTACCGGTGCACCATGCTGGAGCAAGAGTTTTATAATTTCGTAATCTATATAAGGATTGCTTGCTGCAAAAAGCAAGGGTGTTTGCCCCCGGTCATTTTTTTGCTCAAGTGCTACGCCTTGATTGAGTAATGTTTGAACGAGTTTTTTATTACCTCGTTCTTCTAATGCATTAAAAAGATGGTGTGCAGATTTATTCATAGCGATTTTATTTTTTTTGTGATGTTAGCTCTTCTTCTATAATGCTTTCAATGAGGACAGATAATGAAGAATATGTTTTCTGGCGTGATGGATCTTGATATGGTGTACGTTTTATAGTGCCATCAGCATGCAGAGAATAACAGTCTTCTTGAGAGGTGCTATCACCATATTTTTTATACATAATGGTTAAAATATGGTCAGAAGAATTTGCGGAGCGAACTTTTTTTAGAGCAGTAGGTATTTCTTTAACTTTATCACGAGTAAATTCGATTTGATATTCTCCAATATCAAGATTACCAATTTCTTCAATAAATGAGCGCGATTCATCATCGAAGGTATGATCTAAATTGCGCTCAAGCTGCGCTAAAGCACTTGGCCCAGCGGCTCCCCAACGGCGTACATAAATATTAAGGTCTTGCAATCGTTTAATAAGTTTGTTTCGGTCAAAAATTCTAGAATCTGGCTCAAAGGCGTCCCATGCTTGTTGCGCGCATTGAGTAATTTCATACCACTTTAATTGACTGATAGATTTTGATAAAAAACCTTCTCGTTGCGTTATTTTTGCTGAACGGTCAGCAGATTCAAGTGGATTTTCATGATACGTTTTTACTAAAAAATATAAATTTTCAAGGTTCGTATAAACGCTTACTGTTATACCTTTATAATCATCAGGGTTTTGTAAAACAAACCAGCACCGTGTTAAAAAATCTTCAAGGCCATGTAAGGGAGATCCTTCACTATCCCTTGAGCTAGGATTTTTATTATCAGAGGCTATTTGTTTTACTAAATTCATCAGTTCGGCAGTATAACTGAGGGGATATTTTTTAAGAATTTTTGTATTAGTTTCAATGGCCTCTAATGAATCTTTGATATGTTTGTGTACTTTTTGACCAAATGCACAAATTTCTTGCCAGCCAGGGTTTTGGGCAAGCTTTTTGCTATCATTATTATCAAACCATATAACAATGTCGACTGTAGCTCTCAGTTGTTTGAGCATGGCAATACCAGTAATACCAATAACGTCTGCAAATTCTTGAGGGTGTTCCTCGAGTACGTCATCGAAGTCAAATGCAGAATTTCCCATGCAGCAATCAAACGAGCAGGCAAAAGATCCATCAGGATTAGGATTAAGCCAGGTTTCAATATCCCTGCATAGTTGATTGAGTATATTATGTAAGATTTCTGGATCAAGTTTTTTTGATTGATTCATTATAGTGCTCTAAGAGGGTATGTATTTTATTTAATTTCTCCTGTTCTTGCGCGACAAAGCGTAGTGCGTTTTTTGTTTTTTCAATTGCTGTTTGTTCCTTATGATTTTTTATATCCGGATCAGTGCCTGCATCTAATAAAAGTTTTACCGTTTGGGTGCAGGCATTTCCTACTGCATAATGCAAAGCTGTTTGCCCATATTGATCTTGCTTGTTTAGTGCAAAATGAGCTTGTAAAAGAATTTTTATAACACCTTGGTGCGAACAATCTGCAGGAACGCTTCTATAGCGAGATCCACCGCAAGGGCAACGTTCTGCAGCAAGGATAAGGGCTGTCTGTTCAAATATATTTTCATGGTCTATATCAGCGCCATGATCAAGCAATAGTTGTGCTATGTTTACGTTACCATTCCACGCCGTAAACATGAGTGCTGACCAGCCTTTATCATTATCTGGATAATCGACTTCAACACCTTCTTGGCTGAGCAAAAATTTTACAACATGCTCATGTTCTTTTTCTACCGCATATTCCAGGCTACAGGATTCATTAATCTGAGCTCCTTGGCTTATGAGTAGTTTTACCAAAGCAAGATTGCCATTTCTTGCAGCTTCTAATAACCCGCAGTTTTTTTCTTTTAAAGAAATGTTTTGCTGTTCAAGGATATCTTTGACAGCCTGAGACTGCCCTTGTTTTATTGCATCTAAAAACTTTTTTGTTACTGGGTTTTGGTAATCCATGCTATATCTTTTTTAAAATGAACTATATTCTTTACACTTTTTATTACAGGTCATTATTTCTGATGCTGTGACAGGAATTAAGAGTTCCCGTATTTCTTCATAACCATTTTCAGCTGCATGCATTAAAGCGGTATGATTCTCGTTATCGTGAATGTTTGCATCAGCACCAGATTCAAGCAATATTTTTGTCATTTCTATACGGTTGCTTTCTGCTGCATACATAAGCGCAGTGCAGCCATAGCTATCCTGAATATTTACTGATGCGCCGGCTTTTATAAGAAGTTTTACACTCGGCAGGCGACCAGATTTTACTGCTAGAATAAGAGCCGTTTCTTTCGTTCTAGCATGTTGTATGTCAAGGTTACAGCCAGCTTCTACCAGAATTTTTGTAATTTCAAAACCTTTTTCAATGGAGATCATTAAAGCAGTTTTGTCCCACTGATAGCCATAGGAATCACAATAAGGGTCATCATGATTAACTAGATTAAGATCCACATAAGGGGTAAGAAGTTTAACGATTTCTGCATGATTTCTTTCAATAGCACGTATAAATGCTTTTTGTACCAGCTGCGCTTCTTTTTTTGATGATGTATCTGCATTTAGTAAAAAATTTACCATGGCAGTATTATTATTTGTGCTGGCATAAACAAGAGCGGTGTTGTTACTTTTGTCAGATTCAAAAATGTTGGCACCTTGCTCCACCAAAAGTTGCACAAGGTCAAGGTAATTATTTTTTGCTGCTAATAAAAGACAGTGAATGCCATCTTTGCTAATAGTATTAAGATCTGCACCAGCAGCCAATAAAAGTTTAACCGTTTCTATAGCGCCATTAATGCAGGGAGTAAAAAGAGCACTTTCGCCATTATAGGTTTTAAGACTGATTTGTGCATTTTTTGTAAGTAATAGTTTTAAAAGAGCAGAGAAATTGTGGTTTGCTGCCAGTATCCAAGGGGTAATGCCCTTATTATCCTGATGATTTATTGCACTTCCTGCATCAAGCAACATAGTTACCATATCTTCAAGTCTACTTTCAACAGCATAATGCAATGCTGTTTTGCCGTTATAATCTTCTATATGAATATCGGCTTTGTGTTTTAACAGGATTTTTACGGTATCAAGTGCTCCATTTGCAGCAGCTATCATAAGAGGAGTTCTGCCATCCCAAGTTTCTTGTTTGTTTATATCAGCACCAGCTTGCAAAAGTAATTCTATGATATCTGTTTGGACATTTATTGATTCTGCTGCTCGCATAAGAAGTGTATAGCTACTTCTTGATGGGTAATTCACCAAAGCGCCATATTCAAGTAGAATTTTTACCGCTTCAATATTGTTTTGTGTCACCGCTACCGTTAACGGTGTTTCGCACCTTTCATCTTCATTGGCATTGACCTCTGCTCCAGCCTCAAGCAGGTGCCTGAGAATAGTTGTATCATGATGTTTTGCAGCATCTATAAGAGGCGTTGTTCTTCGGTAGCTACGTACATGAACGTCAGCGCCTTTGGCTACTAGGAGCGCTGCGGCGTCATTATGTCCTTTCTCACATGCAAGATGGAGAGCGGTGTAATCTTCCAAATCCTTAGCATCAATTTCTGCACCGGCTTCTATAAGGAGTTCAAGTGTCTGAGTATTTCCTTCTTGTGCTGCTTCATGTAAAGCAGTTGCACCATTAAGATCAGTTTTATTAACAGATGCTCCATGAGCTAGTAAGAGTTTTATGAGAGCTTCACCGTTTGCTTGTGCTGCTGCTAGCATAAGAGCTGTTGTCCCGCGAGCATTAGTTTGATTTACGGGTGCATTGTTTTTTAAAAGAAGCTCTGCAATATCAGCGCTCTTATTTTCACAGGCAAGCATTAGAGCTGTTTTTTGATCTCTTGGTTTTTTATCAAGAGGCTCTCTCAGTTTATTAAGGGAAGCGCCACGATGAATTAAAAATTCAACTAATTCTTTATGCCCGCATCGTACAGCAGTAATGAGAGGTGTTTCATTATCGCTATTTAATATTTCCAAAGAAATGCCTTGATCAAGAAGTTGTTTTACGAGTTCAAGATTATTATTCTCAAGAGCTTCGAATAAGTTTTTGACGAGCGTGTAAGGGATATTTTTCATTATAGTTCCTTGGTATGCGTTGCAAGCATAGTATATATCTGATTTAATTTTTCCTGTTCTTTTGCTACAAAATGGAGCGCCTTTTTTGTATGTTCAAATGCTGTGCCGTCTCTATATTCTAGAAAAGGGTCTGCTCCGGCCTCTAATAAGAGTTTTACTGTTTTTGTGCAGGCATGTCCTATGGCATAAGCTAGGGCACTATACCCATAGTAATCTTGCCTATTTATTTCTTCTAGGTTACTGTGCAGAAGATGCAAGAGAGATTGCATGATGTCATAATTACAATTATTTTTTTTATGCTTGCACTCTCGTGCTGCAAATATCAAGGGGGTTTGTTCAAAGATATTTTCATGATGTATATCAGCATCATGATCAAGCAATAATTGTGCTATTTTTTGATTACCATTCCAAGCAGCAAACATTAAGTTTGACCAGTATTTATCATTGTCTGGATTATCAACATCGACACCTTCTTGGGTGAGCAAAAATTCTACAACATGCTCAAATTCTTTTTTTACGGCATATTCCAAGATATGGGATTCATTAATTTGTGCTCCTTTTTTTATCAATAATTGTACTATATCAAGATTGCCATTTTCTGCAGCTTCCAATAAACCTTCATTTTTGTCGTCTAAAGAAATACTTTGCTGTTCAAGCATATCTTTGAGCATTTGATACTGCCCTTGTTTTATTGCATCTAAAAACTTTTTTGTTTCTGCAGATTCTTGGTTATTCATGGTTATTCGTAGAAGCTTTTGAGTTTAACATAGTATGTATCTCAGTAAATTTTTCTTTTCTTTGTGCAAAATCATGAATCTGTTTTTGTATTTTATCAAGTGCTGTTTGTTGGCACTTATCTTTTAAAGAGCTATCAGCACCAGCTTCTAATAGAAGTTTTACGGTATTGAAGCACCTATTCTCTACAGCATAATGCAAAGCAGTTTCTCCATCCTCATTTTCCATATTTATTGCTGGCTGAGCACGTAAGAGTAACTTTATGATGCCCTGATAATTGCATTCTTTTTTATCGCGATAGGGTGAGCAGCATGAGCCTGCTGCAGTCATAAGAGCAGTTTTTTGGTTTTTGTTTTTATAATTTATGTCAGCATTATGATCAAGTAATAACTGCGCCATGGTTTCATTATTTTTACAAACAGCACGCATTAATGGTGAAAAGTGACGATCAGGGATATTAAGATCAATCTTTTCTTGAGAAAGCAAATATGCAGCAATAGCTTCATCATTGCTTTCTATCGCTTTCTCTAAACTCTCAGATTCAGCTATTTGAGCACCATGCTCTACTAATAATTTTACCAGAGCAAGATCTCCTTTTATGGTAGCATAAAATAAACCCTTATTTTTCTCTTCTAATGAAGTAGTCGCAAGCATATCGTTTACCATTTGATAGTTACCATCTTGTATGGCATCGAAGAATTGTTTTGTTTCAAGGATTCTTTTATTCATTATAAAGAACTCTCTGTAGTATGATTTTTTAAAAGAGCTACGATATCGAGCTTATTATTTGCTTGAGCATAATACAAAGCGTTTTTACCTTCTTTGTCTTTTGTATCAACGAGGGCTTTATATTCAAGTAGGAGTTCTACCAACTCTTTTGAGCCCCGCGAGCCAGAAGCAAGTATTAATGCCGTAGCGCCATATCTATTTTTATGATTAATGTCAGCACCAGCTTCTAATAAAATTTTTGCTATGTTGGTATGGCCATTGCCAACAGCACGCATTAAAGGAGAACTTGCATGCATATTTTTTTTATCAACTGTAGCGCCATGTGCAAGGAGGAGTGTAACAAGCTCAGTATTGCCATTTTCAGCAGCGGTCATTAAAGGAGTCCATCCTTCATAGTTTGGTTTGTTTACATCCACACCAGCGTTCAGCAAAACATGTATAAGATCAGTAATATTTTTTTCGTTGTATCTATTTGCAGCAAGAGCATGTAATAGTGACGTTGTTTTATATTCATCCTGTACGGTTGCTGGTACTCCTAATGCAATAAGTTTTTGCACCAGAGCGCTATCATTATTATCAATGGCAATCCATAGCGTTTTTTGTGCAAAAATTTTATCAGTAAGACAATCGGGAGTATGGTTGATAAGTAATGTTGCCATTTCTAAAAAACCATTTTTTACCGCTTTGTGTATATAATCTTGCAAAACGGCTTGAGAGATTTTTTTCTTTTTGGCAAGCATCTCTTTTGCTTTGGTGCAATCATTGACGACAACTGCATCCAACAGTGTCTCAAGCGGAGCACCATATTGTACTAACATTTTTGCAATCTCATGCATATTAAAGAGGCTTGCCAGTGTGAGTGCTGTTTTTCCTTCAGCATTTTTTTGAGAAACATCTGCGCCAGCAGCAAGTAAAATTTCTACTACTTTTGGGTTATCATAATCAACGGCAGTCAAAAAAGCGCTTTTTCCCTTGTTGTCTTGGTGGTTTATTGCTACGCCATGCTGCAAGAAAAGCTTGATGCATTGTGCCTGTTTTTCCTGATCTTCAGGGTTGTAGAGTGTGCGAGAAACTGCATAGATTAAAGCTGTTTTGCCATCATTGCTTTGACTGTGCACATGAGCACCTTTTTTCAACATGAGCTTAATCAGGGATAGATCAGAGCTAGAAGCAGCTTGTAAAAAAGGGGTCATGCCGTCTTTATCCGGCATATTGACGTCAGCACCTGCATCAAGAAGCATCTCTATGATCTCTTGCTTATACAATGATTTTAATGCCAAAAGTAAAGCGTTGCAGCCAGAATCGTCCTGTTTATTAATCTCAGGATTATGCACTAAAAGAAGCTTCACTATTTCAGTTTTGCCCCAATAAGCTGCATACATTAAAGGAGTTTGGTCCCGTTCCCCTTGGTTTATAGCAACCCCTTGAGCAAGAATTGATTGTACTTTAGGTATATCATTATCCACCATGGCATCAAAAAGACGGGATGTTAGCGCTTGTTTTTTAGACATAAAGATCCTTAAGGAGCTTGTTTTATGAATAATTATCGATACAATAAAGTATACAATTATGTGATAATTTTGTCGACCCTCGAAATTGTTATTTTTTTATTAATTTCTAAAAGAAAATATTTATTGCAAAAATAGCTGAAAATAAAAAATTATGCGTATTATACATGAATATTCTTGGCATTTTCCTCCCTCAAAAAATAAAAGAGGTATTGCTTACAAGCCCCATGATATAAAAAAAGTTATCGTGGTTGAATCATCTCTTTTTTTGCATCCGACTTTTCTTATGAGTGATATGCATGGCCACACCCCTTTAGTAGTAGAAATGCTTGATAGCTTTTTACATCTAGATCAGTTTGTTGTTTTGACGGCTGGTGATATGGCAGGTAAAAATATCTATGGCTCTGATGATAACCCAACGCCATCCTATGAATTTTTGGCACAACGAGCTCGAGAGTTTTATTTTGTACAGGGAAACCATGATTTGCCAGATCCTGAAAATAAGCACGTGGCGCTGAAGAATAAACAAGAAAAGTATGCAGCGTTAGAACATGGCAAAGTAATACAAACGTTGGTAGGTTCTTTGGGTGGTGTTCACGGTACCATTTCAAGTAAAGTGCATCCGCACAAAATGCCGCATGAAAATTATATGCAATGGGCGCAGAAAATGCTTGTGCAAGAAGTTGATATTTTTATGACGCACGAAACGCCTTCGCTTCCTGTTTTTGATCAAAGAGGCAATCGATCGATTGGTAATGCCGAATTATTTGAACTTGTTGATAGCTATAAGCCAAAGATTCATATTTATGGCCATTGTCATCATGCAGATTTTTATACGGTTATCAATGGCGTGCATTATCTGAATGTTGATGCACGAGTGGTAATAGTTTTGCCAGAAGAGGATGATGCTTATAAAAAAAGAATATATAAAAAGAAGCTAACTGATATGTTTAATAACAATTTTTAGTATTTTTTAAACTGTGAGGATTTATGAATACTGATACTCTTAAAATTAATACAAAATATTGCTCTTTTAGTATGGATGAACTAAAAGAAATTTTTTCAGCTTGTATAGAGAAATCATTTAAGTTTGATGTTCAACCATCAGAAGATATGGCAAAACTAACTACGGTTTCAAAATTTGGGGGCAAACCCTATAGTGAGGGTGAGTCATGGCCTCTCTGTACTTCATGTAAAGAACCACTTTCTTTTATATTTCAATGTAATAATACTGGTCTTGATAATTTTGGTAAAAATGTTGAAAATAATTGTTTATATGTTTTTTTTATATGTCCTATGGAATGTTTTAAGGGTGTTGATGATAAGCCGAATACTACCTATTGTCTAAGAAAATATTATTCTCCTTCATTGGATAAAGCGCAGGAGATGCATCAACCCGAAATGTCGGATTTTTATGCGGATTTTTATGCAGGAGGGGCTAATATTATTCCTAGTAAAATAGATTTAATTAAAAGCATATCTTTTTTGAGACTCGAAGATTGTGATGCAGCATCATCGTTAGTACTTGACCTGATTGCTGAGAGTCCAGATCAAGAAGAAGATCTTTATCAAAAAATTGGTGAAGAATTGCTTAACATGACGGATTTTAATGATGATGGTGACGCCACTAAATATTTAGGTGTTCCTAATTTTTTTAACGACATGGATACTCCTGAGTGTTTAATGTGTAGTAAACCCATGGCTTTATTGTTTCAGTTGCAAGCTGAAGCTGGCTTTTCATGGGGTGATGCTGGTGCATTATATATATTTTACTGTCCAGAGCATCCGGAAAATAACGAATGTCGAGGTCTAACATGCTAACAGATGATGAACTTAAAAAATTTTTGTCGACCTATCTAGATATTACCTTTCGCTTTCATGGTGAGCTTCCTGAAGAGTATGAAGATCAAGATCCTCTTGTTATTGAACAAAGTGTTGTTTCAAAATTCGGTGGCAAACCCTATAGCGAGGGTGAGCCGTGGCCGGTTTGTGGATTGTGCACTAAAGAACTTTTTTTTATCTTTCAAGTAAATACGTCAGAACTTGATTTGGCAGAGGTTCCTAAAACAATTGAAAAAAACTGTTTATATACTTTTTTTATATGTAAAAACTGTTTTAACAATACTATCACTCGCTATGAAAAGCTGTACTGTTTGCGCAAATATGCTGCGCCTTCGCTTGCAAAAATGAAAGAGATTTCCTCATCAAATATAAACGAAACTAATCCTCGTAGAATTACGTTTACGAAAATAAAACAACTTAAAAATATAGAACTACTAGATGACGATGCCTACGAGAACCTTGCTGAGCTTGCTGATAGTTCTGATGAAACAGAAGTTGAACTGTTTTATAATGAACTTGGCCAAAGCGCTTCTTTATACGGATGCAAAGTAGGTTGTTCGCTCGGATGCCCTGATGGTACTAAGTATTTGGGCATGCCTTTTGGCATGGATCTTGAAAAATTTCCATCATGCCGCACATGTTATACTACTATGGATTTGCTGTTTCAGATAAGTGCCGCTTATGAACAAGAGGATAAATGGACAAGCGTCGGACACATCTATCTTTTTTATTGCCAAGAACATCCAGAGAATATTGTTTTTAAACGCGAGTTTTAATTTTTTTTGCTCTATGCGCCAAAAGCAGTTTAACAATCTCTGTATGCCCACGTTGCTGAGCATCAATAAGAGCAGTTCTACCAAGGTGATTTTTTAGAGCAACCTTTGCTCCAGCCTGGAGTAGTTGCTGTACCATGGCAGCATCATTATAATAAGCGGCTTCCATTAAGGCTGTCCAGCCAAAAACTGTTTTTGCATTAACCTGAGCATTATACTGCAACAATAAAGAAGTTATTTCTGGGTCTTTATTTCCTGCAAACATTAAAGCGGTATGTCCTGAATACGTTGAGGCGTTTGGGTTAGCGCCTGCGTGCAGTAGTTGTTTTACAAGAACGGTGTTGTTACCCCGAACGGCATACATTAACGGTGTTGTATCAAAGTGGTCTGGTTTTTCTAACGAATCTTCTAGAAGCTCTTCAATTTCAAGATTTCCATACTTTATTGCATAAGCAAAAGCACTTTTTCCGCTACGGTTTCTTGTATACGCAGAAAGTCCTTGGCCAAGAAGAAATTTTACTTCTTGGGTATTATTTTTTTTTATGGCCTTGAATAAAGCTTGGATTGTTTTATTAGCATTTTTTTTCATACCATATTAAGTTTACTCTATAGGGAAATTTCTTCAACCGGTTGAGGTTTTAATCTTCTTATTAAAGGAGTTTGGGTGAATTTTTTACTTATTATGGTTGTTGTATGTTTTAATATGCCAAGTCATGCGTTTTATAAAAAATCAAAAAGAGGCCAAAGCAAAGTTATAGAACGATTTCGGACGCCCGCTGAAAAATTAGACGATGAATGTATAGAAAAAGTAAAAGATGGCTGTATGGCAGTTACCGCAACCGTGGACTTTTGGGGGAATGCGCCCTTGCATGTAACGCGCGATATAAAAAGAGCGCAGTTTCTGTTGGATCATGGCGCTGATATTAATGCAAGAAATAATGAAGGCAAAACAGTTTTACATCTGATAACAGAAACTCCCCGATGTTATGTTGAGCAAGAGGGCAAAATAATTCTAGTATCCCACTTTTCTAAAGAGCAGATGCAAACAATAAGCAGTAGCGACTATAGAATTATGCAAGAAGAGCGAGAGTTTGTGGAATTTTTGATTCAACATGGTGCCGATATTAATGCTTTGGATAATAGTAACTGTACACCATTATGTAACACGGTTATGCATACTCTTTTTGATCCGCTTCTCTTTGATTGTTTACTTGCGCATGGAGCGGGTGTTAATAAAGGCAGGCCGTCTCCGTTATATTGTAATAGTATGTTAGATGATTATGAGGAGTTATTTGGAGCATGGACAAAAAAACTTTTAGCGCATGGTGCGCATTAAAATTATTTGTAGGGGTCTTGTTTTTTTTTACTCAAATAAGAGCGCAGGAAGAAGTTAAACTAACCCTTGATGATAAGTTATGGGAGGCCGTTCATCAAAAAGAATTAGATTTTTCTGCCATTGAAGCACTACTCAAGCGTGGTGCACGCAGTGATGTTAAGATGCGTAAAGGAGATTGTGGTGGCGATACCTCTTTGCATGCTGCATTAGACCGCGCTTTAGAGGGTGATGATTTTTCATTGCTTAATTTGCTGTTAGCCCACAAGCCATCATTGGCGTGCGAAAATAGACATGGCAAAAATCCTTTATTGGTTGCTGTTATGTATGGCAATCTTAAAGCAGCTAAACTTTTGCTTGAGCATGGCGCTGATGTAAATGCTTGCCGCGGAAAATCTGATATCGAGCTTGGTTATGAAAAGGAAACTCCTTTGCATAGTGCTGCAGGGCATGGTGACGTTGCAATGGTGCAGCTTTTGTATACGTACAGTGCAAAGCTTGAAAAACACTCTTATTTTGCAAAGAATTTTTACTATGACGGTGATTATCATGAAGCTATAAAGGATTCTGGCAAAACGCCGTTGCATTTTGCAGCAGCTTGTACGGACGTCCAAAAAGGTTTTCTTTGTGCGCAATTGCTGGTACAGCTTGGTGCATCGTTAGATGTCGAAGATAAAAAGAAACAAACACCATTGCATAAAGCAGCTCTTATGGGAAATGGGCAGTTAATTAAATTTTTTATTGAGAAAAAGATATCAGTTCATAAAAAAGATCTTGATGGTGAAACCCCACTGTTTAAGGCTGTGCGTGGGGCTGCTTTAAACAGTATAAAACTTTTGCTTGCTCATGGTGCACAAAAAAATGAGCGTAATGAGCGCGGCCAAACGCTTTTGCATGTAGCTGCAACCGTGGGTCAATATGAGAGCGATACATCTCAAATTTGTGCCGTAATTGATTTTCTGGTACAAGAAAAGATACCATTGGATGAGCTCGATAGTGATGGTGTTACTGCTCTTTATACGGCATGCGCTGTTCATGAACATAATAGTGCAATAATTCAACGATTATTACATCACAAAGCCTGTGTTAATACCGGTAGTGAAACGCCATTGTTTGCAGCAACCAAAAGAGATCGCAGAAAGCTTATAAAGCTGCTTTTACAGCATGGTGCCAAGATTTCAAACCCCAATAAAGCGGGTGATACACCCTTACATTGTGCAACGGATGAAAAGACTATCAAGCTTCTTTTAAAGCACGGTGCTATGGTGGACCATAGAAATAATAGAGGGCGAACGGCGCTCCACCTTATGTGTAATAGTCATGATTATAATAGTGCTATAGATTATTTTTCTTGTATAAAAGTATTGGTTGAGCATGGTGCAGATATTAATGGTAGCGATAATCATGGCGATACGCCATTATGTTATGCGGCGTCTAAAGATAATAGTTCCTATTTTGAAATAGTTGAATATTTATTGCAAGCAGGCGCTTGTCCCAATCGCGGTTTTCCGTTAAAATTTGCCTGTAAAGATGCTGCCAAGGTGCTGATACAGCATGGCGCGGTGGTTAATGCGCAAGATGATCGCGGTGAAGCGGTATTACATAGAGCCGCTCAATGGTATGGTGATGATGTTTCATACGTACAATTTCTCCTGGCATCAGGTGCTGATTATAGACTGCAAGATACTGAAGGAAAAACAGCGCTTGATTATGCTAAAAAGCGTAAGAATGAAAAGATAGTTGCCTTATTGCAAGAGATAGAGGGCGTTGTTGTATAATTAAAAAAGTATAAAAAATGATATCATATACCGATATTTTATTTCTAGTTACGGTGGCAGTTTTTCTTGCACTGTTTACCTCTCTTGGGCAGAGAGCACAATTTGGTACTCCATGGCGTAAGTCAACTTTTTTTATCTTTCTAGGAGTTTTTATTTTCATAGGCTGCGTAATATTTTTATTGCCCCCGCGTCGAAAAAAGTCATTAGCTTCTTTGAGTCAGTGGCATCTGCGTGAAATCATTACAAAAAATGACCAACGAGGAGGAAGGTTTGGCAAAGGGCTCAGTCATTTTTTTGATTATAAAGTAAATGAGCAGTCAGAAGATGGCTCTCTGTTATTAGTAATTGCAGCAGCACAAGCGAACTTGAATGCCGTTAAAGAGCTCTTGAGTGCTGGCGCTGATCCAAATATACAAGACAAAAATGGTATGGCGGCGCTCCATATGGCGGCATATTATGGAGATGAGGCTTTAGTAAAAGAACTTATTGCTCATGGTGCAAATAAACAGCTCAAAGATAATCGCGGCTATACACCCTCTATGCTTGCCCATGAAAAAGGCCGTTATCGTATTGAGAAGTTATTAGAATGAATAAAAAAAATAATAAGGTAACCTATAAAGATTTTTGCTATGTAGCTCTAGGCGCCATTGCCAGTATTTTCCTATTGATGCAATTAGGATTTGCCTCTAATGATATCCGGTATGTAACTATCTATTTTATTGGCTTTATAGTTTCTTTATATCTCTGCGATAAAATAGGCAGGTATAAAGGATGGTTGAGTAGGTCAACGTTTTATGGTTTTACAACTTTCTTCATTGTTGTAGCATTGTGTAGCGCGCCGCTTATAAAAAGATCATTAACAGATTTTACCTTAAGTGATCTTTTAGAAATAATAGAAAAAAATGATACAAGAAGAGGACGGTATGGCAGAGGACCAACCCATTTTTATGGCTACAAAGTAAATGAGCAGACAAAAGATGGCAATCTTTTATTAGTAATTGCAGCAGCACAAAGAAACCTTGATGCTGTCGGAGAAGCATTAGTTGCTGGTGCTGATCCAAATTTGCAGGACAAAAATGGTATGACAGCACTTCACTTTGCTGCCTATTATGGTGATGAGGCTATGGTAAAAAAACTTCTTTCGCGTGATGCAAATCCAAACATAAAAAATAAAACGGGGCATACACCACGTATGATTGCACATGATAAAGGCTATCAGATTATAGAAACGTTATTGAATGCATAAAAATAATAAAGAGCGTATTCTTCATTTTACCAAAGAACTTCTTGGATTGCCTGCGCGCAATGTACGGCGTGTTCACGGTTCTATCGTGAGCATGGAATTTGGCGGTTTTCGTTTAAAACCAGTGAAGCGCTGTGGGCAGAAGGTTATTGAAAAATTTTCTGATTGGTACTTGGCTATAGAAATAGCTGCCTGGCGCATAGATGATAAGGCGGGTAAGCCTATTTGTGGTTCTGAGGATAGTCATAAAAAAATTGAAAAATCGCTAGCATTATTTGAGGACAAAGAATTGATTGCCATACATGTTTTAAATGATGCATTAGATACTAAGTTTGAGTTTGCTGATTCGTTGGCCATTACGGTCTTTTGCATGTATACTAAGAAGACATACGAGAGCTGGTGGCTCTCGCGGCCAGATAATAACTCTTTATGCATCAGTGCTGGCCATGTAGGCGTAACCTGTTCTGATACAGCTCTATGATAACAATAAATTCAAAGGATGCTCCATGAATATAGAAAATCTAAAAAAATCTTTTTTTGAAACCCTGCAGGATGAAACACCAGAATCTATAGACACTACGCTCAATGCTTTAAAGTTGGAGCTGCTAGCAACGCGATTTTATAAAAAGCTAAAAAAGAGATTTGCCCATATTCCTCAATTGGCAGCACTTGCCGATAAGGTGCATATCAAACAGTATGTAACATGGGATGAGGATGACATTATCGCTGATAGTGAATTTGTTGAATTTTGTAGATTTGATGTACAGGGTGCTCATGAAACGGTTTCCTGTTATTGGAATCGTTTTTCATATTTTTATCCTTCACGAGAAGTGGGCCCTGGTTGGGAAAGCCAGCAATACTTTTTTGGTCTAGATGGAAAAGAAAGATTTTATAGATATAATGATTATAATACTTTTCAAAGCTATCCAAACAGAGAATATGAATCTCCATCTTATAATTTAGAAAACTGGAAAATACTTGCTCAAAAATTGGATATCTTAGATATACCTTCATTTGAAGTGGTAAACTTTTTTGGCTCAATTTGTACAATGTCATGTAATGAAGATTCAGAGATATCAAGTTCTATTTTAACTGATATAACATCATCGAAGTATTTTTCTGATAGCCCAATACACGAAATGTGGCATGGACCAGCTGGTAAAAAAAGTTTTAGAGAACTGGAAGAAGAGTAATGCTTAGCTATGGATAAATATTCTAAAATTATTGATCTTTTTAAAACTATTCAAGATAATGATAGCCAAAAAGTTGTGGCATTGCTTGTTGAATGTAAAGAGATGCAAGAAAAGCTTCCTGCAGAACTTTTAATATGGCCTTGTGCGCGAGGATATAGCACGATAGTAAAGCTTTTGCTGCAAGCGGGAATGGATGTCAATGCTTCTGAGCGTGATGGCCAAACAGCCTTAATTGCAGCATCACAAGCTGGGCATAAGGAACTTGTGGAGCTTTTACTTGCACACGGAGCCGATGTAAATAAACCTGGTGAGTATCGTGGGACTGCTTTGGCAGCAGCGGCATTTTGTGGTCATGCAGGAATTGTAGAACTCTTGCTCAAGCATGGTGCTCAGGTAAATAGTATGTGTCAAAATCAAATAACACCTTTATTATGTGCTTTAATAAAAAGAAATAAGCAGATAATAAAATTGCTTTTGAAAGCAGGGGCAGATAGTACGCTGGGTACTTTTGCAGGCAAAAATGCTTTGTATTATGCAAACTGTTTAGGTGATGAAGATATTTTAACGATGTTGAAACAATAAAGAGCGTGTACTATGCCTGAAAAAATTATTGTTACTATAAAATACGGTTCTCACCTTTTTGGTACGGCAACACCACAATCAGATGTTGATATTAAAGGTGTTTATATTCCCTCGGCAGATGATATATTGCTGCAGCGTGTTGAGCCGGTATTAGTTAAAGGAAGCAAAAAAGAACCAGGTGCAAGAAACAAGTCAACTGATGTTGATTATGAACTGTATAGTCCGGTAAAATTTTTGCAGGCGGTAGCACAAGGTCAATCATTTGCATTGGAAATGCTATTTGCGCCTGACTATGCTCTTATTGAACTCCTGGAGCCGGAGTGGTCACAGCTAAAACAAATAGGGATGAAGTTATTAACAAAACAAGCAGCAGCATTTGTTGGTTATTGCAAACAACAAACATATAAATATTGCCAAAAGGGCACCAAGCTTGCGCAAGCTACTAAGGCATTTGAGCTTTTATCTGAAGCGGAAAAAAAATATGGCACGTGCGCAAAATTAGTAACTATCATTGATGATTTAAAAAAAGCTGTAGAGAGCAATGAACATCTGAGCTTTGCATCCATGACGCAACCTGATGGAAATGAGGAGCATTACTTTCAAGTATGTGGTAAAAAAATTCCCTTTC
This sequence comes from Candidatus Babeliales bacterium, assembly GCA_050250855.1. Taxonomy (GTDB): domain Bacteria; phylum Babelota; class Babeliae; order Babelales; family JACPOV01; genus JAGVLQ01. The sequence continues at coordinate 63,096 of JBFWNW010000003.1, read as the reverse complement.
ATGCAACATTGAAAAACGCGCGCTTGATTGTGCAAAACATTATTGATGCCTACGGTAATCGTGCAATGGAGGCAACGCGTAATGATGGTGCAGATTGGAAAGCATTATCTCATGCTGTGCGCATTGGCAATCAGGCGCTAGAATTTTTTACTCACCATACTATAACATTTCCGCGTCCAGAACGAGAGCATCTGCTTGCCATAAAACAGGGCAACGTAGATTTTAAACTGGTTACTCAAGAAGTTGAAGATCTGTTGGCTAAAGTAGAGCAGGCAGCAGAGCGCTCTGAGCTGCCAGAAGATTATGATCCCGCACTGATAGATTATTTTATTAAACAGTTGTATCTTAAACAAGTTTTAGAAATGGTTAATCAATAAAACCAATTAGCATAATGACTACGATCAAAAACTGATTTTAATGTAGAAAAGCGTCTGCGCAGGAAAATTTTTTTTAGTTTGTCACCGTCGGTTTCGTGTCTTATAGCTCTTGCGTCCGAAAAAACATATTTACGTTCAAAGGCACGAATGTAAGCATCATTTTCCCCCAAAAGACGTATAGTTTTTTTTCTGTTGTGCATTGATGCAAACATTAAAGCAGTATTACCATCCATTTGAGCATTAATTTGCGCATTGTTCTGAATAAGAATTTGTACTATTTGATAATGGCCGCCAACAGCTGCCCGTATTAATGGTGTAGCTCCTAATTTATTTTCCTGGTTTACATCGGCACCATGAGCAATGAGAAATTTTACTATATTTTTATGCCCAATTTTTATAGCGTAAAAAAGGGCAGTATTGCCATCTCTATTGGCATGATTAGTATGAGCCCCGTTGGCAATAAGGAGTTCTACTATCTTTTTATGACCTCCATGAGCAGCATGGATGAGAGCGGTATCGCCTTCATTGTCAGCGCTGTTTATCGGCGCACCATGTTCTATTAAAAGTTTTACCGCTTCTTCTTGGCCATGAAAAGCAGCAATAATGAGTGCAGTGTCGCTGTGATTATCAACCATAGTAACGTCAGCGCAATGCTCTAAGAGTTCTTTCATGAATGCAATACGCCCATGGGCTGCTGCTGCCATTAAAAGAGTAATACCTTTTTCATTGGTTTGATTTACGCCAACATGATACTTAACTATTTGTTCCAAGGTGATGAACTTGTTATTCAGCATACCACTACGATAAATATAATTATTTATAAGCTTAGAATCTATTCCCGTTACAGGAGCTCGGTATTCTATAAAAAGTTTGAAAATATCAAAACGATCAACTGAAGCTGCATATTTAAGAGCATCGTTAAGTTTTCTGTAATAATCGGGATGATTTTTTAGATCAAGAGCAGTATCTTCTAGCAAAAATTTTATTATTGAGCAATGTTCTTTGGTAGTTACATGCCACAAAGCACTAAAAGCAATTTTTTGTTTATTTAGGTGATTTTCAAAAAGAGCATTTTCAAGAAGGAGCTTTACTATCTTTAAGGAGCCATTTTCTACTGCAACCCAAATAGGATTTTCTTCACTATCGCTGTATAAGTCAATATTAATTCCTTGAGCGAGCAACTGTTTTACTTTTTCAAGATTATTTTCTTGTATGGCTTTGCATAGTTCATTGATAGTTGTCATGCGTCACCATCTTTTTGTTTTAAAAGAATATTTTTTATTTTTTTAGTTTTTGCAAGATCTAATGCTGTTTTACCTTTATTATTTTTTATTGACTGATCAGCGCCATATTGAATTAATAACTCTATAATATTTATGCGTCGACATCTGACTGCAGCTATAAAAGGGGTATCGCCATTTTTAACATCTTCATGTAGAGCATTTATATCTGCACCATGCTTTAAAGAAAGCTCTGCGCCATCTTTATAGTCTAATAGTACAGATGACCATAATGCTTTGTTCTTAGCATGAGTAGTGCAATTTTTTAAACAAACCTCCAAAACATCTTTTTCTTGGAGTGTTATTGGTACGAACATGTCATTATCATCTATCAATGCACCATTTTCTAATAACAATTTTACTATTTCTTTATGTCCCCAGAAGATGGCATTTGTTAACGCGGTTTTGCCATGTTCATTTGCAGCATTGGCACCATTCTCTAAAAGTAGTTTGACAACTTCTATATGTTTTTTTCTGGAAGCCAGCATGAGAGGTGTTTCAAGATAGGTATCCAAAAATTCATTTTCATATAATTTATTTTTGGTTTGTAATAATTCTTTTACTTTTTCAATATTGTTGGTAAGTATTGCATCAAATAATTCACTGATTATTTCCATGTGTTAAGTTATCCTAATTTTTTTTGAGCTTGCAAGATCATTGCTTTTATTTCCTCATGCTGTGCATAATCAAGGGCTGTTTTTCCTTCTTTGCTTTGTAAAGAGAGATCAGCGCCAGCTTGTAATAAAAGTGTTACTACATCTTTTCTGCGTTTTTGCACTGCAAGCATTATTACTGAATAACCTTCATTATTGCAGAGATTAATATCAGCTCCATGATCAAGGAATAGCTTGATAACCACAGCATGTCCTTCTGCCTCTAGTGTCATATGTAAAGCAGTATTTCCTTGATTATTAGTAGCGTTAATGTGTGCGTCTTTATTAAGGAATAACGCTAATTCTATCTCTACTAAGTTGCCACGCTTGATATTCTTGAAGAATGTTGCCACATCAAGAGAAAGTGATGATGTTATCGGTGCGCCATGTTCTACTAATACTTTTATCACCTCAACTTTTTTGCGTTGTGCGGCTTTATCTAAAGCGGTTTCATGAGCATTGTCAGTAAGATGTATATCTGCGCCACGTTCTAACAAAATTTTGACTATGTCAGCATGGCCACTATAGGAAGCAGCCATTAAAAGCGTGCCACCATAACTATTTCTTTGGTTAATATCTGCGCCGTGATCTAGAAGCAGTTTTACTACCTGAGTGTGGCCGTTTCTGGCTGCTTTTCGTAGTGCAGAATTACCATATTCATCAACGTGATCTATTTCAGCGCCATGCTCGAGTAAGTACTGTACAATTTCAAGGTGTCCGGTATCTGCAGCCCTCATAAGAGCAGTGTTGCCATACTTATCAACAAGGTTTACCTGCGCGCCATGTTCTATTAAAAGTTTTACCAATTTGGTCTCACCGGCATTTGATGCTTCCATAAGAACGGTGGCATTGTCGCAACCAGGTTCATTTATGGCGTCAATGCCATAGCTTGTTAATCCTTTTATTATATTTTCAACGGGGTTAAAAGCTCTATAGCAACAAAATGATTCAAATATATTAGTGTAGTAAACGGCTATTGATTCTTTAATTTCCTGAGTATCGGCTCCATGCTGTAGTAAAAGTTTTATGATAGTATCTTGATAATGGTGATAGGCTTCTAGCAACGGAGTATTACCTTTTTCATTTCTGTGTTCTATATCAGCACCTTGTAAGAGTGCTTCTTGCACTTTTTCTTTATTATTTTCTTTTATTGCTTGAAACAAGGCTTGTGTAGGTTTTTCTTTTAGTTTTTCTTTGAGCGTTGGGTCAATATTTGTTTTGGCACTCAGCAAATCTACCATAGCATGACGGTTGTGGCGATGCGCCTCAAGGCATAGAGCAGTATATTTTTGTTGATTATCAAGATCATTGCTTGCATGTAACAAAAGCTCTGCAATATCTTTAAAGCCCCGCTTGATAGCCAATCTGAGCGGGGTCATGCCATCAACGGGACTGTGCACATCAACCTGAGCTTTATGTGCAAGAAGTGTTGCTACAAGATCACTGTTCTTCATGATTACGGCAACCATAAGTGGCGTATAAAAGTCTTCTTTTCTGGCTAAATTTACATCAGCGCCAGCTTGCAATAAGAGGTTCACAAGTTCTTGAGAATTTCGCAAGATTGCTAACGTCAATGCTGTTTGACCATCCTCTTTTGCATTGCAATCGGCACCAGTAGCAATAAGTTCTTTTACTTTTTCAATATTATTTTTATAGAGCGCCTGAAAAAGTGGTTTAGGCATTCTCATGAAAATCCTTATTTTTTATTGTTATATCGGCACCATGTTTTAAAAGTAAATCAACAATTTTTTTTACGGGATTATACAGAACATTTATCAAAGCTGTATTGCCAGATGCATCAGTAGTATGTACATTCGCACCATGTTTTAATAATAATGCCACTGCATCAGCATCACCTTTATAAGCAGCCTCTAAAAGAGCAGTAGTGCCATCTTTATTGGAAGCATTAACATCGGCGCCATTTCTGAGTAAGAATTCTAGCAGTTCTTTATAAGCTTTAGGGCACCAAGAAGCTGGCCAAACCCAACATATAAGATTTATGAGAGCAGTGTTGCCTTCATTGTCAGGAGCATTTATGGTCGCTCCATGGCTTAATAATAATTCAATAAGAGCAATTTTATCTTCGTAAGCTTTTTTAATAAGCTTTGTATCTTTTGCTGTTATATAAGCAGTATCAATATTATATTTTGTGCTCAATAAACTATAAATGTTTGAAGAATGAAATAAAGAAGCAATCAATGTTTTAGGGAGTGTGGCGCCGCTTTTTAACAATAACTCTACAATATTTTTATTGTTCATAATGGCTGCATGGCGTAAAGCAGAGCAGTCACCTTCATTAGTTTTATCCAAGTGAGTATTATTTTTTAAGAGCAATGCTACAATAGCTTGATGCCCTGCATTTGCTGCTTTCATTAAGGCTGTGTTGCCATAATTATCAGCATCGAGAGACGCATCCTGATGTAGTAATAAAGTAACAGTTTGTAGAGAGCCGTTAGCTGCTGCAATCATTAAGGCTGTTTGGCCAGTTTGGTCTTTAGTATCTATGGTAGCTTTATTTTTTATGAGTAATTCTACAATAGTTGCATAATCATACTGTGCAGCATACATTAAAGCAGTATTTTTATTTTCATCTACAAAATTTATATTGGCACCACTTTTTATAAGAAGCTCTACAAGTTCTTTATTATTTTGTTGGACTGCTAATAGTAAGGCAGTAGTGCCATTTTCATCTTTAGCATTGATGGTAGCGCCATTTTTTAAGAGTAATGCTGCCATTTCTGTATTATTTTGTTTTGTTGCAATTATTAAAGCAGGATTACCATCTTTATTTTTTTGATTAGGAGATGCGCCAGTTTTAAGAAGCTGTTCTGCAATATCTTTATATCCTTCACGTACCGCATCAAGTAATTTATAGCCTGTACTAGAAGCGCCTTTTTTTAAGAGTAATTCTGTAGCCTTTTTATTGCCTTGCGCCAGCATTAAAGGTGTAAGACCTTCTTTATCGGTTGCATGAAGTTGAGCTCCATGCTCTAGGAGTAGATTTATAATGCCCTGATTTCCACGTTTACTAGCACACATTAAAGCAGTTTCATTATATTTATTAGCTGCATTTATATCGGCGCCATGCTTTAATAATAATGCTACAACTTTTTTGTGAGCCCATGATGCAGCTTTTATGAGAGCTGTATTGTTATCTTCATTAACAACATTTACTGTAGCACCATTTTTTAGGAGAATTTTTACAATATCGGCTTGGTCTTGATCAGCAGCTTTCATTAAAGCAGTATCGCCATAATGGTTAGTGCTATTGACCGAGCTGCCATGTGTTATTAGAAGCTCTACCATTTCTTTATTGCCCCAGTATGAAGCAAGTATTAAGGGCGTATTGCCTTCTTTATCGCGCTGATCTAAATCAACGCCCTGTGTTATTAATTCTTTTACTTTTTCAAGATTACGTTCTTCTAGTGCTTTAAATAATTGTTTAGTGTTTTTCATGAGAGCCTTTATTTGCTTGAGCTTCTAAAAGAAGTTTTTTAAGAGCATTGTCATGGGCAAGGTCTAAAGCAGTTTTACCGTCATTATTTTTTATTGCTATATCGGCGCCATGTTTTAAAAATAATTTTACAATTTTTTTATGCGCAGCAGCACGGTTAGCTTGCGCTTTGATCATTGCATCCCAAGGAATGAGGCTTTCATTGCTAGATTGAACTATATTCATTTTTTTTTGAGTAGCCTCACTCCAATCTCGAATATCATCCAGAGCATCAAGCATGATTCGCGTAAAATAATTCTGACTTTCAAGGGCTATTTTCATTAAAGCAGAATTACCGTTGCGATCTCTAGCATTTATGTCAGCATTATGTTCAAGAAGCACGGTGCAAACAGCATATTTTCCTTTTACAGCTGCTTCCATTAACGGTGTAATGCCAAAATTACTAGGCATATTAACATCAGCACCATGATTAATTAAAAACTCTACTTCGTTTTTGGTGCCCCCACTGGCAGCGGCAAGCAAGCGAGTCCACCCATCAGAATCATCATAAGGGATATTAACATCAGCATCATGAGCTATCAACTCATTTTCGTCATTTGGGTCTGCCGCTTTAAAATATCCTAGTTGTTTTATGGGAGTATCTGACTTTGTAGCTTCTAAAAGAAGTTTTTTAAGAGCATTGTCATGAGCAAGATCTAAAGCTTCTTCTTTTTCATTATTTTTTATTGCTATATTGGCGCCATGTTTTAAAAATAATTTTACAATTTTTTTATGCGCAGCAGCACGGTTTGCTTGTGCTTTGATTATTGCATCCTCAGGTATGTGTCGTTCATTGTCAGATATCTGAATTATATTCATTTTTTTTCGAGTAGCCTCACTCCAATCATCAATATCATCCAGAGCATCAAGAACGATGCGCATATAATCTTTATGACTTTCAAGAGCTATTTTCATTAAAGCAGAATTACCTTCGTGATCTTGAGCATTTATGTCAGCATTATGTTCAAGAAGCACGGTGCAAACAGCATATTTTCCTCTTACGGCGGCTTCCATTAAGGCTGTTTCTCCACAATCAGCAGAACTATTAACATCAGCACCATGATTAATTAAAAGTTCTACTGTTTTTTTAGCACCTTTGGCAGAAGCTAACATTAAAGCAGTGAGACCAAAAACACCGTGTGTATTAACCTGAGCGCCATGCGACAAAAGAGTTTTTACAATGCTCGTATATCCTTTTCCAGCTGCAGCCATTAATGCTGTGCCGCCATGTTCATCGGTTGCATTCACGTGGGCATTTTTTTTCAATAACTCTTTTACTTTTCTGGTGTCATTTTTTTCTACCGCTTCAAATAATTGCTTAGTTGTTTCCATGGGCACCTTTACTCAGAATATTCAAAATTGTCTTCTAACAGCTGGGATGTTGAATCTTTTACTGTTTTGCTCGTATTGTTTTTTATAGAACTATCTGCGCCATGCTTTAAAAGCATAGCAACAATTTCTTCATGGCCTTGGTGCGTAGCAAGCGTTAAGGCGGTGTGGCAATTGGTATTGATTGCATTAACGTTAGCGCCATGCTTGAGCAATAATGCAACAATATCTTTATCACCCCAATAAGCAGCATCCATTAAAGCAGTATAGCCATGCTTGGTGGTGGCATTTACCTGAGCGCCATGTTCAAGCAACATCTGTACACTTTCTTTATCACCTTGTGCAGCAGCAAAAATGAGAGCCGTATACCCAAACTTATTGGTAGTATTGATATTGGCGCCATGCTGTATGAGTAGTTCTGTAGCGTTTTTGCATCCATTAGCCGCAGCAGCCATTAATGCAGTGTTGCCGTCATTATCAGCGGTAGCAAGAGAAGCATGTGCTTGTAATAAACGTTGAGCACACTCCTTATGGTTATTAAAAGCTGCAAGTATTAATGCGGAGCGTCCATAGTTATTGACCTGGTTTACCTCAGCGCCATTGTTTATAAGAAATTCTATAGTTTTTATGTGCCCATAAGCAGCGGCAATTATTAACGCCGTGTTGCCATCTTTATTGCTGGTATTACTATCAACACCATGGGCACGTAATCTTTTCAAGATGGCGACATGGTTATATTTTGCTGCATTAATAAATTCTTGATTTTTTCTTGTCGCATTAGTACCCAGAAGTAATAAAATTTCTACTTTTATTCGTGTTGCGATGGTGAGTATGAACTCGAATAGGTAAAGGAATGGCTTAAGGGTTATTATGAGGCAATGGGTAAAAGATGTATTCGCATGTTTTTTCATAAAAAAGTGTCCTCAGTATTTATTTTTTTCTTGATATATAGATACCTAAATAAGGCTTTATCTCTAATAGAAATAAAAATATATTTAATATGCTAAATCTTTCATTAAAAAAGAAACTTTTACCCTAATCTTTTATATAATTAAGTATATACTATATGGTAAAAAAATGAATAATCAGCTTACATTGCTTGTTTTGCAAGGTTTCTAGCATGAATAAAGATAATAATACCGTGACTTTTACCTATAAAATTGGCTGGTTTCTTTTTGCTTGCCTATTTTGTGCTTTTTTAGGAGTATTTTCCTTTTATGAGGCTTATAGTAATACAAGAGCCCTTGAGATAGTTTTTATAAGAGGGTTGCCAACCATTATGCTTTCGGTACGAGGGCATACGATTTTTCTGATATCCTTGGGCATAATTCTTTTGCTAGCGTTTTTAATTATTTTTATAGTATGCGTTATGTTCTATAGGGAAAAAATTACGGTTACCTCAACGCATATTGAATATCCTTATTTTCGACTGTTTTCAAGCGGTCGCTTTTTTCTGAAAAAAAGAATACGCCTTCCCTTAACGCATATTAAAGGTATGGAGATTGCTAAAGTGCAGGGTACGTATACGTTAATAATTGAGCATTCTGACTATGATGGCAGCATAAAAAAAATTAGAATACCTTCTCCCTTTTTATCTAAGAAAAAAATTTTTGAGTTGTGTGATATTCTTGAAGAACGGATTGCTGCTAATATAAATAGGTAAGGCTATACATGCTTTTATTACTTTTATTCCTCTCCATTATTCTTGAATGTTTTCCCATCAGTAGCTCGGGTAATATAATATTGCTGACAGAGTTTTTAAGTAGGTACGGTTACACCTTTTCAAAAACAATGCTTACCGTTATTGATTATCTTTCCCATGGGGCTATAGCGCTTACGCTAGCAGTATACTTTTTCCCTCGTTGGTTTTTTATAGCGCGGCATATACGCAGAACATGGCCTACCGTTATTAAGCTTTGTATTGCAGGGTTTATTACGGAGTTGATAACGGTTTTCTTTTGGCTGTTGTTTGATACCTTACTTATACCCAAACAGTTTTTGCCATACGGATTCTTTATAACAACCTGTTTGCTTTTTTCTTTACGCTTTGTACCTCAAAAAAAGAAGGCGGTTTCCTATTCTATTTATAATGCATGGCTTCTTGGGCTTGTACAAGGATTGGCGCTGCTTCCCGGCATTTCACGTTTTGGTAGTACCTTTGTTGCTGCACGTTGGTTAGGGTTTTCTGCACAAAGAGCATTTGAGCTTTCATTTTTAATATCATGGCCCATAAATTGTGCAGCATTTTTATTAGGAGTTTATAAGGTTTATCAGCTTCAAGGAACTGTTTTATTGAACTTACCGTTCCTGTTTATTATGCTAATAGGGAGTAGTGTTGCCTATTTTTGTTTTTATTATGTTGAAAAAATTGCTCGAGCAGAAAGGTTGTGGCTTTTTGCTTGGTATACGGCAGCGCTTGTTCTGGTTGCATTATTTCTCTGATTAAAGAAGGGTGAGGGATGAAGGTAGTATATTCAAAAGCTATGCTCAAAAAAGTTATAGCGTCGCTATGTTTATTTAGTTTTTCTCTCGTTGTTGCCTGCGCACTATTTTCGTTTCATCCTGATGATCCTTCATGGTTTTTTGCCCGTTCGGGAAGCCAGGTTATTAAAAATGTTTTAGGCTCAATAGGTGCAAATGCTGCAGCATTGTTATTTTTTCTTTTTGGTTCTGCAGCTCTTCTGCTTATACCTTTTTTCTTTTTTATCTCTTATGTTTTTTTGTGTGACGAATGGAAAGAAGAGTGGGATCGTCTTATTGCTGCCGTGTGTGGCATTTTTATCTGCTCTATGGTGGGGGCATCGTATAAAACAGCTATTGTGCCGCACAGCTTTCCTGCAGGTGGCCAGATAGGATCATTTTTATACAAGCAACTTGTTGGCGTAACAGATACGCTTGTAGCGGCGTTGTTTTTACATGTTGCACTCTTTATTACGCTTATAATTCTTTCTCGTTTATCGTTATCGATAGTAGTTTCAAAAATAATCTATTATGCACGTTTTGCTCTAAGCTATGATTTCGTGGTAAAACCTTTTTTTAATGCTGTATATATTGTTGTAGCAGCTGTATGGCGCCCCTGTGCTTTTTTGCTCACGCATGCGTATAATCTTTTGAATAGCCATTATGTAGAAAAAAAGTATAAAGGAAGTTCACTTGATTTTCAGCAGATTGTTCAACAAGAAGTATCTGACGTAGTAGAAGATCCTATTTGGGGAACGTTTAACCAGAAATCATTGATGCAGTTTGATCAAGATATGCAACATACAACAATGAATCCTCAAGAAGATGAAAAGCTCTATACCTTTGAGTATGATTATACTGAGCCGGTAAAGAAAGAACCAGTAAAACAGGTAGTAAAAAATTCTCGTGAAATCCCCTATCAGTTACCACCTTTGGATCTTTTTAAGCAAGATGCAAAACGCTTTGGTGATCCAAGTGTTCGTCAAGAACATGAAGCAATGGCAAAAATATTAGAAGAAAAGCTTGCGCGTTTTGGTATTCAAGGAACCGTGGTCGGCATAAAAGCAGGGCCGGTAATTACGTTATTTGAATATCAACCGCATATTGATTCAAAAATTAGTAAAATTATTGCGTTAGAAGATGATTTAGCACTCGCATTACAAGCAACCAGCATTCGTATTATTGCACCAATTCCAGGAACTTCAGTTGTTGGTTTTGAGGTTGCCAATAAAGTGCGCTCTGATGTTTTATTTTCAACAATTGTGCACTCAAAAGAGTTTGTTAATTTTGCAGGGCGCTTGCCGTTAGTCCTTGGTGTTGATACGACAGGCAATACTATGATTGTAGATTTAACAGCAATGCCGCACGTACTCATTGCCGGTTCAACCGGTTCTGGTAAATCAGTTGCTATGAATGTTATTTTAATGAGCCTTTTATGTCGCTGTAAGCCCGATGATTTAAAACTTATTTTAATTGATCCAAAGCGTTTAGAGTTTGCACCATATGGCGATATTCCTCATTTATTATTTCCTATTGTGACCCATCCAAAAGATGCAGCACCGGTATTGCAGTGGGTTATTACGACCATGGAAGCCCGTTATGAAGTTATGGCAGAATGCGGTGTGCGTAATATTTTTGATTATAATAAAGTAGCGCAAGCAGATGAAGGGCTTGAGCACATGCCGTTTATTGTTGTCATGATCGATGAGCTTTCAGATTTAATGATGGTTGCTGGCAAAGAAATTGAAGAAAAAATTGCACGTATTGCGCAAATGGCACGCGCTGCAGGTATTCATTTAATTGTTGCAACACAGCGTCCTTCCGTTGATGTCATTACTGGTATTATTAAAGCAAACTTTCCTAGTAGAATTTCATTCAAAATTGCAACAAAGATTGATTCCCGTACTATTTTAGATACGGTTGGCGCCGATAAACTACTTGGTAAAGGAGATATGCTTTACTTGGATAGTGCATCACGTTTAGTGCGCGCTCACGGCGCCTATGTTTCAGATCAAGAAATTGAACAGGTTGCTGATCACGTGCGCGGTATGCAAAAAGTGTGCTATCTTGATATTGGTGAGCTGAAAGAAAAAAAAGAAGGCCAATTGCCTGAAGCTGACGAGCAGTTGTATCAAGAGGTTTTGCAGTATTTAAATACCGTTGATGAGATTTCTATTTCTTCTTTACAGCGTAGATTTAGAATAGGCTTTAATAGATCGGCACGCATTATTGATATGCTGGAAGCACAAGGAATGATTTTACCAAGCATGGGCGGAAAAACAAGGAAAGTTATTCGGTCTTAAGTAAATTTTTAATATGTTCATCAATAAGGTAGCTGCGTGCGCTGTCATTCTGTGGATCTACGCACCATTGTAGATATACATTGTCTTCACGATTTCCATATAATGTGTAAGGCGTTGTGCAGAGTGTATTGGCGCAAGTAAGTATATAATCTTTCAACATTTTTGGTCCATATTCTTGTAGGTAAGGATGCTGCAATTTTTTTAATGCCGCAACAAAGTATGAAAGTGGATAATATTTATTCAGGGGAACATGAAGAAAGCTTGTATTATTTTCTAAAAGGGCTACCAGCATTGCAGGTGAATAGATTTCTTCCGGCATAAAAGAGAGTATATGAAATTTTATATCGTTGGGAATATTTAAGTATTTTTCAAGACATAGTGCTAAAAATGTTTTGATGCGTTTTTTTGAATTATCCAGTTCTTCTTTTCGTTTATATTTTTCAGGCGGGTTTACCAGTAAAAGTCTTACGATCTGAAATTCAGATTTATCTATTGCGATACTTAAAGGTGTTCTGTGTGCATGATCAAGTAGATTGTTTGAAGCGCCGTGGTTAAGAAATAATGAAACAATTTTCTCTGATGGATTCTGAAGAAGAGCTTCATGGAGCGGTGTTTTTTTATCAACGGTCAGGGCATCGATAGAAGCATTATGTTTTAAAAGAGCAGTAACAATTTTTATATTACCAAACCTACTAGCCCAGTGCAGAGGAGTTTCGCCATTAAGATCTAAGGGAAGGTTGGGATTGCACTCTTTTTCAATAAGAAGATTGAGTATATGAGGATCATCAGTCTTGGTGGCGGCAGCTTCATGAACTAAAGATGTGTAGGGCCAAGCAAGTGGCGTGGAATTTTGTGCAAGAAGTTCTTGCACATATTCTTTATTGTTTGCTCTGCATGCAGCAAATAGTTGATTTTTTGGTTTCTTGCTTTTGTTTGGTTTTCCTCCAGGAAAACAGAAAAAACTTATAAGAAGTAAGAAGAAGAAGTGTTTTTTCACTAATTTTCCTCAAAAAGTTTTTTCATCTGTTTTTCTATCAGCTTTTTGCGTTCTTGAAAGTTACCAAGAATTAATAAGTCGGGCCTATTTTCAAGATAGCCACATTTTGTTTTAATGCATTCATTAGCATAATCAAGAAGGTACTTCTCTAATATTCTTTTGGCTTGATCTTCTAAATTGTCTCTATCAATTTGGGTATTTTTTATGGTACGTAACCCTTTAATAGCAGCAACAAGTTGACCAAGAGGATATATCGTTACATTAGCAGCAAAGAGAACAGGTTGTTCTGTCAAGAGTTTTATGAGATTATCAGGAGAAAGTTTTGTAGGCATTGACGGTGATAGTATGCTATGATTTTTATTGTGTGCTGGTGTTGTTAAAAAAAGTTCAATTAAATGATTCTGTTTTTTATCGGCAGCCATACTTAAAGGTGTTTGTTGGTAACTATCAAGAAGGTTGCATGAAGCGCCATGTTCAAGAAGGAGAGCAGCAATTTCTGGTGTGCCGTGATTACTCATAAGATAATGCAGCGGTGTTGATTTATTTTCTGTTAAGGCGTTCACGTCTGCATTATGCTCTAAAAGAAGTTGTGTTGCTTTTTTATAGCCAAATAAGCAGGCAATATGTAAAGGTGTTTCTTTTTTTTCTGAGGTTTTGGTGTTGGGATTAAATTTAAACTGTTGGTAATTAAGTAAATACTCTAAAACATGAGGATTTTCTTGCGTTGCCCTATGCAGGGGAGAGTTTTCTTCAGTTTGCCCGAGCAAACTGAGCGGAAGACTTTTTTCTTCTAATTTTTCTAATGTGTTTTTTACTTGTTCTACATTATTGTTGCTGCATGCTTGAAGGAACTTGTCATAGTAATCTTTTTCTGACGTTGAACCACAGCCGCCGGCAAAGCAGAATACTGTAGAAAAACTAAGGTAACTTAGTATTATTTTTTTCATCCCATCCCTTTTTTTAATAGATATGAATAATCCCTAGCTATTCATATATAAAAGTATACTTGATTGACGCGAGAGGGTTGTAGACTTTTATGAAAAATAGTTTTTATACTTGACAAATGTACAAAAAAAGGACATTTTTTCCTCTAAAATAGTGAATTTTTTAATGTTATTTTTTTATTGAAAAAGGCGGAGCTTTTTTATGCGATTACATAAGGATTTTATCCAAAAAACGATTTCAGATATTTCTTTTTTATATGAAAATTTTCCTCAAGCTATTTCTTTTTCTATAGATTCGCGTTCATTGCAATCTGGTGAACTATTTGTTGCGATAAAAGGCAATCTTGTTGATGGGCATGATTTTATAGAAGAAGCCTTGCAGAAAAATGCAGCAGGAATTTTAATGGCGCATGATCAAAAAGATCGTTTAAAAAAAATTGATCAAGCATTAGTGAAGAATAAATGCATCATGCTTGTTGCAGATCCAAGGCAAGCAGTTATCGATATGGCTCGTACATGGCGCAAGCAATTTGCTTATCCAGTTATAGGAGTTACTGGTTCTGTAGGTAAAACAACAACCAAGGAAATGATTGGTGTTTTGTTACAAGAACATGGCATGCGTGCATTGATTTCTCAAGGTAATCAAAATACCTTGTTAGGGGCTTCGCTGAATATTCTAAGAATGACATCAGACCATGACATTGCTGTATTTGAATTGGGCATAGGTCGTCGTGGGCAAATGGCTCAGTTGGCAGAATTAGTACAACCAACGGCAGGTGTCATTACCTTTATTGGTCATTCTCATATGGAAGGGCTTGGTTCTATTAACGATATTGCTATAGAAAAACGTGATCTTTTTAAATTCTTTAAAGAAGATAGCATTGGTATCATTAATGGTGATCAACCACTCTTAGCTCAGGTTGCTTATAAACATCCTGTTATTAAGTTTGGTACGAAAACAACAAATCAAGTACAAGCACGTAAAGTTAATAATGATAGTGCAGGCGTTTCCTTTATATTAAAGTTGTATGGCAATAAGTATGCTATTAGATTAGAAAAGAATCATTCAGGTGCTGTTTTTAATGCATTGGCAACGGCTGCGGTAGGTTATTATTTACAGATACCGGCAGAAACTATTATAAAAGCAATTGAAAAGCCTCTGGTAGTACAAGGACGTTTTGTGCAGCATCCTTTAAAGTTTGGGGTTGGTAAACTGATAGATGATTCTTATAATGCAAATCCAGAAAGTATGAAAGCAGCACTCCTTGCTTTTGAACAGATAAAAACAAAAGCGCAAAAAATAGCTGTTATTGGCGATATGCTTGAGCTTGGTGCTAATAGTCCTTTCTGGCATAGGCAAATTGGTCGTTTTTTGCGTAAAACACCGTCCGTGCGCACTATAATTTTAGTTGGTTCTTTGGTAGAATGGACAAAGAAGACGTTACCATTGGGTACGAGAGTTGAGCATGTTCCAACGTGGAAAGAGGCACAAGAGAAATTGCAAGAAGAGCTTAAAAAAGAATCCATGGTTCTTGTTAAAGGTTCTCTTGGCATGCAGCTTAAAAATTTAGTTGATGCATTAACATAGGTATATTTTTTTGAAGAATAAAAAAACTGAGCTTGCAAAGCCGTATCATATTCCTGTTTTAGTACAAGAAGTACTAACGTATCTTGATCCAAAACCAGGCAAGGTGTACGTTGATGCAACATTTGGTGGTGGTGGACACACTAAGGCTATTTTGGAAAAAGAACCTTCCTGTACCGTGATTGCTATGGATTGGGATTTGGTTGCCTTAGAAAAAAATGGTGACCCGCTCCTTGAGCACTATCCTGATAATCTGAAGCTGATATGGAGCAACTTTTCTCAGATAGATATGAAGTTAAAGAAGGAAGGAATCGGTACCGTTGACGGTATTTTGGCAGATTTTGGTACATCACAGTATCAGCTTACCGAGCGTGAAGGTTTTTCATTTGCTACCGATACTCCCCTTGATATGCGCATGTCTCCTGCGCATCAAAAAACTACGGCAGCACATGTGGTCAATAAAGCAACTGAGCAAGAACTGCTTACCATTTTCAAAGAGCTGGGAGAAGAGCCAAAGTCGCGCGCAATAGCCCGTTTGATTTGTGCCGAGCGTAAAAAAAAGCGCATAATAACAACCAAGCAGCTTGTTGATCTGATTGAAAAGGTCTGTGGTCCAAAACGAGGCAAGAAGATTCATCCGGCTACCAAAATTTTTCAGGCTTTGCGTATTTATGTTAATCGTGAGCTTGAAAATATTATAGCTTTTTTGCCAGCAGCATTGCGCGCTTTAAAACCTGAAGGAAGGTTAGTTTGTATCAGTTTTCATTCGTTAGAAGATCGCCTGGTAAAGCAGTTTTTTAGGGATAAAGCGCAATCAGGAGAGGGGTTTGAAAGCCTTACCCCTAAGGCTGTTTTGCCCTCTGACCAAGAAATAGCTATAAACCCTGCTTCACGATCGGCGCGCTTGCGGGCATTAAAAGTAAAATAAAGTGATAAATTTATTTGACAAAACATGTCTCTATTATTAAATTAGGACTCAGTTGTTGTTGAATAGAAGCGTTCTCCAACAGGGGAAGTAGGAAAAAAATATCCCTAAGGACTACAAAAAATGAAGATAACTGAAGTAAAAGTGTTTCCAGCAAGGGAAAGTGGGCGACTCAAAGCATATGCATCGATAGTCTTTGACGATAATTTTAGAGTTACCGATTTGAAGGTAATAGAAGGCAATAAAGGTTTATTCGTTTCAATGCCTTCACGTCGCCGCAAAGATGGGTCCTTTAAAGATATTGCTCATCCGGTAAATTCTGACATGCGTTCTTTAATAGAGCAAAAAATTATAGAAGAATTTGAACGCGTTCAATCAGAGAATAACGGTTAAATAAAAAAATTTAGTGGGGCGTGGCCAAGTGGTAAGGCAACAGGTTTTGGTCCTGTGATCGGAGGTTCGAATCCTTCCGCCCCAGCCATTCAATCAGAAATTAAAAACCTTAGTGTAAAAAGCTAAGGTTTATTTTTTTATAAAGGAAATTTTCTTATGAAAAAAATTCTTTTACTTGGCTCATCCTCAAGCTCTCGTCAAAAATTACTTATGCAAGCGCAAATACCTTTTCATGTAGTTGATCAGTCGTATAATGAATCATTAGCAGATCGCACAAAACCTTTTTTGCAGTTGGTAGAAGCTATTGCTGTGCAAAAGATGGCACATGTTACCATGCCACCAGCGCAGAAAGAGGGTGAGCATGCATTTGTGTTAACAGCTGACACTATGGGACAGGATAGTAAGGGTGTTGTACACGGAAAACCAATGACAAAGCAAGAAGCGATTGCATCTATTAAAGCGTTGAATGGTACGGGCGTTGTGGCAACAGCCTTTTGTCTTGAAAAGAAAGTATGGCGCACTGGTGCTTGGCACACAGAAAAAAGTATAGTCCGAACAGTTTCTGCTTTGTATGAATTTGATATGCCTGATGCATGGATAGAAAAATATGTAACGGCAGTGCCGCAGTATAAAGACATGAGCGGGGGTATTACGATTGAAGGTTTTGGTGCTCAATTTTTAAAAACTATACAAGGATCGTACAGTACTATTATTGGCCTTCCTTTGTTTGAATTACGAGAGGCATTGGAGGAGCTAGGATTTTTTAATTAATCCTGTTCTTCTTTACTTGGCTTAACAGTCTGCGTTTTCCTTTCTTTTTCTAAAAATATTTCATGATCAATAGTTCCTTTTGCGCTGAGTATTTTAAAAAAAAGTTGTTGCTCTTTTCCATTATGCGCGGTGTATGCTGAAAGAGCTTTACGTGCTTTTTCAATTGCTTTTTTCCAAAGGCTATCAAAACTGTACACCTTGAGTTTCTTTTGTATGGTGGAAAGATTAATCAATGCTTTATTGTTCAACTGATTGCATTCGCATTTGAGCTTGATGAGAGATTCTTCGCACTCTTTAGCAATAGTATTTGTTCCAAGGAGCTGAAGATTATCAAGAAGTTTGCACTGTTCAAGTAAAATGAGCCGAAGTAAAGAGTGAGCGACATCAAGTTGATTTTCTGCTGCAGAGCAGGAGAAGCTACCAAAAATAAAAAATAGTATTAACAGTGCATTTTCTTTTTGAGTGGCTTCCATCGCTTTAATATCTCCTTGAATAAAAATTCTTTAGCATTTGCCTGAGGTTCATGTTCTAAGTGGTGGCTTGTTTTTTCAAGGCTGCATTCAACAGTTGCTCTGTCGCATACATTATAATCAATTTTATTAATGGAAGGCATGAGGCTTTTTTCTAACGCTTGCTTTATGCTTGTTTCATTCATAGCTTCATGCAGTAAATCATCAAGTAAATCTAAAAAATCAACGATACTGTTTTGAATTGATTCTGCTTGTTCAGTATGTAGTTGGCGATCACGCTGCGCTAATTCTTGGCGTAATCCATTATCAAGGGCCTGTACAACGATTTTTTTTAGAAGTGCCTCATCATGTTCAAAGAGCCACTTAAGGAGATAAAGAAGTTCGTAGGAGAGTTCGCACTGATTTTCGATGCCAAAAGAATTTTGATTCATACATAAATCCTTGATTTTAAGAGAACCAAATATCTTAATTCCCTAATTACTCTAAAATTGATGAAGAGCTATTTTAAATATTTTTGATAAAAATGTTAAGAAACCTTATTGTTCATACTCTATTTCCCACTCGTCAAGATTCAGGGGAAGTTGCTGCTCTGTCTGGTGATGCTCCGAACTTTTTTGTTCTTCGGCAGGTTTCTCATGTTTCTTGAGTATCATCAGACGCTGAGCACTTTTTTTAGCATGAGTTTTGAACAGTTCACTTTCTGCTTCCAGCTCTTTTTTACTTGATTCAAAGGCGCTATTAATTTCTTTTTGGAGCTTTTTAATCTGCTTTTGGAGCTTGAGTACCAATTCTACGCCCGCAAGGTTGATGCCAAGTTCATGCGTAAGATAGATTATTTGCTCTAATCTATCAACATCTTCTTCAGAAAAAAGACGCGTATTGCCATCAGAGCGCTTGGGGGTAATAAGACCCTCTTTTTCGTATAAACGAACCGTCTGCTGGTGTACTGAAAACATCTTAGCCACGGCAGAGATAGAAAAAAATCCTTTTTTTCTTTTCATAAAATGCATCTCCACGTAAAAAATAGCAGCCCTGCAAGAAAGTAACCTAGGTCTAGGGAGCCTTTAACATATAGGTTACTATAGCATAAAAATAAAAGAATTGGTATCTCCATTATTCCCCTGGTATACGAGGGTATTTTAACCTGGGCTAAGGTGTTTGAACCTGGCCGCCCCCGCAATGGTTATTGACAAATATAAAATAAATGTTACGATAAGAGTAATAAATAAGCGATTTTAAGGTAAATGGAGTGTTTTATGAAAAAATCATATAACTGTGTAATGTTGGCCCTGGCCCTGGTTTTTACTATGGTGAGTGCCTCTGGTATGGAGCCAGAATCATTAATTTCGGCAGTAAAGAAAAACGACGTTAAGCAGGTTCAAGAGCTTTTGCAAAAAGGAGCTGATGTAAACCAAGCAGATGATACTGGTTTTACATTGCTTTATCTGGCTGTTTGTAATGATAATAGAGAACTTTGCAGGTTGCTTCTTGCACATGGTGCTGATGTAAACCAAGCGAATAATGGTGATTATACGCCGCTTCAAGGGGCTGCTGTGCATGGTCAGGTGGATATAGTAGCGTTACTGTTAGCACATGGCGCGCATATCCCAAATGTCGAGGACATCGACGAAAGCCAAGAGGTTGAGACTATCCAACAAGCAGTTGAAGGCATTATTGATGGCACGTTTAAATTTTATAAAGAGATTGATAAGTCTGTATTAATGCTGCTTTGTATGGCGCGTGAGGATGATGAAAATTCATTGGCTCATGAAGACTATTTGCCATGGGATCTTTTTAGCTTGCTTAAAGAACAAAAAGTAGAGCCAAAGTTATCACTATCGCTTGAGCAAATAAAAGCTTTAACTGCCTTTTTCAAAGAATGTGATTACGAACAAAGCGACCCAGTTTTTATGCAGAAATTAAAAGAATACAAAAATAGTATTAAATAATGGAGAAACCAATGAAGACATTAAACAGTATATTTTTAATCCTGATGCTGAGTGCAGCAGGAATGAGCTTTGGCATGGAGCCAGAATCATTAATTGAGGCAGTAAAGAAAAATGATGTTAAGCAGGTTCAAGATCTTTTGCAAAAAGGAGCTGATGTAAACCAAGTCGGTGATTTTGGAGTTATGCCGCTTCATTTGGCTGCTCAGGATGGTAATGTAGAACTGTGTAAATTGTTTATTGCACGGGGTGCTGATGTAAACCAAGCGGATAATGGTGGATGGACACCACTTTGCTTTGCTGTTTACAATCGTCATGTAGAAGTATCTAAGTTGCTTTTAAAGCATGGGGCTAAGGTAAATGAATCGGATTGTTGTAACAATTCGATACTTTATTTTGCTGCCTGTCGAGAAAATGTAGAGATAACCGTGTTACTGTTAGCTCATGGTTCTGATGTAGTGGATGCACAATTCAATAAAGAACAAAAAGATATTGCTACTTTGCAAAAAGCAGTTGAAGGCATTATTGATGGCACCTTTAAGCAAGAGATTGATGTGTCTACATTAGCATTGCTGTGCATGGCGCGTGAGGATGATGAAAAATCATTATTGTATCAAGATTCTTTTAGTTATGATGATTTTTTGTATGTTATTCAACCTGTGCCATTATCGCTATCGCCCAAGCAAGTAGAAGATTTAATTATCTTTTTCAAAAATTGTCACTATTTGGATAACCACCCTTTTATGCAGAAATTAAAAGAATACAAAAATAGTATTAAATAATGGAGAAACCAATGAAGACATTAAACAGTATATTTTTAATCCTGATGCTGAGTGTAGCAGGAACGAGCTTTGGCATGGAGCCAGAATCATTAATTGAGGCAGTAAAGAAAAATGATGTTAAGCAGGTTCAAGATCTTTTGCAAAATGGAGCTCATGTAAACCAACTAGATGATCTCGGATTCTCTCCCCTTTATTATGCTGCTAAAGGAAGGTTAAAAGAGATAGTAGCATTGCTTGTAGCTCATAATGCAGATTTAAGCGAGCTGAGCGGACAGGCGATAAGTACATTAAAACAAGTAGTTGAAGATATTATTGATGGTAAATCTAAAAGTAAACTTGCGCCAAAATCATTACTTACCTTGTGCTGCATACGTGAATATTGCACAGATTCTTTACTTCATAATGATTATTTGCCGCTTGATATGTTCAAGAATGAAATTAAGGAAAAGGCAGAAGAATTAATATCGGCCCTTACATGCAAGCACGTAGAAAGACTTTTTAATTTTTTTAAGAGCAATGGCTACGAACAAAAAGAACCAGATTTTATGCAGAAATTAAAAGAATACAAAAATAGTATTAAATAATGGAGAAACCAATGAAGACATTAAACAGTATATTTTTAATCCTGATGCTGAGTGCAGCAGGAATGAGCTTTGGCATGGAGCCAGATGAGCAAGGTCCTTTGAAGAAATCAAAAGTAGAAAGCAAAACACTTTTTGATGCGATTGATGATGGGGATCTAGAGGCTTGTAAGAATCTCATCACTCAAGGTGTTGATGTAAATGCAGAAGATGTTAATCACCAGACGCCACTTTATTGGGCTTCCTGTGATGGCCGAGTTGATATATGTCAACTCCTTATTGCACAAGGTGCTGATGTAAACAAAGAGGATTATGAAGGCTTTACACCGCTTTTTGTAGCTGCTGAGAATGGTCATGCGCAAGTGTGTCAGGTGCTTATTGAACAAAATTCTGACGTAAACCAAGTGAATAAGTATGGATGGACGCCTCTCCGGTGGGCTGCTGGGAATGATCAAGTAGAAATGACAGCGCTATTGCTAACCCACGGTTCGGATATACCAGATGTTGAGGATGTTGACCAACAACAAAAAGCCATTATCCAACAAGCGGTTGAAGGTATTATTGATGGTACGTTTAAATTTTATAAAGGGATTGATAAGTCTGTATTAATGCAGCTTTGTATGGCACGTGAGGATGATGAAAATTCATTGGCTCATGAAGATTATTTGCCATGGGATCTTTTTTGCTTACTTAAAGAAGAAGCAGAAAAGCTATCACTATCGCGCAAGCAAGTAGAAGATTTAATTGCCTTTTTTGCCGATAACAGCTACGAACAAAGTAACCCAGTTTTTAGGCAAAAACTAGAACAGTATAAAAAGATTTGCCTATAAAAACGAAGAAGCGTTTGCTAGTATAATCAAAAAATATTCTTAAAGAATTGTTTTATAAGCGATGAGCAGGAATGCTCGTCGCTTTTTTTTGTAAAATAGAGTAGACAAGTAGTGTTCTTTTATGCAAAGTTAGAGCCATATAAAAATAGTAAAGGCATTATACGGGGATTATTATGAAAAAATTAGGCATGATGTTTTTTATTTTAAGTTGGGTTGGCGCCAGCTTTGGGATGGAGTCTAAAAAAGCATTAAAAAAATCAAAAATAGAGCAAAAGTCTCTTATGCAAGCGGTAGAAGAGAATCAGATTCCTTATGTAGAATTTCTCCTTAATAAAAAAAAAGAAAACCCAGATCAAGAGGATACTGTTTTCAAAAGAAGGCCTCTTCATTGGGCTGCTATGTATGGTTATTTAGCTATAGCAAAGTTGCTTATTGCTTATAAAGCTGAGCTCAATGCATCAGATGCTGAATGCAAGGCGCCGCTTCATTATGCTGTTGAAAATGATAATAGAGAGATTGCAGCATTACTTCTTGAAAAAGGGGCCCGTGTTAATAAAAAAGCTTGTCACAACATGACGCCACTTTTTTTTGCAACGGATACTGCTCTTATTAGGTTGCTTCTTGCCTATGGTGCTGACATAGATCGTACGGATAGAGACGGAGAAACGGCACTTCATGCTGCTGTTCGCCGCGATCAGCTTAGCGTTGCAGCTTTCCTTCTCAAGCAGGGCAGTGATCCTCATGTAAAAGATTTAGCAGGATGGGCGCCACTTAATAAAGCAAGTAAGGGTATGGCTTCATTGCTTTTAGCTCATGGAGCTGATATAACAGTGCTGACCAAGGAAGATGAAGAAGAAACTATTACTATGCTCAAGGAATTGGTGGAAGATATAATGACGAATAAAATTATACAACCATTAAAACCAGCATCACTAGTTTCTTTGTGTTGTATACGCGAATATTGTACAGATTCTTTACTGGATAAAGAGTATTTGCCGCGTGATATGTTTAAGGTAATAAAAGATGAGGCAGAAAAATTATCAGTATCATTTGATCAAGTAGAAAAATTAACTACCTTGTTTGCCGATAACGGCTACAAACAAAGTAATCCAGCTTTTATGCAAAAACTGCATCAATATAAGAATAGCTGCTTATAAAAAGCGTATTGTATGAAAACATTAAACAACATATTTTTAATCTTGATGTTGAGTGCAGTAACAATGTGCATTGGTTCAGAAGAGCAAGGTCTTTTCTTTAAGAAGTCAAAACTAGAAAATCAATCACTTTTTGATCTGGTTGAACGGGGTGATCTAAAAGCCTGCCAATCTCTTATAGCACGAGGTGCTGATGTAAACGAAAAAAATGAGGAGGAGTCGATACCACTTCACTGGGCAGCTTTTTATGGTAATGTAGCTCTATCTAAGCTTTTTCTTGAAGAGGGCGCTGATGTGAATAGTCTGAATAATAGTGGAGTTACCCCGCTTTATTTTTTTGCTTACAAATCTAAAATAAAAATGTCTATGAAATATCTTGGACATACTGATCTCAATAAAGTAAATAAGGATCAATATTCAAAGCTTTTGGCTATTGATAGAGGTTATGTAGAGGGAGTAGCATTGCAATTAGTTTATGGCGCTGATGTAGACTTAGTTGTACGGAATAGTGGAGAAAAAGAAGTTGAAACTATTCAGCGGGCAGTTGAAGGTATTATCGATGTTACATTTAACTTTAAAAGAGAGCTTAAGCCAGCATCACTAGTTTCTTTGTGCTGCATTCGTGAATATTGCGAAAACTCTTTACTGCATAATGATTTCTTGCCGTTTGATATGTTTAAGGTTATAAAAAAGCAGGCAGAAAAATTATCATTATCATTTGATCAAGTAGAAAAATTAATTATATTTTTTAAGAATAATGGTTATCAAGATAACGATTCTTTTATACAAAAATTAGAGCAATATAAAAATAATTAACTAAATAATTTTTGACTATTTTTTTCATTATAGTAACGCTTATTAAATTGGTATATGCTGAATGTAGATAACCTATTTAAAAAGGGGATTTTATGAAAAAAATAGCTCTGCTCTTTTCTGTTCATTTTGTGCTTGGTGCTCAACAGCAAGAGTTGCGTATCTATCCGCAAGATCCAGCACATAAAGTGTATCAACATTATTGGTCTAGCCATACGCAGCAAACGGTTGAATATGTCAAAAAACAACACGAGCGTTTTGTTCATTCACCAGATTATCTTTCTTTAAGTGTGCAAGAAGCATTTGCCTTGCTTCAATCTTTTGTAGATCCTTCAGATCCTGATGTTGAGTTTGCCAATAGTATTCATAATTTCCAGACTGCTGAAGTGTGCAGAAAGCTTTTACCAGATTGTGACTGGTTTCATCTTGTAGGGCTTATTCATGATATTGGCAAAGTGCTTTATTATTTTGATGAACCAACATGGGCAATTGTGGGTGATACATTTCCGGTAGGGCATCCTTTTAGTCCTGCTTGTATTTATTATGATTTTTTTAAAGAAAACCCTGATTTTGCAAAACCGTCGATATATCAAAAGCATTGTGGTTTTGATAACGTTTATTTTTCATGGGGCCATGATGAATATTTGTATCATGTGCTCAAAGCAAGTAATACAAAGCTGCCCGATGAAGCACTTTATATAATTCGCTATCATTCATTTTATCCTTTTCATCATCAATATGGCTATCTAGATTTAGCCAATGAACATGATATTACTATGCTTGGTTATTTAAAGCTTTTTAACCAATGTGATCTGTATTCAAAGGTTGACGATATTATTGATTATGCATCTATTCATCATTATTATGATGGCCTGATAAAAAAATATTTACCAGAACCGCTGAAATTTTTTAAACCGTGTGTTTAAACTATTGTAATCTGCAGGACTTCTTTTTTATGCTACAAAAAGTAGAATTTGGTTTTTATGTTAACCGTCAAATTGAAAGGATGTGTTACGTGAATTTTAAACCAAACTATTTTATTATTCCAAGCATTGCGATACTAGTTTCAACGCTTGGGCGACATTTTACTGCTCAAGGGATGACCTGGTATCAAACTTTGCAGGTGCCTTGGTTTGTGCCACCTGCTTGGTTTTTTGGAATCGTATGGACAATAATTTTTTCTTTAACTACGGCAGCAGCAGTTATTGTTTGGAATGGCTTTAGTTTTGCACGGTCCCATTCAAAAATTATGGCCGTATTTTTTGTTAACGCACTTTTGAATGTTTTGTGGACGTATATTTTTTTTGTCCAACAAAATATTGGCTTGGCTTTAGTTGATGCGCTAGCACTAGAAATATCTGTACTGCTGTTGATTGCTTTTATCTGGCCTCTTTCACGCTCAGTTGCCTATTTGCTCGTACCTTACGCTGTCTGGGTTGCATTTGCTTGCTACCTTAATTATATAATCTGGATGATGAATTACACATTAAATTTAACGTGAATAATATCGCCATCCTGAACGAGATAATCCTGCCCTTCGGTGCGTAATTTACCAGCTGCTTTGACGGCATTTTCGGTGCCAAGTTCAAAAAGGTTTTTGCAGTTAAATACGTCAGCGCAAATAAAACCGCGTTCTAGATCTGAATGAATTTCACCAGAAGCTTTACGAATTGGCATACCCTTTTTAATTGGCCAAGCGTGAATTTCTCGTGGGCCACAGGTAAAGAAAGTAATAAGGCCAAGATTGTGATAGGTGCTGCGAATAATAGTATTTAAACCACGTTCTTTAAGCCCAAAAATTCCCATAGCTTCCTGCGCTTCGTTATCGGTTAACTGGGAAAGTTCCATTTCTAACCGCGCGCAAATAGGAATAACTTTATCTGCACCAAAATGGTTCAGTAATGCTTGATAATACTGATTTTGTTTATACGCATCACCTTCAACTTCAGATTCAGCAATATTGGCAATAATAATAAAATTTTTTGCCGATAAAAGGGGAACGGTGGCAACAGAAGAATTTTTTATCAGATTTTGCACAGTAGTTGCATCTTGTGCATCGATTGCTTTTTGAAGATTTTGTATTAATGCAAGTTCATCATTGAGCAGTTTGAGCTCTGCTGGTTTTCCTTTAGCGCCCTTGAGTAAATGATTAATTTTTTCAATTCTTTTTTCAAGGCTTTCAAGATCTTTAAGCATAAGTTCAGAAACAATAATGTCATAATCACCCAATGGATCTATTGATTCGCCAGAAAGAATGATGTCAGGATCTTCAAAGCAGCGAACAACATGCAAAATTAAATCAACTTCTCGAATATGACCTAAAAATTTATTGCCAAGCCCTTCACCTGAAGCAGCACCCTTAATGAGCCCTGCAATGTCTACAAACTGTACCGTAGCAGGAATAAGTTTTTGACTACCATATATTTTTTGAAGCTTTTCAATACGTTCATCAGGAACAGCGGTTATAGCAACATGAGGGTCAATAGTACAAAAAGGGTAATTTTCTGCTGGTACCTGTGATTTAGTAAGAGCATTAAAGAGGGTTGATTTGCCAACGTTTGGGAGGCCTACAAGGCCGGCTTGTATTGTCATAAAAAATCTTTCCAAAAAGGGCCATAATAAGAGCTTTTTAGTATACCGCTCCTGGCCAAAACTGCAAATGAACTCTTGATTTTTTTGGTAGTGCATCGGTATGGTGAAAAAAATAGTTGATAAAAATAGATAAGAGAGGAAGTTTTTATGACACGATTCATTATTATCTGTATTGTTTTAAGCGTATTATGGTGCCAGGCTGCTGATAATAATATGCTTGATACCGATCTTACCGAATGGTTAAAAAAGCACAAAGATGAAGAAACTGTTCTTAAAGAGTTAGTAGAAAGAAAACGCACACTGACGGCTCGTTTATCGCAAGCAGAAAAACAGCGGATGTCCCAGCAGATGATGGAAAATGAAGAACTTTTAAGACGATATGAATTGGTGGAGGGAGCATTAAAAAGGGATTCCTTAGAGCACAAGAATGGTCAGGCTCATTATAAAGAGAACGACCTCGATTTTAATGAACTTTTTGTAGAACCACTCAAGCAAGCAATTGCGCATGACCCTTCCGTTATTCAAGGTCTTATGCAAGAGTTGCAAAAAAAATTATCCATTGCAGCAGAGCAACGTATGCTTGAGCAAAAGAAAGATCCTGCCTTCGCGCTGCAAGAATTAAAAACGTTGCGCTTTTTTTTATATGCGCTTTATTTTATTTTAGAAGACGGATTGAAGAAGCATAAAAACAATGAATATCCTGTGCTTGCGAAATTTAAAAATATTATACTTAATTATATAGAGCAGGTTGATGTTTTGAGTGTTGCATGGTATAGCACAATTAGACCAGAAGATTCGTTAAGTATGCAGCTTAAAAAACTTTTTGCAACAAGTGAACAAACAACGAATAACAAAGAGCGCCAAGAACTTGCAGTAATTAAAAAAACTATACAGAATGTTTCTCCTCTCTTTGAGCGAGCAATAAAAATTTTGAACGATAAGAAAACATCGGAAAACGTTCGTAAAAAAATGCTTGAAGATATAATGATGCATTACAAGAAGGGTGATCGTGAACGATTGCTGAATATCTATACAATGCTACAAAATTATCCGGGCCATTTGGTGAGTAAATCAAAGCGCTATAAAGAAGGTTTTCCTACGTTGTTTGATGCACAGGTTCAAGAATATGAAAAAGAGTTTAAAGATTCAGTATTCAAGCCGCATGAGGCATATAAATCGCTCGGCTTGCCATTATGGGCAAGTACTAAGGAAATAGAAAATGCGTATGAAAAGAAAAGGGTTGAGCCAAACGAAGCTTCTGAGCATGAAAAAAGACAGTGGAAAGCTGCGCGTAATGCCTCAACCGTACTACGTGAGCCTTTGGGTAAACAAAATTATGACGCATTCTTAGATGATTATGTATTATTACTGCAATTAGGCGTAGACCCCTATTTTCCGGTCAAAAGTAAAGCTGTGCAAGAATTTTTGAAAAAGCAAGGGCATCTTGCGCGTATGGAAATTAATAAAAAAGTACATGATGAAATAACAGTTCTTTTAAAAGAAGTTCTTTCATTGACTATGAACTTAGGGAGTTATTTCTTAGAGTTTCCAGACTTTGATATTGCTAAAAAATTTGAACAGACCGATTGATGCAAGAGTGCTTGATAAACTGTTGAAAAAAATATACACAAAATTCTTTACTTGTTTTTTAGGAGTGTGATAAGAATGGTGTACATGATAAACAGGATAAACAGGGTAAAAAAAAATAAATATAAGCAGTTGCAATATCATTGTTTTTTTGTATGTTCAAAAAGAGTATGGTGATTTTTGTTTCAAAAAAAAGGAGATGTCTATGATGGGTAATGACAAGAAAGACTTTGTAGGGCATGTAGTATGCTTTCTTACTTCACTAGCTGCTCTTAATGTTGGCCTGACTGCAATGGGTTACAATTTATTCGATATGGGTTTTTTACATCAATTTGCGATGCCAATAGCATATATTTTTGGTTTAGCTGGTGCAGTTGGCCTAGCTATGTGGATTAAAGACACATTTTTTTGCAACTAAGGAGATGTCTATGATGGGTCATGGCATGAAATGCTTTGTGGGTCACGCGATCTGCTTTCTTACTTCACTAGCTGCTTTTAACATTGGCTTGACAGCAATGGGGCATAATTTATTCGACATGGGCTTTTTACATCAATTTGCAATGCCAATAGCTTATATTTTTGGTCTAGCTGGTGCAGCTGGTCTAGTTATGTGGGTTATGCACACTTTCTTCTGCAACTGCGGATGTTCTTCTTGCGGATGCGGCGGAAAATAAATTTTTTCTGTTCATCAAAAAAAGAGGTCGACATTGTTCGGCCTCTTTTTCATTTTTAATCGAGTTCGTCTAATTCTGGATATTTTGCAAAAAGTTGTTGCTGAATTTTAAGAGCTTCGTTTCGTTCTTTATTAATTTTTTTTAGTAATGCTAGGATTTTTTTGCTTTTCGTTGTTTCTGCGATATTAAAAGCAGTAAAGCCCTGATTATTAGTAGCATAGGGGTTTGCGCCATGTTCTAAAAGCTTTTCTGCCGAAGCCAGGCTATTTTTAAAGGCAGCATGCATTAACGGAGTAAGTCCGTGATTGCCAGCATCATTAGCATGTGCGCCATGAGCAAGTAAAAGGATTGCCATTGGCCCATGTCCATTGCTTGTAGCATAGATCAGTGCATTGTTGCCGTGTTGATCAAACTGATTTATTTTTGCACCCTGTTCAAGGGCATGGGTTACGGTTGGTATGTTTCCTGTTTTTGCACCTTCAATGAGCATAATTTGATAATTTTCTTGGCAAGAGATTGTTTCGTATGAGGCTGTGGCAAGCGCCATAAAGAAAAGTATAGTTAACAATTTTTTGGTAGCAATCATGGCAAATCCTTATTAATATTCATTATATTCTAGTATATAATAAAATATGGCAAGAGGTGAAATATTCTTGTTATTTTTTTAATAAGAGCTTTGCTAGCAGGCGTTTAAAGCTTCTTTTATATTTCTATTGATTATTCTATAGTTCCTGCCAGACTGATGCTCATAAAAACAGTATAACCAATCGGGGTTGCTATGTTATCTTTAATAGTTGCTAATGGATTTTTGGCCTGTACCTTTACGCTTACAAAGTTTCTTTTGCACTTTTTTCCACCTTTTTATATAGCTGCCTTTCGTTGCTTGGGCTCAGGATTTTTGAGCGCTGGATTATTGTTTTCTGCAAGAAATAAGAAACTTATACCTGTATTTAAAAATAGAAAAATGGCTTTTATGTTTGCCAGGGTCGTTCTATTTAGCACCATTGTTGTTTATAGTTGTGAGTCATGGGCTTTGCAATATGTTACTACGACGAAGGTGACGCTTATATATTCAAGTTCACTTTTTATTATGGCGTTGTATTCATATTACTATTTTGATGAACTGCTTACCTTAAAAAAATGGTTGGGCCTTTGTATGGGCTTTACTGGTGTGGTGCTGGTTTTGGTAAGTGATTCGCCATCAGAAGAGCTTATTATTGCCTTTGGTAAGATTTCTTGGCCTGAACTTGCATTATTGGTTGGGATTGCTTCAGAATGTTATGGTTGGGTTTATCAAAGAATTTTAATGAGAGAACACCATGTTTCTTACGTTCAGATGGATAGTCTAGCTTGGCTAGCAGGTGGTTTTTTTATGCTTGCCGTAGCACTTAAAACTGAGCCTATAGGAGTGCTTTATGAGCCATGGCGCGCTTTTGGCTTTTTGGGTTTATTAATTATAGGTGCTTTTTTTGCAGGGAGCTGGATTTCATCATTATTCTCTTACTATTCATTAACGATACTTTCTTTTGCCGGTTTATTACTACCAGTTTTTACGGGCATTTTGGGATACTTATTTCTGGGTGAGAAAATTTCTTATGCTATGATTATTTCAATGCTTTTAATTTCATCGGGGATGTATATATTTTATCAAGAGGAGTTGCGTCAAAATAATATTTTATTCTAAAAGGATTAGTATGATTTCAATTTTATTTCTTTATGCGTTATGTGCCAGTAGTTTTACTATTTCAAAAGCTATATTGGCTTATAGCCCACCGATCTTTTTTGTTGGGGTTCGTATGGTATGGGCCGCTGCTGTGCTTTTTGGGATATTAAAGCTGTATGATAAAAAATCGTATAGTATTAAAAAGGCCGATTGTTGGTTATTTTTTAATATTATTATATTTCATATTTATTGTGCCTATGTTTTTGATATATGGTCATTACAATTTATGACTTCGTTTAAATCTTCATTCTTTTTTAATTTGTCACCATTTATTACCGCCATTCTTTCTTTTTTCATGTTTGGTGAGGTAATGACGGCAAAAAAACTGGTGGGTATGATTATCGGTTTTTTAGGATTTATTCCTATGATCACTCAACAAGCGCCACAAGAGGCAGCATGGGGCGAAATTTTAGGTGTTTCATGGCCAGAAATTGTTTTATTAGGTTCTATTGTTTCATCATGTATTGGGTGGATTTCTATGCGCAAGTTGATGCATAGTGGCTCCTATTCCCCACTTTTTATTAATGGGGTTGGTATGCTTGGTGGCGGCTTATTAGCGTTGGGCACTTCTTATGTTACCGAAACCTGGTCAATACATATAGTAAGTGAATGGTGGCCATTCTTAGCGCTGACAGCATTAATTATTATTGTATGTAATGGTATTTTTTATAACTTATATGGCTATTTATTAAAAGAATATACCGCAACATTTCTTTCTTTTGCAGGGTTTACGACATCACTATTTGCAGCATTGTTTGGTGTTATCTTTTTAGGCGAAACGGTTACCTGGCATTTCTTTATTGCTTCAGCAATTGTCAGCATGGGACTTTATATTTTTTATCAAGAAGAGTTACGGCAGGGATATATTAAAAGACGTGTTTAAAGAAAGAACATAAAAAAGCCGCACAAACTGTGCGGCTTTTTTTGTTAAGATCAGCTATTTATTTATGCTGTAAAAATTCCTTCTTCTTGCAGAAGATCAAGAGCAATATTAAGAGAAGATGCTCCTTCTTGCAATTTGAATGGTCTGCGCCAGGAACCATCTGTATTTTTTGTAACAGTAACTTGGTAGTTTTTGAATGCAGACTGTTCTTCAAGTTTTGTCAAAGATGGAAAATGCGTAGCAATAGAACAGATGCTATTGGTATAGTTGCCAAGTTGTTCTGCAAACTTGTAAGCGGCTTCTTCACCTTCTTTAGGAGAAGTACCACTAAATACTTCATCCATAATGGTAAAGCAGAATTGTCCTGCTTGTAAGCTACGAATTCCTTCAATCAATTTTTTTGCTCGAAGAACTTCTGCTTTAAAGAGGGAAGTACCAGCAGAAATATCATCAGTAATATTTAAATAGCAGTTGATTATGGCAAATGGTGTCATGCGTAGATTATCGGCCGGAGCAATGCCAAATGTTTGTGCCAAAAGAACATTGATCAAAAGGCCTTTAATGACCGTTGATTTACCACCAGTATTCGGTCCGGTTAAAATAATATTATGCGGTTTTTCTGCTGTGCCAAGTTCGATACTATTTGCTACAACCACGTTAGGATCTATGAAAGGATTCCAGAAATTATTTGCATAAACGTATGGAGTATCTTGTTCAACAAATTCTACAAAGGTGTAATGAACAGGGTTTTTTTGATGTTCTTTGCAAAGTTTTGCTATAGAAAGATATGCATCAATGGTACCTATTAATTCAACAAATGGTGCAAATTCTTCTTTTACTTCATTCATAATACTATGTGCTGCCAGTACGCGGCCTGTTAGTGAAAAGAATGAAGCTTCTCCTCTAAAGGTATTATGATGTAAGGTTTCAAGAAGTTGTTTGAATTTTCCTTCAGAATGTGATGAAAAATTAACTTCTCTAAGAAGATTTTGAGTTTTATCATTATGTTGTATCAGTTGATGGAGAAAGTTACTATGCTCTAGAACTGCTTCAATACCAATTAATTTTGTTTGCAAGTGATTTGCAATATTATTTTGCAGTTTTTCATTGTTATATGCTTGAATCATATAATATCCATAAATACCGCTAAAAATTGCTCCATAGACAGAGAGAGTCATTATG
This sequence comes from Candidatus Babeliales bacterium, assembly GCA_050250855.1. GTDB lineage: Bacteria > Babelota > Babeliae > Babelales > JACPOV01 > JAGVLQ01. The sequence goes on along the minus strand of JBFWNW010000003.1, from coordinate 30,369 downwards.
ATTGCTTTTTTAAATTCAGCATGAGAAACAGAAACAGATGGGTTTTGTTGTTGTTGAACCATATGATCGGCAGCAGCATCTAAGAATTTGGGAAATTCATGAGGAAGGTTTTTTAAACTTTGAATACCTCTAAAAAATGCATCAGATCTTGAAATGGGCGCACCGCTTTGTTGAGCGCCAAAATAATGAGCATCTCCTGGAAGTTTTACTATAAGTAGAGGTAGCCAGGTTGCCGCTGCAAAAGATAAAAAGTTTCTAAGTCTTGTACCCAATTCTAGCGCCATGGAACTTTGATTAAGAAAATCTAAAGAATCACGAAAATATGATTTTTTGAAAAGCTCTTTATTGGTAGGATCTTCTTGTTGGAAGTAGCTATAAAGAAACGATTCTACTTCTTTGATTGCTTGCAATTCTGCATCAAGTTTTTCAAAAAGATCTTGATTGTTAATAAGCTCTTGTATAATATTTTGGCGCTCTTTTAAAAGAGATATATCTTGTATGGGTTCAGCAAGCATACGTGCAAGGGCGGCCTCTCCAGCTATAGTTCTTGTGCGCGCAACTTTACTAAAAAGATGTGCAGATGATGTTTCGTCGCCAGAAAAAATTTCCATTTTTTTCAAAAGGCCTGTATCAAGCAGCGTTGAGCTTTGATTTTTAGATGGCATTTTTTCAATCAAAGAGAATGCTATTTCTCGCATTTCTCCCTCAGAAAGCTCTTTGATTTTGAAGGTAATGTTTTTATCGTTTTTTTCTGAAAGTTCATTTTTTGCTTGATTGCTGGGAAATGACTTTATATAAAGGTTCTTGGCATAGCTAAAGTTTGTTTCAGCTATTAGATTATAAGGCACGAGAAGCCCAAAGAGAGAAAAAGTAGCCAAGATAGGATTAAGTCTTTTGTTGAAATGGTTCATGAGTGTAACCTTTAAGAAAATGATTAGCAATGTAATATGAAACTGTTTAAGTATTGTATAGAAGCGTCTATTGCACAAACCTCCTTTTGATAGCTTGTTTTGAAGAATTTTCTTAAAAAAGAGGATAGCAGATATTCTATAAATATCAATAAAAAAAATCTTATTATTGAGGGTTTTATAGAGATCTATTATCAATGTGCAAAAATAAAATTGGGAGGGGTTAATAAAAAAAGGGCTGACCAGAACGATCAGCCCTTTGTAAAGTCTTTATAATAGCTTAAAAGCGATTACGTGGACGGAAAGAAGATGAAGAAGAAGAACGACGAGGTTGCTCTTCGCGTGCGCGTGCTTCGCTGATGCGTAGCTGGCGGCCGTCAACTTCTTTGCCATTCAAGCCAGCGATTGCAGCTTGTGCGCCTTCAGAAGTTGCCATTTCAACAAAACCGAAACCTTTAGATTTGCCAGTCATTTTGTCGATAATAATTTTAGCGGTAGTAACGTCACCGAATTGCTCAAAAAGAGATTTAAGTCTATCTTCTGTCAAAGTATAAGAAATGTTTCCAACGTAAATATTCATAAAAATCACTTATAAAAAAGAGTGTGAAATATAATAACAAACGAAAAATGAGAAAAAAAACTACTTATCGTATAACGGGACTCCTTCGGCCATAAAAATATCAAATACAATTCCAGTATACCCTAATTATTTCTTTTGCATAGAGGAGGGGATATACTTTGTGGCCATAGGCGCATATGGCAGCACGGCGGCCAAGGTGTGCAAAGGAGCCCAGGGTGCCCTTGGCTGTATTGCTGTATTTTGCCAAAAAGCCTGTAATGAGGCTCTTTTTGTTAAATAGTCCATTGATGTCTTTGAGGCCATTTTGATTTTTTAGTATGCTGACCCTGGTATGAGTAGTTGATTAACCAAAAAAGGAGTTTTTATGCGCAAAATTGCGATCATAAACCAGAAGGGTGGTAGCGGTAAAACGACCACTACCGTAAACCTGGCTGCAAGCTTAGCAGAAAAGAAAAGGAAAGTTCTTCTTATAGATTTAGATGCTCAAGCATCAGCAACCAGTTGGTATGGTGTTGCTAAGGATACGAAAGGGATTTACCCCGTTTTTGCTGAAAATGGCTCACTAAAAGATACTATTGTAAAAACAGCCTATCCTTTGATTGACTTAGTTCCGGCATCAACCTGGCTTGTTGGTATTGATAAGCGATTAGCCCAAGAGGTTGGCTCAGAGACCATATTGCGCCACCAGCTTGATAGTGATGCTATCAAGAAATATGACTATGTTTTAATCGACTGTCCACCGACATTAGGCGTTCTGACAGCAAATGCGCTCTGTGCTGTTGATGAAATTATTGTGCCCGTAGAAGCCCGTTTTATGGCGCTCAATGGGCTGGTGCATCTTTTAGAGACAATTGATATTATCAAAAAACGCTTGAATCCGAATCTCAAAATTGCCGGTATTGTACCATGCCGCGTTGATGCCCGCACTAAGCATGCGCGCGAAATTGTTACCGAACTAGAGACCAACTTTAAGGGCATGTTGTTCAAAACAGCAATACGTGAAAATATTAAACTTTCAGAGGCTCCTTCATTTGCCCAGCCGATTACTGAATATGATGAACGCAGTAAAGGAGCGGATGATTATCGCGCGTTGGCAAAGGAAGTTATTAAACAGGAACAGAAGTAAAAACTGGCTTGCGCTCGAATGGTTCGATACATTTTTCCTACGGAAAAACACCCTTCGGCAATACTCAGGGCATGCTCACCAGTTGCCCCGATCATTCCGAGTGCCGAGCCTTGCTCGGTGTATCGAGGAACATGAGCGCGTTTTTATGAATGTTGTTGTGCGCTCATCCTGAGTGATGTGCATAGCACATCGTATCGAAGGATAAAGCGCACGCAGAACTCAAAAAAAAGGAATACTATGAATAAGAAGAAAACAATCGGTAACAATCCCCTAGAAGCGTATTTTGGTTCAAAAAAAGAAGAACTAAAACAAACCAACCCAGAAAAAATGACGGTAAAAAAGAAAGAGCGTATTACCATTCATTTACCGGTTGATTTAATAGAGAAAATAAAAAATGCTGTTTTTTGGGAGCCGGGGCTTACCTTAACAGCCTTTGCAGAATATGCATTTGAACAAGCATTACAAGTGCAAGAAGAAAAACGAGGAAAGCCGTATCCTGAGCGCCAAGAGCGGAATCTAAAAAGTGGCAGACCTGTTTTATAAAAGAAGGGCCGGAGAAATACCGGCCTTATTTATTTAAATGGGCACAAATAAAATTTTCTCTACAATAATCGGCTAATGTTTTTTGGGGTTCTTTTCTTCCTTCTAGGGCTATAATTTCAACCGGTATTTCTTGCTCACCTTCTTTAGCATAAGCAAAGGCAATTTTTGTGCATTGTTGATTAAATTCTAAATTTTTAATTTTTTCAGAAATGCCATTAAAATTTTTTATACGCTGCCAGGCTGGTTCTTGATTATGCATGCAAGTACCGATGTCAAAACAATAAACGCCAGTAGAATCTGCGCAGGAAATCAAGCAGCCATTGCTACTTATCGTGAGGTTAGTTAAAAATTTAATCATTTTATAATGCGTTGCTGTTTCTACGCTCTGTTTATATCCCTGGTTCATTAAACTTTGAACTTTGTTATGTAGAGTACTTTTTGCCGTTATTATAGTTCGAGGTGGAAAGTTTCTAGGTAAAGGAATATATTTTGCTGCATTAAGAAATTGATCAATAACAATGAACCCATATTGATTTTCAGGATTGTTTAAAGTCCATTCTTTTGTGTGCATCGCGCATATATAGCGATTATTAGCAGAAAGTGCCATTTCTCCTAAGTTGTTTTTTAAAAGAGGGGTGCGCATAGTGCGGTACGCATATAAGAAAGCTCCTATAATTGGTAGTGCTTCTAAACCTTCTTTTTTTTCTCGGAGCGATATAAGAAGTTCTTCACCGACGTCAGAAAGCGTTGTGCTAGAAGGATCGGTATTTTTTTTGATACGAAAAAGATCTTGAGATTGCCGCAGTATACTATACTGAACTGTTTCTATATCTGCATAAGGTTTTTTTTGTTGACTCATTACAATGCGCTCAAGATCACTGTCAGATTCAATTCCTTTAAAAGGCAAATACTGAGCAAGATAATCTTGTGCATCAGGAGGCAATGTTTGAAAAATATTTTCTGAGCAAAATACATGCGTGAAACACAAAAGAAGGGTGAAGATTAATATTCTTAGTGCTAGCATATTATTTGTTTTCTTGTATACCGTTTAAATTATTGCAAATCAAATTTTCTCTACAATAATCAGCCAATGTTTTTTGAGGCTCTCTTCTTCCTGATAGCGCTATAATTTCAACCGGTACTCCCATTTCTTGCTCGCCTTCTTGTGTATAAGCAACCGCAAGCTTGGTGCATTGTTGATTAAATTCTACTTTTTTAATTTTTTCTATTTGCTGGATAGAATTTGTAGGGTTATTGGTTATTTTTATAGCATCAAAAGTTTTGATTTGTTGCCATGTTGGCTCGTAGCTCTCATTATTGTAGATGCTGATATCAAAAAGATAAAGACCTGCAGTATCAGCAGCTGCAATCAATGTGCCATCACTTGAAATAGCACTTTTTTTTAAAAATTTAACTACTTGATTGTGAAGAGGAGAACTAGAGTACCCCTCTTGTATTAATGAAATAAAATATTGAGTATTATCAGTTGCTATTGCCCGAGCAGGAAAGCTTTTTGGAAGAGGAATATATTTTTTTGTATTTTCTTTTAAATCGATGACATGAAAACCGCATTGATCTACGATGCCATAACTAGGAGTTTGGTCTTTGATTTGTATGATGCAGGCATAGCGGTTATTGGCAGAGAATATTACTTCATTATCAAATATTTCTTTTAAAACAAGTGCATCACTTCCTTGTAAATTATTATATGTATAAACGAGGGAGCCTATTAAAGGTAATAGTTCATATTTTGAAGGTTGTTTTGCTAATGAAATTGATAATAGTTCTTGAGGTTTACTAGTGGAAAAAAAAGATGCGTTTGTCTGATTATCTTGAGTTACTGAGATTAGTTGAGGCTTTATAGTAATAGTAAGATTTTTATTTATAAGTTTATAATAGATCTTTATATGTTCACTAATATTGAGGTCCGTTATTAGGTTGTTAGATAATATGCGGCTATTGGTTACAATGCGTTCAAGATCATTGTCAGATTCAATACCTTTAAAAGGTAAATACTGAGCAATATAATGTTGTACATCAGGAGGCAATGTTTGAAAAATATTTTCTGAGCAAAATACATGCGTGAAACACAAAAGAAGGGTGAAGATTAACATTCTTGGTGCAAGCATAGTATTCCTTTTAGATTTTTGAGTTTTTATCTATGCTACCAGAATTTTGAAAAAAATGGATAAAGTGTAGAAATAAAAAAGGGCCAGATTTCTCCGGCCCTACTATTTTATTGTGCTTCAGTATCAATTGGCCCTTCAGATTTTTCTTCTTCCTGTTTTTCTTGGCCTGGTTGACCACCTTGCTGTTTATACAGTTGCTCAGCAACTTTATACCAACTTTGTGTTAATTCATTCGTTGCTTTTTCAAGCTCTTCAGCATTGTTTTCATGTTCTTTGAGTGCAGCTTTTGCTTTTTCTAAAGTGGCTTGTACCGTTTCAACATCGCTTTGTGCAAGTTTATCTTTATTTTCGCTAATGCCTTTTTCAATTTCTAAAATGAGGCCATCAAGACGGTTGCGTTTTTCAACCAATTCGCGGGCGCGACGATCTTCAGCTTCATGCGCTTTACCTTCATTGACCATGCGCTCAATTTCTTCTTTAGAAAGGCCGCTACCAGCGGTGATGGTAATTTTTTGTTCCTTATTAGTTCCTTTATCTTTTGCAGAAACGTTTACAATACCGTTTGCATCAATATCAAACGTAACTTCAATTTGCGGAACGCCACGTGGCGCAGCAGGAATACCATCAAGACGGAATTGGCCAAGTAATTTATTATCTTTTGCAAATTCACGCTCACCTTGAAATACGCGAATATCAACGGCTGTTTGATTATTTTCAGCTGTTGAAAACACTTGTGACTTTTTAGTTGGAATCGTAGTATTGCGTTCAATAAGCTTTGTCACCACGCCGCCCATCGTTTCAATACCCAATGAAAGTGGGGTAACATCAAGCAAGAGAACATCAGTTACTTCACCAGCTAATACGCCACCCTGAATAGCAGCACCAAGTGCAACAACTTCGTCAGGATTTACTGATTTGTTTGGTTCTTTACCAAAGAAATCTTTTACTAACTGTTGTACTTTTGGCATACGGGTTGAACCACCAACCAAGATAACTTCGTCAATTTGATTTTTATCTATTTTTGCATCAGCAAGAGCTTTTTTGCACGGCTCAAGTAAGCGTTGGAATAAATCTGCGCATAATGATTCTAATTTTGCGCGAGAGATTTTGACATTCAAATGCTTTGGCCCTGTTGCATCTGCCGTAATGTAGGGCAAATTAATGTCAGTCTCTTCAAGCGTAGAAAGTTCTTTCTTTGCTTTTTCTGCTGCTTCTTTTAAACGTTGCAGTGCCATTTTGTCGTGCGAAAGATCGATACCTTGTTCTTTTTTGAACGTATCAATTAAATAGTTAATCAAGCGTTGGTCAATATCATCACCACCAAGGTGCGTATCACCATTAGTTGCTTTTACTTCAATAACGCCATCGCTAATTTCAAGGATAGAGACGTCAAACGTTCCACCACCAAAGTCAAAAACAACAATAGTGCCATTTTTCTTTTTATCCATGCCGTAAGCAAGTGCAGCGGCTGTCGGTTCATTGATAATACGTTTTACATCAAGGCCAGCAATTTTACCAGCATCTTTGGTTGCTTGACGTTGTGCATCATTAAAGTAAGCAGGTACGGTAATAACTGCTTCTGTTACCGGGCTGCCCAAATATTCTTCTGCTGTTTGCTTGATAAGGCTTAAAACAGCGGCTGAAATTTCTTGAGGTGAATATTCTTTGCCTTGCGCTACAATGCCAACATCGCCATTAGCGCGTTTTACAATCTTGTAGGGTAAATGTTTTGCTTCAGACGCCATATCGTCATACTTGCCGCCAATAAAGCGCTTAGCAGAGTAGATAGTATTTTCTGGGTTTGTTACTGCTTGGCGTTTTGCCACATTCCCAACCAGGCGTTTGCCATCAGCCGTAACAGCGACAACAGAGGGTATGGTATTCATACCGTCTTTGCTCGGGATTACTTTGGCCGTGCCACCTTCCATGAAGGCGACAACTGAGTTCGTGGTACCTAAGTCGATACCTATAATTTTTTTCATAGGAGCCCTTTTTGTAGTAAGAGTATAATTGTAGCTAATTTTCAACTAAATAATCCCTATACTTTATAGAGCACTATGAAGGAAATGTCAAGAAAAGTTTATACATTCTTTGAGTGCAAGAGACTCAACTTTTGAGGGTGGGTAAAAAAGAGAAGGGCAGTTTTGCTGCCCTTCTTTAGTACTTTGATAAGCTTATTTTGAATTTGACAAGGTGAATGATTCTGAACCATCCTGATTAATTACAATATTAAGCCAAGGTGTTTTTAGGTTTGCATAGGAAAGAGTTTGGTCTACCTCTCTTGATGCAAACGGTTTGTGTAGCGAACTATAATTTTTATTACCTGTTATTGCTAATGTTTTCTTTTTGCTATCAAGGGAAAACTCAAGGATCAAAGTAATCGTTTCCCCATTGGTTCTATAGATTTCATAATAATATCGGGTGGTTGCATCATCCTTAGAAAACCATAATTTATGTTTAAATGGCTTTTGAGCGTCAGTAGGGAATTTTTTGCCAGATTCTATATTGTAAACTTTTTTAAATGTATCTTGCCACCAACGTGTATCTATGTCTTCTTTTCGTTCAGATTTTTTGAACGTTAAGGTAATCTTTTTACCAGTATTATTTTGAATACTGAAATTAATAGTATCGCTTGTTGATGTTGATCCCGTATTTTTTTGTATTGCAGCTATATATTCTTGCTTTGCTCCTAATTCCAGAAATCTTTTTTCTCCAAGTTTGTCTAAAAGAAGTTTTTTTATTGCAGTATATTTCTCAGCTAATTTTGGATCTTTCTGAGTTGCTTTTGAACGGTCTAAAAACGCATATTCAACTGCATTTCTTTTTGTAGCGCCTTTTATACTTGGATCTGCATTGCGGTTGAGAAGTTCTTGTACCATATAAAGAGTTCCCACGTGCATGGCTGCTAGTAATGCAGGGTTGCCCAAACTATCTTTCGCGTTTACATTAGCACCTTGGTTTAAGAGCTTTAAAAACTCTTGATCATTTTTTTTAAAGATGGCTTCAATTAATTGCTCATTGAGTGAAAGTTTTTGCTGTGCGGCCCCGAAGCTATTCATGCCAGTTAAGAGCAAGCCTATTGCCAGTAGGCCAAATTTTGTAATATTCTTCATTTTATTATCCTTTATACTCTTTTAATGTTAGTTGTAGAGAAGTTGTCTAATTGCGAGCATATTTCTATAATCCTCGCTGTCTTTTCCTTTTTTTGCAGCTTTATCTAAAAGTTTTTGTGCATATTCAAATGGACGTAGACCATTACGTCCCTTTTGCCATTTATCGGGGCGATATTTTAGAATAGCTTTGACCAAAGCGATATCTTCTTTATGTATTGCTGCGATCAAGATAGGGTTCCAGCTTCCTGCTATTAAATTTGGGTTAGCACCTTGTGCTAATGCATCTTCCAGAGATTTTGCATTTTTATTTTTTATGGCATCTATGGTCTGTTGATCGAGCGTAGAATACGTTTTTGGTCGTATTAAGATGAAGGAATCTTGAGGAGTGCCATTAAAAACGAGCAATGCTTTAAAATCTTTTATTTTGTCAGCATCTTTTATTTTTAATTGAAAACTTTGTTTCTTGGAGTAATTGTGTTCGTCCTTTTTTTCTACAATAAATGCTGTCAAGATCTCAGTTAAATCTTTAAGTAAAGTTGCCTCAAAAATTACTACAAATTCTTTATTGTCAAATTTTAATATATTTTTAGAAAAAGGATTGCCTTTTTGTAAAGGATAAACCAATTGCGTAAAGTTCAGAGGTATAGCTATATCTTCATCTTCAGTAGCATTGGATATATTTTCAGGCTTGACTGTCTCAGCTTCGGCCGCTCCTTGAGCCTTAAATGTTAGTTCTTTACCCGTATTATTTTTTATTATGAGGGATAGCGTCTTTTGCTCCTCAGCACCGAAGGCCCTGTTAGTAGCTCCAAGAAGCAGCATTCCTAGTACTGCATATTTTGTAATATTCTTCATAGTATTCCTTTTTTTAGGTTATTAGCATATTTATCTCCATTGTAGCCAATGTGGCCATTGAAAGGCAATAGTTTGCCCAAAAAAGCCCTTTATTACAGGGGAAAGGGGGGATTAGGGGTAACCCTTGTTTTATGCCAGGGCAGTTTACTAATATGGGTTAAATAGTGCCGTTAATTTTAAAGAGGGAGATCGTATGAAAAAGATTTTTTTAAGCGTTTGCTTACTGAGTATAATTCCTATAGAAGCGGGGTTATGTAAGGTTATGACCTATAATTACCCGAATTCAGTTATTTTTATACAAGAACTTTTTGGAAAAAGTGAAGAAAAAAGGGAGCGTCGCGATATTCTTAAAAATTTATTAAATCTTTATAAGCCCGATATCTTGGGCACGCAAGAAACGCATTTGGGAGATTTGTGCTTTTTTAAAGAAGCATTGGGTTCGTATGAATGGGTTGGCGAGCGTATTCCTCCTCTTGATACAAAAGATTTTTTTCTTTCATTAGGACAATCTGCTGGTGATTATAATGGTATTTTTTATAACACTAAAAAGTTTTCAAAAAAAGCTGATGGTACTTTTTGGCTGAATGAAACTATGAAAAAACATGAGCCTTCACATTGGGCCGCTGATAGTAGAAAGTATCATCATGTGCGTGCATGTACGTGGGCTCAGCTTAAGGATAAAGAAACAAAAGAATACGTATGGGTTTTCAATACCCACCTTTCATTAGATTTTGAGGTTAGGACGCAAGAAGTACGTTTAATTGGTAGATTCATAGAAGAAAAAGTGCCACACGGGCAGAAAGTCATCTTTTTAGGTGATTTTAATGATTTTTTTGGTACGACACCTTGGCATATAAGTGTTGATGAATTTAAATTTTTTGATTCTTATACTAGTGCTGTAGAAAAGGTTACTAATCATGTGGGTAGCTGTTGTGGTGCTAATCGCACAGCTACGGTGGACTTTATTTTTCTTAAAAATTTTGCAGATAAAGCAGTTACACGTTATGAGATTATTGATTACAAAGAAAAGAAGGGCTATGCGAGTGATCATAATCCCGTTATGATTACGGTGAATATTTAAAGATTATATTTTTTATTGGTAAAAAAATCATAATTGCTTAAATCTTTTTCTTCTGCAGTGTTGTCGCATAACGCCATTCATGGGTTTGCGCTACTGGTAGCAGCATTCTTCCTGATATCTTTGATTGGAACTTAATTTTTTAATTGTTTGCGCTAGTTTTTTTTAAGATTATCTGCGTGATGTGGACTAAGATTTTTAAAGAGGGCGGGCGGCGACACTCCGTCCTCACCCATCACCCCGGCGCGCGCATAGAGCAGAGCTTCGAAGCTTTATATGAAGGGAAAGCAGGGGGGGCGGGCTGCTGGGCTTGACTTCGTGCAACACAATACAAAACAAAATAAAATACCATGTTAAAGAAAAAAAATTAAAAGAAAGAAAATGAAGAAAAACTACTCTCCTTTATAAGGTATGCGCTTGCGCGCATGCATAAAGAATAGTTTTTCTCTCTTAATACCGTTTATACTAATGCGGTATTATAGAAAGTACTATAGGCGGCATTGTATATATAAGGAGTAAACACAGAGCTAGTATAAAAACAAGTACACTTACCATACGCACGCATTCTTTAAAAGGATAATGAATTGCAAAACGTGCATGCGCCACATAGGCCATAATAAACATACTAACCAATCGTACGCCACTTATAAGAGCAAGAGAAAGAAACACACTCGCCCAACCAAAATAAAGAGCACTCAAGATAGAAATTAATAATAAGGTATAGAGTATATATATAGAAAGAAGAGGGCGATAGGCTCGTTGCACTTCCAGCATACGCTCGTAGGCGATAAGCATAATCTCTAGAAGATAGCTACAGCCAAGTAGAGAAAAAAGTTGAAACACTATAGTGTTGTACGCAGTCGTATAAAAGTAGAGCATAACAAAGAACATTATCCCAAAAAGGGGAAGGCAGAGCGCCGCTACCTTGGTGACCAATTTTCTGAAAGCAACATTTGTGAGTTTTTTCTCATACGGTTCTACATATACGTAAGCAAGAAGCGCGGTATCAGTGGTACCAATAGTTTTAAGTGCTATGCGCTGAAAGATCAACGCTCCATCATTAGCAAGCTTATACATATTTGCTGTCGCTGCTCCTGCTATATAGGTCAAAAAGGGAACCATAAAGTTTCGCTCTGATAAACTTCGTAAAAAGCTTGTTGTCCACATGATGCCAGAATGCATGATAAATTCTTTATATGCTGCAGCTGCATCAAGAGCTTCATTACTCTGAGCATCACGATAAATTCTTTTGAGTGAATACATAAGCAACCCTATGGCACCTATATCAATACCTATTTTATTTATTAAAAGCGCATCAATAAGCAAAGGTGTATTATTAAGGATAAGTATTAAAGCAGTTGCGCTTTCAAGAATAAGAAAGAGCGAGAGCAGCAGATTAAAAAACTTTTGTTGAAAGTGCGCATGATATAAAAGACGCAGTATTGATAAAATTCCTTCCAGTATAAATACTGACGAAATAAGCAGAGTAAGCTTAGTATCGGTTCTTTCTATGAGGGCGGCTATTGGCCGTGCTGCATACCAGATTATAGGCAAAGCAAGCAGTAAAAAAGCAAGCTGAACTGCAATGATAATTTTGGTAAACTGTTTATTAGTTACTTTATTTTTTAAAAAGACAGGACAGTAGCGTGGTATTGATTTGCGAAATCCTGCATCAACCCAAAGCAGTATAAGATATATAACGCTATTACTGTTTGCCCAGGCAGCAAAATAGTAGGTAGGTACTTTATAAAACAGTAACAACGTAACCGCGCTTGAACATGCACGGTGTATGGCGTAAAGGTATGCATTCCATACAATGCCTGCATTAAATTTATCAATAAGGGTATTAAATTTCATTGGTGCCTAAAAAGTTATGCTTAATCCTGCCAAAAAGGTAGGGTCTCCGTTTTTGAGACTTCCTAATGTTGGCTCTTGTAATCTACCAATACCAGAACGCCATCCGCCATCCGTTGCAACAAAAGCAATCTCAAGCGTTATATGTTCTACAAAGGTTTTTACAACAGCCACTTTAAAGTCGCTATAATTCAACTCGCTAAATCGATTAGTATCAAAAAATTTATAGGTTCCCATATGAAATGCAAGCCCCAATCCTTTTTGTCCGAATGGTAAAGGAATAGGGAAGTTATGCGCAAGGTCGCAAAAAAGATATAAACCAGGAACGCCAAAACCAAGTACGTTACTAGAACATGCAAAGCCAATTTTTGCTATGCGGTAGCCAATGCTGCCAATAACTTCTTCATAATTATTACCAACTGCCTTGGGATAAAAAGTGTATAAAATGGCAACATCATAATTCCATTCCTTGTCTTTTCCCCATCTTCTTGAATTCCCGCCACCAAAATCAAGCTCTGCGTGTACTCGATTGCCGATATCATCAAAAAAATTTACGTAGGATCCCCATATGTTGGTATAAAAACCATATTTTGTTCCCAGTACAAGTTGCCCTTGTACTGCTGGTTCTCGCTCTGTTTGGCTTACCCCGCGCCATCGATAATCAGTTACCGCAGCAAGAAGGCCTTCCGGTTTTATATACTCTTTGAGTTTTCCTCTGATACCAGAGGTAGATTTTTGAGAAGCAACTTTCGGTTGCTCTGTTATTAGCCGTTGACTGAATTGTTTGGTGGTATGTCTTTTTTGCCAGGCACCTTCTAAGAGTAATGGATGTAAAGAAAAGATACCAAGCAGTACATAATATATTTTTTTCATAAATACTCCTTTATTCAGTTACTTACTGTAGCATAAATTTTGATGCGTGAGAATTTTTAGTATGAGAATATTTGTTTGCAAATAAAAAAAATAAATCTTTCAATAATGCAATAAAAGAAGGCTTTTTTTGCATTGCGAACAAAAACGGTCTTTTTTTGAAACTTTTTCATTTTCGCTAAAACAATATTAACCTCTCTGTAAACCTTTAAAATTTATTGGTAATTTTTTTTGTTTTTTTTGAAGATTGTAAAAATTTACATTTAAGAATGTTTAATAATGTAGTATACTCTTTGAGTACGAATAAAAAGTTCTTTGGGTTTTGTTAAGGGTTTAAAAAAAAAAGGATCCCTTATGTTCAAGCTCAATGATAAAGTAGTTTTTCCAGGACATGGTGTTGCTGCAATTAATCGCGTTATAAAAAAGATTGTCGGTGGCAAAACTACAACATTTTATGAACTTAAGTTCATAAATAAAGATATGACTATTCTTGTACCAACAGATGAGCATGGTCATGCAACAGGAATTCGCTCCCTGAGTTCTCCTGAAAATATAGAAAATCTTTTCGATTTTTTGTCCAAACCGGCAACTAATAAATCGATAGCAGAGCGCTCTATGGGAAATTGGAAACAACGCAATAAAGAGTATCAGTCAAAATTGATGACAGGAGATCTTTATCGTATTTCAGAAATTTATCGTGAACTTAAATGCATTGAGCATAATAAAGAGCTTTCATTCTGTGAAAAAAATTTATTAAATCAAACGGAATCTCTGCTGGCAGAAGAAGTTGCATTAGTAAAAAAATTGCATGAAGAAAAAGCGTTGGAGGATTTACGCTCTATATTTACGTCGACGATATTTAAAGGCAAAAGTTCAGATTCACAAAAGACCATATGATATAAACAATTAATACATGAAACAATCTCTTGTTATTATATACGGACCAACAGCATCAGGAAAATCTGATCTAGCATGTCAATTGGCTGCTATGATATCAGGAGAAATTATTAATGCTGATGTAGGACAATTTTATACACCGCTTTCTATAGGAACAGCAAAACCTCGTTGGCAGGAACATTCAATTCCTCATCACCTTTTTGATATCCTTGATACGCCAACAGATCTGACGGTAACAAAGTATCGTTCTTTAGTCAGCTCCCTGCTTGAGCCAATATGGCAGCGAGGAAATGTTCCTATTGTAGTAGGTGGCAGTGGTTTTTATATTATGTCATTACTTTTTGCGCCAAGCGACCTTATACAATTGCCTTCTCCAGAGATACAAAAATCGCAAGATTCTTTGTGGGAGAAATTATATGCTGTTGATCCTGAAAGGGCTGAGCAGATTCATAAGCATGATAAATACCGGTTGCAAAGAGCTCTTGCTGTTTGGCTATCAAGCGGCGTGAAGCCATCTTTACAAAAACCGCAGTATGAGCCTCTTGCACCCTATTCCTTATTTTTCTTAGAAAGAAAGCGAGATATTTTGTATCAGCGTATTAACGAGCGCGTTGTAGAAATGCTCAATCAAGGCTGGATACAAGAAGTAGAATCATTAGATCCAGCATGGTATAGCTTTTTAGCGACTAAGAAATTAATTGGCTACAATGCTATTATTACTTATTTGCAAGGAGAGCGTACAGCTCAAGATTATGATCAGCTCTGTGCTACTATTGCGCAAAAAACAAGAAATTATGCTAAACGACAAGTAACGTTTTGGCGTATGCTGAAAAAAAAGCTTGAACCACTTGCAAGAGCGTATGATTCGGTGCAAGAATGTGATATGTCTGATAATAATAGTCTTGAATTAATGATACAAAAAATACGAGAGAGGTGAGTTTGTGGTGAAAAATGATTTGGTATTAAGCAGGAAGCGAGCAAGCCATGTAGTTTCTGCATTCATTATTTTTTGCTTTCTAAGTTTTGTAGTGGGATATTTTTTAGGTAAAAAAAAGGCGGTACAAGATTTATTGGCTGAAGAAACACGTAGCATGTTTGATACACCGATATATAATGCTTTGCATGTTCAAGAGGCCGATACTCAGGCTCATCAATATGCTGAAAAAGAAGCAGTAGTTACGCAAGAACCAAAAGGCGGCACTGAGTATGCGCAAGCTCGATTGGTAAGCTTTTCTAGCTTGCTTGCTGCGCAACAGTTTGTAAATACATTGCAAAGAAATGGAATTAATACTACTATTATCAAACGTACGGGTGCTACGCCAAAAGGTAGACGAGTTACCTGGTACCAGGTGGTAACAGATACCTATACTAAAGAGCAGCTCAACACCGTAATAAGCGCAATAAAGCAGATTGTCAAACTTAATGAAATACAAATAGTAAGGGTACACAATGACAGCATATCGTCAAAAGGCAACGAAAAGCAGATCATATAAAATTGTTCTTTGGATTATTCTTATCACTATGTCGAGTGGATCAGTTATTTTTATACTATCTTCCATTTTTCAAAAAGGTTTTTCTTCTTCTCCCGGTAGTTTTTTGAACATTAATGGGAAGTCTGTTTCTCGCAAAGAATATGAGCAGCGTCTTTTAAGAGAGCAAGATCGTCTTTATATGCTGCGTCAACAGTTTGGTAAATATGCCGATACTCTTTTGAAAATGTATGGGTTTACTAACCCCCAGGATGTTGCAGAACATGCGCTTATTAATGAAACACTTATGCAAAAAGTTGCTGATGAGCTTAATCTTGATGTAACATCAGATTTTATTATGCAAAAGTTGTATAATCCTTCTTTTGTAGTCAATGAACTTGCAGAAGCTGTGCCGCTCCAGGTATTAGATCAAAAAGGAAATATCAACATGCTTGCCTTAACCCAATGGCTGCAGCGTCAAGGAAAATCAATGGCAGAGTTTGAGCAAGATTTGGAAAAAGCATTTAAGCGAAAAGTTGCTGCAGATATCATAGGTGCTTCTGCTTTTGTTTCTCCGCAAGAAGTAAAAGAGTACTTTATAGCTGAATATCTTAAAAAGAAGTACAGCATTATAGAGCTGCCATTTGAGGTATATCTAAAAAAAGCGCGTGAGCATAAATTTTCTGAGCAAGAAATACAAGATTTTTTTACCAAAGAAAATACTCAGCATAAACGTTACTGGACTCCTGAAACAAGAACTGCTTCCGTATGGACTTTTGAACCAACAGCCTATGGCGTTACGGTAAAAGAAAGCGATATTGAATCTTATTATGAAAAAAACAAGCAATCAAAATTTATGGATCAGCCTGTTAGCATAGAGTTGCGTCGTATACTCTTGATAAAAGATGATACTAATGCAACGGCCGTTGCCGCAAAAGCTCAAGAGCTTAAAGAGAAGTTGGTTGCGAATCCTCAAGATTTTACTACCCTTGCACAACAGTATTCTGACGATAAAAAAACTGCAGCAAAAGGCGGCTACATTGGGTTCTTAAAGCGCGGTGATAAGGATAACCTTGTCTGGCGTACTGCTTTATCGCTTAAAAAAGATGGTGATGTTTCTGATTTTATAATGACGAATGAAGGAATTGAGGTTTTTCAACGTGTTTCGCGTAAAGCCGCAACGTATAAAAAACTTGAGACGGTAAAAAATGATATTCATACACTTTTATTGAATCAGAAATTCCGTAAAAAATTTACGCGTGATGCGGAACGTATTATAGCGAATATCAAAGAGGATAAAAAGGCATTTGACCTGTTTGTAACTGATAAAAAAGGACAAGCAAGCGTACTTGAAAATCAAACAAAACAGGCAACTAAGCTTGGCCAAAAGCTCTTCAAGACAAAGAAGGGAGCCTATGCGCAGCTTTTTGATGAAAAAGGAAATGGTATTGTTTTTATGGTCTCAGATCTTAAAAAGTCCCAGGAGTCTTCTTTGAATGAAGCTAAAGCGCAGGTTGTGGAAGATATGTATGCCGTTCGCGCTCAGAAAATGCTTAAAGAAGATCTCAAATCTTTGGAAAACAAGCTAAAAACGGCTGATAGTTCTGCTGTTGCCAATGAAAAAGGCCTTAAGGTTATGAATACTGGCTGGCTCAAAAAAGATGACAGTGATGAGCTTGAAAAGCTTGAAAAGAAGGCTATCCCGGTACAAAAGTTGCTTTTTTCTTCAGAACGTAAAGGGTCAGTAACCAGCGCTTTTGAGGATGGAAACGGGTATTTAGCTAAGCTTGAGGCAGTTGAGCCGTATCAGGATGTTATCTTTAATGATAAAAAACAGGAAGTTATGCGCAAGCTCTCTCAAGAGAAAAAAGAGCTGGCAACAAGGGCTTTTGTTGCTTCTTTGCGCAAAAATGCTACAATAGAACGTACCAAAGAAGAGCCGGGGGCTCGCCGTGAAATTCCTTTAAGTGATATTTTTTAAAAAGAAAGCATCTTAGATGGTTAAAAATAGCGAAACAGGCAGCAATGCCTCAGCAAAAAAGAAAATCTTAGAAGCAACATTTGCCCAGATTGATAAGCAACACGGCAAAGGCTTGGTAATGTTCCTTGGTGAATCAAAAAATGCCAATATTGAGGCTATCTCAAGCGGGTCTATCCTGATTGATGATGCTATCGGTATCGGTGGTTTGCCTCGTGGGCGTATAGTTGAAATTTTTGGTCCAGAGGCATCTGGTAAAACAACGCTTGCCATGCATGCTATAGCACAGTCCCAACAAAAGGGAGGTATTTGTGCCTATATAGATGCTGAGCATGCTTTGGATACAAATTATGCTAAAAATTTAGGTATTAATATTGACGATTTAATAATATCCCAGCCAGATTATGGCGAGCAGGCCCTTGATATTGCAGAAATGCTTATTCGTTCAGGTACGGTAGATATTATCGTTATCGACTCAGTAGCAGCACTGGTACCTAAAGCAGAGTTGGAAGGCGATATGGGAGATACTCATGTTGGCTTGCAAGCTCGCCTTATGTCACAGGCTTTAAGAAAGCTTACTCCTGTTGTACATAAGTCAAAAACAGTGCTTATTTTTATTAATCAGATTAGAAGTACTATTAATAGCATGCCGTTTGCTCCTAAAGAGACAACAACAGGCGGTAATGCTTTGAAATTTTATGCATCATTGCGTCTTGATGTACGCAGAATAGCGAGCTTGAAGAAAAATGAAGTTCATTTTGGTAATCGCGTTGCTATAAAGGTAGTAAAAAATAAGATGGCCCCGCCATTCAAACGCGTAGAGCTTGATTTACTTTTTAGCGAAGGTATTAGCAGAGAACTTGATATTTTGGATGCAGCATTGCATTATGGTGTTATTGAACAATCGGGCGCATGGTTTTCCTTTGACAATAAAAAAATTGCTCAAGGAAGAGAGCAGGCTCTTGCTTATTTAAAGGATAATGCTGACGTAACGCAAGAGATTGTAGCTAAAGTTCATGAAGCTATTAAAGCGGTCAATGCTGGTGCTGTTAAAATAAAAGAACAACAAATTAAGGACTAAGGATTCATTGTTGGAGATAAAAAAAGATAAAGGGCTTCCGATAAATGAGCACATTCGGGTGCCAAAAATTCAGGTAATTACGGCTGATGGTAGAAATCTTGGTGTTATTTCTCGTGATCAAGCGTTAATGCATGCGCGAGAAGCCGGTCTTGACCTTGTTATGCTTGCAGAGCATGGCGCTGAAGGCGTACCGGTAGCAAAGATCGTAGACTATGGCAAAGTATTATATGAAAAAAAGAAAAAACAGGCTGAAGCTAAAAAGCATCAAAAAGTGGTGCAAGTTAAAGAAATAAAAATTCGTCCTAAGATTGGTGAGCATGATTATTTGACTAAAATAAAGCAAGGCATCCAATTCTTAAAAGATGGTAAGCATTTAAAAATTACCATCATGTTTCGTGGGCGAGAAATGGTAACCAGTAAAGAGCGCGGCCAAGAAATGCTTGATAAAATAGATAAAACACTTCAAGAATGCGGCGTTAATACCATGATAGAAAAAGAAAGCAGGCTTGGTATGAACTGGTTTAGAATTTATATTTTAAAAACTAAGTAAGAGCGAGAATTATTATGCCAAAAATGAAAACCAACTCATCGGCAAAAAAACGTTTTAAAAAAACAAAAACTGGCCGTATTAAGCATTCAAAAACAAACAGACGTCACATTTTGACTAAAAAGTCGAGCAAAAGAAAACGTAGTTTGCGTCAAGCAGCGTATATTGATACCTGTGATATGAGCCATTTTAAATTTTATTTACCTTATTAATTATTAGCACAGAACAAAGGAAATACTATGTCACGAGTAAAACGTGGTGTTCAAACTAAAAAAAGACATCGTCGCCTTTTAAAAAAGACCAAAGGTTTTTGGGGTCAACGTAAAAACGTATTTAGAAGAGCTAAAGAAACATTGCTACGTGCAATGGCCTTCGCTTATACGGGGCGTAAGCTTAAAAAGCGTGATATGCGCGGCCTTTTCATTAATCGTATTAGCGCTGCATGCAAAGAGCAAGGTCTTTCTTATAGCAGATTTATAGCAGGCCTAAAAAGTGCCGGCGTTCTTTTAAACCGTAAGATGCTTAGCCAACTTGCTATTTATGAGCCAGAGGCTTTTAACAAGCTTGTTGTTTTAGCAAAAGGTTAAAGTATTGACTCTTATTTTTCTGAACGACTAGAATATACCTGAATATGGTTTTGGTAATGAAGACAAAACGGTAAAAAAGGGGGAACTATGGAAACGTTACATGCGTTGCAAGAAAAAATTGAGCAGTTGCTAGGACTTATTAAAGATTTAAAAGCAGAAAATAATCGGCTTGAAAAAGAACATAAGGCTTTAGCAAAAAAACTTAATTCATTAGAAGGTAATGAGCACGATCTTAAAGAGTTGAGTGATGAAAAAGCACGTACAAAAATGGTTGTTGACGATCTTATTAAGAGTATAGATTCTTTTATAAGGGTTGAAAAACAGTCATGAATAATCAAGCAAAAAAGATTACGGTAACCATTCTTGGTAAAACCTATACTCTTATGACTGATGAATCAGAATCTTCTGTTCTCGAGGCAGCATCGCGTGTCGATGCTGCCATGAAAGATATTTTACAAAAAGCTTCTCATATGGATGAGCACAAAGTCGCTGTTTTAGTTGCACTCCAACAGGTAACGCGGCTTATAGAGCATGAGGCTGCCTTGCGTTCTTTTCAAAAGCAGGAAGATTCTCTGATAAGTTTGATTGATCGCTGCATGCAAACAACCGTATAACGAGCTCATTCTTGTAACTTATAAAACAGGTTTATCCTAAGATACCTTTTGGATTGTTCGATCCAGTCCATATTCTTTGTATAATGTGGTATACTTAAAAATAAGATTACTTTTAAAATACTTACACAAGAAACTGTTATAAATTTATTTCAATTAGGATAAAACATGTTGACACTAATGGTATCAGAACTTTTAATCGTGCTCGGGGTATTAATCCTCGTGGCAGGATTTTTGGTTCTCTTCTTTGCCCGTAAGCGCTTTGTTGCGGCATCAAAATTTCTTGCTCAGGCTGACGAGCGTTGGAAAAATGTAAAACGCGATATAGAAAATGAACGTCGTGAAGCATTGGTCAAATTAAAAGACGAAATGCATAAAAAAAGAAATGAGTTTGAATTAGAAGTTAAGCGCGAACGTCTTGAGCTTGAGCGTTTTCAAAACAAAATTAATATAAAATATGAAAGCTTAGAAAAAAAAGAGCAGCGCCTTGATGAATTGACGCAAGAGCTGCAACAACGAGAGCGTAATCTTGCGCGCATGAGTGATAAACTGCGCATGAATGAACAAAAAATAAAAACACTCTACACCGATCTTGTTGCCAAACTTGAAAATATTAGCGGTCTTACGCGTGAAGATGCTCGCAAAGAGCTTTCTAATATGCTAGAAGCAGAAGTGCGTTTGAGTAATGAAAAATGGATTCAAAAGGTTGAAGAAGAAACGCGCCAAACAGCAAAAGAAAAATCAACGCAAGTTTTAGTAACGGCAATGCAACGCTATGTTGCAGAACAAGTAGCGCCACATTCTTCCGGTGTTGTTCATCTACCGAATGAAGAAATGAAGGGGCGTATTATTGGTAAAGAAGGCCGTAATATTAAATCTCTTGAAATGGCTACTGGTATGGAATTTGTAATTGGTGAAACGCCAGAAATTATTACCATTTCAGGATTTAACCCGGTACGTCGTGAAGTTGCACGCAGAGCTTTAGAAAAACTTATAGCTGATGGCAGAATTAATCCTTCTCGTATTGAAGAAACCGTTTCTCAATGCGAAAAAGAGATAGATGAAATTATTGAAGAGATTGGCAAAGATGTAGTTCTTGAGCTTAATCTTCAAGGAATTCATCCTGAAGTTGTTACGCTTTTAGGTAAATTACATTTTAGAACAAGTTATTCGCAAAACGTTTTGGTGCACAGCAAGGAAGTTGCTTATTTTGCACGCATGATCGCACAAGAACTTGGCCTTGATGGTCAGCTTGCTTTGCGTGCAGGTCTTTTGCATGATATTGGTAAAGCGGTAAGTGCAGAAGTTGAAGGACCACATGCACAAATTGGTGCCGATATTGCAAAACGTTGTGGCGAATGCCCTGAAGTGGTTAACGCTATTGCAGCGCATCATGAAGAAGTTCCCTTTAATTCAATTTATGCACCGATTGTCGTTATTGCTGATACTATTTCAGCATCTCGCCCTGGCGCGCGTCGTGAAACGTTAACAGCTTATATTAAACGTTTAGAAAAGCTTGAAGAAATAGCATCACGCTTTGAGGGCGTTAAAAAATCATTTGCGCTCCAAGCCGGCCGTGAAGTGCGTATTATTGTTGAAGAAGAGTTGCTTGATGATGAAAAAGCAGCAATGCTGGCGCGTGATATTGCACGAGAAATTGAAAAAGAAATGTCATTTCCTGGACAAATTAAAGTTAACGTTATCAGAGAAAAACGTTCAATCGAATACGCACGCTAATGAAAAAAACAGTACGCATACTTTTTTTAGGTGATATTGTCGGCGCTCCTGGCCGCGCAGTCTTTCAAAAACATATTAAAGCATTAAAAGAAAAATATGCTATTGATGCCGTAATTGTCAATGGAGAAAATAGTGCTCGTGGCCGCGGCATCACTTCACGTATTGTAAAATTTTTCCGTCACAATGGTGTTGACGTTGTTACGTCAGGTAATCATATTTGGCAGCATCGCGAGATTATTGATTATTTAAAAACACATGATGATCTTTTACGTCCAGAAAATTACCCCAGCGAATGTCCAGGAACTGGGGTTACTACCTTTTCTTGTGACGGCATTGTTATTGGTGTGGTGAACGTGCAAGGGCGCGTTTTTATGCGCGATCATCTGAGCGATCCTTTTAAAACTATGGATACCGTGCTCAGTTATTTAAAGCACAAAACGAATATTATTTTTGTTGATTTTCATGCAGAAGCAACATCAGAAAAAATAGGCTTAGGCTTTTACCTTGATGGCCGCGTGAGCGCGGTGGTTGGGACGCATACGCATGTACAAACTACTGATGAACGCATTTTGCCTAAAGGTACTGCTTTTATGACCGATGCTGGTATGGCTGGTGCATTGCATTCTATGCTTGGCATGAAAAAGGAGCCGATCATTCAAAACTTTTTGACGCAAATGCCGGTGAAATTTGTAGTAGAAAACGAAGGCCCTATGATTCTTTGTGGCATGTGGGTTGATGTTGATACGGCATCAGGCAAGGCGGTTGCGGTTGAGCGTATTAAAATTGTTGATCATGATATTAAGGTTGCTGATTCTGAGGATGATTGATATGGTCGTTCGTACTGAGTGTTTTTCCGTTTAGGAAAAATGTATCGAAGTATGCGACCGTTAAATTCATAAACTCTTGCATACAATAAAACGCTTAAGTAAGATATTTTTATAGATAGTAAAAACAAAGGAACTCTATGAAAAAGTTATTACTTTTTTTCTTGCTGGCGCCTGCCCTTATGCGCGCAGCTGCAATGCAACCAGGATTAACCTTTATTATTGGTAATGATCAAGGTGAAGATAAGATTTTATTGGTTGAAAAACAAGGCCAATGGACAACGCCAGATGCAATAGTTGTTGGAGCTCTTGATCATACTAAACTATTTACAACTTTCTATAATATACTCCATCAGGCAAAGATGAATTCCATTCAGATAGCTCCTGATGCTTCAATTACCTTAAACAGAGTTTTGCCTTTTGTGAGGGGATATGAAGTGTATCAAGCTTTAGAAAAGATAAATCTTGTGCCTCAAAATATAACGGTAATTCCTAGATATATTCAAAACGCTGCTTGGGCTTCTGTACGAGAGCTGTATCTTAACGGTACCTTTACCAAGACCAAGAAAGATCAAACAAAAGAAATAATAAATGCTATAGACCAAAATCTTTTACATCAGCTCAAAACAAGCCCTGGTGTTAACCAGTTGATTATTACTCCTGCGCTGTACCAACAACAAAGCCAACAACAACCAGCTATGCAGGATAGCGTCCTTATAGGAGCTACGCCGTTGACGGTATGGGGGCCAGGTTATTCCAATACCATTTATTTTTATGACGCACAAACACCTCTTAAAGCTGTAGGTCAAAATAATTACTATGAATTTACTAACTTCTGGCCCGTTGCTGGTGGCATTAATTATGATTCTACATTTAACATCCAGCTACCTCCTTTTGGAAAAAATTCACCAGTAATTAGTTGGCCAACAACGGAGCATTATTATCAAGCACAAAAGACTACTGATGAAAAAATTCAAAAGACAATTGCTTCCTTCAAAACTCCCCGAGAGGCTTTTGATTATTTCAGAAATAACCCAAAATTAGTCCGACCAGATTGGAAATCTATAAGTATTCCCGTTATGCTTACCGCACTCAGAGCAAAGTTTGCTCCAAATACTGACCTTGCAAAACTTCTGGTAGGAACATGGCCCAATATTCTTGTTGAGGATGCGGGCAAGAATGACGCTTTCTATGGTGCTGGCGCTGATTATAAGGGAGAAAATATTTTAGGTCGTTTACTCATGCACGTGCGCGCTGAACGTATGGGCAAAATTCCTCAAGGTTCTGCGTATCCATACACAGGTACAATAACAACCGCAATGCCAAGTAAGCCTACAGGGCCATCGCAAGCAGATACGTTATTACAAGAGCTTCGAATGTTAAATACTGAATTAGATAATTTAGAAAACGCATTGAAACTATTCCAATAAAGGGAATGTATGTATAAAAAATTATTACTCGTACTGCTTTGTGCAGTTTCTTGCGCACAGGGCGCTGCACCGCAAAAACGCATTTTACCCGTGACCAGAGATGACCAAGGAGCTTTACGAGTATTGCTGGTCAAGGTAAATAATTTATGGAAAGATCCTTTAAGCCTGCAAGGTGGCTTGCAAGAACAAGGAAGTCGTATAAATGCTGGTAATTTTGATTTTGTACCGGTAAATTATGTCAGTTCTGGAAATCTTAAAAAAGATTTTGTAAAAGGAAAAGTCCAAGAGGTCCTTTGGTTTAAAGCCGATGAAATTCCTCAACAAAAAACTGCTATTACCAATAGCGTAGCAAATCTTTTTCCTGCTACATGGAATACAGTTCGTGGACAACTAACATGGTATGTAAAAGCAGGTGACTTTTTTAATGATATTGTAGGCATGTCCGAAGATATATTTAGAACTACATATGGTTGGCATGAAACACGGCAAGATTCTAATAATCCTGGCGCTCTTAATAATCTTAATTTCTATAATCAAAACTGGTTTAATGAATATCCACGTCGCCAAGCACTTGTCATGGGGCAATTTGTATATCAAACAGTAGATCAGTTGCGCAAGCAGAGTTCTCAGTGGCAAAAACCAGGTGGCGGAAAATTTTCTGTTATTTTTAGAGATTTGAATAAACCAGAAGATACTGACGTGCGCTATTTAGTTTCAAATCCTGCCAACCAGCATGCAGTGTTTCAAGTAGCATCAACTTTTTGGGGACCGCTTGAAGGTGGTATGTATGCAGCAAAAACTAAACTTGAAGAAATGTTTCCCGCAGCTGCACAAGGTGAAATAATTTCTATGGCCACAGCAGGGGCAACAATATACCGCAAATATTTTATGCGGCCGAACTATTATTTGCTCAAAGATTTTGATGGTGGCATTAGCTATAAATGGGGAGGCCATGGCCCTCAGATTGATTGGCAACAATTTAAACAGCGCACCTTTAGTCCCAATGCAGTTGGTTCTGTTGGCATTTTTATTCATGCTGATATTCCTGTTTCTTTGGGCTGGCTGGCGCCACAAGAAAATGCTGCAACAAAACCGAATAAAGATCAACTTTTGCAAAAAATTCCTATAGGGCAGCAACTCGTTACACTGGTTTTTTGTTCTGCGTATAATTTACGCGGTGTAACAGAACAACAAAGATCTCAAGGACAAAAAGAGTTTGCAAAGATTGTACAAAAGGCGGTCTATGAAGGAACGGTCAAAGCTGCCGCACAGCAAGGAAAAAAAGTTGTGTATTTGACCTTGATGGGTGCAAGTGCCTTTGCTAATGAAATGGCTTGGTTAGCGGAAGCGATGGAAACATCAGAATTTATTAATACTGTTAGGGATTACGGCTTAGATGTTCGCTTGATCTATCGCCCAGAGCCAGGTAAACAAGGTTCTTATAGAAATGTAAATGAGGATAAAAAATTTCTGGAACGCATGGCACAAGTAGCAGATCAAATTAATGGAACAAACATTGCGCAACGGTTATCACAAGCTAATGTGTTAGGTACCTATTTGCAAAAAATGTATTCGAGCCAAGTTGATCAAACTCTTACATCAGCCACTAATACGCTCAATGATATTTTTGCAGGCAAATCAGTAACTATTCCAGTGCAACAACCACAACAGGGTTCTGGTACGCAGCAATTAAGCAGTGAGCTGAATGCGCTCACTCAACAATTGATGAATTTGGAGCAGCAGTTGCAAAAGGTGAAATAAAAAAGTGCGCTTTATGGTTCCCAGGCTTCGCACAAGGCTACGCCGGGCAGGCCGATACAATTTCGATTTCATCGAAATCACTCACCATGAGCGCTTATTTAACTTGCGCTCGTCCTGAGTGATTTGTGAAACAAATCGTATCGAAGGACATGAGCAAAGCGTCAAATAAAAAAACGAAGGCCAAACATGCTCTTCACATACTCAACCTTCGTTAATCATCATTGAAAAACCCGAAAGTTTTGCAATGTGATAATTTTATCTAAGGCCAACCATGTTTCCATAACCAGCCTTAGCTATACCTTACGTAAACACGAATGTTTATTTCAGGTAAATTTTATATCATGCTCTCAATATAATTGATCCAGAGCGCATAATGCAATAGTTTGGCTGCTTTTTTTGAGATTTTTATGCTTTTACAGGTTTAGGGGAGTCTCTTTATTCATCATCAACAAGCTCTAACTCGTAATCTTCCTCATCATCAATCTGGCGTTTCTTTTGGATGCGCTGGGATACGTCAGCTATAGAGGGCTGGCATAGGGCAAGCAGATGTTTGCCATGATGAGCAAAATCTGGGTGGTGGTCAATATTGTAACGTTTATAAAATGCATGCGCTACATAGGTATAAAAATCTGCATCAGGGCCAAAAATGAGTTTGCCATGATTGCCGGATTGTAATTCAACTAAATAAACATGCTCGTGGCCCGTTTCTCTGAGTTTAATATAAAGACGGCGCGAACTATTAATAGGAACGGTACGATCTTTTTTTGAATGCACAAGCATAATGGGCATATCTTGCGGTATTTTTTCTACAACGTTAAGGGGAAACATTCCTTTTGGATTAACACCAGGAAAAATTTTGCGACATACTTTGTGCCCTATATGTTTTGAAAAGGGAACCCAGCTTACATGAAAACGTATCAACATATGTTTGATAACAGAGCTTAAGGTATCAAACGGTGATTCGGCAATTAAGGCCCTTATATTTTTTGGTTGCTTTACGGCAGCAAAATTTAAAATGGCAGAAGCACCGCGTGAAATACCTGCCAATACAATGTCATGAGATGGCAGAAGCTGACACATTCTTTCATAAGCGGCATGCAAACGGTCAATATCCTTTTCTTGTGCAAGATTTACTTCTTTATTGTGATATTCACGCTCTTTTTTTGCATCCGGAAAATCAAAAACCGCTAAAGGGCCATCCATAATCCAGCGCGGTCTTCCTAAAATGCCATGGCGCCATAGAATCTCTATACCTTGTACCCAGGTAGAAGCAAGCCCGTGGGCATAGAGAAAAGCAGTTGTTTTTGTTTCTGCTAAATCGAGCCCCTTTATACAAAAATTAAAATCATGCGCAGACAGCGCTAAAGAACATAGAAAAACACCGATATAATAAAGAATAAACTTCTTCATCATAATTCCCCCTTTGCAATAATCCCTTACTTTACTGTAAGGGATTGGGGAGCTTTGGTGCAAGAGAAAGCAACTCAGAGGTACGTTGTGTATTTATCTGAACGGCCTTTTGCCTTTTCAATAGGATATTTTTTTTTAATCTCTTCTATCTTTCGTGCAAAAGCGGCACTGATGTCAATGTTGGTGCGGTTGGCAAAACATAAAAGAGTAATGAGCGTATCCGCAACTTCATCTTCTATAGCCAAGCGATGTTTTTCAAACTCTTCATACGATTCATCACTTTTTACCCATTTAAAATGTTCCATGACTTCTGCGGCTTCAATGGCGATCGCCATACTTAAATTTTTTGGCGTATGAAACTGTTGCCATTCTCGTTCTTGCACCAGTTTTTCTACCTGGTCTTTGAGCTGCTTGAGCGTTGTTGTTGCATCATTCATGTATAAACTCGTTGTAAGCATCATCAATACGGTCGGCAATAATAAAATCATTTAAGGAAAGGCCCTGGATAGCGTGCGTGAAAAGTTCAAACGTAACTTTGTTATACACAATGTGCATATCAGGGTGATGACCTTCTTCTTCAGCAATCATGGCAATAACGTTTACAAATTCCATAGCGCTCACAAAATCTTTAAAAATAAACTGGCGGCTGATAGTATAAGGCTTTTCTTCTTTAAGGCTCCATCCTGGAAAATCTGGTAATGTTTCTTGAATTTCCTGTAAAGAAAGGGGTTTTACGCCACCTTCACAGGGCAGACAATGTTGAGCTTTAATCATAGTTCTTTTTGACATGGAACTCTCCTGGCTAGCTATAGTACAATGCATTACGCATACTATACTATATAAGGTCAGTCTTTGTACATTATTCATAGCTATCTCCTTTTTTTTACATTTCCCTGTTTTTTGTTATAGTATAAAACAGTGATGTAAAGTTTTTATTTAATCCTACAAAGATAATGAATCATGAGTCAAACGCTTCCTGATATTACTAAAGATTTTTCCGAATGGTATAACGAAGTTATTTACCAAGCTGAGCTGGCAGACCTTTCTCCCGTGCGCGGCTCTGTGGTGATACGACCGTACGGTTTTGCTTTGTGGGAAAACATTAAAGATGAACTTAATAAAAAAATTATTGCCTCCGGAACGCAAAACGCTTCATTTCCTCTTTTAATTCCTCTTTCATTTTTTCATAAAGAAGCGGAGCATGTAGAAGGGTTTGCGCCTGAACTTGCGGTAGTAACGCATGCGGGCGGCAAAGAGCTTGAAGAGCCTCTTGCTATTCGTCCAACGTCAGAAACGATGATGCATTATATGTTTGCCAAATGGATTAAATCATGGCGTGATTTGCCGATGAAAATGAACCAATGGTGTAACGTGGTGCGTTGGGAAAAACGAACACGTCCTTTTTTGCGTACCTCTGAATTTTTTTGGCAAGAAGGCCATACTGCTCATGCAACAGCGCAAGAAGCGCAGGAAATGGCAGAACATATGTGGCGTGAATATGTTTCTATGTATGAGGATTATTTGGCAATTCCTGTTATAGCGGGAAAAAAATCTGAATCAGAAAAGTTTGCCGGTGCAGACACTACCTATACGGTGGAAGGCTGTATGCCAGACGGCAAAGCGTTGCAAATGTGTACGTCCCATCTTATTTCACAAAATTTCGCAAAAAGTTTTAATATGCAGTACCAAGATAAAGCAGGATCGCTGGCCTACCCTTATCTGACAAGCTGGGGATTTACCACGCGTTCTGTTGGTGCTGTTGTTATGGTGCATGGTGATCAAAAAGGAGTGGTCATGCCGCCTAAAGTTGCTCCAATTCAAGTGGTGATTATTCCAATCTTTAAAAAAGATGAAGAAAAAAACGAAGTACTCAAACAAGCAGATGCACTTGCTGCCTCATTAAAAAAAGAAAATATTCGCGTGCATATTGATGCTGCTGAACATCAAACCCCCGGTGCAAAATTTTATGCATGGGAACTCAAAGGTGTGCCGCTACGCGTAGAAATTGGCCCGCGCGATATTGCAAAACAACAGGTTATGATGGCAGATCGCCTCGGGCTAGGCAAACAGCCGGTTGCTTTTGATGCATTAGTAACAACGGTACAAAATCAATTGACACTTATACATACAACACTTTTTGAACGTGCTCAAGAGCGCATGAAAGCTCAATGGCACAAAAAAGAGCAGTTTAAAGATTTTGCGCAGGATCTTGAGCAGAATGCTGGCTTTTATCAAGTTGGCTGGTGCCAAGAACGTGGCTGCGAAGAAAAACTCAAAGAGATTAAAGCAACGATACGTTGTTTATTGCCAGAAAAAACAAGCAGCACCTGTTTTGCTTGCGGCAAACCAAGTGCTGGTGATATTGTAGTAGCAAAAGCGTATTAATTTATTTATTAAAAAATAGTTTATAACCAATAAAGCACAGTCCAGCTAATGCCCCTGTGTAAAACAACCAATCAGTAGGTTCTGCTGTTACCAATTGCCCACTGGGTTCTGTTTTTTCTGATTTTTCATTGTTTTCATCGTGAGAAAAAATACTTTCTCGTTTCCATATTTTTATGGTTTTGTCATATGAGCCTGATGCAAGCTTGGTGCCATCTGGTGACCATACTACTGACCAGATGCGGCTTCTATGCCCTGTAAGAGTTTGAAGCTCGGTGCCAGTTTGTGCATTCCATATTTTTAGCTCCCATGAACCTGATGCAAGCTTGGTGCCATCTGGTGACCATACTACTGAATGAACAGAGTTTGAATGCCCTGTAAGAGTTTGGAGCTCTGTGCCAGTTTGTGCATCCCATATTTTTATGGTGTTGTCATCTGCAGCTGATGCGAGCTTAGTGCCATCTGGTGACCATACTACTGAATGAACAGAGTTTGAATGCCCTGTAAGAGTTTGGAGCTCTGTGCCAGTTTGTGCATCCCATATTTTTATGGTGTTGTCATCTGCAGCTGATGCGAGCTTAGTGCCATCTGGTGACCAT
>JBFWNW010000002.1:0-274718 GCA_050250855.1 Candidatus Babeliales bacterium | reverse complement strand
AAATGGTAAAACCAGCATCTTGAGCAGCGCACACATAACTCTCTTGCGTATGATAATAATTAGGAACAACCAATCCTGGTATCTTGCGCCATATAGCATCCCCTTCTTGCAATGCATCTTCATCTGATAAAAGATAAAAATTGTTATCACGATTAATTATAGTTGCACGCAAAATAGAACTTAATGCACCAATCTGCTCTACTAAACTTTTTTCATCATGAATATTTGCAAGTAAAGAAGTTATCTTTTCTCGTGCATCGCGCTCTGCCTCTAGGGTTGAAAACACGGTTGCAAAATTTGCCGGTGCAGTAATAACTACTGCGCCACCAGGTTTTAAAACTCTGTATAGTTCTTTAAAATGTGCTACAAAAATATCTTGTGGCAAATTACAACCAACATTAATACTCACCGCTCGATCAAAAAAATTATCCGCATACGGTAAATGTGCTACGGTGCCGACCTCAAAAGTAATCGAATCTAATCCTTGCTCCTGAGCTTCTTGTCGTGCTCGTTGAATCATACCATCTTGAATATCAATGCCATAAACGTGTGCTCCATGCTGTGCAGCATATAAGGACCATGGGCCAACGCCACATCCTGCATCTAATAAGGTAAGATCTTTAACATTTTCCAAGAATGGCATAAAATATGGATCTAAAAAAAGTGCGCCGTCTACACCATGACGCGACACTGCATAAGCATGCACACCTTGCTCGGTATAATTCGTTCCTCCTGCCTGATGATACGCTTGTATATAAAGATGAGATACTAATAATAATAAAACTATCATTTTTTTCATATGGTTCCTTTTTTTAAAATGCTGTTGCAACATTAATCCATCCTGAGACAATTTTAGTATTAAAGCGTTTTGCTCTGCTGACTAAAAAACCACCCCCAAAAGAACCTGGTTTATTGGTCATAGGTAAACGCATAGTCAAATAATTAAGACGTGCAAAAAAGCTATGGCGATAATATGCTGATGATGCTACAGTTTGTCCAGAAAACTTAACCGCTTGATTAGTAAAAATAGTTTCGTTAAAACCGACCTCCATCATAGTTTGAATATGCCGATAGCGCAAAGCAAAAATATAGTCAGAAACATTTCCTGGTTGAATTCTACCCCCAACCGGCAAAATCGGCTCCCATTTTCTATCAAAAAAATGTAAAAGACGTGTTTGTAAAAAGAATATAAGTGCTTGCTTATGATTTTGTAACAATGCATGAGAAAGCTCTGCACCTGCAGCAATACCATAAAAACGAGTTCCAACCAATGCATCTTGTGCATCAAATGCTGTAACTTTCCATGTAGTAGGAAAACCAACCAAGCCAAAAATTGAAAGCTGCGTTTTCTTATTGCCAAAAAATATATTTTTGCCACCTGCTATGACAATGTCATCTACACCAGTTTTTGATGTATTAAAAGTTGGCATTCCTTTAGATTTAGCACGTTCATGTTCAATAGCACTAGTAACTTCTACCCAATAACCTTTTTTAGGAACAAAAGCAATATTAATAAGTGAGCCAAATAAAAAATGATTCTGAAAAGCATCTATGTTAAAAATTTGGCTGGTAATACTGCGATCAACATTATACACAATAGGAACAGCCGTCACCACCCAAGTTTTACCATTAGGTTTTCGCAATAGATCATCTAGTCCTGGAAATGCTCTACGAATTTTTAAGTTGTACACTAAAGAAATGGGGTATGCACAAGAAACTGTTGCAATTATACACAAAAAAAACCTTAACTTCATTTATTTTTCTTCCTTTAAAATACCTGGAGTCACCATAATATTTCTACAGAAAAAATTCAATGAGACCTTGGTTGAAATTTGTAAAAAATGGAGTTAGCGTAAAACTAGTAAACTTTTAAATAAAGGATTTTATGAAACATAGTATCGTTATAATAGTAAGCGCACTTGCTGCATTTTTTCTAGGCACTCAATACTATTACTATTCACCACCACTCTACAAAAAAACATATAAAGCTACTGCCGTTATTCATCCCACCAAAGGCAATACGTGCAGCGGCGTTGTTTATTTTACGCACGAAAAAGATGGGCTCAAAATTGTGGCGGATATCTATGGCCTTTCAGAGGGCTTGCATGGTTTTCATATTCATGAATATGGGGATTGCGCTTGTGATGATGCGGTATGCGCTGGCGGGCATTTTAACCCAACAGATCAACTGCATGGCGGCCCTGATGCTGCACAACGCCACGCTGGTGATTTTGGCAATTTAAAAGCAGGTAAAGATGGCCATGCACATTACGAACAAATTGATACTGTTGCAACGCTAAACGGCCCACATTCCATTATTGGCAGGGCCGCTATTATTCATGCACAAGAAGATGATCTAACCTCGCAACCTACCGGCAATGCGGGCGCACGCGTTGGCTGCGGCGTAGTAGGAATTGGAAAAGATTAATTATTAAATTTTTCAGGAAAATATTCTTTTATTTTTCCTGGTAAAGTCTTTTTCAAACCCTCATCAAGCTCTGGCGGCAAGTTCTTCATGAGCTCGGCAATCTTAAAACCTTTTTCTTGCAAGATATCAAGGCCCATTCTTGCTCTTTCTAAAGCAGTAGGGTGAGGATCTTTAAAATTCTTCTCTTCATATTCTAATCTATCGTTTTCATTTAAATTCAAAATAAATTCATGGCTAGCAATACCATCAGCTATACGGCCAAGCGCTATATAAACTTTTTCATGTTCTATAAGCTTTCTATAGCCAAATTCATCAGCTTCTTTTTCTTTAGCAATGTGCTGCTCAAACGTCATACCTTCCTTAAGATCCAAATATCCATGCTCATAAGCCAGATGACCTAATTCATGATAAATTGTTCCCTCAATCTCATCAAGCGCTCCATCCACACCTATTATTAAAAAATAATTTTGCAGCTTAGGAGTGGCTGGCAAAAAAAGAAAGCTCTCTGCTGCTCTACGAGTATTACTTTGCAAAATGGTAACGAAACGAAGAGGATCATCCTGCAATTTTGTACCAGACAAATAAACCCGGTCAAAACCACACTTATCAAAAACAACTTCCTGTTTTTTCAGGTCAAAATTAAGCTCAGAAGAATTTTGCTTATTAAGCTCTTTAGAAAAAATATGCTCAAAGCCACACTTATCAAGGGCATCCTCTGCTATCTTTCTAATAACAGGGTCAGGATCTTGCACATTATATTTTTGAGCAACTATTTGCTTAAGCTTTTGCATATATTGTATAATCTGTTGGTCAGCACCGAATATCACGCCTTGGCCGAACACGACCACAGCAAACATAAATAACCTTATACATCTGGTAAATATCATAAGAAAAACCCCTATTTAAATTAAATATTTTATAATAGAATTTTTATGCTAAAAAATAGACTCTTTTAGCCAATAAAACAATCTATTTCTCATGAAAAGTATGCCAGTAGCATGGGTAAAAAGCAAATGCCTAAAAGGCCCTCTATAAGGCCACATTGAAGAAATATTCTTTGAAAATTAGCTTATGGAGATTAGAAAAAATTAATTATTAAAAGTCTCATCTATTTTTTGCTGAACAAGTAAATCAAATTCATTTTGAACCTTTTGCTGCTCTAATTGCCCTATAAGAGCAGCTATTCCCATTTTCATAGTAGTAAAAGGCAAAATCTGTTTCTTTTGCTGTTCAGTCAAATTAGGCCAACTTTTTTGGCCCATCATTAAATATATTAATTCACTGTTATGAATGGCAGCTTCAAGAGTTTCCTCATTCTCTTTAAGCCATGAAAGTTCTACTTGTTCTAAATTTTTAAAAAAGTTAATGATATCCATCTTGCCGATAGCACTTTGAATATTTGATAATCTTTGATTATCATCCATAGCATTTAATGAAAAAATTAATAACAAACTTCCTATTGAAAAAGTGCGCCATTTTATAAACATCATAATCCCTTTTGCTCTAAAATTTTAACGATATTATAGTAAACTATCGCTTTTTAAACATACCCTT
This sequence comes from Candidatus Babeliales bacterium, assembly GCA_050250855.1. Lineage (GTDB taxonomy): Bacteria > Babelota > Babeliae > Babelales > JACPOV01 > JAGVLQ01. The sequence goes on along the minus strand of JBFWNW010000002.1, from coordinate 270,736 downwards.
TTTTATACTAAAACAAATAGACTTATTTAGGATTCATTATGGATGATATCATTGTCAAAAATGGCATAATAATTCCCGCGCATGAATTAACTATTACCGCAAGCAGAGCTGGTGGGCCTGGTGGCCAGCACGTTAATAAAACAAGTACCAAAATTACTGTTCGCTGGCAGGTAAAAGAAACGCGTGCATTAACTGAAGAACAAAAACAACACGTGCTTGAAAAATTACAGAACCATATTAGTGCAGATGGAGACCTTATCGTTCACAGCAGTGCATCGCGCAGCCAGCAGCATAATAAAAAAAGTGCTCTTGAACAGCTTGGGCGCCTTGTTGCACAAGCACTGCATGTACCCAAAAAACGTAAAAAGTCTGAACTTTCTGAAGAACAAAAGAAAAAACGGTTAGAAGAAAAAAAACGAAGAAGCTTTACTAAAAAAATGCGTCAAACAAAGGTATATGAAGATTAATTAGAGCAGCAATTACAAAGGATATAAAGAGAGGGCAAAAGAAAAATAAAATTCCTTTGCCCTCTCTTTATACTATTTTCTTAATTCAGCAGGAACGTTATTAATATCATAGCTGCAAGGGCTTGGATTAGTTTGAATAGTATTAAGAATATCTAAAGTAATAGTTCCACCAAGATTTGAGATCTCATTAAATCTGTCGATAAACTGATTGATTATATAAGAGTCATTCAAAATAGTAACCTCTTCCCATGAGCGTTTATTAGAATGCCCCGTCATATTATAAGAACCATGCCAGACTAAGCTTTTACCGCCTACATTGGCAGTAAATATAACAAATTTATGGTGATTAGTTTCACAGTTATTTCTAACCGGTGCTTTTACTACAATACCATTACTGATTAAATGTTCAAGTGGTTGCAAAACCGGATTTTCACCCTGATCTTGATTTGTTAAAACCTCAACGCACACGCCCTCATTATTTTTTTGTTGCACCAAACAATCTGCAACGTTATATAAAGTAAAATGAAAGCAACAAACTTGAATTTTTTCTTGTTCATTTTTAATAAGAGCTTTCAGAATGTCATCTAATGAAGGACGAGGATCATTTGGAATATACGGTGCAGGGTTAAAAAATGCCTGAGGAAATTTAAAACCTCTTTCTAGTAGAATAAAAGCCTTTAAGTAATTTTCTATTCTTTTTGTACTTTTTATCTGTATACCAAAATTGAGTTTTTCCTGAAGATCTTTGCTGGTAAATGGTTGACCAAATTTTGATGCAAGTAGTGCAAAGTTAATGAATTTTTTATTGTTAGACGAAGCTAATTCTAACAAATCATCTTTTGTCTTTTTATCGATTTGTTCAATTCCTTGCTCTTCTAAAACCTTCGCCAATTGCTCTGGATTTAAAGCAAAAATTTCTTTTTTGATAGCAAGAACAAGCGGATTTTCTTGAACTACTTGAACCTCAGAAACTTCTGGGCTTTCCTCGCCCTTGAGTTTCTTTGGAGATGGAAAATCTCCCTGTTCTGATCCAACGAGTGTATAAGAAAAAAGAGAAATAAGTATAAATAATAGCTTTTTCATAAAAGTCCTCCATTTTTAGCTATTTTAAACAAAAAATAGCTATTTTTTAGCTATTTGTAATTATTATACCATAGAAAGAAAAGAGTTACAACAGGGTCTTTTATAGGTTAATTCTTTGTAGTCTCAGCCTTTTTTTTGCACGCTTCATAGAGTTCTTGCAACTCATAAAAGGTATCAGCCTCATCAGTTAATGGACAAAAACCACCCCTCATTCTCGCTAAAACAGCAGAGTAAGTTTTTGTATTTTTGTCATAAAAAGTTATAGTGCTAGCTGAGGCAAAAGGATATTTTTCATTTTCATATTTTTTAATAAACGTAATGTTTTCTTTAGTCTCTTTTCTGATAATAACAGTATCTGGATCACTGGTAGGATAACTGCTTCTCTCTTCCTCTTCCATTGCACAAATATTAAAAATAAAAAAATTAACGAGCACTAGTGCTTTATAGTTCATAAAAAATCCCGATTATTCATTAGTTTCAGTCATTATATACTCAAATGAAACAGCTAACTCTTCCTCTTGAGCATCTTCATAACGCTTTTTCAGCTCATTAAACATAGTTTGAGCTTTTGAAGCTTCATGGTTAATAGCATGCGACTTAAAATAACGCACATGTGCTGTATATTCTTGTGTTTGCCTATTAAAAAATACACACGTATCACATCCTGTTTGATGATCAACATAAAAAATTTCATTCCCGCGCTCTGTATACTCTAAACTTCCTTTAAACTTTGTAGTTCCCTTATGCACACATTCTTGTGCTTCTTGTGCCATCAACATACCCTGTATAAACAATACTACTAAAAAAAATTTATTCATTTTTTCCCCCTAGAACCTTTAAAAACTGGCTAGATTCTTTAAACTCCTTAAAGGTTAATTCTGCCAAAGAAGAATCTTCCTTGGTCCATGTGTTGGAAGAGCAATGGTGAATGAGCATTGAGTATGTCTTTAAATTATAGGTAACATAAATATCTTTTTCATCACCATACTTAATATATACTGTGGCGCCATCCACAATATTATAAGAAACAATATGGTCTGCTTGCATAAAAGTCGTAAAAATAGCACATGCGCACACGAGTATGCTCTTTTTCATATATTCCCCTACAATATTTATGCGCGTAATAATGCATGCAATAAAAGCCATACAGAATTACCCGCAGAAATACCAGACATTAATGGATAATACTGCTCTTTATTATATACCATAAGGGATACCAATCCTCCAACAATAAGCATAAGAGAAATATTCGGAGGCATTAAAATACCACCTAATAATAAGGCTGGATTAATTTTGGTAAACTTTACAAAATAGCCAAAAAAGATTCCCATCACCAGCACATAAAAATCAAAACTTTTAAAATTAATAAGCAATGCACGATTGTAAGCTTTTATGACCGGCAAGCCTGCAGCTTTACCAAGCCCTAGATTATTAATAAATACCCAAAAAATAACACCGATTACTAAGGCACTTACTATAAAACCAATCCATTGAGCCCATACCATTTTTTTTCGTTCAATAGAAGCAAGTTGCGCAACCCGACGCCCAAACAAAATATCGCCCGCAACGCCACCAGCAATTTCAACGAATGCTGCAATTAACGTAATTTGTACCGCATTGAGATTAAAAAGAAGCATACCAGGAATCATAACAAAGGTGGCAAAACGTCCTAACGGAATAATCCCCATTTTGCCGGCAATAATAAGCATTTGATAGATACAAATTCCTGAAAATATAAAAAGGTACAGCTGCATGAGTAATGAAAACTCAAAATGCCATAATATAATGCTGTTAAGCAACAAAATCAGCACTGATGCAAGCCAAGGGATTTGCGCGTATTCTCGTACATTCATACGCAAGGAATATTCTTTTTCCTTGAGCGAAACAACAAAATTTTTTAGCGAAGGAAGCAACATCCAAAATCCTGCAGCAGCACCATAAACAACCATGCCGCTACAAAATGCTAATGAAAATTCACTCTCTGTTAAACTATTAGGTGTTAGCCAAGAAAATATTGGCGAAGGAAAATATGCATGCGGATTAGTGTATATATAAAAAAGAGGATTTAAACAGAGCATTTTGAGTAAAAAACCAACAAGCAACGGCATTGCAATAACATAACCGGTTACAAAGCCAACGGCAATATACATAGGAAATTGCGTCAAAGGAATAATAAATGTGGGCACTATAAACATAGAAAATTGATGCGTATTATTTAAAACTATTGTTTCAGAAATCAATCTGAAACGCGTAATAATCTGTAAAAAAAACTGTGTACCAAAAAAACCTGCTACCAGTTCGCGTGCCCTATTTATTTGCCCTTTATCAACAATAGTATTATAAACCAGTTCGCCGATAGGGAATTTCATTTTCTCACGCACTAATAACTGTTCTTCGCATGCTTCTGCCATTAAAAAACCAAAACTTCCTGCCGCCAAAGCAAATACGGTAAAAATAAAAAAGAAAAGTAATGGATTTGCCATCCATGCATTAAATACTTCGGGTGCAATAAAATAAAGTGTTGGCAAAGAAAAAGCAAAGCTTGTTGCCATAATGCCACCAATGCCACCAGCAGAAGTTGTCAGACCTATGGATTCAACATAAGGAAGAGCAATAAACCGTGCTGCTATATTAAAAAAAAGCATAGAAAAAAGTACCAGCGTTGTTTCAATCCATGGCCCTATGCCGGAAGCCATAGCAATGTAACTCATGACAAGTGTTGAAAATATTGATGATACAATGATAACAAATACTATGAGAAGATTCGTTAATTTCACAGTACCCCTTCTTGGTAAAAATAGTATATTTTAATGGTGGTTACACAATAAAACAATTTTACTCTTTTAGCAATGTAAAAAGGATTTGTAATGTGGAAATTATCCTCTTGTATTGTTTTTTTATGGTACTGCATACAGGCAACTGAACATGAAATGCTAAAAAATGCTGCTATCGGAGCTGCAGCTGGCTCGCTAGCTAGTACTGCAGTCCAACCATTTTTTTATTGGAAAAATAAATCGCAACAAAATATGCCTTTCAGCAAAAACCCTCTACATTGGTTTCGAGGTCTTCCAATAAATATCTCTGGTTATGTTCCTAGATCTGCAGTACAAAATACGACTTTCAGTTTTTTAAACAATAAAATGCAAGATGCCTCGTTACCACTTGAAATACAAAAACTTATTCCTATTATTGGAGCAGGCTTTGCATCAAGTACTATCTCAGGCCCTCGTGAGCTTTTAATTACTCAACAACAAAACAATGGTGGAACCTGTTTTGCTGCCTTAGCATCAATCATAAAAAATTATGGAATACAAGGATTACTGCGCGGCATACAGCTTATTATAGCACGAGATATTACTTCTTCTGCTGCCCTTTTTTATGTGCATCCAGTATTAAAAAAAAGAATTTCAGAAAAAATTGATAATGCTACTATTCAAACCATTGCTCCTGGAATGGCTGCAGGAATGTTTTCAGCTCTTGCAACACAACCTCTGGATACTGTTAAAACCAATATGCAAGGAACTATGAACAATAATTCTATTAAAAAAGTAGCGCAATCAGTCTATTATGGAAAAAATAATAAGCCTTCTTTTTTTAATTTTTATAGAGGAACAGCACCTCGTCTTTGTGGTGTTGTAATAACTATGACCATTATGAGTACAGTCCTTGATTATTTAAATAATCTCATAAAATGAAATTTATTAACTCTAGAAAATAACGCTAAAAATCTTCTAAGCTTAAAACTATGAAGATTAAACTATTAGGTACGCGTGGTGAGATTGAAGAATCTGCTCCGTATCATTCAAAAAAATCGGGCGTACTTATAGATACTACGCTCTTGCTTGATTGTGGCCAACAAAGCTTTTTATCTTATAAACCAAAAGCTCTCTTGCTTACTCATTTGCATCCTGATCATGCTTATTTTGTACGTCATCATGAAAAGCCTGTAACAAAAATACCTATCTATGCACCGGAAGAATATGATGATGTTGCCATACAGGTCACTAAAAAAGCTTTCAAAATAGGAAACTATACCATTATTCCTATTCCTACCATTCATAGTGCAAAGGTACAATCAAATGCTTATCTTATTAAACATAATGGCAAAAAAATACTCTATACGGGCGATATGATCTGGATTGAAAAAAAATATCACAAGCTTCTTAAGAATCTTGATCTAGTTATCACTGAAGCTAGTTTTATGCGTACCGGTGGCATGGTGCGCAGAAAAAAAGAAACCGGACAAATTTATGGGCACACCGGCGTGCCAAATTTGATAAAGCTTTTTAAACCGTATACACATGTTATCGCTTTTATGCATTTTGGTGCGTGGTTTTATAAAGATAACAAACAAGCGCATAAAGAGTTTAAAAAATTGGCAAAAAAATATGATATTGAAATTATTGTCGGTTATGATGGATTGGAGATTGTTATTTGATCTTTAGCTTTTTTCTTCTTTATTTTGTAAAGAGGATCTTGCGTAATTGATGTTAACTTCACTAATGTTTTGAATGTATTCCAACTCTTGCGTATAATGGGCAAGGGATTTTGGCGGTGCTGCCAGACAAAAAACCGTGTTTTAGGGTCTGCAGGGCTCCCGCTGCCAAAATCACCATAGATTTTCTTGTATTCTTGATATTGAATATCAGATGAAGTTTTTGCTAATATAGAAGCAGCGCCAACAATGGTATACAGCTCATCGGCGCGGTGTTCGGGCAAAAAGTAGGTAGCACGCAGTTGCTCTTTATCAAATGCTATATTTCTTTCATGAAGTTGCGTGGAAACCTCATCACTCAATATCCTGGCAAAGCGCTCGTTAAACCCTTTTGTTGATGTTTCCCAGTTATCAACATGCACATCACCAAGCATTGATTGCTTTTGATAAAGCTCTTTGAGAATGTTAAAAACAGTAACCATTTCCCAATCATTAAGATTAAGGCTTTTATCATCAATCATGGCCGGCGTTATCTGGCAAATAGAATAGGCAAGCGCGGTTTCTTTGATAATTTTTTCAAGCTTAAAACGCTTTTTTGGGGCAACAAGCTTACTATCTTTGACGCCTAGTTTTTTCCACCGAGCAATAGTGGTTTTATCTGCCACCACCCCGGCAACAAAAATACTGCCTATACAGGGACATTTGGTGGCATCATCAATACCGGTAATAATAATGGCGTTTTTACGAGGTTTCATAATATTATATCGTTTTTAATACAGTATATATTTTTTATGAAATATCGCAATAGGACGACATAAATCAGCTATTCAAAGAATAAATTAACTTTCCAATAATCAAATTTTTAAATCCCCGTTCGTGCTGAGGAGCTCAGCGAGCGTCTCGAAGCATACGAAACACCTTATAAAAAACTTTTTAAAATTTTTTACTCTATGTTTTTTACCCAATACGTAAGAACGTGCTCACGATCATTAGTAGTTCCATCTGGTAGTATAGTATTCCAGGTAAATTTTGTAGCAAGATCAGTTTTGATATACCCCAAGCGCTGATACACTGGCTCAGGATCTACAAAATCACTCGGCTTGCTAGGATGTTCATCATAAGATTCATAAATAAAGCAGATCTTATTGTAGCCAGATTGCTGAGCATGCTCTTCTAGAGCCTGCAAAAGTTTTTTGCTTAAAAAATTACCCTGGTGCTCTTTTTGTATAAAAACATCAGCACCATAAAAATAGTCTTCCGGTTGCAATCCTGCGTCTTTAAAAACTTGAGCAGATCCTTCAAAATGTTTATCAAAATTTAAAAACGACGTAGCGCAAGCAAAACCAACGGGCTCATCGTTATAATATACAATCGCAACAACCGTATCTGGTTGATCTTTCAAGAAAGTAATATACTCTTCAACTTCCTGCGCATTCCCTTTATATAAATACGGATATTCTTGATATTCCACTAAGTATAAATAACGATACAAAGGAAATATCTGCTCAACAGCATCACCTTTAACAAGGGCAAAAGAGTACTGTTCTTGACCTGTTGCACAAGCCACAAAAATAGCGCCCAGCATAATCAAAGAAAAAAATAAACGTTTCATAAAAAATCCTTCTAATAAAACACATATTCAACATGCCTTCATTATGCTAAACTATCAAAAAAAAATAAAGGAACCATATGAATTCTCAGGAATCATGAAAAAGCTATTATTTGTTTTTCACTTCATGTATATGTTGCCTCTTTCTGGCATGGAAGAAAAAAAAATAGAAAAACTCAGCTATTTGCAAGCATTGCTCAAGCAACCTGAAAAAAAGAAGCCCTCAATAAAACCTCAATTAAAAAAACCTAACCAACCTTTGCAAAAAATCCCTAACACGCCGCAGCAAAATCCCACCCAGGAAAAAGACCCAACTTTTTCCTATCGCCAAGAGCTAACGGGTTTACGGGCCATAATTGAAAGTGAAAAGTCTTCTTTATTTATTACCAGTGAGCTTTTTAAAGAAATTGGTTACCATAAAAACACCCACGTTTTAAATATTAATAACTATTCAGAACTAGCAATAAGTCCGAATAATGCCTTAATTGCCACTCTCCATTATTGTGCGCGTAATGACCCTGGATTTACCCTGAGAATTCAGTCTACCGATAATTTTGCGCAAGAAAAATCATATGAAATAAATAATAATAGACTTTACCCCCGCCACTTAAGAAAAATAGCATTTATAAATAACCATGATTTGTTAATCTTATGGGAAATGCAATCAACGCTCTTTGACACTCAAACTGGCCAAACAAGCATCATAGATTATCCTTTGTGTGATGATCTATTGTTTTTCAAAGATAACTATTTTATTGCTGAAAATGAAAATCTAACAGGATTTCAGCTTTGCCATTTTGACCCAAAAAATAAAAAAATTGTTACCGAGAATTTACCTCATTTTGCAAGTGGAAAGCCCTATAACAAGTTCGCACTTGTTTCCAGCAACCTACCTATTTTTTCTCATAAAAAAAATATTTTTGCCATTGTTGATAAATCATCAGATAATAAATCAGAAAAAAAAATAATGGTTTGGGAAAATAATGGTACACAAGATTTTCAAAATACTCTAAATCCTTATATATCCTCTCTACCTATAGATAGAAAAGAGAAAATACGTTCTTTACAGCTTGATCCAACTGATAGCTATTTAGCGATAATAACTCACAAAAAAGAAAAAAAAGAAAGTGATCTTCATCGGTATTCTTATTTTGAATCACCGCCAGTAACCCAAGAAAAAAGCGCCCTTTATATATTTGATTTTAATAAAGTAATAAAACAAAGCCCTTCTCAAAAAGCAAAACTTAAACTTATTTTTAATAAATATCTTAAGGAAAATTTTTTCTTGACACAAAAATCATTATTCATTAAAGATCCTAATAACGAAGTTTTTGAATTACCCTTACAAGAACTCTTAGCTTTGCAAGGAGAAAAAAAAATAAACCTAAATAAACCGGCCCCAGAGTTAGCTTTCAGTGACCTGCCTTGTGACTTTGATGATATCCCTTAATATTATTGTGAGAACCCATGAAAAAAATTATATTTTTTATCCTAACCTTTTGGTTACCGAACAGCTTTTCCCAAACACCCTATAACGTTGCAGTTTTTTGTAGTGCAGATAATAAGGTTGCAGACTCTTTTAAACTACTTGCTCACAACCTTGGAACGTTACTCGGCAAGCATGGATTTGGCCTTGTAACCGGCGGCTCACAAACTGGGTTAATGAAAGAAGTTACTGATGGCTATTGTTCTACCGCACAAACATTAGATTATTTATATGGCATTATGCCAGAGGCGCTCAGGCCGTATAATGCGCAGCATAAAAAAATTCCTGAAAATCAATTATTGTGGGTTGATACCATGCATAACAGATTAACGGCATTTCATAATGCAAGTGATGCCATTATTATCTTACCTGGCGGCTATGGCACTTTGCATGAACTGATGGATTTTTTAGTGCACAGTCAATTTGAACTGATCAAAAAACGCCTATTATTATAGTAAATAGTGAAGGTTACTGGAGCCATTTATTACAGCAATTCAACGTTATGCAAGAACACAAACTTTTGCATACAAAACATCTTGAAATAATCACTGTTGTTAACTCGGAGCAAGAATGCCTGGAAATTTTATGCGAACTTCCTCAAGCATCTGGTGATCATGAATGTGGGCTCAGTAGTTTTTATTGGGAAAAAGATTAGAGTTTGGATTTAATAAGTTTTTTTAAAAATTTTATATGGCCTTCAGCAGCCCTATCATCATATTCTACAACAAAATCAGTAGTAATAGTCTTTTCATCACAAGGCTTTAACACCTGCAATAATGCTTTTGGATGATCTCTAAGACAACAAGCCAACACTTCAGCTCTTTTAATAGGAAGAGAAGCTATAAACCTTGATAACATTTTTTTATCATGCTCCAGCATACCAGTCAACTTAAGCGTATAAAACTCAACAGCCTCTTCAGTTAATTTAGATAGCTCCAATGGCTCTATATTTTTATTGGCTACGTTATCGGAAAACTTGGTTATTTTATCAAAATTAAAAATACCAGAAATAAGCTTTAAACGACTTCTTAAGATCTTTTTGCTTGGCATTTTAATTGGCTCTGCGCTACTTGATAAAACTCCAAGCAAAGCAAAAAGGGTTACTGTATTTTTCATAGGTAATAGCACTCTTTGATTAATTAAGTATTAATTAAAATTCTTCCTTCCTCAGCGCAAACAAAAATAGCTTGAAAAATATCATCCAATTTTTCAAGTGAAGCCTCTATGCTTGATGTACATAGTGATTTAAAGTTAGTCACTAAGAAGCTTATCGCATCTCTTTGCTCTTGAGAAATGCCCTTAGAAAGTTTAAAGATCACCTGCACTAAAACATCTTTAGAATTTTCATTTGTATCAATTTTTTCTTCTTTATCTGCTACATTAATTGTTACAACGTGAGAAAAACCTGGGGCACATAATTCATAGAGGGCTTTTATAGTTTGAGCAACCGTTGTTAAATCTTGAGAAAAACTCTCTGCTGTATTTTCATTTTGTTCTTCATCCTCAAACTGTTGCACTACGGCAGCAACACGATCAGTTACTTCTTGCCATTTTGTAGCAAGAGTATCCTTATAATGCATTACTACAGAAATAGTATAGCACGGTTGATTCTCATCATGTGCATTGGCAACAGCAAACGATAAAAACATGAACGTATATAAAATATTTTTCATAACATAATCCTTTATGATTACTATTTTGGCATAACAATAAAAGCCTCAGAAACTGGCCGCTCTTGGGCTGAAAATGAACCTTGAATTTCGCTACCAGAAACTTCATTAACAATTTTATCAACAATATATAAAGCTGAGCAGCCCCCACCTCCAAGGTTTAATGCATCTTTGCATCCCAAGGATTTCATGTAAGCACCAAGTTCGGGCAACGTCATTCCCACGCTATGTTCAGGTTTTCTACCATCCACAACCACCAACACTATAGTACCATTTTCTTGTATTCCTAATGCAGTTCGAGGATGACGCTTATTAACAAGCCAATTACGTTCTTGATCATTGTGAAAATCTGCTGCAGCCTCATCATGTGAATGCAAAATTTGTTTTCCATTCGTAAACTCTTGATCAAAATTAGTAACAACCTCACCATGTTTTAAAATAAGGCCAGCACCACCTAATATAAAATCCATACTACGCCACATTTCATCTGCAGTATCAGCAGAGTTATAAGTAAAATCAACAGATACTGGTGCTCCAACCGTTATTTTTGCAAGAAGAGTATCCTCGCTATCACAACTGTATACATAGCCATGTGAAGGAATTTTGGCATTACCTCCTTTTTTAAGAGCAATAACCTTACCATCTTTTATAACGATATCGGTACTATTTTTATCAGTTAATGTATGCGTATTAAAGGTACTATTATAAAGAATTTTTTCATGCAGCGCTTTTGGCTGATTAATTCTATCAACAGGAAGTTCTAAAGATCCAATTTTACAATGCCAATTAAGCTTTAACTGCTCTATTATCACGCTACCAGCTTTATTCCACGCAATAACACCCCGCGCAAATTGAGGATCATTAAAAACTTTTCCATACATTAAACAAAGATTTAATTGATTGCCATTATAACGACCACCTCGTCTATAATTTGCACCATTACAAGCAACAACAGCGCCTGTTCGCGATGCAATCGACGAAGGCTCTTCGCGATTCATCTTGCCACCCAAAGCTCGCTCTAATGAAATATCTACTTTTTTAAGATCAAGCGTAACTATATGCATTGAAAGGCGATCAGGTTTTTCTTGCTGCACGTGTTCATACGTTATTCCTGCTTTAATCTCTTCTTTTTTGCAATAAAGAAATTGAAAGCTTAAACCAATAAATAATAAAAATTTTATCTTCATAATTAACTTCCTTATGACATGAGGTTTTTATTGCAGGGAAGTATACCATTCAAAAAGTTATTTTTCTAGAAAGAACAGAGAAGATACAACGCTATGCCAAAACAGGTCCAAATCAAAAGATGCAAGAGAACATGAAACGTATTAGGAACTACGCTATCACCAATCGGGGGTAAAAAATGGTGCGTAGTACGATATTCTGCAAAAGCCTCTTTATGCGCTGCTGAATAACTGCCAAAAAAATATGGAATCCACCAAGAAAGAATGGTGCCTAGCGTTAAAAGGCCATAGACTAAAACTATTGAAAGCATACTGCCAAACGTATAATGATCTCTATATGCATACGTAAGATATAGTGGATAGGCAACAATAAGAGCAAAAATTAATGAATTAATAAAGCGCCCTTTTTTAGTGCTATGCTTTTCAAGTTCGCGTATATCAGTCAGCGGTGGTATATGCACCCAGTCATGAAACGTCATAACAAAAAAAAGAATAATTTGTAGTGCAATAAAAAGTGAGATAAGGAAAGTCATAGTTTCTCTATTTTTCTTTTTTGTTTTTTATAAATTCAATCCAATGTTCGCCAAACTCTTTTTTTGTTATGCCCAAAATAGCTTCAAAGTTAGAATAATTTTCTAGCAATCCTAAAATAGTATTCCAACCCCAACGTTCATTAAGAAATCTCACCATCCAAAAGGAAGCACTAAATCCATTAAGCTTATCAAATGCCAAAGTATCTTCTACATTTTCTAATTGTTCAAAAAGTGGTAATGATCCATCTTCATAAAAAAGCTCATTAATACTTTGATCTGAATAATAATTAGTTTTATATAAAGTAACTCCTTGGTAAAGCCAGCGAGGAATTGTCTGCCCCTTAAAGGTATCGTGTATAAAAAATTGTACCAAACCATTTTTACTTGATTTCATCAGACTTGCATATGAGTGATGCGGTCCCGGATTTAACGGAGAACACATGGTAGTACTATTTTTATCATGAAAAGCAACAACCCAATCAGGAGCAGCGTCCCAAGCAATTGCTTTATGAAAAGATACCAGATCTGGATAAATATTAAACAAGATTTTAGAACCTTCGAATTTGTGGTTAAAATCAGATGTTAATTGTTCAAAAAAAACTTCAGCTTCATCAAGAATATTATCTGCTACAGCACAATCAACATCAGTACAATAGATTTTAAAGTGATCTGTTTCTTTATACAATGATAATGCTGCGTGCTCTTGCGCTGCATAAGCTATATTCACTATGCAGAGTGCATATTTTAAAAATTTCATACTATTCCTTTAATACAATATTAAAAAATATACCCGTACTATAATAAGAAATAGAAACAGCATATTACAATAGTTTTACAAAATAGCAGCCAGTTGTTTTCTCTTTTTTATACGCATCATAACGCTGCTTATACTCTACATCAAGCTCCGTCAAGCGATATAATCTACCCTCTTTTTTAACATAGGGATCAACGCCACGGAACTTTGAACAAAGTTTTATAGCATGCTCAGAATCTTGTGTAGGTTGATACAGTTCTTTGTACTGCTTGAGCTCATGCATACCGGCAACGATATCTGGATGTGTACATGAGCATAAGCGCTGCCAAATATCATCATCCGTACCAAAATGAATATCATCTAACGTCAAATAATGAATTGCTACCGCATCTTTTAAAATCTTGCCAGCGAGCATATAAACGATAAGATCCTCACATGAACCCCATATATACTTGGTATGATACAAAGAAATTTCTGCAAAGCTGCGTGCAAGTTTTTGGTCAGTAAAAAACCAATGACCATTTTGATAGTGTAAATTTTCAAGTAATGCCTGAAATTCTTCTTGCGTTATTAACTGCTCACGCAAACCACCCTGCAGATTATATTCTATACGATCAGCACACAGATCAGGTAAATCCTGCTCAAGCATGCTAAACTCTTTATTTTTATGTACAACGTCGCATGGTGCAAAACCATGTTTTTCAAGAACTACATGCAAACCACTTTTGTATAAAAAATCTTCATGAATAGTATCTTGGTACGAAAAAAGACCATCAGCATGTTGAAACACCCAATCGCCAACGTGGGAAAATACGGTATGGGAAACATCATGTAACAATCCTGCAATTTGCTCATGCAAACTTGCCCCGTGCATACGCAACAATAAAAATACCCCAATAGAATGCTCATAGCGGTGATACTCTTCTGGCTTGATCATAAAATGATTAACGCCATATTGACGAACTTTTTTTAACCGCTGCATCATGGGGTGCTCAAGCAATTCTATTAATACCGGTTCAGTAATAGTATATTTACCATAGATAGTTTCTAAAACAAGGTGCTCTTGAGCTAATGAAAAAAAACTATAGAAAATAAAAGAAAGCATAAAAATTTTCATCTATAATCCTCTGATTAATTATAATTGTCAACTTCTCTTTCCATGATCAGATACCTACAATCTTCTTTCTCTTTGTAGCCGATTTGTTTAAATCCTTCTTTATAATATTTTTCTATAGCTCGTTGATTTTTTGTATGAACTTGAAGTCTAATTTTAGAAAAAATATTTAATGCACGTAATTCAGCAATACACGCTTTGATAAGCAATGGACCTATCCCCTGCCCTCTGTGGTTTTTATCAACATAAAGATAATCAATAAAAACAGCATCATCAACAACACGCGCACTGATAAAGCCAACTATTTTATTATCTTTTTTAGCTATTCCTACATACTTATCATCATCAATTAGTGCAGCTTTAATGCGCTCTTCTATAACACTCTTTTTTAATGAGATTTCTTGTTTAACATGTTCAGGTGTCAAAAAACTACTTTGAGATTCTACTATAGTAGAGCACAAAAAAGAAAATGCTTCAGCAAAATTCTGCTGATCGCAAGGTTGATAATGTATCATACAATCGTATGCCTCCGCATATACTATAAAAATAATAAGGAATAAAAATTTATATAAATTCATCAAGATTAATTTCATGATAATAATCGATAATATGATCTGCGGCTTCTAATGCTTTTCTATTTTTTCCAGTATTAATGCCAATGCACGTCATACCGGCAGCTTTTGCTGCTTGAATACCATGTGGCGAATCTTCAATAACAATACAATCACGCGGCTCAGCTTCTAATTGCTCTGCTGTATGTAAAAAAATTGCAGGATCAGGTTTTCCTTGCTTGACGCATGAGATACCATAAATATGCTGACCAAAATAAGAAGATAAATTCAGCGCTTTGTCTGTTGTTGCAATAGTAAGATTATTAGCATTCGTTGCTATACCAGTTTTTAACTCTTTATCAATAACACGCTGATGAAACTCTTGAAAACCATGCACAAACTGCAGTTCTTTTTCAAATAACTTCATGGCAAGAGCACTTTTTTGCTCAACTAAAGTCATAACATCGGTAGGAATATTAAACTCCATTTTTAAAAAAAGGCAATGCTCTGCCGTTGATAACCCATGCATA
Source organism: Candidatus Babeliales bacterium (assembly GCA_050250855.1). Classification (GTDB taxonomy): domain Bacteria; phylum Babelota; class Babeliae; order Babelales; family JACPOV01; genus JAGVLQ01. The sequence continues at coordinate 255,320 of JBFWNW010000002.1, read as the reverse complement.
TGCTCTTGGCGTTTATTGAGCTCTTCTTGACTGCACATAATACCATACTGCTCTAAAAGCAATCTATTTGCTTTTTGCCAGAGATGCACGGTATCAATAATGGTACCATCCATATCAAAAATAATTGTTTTAAATTTCATTTATTCCTTATTTGTTTTTTTCAAATTTCAAAATTATTCTCATATGATTTTAACAAAATGTATCGGGGAAAAGAATGTTTTTGCGATAGGAATTAAAAAAAAGGCCCTTTAACAGCATAAGTACTTATAGTTAATTAATGGACATTTACTTCTACCCTGATTTTCCGCATGCGCGTAATTGAGAGTAAAAGTACGCTTTATGTTCAGTAGTACTATACCGTGTAAGAGCCTTGAAAATTTCTTTAAAAAGAGGGGGTTTTGATAAAGAGATTTATGATAAGTATTAATCATCACTTTCTAGTATGACATAATAAAAATAAAAAGTCAATAGATACGACTATTAGATAATTCTTACCTGGAAAAACAGCATAAAGGAGGCAAGCGAACTGCCATACGCTGTATTAAGCCTTGAGCCCACCATAGGGAAATCAAGAAGTGCCCCTATACCCCATTTTATAGGCTTATTAACCCATTCAAAAATATAGCCAAAGGTAGCTTTATTAATGGTAAGCTTTTTATTCGCCAAAGGACTTGGATCAAAAAAAAGTTCGTCATTTACCAAGGTTTCAAAGCGCGAAAAGAATAAGTGGTGCTGTTGATGTTCGTACGTCCCCTCAAGCAAAAATGCCGGCAGTGTTCTTCCTGGTTTATTTTTTTTCACTCCCAAAATAGCCACCACTTGAAGATTTGAATGCTGCTCAAATGCTTTATTATATTGGGCACTGGCAATCCAACGATGTTCATGCACATTTGGCTCTAGCTGTTCAGGACTTTTTAAATACCCATAGCTTGCCTGGATTGACCAATTTTCATTACAGTTCCATGAAAAACGAAAACTGCCAGAATCAAACTTTGGCTTTTCAATATCGTATCTATGCTGATCTGGCTCACGGCCATTAAATGCTGAAACTTCAAATTTAATATTTTTTTTCAAAACTGCCCCAACGGTAGCAACACCAAAGGTAATATGCGTAGAATCCATCCAATGGTGCCCTAAAGGAGCTTCAGGGTTATATTCTCCTGAAAATCTCATCATAAACACCGTAGGGCCTAGAGCGGGCTCTCCCGGCAAGCCAATATAAAAAAACATTGACGATGCATCATCACGAAATATATGAGAATAAACTACAGAAAGTTCCATAAAAAGATCATGTGGATGCTGCCGGTTTACCAGCGGCGTAACGCCATCACACGTTTCTCCTGTTTGAAACAGCAACGGATAACCACACTTTCCTATAGTAAACGGCTCGGTGGAAAACATACTTCTAAATGCAAAAGTGTCACGCGGTAAATTTTTCTGCACCGTAAACATGCCCATACTTTCAGCAAATGTTTTTATAGCACCAAGATTACCTCGCTGCTGATCAAAAATAGTATAGAAATAACCATGAAACATCATTGACCAATCTTGACGCACAAGATGTATTGCCTCCATGGGGCTTGACTCAGGAAGCCAGCTAGTGCCGGATGCTTCCCGCGTCATAGGATAAGCACCATACATGCCACGATTCATAATTTCATGATGAGAAGTCACTTCTTTTAATTGTGGCTGCACAGAAGAAAAATGTTCATGCGCACTAAGATTTGTACAAAAATTTAAAGCAGTATGAACTACCAAAAAAAACAAAAAAATCATAGATTTTAACCTTTAATAAAAAGTATCTTTAAAAAAAGAAAAGAGAATTTCTTAAAAACCATAGCAAAACAATAGGAACTCTGTGAATAAAATAACTATACTTTTTTTATATAGTACCATGCTTTATTCATCGCTCTTATGCTGGAAAAATTGGTCAAAAAAAGATGTTTGTTATCCTGAGCATGTAATTTCAGTTTCTTGCCTAGAGGAAATTCAATTCTATATAAAACAAGCTTTGCAAACAAAACAAACTATTCGTGCCGTTGGCTCAGGACATTCTTGGGGACCTATCCTCTGCTCTGAAGGATATTTGCTCGAAACAAAAGAGTTAAACAAAATACTCTTTCTTGATGTAAAAAATAAAATAATTAAAGTACAGGCAGGTATCACCTTAAAAAAATTAATTCATGCATTAGCAGAACATACTTTAACATTACCAAACATACCCTCTATTACAAAGCAAACAATAGCTGGAGCATTAGCAACAGGAACTCATGGCTCTGGCAAAACTGGTACACTGGCAAATTTTGTTGTTAATATGGAACTTGTTGCAGCAGATGGCACTTTATACACTCTTTCATCTACTGAAAATGCTCATTTTTTTAATGCTGCCCTTGTCAATATTGGTTCGCTTGGCATTATCTATTCTGTTACTCTTTCATGCGTTCCATTGTATAAACTTAAACATGAACAATGGCACACAACATTCGATTTTATTAAAAAAAATTATAAAAAATTATATGACAACCATGACTTTTTTACCTTCATGTATAATGTACATCAAGATTCTGTAGCGGTTGATGTATGGGATATAACTGATGAGGCTACTTCTGAATCGTCATTAAGCTTTCACTTACAACGATTAATAATTTCTGTATACAATTGGCTTGTTGTACATGTAATCAATCAATTTTTACCCGATACAAAAAAAATAGCACCACTATCTATCCCTACTAGCAGTGTCGCTTATTCTTACAAAGCGCTTGCAGGAGAACCAAGTCCCTATTATCTTGAAGAAGAAGTTGCTGTACCGGTTTCAAAACTCCCAGAAGCCCTTGAAGCTTTAAAAAATTTAATAGCGCACTACAATAAAAAAGGAATTGCCATTAATGGCATTATTTGCCGTTTCGTTCTAGCTGATACTCATGCACTTTTAAGTCCTTCTGCCGGACAGGATGTCGTTTTTTTAAATGTATCCATGCCCCAAACGCAAGAAAGTGAGTTTTATAAAGATTTTTACAAACTCATGCTCACCTTTGATGGACGTCCTCATTGGGGGAAAATTAATTATATAACTAAACAAGATGCTTCAAGGCTCTATGGCAAAAACTTTGATTTATTCTTACAAGCACGCAAAAGGCTCGATCCTGCAGGAATCTTTTCAAATGCATTCACTAAAACAGTGTTTGGGTGGTAACAAAAATTTATACAATCTCAACAAAGTACGTTAGCCAAGACCTCAACCATTGCCTATGCGTATCCATACTTCTATGGCCTTGTTTTTTTATAGCAAATCCATTTTTGTGTAAAATATCAGCAAATATCTGGTCCTCATACAAATAAAAATATCTGCCAGAATCTTTATCAAAATATTCATCTTTACCTTGCGCAAGAGATATAAAACCAATCGCAGATGGCTTCATAACCTTTTTTATTTGCTGTAGAGCAAAATCAATATTTTCTTTAGGAATATGAAGCAACATAGCAGAGCACCAAAAAGCGTCAAAGGAATGTGGTGCTAGATTCCAATCATATATAGTTGAAGAAATAAATTGCTGATTAGGAAATCTTTTTTCAAGCTCTAATCGCAACCCTGTTGCCGGCTCAATACCGCTATATTCATAACCTGCACTAATAAAAACCTCTGCTTCCTTGCCTTTACCAACGCCAATATCTAGAACTCGACCAGAAGGAACCATCATGGATAGTTCATCAAGTTCTTGCTTCCAGAAAGATGGCGCCTTTTCATAACCTGCCATATATTTTTCAGGAGTTTTATCATAAAACGCTAATGTTTGCTTTTCTTTTTGCGTAATGCTCATATTCACACCTCAATTAATATTAATCCTTCCAATGCCACCACTTTAAAAGCTCTGGATCATGCTCTTTTTCTGAAACAAAATAAATAGCACACCGAAAAACATACAGCATACAACGATCAACGTGACAACCCTTTAACAGACAAAGATCTTCGTATAAGTTGTCAGGATCTTTTCTTTTTAAATCATCCAAGGAACGCAATCCCAAATCCCACAAATCTTGCGCTATTGATTTACCAACACCTGGAATTTTCTGAAATTCTGCCAATATTCTTTGTTTTTCTGATTTTTTAATCATTTTTTGCTAAAATCTTTTCATGAATTTTTATATTCTCTATAGCTCTGCCAAAGCTCTGGATGGTACCCTGCATGGTTGCTCTGCATAGTTGTTGAAATATAAGTGACACCTTTATTTGCACTTTTTAAGCGGTCAATAAATATTTGATCGTCTCTATTGCTCGTAACTTCATCTGGTTTAGCAAAATGAACAAAAAAAGTTAATGTTAATCCTTTTAACAAAGGAATTACATCAATAGGATTCAAATTATTACGATTATAGTTACTTGCAATCAAAGTAAGATTTTGCGTAGCACCGCGAAAATCGATAATCTCTTGCATCGATTTTAAGGGGCATTCAAGAATAATAACGCCTTTTGCAAGAGCAGTAACTATTTTTTGTGCATGTTCATGCGTAATCCCAACGTGCTGCAATTTTTCTTGATGAGAATATTGATTGAGTATTGAAAGTGCATTTATAATTGCCCCGGCACCAGCAGAAAAACCATAAAGATTAATTGTTTCAATTTCTTGCTCACACGCATAGAACTTAAGTAAAAAAAGCAACGGTAAAACCTCATCAATAGTGCCATAAGCAACTTTTGTATGATCAGATTCATCGGTAATGCCATAATCAGGAAAATTAAAACCAACTAATGTGTGATCAAAGATATTTATGGCATTAATTACATCAACAATTTCATTGGAATGGCCATATCCATGGCAACATAAAGTAAGCTCAGATTTATGAGTATTTTTATCAATTAGTTTAATTCCTAAATCATAGGAAAAAGGATTTTTGTGCATAGAAAAAACCATATTACTTTCAATGAGGTTAAATAAAATCAATACATATAAAAAAAATTTATTCACGATAAACTCCTCCTAAAAAATCTTACTATATTCTTGAGACATTTTGCTTGTTAAGTCTCTTTATTTTATTCTACCAAGATGCGTATTCCAAAAAGAATCTTGATATTTTAAACCATATCCTAACATACGATCAAGACAGATGTGACAAAAAAAAGCAATTCCTAATATTTGTAGTGGAATATAAAAAAGCAATATGCCAGCAATTAAAAACAACACTGCAATGATTCTACTATGAAAAAAATTGTAAATGATAGCACCTATTTTTGAGCCAAACCAATATGCAATCATTCCAATATCAGGTAAAAAAAGAAATAGAGAAAAAACAAACCAGGAATAACCAAGAAAGTTATATAAAATTAAACTTCCCAAAAGCATAAAAAATTCTTCAATCTTCAATAAATATTTAATGCCATTCATCATTCAATTCCTTCGCTGCCTTTATACCCAATTTATATTCAATAAAAGTAAGTTGCTCAATCTTTTTTACTCTGAATTCTTAAAAAATTCATAATCTCTTGCCTTTCAGAATTTTTATCTTGAGAATTCTCAAGCATGTACTCTGCTAATTCAAGCGCTGAAAGCCCATGATTATTATCTTTTTTAAAGTGTTCGATTTGTTTATTAATTTCACTTTCAGAAATAGGAAGTATACACGATGAGCGTAGACGAATAACTTGATATGATTCTTGTGCAAGCTCGCTTGAATCTAATTCTTTGATACTTTTAACTGTTTTACACAAATCAGCACCAGCAGAACAAAGCAATTTAACTATCTGGAGATTGCCTCGTCCTACTGCTTCATGCAACGGTGTATGATATAGAGAAGCATCAACGCCTTCAATAGTTCGTCCATACCCTACATAGTATTTATCAATATCTTCAATGTTTTCTTGTGATTTAATTTTTTTTTGTAAAAACCATAGCCAATTGGCGCGTGCCAGATAAAGAAAATCATTTCTTCCAATATCTTTGGTCAAACCATAAAGCATGTCGCCCAATCCATAGCAATCAAAAGCTTCATTAGCTTCACTCGTCATACTAAAAAAAGGCACAAAAAGCATAATAAATAAAGACAAAATTATTGGCCGTTTCATGTAATATACCCTTTCAAAAAATTTAATTGTGCTAAAGCAGCTCTAGTTTAAATCTCAATGTAGCACAAATATCTTCGAAAGTACTAGGAACGTCTGTATCATGACAGCATGGGGGGGGGAAATAATTTAGAAGGTCTTTTAATTGGAAATCAGAACATTGTTCATTTAAAAGAATGGCCTGCCATACGAAGCTTTCTACTACGCTCTTCGAGCTTCCGCCGTCGCTTTTCAAGTTATTTCGGACAAGTCGAAGAACAGGTTAGCGAAATTGAATAGTTTATAAATTGCCCTACTACGCCAAGGCTTCGAAGGGCATACTTCGCTTTTATTTCTTTTAGTTTATTTCACTTATTATTACCAACCTTTAAAAAAGAATGGCCTGCCATACGAAGCTTTATGCGAAGTATGGCGTCCCTGATGGGATTCGAACCCATGTTTTCGCCGTGAAAGGGCGATGTCCTAGACCGGGCTAGACGACAGGGACTAACATTTCAGATAAGATCTTTTGATAAGATTATCAGAAACTGATTATGATCAGTGTATCCTAAAGCTTATTAATTTCAACTTTTATAGCATGACGTCCAGCCTTCGCACAAGGCTACGGTGGACAGCTTTTGCGTTAAATTCAAATTTCTTTTTACACCTGAGTTATTTAAAAAACTGGCGTAGCCAGTCGAAGTTTGCCAAGCCTGAAGGCCCGGATAAACGAAGACTGGTGAGCCGGGATGGACTCGAACCATCGACCCACAGCTTAAAAGGCTGTTGCTCTACCAACTGAGCTACCGGCTCTTTCTTTCAAAAGATGTTATAATGGTATAAATTCAGAGCTTTCTTGTCAAGAAAAAGCCTCAAAAAAATAAAAAAATAATGTATCTAGGCAAAAATTATTACAACCTCTTGCATATGCCCCGGTTCTCTCCTACTATAATAAAAACCTCTAAGATAAGGAACTACTATGAAACTTCTAAAATCCCTGCCCTTCTTCTTTTTATCTCTCTTCCATCCCATAATAAGCATGGAAGAAAAACAACAAAATTCTATACATATTTATTGCAAACTCAATGAGCAGTATACTCGCTATCAAAAACTATCCCTTTTTGATTTAACCTTATCAGATCAAGAAGACCAAAAATTCTTAGAAACATGCAATGATGCCCTTAAGAATCTAGCTTCTTATAACAAAGAACTTATAGCTCAATTTAATGAAAAATCAAAATGGGGAACTTATTTTGGTGTATTAGCCCGAGAATACATGATTCATAATGAACAAGAATATTTAAAACTATCCTTAAGCATCCTCCATTGGCATTCATTTCAATTAAAGTTTGGAACACATGAATCTGAAGAAAAACTTGATAAATCCAGCATAGAAAAAGTAATTTTACAAATTCCGTATATTGAAAAAATATTTACCCAAGAAGAGTTTGAAAGCCATATAAAATAGACCTCTCACTTGAACATTGCTATACTCATACGCAATGCAACAGTACATCAAGGAAACTTCTGTGAAAAAAACTTTTTTCCTTATTTTTAATGTAACATGTATCATCAATAATTTTGCTATGGAAGAAAAAAAAGCAAGGTTTTGTGAGGAAAATGAAGAACCGACAGTAATTTATTTGCTTATTAATAGTGAAAAACGTGCAGCTTTCAGTAGAATTTTTTATAATAATGAGAAACACAAATCTTCGCTTAAAGATCAATCGCAAATCATTCAAGATCTTTATCAACATACATGTCAAAAATTAAGAGAAATCGATAAAGAAGTTACTGATATTTCAAACTCTTTTCCTGAAAATACACAACCCCAAACTGCTACTTTTGTTACCGATCTTTTATTTGCACCAACAGAAAATGAATTCTTCTCTTTTTCACTCAGCTTAATAAAAAAAGGGCAACAAGAGCAAAGCTCACCAAAACCTATTATATTTAATCCAACTAAACTTATAGAGATTGCGCAACAAATTCCATTCATAGAAAAAGCAACTACAGATAAAAATGAATATAAAAAATCGATTCAAATAATCAGCGGGGGTAATTTTGCATGGAAAATGTATGAAAAAGCTCATCAAGAATTAATCAATGCCATTCGACAAGATCACCCTGAAAAAACTCGCTCTTTACTGGACTCATTACCTACCGCTAAGAAAAAAGAATAAGTTTGCTAATATAACAGTAGATGACAATCCCAAGAATATCCATTAATGTTGCCAAAAAAGGCCCTGCTGAAAATGCAGGGTCTATATTAAATCTGCGCAATACAAAAGGAATAACGCTACCAAGCATTGCAGAAATAAATACAATAGCACCAAGTGCACTGCAAATTGCCAAACTCTCCGGCACGGTACCGCCAACGGAATAACTGCGCGCAAATGAATAAACTGCCATGATAAGTGCAATAGTTAATGAAACATAAAATTCACGGCGCAAAAAACGAGCCATATTAAAAAAACCAATTTCTCCTGAAGCCATACCTTGAATAACAACCGCAGATGTTTGGCTACCGGTGTTACCGCCAGCGCTTGTGAGCATAGGAATAAATGAAATTAGAATACCGGTCATTGTTGCTTCATACGCACGAATAATATTACCAGAAAAAGATTCGGCTATTAAAAGCGCCAACAAAACATAACCGCGTAAATAAAGAAGTTTTGCAAAAGAAAGTTCAAAATAGGGCTCTTTAATGGTAGGCAATGAAGCCATGCGGGTAACGTCTTCCCCCGCTTCTTCTACCAAAACCTCAACCAAAATATCACTTGAAATAACACCCAAGAAATAGTTATTTTCACCAACAACGGGCGCTGTCATAAGTTCATAGTGCACCATCTTTTTTGCTACTTCTTCACGATCTTCTTGTACGTCAACAATAAGCTCTACTTCATGCAAGAAATTTGATAAGCGCTCTTTTGGTGATTGCAATACTAAATCTTCTAAATTAATATAACCAACTAAAATATTATCTTGATCGGTAACATACATTTGTTGATGGAGCTCACGACGCGGCTGTAAGCGCTGTAAAATTTGAATACTTTTTTCCACCGTAAAACTTTGCAAAAAAGTAAGTACATCGGTATCCATGATACCACCGGCAGATTCTGGATCAAATTTCATTAAAGAAAGAACCTTTTGGCGATCCTGCGTACTTAAAAGAATAAGGTATTTTTTGAGTTCTTGATCGGAAAGCGAATCAAATAAATCGGTCAATTCATCAATGGGAGTTTTGGCAAGTAATGAAGCTTTATGCACATCATCAAGACAAGAAAGCAAAAAGACCTTCATGGAATCTGATACATGACTAAAAACTTCTAGCTGTAAGTCGGGAGTAAATTGTATAAAAATACTTTTAATTTCATCATGATCGATCAAAGAGAAAAAATCAGCAATATCGGCAGGATGAAGGTCAATAAGCTGCTCCCATACAAGAACTCCTTCTGGTGTGTCATGAGAAACCAAAAGATTAACTGACGCTGCTAATTCCGCAATAATAGCTTTTTTTTCTTTTTTCTCAGTAGACATACCCCTACTCCTTGCCAAAAGTAATTACCCGTTACACCTGAAAAATACCCTTATTTGCTCAGCATAACGCATCAAATCTTGCTTGTCCATTTGACTTTAATAATATTTCTTTTACCCTTTAATTATACCTATTATTTTTTATAAAATTTTTCAGGTAAAACAGCTAATAGCAGAGAGCAAAGGAATAAAATGGAGCGTATTTTTTCACCGATCACCCATACATTTCAGGTACAACAGGAAGCCAATACTGGCCGCCTTGATCACTTTATCAGTGATAAGCTGCCTGAGTATTCTCGTTCTTTTGTCCAAAAACTGATCAGCCAACATCAGGTTACGGTCAATGGCAAACAGGTAAAATCAAGCTGCTCTTTAAAGAAGGGCGACCTTATTGCGCTTACAATTCCAAACCAAGAACCTCTGTATGCTCAAGATTTCTTGCCAGAAGAACGTCAACTTCTTGCAGATCTTAAGGTGAATGTTATGCATGAAGATAAGCACTTTTTTATTCTTGAAAAACCTGCTGGTTTATTAGTACATCGCACCTCACCAAACAAAAAAGCTATGACCTTAATTGATTGGCTTATGCATAATGATCAAAAACTTTCTGAAGTTGGTAGTCCTGAAAGGCCAGGCATTGTGCATCGCCTTGATAAGGATACTTCAGGAATTATTATTATTGCTCGCACTAATTATGCTCATCAGTATTTTACTAAGCTTTTTAAAGAACGTAGCATTCAAAAAACATATTTGGCTGTCGTGCATGGACATCCTGACAAAGAAGGTCTTATTGATCTTCCTGTCGGCCGAAATCCTCATATACGCAATCAAATGACGGTTAATGGTATTCAAGCACGGTCAGCACAAACAAAATATAAAGTAATTACTTATTTTGAAAATGCTGCCTTGGTAGAAGTAACTATTTTGACAGGACGCACCCATCAAATCCGTGTACATTTTAAAACGCTCGGTCATCCCCTTCTTGGTGATGGAACCTATGGTAAAGAATCGGCTCATATTAAACGTCAAGCTCTTCATGCTGCACAATTGAACTTTACTTTTGATGGTACAGCATACTCATTTAAGTCAGCACTTCCTGAAGATATAGATCATCTTTTAAAAAAACTCCCTCTTTTAGAAGAAAAATAAAGCGCATAAAATTTTCTTGCTTTTTTTTAAAAAGCGGCATACGATGATGCCAGCTAAGAAGGAATTGTAGTAATGAAGCCTTCAATAAAAAAAGAAGCTTCTTTTGACCACTTTCGTCTCTTTTTTATAACAAATTTCCTAAAAATATAAGCCGCTTGAATTCCCTAAAAGTTTTTAAAAGCATATAAAATGCTGTTTGCTGTTCTCTTTGTTTCTGAGTGCTATACATTTTTTGTGCTTGTACTTCTTTTTGCAAGGCTCTAAACTCTTTTTTATACGTTTGGCAACATGCTTTGTTGTTAAATACCATGATGCTTTCTTTATTTTTTCTAAAACCAGAAAAACTAGCATTAGCAGAACCCATAAAAACGACTGGTTTTCCAAAAAAATTTTCTTCAAAAACATAATATTTATTATGCATAATTGAATACGGCTTTTTATAAACAAGAATATCAATACCCTGCTGCACCAAATCAGTCACTTTTTCATTACCATGATGCAATGCCGAATGATCAACGATTCCCTGTATCTTTACGCCTCGCGCATGAGCTTGAGATAAAGCCTCAGTAATTTCTTTATCACTTAAAACATATTGCGCAAAAGAGATAGATTTTTTTTCATTATCAATAAGACCACATAAAACTTTTTTTGCATCAGGCTCTTTGTACGGGACAAATAAAGATTTAAAAATTTTGCGTGAAGATGGTTTTGTTAAAATTCTCTGCGCATAGAGAATAGAATCAGCAAAAAAATTCGCTTGAAGAGAGGTAAAAAAAAGAAAAGAAAGAAAAATTATTTTTGTATATATCTTCATGCTACTTACTTTTTTATAAAAAATATTTTCATCACCATACTAAAATTTCCACCGCATTTCAACTTCGCCACCAACGTCTCCACGCTGATCTTTTAATGCACGCAAAGTGACATCATCAGATAGAAGATATTCTATCTCTATTTTAGTATCTTCTGGCAAGCTAAAATTCTTTTGAATTAAACCATGAAGACGTTCAGAAACATCAACTAAAATAGTTCCTCTAAAGCCACCTCGTGCTGTTTGATCAAAAAAAGTAGGAACAAAGCGTACATGTTTTAGTGGCCCCAATAGATTTTTAAAATAGGTCTCAAGCTTTGAATATGATTGTTCAGGACCAAAAAGAAGTTGCTCCATATTTTGCATAATAACCGTTGGCATAACCAGCGCTACTGATCCTTCTTCTGAGCCTGCAAGTAGTAATGTTAAGATTTGTTCTTCTGTTAAAGGAGGTGTTGATTCCAAGCTAATATGCGGTTTGCGCAATGAACCACTCGTACGCAACGTAACGTGATATTTTTTAACTTTTCCTTTTGCAATCAGCTCAATAACAGGATCATCGAGTTGATGAGGCAGAAAATAAATCAAGCCACGCGTAATATGCAAGGGGCGATAGGGAAACAAAAGTGATCCTCCTTGAAGCGTAATAGTACCAGTAAAAGATGGATTATACAATTTTTCTTTTATAGCTATATCAAGTGCAATATCAGTATTTAAAAAAGAGGTTTGTATGCGTAATGGTTTTTTACTTTTTATATACAAATCACATTCTATACCTAATTTGCCACTACCATATAAAGCAGGAATACTATTTTTTTGTAATGCTGATGAAAAAATATTTTTTTTACATTCACCACCATCTAACGATATTCCTCCCTTAAGTATAATTTTTTCTTGTTCTTCTTTGTGCACCCTTACGGCACCAGAACATTCAGTGAATATATCTTTTTGCATATTTAAAAATAACTTTTCAAAAAAAAGCGGCATATGCATGAAAAAAGATTCTTTATATTCATCCCAACAAAAAGTAGCTCGTGGCGCTGCAATAGCTCCTTTGTGTAATTTTAATAACAAATCATGCAACCACAGAGATTTCTGTTTAATATCAAGATTAAAAGATCCTTCTAAATTTTGTATAAAATTATACGTATAAGGAACCTGAATGTGCCCGTCATGTAATGAAAGAGAGCCAGTAACTAACAAGTCATCCTTGAGCGTTCCATGAACAGCAAGATGCCCCTGCCCTCTCATTTCAATATTATATATTTCTTTTAATATTCTCTGTATGCATCGATAATCTAAAAATGCCTGCAGTTCATTACAAGCGTGCGGATTAGATGCCACACTAAAAAGCGTATTTTTATCGCTATCCTGGTACATAAAATGCGTAAGCATTAGCGAAGGATTAAAACGACCAACAAGGCTATAAGAATCTTTATCAAATATACCTTTTGCAACAATTGCATCATCTGCTAGCGCAAACGTTCCTCCTGTTTGGAGCATAGTTTGCAAAATTCTGTGATGCGCAACAAGAGCATAGCGACCAAGTATCGTATCTTTAGTGTATGAACAGCGGATATCAACATTGCCGGGATTGATCGTAAAATAGGTAAGGGGCGATTGTAATGTTTTTGAATTTTTTAAAAAAATTTCACCTTCATGCTTTTCTTCATGCCAATGCCAAGCTCCTTGTAATGCTCCCCATGCATCATGATCAAATAAAAGCGTACCATCCCACAACGCATTATCTTTATTTAAAAAGCTCCGTATCGTACCCAATGGAATACCTTTATAATACGCATTATCAAGCACTAGCATGCCCTGCATTTTATAATCATCATGATAAAAAAATTTAAGGGAATTTTTACCTACACCAGAAAGATCGTGAAATGATACAAAGAAAAATTTATTAAATAACGCCACGGGAAAAATACCTTCTATACTACACCAACTATCAGGATGAATTCTAATTTGCTGCTGTAATGAATTATCTTTATTGTTACAATACACCCAACCCTGCCTTCCATCATAGTTTGCAGAAAGGTAACAATCTGCCTCATCCTGCAAATCTTTATCAAGCGTCAGTTTTCCTTGCGCAGTAATACTCAATGCTTTATTGCCTACTTTTTCTAAACTCATGCGTACATGAGCGCCCTGCAAGCAAGGAATATCCCATAATGAAACATGTGCATGCGTCAAATAAAATGATGAAAGAATTCGATGAAGCTGCATGACAATTTCACTTGAAAAATTAAACTCTCCTTTTAAAAAATGTGCTGCATCGGTTATGGCAAGACTTCCTCGCCGAATCATTAAGCGCTTGAGCGTAAAAGGAATATCAGTAGCACCATAGATAAAACTTACTATATGTTCATAAATGGCAGGAATTCCATTATCCATTAAAGATTCTGCCTGCATGTTTTCAATCACTACATCAAGGCCACATTTTCCTGCTATAAATAATAAACTTGGCGCGAGTGATAAGGTAAACGTATCTGCATGCCAAGACCATTTCTTATCAAGAGCTTTCACAAAAACATGATGCGCAACTAAGCGCCCTGAAAAAAAATTAATCGATGCAAGTTCATAAGAAACTTCACAATTAAAGGTTGCTTCAAAAAGATTTTTCAAACGTCCATGAAAAGCCTGCTTAAAACTTTCCTCATGCTGCAAAATAGCAAGGGTAAGGCCTAGGCCTATCAGAAGAGCTGCCGACATTTTTATCAGTAATCTCATTGCAGAGGAATCCAGCGATTGCGAGCATAAGAATACATACGCAAATAAGAAATTTGTGAAACAGGGCTACTGAGTGCATATAAATAATGTTTACTATGATCAGTTATATACACGGTACCCGCTGCAATCGTGCCATCTTTATAAAAAACAGCTTTATTATTTTTAAACGTAATAGGAGAAAGAATTTGGCCAGAAGGTTTTGAAGGAGGACCTGAAGACCCTAAAAGTACGCCAAATTGAACACCGGGCGCTAACGATTCTTTATACGTATCAGCATAATACCTATTATGAATGGGATCAAAAGTAATAGTAAGATCTTCATGTAAAGCAAGTGCACGTTGCTGCATATAATGAAAAAAGCTGTGCATCTTTTCAAGCTCTAAACGAAGTACCATACGTTGCATAAAAGGCAACCGAGGAATTGCTATACTCATGAGCACAAGAAGTATACTGAGCACCAGTGCTATGTTAAGTAATAATGATCCTTGCTCCTGAGAGCGCATCATGAAAACTCTTCTTCCTCAACCGCTGCAACACGTGCAACTTCAGAAATAGTGGTAATACCTTCTTTGATCTTACGTAAGCCATCAGCAACTAACAACGTCATGCCATCAGCTAACGCCTGTTTTCTTATAACGGAAGCATCTGCTTTGCTCATAGTAAGATTAGCGATATCATTCGTCATTTCCATAACTTCAAAAATTGCCATACGGCCTTTATAACCGGTGCCGCCACATTCAGGACAACCAACTGCTTTATAGAACGTAATACCTTCTGCTTCTCTTTGAGTAATACCAATGCTTCTTAATTCTTCTTGCGTTGGTTTATATACTTGTTTGCATAAAGGACATAAGGTACGAATCAAACGCTGTGCAATGATACATACTACTGATGAAGCAATTAAGAATGGTTCTATACCCATATCAATTAAACGCGTTATGGTAGCAGGCGCATTATTCGTGTGAATGGTACTTAAAACCAAGTGACCGGTAAGTGCTGCTTGGATAGCAATTTGTGCTGTTTCTTGATCGCGCGTTTCACCAATCATAATAATATCGGGGTCTTGACGCAAAATAGAACGTAATGCTGCTGCAAAGGTAAGCCCTATTTTTTCTTTTACCTGAACTTGGCCGATGCCCTTCATTTGATACTCAACCGGATCTTCAACCGTTACGATATTTACATCTGGTTTATTAAGTTGCACTAAAATGGAATAAAGCGTAGATGTTTTACCAGAACCGGTAGGACCTGAAACAAAAATTATACCGTTAGGGCGTGCAATATTTTGTTCCACTGTCTTTAGATCGCGAGGACTGAATCCTAAATTTTTAATCTCTTTAAATGCTTTTGTTTTATCTAAAAGACGCATTACTACCCGCTCACCAAAGGTGGTTGGCAATACAGAAACACGAATATCAAATGCTTTGTCAGCAACTTTAATTTCTATACGACCATCTTGCGGAATACGTTTTTCTGCAATGTTTAAATTTGCCATAATTTTGATACGAGAAATAAGAGCCGCTTGTACACGTTTTGGCGGGTTAAACGCTTCAGACATAACACCATCAATACGATAACGCACGCGTACTTCTTTTTCATACGGTTCAATATGAATATCAGAGGCATCACGTTTTACTGCTTGCACCAAAATATGATTCACCAATTTAATAATTGGCGCCTCTGCTGCCATTGCTAAAATATCTTTTTCTTCAATCTCAGCAAGTTCAATAGTTTCTGGAGCTCCCTTTTCTTCTTCAAGCTCCTCGATCATCTGCTTGGTCCCTTCAAGCGGATAGTAACGATTTATTGCATCAATAATAACTTCTTGTGTTGAAACAGCAGTATCAGTATCAGAGCCAAGCAGCATATTAAGTTCATCAAGGGGCTGAAAAGCGCGAGGATTGGTGGTAACGAGGGTAATGCGACCTTCAAGCATGATAGGTATAATGCTATTTTGGCGCAAAAAACGTAGGGGAACTTTAGCAAGCAAGGCGGGATCCGCCATTTTTTCAGTAATTTTTTCAATATACAGCAATGAAAAAAGCTCAGTAAAAGCGCGTGCTATGTCTTCATTTGAGACTAATTTTTTCTCACGCAAGCACTCAGCTAAAGAAATACCGGTTTGCTTACAATATGCATAACACTCTTGAAGCTGCTCATGTGTTATTTTCTGCTGAGCTACTAAAAGTTCGCCAATATCATGTTTTATCATAAAAATCTCCTCCCCTTTACCATACCGTTCTTATGCTCTAGAGTCCAGAATGATTTGCTAATGAGCACAAGATATGCTATTTTGAAAAATAATTTTTACTCATAATGTAGCATCTTACTACTAAAAAGAAAATGTGCGTACCATGAAAATAGTTCGTTACTGTATTTATATTACCCTATCAATCATACTTGCATCATTTTGTTCATACATTAAAACAGATGACACTCCTGTTGCTGAACCGAGCACAAAAACCTTTCGTTATAAAGTTAAAAAAGAGCTCAGAATACCTACCAAGTTTAACCGCAAAGTAAAGCCTCGTTACCCTAAGCTCTTTGTCCCTAAAAAAATAATCGTCCCTAAAAAACCTGTTATTGTCAAAGATGCTGAGATTGAAGCTCTTCTTAAAAAGAATACCCGCGATTTAACTCTTGATGAATTAATAAAAGTAAAAGACTATTCAAAATCGGTTGGCAATAAAGATCTGGCCATAACCTACCTTGAGCGCATGATTGTGCTCAATACTAATGAAGAGCTACAACGCCTCTTGCATCTTGAACAAGCTGATCTTTACTTTGACAAAGCCGAATATAAAAAAGCAAGCAAGCTTTATCAAAAGTATGTAGAATTTTATCCTGGCGGCAACAAAGGGCTTATTGGTGAACAACGGGATTATGCTGAATATAAGGGCATTTTATGCCGCTTCTATGCACGCTTACGTCCACCGCACGATCAAAGTAAAACGCGCAAAACTATTACCTTTGCAAACCTCTATTTAAACAGATCTGATATTGATAAAAAACACGTCGATGATGTTGCTTCTATGCGCGATCAATGCTTTAAAGATCTCTATGATTATGAAATGGATATTTTTAATCAATATATTAATTTGCACCGTTTTGTTGCCGCGCAAACACGTCTTGAAGCAATAAAAGAAGAATTCTTGCCTATTATGAAAGATATTGAGCCTAAGCTTCTTGAGCTCGAAGGTTTGGTTGCACAAAAACAAGGTAAAGATAAAATTGTTGCTAAAAAGCTTGATGAACTTACTGAGCGCTTTCCTGATTACAAGCCTTCTACCTTGCTTGCAGAAATGAAACCTAAAAAAGGCATTCGAGCTTGGATTTAATATGAACTTAGGAACACAGGGAGAAAGTCTGGTTGCTCAGTTTATACAAAAACAAGGCTTTACCATTCTTGAACGCAACTATAAAAAATTCTATGGTGAAGTTGATATTATTGCAAAGAAAGAAGATCTTGTCATCTTTGTAGAAGTCAAAACCCGCACAACACATCAGTATAATCTTTCTGAAGTTATTACTTATGGAAAACAAAAAAAAATAATTAAAGCAGCACAGCATTATATAGCCTCAAAGCAGCTTACCAATAAAGTCTTCCGTTTTGATGTTGCGCTCATTCAGGGAGCAGTTAATGAAAATTCATTACAGTATATTCCTAATGCATTCACTAAGCAGGAGAGGTATGGTTAATTATTCTCCGTTCATCCTGATACTTCGATTAATACTCAGTAGTAAACGCTTCGCTCAGCACTTCACTCCATTCGTCCTGAGCTTGTCGAAGGATACGAACTCATAATGAATTTTTATGTTTATATACTAAAATGTTCAGACAACTCATATTATACTGGGCATACAGATAATATTGAAAAGAGATTAGCTGAACATAATGATAAAAAATATGCAAGCTATACATCAACTCGCCTCCCTATAGAATTAGTATTTTTAGAAAAATTTGAGGAAAGAGTTGATGCACTAATTGCTGAACAAAAAATTAAAGAATGGTCACGAGAAAAGAAAAACGCTTTAATTAATGGCAATTGGACTAAAATAATAGAGTTAAGCAACAAATAAATATTATAAATCGTTCGCACCCTTCGACCCATTCGACAAGCTCAGGGCATGCTCCCCTCGAATTGCCTTTAGTCCCGAGCGGCTGCAAAGCTGACGAGGGGTCAGGGCGAACGGAATAACTAAAAATTTATAGAAATACAAAAAAGTTAACTTATGAACTTTCAAGAATTTTTAACACGGAGCATTACAGGCCTTCTCTTTTCTTTCATCATTTTGGCATCACTCTTTTTTCTTCCTTTTTGGATTTTTTATACTCTTTTGGCTACGATTCTTTTTCTTATCCTTTGCACAGAATTGCCGCAGCTTTCACGTTCAGCACAAAATTACCTTATTCTTGCAACCTGCTACCTTGGCGTCCCCTTTGCGCTCCTTGCTTATATGGCCTACCAAAATATCAAGCTGGTACAGCTTCTTTTTGTTATAGCTTTTTGCCATGATACTGCTGCCTACCTGGTTGGAAATTTAATAGGTAAGCACCTTCTTGCTCCTTCTTTAAGCCCTAAAAAAACCTGGGAAGGGTTTTTAGGGGGGCTTATAGCTGTTTTTATAGTACTTCTTGCATTCAAGCCTTGGGCTCTATCAAATGCTTATTTTGCTGCTCTGAGCATCCTGATTGCGCTCGTGGCCACAGGAGGCGACCTCTTTGAATCGTGGCTCAAACGCTGTGCTCAGCGCAAAGATGCGGGCACCCTTCTACCTGGCCATGGCGGCCTTCTAGATCGTTTTGATTCAATTATAGCCCTAATCCCCCTTTTTTACGTGCTACAGTCATTTTTGGCTAAGCCACTTGCACTATTCCTCCATTAATGCATAATAGAAATATGAACATTAAATGGAGTGTTATTATGAATATACGTTATATATTACTATTTTTATCTGTTTCTCTATCCGCACAACCTCTTTGGGCTGATATGACTGCTGGCTACTGGTCTGTGGGTCTTTTTGCCTTCCAAAACAGAGAACAAGCTGTAGTTAAAGATTTTAATAATACCCCTTCTTTTGCTGTAGAAAGCTTTACCCCCGCCGTTCAAACAGTTAGCGCCCAGGTAGAACAATCACTAGAACAAAAAAATTGTATTGATGTCGCACTCCCAGAACTAGACAAAGATCTACAAGAACACCCTGAATTTTTTTTCTCTAAACCTATAGTGATTACTGCTGTAGTTATTACTGGTATAGGATTATTGTGCTATGGCTTGTATACCTATAAAGATTGCATTCTAACTACCTTTAAAGCATGGTTTGCTAAGAAAAAAAATGAAAAAAGGCCTGAAGCACAGAGAGGAGAGGAATCTTCTCAAAGCTATTCTTCTGCAAATTCACAAGAAAAAACAGAAAGTGACAGAGAGCATTCTCAAGAAAATTTAGATGAAAAAAATTCATTACAAGAAGAACTAAATATTTATGCAGATAATTTGAGCTTACAAAGAAAGCTCTTAAAACTAACTCAAGAGATACAAGAACAACAATTTTTGAATCAGCTTTTTAAACCCAAACCTGAAGGCCAGATTAAAAAGCAATGATTTTAATGCATATTAGAATAAAAAACATGCAAACCCCTTTGACAAAGCCTTTTTTATATGAGAACCTGGAATTAAATGAGAGTACTATCTACCCTATAAAATGGTTATAAATAGGGATAGAAGTAAGTAAATCTATGGAGGTATAATTATGAATACTATTCGTTATTTTTCACTTATAGCCGTTGCTGCGTTAGCAATGGGCCAATCTTTTGCTGTTCCTGAGCCCAGATATCCTACATTTATTAATGATGATGGAAGTCGTTTTAATATACGAATAAAACCACTCAGTCAAATTCAACCTGAATCAACTGCACAATCACAATTGGCTATAGATTCAACTGAAAAACAGCTGAACTATTTAAAAATGGTGCCGGGATATAACTACTTTAACAGTATTTTGCCGAGTAAAGAAACGGTATATTCTACTGCTTCTAGCTGGACACCAGAATTTATAAAGAATAATCCTTACATAACAGCAGCTGCAATTGCTACTCCTGTTATTTTTTATGGTCTTTATAAAGTTTACCAATATTGTAAAAACGGAAAATAAATAGATAAACGAATCTTTTAACATGGAGGTGTATTCTTATGAATACTATTCGTTATTTTTCACTTATAGCCGTTGCTGCGTTAGCAATGGGCCCTATCTGCGCAAAACCTAATTATGCACCGGTAGGAACTTTCTCTCAGTATTTAGAAAATCTAAAGGCACAGGCCGCTGAGCAGTACAAAATGGACCAAGAGAAACACTTTGGTACAAAATTTGTTATACCAGCTGAAACTCCAAAAAAATCTAATTGGAGTTATACTGCGGTACCTGCAAAAACAGCTCAAGCTTCAGTTTCTTTGCCTAAAAAACTATCTAACTGGTTTTCTTTTGGTGAAGTTAAACCTGAAGCAACTACACAAGCTATAGAGCCAGAATTCATCGCAGGTTCAACTGAACATCAGTTGGGACATGTTGTTGAAACTACAACTGAGCAATCTACATCAAACCAACAAGTTAATACTATAACTTCAAACTTCAAAAACAAGGGTTATGAAATTGTTAAGCTTTCTTTAGAAGCTATTCAAGAACACCCTTATTTGACAGGCGTTGTAGCAGTAGCTGTTGCAGCGGGCGTTGTAGAATATTGTGTATACAATAATGGCCACATCAAAAAAGCTGCTGATGTTGTTAAAAACGGCATAATCAGCGTTAAAGATGGCATTCTTACTTTTTGTAAAAATGAAAATACTGTTGTAACAACAACTGCTTTGGCTTATGGATCATTACTTACTTGGGCTAGCAGACACAATCCAGACTCTTTAGCTCGTTGCATTAACTTAAAACAAAATCTAGCAAGCGCTAAAACAGGGTTAACATACCTGTGGCAGAATGCTTCATGGAATAATGCTTCAGCATTAGCAACTAAGCTTTCTACTCCTGCATTGAATTTTGTTTCATGCCATCCTTATGCAGTGGCAGCTGCTGTTGCTACACCTCTTATTGGTTATGGTCTTTATAAGACTTACCAATGGTGGAAAAAGCCAGTAATGCAAGAAGAAAAAGGAATTTATGTTTCTACTCAACAGGTTGAAAAACAAGTAGAGCATGAAGAACCTTCTGCATATGCATATCTTATGAATAAAGAAAAAGAAGAAAATAAAACTACCACTCCTTCTTCTCTTGTTACGCTGGAAGAAACCAAAAAAGCTTTGGCTGGCTATACAAATACTCAAGATATGAAGGTACAAGCTGCTCTTACTTGGGAAGAAAAAATGAAACTACAAGAAGAGAATGACCCAGAGTGGCATAAGCACCTTACTGAAAAAATAGCAAGAAAAAATATGTATAAATCTCTTTTAAATCAATAGAGCTTATCTCATATTTTAAAAAAAGGGCCGGAGATTTTCCGGCTCTTTTTTATTTCTTTAAATAAGCAGCAACATCCGTTTGCTTAATACGTTCTTCTGCACCGGTCTGCATATTTTTAACAACAACCTCCCCTTTTGCCTGCTCATCGGGGCCAACAATAAGTACATACTGCGCACCAAGCTTATTTGCTTTGCGCATCATACTTTTGAGTGAATCATTATCAAGAAAAACATCAACGCATAACCCCTGCGCAAAAAGTTCATCTGCCAAGAACAACGCTAATGTTTGTTGCTCAGGCTCCAGTGGCAGTATACAATGTAAACTCTTGTGCTGTGGCAAAGGTAGTTTGTCTTGCAATGGTTCGAGCAATAACATCAAACGCTCAACACCAATAGAAGCGCCAATAGCAGGATAATCTTTTTTGCCGCCCATATACGTAAGTAAATGATCATAGCGCCCACCGCCACAAAAAGCAGATTGCGCACCCAAATCTGTGCTGACAAATTCAAAGACTGTTTTATTGTAATAATCAAGGCCACGAACTAAACTTGGCGCATGGCTAAAGGTAACGGAAAGCATTTGTAAACTGTCTTGCACTGTTTGCCATTCTTGCTTACAGCCCGAACATAAATGATCGGTCATATGCGGTGCTTTGCGGTACTGTTCTTGGCATTGTTCATTTTTACAATCAAAAACACGCATAGCATTTTTTTCTTTACGCTCTTTGCATGTAGCACACAAATGCGTAACAACTGAGGCTAAAAAGGTATCTAAAATTTTCTTAAATGCTTGGCGATCAGCACTGCAACCAAGAAAATTAATCATTAATGCATAATTTTCAAGCAAAAAGGTTTGAGAAAATAAACGATCCAGCAGCATAATTAAATAAGCATCATACTGTATGGATGCGGCATCGATCATTTCTAGATTAATTTGATGAAACTGTCTAAAACGCCCTTTTTGCGGCCGTTCGTACCGAAACATAGGCCCCCAGGAAAAAACTTTCCATGGTCTTTCCAGAATATGATTTTCTACAAATGCACGCATCGTTGAAGCTGTTGCCTCTGGCCGCAAACAAATGCTTTCCCCTTCATCTGCCGTTGCTATGGTAAACATCTGCTTGGTGACAACATCAGTATGCAAACCTAAAGACCGCTTAAAAAGATCGGTGTGTTCTAAAATAGGTGTTGCAATCTCTGAAAAATGATGGCACTCAAGGTATGCGCGCGTGGTATTAATAATAAAATTGAATAGAGCAAGGTTGAGAAAATCTTGAGTTCCTCTGACTTTATTAAGCATAATTAGGGCCTTTAAAATTATGTCCTCATCGACAAAAACAGCAGCAACTTCCATAAAAAATTTACATATAGCTTATCACATTCGTAAAAAACTTTTACATTATTTTTTAAAAATAGTTGACTTTTCTTTCCATATGATGATACAACATAGGGGAAGATCAGTAGAGAATAAAAATCATTCTTGCATGGGTTTAAAAAATTACCCCGAATGATTGTAGCAAAATAGCGATCCACTGTTACATGATGAAGGAGGTACGTATGGCGTGATGAAGAAAAATTAAAAAAAAATTATAAAAAGATTGACTAATCTATAAAAAAATTGGTAGAAATTTAATTAGTGTCCGGAGTGTCTAGTAATGTATAACACTTCCAAAAAAGGAGTGACCATGAGAAAACATCTTAAAGTTTCTCTTCTTCTTTTCTGTGCAGTAGGTGCTGCACGAGCTGATGGTACCGGTGACGGTCCTAACAATTCCCATACGTTCCTATGGGTTCGCCCTCCATTCCAAACTGCTATGCCTGAAAAGGTAAGTGGCTTTTGGCGTGACGCTGCGCTTGCGCGTGATTGCGGTATAAGCGGTGCGTTCCAAATCGTGCCTTTTGGTGGCCAAACGCGAAATGCTAAGGATCTTGCTAAGTATTTCATGTTCTGCAACAAATCTGAGTTAGTTGTAGCTGAAGGCGATGCTTTCAATGGGGCTCTTGAGCCTTTCGCTCCTAATTACAATCCTAACTTGCGCGATGTTAATGCTAATAACTTCAATATCTTCACACAAGATAATGATTTTGTTAGCACTATTCAATTCCGCCCTCGCCAAAGCTTTGCGGGTGTTGGTCTTGACTACAAACAATATATGCATCGCCGTGATGCGTGCGAGAAAAAATGGTGGTTCCAAATCTCCACGCCTCTTGAGTGGGTTAAAAACTCGGTAAACTTAAAAGAAACTTCTACAAGAACATTTGATCCAATAAACGGCAGCGATCTTGTAAATACAAGCATGGTAGAAGCGTTCAAAGGTCTTAAGGGTCAAGTTAACGCTATCGGTGGTCAACTTGTTGTAACTGGTTCTGAGTGGAAATATGGCAAAATTAAAGGCTCACATTCTAAATTCCGTGCAGCTGATATCGAAGTAAAAATTGGTTATGATTACCTTTGTGAAGATATGTGCCATGCAGAAGGTTATATCGGTGGCTTGATTCCAACGGGTAACAAACCTAAAGGTGAGTACGTATTTGAACCAATAGTTGGTAACAACTTCCATGGCGGCATCATGTATGGCGGCTACTGGGGTTGGGAAGTGTGGAGCGGTTGCGATCGCTACTTGCACTTTGAAATGGCAACAAATGGTCGTTACCTTTTCAAAAATACTCAAAGACGTTCATTTGACGTAAAAGGTAAACCATGGAGCCGTTACCAATTAGTATATCCATCGGCAGCTGATACAGCTTCTCTAGCAGTGACTAATGGTATTAACTTCTTCACTCGTAAAGTTCAAGTAAACCCTCGCTTCCAAAAAGATATTAACACAGCGTTTGTCTATACACACTGCCGCTTCCAAGGTGAGATTGGTTGGAACTTCTGGGCAAAAGCAAGTGAACATATCAAACTTGACAGACCTTGGGAAGTTGGACCAGCATTTGCAAACATAAATAACGATGGTACTGCTGATAACAATTTAAACCGTGCAATAACTATTAAAGAAATTTTTACTGGTGTGGCTCATCCCTATCGTACAGCTGCAGCAATCCAAGCTGAAGATTTAGATTTAGAAACTGCAGCATCTCCATGCGCAGTAACTAATACTATCTACGGTTCACTTGGCTGGCGCTGGGATAACTGGTGCTACCCAGTTGCATTGAACGTTGGTGGTTCTTATGAAATCTCTTCAGATAAAGGTGCGGTAAGCCGCTACACTGTTTGGGGTAAATTCATACTATCACTATGATAGATTAACTAAATAGTAATTAGTAAAAAAAGCTATGGCTAAAAACCATAGCTTTTTTTACACAGTTAATTAAAAAAGAGGGAGACATAATTATGAAACGCCATCTGCTTGTACTTATTTTTTTAGGAATGCCCGCTTATACTTTTTCTTTTCAAGAACTCAGAGGCAGAAAAAAACCTACTACTCAGCCAGTTCAACAGCCTATGCAGCCTACTAGACCCGTTCAGCAACCTATGCAGCCAGTTCAACAGCCTATGCAACCTACTAGACCCGTTCAACAGCCTATGCAGCCAACTCAAGGACAGCAATATGATACTGGACTAACAAAGGGCACCTATCGACTAGCTGTAAAAACAAAAGATTTTCTAGAAAAGGCTCAAGAAATTGCAAGAAATTTGCCAAGAAAAGATAGAGCTCTAGGAATAGCTATAGTTAATATAGGAAGCAATCCTTTAAGATTATATCAGGAAATAAAAATACAAAATCCAACAACACCTATAGAAAAATTAGTAACTGATATGTATAACTATACTAATAATTTAAAATCTTATTTAATTAAAGCTTCAAAATCTAAAGACACAAATTTAAGTGAAGCTGCAAAAGAACTTCTTTCAAGACCTATCATCAAAGCAGGTAAATAAAGATAGTAAAATCATTATCTAAAAAAGGCCTGAGATATTCAGGCCTTTTCTTTTCTATACAAAAACCTTATTTTTCATTACAGTAATTCAAAAGTAATAAGAGCTTATCGCAAAAATCATAAATTTACCCTTCGACTCACTCTGCTCGCTCCCTTCGCGAATACTCAGGACAGGCAGGGAGACAGAGAACCCGGTCATACTGAGCGAGGGTTTTTACCCGAGTCGAAGTATAAAACTGCAAAAGTTTTTTAATTTTGCGATAAGCTCTAATTTAAAAAAAGGTTTTAGTATGCAACAAGCAGTATTAGTTTTAGGCGGTGCAGGATACATAGGATCTCATACCGCGTATCTTTTGGCAAAATCTGGTTATCATCCTGTTATTATTGATTCCTTTGTACATAACCAATATTGTAACCCTTCCTGGGCTACTATTATTCGTGCAGATTATGCAGATGAAACAGTTCTTACTAAAGTGCTAACAACTTATCCTATTAAAGCCGTAATGCATTTTGCTGCTTGCATAGAAGTTGGTGAATCAGTAAAACATCCCCTGAAATTTTATGAAAATAATGTCAGCAAAACTATAGCCTTACTTAATATCTTACGCGCACACCAAATTCAACAGATTATTTTTTCTTCAAGCTGCGCAGTCTATGGCACGCCACAAAAAATCCCTTTAACCGAAGATCATCCACATAACCCAATTTCGCCCTACGGCAAAACAAAAGCTATGGTGGAGGCGATCTTGCAAGACGTTGGACACGCGTACGGCATACGCTCAATATGCTTGCGTTATTTTAATGCTGCCGGTGCATTAGCACAAGAAGGTTTGGGTGAACAGCACAAACCGGAAACACATATTATCCCCCTCCTTTTGCAAGCTGCGCGCAAACAAACACCATTTTCTGTATTTGGCAATGATTATGAAACAAAAGATGGTACCGCAATACGTGATTATTTGCATGTTCTTGATATAGCGCATGCACATGTGGCAGCACTTAAGCATTTAGAGCAAGGAAAGCAGTCTGATTATTTTAATTTAGGTACCGGCAAAGGAACATCGGTCAAACAAATGGTACAAACGGTAGAGGCTATAACTAAAATGCCAATTAAAATACAGTGGGAAAAACGCCGCGCTGGTGATCCAGCCATTTTGGTTGCTGATCCAACTAAAGCTCAAACCATTTTGCAATGGCAACCAAAGTACTCTGAGCTGGAATTTATTATTAGTTCTGCTCTTGCCTTTGAGCATACTGAGCTTAATAGTAATAGAATTAGCCAGGAATTGAAGTTTTAAAATATTACTTTGTATTTAAAATTACTCATGGCCCTATTCGGAACAGAGCCAGCCCCTTTTCAGGCGCTTTATCTTTCCCAGGCTTTCGCATAATCCGCCTTCGTTAAAACTTCTTCGGACTAAAGAGCTTCGCCGGGCAGGCTGATACATTTTTCCTAGCGGAAAAACACTCCCTTCGATAAACTCCCAGACTTCGCATAAAAGCTACGTCGGGCACGGCAGGACAGGCAAGATGAGCGCATAAATATAATTTCTATCTTTATTCCGCTTTCACTCTGAAAGATTTACGTAGTAAATTGTATCGAAGAGTCAATTTAATTTTATGCACCTTGAAAGCTCATAGGTTTGAGAGCTTCTCAGATTTTTGGAAAAAATCTGGAAGCCGAGTTATGAGTGCAGAGAGATACATAAGAGATCTTCTCTTATGTGCCCTTGTGTTAAGGGTATTGGGCACGCAATACCCTTATGCCCTGCGCCTGGCATGAAGGCGCCGTAAGATTTATGAAAGCAAAAAAAATCGTTAATCTTAAAATAAAACTCAAAAGTTTTTAAAACTGTTACTTCATGCAGCATTTTTTATATTTCTTACCAGACCCACATGTGCAAGGATCGTTGCGCCCAACTTTATCACCTTCGCGTACCATTTGCTTTGGTTCTTCTTGAGCACTCGCAGCCATATGAAGTTCAGCAAGTTCAGCTTCACGCTTTTTTTCTAAATCTTGTTTATTAAAATGCTCAAGATTAAGATGGAAAACATTATACACAACGTCAAATCTGATCGCGCGCATCATATCCTGGAACATATAGAATGCTTCTCGTTTGTATTCAATCAAAGGATTCTTCTGGCCCCAACCTCGCAAGCCGATACCCTCTTTTAAATGATCAAGATTAAGCATATGCTGCTTCCATGCTTGATCAATCATTTCAAGCATGAGCCATTTTTCTGCATCATGAATTCTTGCAGCATCCTTAGCACGACGTTGCTCTTCATAATGCTTCATTAAGAATGCAATAACATCACGAGAAAGTGTGCCTTGTGAACTATAGTTAAAGTTTGCTTGTTTAAGTATTTCTAGCGGCATACCAGAAAGTGCATGAATAATTTTGAGCATCTCTTCAAAACGCTCTTTAGTAATAACTCCTTTTGGTGCCAAACGCTCTAAAATATCTTGGACCACGCCAACAAGCATATCAAAGAAAAGGTCTTGAATCTGTTGAGAACCTTCAAGGACTTCACGGCGATAACGGTAAATAACCATACGTTGTTGATTAAGTACGTCATCATATTCAAGTAAATGCTTACGCATTTCAAAATTATGTTTTTCAACTTTTTCTTGAGAACGTTCAATAGTTTTTGACATGAATTTTGATTCAATCGCCTCATCTTCAGTCATACCAACACGTTCCATATTTTTTTTCAGAGAATCACCGCCACCAGAAAAAATACGAATGAGGTCATCTTCTAATGAAATATAAAAGCGAGATTCACCCGGATCTCCTTGGCGCCCAGAACGTCCGCGTAACTGGTTATCTATGCGTCTACTTTCATGACGCTCTGTTCCTAGAATATAAAGACCTCCTGCATCTACCGCTTCTGGCGTTAGCTTAATATCAGTACCACGACCAGCCATGTTTGTTGCAATAGTAACACGCCCAGCTTGACCAGCATTGGCAACAATATCTGCCTCACGTGCATGCTGCTTTGCATTTAAAACGTCATGAGGAATGCCATGTTTTTCTAAAACATTACTAATAAGTTCAGAGGTTTCAATAGCAATGGTACCAATTAAAACCGGTTGCCCTTTTTTATGACGCTCCTCAATATCTTCTGCAATTGCTTTGTATTTTGCATTCTTAGTAAGATAAATAACATCTGGCTTATCAAGACGAATCATTGGTTTATTAGTAGGAACAGTCACTACATCCAATTTATAGATACGATGAAACTCTTCAGCTTCGGTTACTGCCGTACCGGTCATACCAGCCAATTTTTTATAAAGTCTGAAAAAGTTTTGCAAAGTAATTGAAGCTAATGTTTGGCTTTCACGTTCAACCTTAACTCCTTCTTTTGCTTCAATTGCTTGATGCAAACCGTCACTATAACGGCGACCTGGCAAAATACGTCCGGTAAATTCATCAACAATTAAAACTTCTCCATCTTTGACAACATAATCAACGTCACGCTTAAAAAGTACATGCGCGCGTAATGCCTGATTGACATGATGCAGAGTATTTAAATTTTTAATATCGTAAATATTCTCAAGACCAAGTGCTGCTTCAACTTTATCATTACCCGATTCAGTTAATTGAACCGTACGTTGTTTTTCATCAACTTCGTAATCTTCATCTTTTTTTAAACGAGGAATTACTTTATCAATTTGAACATATAAATGACTTTTTTCTTCAGAAGAACCGGAAATAATAAGGGGCGTTCGCGCTTCATCAATTAAAATTGAGTCAACCTCATCAACGATTGCATAGTTCAAATCACGCTGCACATAATCTTCTAAGCGAAATTTCATATTATCTTTTAAATAATCAAAACCTAACTCATTATTGGTAGCATACAAAATATCACATTGATACGCTTTTTTACGATCTTCATCTGACATCTGGTTTTGTATAACGCCAACGGTTAAGCCTAAAAATTCAAATACAGGACTCATCCAGGCAGCATCTCGACGTGCTAAATAATCGTTCACGGTCACTAAGTGAGCACCTTTACCTTCAAGAGCATTCAAGTATAAAGGAAGTGTTGCCGTAAGCGTTTTTCCTTCGCCTGTTTTCATTTCAGAAATTTTTCCTTGATGCAAAATCATACCACCCATAAGCTGTACGTCATAATGACGCTGGCCTAAGATACGGCGCGATGCTTCACGGACTACGGCAAATGCTTCTGGTAAAATATCATCAAGCTTTTTACCCTGTGCAAGTTGCTGGCGAAATTCTACTGTTTTTGCCGCTAGCTGTTCATCAGATAAAGCTTTCATTGAAGGCTCTAGAGCATTAATTTGTTTTACTATCGGCTCTAATTTGCGTAATTGGCGGGCATTATTGGTGCCCAAAATAAGAGATAAAATACGTGCTATCATAATCAATTCCTAAGATAATATTTTTTCTTTAATCTAGCACAGATCAGCAATTGCCTCAACAACTATGCTTTTATTCTTACCTTAATGCCACAACGGTCATCTGCCGTTGTACATTCTTATCCCGCCGATATGAGCAAAATGAAGGATCACAAATGGTGCATATATTATACGTAGTGTTACATGAGGCTATAGGAATACCCGCATCTTGAAGCTGTATCATATTAAAACGGGGAAGGTCAAAAAAGGTCTCTGTACCCCTTGTTTTCAAAACATCATCTTTATAGCTAAAGGCATTAAGAGAGTCTATAACTTCACTGCCAACAGCATAGCAACAACTTTTAGCACTGGGGCCAAAAAATACCCGTACTTGCGTAGGGTTTACCTGATACAGTCGCTCCATATATTCTAAAGCTGCAGCGGCAACTTTTTGCACCGCGCCGCGCCAACCAGCATGTATCAAGGCAACCGTAAGTGTTCGTGGACAAAATAAAATAATCGGTAAACAATCTGCTGTTGCAATTGCCAACCCGACATGAGAAAGTTGCGTTACTAAAAAATCACCATCTATTGAAAATGGTTTAATAGTGCGCACCTGAGGTAATGATTTGAGTGCTAAGCCATCCTTGCCATGAATTTGATGCAGAAAAACAAGATGACGCAACTTCATAATAGGATTAAGTTTTTCAAAAGGAATTTGCTGTAATAAATTTTTTTCTTTAATTTTTTTCGGATTAAAAGAAAAGGAGGCATTACCAAATGCAATCTGAAAAAGCCCTTCTGCGTGATAAATCATATATGTTCAATTTTTTTGAGTAAAGGTTTTTCGTACGCTAAACCAACTACCGAGTTATCATGATTATATAATTCTTTATTATATACTATTTTTTGCACTATATCATCTGCTGCCTGTTTTCTATACAGTCCAAAATAATTACTCAAATCAATGTCTTCAGATTTTTTAAAACCATACTTCCATGCACACAAAGAATTATATAACGGCTGATAGCACGAAGAAAGCTCCTGTGCCTGCTTGCAATAAAAAGCATCCGCTTTCGTTTTTTCTAATTCTTGAGCCCATTCTTGTAATGATATTTTTTCAGAAAATGCATATTCATCATCAATAATCAAGAAATAATCACTCAGCTGATTTTTCCCTATATTATATGAATCTAGTAATGCCACTGAAATTGTATCATCCTGCTTGATAGCTTGCACATGTTCTAGCTTATGTGTAAGTACTATAATTTTTGTAAAACCAGAAACATTTTTTTTAAGAGCATCAATACACTGCTCTATATCCGCTCCACCACGCAAAGCCAACAGTATAATATCTACTTTGTAATCGCCTTGATTCATTTTTTTCAAAAGATTTTTTTCAAACGCTTGATATGCAGGTTTTTTAAAAAACTGTTCTTGAAAATCTGGATTACTCTGCAAGCGTAGCTCCGGTCTAAAGCCAGGTGAAACATTCCATACATAACAGCTTTTTGGAATAAATGAAAAATTATTGCGCGCCATCTCAAGCATAGGATACATCATAAGTACGTCATCATTACTTGGTAAAAATTTACCGGTAGCATCATCAATAAAATCTTGTAGTTTTATCTGCTTGAAAAGCCATGCATAAAAAGTTTTTAAATGACTATACATAAACCATGTCGACTTATATTTTCTAAAAGCACCCTGCCACTGCACCCATGCTGGTGGCACTGCATTTGAACCTTTACCACCCGTTGTCATAGAAAATTGCGTATAAGCAAGCCATATATCTTTAGCATACGCTTCATTGATAGTTTTAAAAACATGCTTATTTTCCAACCAATCATCACCATCAATTTGAGCAACAAGAGCCCAATCATCAAGTTGATGATATATTTTATATAAATTAAGCATTTTTACTGAGCGTGTTTCATTTTTAATAAGCGTTAAGTAGTTTTCTAAATTTCTTTTTTGTATATACTCCTGCACCTTGTCTGCAGTACCATCAGTTGAACAATCGTCTATATAAAAAATATGAAAATTTTTATAATCTTGTGCAAAAATAGAATCTAAATTTTTTTCTACCCATGGTGCATTATTAAATGAGGTGATAACCGCGGCAATATATTTTTCTTGTAATGATCTTTTGCTCAGGAAATGTGATCCTATCATCAATAATATAATGAAAGCTGTTACGCCAAATACTACTTCTAGAGTACTCTTTTTTTTAAGTGAAATCATACATTTCTCTCCGTATATTTTTTTATTAAAATCATTTGTTAGCGTACTACGAAGAAAAAAACAGACAAGATGAGCGCATAAAAATATACGCTCATCCTGAGTGATTTGCGTAGAAAATTGTATCAGCTTGCCCGGCGAAGCTCTTTAGTCCGAAGAAGTTTTAACGAAGGCGGATTATGCGAAGCCTGGGAAGGATAAAGCTCTAGTCAATTCTTCCTGTTGTGCCTTCTTTTTTACGCATAAATGTTGGAATATCAA
The DNA here is from genome assembly GCA_050250855.1 of Candidatus Babeliales bacterium. Taxonomy (GTDB): domain Bacteria; phylum Babelota; class Babeliae; order Babelales; family JACPOV01; genus JAGVLQ01. The sequence goes on along the minus strand of JBFWNW010000002.1, from coordinate 222,840 downwards.
GATCATCAACAGAGCTCAATTCATATTTCTTTGCTTCTTCTTTTTTATAGTCTGGCATTACTTTTTCATACTGCATTGAACCATCTTTAATAGTAGCTTTAACCGGCATTGGCTCTTCTTGTTTTTTGCATTCTTGAGCATTTTTTGATTCAAAGCCCGTTGCAATAACGGTAACAATTACTTCATCAGTTAACGAATCATCAATAACAGAACCTAGAATAATATTGGCGTTTTCATCAGCTTGTTCATAAATAATATTCGCCGCTTGTCTGATTTCATGGAGCCCTAAGTTTTTGCCGCCCGTAATATTAAGCAATACGCCACGCGCTCCAGCAATGCTCATATTCTCAAGCAATGGCGATTCGATTGCTTCCATTGCAGCAAGTTCTGCACGGTCTTCGCCGCTTGCTCTGCCCGTTCCCATAACAGCAAGTCCCATATCTTTCATGATAGTGCGAACGTCTGCAAAATCAACATTCATATGCCCTGTTTTTGCAATAATATCAGCAATACCTTTAACGGATCTATTTAAAACTTCATTAATCATGGCAAAAGCATCAATCATAGAAACATGTTTATCAACAACATCAAGTAGTTTTTGATTCGGCATAATAATTAACGTATCAATTTCTTTTTTCAGAAGTTCTAAAGAATTCTCTGCTACTTGCGCACGGCGTTTTCCTTCAAAAACAAACGGCTTGGTAACAACAGCAATTGATAAAATACCTTTTTCTTTAAGTGCATGCGCTACAACGGGCAATGCGCCAGATCCTGTGCCGCCGCCCATGCCGCCAGTCAAAAATACAATATCTGCATCTTCTAAAGCTTCCATTACTTTTTCAAGATCTTCTTCTGCAGCTCGTTTTCCCAGTTCTGGATTTGCACCAGTACCCAGGCCTTTGGTTGATTTTACGCCAAGCTGAATTTTATTGCGTGCCTTTGATAAGTGTAATGCTTGTGCATCAGTATTTGCTACAATAAAATCAATACCTTCAAAACCAGCATCAATCATACTGTTTACGGTATTACCGCCAGCACCGCCAATTCCTAAAACTTTAATAGAAACTCCTGCGCTGAACTCTTTTTTTTCTTCAACAAAATCGATCATAGCTCCCCCTTTATTGGTTCTTTCTTAAAAAAAATCTGATACCCATGTTTTCATGCGAGCTGCAAGGCGCTGCAATAATGCCCCTTGTAGCGCATGTAATGATGAATCTTTATTGTGCGCAATTACATGTAATAAAAGTCCATAACCAGTAGCATATTTTGGATGATCAAGTGATTCTAATAACAATTTATTATCAGCACGAGGTCTTCCTATGCGAACAGGCATTTCAAAAATCTTCTCTGCCAATTCTTGCATACCTTCAAGCAACGCACCACCACCAGTCAAAACAAGACCTGCCGGCATTAATGGCTTGAAAGAATATTTTTTTAATTCTTTATTAATAAGTAAAAATAACTCTTCTGCACGGGGCATTAAAATTGAACCCAATGCGCTCAAGGTTACTTGCTTATGCACGCCTCCTTGCACGGATTCAACTTGTACAATTCCTTCTTGAAAATCATGCTGATAAGCAAAGCCGCATGTTTTTTTAATACATTCGGCATCTTCTAAAGTAATACGTAACCCTAATGCCAAATCATTCGTAAAGTGATTTCCCGCGATAGGTAAAACCATGGTATGTATAATGCTATTATTATGATACAACGCAAAATCAGACGTCCCGCCACCAATATCTAAAATACCTACGCCTAAGGTGCGCTCATCTGGACTGAGCACCGCTAGGGCAGATGCTAACTGTTCAAGTACAATATCTGTTACTTTTATGTCAGCCTGCTCGCAGCATTTTACTAAATTTTGTACTGAAGAAATTGAGCCCGTAATAATATGCACTTGCGCTTCCAAACGTACACCATGCATACCTAGAGGATCACGCACTTTATCTTGCCCATCAATAATATAGTACTGCGGTAATACATGGAGAATTTGCTGCCCCTCTGGTAGTGCCACCGCTTTTGCAGACTCTAAAACATGCTTAATATCTTCATGCGTTACTTCTTTTCTTTTTATGGGCACTACGCCTTGTGAGTTTATAGAATGAATATGGCTTCCAGAAATACCTATACATGCTGATTCTATACTAATTCCCGCCATTAATTCAGCTTCTTCTTTTGCTTTTTTTATGGAACGAATAGTTTTATTAATATCAACAACAACACCCTTTGATAAACCATCGGATGGTGCTTTGCCAACACCTATCAATTCTATTGATTCAGCTCCCGTTTGTTGTGCTACCAGCACACAAATTTTGGTTGTGCCAACATCAATAGCAATAAGCGGCTCATGCGAAAATAGTTTCCCTTTCATGACTCCCCCTTTTTGCAAGACACGATTATCTGATTTTTAAAGCGAAAATCTGCTTTGCAATATATCCCTTTTTTTAAACGCCCAGAACGCTTCATCATTTCTTTTATCTGTGCATACGAATCCAGAGCTTTTTGTTCTATTCTTGTTTTTTCTGAACAAACAACTTTAAAAGAACTATCTTTTTTATCTGTTAATATAATCTCTGTTGGATTTTTAAATGCTACATAAAAAGAGTCAAAAATAATATCTTCATATTCTTGCAACCAATTCCTTGCCGAGGATGAAAATACAATGTCCTGCGTACAAGAAAGATGAAATAAATCCTCTCTACATTCTGTATTAAAATAATCTTGATCAATAAAAGATCCTGATTCTAAAAGAATTTTTTGCTCATTAATGCGATAGCATGGATAATAAGCTGCCACCTTTAGTCTATCTTTGCCCAGCATACGATGGTGCACTTCTATATCTTTTATATAAGGAAAATGTTCTTGTGCCACTTTACAAAACGTAGCACGATCAACCGTAGGAAAAGTAGCAGTACAATAATCAGAAAATTCTTGAGCAGCTTTGCAAGAAAGAACAGTATCAAAAGAAATATATACCTCTCCCGGCGCTTGTATATACTGATATCCCGAGCGTAGCAACAGTAATGATGAACAGATAATAATAGCTGGCGCTATGCAACTGCGTATGCGCTTCATTGACTATCCCTTTTTTAAAGCCCCTCTTTTTATAGTCTGCTACCATGTTCATAACAGTTTTGTGCTTAAGGAGTCAATAATATTAAAGAAAGCTCAGAAGTTGTGTTCATTTTTTAAGGTAAATTTGGTTTTAAGGGAATTTAATAATCATTTTGTTTTTTGTATATCTTACCAGTCCCTCTCCGGGACGGGACCAGCCTCTTTTCAAGCGCTTTATCTTTCCCAGGCTTCGCATAATCCGCCTTCGTTAAAAACTTCTTCGGACTAAAAAGCTTCGCCGGGCAGGCTGATACATTTTTCCTAACGGAAAAACACTCAAGATGAGCGCGTTATAATGAATTCATTTATGTAAATTTCTTATTTTTGATACTAAGTATAGTTCTGTGCGCTCACCCTGCCTGTCCTGAGCTTGTCGAAGGGAGTGATTTCGATGAAATCGAAATTGTATCGAAGGGTCAAGGTGCATTAAACTATTTTTTATACATTCACTCCGGTAGCGAATCATCGACCTGAAGCCGAAGGATGAGTGGTTGATGTCTGAGCGAGCAAGCGGATCCAACAGCATGTTGGTGTATTTTTGTCCAGCCCTTTTGTACAAGCAAAAGGGGCTGGCCCCGCCCTGGGTAAGGGCCATGAGATAATTAAATACTTAAAAAAATATAATAAACAAAATTAACAAAAAAAATGGCCCGCATAAAAACCGTGAAACTCAAAAATATATCTAAAAATAAATCAATATATACCTATATCCGCTCCAACTGCGTAGCAGCTAAAAACAACAAAATACCAGAAGCAACCGAAGCATTATAAGAAATATCCGCCTTTTTTTGCGGTACAATAATTGCCTGGCCATCTGCTTTAATATCAGAAGAAATTCCCATTTCTTCGCTACCAATAACAATACAAAGTGGTTGTTTAAAAGTAACATCGGTAACAGTTTTTGCTTTATCAGAAAGCATGGAAAGATATATTGCATAACCGACTTGCTTTAACTGCAACACCGCAGCTTTTGCCGAAGGCGCATAATAAATATCTAAATACTCAGCTAACCCAGCTGAAGCTTTAAATGCTGCTGCATTAAGTGGTGCACTTGCTTTTTGCGTAATAATAACACCATCAACACCCGTGCAATAGGCAGAACGCAAAATGCCACCAAGATTACGAGGATCTTGAATACCATCAAGCATAAGTAAAAACGGTTGCTTGTCTGGTTCAAAAAATTTTTTTCTTATAATGCAAGGCGTTGTTAGACCAACGACACCTTGATGCTCTGTAGTACCAGCCAAAGCAGTTAATCTATCTCGATTAACATAAGAAACTGGCAACCCTTTTGGCAACAAAGATTCAATTTTTTTAAAAGCTTTTGGAACCGGCTTGCTGGTATATAACTCTAAAAGACGTCGCTTTTTTGCTTTAAGCAACTCTATAATAGGATGCGCTCCGTATATAACTTCCGTATTTTTATCTAATTTTTTTGCCATGCTATTCCTCTCTAAAGGTTTACAAATAGTATAGAGGAGAATGCAATAATAAGAAACCAAAAACTATTGAAATATAGCACTATTTTCACTATAATCGAACTATAAACGATTAATCTAATATATCTAAAACCGGAGGCCTTTTATGCTCAAACAAAGCCTTTCTGTATTTGCTTTTCTTTTTTTAGCACCATCAGTAACCTGTGCTCATGATTTTGATAGTTTTAATACACGCTGCATGCGCATTCATCATGAAATTGAAGATCTTATGAAAGATCTTTTTACACAACCAAAAGCAGATAATGCTCCGTACATTCGCCTTGATGACGCAACGCTTTCTTTAAGTATTAAAGCTCCCGACATTGACCATGAAAAAATAGACATTAAAAAAGTACTCGAACAAAAAGAGGAATATGTTCGTATTACGGTACCTGGAGCACATGGTTTTTTAGAAATAGTAGTAACCCCTTTTACCATCGCGTATGAACGTAAGCATGAACAAAAAGAAGAAAAGACTGAAGATGGAAAACAGGTTGCAAGCTATTACAGCTACGGCTCATCAGTAGTACGCCAAGCTTTACCAGCAGAAATTCAGTTTGAGGATATCAAAGCAGAATATGAGCATGATACCTTAACTATTACTTTTCAGAAGGCAGAGCCAAAAAAAATTGAGCAACGCATTGCGGTGGTAAAAAAGTAACATTTTTCATTAACAATTCTTTAAAAATCCTTATACTAAAAACACTTAAATATTAAACTCCAGGGATTTTTATGTATATTCTTGAAGGCAACATTGGCGCGGGAAAATCAACATTTTTGAACCTTATTGCACAGCATCTTCCTTATGTAAATATTGCGCAAGAGCCGCTGCATAATTGGCAGAAAAAAGTATACGGGCAATCGTTGCTTGCTAATTTTTATCAAAACCCACAACGCTGGTCTTATAGTTTAGAAACATTTGCCATGATGTGCCGCGTTAAAGAGCACTTAAAAGATCAAGAACATCCCAATCCTCACCATGTTATTGAACGTTCTATCTATTCTGGGCATTATTGCTTTTCGCTCAATGGTTACAAACATGGTTTTATGAGTGATCTTGAATGGGAACTGTATAACCAGTGGTTCAATTTTTTAATTCCACAAAAATGCAAAGCGCCGCAGGGATTTATTTATTTACAGACAGACCCGGAAGTTGCTTACAAGCGCATTAAAAAGCGTAACCGCCTGGCAGAAAAAAAGATTACCTTTGCCTATTTGCAGCAAATTCATGAGCATCATGAAAGCTTTTTAATAGAAAAATCGGGAATTTTACCAGAATTAAAAGAAGTTCCTGTTTTAGTACTTGATTGCAATAAAGAGTTTGAAACGGATGCGCAAGAATTAAAAAAACATATGGATGCGGTGGAGAATTTTTTGCACATAACGCAGGCTACAAAAAATCATTCAGAGATTACTGCAGAAGTTTTTTGAGCTGATCGATTTTATTTTGATATGCATCATCTTCTTGCTTGATTATAGTAAAGTCAGGAGTATACCAAAAGCCAAAGCCTTTAATATTTGCTACTTTTGGATTTTTTAATGCCTCTTCCATTCTTTTTTTATTTTCTTGGTCAGAATATTTTGAGCTATCAGTATCCGCAATCTTTTCTTGTGCAATTTTTGCCACAGGGCCATCGTATGGCTGCAGATTTTGAGCAGTTCCTGGTTTTACCATAATAATAATAGGCTGATCAAAGAAATCTATACTCTTTTTTAAATCTTGCTCTAAAGGTAATACATTTCTTTGCCTTCCTGCCGAAAAATTTACCAATATAATACCCTTTTGTGCAGGTTGTATAATATTAAGATTATCTTGTAATTTTAGAAACTCAAAGTTACCCTGCAAGCCAAACTGGTTAAAAAATGTTTGAGCATTATTTATATCGGTGCCGTGAAACAGCACTTGAATTTTTTGCTGCTGACCTCCTTTAGGACCTAGGTGACCTGTTGGCGGCGGAGTAACCTGCGGATGCTGCGTTGCCTCTAATTTTTTTGATAATTTTCCAAGTTCATTATTTAATGTATTCAGCTCTTGCTGCAAACCAGAAATATTCGGCATTTCTGCTGCATGCAAAGAAAAAAGAGAAAAGAAAAGCAAAAGTTTTTTCATACGTACCTTTCAAAAAATGGCGGGGGGATGAAAAAAGGCTTCTTCATCCCTCTCTAGAAATTAGTTACCCAAAAGTTTTTTGAGCTCTTCAATTCTTGTTTTAGCATATGAAGGACTTGTTACTACATTGCCCTTGTCTAATTCAAAAGCAAAACCATGAAAGTTTTCGAAATTTTGAGTTATAGATAGGATTCCTTTTGCTTTAAGACCTTCTTCTAATATTTTCTTTGCTATATCTTTAATATTACCTAGTTCAACATTAAATTCACCTGCTCCGGCGTATATAACAATAGCAATTGGTGTTTGATATGCATTAATAAAGTTATTTAATCTGCTTGGGGTATTAGTATGTAGCGCATGGTCAGCGCCGCGAGTTCTAATCTTTCCAATATAAATACCTTTTTGTGCTTGAGTAAAGTTTACAGCTGGCGCTTTTGTTCCTGATTCTATTTCAACAAAATTTCCCAAATTTTTCTCAATACCCGGCACTAATTGTTTTAATATTTTCATAGCTTCATACTCTCCAAGAAACGAAAAATAAACGGGAATTGAGCCTGTAGATACTAATGGTTTGTGAACATAATAAGAAATTTCATTTTTATTATCTTGGCTAAAATTGTTTGTATCAACGATAAGGACTTTTCCTTCTTTTATGCGGTCTGATAACCAAGCTGGGTCAAAAGATTGATTTGAAATACCGATAGCAATAGGATATTTGATTTTTTTCGTAATCTCTGCAACTACTTGTTTAGTAAGTGCAGATCCTACAGCATAATTGTTCTGTGCATTAATAAGTATTATTGCTTTATCTGAATTAGGAACATTTGCTATATTGGTAATATTATAGCCTGTATAGTTTTGCAATCCAACTTGTTGTGCTAACTCAGGAAATTTTTGGTTAAAATAACTCTCATCATTATAAATAACCGGCATCGCTTGCTGCTGCCCCCCTCTTTGCGGGCCAGGTTGGCCGCTTGGCGCTGGTTTTTCAGAACCACCAGTTGGCGCTGGTTGAATTATTGGAGGTGGAGCAAACCGTGATTGCTGCGTTACTTGCAATTTTTGTGATAAATTTCCAAGTTCATTATTTAATGTATTCAGTTCTTGCTGCAAACCAGAAATATCCGGCATTTCCGCTGCATAAAGAGAAGTTATTGATAAAAAGAGAAGAAGTTTTTTCATACTATTCCCCTAGAGGTTAAAAGGGGCCTGTATAGGCTCCTTTTAGTAAAAATAAAAATTAATTTTATTTTTCAAACTGCTGTACAAAACTGTATATAGTTTGCACCGCATTTTGACTAAGCTTATAATTGCCCCCTTCTGGGGTAATTATTTGAAAATGCTCTAGTCTTTTTGGAGTAAATATTTTTCCTAATTCTAAATCATTCTTCAATGCTCTTTCTAGATTTGAAGAATAGAGCTGAGAAACTCTGTCACTAAAGAAAACATATATAGGATTTGTTATACTACTTGCAGATTTCTCTATCAAATCTTTATAATTCTTTTTAAAATGTTCAACTACAGCTGCAATAGTTGCTTTTTGTTGTTCATGTTCTTCTTCTTGAATATACGGAACATCTTTATCAAATAAAAAAACTAAAGCATAATCTTTATTATTAGCAAGATGAGGAGGTATTACAGATTTAGGAGATGCGTTAAATTGAATTTTTAAATCCGGCAATTGTTTAACAATATCGGTTGCTGATTGTTGATCTGCTTGTGTAGCCAAAACTGCCACTTCTTTTTTACTTTCTCTTTCTTCTCTCTCTCTTTCTAGCTCCATTTGTCGTTCATATGCAGACTTTTCTTTTGGCTCTTCTTTTGGCGTTCTAGTTGGCATCATACCTAATTTGCCAAGAGAATCATTCAAGCCATCCAATTGCATATTTAAATTTTTTAATTCACCAGAAAGTCTTTGTGCTTCACCAGCATGAGCGCAGGCAGTTGCCAGAAAAACAATAAAAGATAAACTACGGAAAAATTTCATAACACTATCTCCTTTGGGTTATGAGTGTGAAACTATCTTTTGTCATCCTAGCATGAATTAAAAAAAAGTTGCAAGAATCACATCAATTCCTGCTATAAAAATCTCTGGTAAGTTTTAATACAAAAAATGAAAAAAGAACCTTTATCTAGAAAAAAAAATGGGACCTAGTAGGGGTCCCATTGACATAAAATAAAAGATCTTAATTTTATAATACTTCTGATTTAAGCTGCTGATGAATTTCATTAAATTGCTTTTGATTATAATCTGTGAAACTGTTATTATCCATAAAATTAATTATTTCTGAAAAAGCATCATTAGTTGTAAAGAAGTAAATAGTGCCTCCATTCGCTACAAAGCTCTTATGATCTTGTTCGTTAAGCTGATCTGCAAGTGTTTTTTTAAACCATTCAACATTAGATTGAATTGCAGGAATTTTAGATGACAAAATAATAAAAATAGGTTTTTTTGTCTTATGATTAACATCTAATATTTTTTCTGTTATAGCAGAATATCCACCACTATGCGCAGGTGTAAATAATGCATTTTTATCTCCCATTGCTTGAATCAAAACAATAGGTTTTTCATAATTATCAGATGCTTGAATGTTATTTAAATCAGTCCAAGCTAGCATTGGATTCACAGCTAATCCTTGACGGAAAACATCAAGCAATGACTTAGTAGCTTCAGATGAAATTATATAATGTAGTTTTTCTACATTTAATATAACTTGTTGCTTAGGCTCAAAAACATTTCTTGGTGCTTTCTTAGGCTCTGACTTCACCTCTCCCAATTTATTAAGAGACTGGGTCAAGCCATCAAGTTGCATATCCAATTGTTTTAATTCACCAGAAAGTCTTTGTGCTTCTCCTGCATGAACACAAGCTACTGCCAAAAAGGCAATAAAGGATAAACTACGGAAAAATTTCATAACACTATCTCCTTTGGGTTATGAGTGTGAAACTATCTTTGTCATCCTAGCATGAATTAAAAAAAAGTAGCAAGAATCACATCAGTTTAAAAATATGATGTTTCCCAATCTTTACCTGCATGCCAGTGCGCCAATGAATTTTTTCTTGTACATCAGCTACTTTTTTCTCATCAATTTTTACAGCACCTTCTTGCACTAATCGGCGGCCTTGTGAAGATGAATCTATAGTGCCGAGTAGTTTCATAAGCTCAATAATCCAGATCGGGTTTGGTGAATCTGCCGGCATAACAAATTCTGTTGCTTTTGAATAATCACGCTGCTGAAATACCGCTTCAAATTGGCGTTCAGCTTCAACTGCCTGATCTGGTGACCAAAATTTTGCAATAATATCATGCGCCATTTTCTTTTTGAGTGCCATGGGATGCGTAGTACCAGCAGCAACTTGCTCTTGCAAGCGGCTAACTTCTGCATCTGGCATTGCAAGTAACAATTTTAAATAACGCCACATTATACTATCGGGCATTGACATCAATTTACCAAATGCTTGTGAAGCCTGTTCTGCAAGACCAACATAATTGCCCAATGATTTTGACATTTTTTGTACGCCATCAAGCCCCTCTAAAATTGGCAGCGTCATAATAACTTGCCCCTCTTGCCCAAAGCGTTCTTGCAAATCGCGCCCCATTAATAAATTAAATGTTTGGTCAGTACCACCAAGTTCAACATCTGCTTTTAATTCTACAGAATCATACGCCTGGCAAAGAGGATACAACAGTTCATGAAAACTAATAGGCTCATGCTTTTTGATACGATTAGCAAAATCTTCACGCTCAATAAGCTGCGCTACCGTAATTTTTGAAGTTATGTTGATAATATCTTTTGCAGAAAGTTTATCAAGCCATTCTGCATTAAAGCGAATAGAAACTTTTTTAGGATCTAAAATGCGACTTACTTGTTCAAAATAGGTGGCAGTATTACGTGCAATTTCTTCTTCGGTTAAAGGAGGACGCGTTTTTGATTTTCCTGTTGGGTCACCGATACGCGCTGTAAAATCACCAATTAAAAAAATTACTTCATGTCCTAAATCTTGAAACTCACGCATTTTAGAAAGCACAACTGCATGGCCCAAATGCAAATCTGGCGCTGTGGGATCCATGCCAAGTTTTATACGTAATTTTTTACCTTTTTTTAATTTTTTCAAAAATTCAGTTTCTGGAACTACCTGCGCAGTGCCAGCTTTTAATGTTTGAAACTGCTTTTCATAGTCAGTCACGTTACATTGCTCCTATAAAAGGGGCTCCATAATAAGCCAGTGTATAGATTGTATAAACAACCAGTAATTTTAAGGGACGCGCTAATAATAAAATTAACAAAAAAGAAAGAAGTAAGGAAGCAAAATCACCTTCCTGTAGATTAAAATAGCGCTCGAGTGAAGTAAAGGTTAAAAAACGCAAACATCCTATAATTAAATTAAGAACTGCAAATAGAATCCCTATGTAGACCAACATAAAAAGAATAAGCGCTAGTGCTAATGTAAATGAAGAATGTGTTGGATACAACTCTGCCAAGGGACGCAGAGACATTGATTCTGCGCTAATCATATATAAAACAACTGATAATGCATGGAGTCCAAAAAAGCGCAATAAGGAAAGTAATGCAAAAAATGCAATACCCATATACGCAGCAGGCTTTGCTAAAAATAGCAACAATACGCGAAATTTACTGCGCAGATGCTCTGGATGGAGTGGCATAAATTTGCCCCACCCTATGCCAAAAAATAATAAACAGAATGCGCCAAGAGGATCTATGTGCACCAAAGGTGACCAGGTCAAAAATCCTTCTTGTTCTGGAGCAGAATCACCCAGTTTACGTGCAGCCCATGCTTGAAAATATCCGGCCGTTGTAGCGCTAAAAGTGTAGGCAAGTAAAACGGCGATCAACCAATTAACGTCTTGAATTAAACGAAGATTTATCATAATTTTTATTCCTTAAAAAACTTCTTTTAGTGTAAAACAAAGAACCATTCAGGTCAAACGCGCTATAAAAAAAGAGCTCGACAAGATTGATGAGTTCAGTAGACTAAGCTTTAGCTATTAGAAAAACATAATCCATATTCTCAAAAAGGAGATGCAATGGAAAAAACAACTATTCTACAAAGCAGTTCGGGTAAAATTTCATCATGGCTTTATTGGATTATTCCTCCCGTTGTGCTTTCTTTTTTAACAGGACTTTTTTATTATCCTTCGCTCAATTATAATTTCCAGTTTGATGATGTAGCAAATATTCAAAAGTATTTCTCCATTCGCCACTTAACGTTTGACCAAGCATTTTTCACCAGCACGCGCTGGATCCCCTTTTGGCTTAATGCCGTTAATTATCGCTTGGGTATGTTTAAGCCTTTTTATTATCGCTTATTTAATATTAGCTTCCATATTATAGCCGGCATCTTGGTTTTTTATTTAATATATAGCTTGCTTCACTTAGTTAAAAAAGATTCATTCTTCAAGCAGTATGATTTTGCTATCGCATTCTGCACAGCAGCACTTTTTATGCTTCATCCCGTGCAAACACAAACCATCAGCTACATTATTCAAGGGCGCCTTGAAGGGTTGGCAGGACTTTTTGTTGTTGCTATGAGCTTGTGCTTTTTATGGCTTACCCAAGTAACATCAAGCACAACACGTGCTTTGCTCACGGCATTATTATATGTACTTACCTTTTTTGCAACCGGCACTAAAGAAATTTTTATTGTAGCGCCACTACTTTTATTAATGATTGATTGGTTTTTTGTTGCCCAAGGAGATTTTGCAGATCTTAAAAAGCGTCTTTTAATACATGCCGGCGTTGCATTGATAATTTTTGTAATTTTTATTCATTTTTATAAACCAAGCTTTTTTACTAATTTAATTGGCCTTAAACTAGAAGCACGCAACAACATTGGTAATTTATTAACAGAAGAACCTGGTCAAAAAATTTATCCATTACACTTTTTCATTTCACAATTTAAAGTAATGCTCCATTATATATTCATGTTTTTCTGGCCATTTACTATTAGTGTTGAATATGATTGGAAACTCGTTACACACTTTTTTGCACCAGATTGCATTTTACCATTATGCGTATTACTTGCCATTGCAGCGGTTACTATTTATTTATTGCGTAAAAATAGAACAAATATCATTGCATTTGGTATTTTATGGTTCTTTGTTGCGGTGCTGCCACGCTCAAGCATTATCCCGTCTTCTGAGTTGTTAGCAGATTACAAAACATATCTTGCTTCAGTGGGAATCTTATTTGTTATTGCCTGCGGTATTGTAAAACTTATTACCATGGTAAGTCCTAAAATTATGGCATTAGAACCAATGCTCACGCATGCACAAACGCAGTATGCTGCTATTATGCTTCTTGCACTTCCTATGGGTTTTAGTACGTATGATCGCAATAAAGTATGGCGTTCAAGTGAAGAATTTTGGAGTAATATTATTGAAAATGCACCTGGCAAAGCGCGCGCTTATAATAACTTGGCCGTAGCATTATCAGAAAAAGGAGATTTGCAAGGCTCTATTCCTTTATATAAAAAAGCTATTCAAATGGACCGCAACTACCCAGATCCATGGAATAATTTGGCTGTTGCATATTCTATGACCAATAAGTTAACGCTTGCTATTGAAACGCTCCAACAAGCTATTAGAATTCATCCGTATTATCCTGAGGCGTATAATAATTTGGCTTCATTCTTTATTCAACAAAAAGAACTCGAAAAAGCTGAAAAAGTACTTGGCATCGCCGTTCAACTGCGCCCACATTATGGCAAAGCCTATTACAATCTTGGCAAGATTGCGCTGGAACGCGGTAATAATGAACTTGCGCTTGAACATTTCAGAACTGCTTGTACGCGTTGTGACCTTGATAATGAAGCAGGATTCCAGGTTTATGCAAATGCTGCTATTGCTATGAAAAAATATGATGAAGCTCTTTTTGCTATGCAAAAGCTTTTAATGTTTAATCCTGGCTCTCTTGATTATGTAAATAAAATGGCCAACGTATTACTGCTCAGCAAAAACTACCAAGAAGCAGCTGGCTACTTCAAGCGCTTAGCACAAGTACAACCGTCAAGCGGTATTCATTGCTATAACCTTGGCGAATGTTATATGAACTTAGGGCAGCATGATGCCGCACTGGAACAGTATGAAAAAGCACAACGCCTCAACCTTAATGTTCCTCAATTAGAACTACGCATGATTGCATGCCTTGAGCGCGTTGGCAGACCTACTGAAGCAAAAGATATGCTCGAGCTTTTTGTGAAAAATGAAAAAATGCCTGCTTCTTTACGTGAAGCTGCACAGGGATCACTCGCTCAACTTAAGCAAAAATATCCCCGCCTGGCAGCGTAATATAACGATAGCCCCTTGAAATAGCCGCTTGCACTTTGAAAAAAGAGTGTAAGCGGCTATACTTAATTTTAGCGACTTATCTTAAATTTTATTATTTTATACTTCGACTCGGGTTAACCCTCGCTCAGTATGACCGATTATTCAGTCGCCCTGAGCTTGTCGAAGGGTACGAACACAACCTAGATAAAAAATTATGGAAAAACGATACGAACACCTGCACGAAGAAAAAAAAGTTCAAGAAAAATGGCAAGCGGAACAAACATATAACCGCTCAAAACATCCTGGCAAACTGTTTAGCGTGGACACGCCACCGCCAACAGTTTCTGGTTCGCTCCATATTGGGCATATTTTTTCTTATACCCAAACTGATATTATTGCCCGCTACAAGCGTATGGATGGTTTTTCGGTATTTTATCCTTTTGGCTTTGATGATAACGGATTGCCAACTGAGCGTTATGTAGAAAAAAAGCTTGAAGTAGCACCGCACCAGGTCGGCCGCTCAAAGTTTATTGATCTATGCCTTGAAGTAACGCACGAAGTCGAGCAACAATTTGCTGATTTGTGGCAACGCATGGGTATTTCTGCTAACTGGCAAGAAACCTATTCTACTATTTCTGCGAGCACCAGAAAAATATCTCAAGAATCATTTATTCGTTTATATAAAAAAGGCTTTGTCTACCGTAAATTTGAACCCGCTTTATATTGTACTACCTGCCGCACCTCTGTTGCACAAGCAGAGCTTGATGACATGGAAAAACCTTCTCATTTTAATGATATTATTTTTAAAGCAACCGATGGCCAAGAGCTTATTATTGGCACAACACGCCCAGAATTATTACCTTCCTGTGTTGCCGTTTTTTATCATCCCAATGATGCACGCTATCAAGCATTAAAAGGCAAAAAGGCGGTTGTTCCCTTATTTGGCCTTGAAGTTCCTATCATGCCTGATGAACTGGTAAACCCTGAAAAAGGAACAGGCCTTGTTATGTGCTGTGCATTTGGGGATAAAACTGACATTATGTGGATAAAAAAACATAATTTGCCACAAAATCTTTCGTTAGGCCATGACGGTAAATGGCTTGAACATACGGGGCCACTTGCTGGGCTTAAAGTACATGATGCACGCAAAAAGGTACTTGAACTGCTTAACGAGCAAGGCTTGCTCAAAGCACAAAAAGCTATTACGCATGCAGTCAACGTTCATGAACGCTGCAAAAAAGAGATTGAATATATAACGCTTTCTCAGTGGTTTTTAAAAATTTTAGAGTACAAACAAAAGTTTTTAGATTTGGCAGATACCATTAATTGGCACCCTGCTTACATGAAATCCCGCTATAAAAATTGGGTAGAAAATATTTCATGGGATTGGTGTTTATCGCGCCAACGGTTTTATGGTATTCCATTTCCTGTATGGCATTGTCTAAAGTGTAACGAAATTTTATTGCCGGACATTAAAGATTTACCAATCGATCCGCAAGAAACAACCTATCCTGGCAAAACATGTTCTGCTTGTGGTAGCAGTGATATTAAGCCAGATACTGATGTTATGGATACGTGGAATACTTCTTCATTAACACCGTATATTTGTTACGGCGTTTATGATAAAAAGATGGTTTCTGCGTTTGAAGATCCTGGCATTAAAGAATTTTTACCCATGAGCATGCGTCCTCAAGCGCATGACATTATCCGCACGTGGGCTTTTTATACTATCATTAAAGCCTGGATGCATCATGATACCATTCCATGGCGTGATATTGTTATTTCTGGCCACGTATTGAGTGATGGCAAAGAAAAACTTTCAAAATCTAAAGAACAGAAAAAAATTGCACCTGAACATTTACTGCAAACATTCCCCGCTGACGCTATTCGCTACTGGACGGCATCTGCAAGCTTGGGACAAGATGTAGCATTTTCTGAAACGCAATTAAAAATTGGGCAAAAATTGCTCACTAAATTGTGGAATGCTTTTATTTTTATTAGCAGCCATATACAAGAGTATAAAGCTCCTGCGCAAGTGCCTGCACAACTTGGCTTAATGAATGAATGGTTATTGCACCAAGCAAGTACAACATTTGCTACCTACAAAAAATATCTTGATGCGTATGAATTTAACCTTGCGCTTGATACGGCGGAAAAGTTTTTCTGGCATGATTTTTGCGATAACTATTTAGAGATCATAAAAGATCAGCTCTTTAACCCTGGCTCATATAGCGCTCAAGAAATTGAGGGAACTAGGTATACGCTCTTTACGGTTGGTTTACGTATTTTGCAACTCTATGCTCCCTATATTCCGCATATAACAGAAGCAATTTTTCAAGAAGTGTATAAGGATAGTTTGCAAACATCTTCAGTGCATGAAACTAAATTTGCTGCTGTACAAAAAAAGATAGAAAATATTGCAAGCGCTGAATTGGGCCAAAAAATAATTGACCTTGTTGCACAAGTACGCAAACTCAAAAGTGAACAGCAACTTTCATTAAAAACGGATCTTGCCTTGTTGACCATTTCTTGCACTGATAAAAAAATATGTGATAGCTTGGCAAAAGAACAAGCTTTATTGCAAGGCATTACCCGTGCACAGGCTCTAAAATTTACTGAAAAAAAGGTAGACAAAGAAACACTGACCCAAGAGGGTGAGTTGTATAAAGCTTACGTGGTAGTATAAAAAAGAAAGGTTTTCTATGAAAAAGTTAGTAATAGTTTCAGCAGCTCTTTGCCTATGTTCTCTTTACGCAACAGAACAGCAAACTGAATTTCCTCATTTGCACAACGGCAATCAACAGCAGGTACAGCAATGGATCACTGAATCTACGGCAAATAATCGCGCTGAAAATTTAAGAACTGCTCTGCAATTGAATACACTTTCTTTAACAGAACAAGATAAAGATGGCAATACACTTTTGCATACCTTTGCACAGAAGGCTGACCCGGAAATGCTTGAAGTAGTTGCGTCATTCTGCAGCGCAGATCTCTTTAATAAAGAAAATAAAAGCAAAGAAAACGCTTTTGTCATTATCAATAGCCAAGTAAAAGAACTTTTCACCAGTGAAACTGCATTTTCTGATGATGATTTAAATTTTGATCCAGCAAAACTTAAACTTTTTAACCAACTGATTGCTTGCAAGCAAATTTTACGTAAATATCATAATCCATTGCCAACGTTTGCACCTTCTGCTACGCAAGACGATCTAAGGTTTGCCCTAAAATATACTATAATTCCTTATGCTGAAAAGTTGGATGAGCAAGAAAATACAGTTTTGCATCATTTTGCGATGAATCCTAACAAAAAAGTTCTGGACTGCTTAAAACAAATACCAGCTAAAGCATTTTTGCAAAAAAACAAACAAGGTGAAACGCCGCTTGTTGTTGCACAAAAAAGAATGGCTCAGCTTTTGCAATCAGTAGAAGGCAAAAAAGATTATGAAAGCTATCAAGAAGGATTCAGCTTTATTGAAGAAAAAACAAAAGAAGCTAAAAATCCTACAGAACAACCAGTTGAACAACAAAAAGCTACTTGCTGTATTATTGTTTAAATTTATAAGGTAATATACCTGTTCGTATGCTTCGACAAGCTCAGCACGAACGGTTATATCAAAACTTTTATCTTCGTTCGCCCTGAGCTTGTCGAAGGGTGCGAACTAAAAATTCTTTTAAACTCGTTTAATATGATCACCATAAAAAATACACAACGCTCCATATCCCTTGATCTTAAAAAACTTAAAGATGATGCACAAACCATTTTGCATGCACTTGATTATAGTGATTTTGATCTTGGTATTTGGCTGACAACGAATAAAACTATTCACCATTACAATAAAGAATATCGGCACAAAGATAAACCAACCGATATTTTGTCATTTCCTTTTTATCCTGAGCTTAAAGCTGGTGAACGCATCCATGCAAGCGCAGCTGATGAAAAAAATTTAGGTGATCTTATCATCTCTTTAGAATATGTACAAAAAGCTGCAAAAGAACTTGGTGTGCCTTTTTACAAGCGCATGCAAGTTCTTTTGGTACATGGCATTTGTCATTTACTTGGTTATGACCATATTAAAGATGAAGATTATAAGGTGATGCATAAGAAGGAACTATTTTTATTAAAGAAATTAAATACTTCTCTTAAATAAAAACTACTTTTCTCTATATTATCTTATGGCACCCTCATGCCGGGTGCAGGGCACAAAGGTATTGCGTGCCCAATACCCTTAACACCCAGACGGGCACGCAAGGGCTTTCGCTCATCCTGAGTGATTTCGATGAAATCGAAATTGTATCGAAGGGTCATAACTCGGCTTCCAGTTTTTTACCCAGGCTTCGCATCAAGCTACGCCGGGCAAGAAAACTGAGAAGCTCTCAAACAGATGAGCGTACCGGTGCATTAAACTATTTTTTATACATTCACGCCGGTAGCGAATCATCGACCTGAAATCGAGGGTTGAAAACCCGAAGAGTGAGTGGTTGATGTCTGAGCGAGAGTGCAATCCAACAGCATGTTGGTGTATTTTTGTCCAGCCCTTTTGTACAAGCAAAAGGGGCTGGTCCCGTCCCGGAGAGGGACTGTGAGATAATGAATTGTTAAAAATATAATAAACAAAATAATACTATAAAAAATATTTATTTTACTTAACCAACTATTCCATTAAACTTAATAAAAAAATATCATTAATCTAAAAATAGTTTTTTTTAATGAAGCATCATTACCTTATATTCCTTCTTTATGTATCAGCACAAGCAGAAGTAACAACGCAACCAACGGTAGAAAAAAAAGAACAAAAAATAACGCTTGCTGCCGCTGAAGGACATCAAATTACCTTAAAACATCTTGATGTTAACGTTAACGTTAATAATGAACATCACATTGATCAGCACAATGAAAATAAAGCATATGCACATCAATGGTTGCAAAATTTTTCGTTGCAAAGCGTACAGCCGTTTGCACAAGAAGCTCGCAAACAGTTTTTTGATATAACTGATTTTTGTAAAGAATATGTGATTTCTAATAAATATTCTCTTGGGCTTAAAGCATGCGGCCTTGTATACGGCGCAGTGTGGCTGAAATTATTGTATCATGCACATTTAATTTTAAGAGATGATACGTGGTCATGCTGGAAGCAAAGTATTCCTTTTGATGTATTAAGTATTATGCCCGAACAAGAATTAGGTAAAGAGCTCATTGTAGCAGCGCAGCAACAATATCAAACAGCAGATACCTTGCATGATTTATTATCACCTTTAATGATGTTTTTACAGGATGTTGATAAAGAGCATAAACAACTGACAAGTTTTATCCGTATGCACGATTGGCTGAGTACGCTCCATATAACCTGGTTATTTCCCAAACAAATAAAACTGGTTGCTTGTGCACAAGAAAAAGCAAAACGCCTTAACTATTTAAAAGCAGTCTTTATCCGTTGGGTAACTGATTATAAATTGGCACTCAATACACCGATTACTCGATCAAGGAAGATTTCTCATCCTGTTTTAGGAACTCATTTTTCTCTTGGTTCAAATAGTTAAGAATAGGAGCCCATTTATCTTCGTCTTTTTTTTCCATCTTTGCATTTTCATCTAAACAAAAAGCTATAGTCAATGCCGTATCTTTAGATTTACAAGTAGCATAGCGTAATTGTGGATGCTTTTTTATCCATGCTTTAACTAATGGCAAATTACCATCCCATACCGCTTGAAATAAAGATGGACATGAAATAACACGAGCAATTTCTTCATGCTGAGCAATAGGATCTATGTTTTTTTTAGAATTATAGTTTTCTATACGTTTTTCTTGTAAAAGTGTAACAATATCTTCATTGATAGGAGAGTAATATCCATATTGCTGGATATAACACGCTCTATCAAGTGCCGTTTCATTGCCATAGATACTTTTTGACCAAACTAACGATGGATGCCTTTCTATCCACGCTTTTAATAAAGAGAGCTGCCCATAAGTAACTGCTTGAAAAAGAGATGGACACGCAATTTCTTCCGCTATGCGTTCATGATTGGCAATAACATCTACTGAGGGATCTAATTGGTAATTTTTTATACGTTCTTCTTGTATAAATTCTATAAGCTTTGCATGGCTACCGCTATTAAAAACATACATTGAAGCTGGCTGCTGAGAAAAACATGCTCTATCAAGCACGGTTTTACCCTCTGCGTCTCGTGCCCATATTAAAGCAGAATGTTCTTTTACCCATTGTTGCACTTCTGGCAATGAGCCATTTTGTGCTGCTTGAAAAATCGATGTTCTTTTTTTTTGCTTTGCAAAATTTGCATGTTTTTTCCAATCCTGTACTTGCTGTTTTTTTTGGTTAATAATATCATACGCTGTTTTGCCAAGATCATTTTTAGCATTTTCTAATACCGGTATTAAAGAAATCCATTCTTTAACTTCTTTTGTATTGCCACTATATGCTGCTTGAAACACAGAAGTAAGCTTAAATTCCTGTGCTATAGTTTCATGATGGTCACACATAAGGTTATTAAATGACTGCTTTAAAAGATCGTTTTCCGGCCTTTGTTGCGCAGATTGTGCAAGATTTGCCAGGTACGGAATAAATAATCTCTCCATACCTTGTAAAAAATGAGTTAGTATAAAAACTATGAATATATTTTTTTTCATAACACCGCATACTAATAATATGTACAAAATCTCTTTATATATAATACTTTTATTTACAATACATTCAAATATACAATCAGAATATTTTCAAAAAGATTATATTGCATACCACCAAGAAAAACCATGGCATTCCTTATTGCCTCTTTGTTTTATGGCACATACGCTGCATAAAGCTGCCATGCTTTATTGCGGCTACACCGTAATTATAAGCTATACAGTATTACAAGAGCAGCTGCGTTCGATTGAAGCTCCTTATCTATGGCAAAAGCCATATGCATGGTGGCAAACTACATCTGCTTATTCAGGTTGTTTTTATACCATTGCAGTTGCACTTTGCAAAATAGCAGTTGCCCGCTATGCCGCTGATATTCTTATACGCCTAACATGCCCTGAACAATTGCGCCGCATCACTCTCCAAGAGGAGGATACTCTAGATCAAACGTAGCACCTTTAAAATAGGTTTGCGCAATTTCTTGTGGTTTTTTGGTACTAAAAAATCTATGGTACCAAGTGCCTGTTTTAGGGTTTTGTGCATAGCCAAAAACACCAATAAGCTTTTCATGCGTATTTTTATCTTCCAACTGCCCTACCAACGTTTTATTAGGAATTTTATTTTGTTTCTTATCAATATGAATACTATCGGCACCAAAGAGCATAATAAACGGATCCACCATCTGTGCAAAATTATGCCGCTTTATTTCAAGCTTTTTTTGATGAAGCTTTTCAGCCTGCAGCTTTCCTAATTCTTCGTCTGGTGTTAGTGAACCTATTTCATGTAACGTTTTTTCAGGATTTTTAAACCAACGCTCTACTCGTTCATCAAATTTTATGGCAGGAATAGTTGTTGGACGTAAAATCTCTTTATCGGGGATTATCAACGTAATAAGCATATTATTTTTTTGGTCATCGATAATAACCTGATCATCCTTTATTGAGCTAACGATGCTTTTATCTGAAACGTTATAGCTCTTATTAATCCATGCAACATCGAGGGCTGCTGGTACTATTGGCTGCTTGCCTTTTGACTTCTTCTTTTTCTCTTGTTTTTCTTGTTTTTTTTGCGCTTGCAAGACCTTTTTTTCAGATACTACTTCTCGCCTTTCAAGCTCTTCTTTTGTTGCTATAAGATTCTTTAGCAATTCTTGTTTTGTTTGTTCAAAATTTTTTAAAAAAAATCCTTTTTTTACAAGCTTCTTACTAAACAATGTCTTACTAAGAGATTCTGCAAAATTAGTAACACAACTTTCACGCATTTTATATTTATTAACTATGGAAGAAAATTCATTAAAATAAGGAATCTCAGATTCTGTAAATTTGTTTCTAGACATCATTTCAACCATTAAAGCTTGCTGAGCCGGTTGCAATATTCCGGAAGAAACTTCTTTGCAAATACGTCCTCTTTCAATCTCTTCTTTAGTAAACCTCTCAGGTTCTTTTTCAGAAGTATCCACTATAAACTCAGCATATGCAGTAGCCCATTGTTTCAAAGTATGTAGCATCTGCTTTAAAAAAATAAAGGGACTGCTTTGTGTTTCATCACGTATAAATGCCCAATAAGGGTTCCTCTCAACCTCCATGAGCCTTATTAAAATAAGTGAAATAGTAGCTATAACTCTCGTATACTGCTCCTGGTATTCATTTTTTTTGAGAAGAATATTAATCCAAGGCCTGAGGGATTTATTTTTTTCATTTATATCTAAAGCAATAATCTCCGCTTTATCATTTTCAGTAAAATTATTTTTTAGAAATAATGACTTGTTATGCAAAATAAAATTTAATTCTTCAAGAGAAGTTACTACTGCTTTGTCAAAAAAATAATAATCATCGACTACTACAGCTCCCACGAGGCCCAAACTATACAAATAATCAAGATGAGCGACGGCCATCTTAGAATGCCAATCTGTATAATAATCAAAAGCAGATAAAAGATAAAGTTGATCTGCCAAAAGCTCAACAAAAGAAAATAAAACGTTTTCAGGTTTTTGTTGAGGGAAATTCTCTTTTGCTTTCATAAAAATATCTAGATAAAATTTATTAAAATTATAAGAATCTTGGCTGCATGATTCTTTTTTTTCTGAGCTCCGCAAAGGCGCTTGAGATAGAAATAAAAATAGAAAGAATAATAATTTTTTCATAGTATCCTCTTTTTTACTCTTTTTTATATTAAAATATTGATTTAAATACCAAAGCAATTACGCTGCATCACTCTCCAAGAGGAGGGTACTCTAGATCAAACGTAGCACCTTTAAAATAGGTTTGCGCAATTTCTTGTGGTTTTTTGGTGCTAAAAAATCTATGGTACCAGGTGCCTGTTTTAGGGTTTTGTGCATAGCCAAAAACACCAACAAATTTTTCATGCGTATTTTTATCTTCCAACTGCCCTACCAACGTTTTATTAGGAATTTTATTTTGTTTTTTATCAATATGAATACTATCGGCACCAAAGAGCATAATAAATGGATCCACCATCTGTGCAAAATTATGCCGCTTTATTTCAAGCTTTTTTTGATGAAGCTTTTCAGCCTGCAGCTTTCCTAATTCTTCGTCTGGTGTTAGTGAACCTATTTCATGTAACGTTTTTTCAGGATTTTTAAACCAGCGCTCTACTCGTTCATCAAATTTTATGGCAGGAATAGTTGTTGGACGTAAAATCTCTTTATCGGGGATTATCAACGTAATAAGCATATTATTTTTTTGGTCATCGATAATAACCTGATCTCCCTTTATTGATCTAACGATGCTTTTATCTGAAACTTTATAATTTTTATTAATCCATGAAGCATCGAGAAATGCTGGTGCTGCAGTTACTGCCGACTGCTTCTTTTTCCCTTTTTTTTCTTGTTCTTTTTGCTCTAATCTTTTTTCCTTTTCATGCTCCTCTAGCTGTTTTATAACAACTTCTTTTTTTAATTCCTGTTGCTTTAAAAATATTTCTTGTGAGTCTTTTAGCGATGGTAAAGACCATCCTTCTTCTTTTTTTATATAGCCTTTGTTTATCAAAAAATTCTTAAGATAGTCTGAAAAACAAGCAATGTTTTTTTCATCTTTTTGATATTCTTGTATTACAGACATAAAATCTTCTAGAAAAGCATAATCTGCTTTAGAAAAATCTTCATTGATAAGAACGTTAAACTTAAAAGAAATTTCTATGTTAACCAAGTGCATAGATGATGCTTGAAGATATGTTTTTAATAACTCAGGGCTTATATCACCAAACTCTTTTTTAGATAAAGCATCTTTTGCATATGAAGCAATCCATTCTTTGTATATCTCTAGTATGGAATTTGCATAGTTAAAGGGATTTTGTCCCGTATATTTTTCTATAAAAGTCCAGCAGCGAGGATTTTCTATTTTTTCGGCATTTTTTAAAATTGTTGCTACTAATGCCAGAATATCATTATGCTTTTCATCATACTCACTTTTCTTCATTAAAATAGTAATCAAAGGCTTGAGTACAGGATCTTTTCCTTTTTCTATAGCCAAGGCTTGTATATGTATTTTTTCTCTGGTAGAGAGTATCTGTGTTTTAAATAATAATCTGTTAGTCATTATAAAGCTTAGCTCTTCAAAGGAAGGAGAAAATTTCATTTCATAAAGACCGTGGGTAGTAGGTTTAACACCAACTGCCTCCAAACTTTGCTTATAATCCTCCTTCGCTTTAAGCAGAGCTTCATAATAAGACTTATAAAGATTAACCGCGGA
Source organism: Candidatus Babeliales bacterium (assembly GCA_050250855.1). GTDB lineage: Bacteria > Babelota > Babeliae > Babelales > JACPOV01 > JAGVLQ01. Next base: position 198,505 of record JBFWNW010000002.1, on the reverse strand, counting down.
TAAAAGAGCTAATTGATCTCCCAAAAGATTATAAAAACAGTCTAAAACTTCTTTTTTTATATATTCAGAATTTTCTTGAGGATGGGCCTGTTTCGTATCTAAAAAAATTTTAAGGTAAAATGTATTAAAATTATAAGGGTCTTGCTTGCATGGTTCTTTTTTTTCAGAGCTCTGCAAAGGCGCTTGAATAGATAGAAATAAAAATAGAAAAAATAATAATTTTTTCATAGTATCCCCTTTTTTATAAAAGATACTGTATGAGTAATTACCTACGCAAGAATTTAGGTAAGTCCGCCAAGGCCAATAAATGAAAAGAAGTATTTAAAATCATCATCACACAAACGTAATCCTCCTCCAAAAAAGCCGTTTGCATTATGCTTGCTCATAAAATCATCTGCACCGGCCACTAAGTAAAGATTACGGAACAAAAATAAGCGATTGACCCATTTAAAATGAGGGCGTTTATCATCAATGCGCTGCCGACCTCTAAAATCAAATGCTTCAAATGACGTTACCCAGCGAAAAGCATCGGTACCAAAAGGAATATCAAAATCCATACCAAAACCGGCAGTATTTTCAAAAAGACCTATTCTAAAGACAAAATCTTTATACAGCTTACCAAGTTGAAAACCAAGTTTTACCTGATCTAATTTTCGCTTTCTGCGTTCTACTGAGCCAACAAGTTCTGGCAAAAATACTGATTTATTGGGCTGATTAATGTACTGACTAGGAATAATTTCAACACAACGCTCATCAAACCATTTTACTTCTTCTATAGAACGTTTAATGGTTCCTTTTTGTGACATAACAGCCTGCAATAAATAAAAATGATCGTCACTTGCATGAATACGAACATCCAGGTATCCTTTTGCATCTTCAAAATTTAAATGCTCTGCTGGCCCGTACATATATTCACTATGGGAATCAAATACGATATTCAAGGCATCTATTTTATTAAAATATTTTTTAAGCCCTTTTACCGTAACTTGTAAATCACGGTAGGCGTCATCTTCATTAATTAATTTACCAACAAAGCCTTTCCCACTATCAATTTTTTCCATAATAGATTCAAGACGCTTAAAACCATGTTGCATCTGTAACCCGGTGCTCTCAAAAGTATGCAAAGCAGCGCCAACGTCACGATCAAAAGAAGGGAATGCATTTTTCAAATATTCTGAAACAGCGGCAACCTGCTCAACCGTCTTTTGGAGATTATCCAAAATAGCATCGAGTGAAGCTGGTGATTTCCCTTGATTGCTCAAGGTAGATCCTGAAAAAACTTCTTGTTGAGTCGGGTTACCGGGAATCAGTTCTATATATTTTGTTCCTAAAACAGATTCTTGCCGAACGCACGCAGAAGCGTCAGTTCGTATGCTATAGCGCTTATCAATGGTAAGGTGTACTTTCACTGCTCTACCATCTTGGTGCAGTTCAAGTGCATCTACCCACCCAACGGTCACGCCAGCAATTTTAACATCAGCTTTTTTTTCAAGACCTGCAACGTCAGTAAATAAAACGGCATACGAATGGTATTTAAATTGACCAACACGAAACACCCCTAAGAAAAAGGTTGCATACAAGAAAATGCCAAGAGCAATAAAAATAAATAAACCAACAATAGTTTCTGTTTTAACTTGCAAGCTAATCCCTTAATCAAAGCCAGTAAAGTTTTGTTAATGCGTAGGGAGCATCACCGTGCTGCGATGATGACCGCTTTTCTATAATAGCAAAAATTTTCTGAGTTATCGCGCCAACCGTGCCATAGGAAAGTACTGAAAATACTGTCGGTTCGAAAGAAAAATCAAAAAGCATCTGAAAATCTTTTGGTAAACTTTTAAAATCTTTTCCGTACAAAGGCTGTAGCTGCTTATCCCATTTTTGTTCAGGACTGTTTAAATTTTTAATAGTAAGGACGTCTGCTACAAGCTTTTCACGTTTTTCTTGATCATTATATTCTGCACGCTTTAAACCAAGCAGACCACATAAAGAATCAGAAAGAAACCACGGCTGTATATTTTTTTTATCAGAAAATACCGTAAAAATATCCATTAAATAAAGAGGCCGTTTTTTTGAAGAATCTTTTGTTGGCGGCTCATAAAAAATTTTCGTTAAAAAAAGTTTTTGAAATTCAGGAATCGTCATCAATTCAGTTGCATCATTCAACAAGAATTGCTGCTTTTTAATAAATTTCTCAAACACTGAAAAGAGATCTTTATCTTTCATAACTTTTTTTATTTGAGCAAAAAAATTCTGCATCGATTTTTTTAATTCTTTTTGTTTTTCTAGATCAAACTGCGCATCTTCAACGGGAAAAAGCTGATTGAGATCAATTTTACCTTGTTCACAGCTGATAGCAAGAGAAAGTGTACCATCTATGCCGTCAACATCCTTGACCAGTTTATAGTCTTGAAAACGGTTAAGAGCAGGAACAACCTTTTTATAAAACTCAGTTGAGTTTGTTTTTTGCTGACCACCCGTAGAACTTTCTTGTAAAGAAAGCTGTGCAAGTGCCACTTGAATGCCACCAAGTGCTACCTGCTTTGCTTGCTCACGCTCTATCATAGTTTTATCAAAATGCACGTGCACCGTACCGCGTAAAGCAAAACGTGTTACCACTATTACGGCAATGGAAAGAATCATCAAGGTTAAAACAAGAATGTATCCTTGCTGTGTAGATTGTTTCATGACGTTTTCCTTTGCATCATAGCAAGATATTCTTGTACGGATGTTTTTACTTCTTGCGCTGTTGGCATTCTTCTGCGCACCTGTGCAACACGCTGCCCTGCAGGAGGAACTACTGGTGGCTTTTGAGGCGCAGGAGCTTTTTCCTCTGGCGCTTTGCGCTCTATAAGATCCTGGCCAAAAGCTGCTACCTGATAATTAAAGATTAAAGAACGTTCTTGTTCTTGCACTTCATCAGATAATGTTAACGTAACGGTAATCCACTGCGGCAGCTGAGATTGCTTTTTCTTGCCTTCGCGAATTTCATTAGAGCGCCATTCTTTTTTTGCTTCAAATACAACAGGCTCGTCTTTTTTTTCTTTTTTCTCAGGTTGCTTTTTGTCTGGCTGCGTTGTTTTTTTCTCTTCTTCCTTTACTCGTGGTGCTTTATATTCTAGCGCTAGTGCTTTAATGCCTTGCGCTAAAACAAAGGTTTGTGGCGCTCCTTCTGCACCCTTTTTGTAATGCTTAACATCAAGATTTACTCCTTCTTGGCGCGTTAGTATAAAACTACCTTTTTTATTTTTCTCTTGCTCAAGGCGATACATAACGCGCACAACACGCGGCTTTACTTCTGCATTTTCTGCATACTCATAAATACGTACGGGATTGTTCGTAATAAAGGTAAGCTCTTTGAGCATGCCATCTTTATTGGTACTCAAAAAAACATCACTGATCGGTTTTGGGCGTTCTTTTTTTTCTGGTGTTGCAGCATCTTTTTTTGCAGGAACTGGTTGCTGCTCTTTTTTTTCAGCCTCTTGTTTTTTCAAACCTTGTCGTGGCACAAAAGCACCCATAAGATCTTTTTGCATCTGATTATTAATAATATGGGCGCGCGTATCAAGATCAATGGCTACATCTATACGAGCTGAAGAACGATTAATTTGGTAAAATGACGTCATCAAAAGGGTAACGAGCATTGATGAAAAGGTAACTGCTAATAAAAGTTCTATTACGGTGAAACCAGATTTCATGATACTTTTTTCTCCGGTTTATACAGGAAGGTTATCATACTTTCTTTAAATGAACGGTTACCATATTCCCATTCGGCCGTAACTTTTTCTATAACAAGATTTTTTATATTTTTTAATGATGATTCTTTTGCAATCTTTTTTTGCTCGTACATAATTTTAGTTTCAGATGGCTCTTTCTTCTTTGGTTCTTTTTTAGGCTCTTTTTCATGCCGCGCACGCTCAAATGCTGCCTGATCAAGACGATTTAATAATAAAAAAATACGTTCAGATTGCCCAATAAAACGGCCAACGCTAAAAAGAGTCGTATTTTGCAATAACAATAATGAAGATAACAAAGATCCTACTATAAAAGTAGCTATAACTACTTCTATAAAGGTCATGCCTGATTTATTATGGTTTTTGAAATTCTTCATACTCTTTAAATTGACCAGTAAAAGGATTCATAACTAAACTTATCTGCCGCGCTTTTCCTTGCGCATCTTGATTACTTGTATCAAGCATATTAATAATAACTGGTTGCACCAATCCTTCGGGTGCATAATAAAACCAAATAGTTTCTGTTTTAATACCAGGACGCGTTAAAAAATCTTTTTTACCAATAAAAAATTGCTTAATTTCTATACTATCTGGCCACTGGTAAGAACTTTTTAAATACGGAATATCTACCGGCGCAAAGGTAGGATTGCCATCTTTATCAAAGCCACCCGTTGCAATCTGTACGCTCATTAAGCGCTTATCTAACGTAAATAAAAGTCGCAACGCTTTTTGTTGCACCAGCGCTTCTTGCCACGCTAAACGTGACAAGCTATCAACCTCTGCAATAAACTGTTTGCGTTGATACCCAGGCAAACGGTTTTGTAATGCAGGAACAGCAATGGTTGCTATAATCCCTAAAATGAGTATAACAACCATTAACTCTAAAAACGTAAATCCTTTTTTAATCCCAGATGCTAAAGCGTTCATCCGGTGAACCTTCTTCTCCGTTAGGACCATATGAATATAATTCATAAGGATGTTTTCCGCCTGGTGTTACTTTATAATAAAAATCATTCTTCCAACCATCTTGTGGAACTGTTTCAAAATAAGGGCCTTGCCATTTTTTTGCTAATTCACCTTTTGGGCGCTCAGCAAGTTCACTTAATTTAGCAGGATATTTACCCATATCAGCTTTAAAGATATCTAATTGACCTTTAAGATTCTTCAACGTAACAATGGTACTATTTCTTTCTGCTCTCGCTCTTAAATTCATATAAGTAGGAATACCCACTGCAGCCAAAATACCTAAAACAAGCACCACCACAACAAGTTCCATGAAGGTGAAACCCGGCTGAGCATAACGCCTTTTTTCTGCTAAGTTCATAAATTCCCTTTCCTTAAGCTCCAAACTGTGCCTGTTGCAACATAGGTTGCACAACAGACAATACAACAAACCCAACAACAACACCCATAACTACTAACATAATTGGTTCAATTAATGATGAAAGATTATCTGAATATTCCATTAAATCAGTTTCATAATTTTGTGCAACGGTTAGCAACATAGCATCAAGTTGGCCACTTTGTTCTCCCGTATTAATAAGATAAATTGCAATAGGAGGAAAAATACCCGTTTCTTTTAAAAATTCTGCTATGCGCCCTTGCTTGACAATATTATCACGTGCATCACTTAACGCTTGTGATAATACTTTATTATCAATAATTTTTACAACAATATCTAACGACTCTGCTAAATTAACACCACTTTCTACTAAAATTCCTAAGGTGCGGCTAAATTGCACTACAGCGCTCATGCGTGCAAAAAAACTTACTATAGGAAGTTTTAATTTAAGTTTATCAAGTATAAGAGCACCTGATGGTGTCGAGCGCCAATAGCGAAATAAAACTATAATAAGGATAAAACCACCAAGCAGTAGGTACCAATAATTTATTAATACATCTGAAACGCCTAACAAAAATGATGTTGTCCATGGCAACTCTTGTTTTTGAGAAGCAAAGTTTTTTGCTAATGTGGGAAGCACTAACGTTAATAGCGCAATAACAACTAATACAATGATTGAGAGCTGTATCATAGGATAACGTAATGCAGCTTTGACTCGTTTTGTTATTGCTTGTCTTCGCTCTAAATAGTCAACCAAGCGCTCAAGAATTATTTCTAATTTTCCTGTTGCTTCACCGGCACGCACTAATTGAATATAAATTGTATCAAATACTTTTGGATAACGCGCAAGGCCTTCTGCTAATGATTGACCTTCTTTAATATTATCTCTTAACGTTACAATAATAGAACGCAATCTTCCTTCAAATTGTTCTATTAATAGTTCTAATGCCTGCAACAAAGGAATTCCTGATTTTAACAGTACAGCAAGCTGTTTGGTAAAAAGAATTTTTTCTTTAATACTAATACGTGGTGCAAAAAAAGAAGTAATCGTACCCCATAACGTTTGCGAGCCTTCATACGTTGCTAATTCAATATTTACCGGGTATAAACCCATTTTAGTAATCTGATCCCGTGCAGCTTCAAGCGTAGGAGCATCGAGCGTATTGCGAACTTTTTTGCCATCTTTTGAAAATGCTTGATAGCGAAATAGTGCCATCTACATCCTTACTAAGTATCAAGGTTAAAAATTTTAATGGTTGCACATTCCAATTTTCTTGATAGAATAAATTTTAAAAGTACTTAATATCCTATATTACAAGGAGTATCTTATGAAAGCAACAATTCATCTGTGGTTGCTTCTTTTGATGATGACTCTTTTTGCTCATAATGTAAAGACTGAAAATAATACAGCTCATTATGAATTGACAACTATTCCATCAGAATCATTTTCACATAATGATAAACTTTTGAGTAGTTTTTGTCAGCCGCTTAAATTTACGCGGTCTGGTATACGCTGCTTTTTTAGGCATGTCTTTTCTCGCCAAGAATATGCTGAAGAATTTTTGCCTCATAATTTTTGTCATCTCGTAGAATTTTTAGAATTTGGGCTTGATAGCAACCAAGATATGGCTTACATGCAATCGACGTTTCGTCTTTTTTGCAATAAAGTAAAACATTGTAATTATGTAAGCCCAGATGCTTACTGCAACCTTCTTGATAAACTTCCTAAAATTCTTGATAGCTATTTTGTAAAAAAACCATCATCTCTTTTTACTGAAGCAAAAAATAGTATTAAGCGCACCCTTTACACTATGTTTCTTTCTAATTTTGCTTACTTTAAGCAAGATCCTGATGCCTTTCTTGATGAAGCTGCTAGCACTATTATTCAAGAGCTTAATAAAAGCTCTTTCACACAAACGCACGTTAATCAAGAACAATTACGTCAAAATATTATTCGCTTTTTAGATATAACTCTTAACAAAGTTATTTGGAGTCCTCTTGACCAAGAAGAGGTTTGGACAAGTGTAAAAAGCATAGGCAAAAGACTTGAAGAACTTCATAATTGCTCCTTGGTTAATCAAGATGAACTTGATGATCTTTTTCAATCATTAATCAGTAGATTTGTTCACTTTCTTGATTTGACAGGATCTGAGCTCCCCCTAGATCTTATTCAAAATATTCGTGATGATATTCATCATGGTAAACTTTTAATGCTTACTCTTGAAGAATCAGAAGAGTTTATTGAGTCCAAGGTTGATAGATTGCGCCGTGCACTTGAAGAGACGGAAGCAAAAATACTTGCGAAAAATCGTGGCATTGTTACTGATCTTCTGCCAAAAATATAGCTCAATTAATATTTTTACAATTCAAAATAATCCTTTATTATAGTGATAAAAATAATTAACAAATAAAGGGTTATTTCATGAATTTTTATCAGATACTCTCTTTGATTGCCATGCTCTTTGTGCATAGAGAAATTGATTGTAGTCAAACCCAAAGCAAACCTTCTAAGCCCTCTGATGCAGATATACAGCAACAAACTAAACAAAAAGTATATAAAATACATTCATTTCACTGCTGTCCAATGCCTCATCCTAAAGAAATCCAATGTCCTCAACAAAAAAAAAGAAATAGTGCTCCCAATTAAAAACTTAAGCTCAACATTGCCCCTACCGTATTTAGAAGTATTGCACGTTGGCCATTGAAAGGGAATTTATAAAACAATGAAATTTGCGGCTTAAAATGAGAGCGATCAGAAACATCTGTTTGAAAATCGTAGCTTATCTGGAAAATAGCTTGGTGCATTGTCCATTCTTGCAAACTTTCAGCAGTATTTGCTATATCATTTGAAAATTCATTAGTGCATAAGGTTAATTTACTATCAGACTCTTTCCAGAACTGATACGTTGCACGCGCAGAAAGACCATGCCACACTTGATATGCTTCAAGGTATAAATTAAAACGTTGAATAAAGCCAAAATCTTTATGTGCTTTCGCTTTTGCTAGCAATAAAAAGTCTGTTTGCTCTTGCTGAATTTTTATACGACGATTACGGGTATTACCAAAAAATTGTAAAAATTCTACATCAATCCCGCCATGGAAAACACTAAACCAATTTAAATTAATACCGCCACCAAAAATCATCCCAACTGAACCATCACAACCGAATGGAATGGACAAAATATCATTATCATTAACACGAACACCGCTTGGAAAAATCATGCCACCACGCGCCTGCAGAGAAACAGTTTTTAAAATAGGGCGACCTTGTTTGAATAATCGCCACCACTCTGCCATAAAAGTAACATCACCAAATCCTGCTCGTGACCAATCACCAAGATTTAGTTTTGGATCAAACATATTTACCACTTGTTGCAAGCGACTTGTCAGTAATTGACGTACTTTAAGATTTTCTTGGCTCATAGGAACATCATACAAAGCTGTTTGATCAACATACTGTACTTTTTTCAAACTCATATCATAAATAGGGAAATAAAAGCCAAGCGTAATATTATGCGGTGCATGATAACGAAAATTTAAACCATATCCTTTTGCTTTAAATTTTCCTGTATACGCAACGTGACCACGTACGCCATTATCAGTTGGGCTCATTAAATCATTTTCTAAAAATTGCGTTATTTGACTTGAAGGCCCAAAACCTTTCAACATCGCTAAGGCATCTTGCGTTCGAGACCATAGTTGCATAACATTAACTTGATTACCATCTGCATTGTAACCGTGTGCCTGCAAACTATTTTCCGACCACAAAGTTGCCTGTAATTTTGTATCATGCCAGCGAGGTGGTCGTAAATTAATATCCCATGGCCTAAATATATTAATAGGAAAAAAAGCAAAACTTTGTTGTACTACACAAAGAAGTAAACCAAATAAAGAAACAGAACGCTTTTCTCTCAATACCATTGTTGTTAATCCTTTTTCAAATCTTATTCATGCATGCATACGCCAAAATCGCCCCCTACTAGCCAACTACCCGTTGCTGAATTTCTGGCAATTTGACGAATATCAAAAATACGAGGTGCATCAATAGGCACTATATATCCTTTTGAAGAAGCAACAAGTTTTCCCGCAACAAAGGTAGGCAATACATGTGCCATAGGACTACCAGCAGAACGAGTACTTATAAATACCAAACCATCTGTGGCAAAGTTGTCACGAAAACCACCAAAGGAAATGAAACGAGCAATGTCTCCTTTAAAATCAAAATCTTCTACTAAAGAAATTTTGCCATTGCTAATTGATAGGCGATACAGTTCTGCTTCTGCCTGAGAGACAGAGCCAAGTAAAACAAAAATTTGCCCTTCATTAATAAAATCTGCTTGCTCTCCTGAATGGGTAACAGCATACAGTTTTAGAGCTGCTACTGATGATCCAGGCAAGGCAATTGTGTGCCACCTTAAAGCACCAGGATTTTCTGCTATATCCTCAGCACCAACAAATAATCCTTTTCCTGTTGCAAGCATAATACATGCATGAGAAATAAGAACATCTTTGAAGGTAGCTTGTAATTCTTTGTGTGATAGTAATGTTCTTGCTGGCCAAGCAGTTCCTGCTGCCACATCAGTAGTCCATGGAACACAATCAAGACGGCTATCAGTTAAAATATAAAGATGACCGTTATAAAAAATTAATTTTTGAACAAATTGATAATCACCAATTTTCTTAAAGGAAAGAGCATGCGGTAAATTACTAAAACTTTTACCTAAGCCTTCATGCGTTGACCAACCATTACCATACGCATCAGTAAGAAGAGCCAATCCATCTACGCCCCCCACTAATAGATAAGTTTGATTTTGAGTATGCACAAAACATGCTGAAGTTATAGGCCCTAATTCTTGGAGCGCACCACCAGAAAATGAAATAGCCTGCATAGTTTCAGGAAAATCATGCTCTAAAGAAGCATTCGTTGCATGCGCAAGAGATGAGAACTTTTTGTAGGCATGCACTATGCCATCAGCACCTTCTGTACTTGTTTGCACCCAAACTACTTTATTATTGCCGGTTGCAATCATACAAGAACTTTTTTGCTGACCAGAAACACCACGTGTTACTGTATCAAAATCAAATAATCCTTGAATACCACCTACCTCTGGTGGAAACTCTTTTTGCAAAAGTTCATGGAGTAAAAGTTCTTCTTTATTAATAAGTTCCATCGATGGCGTATAGCGCCAATCAGCAGATTTTAAAGATAGTACAGAATTTTCTGATTCTATTATATTAACAACAAAGCGATGAGGCTCTATTATAAAATCTAAAGGATGTGATGATGAACCAGAGATGCGTTTCCATGGCGACCATGCAGCAATAAAACCATGTTCATCATAAAGTGCTTGTGAAGAAAAAACACCAGCTTCTTGGCCATTGCCATCTTCTTGCACCATTACTATCACACAATCTCTGACGGCCATAACATGAGTGATTTTATTTGGTAATAAAGCACCGCCACCGACTATAACCTCTTTTTGATCAGCACTATAAAAATCTTCTTGTTTCGTTGCTTGTTCATCAATGACGCGACCTTTAAAACGGCCAAACCTTCCTGGTAAAAAGAGGGCACGGGCTGCACTTTTTCTTTTTGCCAGAGCGCCATGCGCTGCATCTTGAAAGCGAGATCTCATACCAAAATTTTTATCAACACGATTTGTTAAGGGAAATGCATAGACAGAAGATGCTGTTTCTTCCGGTTTTCCATTGCCACCCACAACAACCAAATAAGGCAATCCACATGAAGTGTGCATTGTTGTTAGTTTATGCAGAGAAACATAACGTCCTTGCCCAACAGCACCAACGATATTATTTTTATCAGCTGAAAATACAGTTCCTGGCACAATAGGATCTAGATAAATCTTATCTTCCCAAACGCGGCCAACAAGAAGCGCGCATGCTCCTTGGTGCGAAGCTGCATCATCTTTTGTTTTTATCTGTAATGCTACATAAAAACGTTCAAAATTATCATCCCAGCAAAAATCAACGACGTCTCCTATTGAATCAAGACCACCATTAATCTGAACCAATTCTTGTGCTGCGGGATCTATGTCAAAAGGAAATGCTTTATTACCATCGGCTGTACCAGTTACCGCATCAAAGCAATTAAGTTTTCCTGCATGAAATTTTAAAAGAGCAAGGCCAGCTCCAGGTTGTGCCATAGAACCTTCAGCACTTTTTACCGCTGCAATAATATAGCTATTGCGATTTTCAATATCTTTTTCTTGAACAGTTTGATAAACCGTAAGCGCTGCTATGCCCGCGGTAGTGTTTCCTTGCGCATCAGCAATATTACATGCTGCCATAACGCCCATAGGATTTTTATCCGTTGCAAAATTGGTCACATAATAAATATCGTGGGGCTTGTTTGCATAAACTAAAAGAGGATTGGTATAAAAAGCTTTTAAATGAATAATAGCTTCATCATAAAAGGGGTTCTGCTGATCTTCCACCTGATTAAGCGTAACTTTTTCTTGTGCTAATGGCGTGAGTATTCTGCTATCAAAGCGTGAAAGCGTATAAGCCCCTGCTCCTGGTTTTCCTGCCCCTATAAAAGAAGTAACTGGCGATGTAAAGGCACAATGCCCCACACGCAAACTATCTGGCAAGAGCACCCCTGAAGAGTGCATATCACTATAAAAACCACAAAAAACTATCAACCATACAGCGCTATAGAATATTTTTTTCATACATGTATCCATAATAGAATGATTTTCTATGACTAGTAGCCTTTTATTGTACCTTATTTTTAAAAAGAAGCACATTTTCTTTTGTAACTTTTTAGGAATATCATAAAAACGAACCAATCCACTTTTCCATATGAAAAATATGTGCTATAATGAAGCATTATAAGTATTTTTTAATTTTAAAATAATGCGCACTATCTATGCATACTAAAATTTTTTCTGCTACTACTATAGGGGTAGATGCTCACCTTGTCCATGTCGAAGTTGATCTTTCTTTTGGCATGATACAGTTTCATATTGTTGGACTCCCTGATACCGCCATTAAAGAAAGTAAACAGCGTATTTCAACCGCTCTTAAAAATAGTGGCTTTAATTTTCCAGAAAAAAAAATTACTGTCAATTTAGCGCCAGCTGATTTAAAAAAAGAAGGAACGCTCTTTGACCTACCTATTGCCATTGGCATTTTGCAAGCCGCTAACTATCTACAACTTTCTCAAGATTTTTTACAAGAAACATTATTCCTTGGCGAACTTTCTCTTGATGGTTCTATCAGAAGCATTAAAGGGGCATTGCCTATTGCGTATGATGCACAAAGGCTTCATAAAAAGCGTATTATTGTACCGCAACAGAATGCGCAAGAAGCGGCACTTATAGAAAATATTGAAGTTATTGGCGCTCAACATTTAGTAGAACTGATTGCTTATCTGCGTGATGAAAAAACCATAGAACCGACTAAACATTCTTTTGCTCACTATCTGAAGTTGCAAGAAACTCCTTCTTTAGATTTTAATCAAGTAAAAGGACAACACCAAGCAAAACGTGCTCTTTCAATTGCGGCAGCAGGAAGACATAATATTCTTTTTATCGGGCCGCCCGGCTCTGGTAAAACTATGCTTGCAAAACGCTTGCCTACTATTATGCCGCCCATGAATTTTGATGAAACATTGCAAACAAGTAAAATTTACTCTGTTAGCGGTAAACTTGGCAACCAGCCATTGATTACGCAACGGCCATTTAGAAATCCTCACCACACCATATCGCAAGCTGGGCTTGTTGGCGGCGGCTCATTTCCACAACCCGGAGAAATTAGTTTAACGCACAATGGTATTTTATTTTTGGATGAATTAACCGAATTTAAACGAACAACGCTTGAAGTACTGCGTCAGCCACTAGAAAATAAAACAGTCTGCATTTCTCGCGCAACTCATTCGGTGCATTTCCCTGCAAATTTTTTACTCATTGCAGCACTTAATCCATGTCCTTGTGGCTTTTTAGGTGATGCTAAAAAACCTTGCAACTGCTCAAAACAATCTATTGAAAAATATTTAGAAAAACTTTCAGGCCCTATGCTTGATCGTATTGATTTACAAATTCATGTTCCTTCAGTTGAATATGATACGCTTAAAAATACGCAAGAACATTCAGTAAGTTCTACCGATTTATATAAACAGGTTTCCATAGCTCTTGAAAAACAAGCAATACGCTTTAATGGTAAAAATACATGGAACAGTTCTATGAGCCCAGATATGATTGAGAATCATTGCCAACTGACAAGCCAGGCAGAAACTCTTATTAAAACAGCATTTGATAAACTTAATTTAAGCATGCGCGGGTATCATAAAATTTTAAAAGTTGCTCGTACTATTGCCGATCTTGAAAATCAAGATGTCATTGAGGCGCACCATATTCGTGAAGCAATTTTTTATCGCTCGTTAGATCAAAATTTAGAAAAAATGAAACAACGATAATATGATAACAGGAATAGGTATTGATTCAGTTGATATTGAAAAATTTGCTCAATGGCACAGCTTTGAAGAGAAATCACTTCTGAAAATTTTTAGCCCTGAAGAGATTGCTTATTGTCTTGAAAATCCCATAAAAAGCGCTGAGCGCTTTGCTGTTCGTTTTGCGGCAAAAGAAGCATTTTATAAAGCATTTTGCGCAAGCTTCCCTGAACAGGAACTTCCCTTGGTCTCTGTTATAAAACATAGTGCTCTTTGTAAGCAAAAAAATGGGCACAATAAACTGTGTATTGCCTGGGACCTTTTTTACCCTGCCGGCAATGACCTCACCACCTTTATCTCCTTAACTCACACAAAAACTACTGCCACTGCGTTTGTAATCCTAGAAAAAAGAGCTTTACAGGTATAAATTTAATCAACAAGGCATAAATTTTTGCCTAAGCCCTTTTTTGGCGATATTTAGCGCAAATTAATGTTGACAAATGAAATAAAGCCGTTACCATAAGAATACTTAAAAAGTCGACGCGGGGTAGAGCAGCCTGGTAGCTCGTTGGGCTCATAACCCAAAGGTCGCTGGTTCGAATCCAGCCCCCGCCACCAAATATCTTTAAGTTCCCTTACTACACCTCATCAGGTGGATTCTTAAGACTCATAGCTTTTTGCTGAATCCTATTTAAACTATTTTGAGCATTGCGCACAACTCTTCTTTTTCTCATAAGAATAGTTTGTGCTGCGGCTGTATTTTGTGTGCCATTTTTTTTAAGTGTTTCTTCAAAAGCATCTAAATCACTCACTGCTTCATGAACACGTTGCCGCGCTTCTTCAAGCTCAATCACAATAGGTCGAATTTTTTTTACTGGTGGCTGAAAACCCTGTAGTAAAAACGTAAAGCCGAATAGAACTATATATTTTTTCATAACACAACCTTTTTTCTTTCATTATAGGGAAAAAATGTAATAATTATTCAAGAGTTTTTTTGAATAATGAGAGTAAAGAAGCATAAATAAGGAAAGAGAATGGCAAATTACAAAAAACATATAGGTGGTGGTTGTATAGCATATTGTATAGCGCTTACTATAAGTGTAGTTCATAAATATTTTCTACAAAACAGCTCATTTATTACACTCAATAAACATACGTTGTTACAGCACATCCCTTCATACTTAGAGGCCATTGAATATACTATCCATTATTATTTTCCGCTCTTTATTGCCAGCGTTACTTTTATTATGTCGTGCATATGGCCTTTTTTACTAATCTGCTTTGAATGGCTTTTATTTACTTTAGCAGGAGCAATGTTTCCTGACATTGATATAAAAAGTACGTCTCAAAAATACTGGTATTCCATAGTTTTTATTACTTTAGTAGCGCTCATTGGCAAAAAAAAACTCTATGCTGTTGCTGCTATCAGCTTAACATCAATAATCCCACTCCTTTCCAATCATCGCGGCATTTTTCATAATACCTGGTTTGTAATTGCATTTCCTCTTGGTGCATGGTACGGCTTTGCGCAATTATATCCTTCATGCAGCACACTTTTTTTCTACGATGCATTATTTTTTATTGCTGGTGCCCTTTCACACCTTTGGCTTGATAAGAAACTAACGTTTCGCTTTTTTTAAGAATAGTATTTTGTGTTATTTTTTTTGAATTGCCTTACCAAAAAAATAATTATAGAATCTATGTGTCTTTCTTCCATTTTTTAAAAAGGATGCCTCATGAAGCAAAAAAAAATATCTTTCATTTTTCTTTTTATTTTTTGTACCTCCAATGCACTTTTAGGACGAGTCACTGAGTGGCCAGAATTTGATAAAAGCTTCTTTACAGTACGCCCGCCCTTTCAAACAGCTTCTCCTGAAAAAGAGTCATTCTTTTATGATAAGGTATTTTTAAGAAAATGTGGATTTAATGGCACTATGCAAGTTGTGCCCTTTGGTGGTATTTCAACAAAAGGAAAAGATTTAGGATTCTTTTTTAGCCCACTACCGGTAACACCTTTAATTGTAAGTTCTGAAACAACCAATATTGCGGGTTTGCCACAAAATTTTAATCGTGATATTAATCCTGTCCATTTTAATATTCATTATGTTATAAGTGATATACAATTCGGAACTTTTAATAGTTTACTATCATTTAATCCACAGCAAAAAGCTGCTGGTTTTGGTTTTACCTACAACCAATTTTTACACCCACGTGATGCATGCGAAAAACATTGGTGGTTTGAAATTTCTTGCCCTTTCCTTTGGATAAAAAACAATATGCGCCTAGAAGAAAATCGTGTTCTAACAACTGGTACTCCTCTAGAAGGAACAAAAGTTAACATGGTTGATGCTTTTAAAGGCGGCACAGAACAAACTGATATTAAAGCGGGTAAAATTGATGGTGCAAAAAATCATGCAGGAGTTGCTGATGTTGAATTAAAAATTGGTTATAAAATACTTAATACAAAAAACAAGCAATTTGATGTTTATACTGGCGGCATTATGCCAACAGGCAATAAACCCCGTGGTGAATTTATGTTTGAACCTGTTGTTGGTAACAATAAACATTGGGGTATTATGCTGGGTGGCATGATAGATCTTGAATTCTGGTCTAATGCTAACAGCTCGCTCTCTTTTAGAACTCACCCTCATGGGCGCTATCTTTTTAATAATACACAAACTCGCTTGATTGATTTAAAAAATCGTCCATGGAGCCGTTATATGCTCATGTATGCTAATCAAGAAGCAGCAAGTCAAGGCATCAGTGCTGTTATCAATGGAACGCAAATTTTACTGCAAAGACTCAAAGTGCATCCGGGGTTCGCTTTTACCCTCAATAATATGCTGCGCTATGATCATTGTGATCTACAAATAGAAGTTGGTTATAATTTTTATGCTCGACAAGCAGAAAAGTTACAACTTAAAGATCCATGGCAAGAAGGACCTGCTGTTGCTGATTTAAGAAATGTATTCGTTGCAAATGTAATCAATAGGCTCAGTAATATTGGTAATAATAATGCGGGAGCCGGCACACCGTATAGCAATGAAAGTCGCATTAGAGAAGAAGATTTAGGATTATTTTCTGCTGCACACCCGTGTGCAATTTCTCATACAATTTTTGGCGCATGCGGCTACCAATGGCCTGATCTTTGTATTCCCGTTTTTGCAAGTGTAGGTGGCTCCTATGAATTTAGCGCATTAAACACTGTTCTTAATCGCTGGCTTGTGTGGGGTAAAGTTGGTATTGCATTATAAGGAATTATTTTTTTAAATCTTTGCCCGTTTCTGGATGTTTTAGGTAATGATCCTTGTCTGGCTTTACTGGTGGAATCTCTTTTTTATTATAATAAATACGAGAGCTTTCATAATATTTTTTATAAGTGTCATTTTTAAAATCAGCATCACCTTGAGCAGCATAAATTAGGCTTGTTACTTTTGCATTATAGCGTGGCGTAATATCAATTCCTGGAATATCTTTAAAGTTTGCATAAACAGCATTAAGCACTTTTTGTGCATGAGCCTTACCACCTATCGGATACATTACAATGCGGGGCAATATATGTTCTTTACCCTTTTTTTGCTCTTCTTTTGTTTTTTCATATTCACTGCGTACTTTAAATCTTATAATCAAATCCTGCAGCTCTTTGTTTTTAGCAATAAGCTTTAAAAGTTCTTCAACCATATAATTCATAGCATCATCTTGCGGCATAAGATGAATTTTATATGTGCCCGCAAGAACAACAGCCTCTTCTTGCATCTCCTTTTTTATTTGTTCTTTAGCAGTAGAAGCTATATTTTTTTCTTTAAGATTAAGAGCATTACTATGATAACGCTGAAGAGTAATATCAGGCTCCTCATCTTCCTGCATCTCTTTTTCACCCTTTTTATACCAACCGCCAAACACTATATACGCTCTCTCTTTACGGGTACCAAAACCTTCATAATTTTTTGCTAAAGTAGCCCATTCTTCTTGAGGATTCTTTTTCTCTGCCATACAAAAAACGCTTGGTTCACAAGAAATAAGTGATAAAAAAAATAATAGTTTTTTCATAGAATTCTCTTTTATTTTAGTGGTTTTCTTGTTTCTGGATGGCGCAGATAATGATCAGCAGTAACGGCAGTAATGGGAATCATTTTTTCATCATAATAAACTCTTTTGGGCTGCTCAAAATAGTTAGAATAGTTCTCTTTAAAATCACCATCACCTTGCGCAACATAAATAAGATCAGTAAGTTTTGCATTATAACGAGGTGAGATATTCAAACCAGGTGTATTTTTGAACTTTGCATACAGAACATCCAGCGCTTCTTGAGCATGATATTTTTCTAAACCAGGATAAATTACTATGCGTGGCATAACAATATTTGGGTTCCTTTTTTGCTGCTGCATGGTCTGGCCATATTTTTTGTAAATTTTTATAGAATGAAGATGACTCTGGAGTTTTTTATTTTTTGTAATATAATCTAAAAGCTCTTGAAAAATAGCATCCATATCCTCATCTTTAGGCATAAGATGAATTTTATAAATACTAGCAACTTTTTCTTGAGCTTTCTTAAGCTCTGTTTCTTTCATTTCATGATTTTTAACAGCATTATCATAATCAGACAAAGAAGCTTCATCACTTTTGGCATAAAAAATTGTATTATTTCCATTAAATACAAAAATATAGCCAGCTTGATCTAAGGATTTAAGACCTCTTTGTTCAATAATTTTTTTCCACCTTTCTACAGGAGTTTCTTCACATTTAATTTTTTTGAGTTCAGCAGAAGAGAGCAATCCTGTGCAAAGAAATAAAAAACTGTATAAAAAACGGTTCATAGCTTCCTATGTTATTTTTTTACTCATTTTTTGGTAAAAGAATGAAATAATCATAAGTAAAATACCTACACATAAAAATGCAACAATACGCTGTATCGTTTCTGGCATGCCCATAATAATAAACCATAGTTTGCCTATAGCAATCATGCTTGCAACAAGGCCTATATAACGAAACTCTTTTATTTTATATAAAAGCCCTACTATGATAAACGCCATCGCATAGAGCGCATAAAATAGTGTAAGCATTACATCAGTTAATGGTTGACGTACCAGATAATCATCTTGAACGGTATAGCCCATCAAACGCTTGGTAAAAAATGCTCCCTGCATATTAAGAACATCACCATATAAAATAATATCTGCTCGTATCCAAGCACCAAGTAAAAATGCAAATACTACGCGCATGCATGGAATGCCATAATAAAGCTCTTTTTTTTCAAGATTCTTCTGCATATATTCCATTGCAAGCAGCATACATAAAGCTCCTACAACAAATGCTGCAAATATACCATTAAGCTCATTATGCCAATACGGATTGAGAAGATTTTTTGCACTATATTCTATACCAAAATAAATAAGAGCAATAAGATAAAAAGCATAGCCCATTGAACGCACTAATTTTTTTGCAAAAAAAACGCCCGCCCCAAAAAGCACTACGCTATAGATGGTTAATCCAATAATATGATACGGAAAATGCCATATATGCGTATGCATCCAATAAGCAGGAAGCGCGCAAGCAATGCCTTGCACAAGAGAAGGAACAAAGCATTCTCGTGTAGTAAATGAATTAAGATACATCTCTACAAGCCATGAAAGAAGAACGTAAACAACAAAAACCAGAAGCAATGAACCATTGATAGAATTAAATATTACAGAGCTATATTCTGGTTTTTCAAAAAGCACTATAATACTCAGGCACCCCATAAATACCCAAATCATATAAGGGTATATACGCATAGTTGCTTGCTTGAGTACAAAACTGAGATAAAAAAGTGCAGCACTCCAAATAGCAAGAAGTGCAATCAAAACGTAACCATGCCATTGGGTAATACAAGCGATAAAAAATCCTGTAATAGCTAATGAATAAAGCGTTGCCAAAAATGCAGTAACAGTGCGAGCTCTGACATAGAGCGCAACCAATAACAACGTATTAACCAAACCACCGACCAAAGCAACGAGCTTAATTAATTCTTTAGTCGTCAAATTCTGGGCGATATTATTCAAAGGCCAGATTAAATCTTTTGCAAAGAGTACATTTGAAAGTATGTGCACTAAAGCAATACTGATAAAAATAGTTGAAAGAGCGTACAGCCAAGATTCAAACTTTGTTTTTTTAGGCTGCATAAAAAAAACATAAAAATAAGGAATCACAGCATAAATAAACCATTGAGCAAAAATAAAAAAGCATCTTTTATTACCAATCAATACAGGTATTAGAAAATGAGCATAATAAAGCACTGTTAACAAAAAAGTAATTAATGAAAGTGAAAACCATTGTTTTGCATAAGAAAAGAGTAAATACGCTAACGATAGTCCCAATAAATAACCCATCAGAAGATGCTGATTAAACGATGATACATGAAGAAGCATCGGCGTTGCAAAAGCTCCTATGGCAGAAAACAGTGCAATAAAAAATGAATCATGCCACCAAGCAAAAAGCCATGCGGCCATAGTGGTTGTCATAAAACAAATAGATGCTTGCTCTAAAGAAATTAAATGATGAATATTATACGCAGCATAAAAAGAAAGATAATAAAGCACTATGCCGCCAGCACTAAATCCTGATGCCCACTGCTTGTAACGCACGCGAAAATATTCTGCACAGCCAAGAGCGCCTGTTGCGGTAATAAGCCCTAAAATTACGCGAGCCCAAGGACTCAAAAATCCTTGTTCTAAAGAATATTTAAGTAAAAATCCCATTCCTATAAGAAAGATACCAGCCCCTGCTACTTGTAAAAAATATTTTCCTATATTGAGCTCAAAGCGTTTATAATCAAAAATTTTTTGTTGTGCCGGTGCATCACGCATAATCTCTGGCTCATCATGCACCAAAGGACGAGTTCTTTCTGATGGCAAAGGTTTTTCTACATGATATAGTTTATTTTCTAATGCTTTTACTCGTTGCTCAAGCTGAGTAACTAACTGCTTTAATTCTTCTAGTATAGTATTCATTCCTGTACCCTTTTTTAACTAAATTTCTTTTATGGTACAAAAATGAACCATGCAAGCACAATAGTCACGATTGTTTGTTTAAAAAATCATCAGCTTTTTGTAAGAGTTCTTGTGCATTATCATACGTTAATTGTTTTAATGCTTCTTTGAAGGAAAGCCATACATAATTGATATGCTCATGAGAAAGAATAACCTCTTTTGATGATGCAACCCCTATAAAAAAGTAAACAGTTTTATGCGCAAGCTCCTCTGTTTTTGGTAGATGATGAAAATAAGAAAAAGATTCTTCAAAACCATCAAGAATGGTTGCCTCAAGACCTGTTTCTTCTTTTAACTCGCGCAATGCAGCTTCATATTTACTTTCACCTGGCTCAATATGCCCTTTAGGAAAATCCCAATGACCAGATTGATAGTGCAACAATAAATATTCACGCGTATTATTTTTATAGGTATACAGTACTAAACCTGCAGAAAATTCTTTAATCAATGTCTTTTGTCTTCCTATTAAATCGCATTAAGTTATTCTTCTTAGCTGTTCTTTTCGCCTCAAATGCTTGTATTGCCCTTAAAAAGTCGTCTATCATTATTATTGTCTCATCCATATCTTTCAAAAGAAGTTCTGTATCTATTTTATTTTTGGGCAAATTATTATCGTTTTCAGAACTTATACTAGTACCAAAAATCATTATTGCCATCAAAAAAAATAAAGCATAGTATTTCATAGGTTTCCTTTAATCAATAAAATAAAAAGATAAACCAAATAGCTTTCTTGTCTTGAATAAAGCCAAGAAAAATAATGCTGCATAAGGAACAAACCAGAGCCAAAAACCCATTTTATAAAGTAAAAAATGCATTAATGCACAATGATGAACCATATACTCTATACCATAATAGCCAGATACAAATAATAAAGAAAAAAGCCCTAACTGCACACAAAAACCGGTTATAAATTTTTTAAACTGCTTTGGGTAACATACTAAATCAAACCGACGCCATAAAAAAAACACGAATAAAACTGTTTGCATAACACCAGCAAGCGTAGTAGCAAATGCAATACCATATACACCAAAAGGCGTCATAAGAATGTAACTTAAAATAATATTAACCAGCGTACTTATCATAGAAATATACATGGGCAATTTTGTTTCATGGAGCGCATAATATACGTTAAGTAAAATCTTATTTAAAGAAAAGAAAACCAATCCACCTAAAGAAACAATAAGAATCAAACTCGCCGTGTGCACTGCATCGAGCGTAAATTTTTTAGAAAGAAACAACGTAAGAAATATTTTTTCAGCAACAAAACCCATAATTAAAGAAAAAGGAATCATAACAAAAAAAATAAGTTTGGATGCCTCTAATACATAAAACCCTAAACGTCGCGGTGCGTAATTGCCAACACGAGATAGATGGGGCAGTAAAATGGTGGAAAACGCCGTAGCAAAAACACCTAAAGGAATCTGCATAAATCTATTGGCATAATTAATTAATGCTATTGAACCGGTTGCCAAATAAGAAGCAAAGCTTGTATCAATAAATAATTGAATCTCTACAATACTCATAGAAAAAAGAAAGGGTAAAAACTTTTTCCAAACCTTAGTAAAGGTTTGCCAGGTTTTCTTGTGTATGGTGCCAAAATGAAAACCATAGCTAAAATAGGTATATATATGCCAAATAAGCTGTAAAAATCCTCCCACTAAAATAAATATACACAGCACTGCAGGGGAATAAGAAAAACTCATACAAACAATAAGCCCTGTAATAAATACTATATTTAAAAGTACTGGCGCAAATGCCGGCACAAAAAAATGGTTAACTGCCTGTAAGGCCCCTGCCAATAATGAACTCATTGATAAAAATAAAATAAAGCACATTAAAATACGTAAATAGGTTACTGCATGCACTACTTGCGGCGCCGCCTGACAGCCTATAAAAAATGAACCCATAAATGATACTACTGAGGCAAAAAAAGAATCTGGTTTTGGCAAAGGTGCATGGCAACCTTCAAACCAGCCAGGAACGATACAACGTATAACAAACTCAGCTTTCCACATCACCAAAAGACAAACAATTAAAAGCACCCCTTCAAAAAGAAAAAGCGCTAAGGTAACAAGACTATTAACGGCATCTTTGCCATCTTTTTTTGCTAAGGTAACAAACGTGGGAACAAACGAAGCGCTTAAAGCTCCTTCTGCAAAAATTTTACGTAAAGAATTAGGAATTTTAAAGGCGGTAACAAATGCGTCGGCTAAAATCCCGGCACCTAAATAATTTGCCATTAAAATTTCACGCACCATTCCTAAAAGACGGCTTACCATTGTTGAACTGCCGACTTCTATTGTCTTTCGTATAATTGAGTTTCTTGTTGCCACTGAATATGTTCCTCTTTTTTGATGGGGTTATCTTGTTTGCCTTCATTTTTAATTTCAGAAAAAAGGCCGTTATTAATTTTTAAAGTGTAGTGCAAGCATGCTGCAACCATTTCATCATGTGTTGAAATAATAAGGCCCATGTTATTTTTTTTCTGATAGGTACATAAAAGATCGACTATCTGCCGTGCAGTTTTTTTATCCAAACTTCCTGTAGGTTCATCTGCGCAAATAAAATCTGGATTTGATACCAAAGCACGTGCACAGGCAACACGTTGTTGTTGTCCTCCAGAAAGCTCCGAAGGATAATGATTATTATACTGCTCAAGCCCTACCTCTTTTAATATAGATAATGCCTTATTTTTACATACAGAATGGGGTAATCCAGCAATAAGTCCTTTTATCATCACATTCTCTAAAATAGAAAGCTCAGGTATTAAATAAGGTTGTTGAAATATAAAACCGAGCGATGTAGAACGAATTTTATTTTTTTCATCTAAAGATAAAGTGCTTAAATCTCGGGCATTTATGGAAACTGAACCCGCAGAGGGAGTTTCAAAACCTGCTAGCATATGAAGAAGTGTTGACTTTCCTACTCCGGAAGGCCCCATAAGTGCATAGGTATTTCCTCGCTTAAAAATATAAGAAAAACCTCTAAATAACGAGATAGTAGCTGCTCCAGTTGTATATATTTTTTGTATATTTTTTGCAGTTAGAGACTCTATATTCATTATTTTTTTGTATTTTTTAATCAGTTTTTGTGTGTAATTATCAACAATTCTTAAAGTAATACCTTAGAATTCTTGTTTTAAAAATTAACAATCAACTACACTAAGCACTGTAGGGAAATGGCGCATCGTGTACTAGATAATCACCTGTTTGTTGATTATACGGTGTTTCATTGAAAAAACAATAAGGGGGAGTGCAATGAGTAACATATCTGCAAAAAATATGACCGAAATGATTCCGGAAATACTTCCAATCGTTCCAACCATGGATGTAGTAGTATTTCCCCAAATGATTGTTCCTTTGCTGGTACTTGATGAACGCATTATAGCTGGTATTCAAAAAAGCCTTGAAGAATCAAAGCTTATTTTATTATTGGCATCAAAAAAGCAAATGGATGATTATCATGGCGCAATAGGAACTCAGGATTTATATGAAATTGGTACCGTAGCATCAATCATGCGTCTTATCAAGATTCCTGAGGGCGGTATTAAAATATTGGTACAAGGAGTATGCAAAGCGCATACTTCAACTATCATCACTGAAGACAACATGCTTACGGCTCACATAGAGCCTATTTCTCAGGATACTAATACCGATAGCCCTGAAATAGAAGCTCAAATTAAAAACATTAAACAACTTGTTGAAAAAATGGATGCAAATGGACATTCTTTTAGCCCTGATTTTTGCTCTATTCTTTCAAAAATGCATGATCCACAAAAGATTGGTGATTTTATTCTTTCTCATCTTAATATTAATGTTCGTGAAGCCCAAGAACTTTTAGAAGCTGAAACAGTACTTGAATTTCTTGAAGGTCTTTATTGCCTTCTTGAACGAGAACTGGAAGTTGTTGAAATTCAAGAACGTGTTAAAAATCATGCACGTGAATCTATGAATAAATCACAAAAAGAGTTTTATCTACGCGAACAACTAAAAGCTATCAAAAAAGAACTCGGTGAAGATGAGCTTGAAGATATTGATGTCATGCGTGATAAATTAGAAACAATAAGCATGCCAGATGATGCACGTAAAGAAGCAACACGCCAAATCAATCGTCTAGAAAGAACTGCAGCAGATTCTATGGAAGCTGCTGTTATCAGAAATTATTTGGATTGGATCTTTTCTTTACCGTGGGATAAAGAAACAGAAGACAATCTTGATATAAAACATGCAAAAGAGATTCTTGACGCTGATCATTATGGCCTTAAAGATATTAAAGAACGAATCCTTGATTTTATTTCTGTAAAAAATCTACGCCAAGATGGTTCTTCTCCTATCGTTTGCTTTGTTGGGCCCCCTGGAACAGGTAAAACTTCTCTTGGGCAATCAATTGCAAAATGTTTAGGAAGAGAATATTTCCGCGTATCTCTTGGTGGCGTAAAAGATGAAGCAGAAATTCGTGGGCATCGCCGCACCTATGTTGGTGCTATGCCTGGTCGCTTTATCCAAGGATTTAGAAAAGTTTCATCAAAAAATCCCGTCATGATTATTGATGAGCTTGATAAAATTGGCCAAGATTTCCGTGGCGACCCTTCAGCAGCATTGCTTGAGGTTCTTGATCCACAACAAAATAAAACATTCTACGATAATTATCTTGGTGTTCCTTTTGATCTTTCTAAAGTAATGTTTGTAGCTACGGCAAATAGCCTTGATACTATTTCTGAACCATTACGTGACCGTATGGAAATTATTCACCTTTCAGGCTACACGCTTGATGAGAAAAAAAGTATTTGCAAACTTTATTTAGTTGATCGCGCTATTCAAGAAGCTGGCCTTGAAAAACATAATATCATATTCCCCGATGAGGTAATTGATGATTTAATTACCAATTACACACGTGAATCTGGCGTGCGCCAATTAAACCGTGTCGTAAGCACCTTATGTTCAAAAGCTGCCCGCTCAATTGTAGAAAACAATAAACTTGCAAAATTTACGCCAAAGAATCTTGAAGAATTTCTTGGGCCGCGTAAGTTTGCAAGCGATGACATGTCACTCGAAAATCAAATTGGTGTAACGAATGGTCTTGCATGGACTTCTTGCGGTGGCGATATGCTCAAGATTGAAGCGGTGATAATGCCAGGACGCGGTAAGCTTATTTTAACAGGGCACCTTGGTAATGTTATGAAAGAATCAGCGCAAGCTGCTGTTAGTTATGCACGTGCTCACGCAAAAACATTCGGTATTGCAGCAAAAATGTTTACGCATTATGATTTACACATCCACGTTCCTGCTGGTGGCATACCAAAAGATGGTCCTTCTGCTGGTATCACTATGCTTACCTCAATTTTATCTGCCCTTACTAATAGACCTATTAATGGCCGTTATGCTATGACAGGAGAACTTAACCTGCATGGAGAAGTTATGCCAATAGGTGGTGTTAAGGAAAAAGTGTTGGCAGCAAAACGTAACAAAATTGAGCATGTTATTTTTCCATTAAAGAATAAAACAGACTTTGTAGGGCTTGAAGATATCGCAAAAGATATTGATATCATTTGGGTAAATCATGCTGATGAAGTTTTAAAACATGTACTGTTAGATATGCCGCTCAAAAAGTTCAAAAATAAACAGTAATTAGGCATACCATATCCCCGGTTTAAAAAGCCGGGGATATTTATTTGGAAAAAATAAAAAATAAGGGTACTCTTTGTAAAAATATTTTCCATTTATATCTTTCGGCTCGCTCAATATAAAATGGAAATAAAAAAAGCAATCCGTTCGTACTGAGCTCATCGAAGTATACGAACCTACAGCAAAGCCATATATGAAAAAAGTATTAACTATTGGTAGCGCAACACAAGATATTTTTATTCACTACAAAAATACACCAACAACAAAAATCCCTGAAGACCTTTGTTCTTATATTCTTGTTGCAGAAGGTTGCAAGATAGAAGTAGATGATATTCATTATACCGTAGGTGGCGGTGCTACTAATAGCGCTACATCATTCAAAAAACTTGGTTTTGACGTTGCATCATTTTTTCAAATTGGCACTGATCATGAAGGAACCTTTATCACGAATGAACTTAAAAAACATGCTATTAATCTTGAACTTATTTGTTCAACAAATGCGCACAAAACAGGCCGCTCATTTATACTTCCTTCCCCTTCTGGTAATCAACCTATTCTTGCTTATCGTGGCGCCAATGCTTACATAGAACAAAAAAATTTACCGCTGAGCAAGCTTAATCTTTTTGATTTTTTATATATAACTTCATTAAGTGGCATCTCAGCAGAATCACTTTTGCCCTTGGCAAAAAAAGCTCATGAACTTAATATTTTTGTTGCAACAAATCCCGGCAAAAGCCAACTTGCTGATGGCATTGCAACACTCAAAAAAGCACTTCCTTATATTTCTTTGTTTTCATGTAATACACTCGAAGCGTGCCAATTGATGCATTCATTAAAACCATCTCTTAAGAATAATTTTCCCGGCAGCAATGATATGCCAACTCTTTTGCAAAAACCTCTTTCTTATAAAGAGATTACTTTTGATCTTGCTGCTTATTTTCACACCATACACAAGATGGGACCTTCTATAGTTGTAGTCACTAATGGCGCAGAGGGTGTTTATGTAAGCGATGCAAAAACTATCTACTTTCAACCTACAACTTCTGCCAAAGTAGTAAGCACTGTCGGCGCTGGCGATGCATTTAGTTCTACATTCGTTGGCTGTATACAACAAGGATTATCTTTGCAAAAAGCTTTAAAATATGGCGTTGCAAATGCTGCGAGCGTAATTGGAGCTTTAG
This sequence comes from Candidatus Babeliales bacterium, assembly GCA_050250855.1. Lineage (GTDB taxonomy): Bacteria > Babelota > Babeliae > Babelales > JACPOV01 > JAGVLQ01. The sequence goes on along the minus strand of JBFWNW010000002.1, from coordinate 171,186 downwards.
GGCCACAGCAAGGATTATTATCTTTGGCTGAACTTGAAAAAAAAGCTCATGCTCTTCCTAATGCAGAAGAATTTAAACTTTAATCCTTCAAAGCTTGAACCACTTTATTAACTGCTTTTTGACGGTGAGAAACATAAGAGATACCGCGATCATCAAGTTCATCAAGCGTATAGGAATATCCTTCCGGTATAAAAAGTTGGCGATAAGGCAACTGCTTATGTGGCGTTCCTCGAGGCTCTAAAGAAAGAGAACCTTCTAGCTCTCCTTGAAAAAATTTAATCTCTTTACCTGGCTGCGCCAATGCAAGAACTACAACAAATCGTGCTGCACGATCATTCTCTGCAACACCTTTTAGTTTATCAAGAACAAAGGCTACCTTTTGCGCATCTGTTTTGTCTTCTCCTGCATAGCGCGCTGAATAAATACCCGGCTCCCCTCCAAGCGCATCAATTTCTAAGCCGCCATCATCTGCAAGAGTCAAGAGGCCAGAAAGCTCTGCATAAGCTTCTGCTTTTTTACGAGCATTTTCTTCGTAGGTTAAACCTGTTTCTTCTACATCATAGGTAATACCAACATCGTCCAAGGAAAGAATATCGTAATCAAGAGACGCTAAATAATTTTTAAAAAGCTGAAGTTTTCCTTTGTTATGGGTTGCTATTAAAAGCTTCCTTTTCATAATTATCTAGTTCGTTCGCACCCTTCGACGAGCTCAGGGCGAACGGCATCAAAAATTAGCGCAGCATTTACTACTGCATGCCCTATGTAGCTCAAAATCTGAGGGTTAATCGAAATATCAGGGTTAATAGAATAAATACACATTTATATTATAACTTTCGTGCTGACTCTTCGGTCGAACTCCCAGCCTTCGCACAATTCGCCTTCGTTAAAACTTCGTCGAACTAAAGTGCTACGTCGGGCACGAAGGAGTGAACGCTGCGCTCAACAATCACTCCGTTCGTGCTGAGCTTGTCGAAGCATTCGAACGGTTAATAATTTTACATTATATACTTTTTTACCCTAAGCTTACAAAAAATAGTTCACTATCCTCTTTACAATACTCTTTTGATTGTCTACCTTAAAACTATAATGTTTTTTAGGCCTAAAGGTTCATCATGAGCAATCAAGCAGACAAAAAAATTCTTGGTACCGTTTTACGTGTATCAAATACTATTATTGATGTACAGTTTCCTCAAGAGTACACGCCTCATATTTTACATGAACTAAAAATTATTATTCCTCATAATGGCAAAGAGTATCAAGCGAGTCTTGAAGTTGCCCAGCAACTTGGTGATGGCATTGTACGCTGCATAGCTCTTGAAAGTATTGAAGGAATTAAGCGAGGACTTTCTGTTATTAATACCCAAGAACCTATCAAGGTTCCTGTAGGGCCTGAGGTTTTGGGGCGTATTTTTAATGCGCTTGGCAACCCTATAGATGAACAGGGCCCTGTAAAAGCTAAAGAGCGCTTGCCTATTCATCGTGATCCACCCCCTTTAACCGAACAAAAAATTGCTCATGAAATTCAAGAAACTGGCATAAAAGTTATTGACCTTCTTTGTCCTTACATGAAAGGCTCAAAAATTGGCCTTTTTGGTGGTGCTGGTGTTGGTAAAACTGTTATTGTTATGGAACTTATTCGCAACATTGCTATGGAGCATGGTGGCGTTTCTATCTTTACAGGAATTGGCGAACGTACGCGTGAAGGTAATGAACTGTGGCTTGAAATGAATGCCTCTAAAGTTATTGATAAAACAGCATTAGTATTTGGCCAAATGGGAGAAATGCCCGGTGCACGTTTTCGTGTAGGGCTTACCGGCCTTACTATGGCAGAATATTTCCGCGATACAGAAAAGAAAGATGTTTTATTATTTGTTGATAATATTTTCCGCCTTGTACAAGCAGGTGCTGAAGTTTCTGCACTACTAGGCCGCTTGCCGTCTGCCGTTGGCTATCAACCAACACTTGCTTCCGAAATGGGAACGTTCCAGGAACGTATTACTAATACTATTAACGGGGCTATTACTTCAATTCAAGCAGTATATATTCCTGCTGACGATATTACCGATCCTGCTGCAGCAACAACGTTTACTCACCTTGATGCAACAACAGTACTTTCTCGTAAATTGGTTGAGCTTGGTTTATACCCTGCCATTGATCCTTTACAATCAAATTCAAAAGCACTTGATCCCAATGTTGTTGGCGAAAAACATTACAGCGTAGCACGTAATGTACAAAAAATTTTACAACGCTATAAAGATTTACAAGATATCATTGCCATTTTAGGTATGGATGAGCTTTCACAAGAAGATAAAATTTTGGTGCAACGTGCTAAAAAAATTCAAAAATTCCTTACGCAACCAATGTTCGTAGCAGAAACATTTACTGGCATGGAAGGAACCTATGTTCCTATGCAAACAACTATTGATGATTTTGAAAAAATCATTGAAGGTCATTTTGATCATATGCCAGAACAAGCATTTTATATGGTTGGCACCCTAAAACATGTTGAAGAAAAAGCAAAACAATTAAGGGAATCATAGCATTCTTATCGTTCGCACCCTTCGACAAGCTCAGGGCGAACGGTAAATATATAAAGAATAGTCGTTCGTGGTGAGCTCGTCGAATCCATACGAACGCAAATAAAAATAAATATGAATCTTACCATTATAAAACCTGATGAAAAAAAGACCGTTGCTATCGCCTGGATAGAAGTTAATACCGCAGTAGGAAACTTTGTTATTCAACCACAGCACGTTCCTATGGCATTACTTGTATTACCCCACCAACCAATAACAATGTGTCTTTCTAATGGAAAAATTGAAACATTTACTACAAGTGGTGGCATTTTAGATGTTAAACGAAACGAAGCAACTCTTTTAATTGATCAATAATCTATGAAAAAACTTCTTGGCCATATTATCTCAGGATCATTAACTGAAGGTTTTTTGCTACGAATTTCACCCCATGCTGAACTTGATGATATAAAAACAGGAAAATTCGTTTCTGTAGTAAGTAATAATTATACGTTTTTTTCTCTTATTACTGATCTTTCATTAGAAGTTACTCACCCCGATATTTTGCTCTTTCCCCCTACTAAAGAAGAAACACTTTTAACTTCAATTTTAAAGAAAAAAGATATTTATGCCACAGCACAACTCAAGCCCATGTTGATGGTCAATAAATACCACCAAATTATGCCGGTAAAGACGATTCCTTCTCACTTTTGTGAAGTTTTTGAAGCAACGAAAGAAGATGTTGCGCTTATTTTTGGTGATGAACAAGAACCTACAAAAAAATATTTCAATATTGGCCAACCGCTTGATATGCAAACGCCCGTATGTATTAATCTTGATCGTTTGACAGAGCGTAGCAACGGTATTTTTGGCAAAACAGGAACTGGTAAAACATTTTTAACACGTCTTGTTCTTGCTGGCCTTATTAAAAATGATAAAGCTGTTAATTTAATTTTTGATATGCACAGTGAATATGGTTTGCAAGCTCGCAAAGAAGGCTCTGAAAAATCATTCGTAAAAGGTCTAAAAACACTCTTTAATGATAAAGTTGCCATATTTTCTCTTGATCCTGATTCTACGCGACGACGCGGTGGATCTCCTGATATGGAAATTATTATCCCTTATCAAGCAATTAGTGTTGACGATATTATGAGCTTGCAAGATGAACTTAATCTTCACTCTACAGCAGTAGAAGCTGCATATCTTATTGCTGCGCGCTATAAAAAAGAGTGGCTTGCCAAACTACTTTCTGAAGGAGAAAATCTTAAAGAATTTGCGCAAGAACTTGGTGCACATCCTGAATCTATTGCCGCACTGTATAGAAAATTAAAGCGCATTGAGCGTTTACCATTTTTAAAATCTGCTACAGCAGGTGCTTATAAAAATATTTCTGTTATTGACCATATGATGGAGTATATTGATAAAGGAATTTCTATTATTGTTGAATTTGGCAACTACACTTCAACCTTTTGCTATCTTTTAATTGCCAATATTATCACCCGTCGCATTCACTATGAATATATTAACAAAACAGAAAAATTTTTAGGTTCTCATAAAAAAGAAGATGAGCCAAAAAAACTGATGATAACTATTGAAGAGGCACATAAGTTCCTAAATCCTCATGCCGCAAAACAAACTATTTTTGGTATTATTGCCCGCGAAATGCGTAAATATTATGTTTCTTTACTTGTTGTAGATCAACGCCCTTCTGGCATTGATGAAGAAATTCTTTCTCAAATTGGCACTAAAATTATTGCACAACTTAATGATGAGAAAGATATTGCTGCAGTATTGACCGGCGTTTCTGGCTCAACAACATTACGCGCTATTCTTGCATCACTTGATAGCAAAAAACAAGCATTACTCTTAGGGCATGCTGTTGCTATGCCGGTTGTAGTTGAAACACGCAGCTATGATGAAACCTTTTATCAGGCAATGCATCCAAGCGTAACAAAAAAAGATATTAGCAAACTTATTGAAGAAATATATTGAGTTTGTGTATCATCATACAAAAATAATTTTAATAGCTAAAAAAGGAAAAGTAATGAAAATAGTTCGTATATTATTATGTGCACTCTTCTGTGTTGAGTCTATCAATGCTCGATCCGTACGTGAACTAGAAGAAATAAATATAGAAAATGACAAGGTTAATTTAAGTAATAAAAATCTTACAAGCTTAGATGGTTTAAATGATCTACCAACTTTAGCTCGTATTACTCATCTTAATCTTAGTAATAATAAACTAAAAACACTGCCTAATAATATTTTTGATAAGCTTCCTAACCTTGAAAGTATTAATCTTAGTTTTAATGAGCTTACTACTTTAAATCCTTCTATTTTTAAATCTTTAAAAAATCTAACTTATTTACATCTTGGAAAAAACCATTTAAGTGAAAAAACAATACAAGGAATAACACAAACACTTCCTAACAATATAACAATTGATAGCTCTGGCCAAAAAGTTGCTCCCGCAGCATTTAACATAGAAGAATTAAGCACAGAACTGCAACAATTAAATCAAGATCTTGAACAGTTAACTAAAAGACTTCCCTAAATCATAGCACTCCTCCTTGGGTTGACATATTCTCATGGCATACTAGAATGCAATGAAACAATATACACTAAGAATTAGAGGAGTTTTTATGAATAAAAAAAAATTATTATTTCTAGCATTATATTGTGTACAAGCAACCTTTGCTGCTAAAGAAAATTCTCAAAAGGCGCTCGATATCGTTCGCCATCGCAATGTACAATATATAGAATTTATATTTTCAGATTTTCTGGGGCAATTAAAATCTGTTCTTCGTCCTTTTAATTTTTTAGAAAAAGATTTAGAAAATGGTATTTTTGTAGACGGCTCTTCTATTCCTGGCTGCAATAGAATAACTGAAAGTGACATGTTATTAATGCCAGATAATGATACCGTACGCGTAACGCCGTGGAGCAGAGACCAAGGAAAAATTGCCTTAGTTATGTGCACTATGCATAAATCTGCAGAAGAACCGTATTCTAATGATCCCCGTTTTATTTTACAAAAAGTTACTCAAGAAGCCCGTGAAGCTGGTTTTATATTTAATGTTGGTACTGAATTAGAATTTTTTATATTCAAAAAAAATGATGGTAGCGCATTAGTTCCTTTTGATAATGGACAATATATTGAAGCAATGTTTGATTTTAGTACACCCGACATGCAAACAGGGATGCTCCATGCATTTAGATCTTTTGGTCTTGATCCAGAAAAAATGCATCATGAAGTTGCTCCAGGACAGTATGAAATAGTGTTAAAATATGATGATGCATTAACAATGGCAGATAAAGTTACGCTTGCAAAATATGTGCTTAAAGGATTAGGAAATCTTAATAATTTAACTATTTCATTTATGCCAAAACCACTATTTGGAAAAAATGGCAGTGGTTTGCATATGCACTTTAGTCTGGTTGATGCCCAAACTCAGGAAAATGTATTTTATGATGCTCAAAATGCTTACTATTTATCACCGCTTGCACAATCTTTCATAGCGGGAGTTCTTCACCATGCACAAGCAATGGCACTTGCATTCAACCCTACGGTAAATTCATATAAACGCCTTGTTCCTGGCTATGAAGCACCAAATATTATTTGCTGTGGCACTAAAAACAGAAGTGCTCTTATTAGAATTCCACAAATTAATGCGGATCAAGCGCAGGCTGCACGCGCAGAAATTCGCTGTCCAGACCCTTCCTGCAACCCTTACCTTGCATTTGCGCTTCTTTTAAAAGCAGGTCTTGATGGTATTAAAAGAAATCTGAAACTTGATGCTATGATTCATGAAAACCTCTTTGAACTAACACCACAAGAAATAATCAACCGTGGCATTAAAATGCTTCCTGGAAGCCTTGATGAAGCAATCGATAAGTTTGAACAAAGTAGCTTTATACAAGAAACTCTTGGCGAATCATTTGTAGCAATCTATGTACAAGAAAAAAGAAAAGAAGCTGCCGCCTATAGAACCGCGGTAACTGATTGGGAAATTAAGCATTATCTATAAAAATAATTTCCATGTATTTTGTTCAATTTATGCTATAATAGGGACAATTAATCCCTTTTTAAAAGAGAAATTATCATGAATTCAATGGAAATGCGTAGCATATTTTTCAAGTTTTTTGAAAAAAGAGGCCACACTAAAATTGCCAGCTCTTCTTTAATTCCTGCCCAAGACCCAACCTTACTCTTTACCAATGCAGGTATGAACCAATTTAAGGATGTTTTTCTTGGTCAAGAAAAAAGAAGTTATACACGTGCCGTTTCTATTCAAAAATGTATGCGTGCTGGCGGTAAACATAACGACTTAGATAACGTTGGTATGACCAATCGCCATCTTACATTTTTTGAAATGATGGGCAATTTCTCATTTGGTGACTATTTTAAAAAGGATGCCATTACCTGGGCCTGGGAATGCTTGACTAAAGATTTTGGGCTTGATCCTAAAAATATGTACGTTACGGTTTTCCAAGAAGATAATGAAAGTTATAATATTTGGCACAAAGAAGTTGGCCTCCCTCAAGAAAAGATTTCAAAATTAGGCCATAAAGACAATTTTTGGCAGATGGGCGATACTGGTCCATGCGGCCCTTGTACCGAAATCTACGTCGATCGTGGTCCTTCTATTGGTTGCGGCCAAAAAAACTGCGCCCCCGGTTGCAGTTGTGACCGCTTTCTTGAAGTATGGAATTTGGTATTTATGCAATTCAATCGCCAAGAAGATGGCACGGACCTTCCTTTAAAGCAAACCGGTGTGGATACTGGCATGGGTCTTGAGCGCCTTGCTTTAGTCTTAGAAAAAAAAGAATCGGTATTTGAAACGGATCTTTTTGCACCCATTATTCAAACAACAGAAACATTAACAGGCCTTGCTTATTATGATTCTACGCAACCATTAAAAAATGCTTTTAATGTTATCGCAGACCACGTGCGCGCGGCCACCTTCTTAATAGCTGATGGCGCTACTCCTTCTAATGAAGGACGGGGCTATGTACTGCGTAAAGTTATTCGCCGTGGTGCATTATTTGCACAAAAATTAACTGATAAAAATATATTCCCTGACCTAGCCCAAGCTGTCATTGATTTTATGAGCCCTATTTATCCAGAGCTCAAAACAGCTGAAAAAATAATTAAGCATGTTCTCAAAACAGAGATTGATAAATTTGCTGCAAATCTTGTGCATGGCCAAGCAATTTTAGAAAAATTCTTTAAGGAGTCAAAAGGGACAGTAATTTCTGGAGAGCAAGCATTTAAACTGTATGATACCTATGGTTTTCCTTTGGAACTTACGCGCGTTATTGCGCATGAAAAAGGATACACGGTTGATGTACAAGAATTTGATAAAGAGATGGAGCTCCAAAGAGAACGCTCTGGTGCAAAGCTTGAAAAAGATGCCATTGAAAAAATAGAACTACCAGAAGATCTTGCAACTACTTTTGTTGGTTATGAGGTTACTGAAAATAAAAGTCCTATCATTACGCTTATTGAAAATAATACGCTAACAAAAACAATTAAAGCTGGTACTGATTGTTGGGTTATTACCAAAGAAACTCCTTTTTTTGTTGAAAAAGGTGGCCAGGTCAGCGATGAAGGTACTCTTACTATTGACAATCATACAGCACCCATCAAAGATCTGAAGCGTATTGGTAATTGCATAGCTGTTCATATTACAGCACCAATAGCACTTAAAATTGGCGCTACTGTTCATGCGCACGTTTCTCATCAACGTCGTCTTGATACAATGAATAATCATACCGCAACGCATCTTTTGCAATCAGCGCTGATTCAAGTTCTTGGCAAAGAAGTACGCCAATCTGGTTCTTTAGTGCATCCTGATTATTTGCGTTTTGATTTTACGTATCATAAAGCAATGACCCCTGAAGAAATTACAAAAGTTGAGAATTTGGTAAATCAAAAAATTCGTGAAAACCTTCCTGTTTCTATTTATGAAACAACGTATGATAAAGCAATTCAAAAAGGCGTTATTGCCATTTTTGGTGAAAAATATAATCCAGAAAATGTACGCGTCATTGATATTGCACCATTTTCTATGGAGCTTTGTGGCGGTACTCATGTCAGAAGAACTGGCGATATTGGCTTATTAAAAATAACAGAAGAGGGAGCGCTTTCTGCTGGCCAGCGCCGTATTGTTGCCTTAACAGGCCGTGGAGCGATGGAACTCTTTCAAGAAGATTTTGCTCTTACTAAAAAGTTATGCCAAGAATACAAAGTTCCTTTGGCTGAGCTTTCTCATGCTGTTGAAAAACAACGTGAACAGATTAAGCAGCTTCAAACTCAAATAAAACATCTTAAAAAAGATGCGTGGAAAGCTCAACTACCAGCATTACTTGCTCAAATTGAGCAGGTTAGCAAAATACCTTTTGGATTCTTTAATCTTGAAGATTATACGGTAGATGAATTAAGAATGGCAGCATCTGATCTTATGCACCAAAAATCAGGATTTTATTTCTTGCTTGGTGGCAACAAAGAGCGCTGCGCTTTTTTTGCCATGGCGCCAGAAACATTGCCTCAGGTTGACCTACAAAAGTTTGCTCAGTTTTTACAAACAACTTTTGATTTGCGTGGCGGCGGTAAAAAAGGCACCTTGCAAGGTGGTGGCGCAATGCCGGATATTGCTCAACTACAGAAAAAAATTAAAGATTGGTTAACAAACGTATAAGTTTGTATAAAAATATCTTAATTATTATGCTGATGCTTTTCTATAAAAGAGTCAACATAGTTATCATAGGATAAATTCTTGGGAAGATTCGATTCTTGCATTGTTTGGCATAATGCACAGCGCATAATAAGAGAGTCCCATGACAACTCTTTGCTCTGCATGCACTCCCTCGTATATGCAGTATCACCGTTTTGCACATGAAAATTAGTGTGATGAGATATTATATTTTCAATGGTTTGCCGCGAACCTATTCCCGTAAAAAGAGAAGAATAAGAAGAGATTTTATCTTTACAGGTATTACTTTTACAAGTAACGGCATAACATTGCTCAATTCTCCCTGTTATATGTGATGGCATTTCCATGGCAACTACACCTGATTGAGCCATGAAAAAGCTCATGACTGCTATTATTTTATAGTTCATAAAGATTCCTTCATTTAAAAAATTACCTTATTTAATAATAGCACTAAATCATAAAAATTAAAAGGGCCTAACCCAAACCAGCCTCCCTATCTATAATATTGCAGGCATTACTTATATAAGAAGCCAAAAGAGCCCCTCCTTCAGTAAAATCTGAAAGTACGTAATTGCCTACATCTTCCCTGTTTTCTGGCCTTCCAACGCCACAGGAAAGCCGCCAGAAATCTTTACCTATCATATCAATAATTGAGCGCAAGCCATTATGCCCTTTAGCACTGCCTCCAAGTCTGAGTTTATGTTGGCCAAATGGTAGCTCAAGCTCATCATGAACAACAAGAATATTTTCAGGCTTTATCCCCTTTTTTTGTAAAAAAGGTATAACTTTGCCAGAGCTGTTCATAAAGGTTTGTGGTTTTACTAAAACTACAACCCCCTCTGGTGCGCGTAGTTCTGCATATGCTAAATTATCTTTTGTATGCCAAGTACCACCATGCTTTTCTGCCAATGCATCAAGCACCAGAAAACCAATATTGTGTCGATTATGAGTAAATTTTGGTCCAGGGTTACCAAGACCAATGATTGCTTTAATGTCAGTTTTTTTTTCCATAGTTTTTCAAAAAAAATGCCCGTAAGAATTTCTTACGGGCACAACAATTACTTGTTTAGTTCATTATGTTATTTATTTTTTTCTTTAGCACGTTCGTCACGCTCTTTTTTCTTTTCTTTTTCAGCTTTATATTTTTTGTTCAAGCGTTCAGTAACCTTGCTTGTCAAGTCAATCGGCTGTGCACCATAAATCACGCCACCAGCTATGACCATGATACGGCCTTCTTCTTTTGCTAGACCTTCTGCTTCATCTTGAATTTTCTTCAAAATACGCATACGTGCTTTTTCTTCTGCGCTTTGTGCATATTCTTGTGCACCTTGAAGTTTAATTCTGTACTGCGCTTCCAAATTAACCAACTCTTCTCGTTTACGGTCACGAGCAGATTCGCTCAATGCATTTGCCATAGTTTCAAGCTCAGTCTTTTTCTTCATAGCAGTATCTTCAAGAGATTTGAGCTGCGCTTTGCGTGCATCAAGTTCTTTTTCTATACGCTTTAATTCATCTTTATATTCATCAGATTTTTCTAAAATTTCAAAAGGATTAATAAAGCCAACTGCATTCTGTATTTCTTTATGAATTACTGATTTTAATTCTTCCATAGTTGTAGGAATGTCAGATTTTACTGCATGCTCTGCCAAACAAGATGTGCTTACCAATGCTGCCATTAATAAACTGTAGTGTATTTTTTTATTCATAGATAAATCCTTTGCAATTGCTAAAAAAGTGCCTTCTTACAACTTTTTTTAGCCTACTACATTATTTATATTCGTCAAATCTATTTTTTCTCAAAGATAAGATTTGCGACCATTTTTCGTAGTTCTTCAAGGATAAATAATGGTGCACTGCAAGCAAAAAGTAGCAACCATTGCTCAAAAGAAAGTGGTACTGTTTTAAAAAGCATACGCGCATGCGGCTCGTATAAAAGAATGCATTGTAAAGCAAATACAAAAAATGTTGCAAGAATAAGCCATTTATTTGAAAAAAAACCTAGCGTGATAACAGAATATTTTTCAGAGCGCGAATTCCATGCATTAAACCACTGATACAGCGCCATAGCAACTAAGGTCATTGTTCGTGCAAGAGCAAGATTATCTTGATAATAATAAAAAATAGTAAGAGAACCGAGTGCCATAGGAATAGAAAGATACAGCATTTTAAAAAAAACTTTCCAATCAACAAGATATTCAAGCTTGGCAGGAGTTTCACTCATCATACTCGATTGTTCATGCTCAGGTTCTAATGCCAAAGCAACATCAAAAAAACCGTCAGTAATTAAATTAAGCCATAGTATCTGCACTGCCAAAAGCGGAAGTGGAAGATTAAAAATAAGTGCAAAAAAAACAATAAGAATTTCTGCCATATTGGTTGTAAAAAAATAACTTACTACACGCCGTAGCGTTGCAAAAATATGCCGTCCTTGCTTGATAGCAAGAACAATACTTGCAAATGAATCATCAAGCAAAATTATATCTGACGCTTCTTTTGCAACTTCTGTACCAATTAATCCCATGCCAATACCAAGGTCTGCAGCTACTAACGATGGCGCATCATTAACACCATCACCGGTCATGGCAACAAGATATCCTTTTTTATGCAACAGCTGCACAATGCGTAATTTTTGTTCTGGAATAACACGAGCAAAGACGGTTACTTTTGGTAATAATGCTAATAATTCTTCATCGGTCATATTTTCTAATTCTTTACCTTCTAGAACAGCATCTCCCTCTTTAAAAATACCTACCGTACGAGCAACAAACAATGCCGTTTGTTTATGATCACCCGTTACCATAACTACCTTTATTCCCGCTTTTTGCGCATTGATAACGCTCTCTTTTACCTGATCTCTAATGGCATCTTGAATAGCGAAAAAGCCTCCTAATAAGAGATTATCATTAAATAATTTTGCGGGATTTTTGCGCCAATCTTCAGGAAGTTCATTGCTCATATATTTTTTGTAGGCAAAAGCAACAACACGAAAACCTTCTTTGAGCATTGCAAATAAAGCCTCTGATGCTTGCGGTGTATTGTTAATAGTTTTTTGCATAATAACTTCAGGAGCTCCTGCAATATATACTAATATTTCACCATTTTTTTCAAAAATACCCGCTTGGTAACGCTCTTTTGACTGAAATGGCAATTCATAAAGAACTCGATATTCTTTATGCAGCGCAAGAGAATTGAATCCTAATTTTTGAGCAAAAATAGAAAGTGCTGCTTGCGTTGGATCACCTTTTATAACAAATTGCGAAAGGTGAGATTTATATTCTACTTCTGATTCATTAAGCAACGCTGCACCAAGAGCCATTAAGCGAGCTGCTTCTGGCACCTTCTCTACCGGCTTGCCATTATATTCAAGAGTTCCATGTGGCGAATATCCTTTTCCGGTAACGGTAAAGAGAGCATCTTGGCAAAAAATTTTACTCACCACCATTTCATTTCTTGTCAGCGTTCCTGTTTTATCTACTAAAATAATATCAACTCTGCCTAAGCCTTCTGCTGCTTGCAATCGTTTTACTAATACATTGCTTTGCGCCATACGATACGCTCCTGCAACAAGCGTAATAGTCATAATAACAGGAAGACCTTCTGGAATAACACAAATAAAAAGTGCTGTCAGCATAACAAGCATATCTGCAAAGGTACGCTCTTGCCATAAACCAACGAGTAATAAAAAAAAGCACATGCCAATAATGAAATATAAAATATACTGAGAAAGGGTATCAATTTCTTTTTTGAGTGGCATCTCACTTTCAAGCGTTTGCAATACCCGGCCAATGCGACCAATTTCTGTATCTTGACCCGTTGCTACAACAACTGCTTTTGCAAAACCTGAAAATACATACGTACCTTTAAAAAGCATATTAGTTTGATCAGAAATAAGTACATTATTAGTCAAAACACCTGGCTGCTTTTCAATACTTTTTGATTCTCCAGTGAGCATTGCTTCATCAACCAATATATTATGCGCTTCAAGCAACCGAGCATCTGCAGGAATTTTTTCTCCTTCTTGCACAATAATAATATCCCCAGGAACAAGCTCTCCAGCTGGCACAATAATACGATCACCATCACGCAGTACCACAACATTTGACACTAAATAGGTGCGCAAGCGCTCAAGAATTTTCTTTGCTCTTCCTTCTTGAATAGCTCCTACAATGGCATTAAAAAAAAGAACACCACTAATAACAAACGCATCAAACGATTGACCCACTAAAAAGATAAGCAACGCCGCAATAAGCAAAATATAAATTAAAGGACTCTGAAATTGGCGTAAAAAAAGAATGAAAAGTGATTCTGGCAAAGCCTGTGCAATAAGATTAGGCCCATATTTTTTTTGATATTCAGTAACCTGCTTTCCTGAAAGCCCTTTCTCGGGATTTGTTGCAAAACGATCAAAAATTTCTTCAAGAGATTTTTTATAAAAACCATTCATAGCAACTATTACATATCACCTTCTAGCTCAAGTTTTTTAAATTTGCCAACTCCTTTGTAGCGAGGCATTGGTGTATCAATAGCACCATAAGATTTTAATAATTTTTTAAGTTGATCATCAGAAGCGTAGGAAAGGGGATTCCAGCCATTATAATCGCGCGTATTTAAAAAAAGATAAAACATACGCGAATCCCTGCCAAAAAGATTTTCTGCTCGTTCAATAAAAAATTTAATAAAATCATATACATCATCATCAAACTGACCACTTGCATAAATAGCATTAATAAAGGGCGTGAAGCCATTCAGTTCATTTGCCACACTCAACACAGCATATAAAAATGGCTTATTAATGGCATAACGAGTAACCGTGTCAATGAGCAAATGCCCTACATGCCAGTGTCTTCTTAAAATTGCCAAATGCAAAGGCGTTCTTCCTTCAAAATCAGCATTACTCAAAAGAAGCGATTTTGTTTCTTTATCTTCTTTGTCAAAAATAGAATCTACTGTTTTGAGTAACGCTTTAAGATATTTATATTGGCCATCTGCTGCGGTATTAATAAAAGGATTCCATCCTGCGCCATTGCGTGCAGAAAAGTAAGTAAACGCTGCATAATCATCTTCTTTAAAATCTTTCGCCTTGCTGAGCAATTCTTTAAATTTTTTAAAATCATAATGATTACTTGCTTCATTTAATGCTAGGCCATATTTTTCTGCTTGCACATTTGCAGCTTTTAATCGTGTTTTACTGACCGGCATTTCTGCTCCATACTTTTCTAAAAAAAGTTTAATGCGAATATTATGTGCATAGGATAAAGCATTATTTCCCGATGATTCTTCAACATTCAAAAACTCTTTAAATTCTGGTGAATCTTTACCTAAAATATGTGCTGCTACCTTTACCATCATTTCAACATTTCTAAATTCTGCATCAAAAACAGCATCACCGAGCGGCCTATTTCCTTCATGGTCAGCAGCAGTGATAAATTTAAAAAAAAGTTTTTTATTGCTCCCAATAAGATTCATCGCACGCATTAAAATAAGTTCAACAATACGCTGATCTGCACCGTATTCTGCAAGACCTAAAACAGAAAGTCCTCGCTTATCACGCGTTATAAGATATTCAAAGGCTCCCTCTGGATCATTTTTATAAAATTCTTCAAGCGCATCAAATATGATTGCTAAATTTTCAAGATCATTAATTAATGATGCGTAAAGGATAATGTTAAAGCTATCTTCATCACGCATATTTATAACATTAAAAAATTCTTCTTTATTACCCTTATACGTTTTTACTGCCTGCATTAATAATGATCTGAATAATGTTGGCGTATTTTTTTTTGCAGCATTCAGCAACTGTTGCCCCAGTGGCCCTTTTCTTTCTTGTTGATACTGTTGCGGCACGTTGCATACCGGCACTGCGGCACTTAATGGACTTGCGCAAAAAATAAATAACATTACATATTTTCTCACAACCATATCCTTATTTTATGAAAACAGTGCATTAAAGCGTTTATGCGCTACTTCCATACTCGCGTTCCATAAAGAAGCAAAAACTTCTTTTACGTTGGGCGCATAGGTATTTTCAAGTTTTTTATCACGTAATGCGCATAGATCAAGATTTTTAAACCATGATAAAAACTCTTGTACATCTTCTTGATAAGGTATCTTTTTTGGTTCAAGAAAAGCAATTCTTTTTTGAATTACACCCCACTTAAAAATGGTGTCATGGTCAAGAGGATGTTCTAGTAACGTATTTTTTATGCGTTCAAAAAGTTCTGCATGCGGCAAGAATAAACCAAATTCTTCATAGCTATATCCTTCCACTAAAAGACACAGCATGGTAATTAAACATTTATTAGGGCATATGCCGCAATTTTTTTGTTCAAGTATTTTTGACCAACAGATTCTGAGCTCAGGTTTTTGTATATTGCGCACTTGGCAGATTTCATTAATAGCTGCTAACTTTTGCGATCGCGTTAATTCACCACCAAAATGGAATGAATAGCAGCCTGCAGCACATAACGTATGCTCAATTAAAGGATGACTGCCATACGGCCATGGATGCTCTGCAACACTTGCAGAACCAAGTAAGCAAAATGGTATCCCTTTGGCAATCATTAAAGGAAGCATGAGGCTTGTGTAGCTCAATCCTTGCGTTACTAACGTCCAAATAATTGAATGATTCACGGCATGTGCATCATTATAAATGCCCGCAAAATTTGAACGAATAACACTCCACGGCAAATTATAGCGCTCTGCATAGTCTTGGCAATGTTGTTTGAAGGATACAACTAATTCTGGCATACCTGTTGGCACATCGCCACCACAGATGGAAACAAGATGCTGCTTTTTATCAAGATTCACTAAAGAGTTATAGACAGAATCAACGCCACCACTAAAAGGAATAATAACGGAACGTGCATTCTGCGCATACAAAGGAGAATCTTTATAGGAATTTTTAATAATTTCACGCGCTTCTAATGAACCTTGCCAATTAATTTTTTGGTAAAAAAGTCTAAAAACTTTTTTGAGCGATGGCAAGCATGCATACAAATCCGCATCAATACTTTCCACCACATAGGTTTTATCCATTTGCCATACAATAGGGAGCATATGCATTACAAAAGGAAGCGTAATTACAGAATAGGGCAATTGACGCAAATCAATTTCAGGATCATTATATTCAACAATAAAATCTTGTATTAAAAAGAGATCTCGTAGCTCTTTGCAGGCACGGATAGAAAGTACATTCTTTGTCACAAACATTGATTCAATAAGATTAACCCGCTCATCTGCATGAATAGAAAAAAATAGTATTAAAAATAATGATAATGTTTTGTTATTCATAAAAATCCTTTTTTTTAGTGCTTATCCATAGACCCAAAAAAACATATTCTGCGTTCGCACCCTTCGACCCATTCGACAAGCTCAGGGCAGGCTCCCCTCGAATTGCCTTTAGTCCCGAGCAGCTGCAAAGCTGACGAGGGGTCAGGGCGAACGGAGTTAAAATGCTTACCCTAGAGTCGTTCGTGCTGAGCCTGTCGAAGCATTCGAACGAAATTAATAATTTATGGATAAGCCCTTAGATTATATACAAAAAAATATACCACCTCTGATAATTTGCAACCATTTTTTAATTTTGACAATATACATGAATATGTACTAAAATATGGCAGTCGTTTCCCATGAAAAAAAATTAATAAAAAAAGAAGGAATTTTATGAAAAATCTACTTTCCCTTATACTTACCGCGCTTTTACTGAGTGGCAACCTGAGTGCTATGGAAGATTTCCAAAGCATTGGTAGCGGAGACAGTCGTCATCAAGATAACCAAAACAGTCACCAAAGTAATGACGATCAAGTACCAGATTTTACAGAAACACAAGGTCTTCCGGTACAATTTTCCGTCTCTGCAGAATGTGCCCAAGCGCTTTTATCACTTGATCCTCAAAAAGATTTTGTAATAAATCGAGAGGAAGAAAACAATTATTTTATTGAACAAGGTGCTGTTGCTACATTACTAAGCAATTTTGCAGAAAGACTCAAAAAACAAAATGAATTGGCTATAGATCAATTCCTAAGAGGCCAGCAAATAGAAGATACACCTACCAATTACATTCTTCTTGAAATACTTAATGAACAAACGAGAAGAGCAGTTGAAAAAGAAATAAAAAACCCGGGCTCCATCGCTGGATTCAAAGATATTAGATCTGTCGCTGAACTAGAAGTTTTAGCGCATGCCACAGGAAAATCTACTAACTACCCCCTAGTAAATCAAAATCTCACTGGCGATATTGATGAATATTATAAAAATCTATATCAAGAGTGCGCGCTTAGCAATGAAGAAAATGTTCTTAGTGAACAAAAAAATAGATGGTTAACAAGCGTTTTGAAAAATCAAGGCCAAAATGATCTTGGTCAAGTCGATCCAAGAGTCATGGACCTCTTTAATACTATTCTTCCAAAAGTAACTAACGCTCATTTGGGCGGTACAGAAAACCAAGCTCTTACTGAATTTGCAAATCAAGTAGAAAAAAAACTCAATGTAGTAATCGTTAGAAAATCAGAAACGTCTGATCAAGATAAGCAAAGCATGCAACCTATAACAGATTCAAACAAAATCACTATCTCATTTACTAGACCAGGCAAAAAAGCTATGTATACTTTTGGCCTCGGTGCATTCCTTGGAACTGCTTATTTGCTCAAAGCTTACGTATTTAATAATTAATTTTAATTAGATTTTTTACAAAAAGGGATCCTCTCCGGGTCCCTCTTTTGTTTACTGTTCATTAATAAGATTGCATGGCGTACCAGCGTGCCACCCTTTAATATTTTCAATCGTCGTTTTAATTAAACGCTCAACCGCTTCTCTAGAATTAAATGCTATATGCGGCGTTATAATAACACGCGGATGATGTATTAAATAATCATTCTCTAGCATAACCTTATATTCATGCGCATCTGCATGGTGCGTAAGCACTGCTGCTGGATTACGCATGTAACATTCTTCTTCTACAACATCAAGCCCGGCGCCTGCAATAATACCTTGCTCAAGCCCTTGCACTAGTGCATCTGTTTGAATAATGCCACCACGCGCCGTATTTATAATATAAATGCCTTTTTTTAGCCACGGTAATGTTTCTTTATTAAACATATGTTTTGTTTCTTTTATGAGCGGTACATGAAAGGTAATGATATCTGCTTGCGCGCATAATTCTTGATACGAGCAATAGGCAAAACCCATCTGCTGTGCATACGCTGTATCTGGCCTTGCATCGCAGGCAATAATGTTCATGGCAAATGCTTTGGCAATACGAATTACCTGTTTGCCAATATTGCCAGTTCCTACAACGCCTAACGTTTTACCTTCAAGGTCAAAGCCTTGTAATGAATCCATAGAAAAAGACCGCTCGTAAACAACATGATAATATGCGCGATTAATTTTGCGCGATAAACTCAGCAAAAGTGCAAAGGTGAATTCTCCAACCGTTTGGCTTGCATAATAAGGTACATTGCATACTTTAATACCGCGTTTTTGTGCTACTTTAATATCAACATTATTATAGCCCGTTGCACGCACGGCAATGAATGAAAGCTTGGAAAATTGTTGCAAAATTGCAGCATCAACTTGTGAACAAATAAATATGGAAAGAACATCTGCATCTTTTATAGTATTTGGTATTTTTTCCGGCAGTGGATTTGCGAAAAATAATAGTTCATCATGCGGGAATGCTTGTTTTAATGAATCATGAAACTGTTCGTTCAATTCAAAAAATACTATCTTCATCAACTAACTCCTTTTTTTACCCTTCGATTCACTTCGTTCGCTCAGGGCGAACGGAAAAGAAAATACCACTTTAGGCCGTTCGTACTGACCCCTCGCCAGCTTTGCAGCTGCTCGGGACTAAAGGCCATTTAGCTTGCCTGCCCTGCCGTGCCCGACGCAGCTTTTATGCGAAGTCTGAGATCCTGTCGAATGGGTCGAAGTATTCGGACGGCAACTAAAAAGTGTCCCATTTTTGCATACTACTATGTAATTGACAAAGTTTTATGAAAGCCTACAATTTGTATAAAGTTTTTAACAATAGTTATATAAGTAAGGAATATTTATGGTATATATTTGGGCACTCTTTATTGCACTCAGCTGTTCTTATGCGCCATTAGGGGCAATGCAAAAACCTTTAAAAAAAGAAATAGATCCTCTGGAACAACAAAGGTTAACAAAAAAAGAGCATCAGTCTCTCAATAATAATGTATTACAAGATTTCTTTAAACAACAAAATGAATTTCTTAAAAAACAGCAATACATTAGCCTTGATACTAGATTAACAAAATTTGGTAATGCATATACAAAAGATTTTTTACAAACAGAACTTAATTATCTAAAGCTAAAACATGTTGCAAAGCTAGATCATAATGTTACTAACTTTGTGCAATCATACAATGCGCATTACTACTGGTTTAAACCTGGCTGGAGATCACATGCACTAACAGCAGGGTTTACTGCATCCCTCATAGGCCTTTGCTGGTGGATAAAATCAACATTTCTTGATTAAATAGTTCTATTTTTTTGACAAAACTGATTATTACGTACTAGAATGTGACTGGCATTTTATGTTTAATGTTTAAAAAAGAGGACCTAATTATGAAATATACACGTCGCATAGTTTGCATTGTAGTTGCTTTAGCAAGTGGGGTAGTAACGGCTCAGGAGAATCAAACTCCAAAACTTGAAGTTCAAAACGTTACCATGACACTAGGTAGCCAATCTATGGAATTAAATCCGCACACTATACAAGCTTTTCAAAAACTGGGTCTTCTACCAACTGAAAACCTTCCTGCAGCTATAGATGCAAGCCTCTTGAATAACCTTCATCCAGATCGTCTTAGTCAATTTGTAAAAAAGGAAAACCAAGAAAATTCATGCCTCTCAAAAATAGCCAGCAAACTTCCTGGCAAACAAGATTTAATACCAAGCAGACGAACATTGACCTGGTCAGCTGGCATTTCAGCATTTTTTGGTCTAGGCTGGCTTACTACCAACTATTTCAATATAGATATAAATCCTTTCAACTTTTTTACAAAAAAGCCTTAAATACTACATGATAAAACTCTAAAATCAAAAGGGTCCTTAAGGGGCCCTTTTTTGTTATTAACCCTAATCTTGACATATACTAATTATGAATATTAGAGTGGTAACGAACTATTTTTGACATAAAAATTAAGGAGAAAGTTTTATGAAAAAATATTATATATTCGCTTTTATTATAACAAATGGCATCCTGTGCCAAGAAGCTGAAACAAAAGCAAAAAAATCTGAAAGCACAAAAATAACTATAGATGGCGGCTATCTTGCAGCACACAAACCGGAGCATGTCAGTGAAGAACTTGGTTTAGTATATGCAGCGCTTGAAAGATGGACAGAAAGTTTACGTGGAAAAACAGTTTCACAGCTTGAGTATGAAGAGCAGTTTTTTGTTTATTTAATTGCTGCTATTGAACATGATTTTCATACCAGAGAAACTAAATATTTGCGCCGTATCTTCAATAAAGGTGCTCTAGAAAGTATCCTTGAAAAAACAGATCTTGAAGAAGCATTAGTAGAACTCATTGGCGATGTTGAAATTGACTTAATCAATAAATTCAGAGAGTTTATCCGCAAACGCATAGAAATGCGCATTGCACAGTTAACAGAAACAGAAATTGGCCAGAAAATTGAAGATTTCCATGAAAAAATAGAAAACCTTCCACCATTCATCAAACAAAAAATTGAAAAGCTCATTATTAAACTCCTTGAAAACTCAAACCATATACCCGATAGCATTAAAGAAAAATTAGAAGAATATGCAGCGGCACATCACTTGAATACTGATGCTTCATCAAGCTGGGAAAGCATCAGCAGCTATGTTACAACGCCATTTACTGCAAGCGCTTCATATCTTACTAATTTGCTTTGGCCTAAAAAATCTGATTGTGCTTAACGCGTAATGATTAAACATACTGTTTGCATGCTATTTTGTATTACTTCTGTATATATACATAGCATGCAAAAACAAACTATTTTAACGCTGAATGATAGTTATTTGCATACAGAAAATACGGCAGAAGAAAATACGCGTACCAATTTCAGCACGCTCGTAACAGAATGGCAAAGAAATTTACCAGCAAGCATGCAACAATCTGAGTATGAAGCTGCATTTGTAGAGCTTTTTTTGCAAGGGGTAAAAACTAATGTCTTTTCTAACAAAGATATTGAAGAGTTCAAAAAGGCTATTTCACACAAAGGAATTTTAGAAGAGGCTTTGCATAAAGCAAATTATCCTGAAGGGCTTGCGCAGCTGATTGGCTCTGGCGAAGAAAAAGCACGAGAACTTTTAATAACTGATTTAACACAAAAACTTAACAATCTAAAAGAAAAAACACCAGACAATATTCGTAATGCTGTTCGTCAAATATTCGGTCAAGAAGCAAAGCAGAGTAGTTCTACGAATATTATGTACAATGCCTGTTGGTTTGGATTAGGATTACTTGCAAGGCACTATTTTTACAGTTGGTGGTATGGATAAAGACGTTTACGCCTTCGATAAACTCAGGCGAAACGGAATATTTGTTTTGTACTAAAATCTATAAAAAATATAAAATTTCTCAGCTACTGGCCATGCCGGGCAGCTTTCGCTTCCTCTTGCCAAAAATAATTTTTATCAATCCTTTAAAAAACTGGCCGCGCCAGTCGAAGCTTGCCGAGTCGGAAGACCCGGATAAGCGTAGACTGGTGGAGGCGATGGGAATCGAACCCATGTCCGCACAATATCAAACTCAAAACGCTACATGCTTAGTTTTTGATTCTATTCATACACTACCTCAAAAACACAGATTAGTGTAAGAACCAGCTCCGTGATACGATCCTTGCTACACTGCTGGAGACCCTCGCAAGAAAAGTCCTACCGATTATTATACGAGTCACGCAACGGGCAGAAACGCATTGTGACCAGCTCTAACTTAAATTACGCCCAAACAGCGTCATTTACAGCTGGAGTGAAACCAAATTGGTTTGCATTTATTATTTTGACTGCTTTTTTACAAGTTCTCAGCCGAAACTTGGCATGCTTTCTGAGCTATCAAGAGCACGTCGAAGCCTTGACGCCCCCAGGAAATTTCAATGATTTTTCTATTCAAATAGTAACAAAAAATAGGCTTAATGTCAAGACCTTTATCCCTCGATACAATTTTGATTTCATCAAAATCACTCGGGATGAGCGCATAGTAGATTTTACCTGAATTTTTTAAGTTCGCGAGAAGTTTCTCGTTTAATATCGCGCTCTTTGAGCGCCTTCTTTTTGTCAGGAGCATTTTTATGTTTAGCTATACCAAGCTCAACCTTAATGCGGCCTTTTTCATTCAAGTAAATTTTTAAAGGAACAACCGTAATGCCTTTTTGGGCAATTTGGCCGGTAATTTTATCAAGCTCATGTTTGTGGATAAGCAGCTTTCTGCTGCGCGTTGCTAAATCATCACGCTTTTCAAAAGCTTGTTTATAAGCAGAAATGTTGCAATTGAGTAAAAAAAGCTCTCCTTGATGAATGGTTGCATATGAACCAACCAAAGAAACATGGCCGGCGCGAATAGATTTTACTTCGTCACCGCTCAGTACAATACCTGCTTCTAAGGTATCAACCATAGAATAATCATGAAATGCTTTTTTATTTTGTGCAATAATTTTCATAAGGCCTTAGGTACTTCCAATTCACGTGCTAATTTAGCAAAAAGTCCTCTTATTATAGGATAAAGCATAAGACTTGTCACGAGTCCTAATATATTGCCTCCTATCAAAAATGACCAAATACAGGGCTTTGGCAAGCCAAAAGTCACTTCAAAAGAATAGTTAATATACTGTATTGCGCTTTCAAGAACATGGGCTACAAAAACTGGCATTACATTCACAAACTGCATAATTAAGGCATTCAGATAACAAAAATTAAACTTAAATACTGAATAAGAAAGCCAATAACCAAAAATATAATCAGAAAGATACACGGGCACTAAGGTCCAAGGATTATTAATGGCCATAGAAACTGCCAGCATAATGGGAAAATTAAGCCGAAAAGCCCATGCACAAAAAAATACCATAGCAGTATGCAGGCCCAAAAAGGGTGAAAATGCTATAAAATTGCCAACGCATGCAGCAAGGGCTAAGCGCTCAGGCGATGGGTCTTGTATAAGATATTTTTTAAAAAAATTAACAAAAGAGTTCATAGAAAGTCTTTATTTAAAAGCAATTGCGAATCGTATAGTATAGTATACACTAAGAATAAAGAATAAAAAATACCAATTGCAAGGAATCTTTATGAAAAAAATACTGTCATTATTCCCTTTATTTTTTTGCAGCTGGACTTGCGCCAATACCTCATTCCCCATGCCAAAGAGCGTTATTTTATTAGGATCAATTCAGTTTAACGTTTCTATTGATAGAGAACTTGAACTTCCTATTCTTTTTAAAGGCAAAGAATATAGTGCAAAGGTGGAAACCACTGGTGATTCACATAAAGCCCATTTTGAATTGTATGAAGAGGAAAAACCAGAAACACTGTATGTCCTCATTACTGATTATCTTGCTCTACCAGAAAATACCTTGGTAGAATCTCTTTCTACAAGCCCAGATCATCCGTATCGCTTTTTTAAACTCACCCGCACTATACTTGATGATGGCACCTCAACATGGTCTATAGAAGAAGTTATATCCAAGCAAAAAAGTATAAAAATTCCTGATAATACTATTATTACGTTTATCAATCCAAACGTTGTTGAAAAGATCCAACCAATGCCGTGGCATAAAGAAAGCAACATTCTACAGCTTCCTATTATTAAGCTTAAAGAATCGATTACTAAAGCAATGCTCTATGACCTTGCAGATAAAATGAAACTTTCTTTGCTTGATTTTAAATTTTTACACAAAAAAGCAAATCTTGCTTCAATCCCTTATGCAAACAATAGAATGCTCTCCATGCCCTTTAATACAAGAAAACCAATAGTCTAGGAAACTTACCGTGCAAGATCATATTATTCTTGGTATAGAATCATCATGTGATGAAACCGCAGCAGCAGTATATTCTAAAGAACATGGCGTTCTTTCTAATGAACTTTTTTCACAAACAGAACTACATAAAAAATATGGTGGCGTAGTGCCCGAAGTAGCATCACGTTCACATATTGAAAAAATACCACAGATTGTACAATTAGCTTTAGATAAAGCTGGCAAAACCTGGGCAGATATTGACGCTATTGCAGTAACTAATAAACCGGGCCTTCCTGGGTCACTGCTTGTAGGAGTCTGTTTTGCAAAAGCTATCGCATGGGCGCAGCATAAAAAACTTATTGGCGTTAATCATTTAGAAGGGCATGCATTTTCTTCATTCTTAGATAATACACCACCATTTCCTCATTTGTGTTTAACTGCATCAGGAGGGCATACTTCATTATATCTTGTAAAAGATTTTGGTGATTATGAAGTTATAGGCCAAACGCGTGATGATGCTGCCGGTGAAGCTTTTGATAAAATAGCAAAATTATTAAATCTTGCTTATCCTGGCGGACCTATTATTGAAAAACTAGCACAAGAAGAGCATTTTCAAGATTTTTTTCATTATCCGCGTGCATCAATAGATTCTCCTGATTTTAGTTTTTCTGGCCTAAAAACTGCTGTGCTCTATGATTTAGTAAAAAAGGGCGCTTATAATCTTGCAGAAAAAAAACAAACTTCTTTATTGACTCCGGAACTTAAAAAGCAAGTTGCCAGCTCTTTGCTGGTTGCTATAAAAGATATTTTTATTATTAAAATTGCGCAGGCATTAAAAAAATATCCTCACGTAAAAGCGGTTACATTTGTCGGTGGCGTTGCTTGTAATAAATTTATAAAACAAGCAATCAAAGAATATTGCCAAGAACATGGCTTAGAATTTTTTTCTCCGCAAGCACAATTTTGTACCGATAATGCTGCCATGATCGCTTTTGTTGGCAATTATAAAGCAAAAAAGAATGAATATTCTGATTTGAATCTTGATATTTTTTAGTATTCAGCTTTCGCTAAATCTTCAAAATCTAACGCTAGTGCAGGATATTTTTGCCAGCCCACAAGATCAAAATGCCACCATTCCGTTGCTAAACCCTTAAAACCAAAGCGCTCCATAGCTTCACGCAAAATCTCTCTATGAGCTAGAATAACATCCGGAAAGTCTTGATAATCTGCATGCGCCTGCTCAGTAAAATTATCAAATTCCGTTGGCATTGCAACCTCTTGACCATCTAAAGTAACCAGTGTCACATCAACCGTAGTTCCACGCGTATGACGGCCGCCTCCTTTTGCAGGATTTGAAACATAACGCTCATCAGGAACAAGCTCCCAAAATTTATATTGCGCTGCAAGAGGGCGATAAGCATCCCATATTTTTAAACCAAAACCTTTTTGCTTCAAATACTCTTGCACTAAAGCAAGTTGCTCTATCACCTCTGCTAGTGCGTATGCATCAGCACAATCTGGATAAACTTGACTTCGGGTAAAATTATCCGCCGTCGCATAGGGCAAATCAACGAGAATAGAAGGTATTTTTGATCTTATTGCTACTAAAGGTGATGAATTCATCGTGATATTAATACTTTGTAATAAAAATAGTACTTTTATAAAGCGTTTCATATATTTCCTCTTTTTGTATAATTTGGTTCGCACCCTTCAAGTGCTAATTTTTAACTTTGCGATCAATTCTTATTTTATGCTATACTTATAGAAAATTAAACAAAAATTATTACTCCCTTATGTTACTACAAAAAAATAATAGTGCTCTTCATCCTCTTTTACCTGCTACCATTTTTTTTATTGCTGGCATTTGGCTGCAGCATAGTTACCATATATTCTATCTTTCTTTCTTACTATTTATTATTGCTAGTGCATTAGCATATGCAACGCGCATGCCTTTTTATCTTATTATCGGCTGCTCAGTTCTTGCGGGAGCCTCTTTGTATCAAAAGAAACTTAATTTTTATGATGCATTTCAGCACTATTTAGCACATAAAACATTTGATTGTACTCTTACTATTACTGATTATACAACATGCAATCATCGCTACTTGAAACACCGTTTTACAGGAAGCATTGAAAAAATATCACAACAAAAAACAGCTCCTATCAACTCAAATCAGCATTCTCTTGTATGGTACTGCCCAGAAAAGCCTGATGTGAAAATAACCGATACCGTCTCCTTTGAAAATATTGTTATTAGGCAGCCAAAGCAAGAATCTATGTATTTATACTCTTTAAAAAATTCTATTGCAGGAACATTCTGCAGCAAAACTTTCAAGCAGGTTTCTCGACCATCTAAAAGCTTCATGCGCTGGCTCTTTGAATATCGTGATTATCTTTTAAAATCCCTTAAAAAGAAATGTTCACGCGAAACATTTACCTGGCTAGCACTTTTATTTTTTGGTAATAAAGAACTTGATAAAAAATCTCTTGCGCCCTTGCAAGAGGATTTTAAATATTGGGGTATTTCCCATTATTTAGCCAGGTCTGGCCTTCATCTTGTTATATTTATTGCTATCTGGGAGTTCTTTTTATCATTAATCCCACTCTCATTTATAGTAAAACAAATTCTTCTTATTATTATTTCCTGCATCTATGTTCTTTGTAGTTGGACATCTCTTTCTTTTGCGCGCTCACTTTTAGGATTTTTTATATATAAATTGGGCATTTTATTAGAAAAGCCGATTCATCCTCTCCATCTTATTACAACGGTTACCATAGCTACACTCGCTTATAATCCTTTCTTTCTTTTTTCTCTTGATTTTCAGTTAAGCTTTGGTATCACGTTTCTTTTGACATGGATATCGTTTATTACGCACCATAAAACAACTATTATTCAAAAAGACTTGATAATTATGAGGCAAAATTCATAAGCTAACAACGTACCTATCTTAAAAAAGGGGATCTCATGATAAAAAATTATAAAATAAACCCTCTCGCCTTATTACTTTTTTTTATTCTGCATATAAACGTTACGTTTTGCCCGCATAAACAATTACATGATATTATTAAAAGCAGCACGGTAATTACCGATCTTCAAACAGCACAAGAAAATAATGCTCTTGCCGATGCAACAAAAGCGCGCGCTATAAAAGAATGGACCTTTATTACCTACATGGCAGCCGATAATGACCTTGCGCCTTTTGCCCGTAAAAATTTAAAGCAACAAGCGGATGTTGGTTCTACGCAATATATAAATATTGTAACGCAACTTGATACGCGCATTGCTGGCAATAAAAAAATCACAAAACGTTATTACATTGAAAAAGATAAATACATAGCAACCAATGAAAAAGATCCTCATACTCAAAAAATGGATAGTGGCCTTCCTGCAACGTTAATTGATTGTTGCAAATGGGCTATCCAAAACTATCCTGCACGGCACTATGCTCTTGTACTTTGGAATCATGGATCGGGAGCTATCGATTTTGGCCCGCGCAAAAGCATTAACCCTTCTCCTCTTTTTATGTTTAATCCAGAAAGCAATCTCTTGGAACTTGATAGAAGCATTCCATTTATTGATTACATTCATGCGATGTATTATCCTGACCATCGCGGCATTTGTTTTGACGATTCAACAGGGCATTACTTAAGTAATCAAGATTTAGAATATGCTCTTAGAACAATTTGCTCCACACTTCTTGGCGGTAGAAAATTTGATCTTATTTGTTTTGATGCCTGCTTAATGGCGATGCTTGAAATTGCTAACATTGTAAAAGATTTTGCAGACTTCATGCCTGCATCTGAAGAAGTTGAACTGGGCACTGGCTATAATTACTATACTATATTAAAGC
This sequence comes from Candidatus Babeliales bacterium, assembly GCA_050250855.1. Lineage (GTDB taxonomy): Bacteria > Babelota > Babeliae > Babelales > JACPOV01 > JAGVLQ01. The sequence goes on along the minus strand of JBFWNW010000002.1, from coordinate 143,151 downwards.
CATTTGAAACGCGATCACTTGATAAAAAATCTTTTGCGCAACATATTGTACAATGCTACGGCGCAGCATATGGCAACATAACAAAAGATTATACGCAATCAGCACTCGATCTTTCTTGCGCAACAGCACTTGAACAGAGTGTAGATCGCATAGCACAGTACTTGATTGAAGCATTAAAAATCCAAAAAAACAATACCGTACGAGAAGCCATAAAAATCAGCCGCCACAAACTTTACTGCACCTATTTTGATGAACCTAACTATCTTGACCTTCATCATCTTTTAAGAAACTTTGCAGCAAATAGCAAAAAATTTGAATTTACTAATCAACAAAGCGGTAAAGCTCTAGTAAATGATCTTCATGAAGAGATAAAAAAAGCTTTAGCATTACTAGAAAAAATGGTTATTGCTAATGTTTCAGGAAAAAATTTAGCACAAGCACGTGGCATTTCCATCTATTTTCCTGAGCGAAAAATTTATCCTTCATATCAAAAAACTAAGTTTGCACAAAGCAATAATTGGTTTACACTAATAAAATATTTCTTAGCAGCTTAAAAGGTTAATATTTTATTAAACACATATGAGCATAAAAGAATTTAAGCACAACCTCTTGGAACAACTTTACGCGCCCTATAAACAGTGCACCGCTTGCCCCCTAGGAACACTCGGTAGAACGCATGTTGTTTTTGGGGAAGGAAATCCTGATGCAAAAGTTGTTATTATTGGCGAAGGCCCTGGCCAAAAAGAGGATGAACTCAATAAGCCTTTTGTTGGTAGATCTGGCCAACTTCTTAATAGAACCCTTGAACATATTGGCATACAGCGAAGCGATATATTTATTACCAATGTTGTAAAATGTCGTCCACCAGGAAACCGTGCGCCAACACTTCAAGAGGCAACAACATGCAAGAACTTGCTTCTTTTTAAGCAACTTAAAATTATACGCCCTCAGTTTATTTGCACACTTGGCGCAAGCGCTCTAGAATCTTTACTTGATCAAAAAGTAAAAATGACCCAGATGCGAGGGAAGTTTTCTTCATGGAATACTATAAAGCTTTTTCCAACCTTTCACCCGGCCTATATACTACGCAACCCCCGAGAACTTCCTACTTTTATTCACGACCTAAAAACTCTCTTTGAAAAAGCCTCATAAAAATAGGCTTTTTAAAGATACCACGCTTATAGCACATCAAAAAAATACAAATAGAAAGTGTGAATGAAATGTGGATAACCTGTGAATGAAATGTGGATAACCTGTGAATGAAATGTGGATAACTTTTGAAAATCTCGGGAAAAAGCTCCTATGGATGCACCAAAAACAGCACCGTTTAAACAGCTCAATAGCACGCTATTTTTAGGGGGATCCTTGAGTTATCCACAAAGTTATCCACAGGTTATCCACAGGTTATCCACAATTGTGAAAGTCCAAAAAACGGCTAAAGTCCAGGTTTTTTTTGAAAAAAAGGCAAAGTTATCCACAATTTTGCGCTCGCCTATTATTATCATATAAATAACTATATATAGTTAATATTAATAATAATAAGACCTTAAAAAAACTAATTTAGAGTTTATGGCTATTCAACGAAGCGCTCAACGGTTTTTAGGCCGTTGATTCGCGCGAAGTTCTTCGAAGCCAAAACCCTACTACGCTAAAGCTACGAAGGGTTCTACTTGCCATTCATTCCCAGGCTTCAAAAGCCTTGGGGTTTTCTGGCGAAGTAGAATAAAAGAACCAGTGCTTTAAAAGCTAAGATCTTTTCTTTTCTTTTTTTTAATCTTTGATACACTAGACAATACTTACCATTCGAATTTATTTAAGAATAAAGGTGTACACATCGTGAAACTTTCTCTGGTTATAGATGAACTTGTTGAAGAGCGCGGTCTTGATAGAGACCTTTTAAGCTCTATTATTTGCGAAGGCATGAAAGCGGCCTATGAAAAAAAATACCCTGGGCTCGTTTTTCAGGTTGAGCACAATAGAAAAACTGATGACCTTGTTGTAAAGGTTGAAAAAAAGGTTGTTTCTACTCCTGAAGATGATGAAATTGAAATTTCGCTCAGAAAAGCTCGCGGCATCGATGCTGACGCTCAGCTAGGCCAAGAGATAATGGTTGGCTTTGATGGCCCTATAGGCAGAATTGAAATTTTGCGCGCAAAGCAAGTGATTGCCAATAAAATCAGATCTATAGAAGCTGAGGCGGTGTATCGTGATTACATCGGCAAGCAGGGCTCTATTGTTCATGGCGTGATACACAAATGCGAGCGCGGTGGTGTTACCGTAAAAATAGGCGAAGCGTTGGCATTCTTGCCCAAATCTCTTTCTATGCCAACAGATAAATGCGTTGTAGGATTTTCTATTAGAGCTCTTTTAAAAGAAGTTCTTAAGGAACCGCGCAATGATAATCAGCTTATTCTAGATCGCGCTTCGGCTGAGTTTGTTCAAAGACTTTTTGAGCTTGAAATTCCCGAGGCTTTTGAAAAGCTTATTGAAATTAAAAAAATTGTTCGCACTCCTGGCTATAAAACCAAGATTGCTGTTGTGTCTAATGATAAAAATATAGACCCAGTTGGTACCTGTGTGGGTGTCGGTGGCGTTCGCATTAAGCCTCTTTTGAAAGAACTTGGCGGCGAAAAAATAGATATAATTCCTTGGACTGATTCTGTGGAAAGCCTTGTTGCTCAGGCTCTTAAGCCTGCTCTTGTTAATCGTGTTGAAGTTGTTGGTGATAATGCAAATGTTTGGCTTGATGAAGATCAGCGATCTCTTGCTATCGGAAGAATGGGCCAAAATATTTTGCTTGCCTCTCGCCTAACAGGGCTAAATATTAATTTAGTTCAGAGCGAAAAAAAACCAGCCAAGGTTTCATTTGAGGATGTTGTTGAGTCAAGCATTGACCAAGAAGAAGAACATTCTCGGGATGATTAATTTGCTGAGCAAATAAAATTACGTGGTGTTTCTGTTTATTTAAAATCAAGAGTAAAAAAATAAATGCGTGTATATGAAATTGCCAAATTGCTAAACATTTCTAATAAAGATTTAATTGATATTCTCAGCAAAGAAGGCTTTGAGGTGAAAAGCCATATGTCTGCATTGCCGCAAGAAGCGCTTGATTTTATTGATAAAAAATTTAAAAAAGATGAGGAAATCCCCGTTAAAAAGGTAGAACCTCAACAGGCTCCAGTTCAAAAAAAATCTGAAAAAAAAGATATGCATCAAAAAATTCAAGAAAAAATAATAATTCCTCCTACACCAAAACAAGAAATTGCCCCCAAAGAGTCTGAGACCATTGCCGTACAGGAGCCCTTTATTGTTGAGTCAATGACGATAGGGCAATTAGCAGAAAAATTGAATAAGCCTGCAAGTGATTTAATTTTAAATCTTTTAAAGCAGGGCATTGTCTGTCCTAAAAATCAGATGCTTGCCCATGAAGTTATACAAAAAATTCTTGGCTTGTATGAAATTCCCTTTATTTATCAAAATGCTGTAAAAAAAGCAGAAGAAAAAAGATTTGGTGGCCTTGCTCAAGGAGAGGAAAGCCGCCTGCCAGTCGTTGTTGTTTTGGGCCATGTTGACCATGGGAAAACAACGCTTTTGGACTTTATTAGGAAAACTCGCGTAGCGCAAAAAGAAAAAGGTGGCATTACGCAGCATCTAGGTGCCTACAGAGCAGAAACGCCTCAGGGTGATGTTGTCTTTATTGATACTCCTGGCCATGAAGCTTTTTCAAATATTCGTGGCAGAGGTGTTCGTGTTGCAGACTTAGCAGTGCTTGTTATTGCTGCTGATGATAGTATTAAGCCTCAAACAATAGAAGCCATTCAAAAAATAAAAAAAGCAGAAATTCCCGTTATTATTGCTGCTAATAAAATGGATAAAGTTGATAAAAATAGACTTGAAGTGCTTAGAGCAGATCTTGCTCGTTATGATCTTTTGCCTGAGGAATGGGGTGGCGAGGTTATCGTAGTTCCGATTTCTGCAAAAGTCGGTACTGGTGTCGATAAGCTTCTTGAAATGATTGTATTGCAATCTCAGATGATGGACTTAAAAACATCAACAAAAGAACATGCTTCTGGTTTTATTTTAGAATCTAAATTGCAAAAAGGCCTTGGTGCTGTTGCTACGGTTATTTGTCAAAAAGGAACGTTAAAAATTGGCGATCTTTTTTCGGCAGGACAAACATATGGCAAGGTGAGTTCTTTAATTGATTCTTATGGTACTCGCATTAAAGAAGTGGGCCCTTCAGTTCCTGTGCAAGTTGCTGGATTTAATGAAATGCCGCATGCAGGTGATTCTTTTGAAGTTGTTGCGCCAGAAAAATTTAAAGCATTAAAATCTTCTCATATGCATACCTCTCTTGAGATGAAAAAAGCTTTGCGAGAAGATACTCTTAATATTATTGTCAAAGTTGACTCTACATCGTCAAAAGAAGCATTGCTTGAATCTATAGAAAAAATATCTGCTAAGCACAAAGATAAAATTTATATCGTTTTTTCTGGCGTTGGTGCAATTAGCGAAAGCGATGTTGTTCTTGCTGCCAATACAGGATCAATTATTATTGGTCTTCATGTAAAAGTAGAGCCAAATGCGGTAGTTGTTGCGCAAAAAAATATGGTTTCAATTAAGCTTTTTGATATTATTTACAAGCTTCTTGAAGATCTTGAGGTAATGCTCAAAGAAGAAGAACCTGTAAAAATGATTTCTAGAAAATCTGGTGAAGCAGTTGTAAGAAAAGTATTTGCCATAAAAAATCTTGGCACTATTGCAGGATCTTATTGTAAAGAAGGTGTTTTTTCAAATAAAGGGCGCGTTGTTATTTGGAGAGGTAAAGAAAAAATTGGAGAAGGCCCTATTAAAAGTCTTGAGCGTGATCGCAAATCCGTAAAAGATGTTCATGCAGGATTCGAATTTGCCTTTTTAGTTGATGGATTTAATGATTGGCAAATAGATGATCGTGTTGAGTGTTTTGTTGAAACTAAGGCAGAAAATAATCAATAGTTTAATATTTTTAGCTTTCTAGCTTTTCATCCTTTTCGTGTTATGCTCAATAGCAACATGCATAATATTATATTCTTGAAAAGGAGTTTTTGATGGATTCTGTGTTTATGAGGCTTGGGATTTCTTGGTTCATTTCTTTCCTTTTAACATTTTATCTTGTTCCCTTGTGTGCTGCTCTAGCAAAAAAGCTCAATATTTTAGATATGCCTGATGGCCGTATAAAAGTTCATAAAGAGCCTGTTCCTTATTTGGGTGGCGTTGCCGTTTTTATGGGATTTATAGCATCTCTTGCTATAGTATTTCCTTATGATAATAAAATAGGACTTTTTTTAATTGGCACAACGTTGTTGCTTTTTGTTGGTATTGTTGATGATTTAGTGCGCATTAAACCTTACCAAAAGTTTTTTTGGCAAATTATAGCGGCCTTCGGCTTTTTAAAGTCTGGCTTGTATTTAAAAGAGACCTTTTTTTTGAATAATATATGGACTCTTCCCTTGTCATTGTTGTGGATTTTAACCATTATTAATGCCTTTAATTTGGTTGATGTTATGGATGGGCTGGCTACTACCATAGCATTATGCGTGGCGACAATGTTGCTCGCTATGGCTCTTATTACAAAGCAATATAACGTAGCATTACTTCTTTTGTGTTTTTTAGGGTCTTTGTCTGCCTTTTTATATTACAACAAGCCTTCGGCTAAGATTTATTTAGGAGATGCGGGATCGCTTTTTATAGGTGGTTTTTTGGCTGCTATTCCTTTTTTAATACAATGGGAGGTCTATAACCCTTATGGGTTTATAACGCCGCTTATTATTTTTTTGATTCCACTTTTGGAGGTTGTTACTTTAGTTATTGTGCGTACCTATAAAGGAATTCCATTTTATTATGGTAGCCCTGATCATTTTTCCATATATTTGCAGCAGGGTGGTTGGTCTAAGAAAAAAATACTGTTTTTTGTGCTTTATTTATCACTATTTTTGCTTCTAATAGCTGTTTTATTCATGATGAATAGAATAACTTTCTTAACTTTATCTTTTCTATTGTTTATAATCCTCTCTCTTTGGCTTATTGCTATTTGGATTAATCCGAAAGCAAGGCTTTTTGTCCATATTTAAAGAAGTAACGCAAGGTTGTTGCTTTTTTGTTGCTTTGTATTAAAATCATCTTATATATATAAATGTGCCCTTTTAAAGCGGTTTTTTTGTTGTTGCTTTTTTGTGGCTGTTTTAAGAAGTTGAAATTGTTGTTGATTTTGGGAAAAATGGTGACTGTACTACTAGAAGTAGTTTGAAATTTTCCTGTGGCAGACTTGTTCTAAGGTAGTATGGTTAGTACACTGCTGTATTTTGGTAATAGCTCAGACCTCGAATTGTTTTACTACAATTCCTTCTTAGCGGTAAGATGAGGCTGGGCTATTACTATTTCTTATTGTTTTCCTGAGGTATAGAAAGAATTTTACGCGTTTTGCTATCAAGCAATGGTAGGAGCGCATTCATATTTTTAACATCATCAGCTAGACTCTCTTTGGGCGTTTCAAGGATTTTTGGAATGTCAAAAAACCTTTCATCATTTAAAAGAAGGCTAAATGCTTCAAGCCCTACTTTGCCCTTGCCTATATTTTCATGGCGATCAACACGTGAGCCAAGATCTTTTTTTGAGTCATTAAGGTGAAAGGCTTTAAGTTTTTTAAGACCTAGCTTTTTATCAAATTCTTGCCAAAGTGCTTCATAGCTTTTTTTATCTCTAAAATCATAGCCAGCTACCAGCAAATGGCATGTATCAACACAAAATCCTACGCGATGTTTTTGATCAATCTTTTTATAAATTGTTGCTAGTTGGTCGAAGGTATCTCCAACAGTTGATCCTTGTCCAGCCATAGTTTCCAAAAGGATCATAGTTTTTCCAGGATTTTTTTCTAAAATAATGTTAATATTTTTGGCAATTCTTTCTAGGCATTCCTCTAGGGGGCTATCATTGCGTGATCCTGGATGCAAAACAAGATAGGGAATTCCTAATGCTTCTGCCCTTTGCAACTCTTCCTGTAATGAAGACGCTGATTTTGCGCCAAGTTCTTTGTCTGCTGAGCCGATATTAATCAAGTAGCTTGCATGAACAACGATATCTTGAATAGTAGATTGTTCAGCTGCCTTTTTAAAGAGCACAATTTCTTCTTTTTGTAGGGGCTTTGCATACCATTGACGGTTACTTTTTGTAAAAATTTGTATGCATGTGCAATTGATTGATTCGCCCCGCTCTATGGCTTTTTCAAGGCCACCAGCTATAGAAATGTGAGCACCAAGTAAAAGAGGTTTTTTTATAGTCATAATAATTCCATTAAAATATTTTTTTTAAGGCTAACAGATGCATTAAAAAAAGATAGTAAGTATACCTGAATTTATTGACAATTTATGCAAAAACTTTAACCTGTATGTACTATTCATTAATAGGATTTTTCCTTTCTCTTTCCAAAAAAGATAGTTGTTTCTGAAGCAGTCCGGTTGCGTAGTAATTATTTAATATTTTTGTGCTCTAAGGGATTGCATGGCGCGTTTACATATTAGTATAGTAATACCTCTTTTTTTAGCCTCACTATTTTCTTATTCAACTGATCATTCTCAATTGGGGAATTCATGCCATAGCGGCTGTGAGCTTCCAAAGCGTGATAATTTATTTATAGATTGGGGTAATACGCAGTGGCGTGCTCAAATTAAATTTAGGCCAGAAAGTTTTTATTATAAACGAGCAACGTTGCTTAACCGTAATAATCAATCAGATAAATTTATTGTTAATCGCCATACTATAGATTTCAACTTTCAAACATTGTATGGAAAAAAATTCTATGGCCATGATGTCAGTGAATTTTTTCTTACTTTCAGAAATAAAGGGGTATGGGGAAATCCAGAAAGTATAGCGCAAACGTCTCCTACTAATTTGAAACTTTTAGAAGCCGTTTTTGGTGATCATAAACATTATATTACGCGCCATGTTGTGTGGATCCGAGAAATTTGGCTTAAATTTAATATTAATGCTGCATTAGATTTACATTTTCAGAATGATCATTATTTTACCCTAGGAGCATTTCCTTTTGAATTAGGCCGTGGTATTGCTTTAGGTAATGCATATGCTGTTGGCCCACGTATTTTGGGGTTTTATTCAGATAACGTTATTGATCAATATGCATTTGGTTTTAAAGCTTCAGGTGATATTTCCAAAGAATATTTAGCGTATGATTTATATGGCGCCATTTTGCAAAATAAGACTGATAGCATGGCAAACACTGCGCTTAAAATTCGTGGCCAAGAATTTGGCAGAAGACGAGTGCAAGAGCGTGGTTCAGGCGTTATGGATTTTATAGTAGCAAGTAGATTGCGCTGGTATCCTATTCAAGAAAAAAATACGCGTCTTGCTTTTGAGCCGTATCTTCTTTTTAATAATGCTCCTGAGCAAATGGTTGAATTTAATGCTGATGCACGAGCAAAATTAGCAACACTTGGTTTTGCGGGTGAAACATTCTTTTCAGATTGGGAAGCTGGTTTTGATACCGCATTAAACTTTGGACATCAAGTAGTTCCTGGTTATGATCGTAATATGGTTGAGTTTCAAAATAGCCAAGGACAAGTTATTTTAGTAAATTCTCGTGTTCATAATGGTGCAGCTAATGGTCCCAAAACGCGCTATGTTGCTAATAGTGCTGCTCAGCAACTTGTTAATACTTCAGCTGAAGATGCATCACAAAATGGCAGACCAATAGGTGTAGCTACTCCTCCTGGTGAAGTTGCTCCTACAACGCTTTATAATGATATTAATCGTTTTCGTAATCCATCAGTTAATAAATTTAAAGGATGGATGGCCGTTGCTGATGCAGCCTATAAATTTGGTGAAAAAAGAAATTGGAAAATCGCATGGACTGCTGGTGTTGCATCGGGTGATGAAAATCCTAATAAAGATCTTGATAATCCTAACGATAGTAATGTTGATGGGGATTTTAAAGGGTTTGTTGGGCTGCAAGAAATTTATTCTGGCTATCGCGTGCGCAGTGTATTCTTGCTTGGTGGTGTTGGTAAGGTGCCGCGTCCTCTTTCATTGCCTACGTCAAATGAGGTTGTTGAGCGTTTGCCATCCGTAGTTTCTGGTTTTACTAATATTATTTTGGTTGGCTCAGGGCTGCACTGGCGTAAAGATTGTGGCGATCGTAATTTTAATATTAACCCAAATATTATTGCATACTGGCAGCAAAGAAAAACACGTGCTTTTGATATTACTACTGGCATGTCTTCACCAACTAAATTTGCACGCAACTATTTAGGTTTGGAAGCGAATGCATTTATTGATGCTACGCTGCTTGATGCCTGCAAAATTTATGTAGTTGGTTCTATGTTTGTTCCGGGTGGTCATTATGCAGATATTAAGGGAATGCCACTAAATCGTGATGATTTAAAATTGATTGATAACTCTGATGTAACGGGTATTACTGTTGATGCAAATCCGCTTCTTGGTGATAATATTGCTTATACTATTAATATTGGTATTGAGTATAGGTTTTAAGGTAGCTATTGTAAGTTGAGTAATTTTTTTTTAAGGGATGCACTAAGCATCCCTTATTGCTTTAATCTATGTCATTTGTTAGACTAAGTGTAGGTTTTTAGCCCTTTTAAAAAGGATTTTTCATGCATTATTATGAACGTACTACCGGTTGCGGGTTGATTGATAAAGCCCACTTGAATAAAGAAGTTTCTTTGGCAGGATGGGTTGCAAGACGTCGAGATCATGGCGGATTGATTTTTATTGATTTACGCGATCGTAGCGGCATAGTGCAGTTGGTGCTTAATCCTGATAAAAATCCAAAAGTACATGAAATGGCCCATTCATTGCGCTCAGAATATGTTATTTCAATTAAGGGTACCGTTATTGAGCGCGCGCCAGAAACCAAGAACTCTGATTTAAAAACTGGTGATTTTGAAATTCAAGTTGAAGAACTGACTATTTTAAATAAGGCAAAAACCTTGCCCTTTATGCTTGATGAAGCATCGCATGTTGATGAAGAGTTGCGCCTAAAATACCGCTATCTTGATTTGCGTACGAACTATATGCAGGAGCGTATGCGCTTGCGCAATGATGTTATTTTTGCCATGCGCGAATTTTTGCAAAACCAAGGTTTTTATGAAATCGAAACCCCTATTTTGACAAAAAATACGCCAGAAGGAGCACGAGAATTTTTAGTCCCTTCTCGTTGCAAGCCAACCTATTTTTATGCGCTACCACAATCTCCGCAGCTTTATAAGCAACTTTTAATGGCCGGCGGCTTGGAGCGTTATTTCCAGATTGCCCGTTGTTTTCGTGATGAAGATTTGCGCGCTGATCGTCAGCCAGAATTTACTCAGCTTGATATTGAAATGTCATTCATTAAAGAACAGGATGTGCAAAGTTTAATTGAGCAGCTTTTTGCGTTTCTTTTTAAAAAATTATTTAATAAAACAATTTCATTACCACTATCGCGCATGACCTATGATCATGCATTTTCTCATTATGGTTCAGATAAACCTGATCTGCGTTTTGGCATGGAAATTCAAGATTTTACCAAGCTTTTTGAAAAAACTGAGCTTAAATTTTTACGCGATGTGCTTGATAAAGGTGGTAAAATTGGGGGTATCTATGTTCAAGGCAAAGATATTTCGCGTTCTGAGCTCGTGCGTTGGGTTGACCGAGCACAAGAAATTGGCGCAAAAGGTTTGCTATGGATGAAGATAGAAGAAGATAAAATTGAAACCCCTGTTGCCAAATTTTTGCCGACAGATTTTTATGAGCAGTTAAGAACGGTAGTGCCAGGCCTTGCGCATGGTGATGTATTATTTTTAATTGCTGGCGACTATAAAGAGGCATGGGAACTTTTAGGCCGCTTGCGTTTAATGGTAGCGCATGCTCTTGATATGATTCCTAAAAATGTTTTAAATCTATCATGGGTGACTGATTTTCCATTACTTGAATATGATAAAGAAAGTAAATCGTGGTCTTCAGCACATCACCCTTTTACCTCACCACAAGAGGGCTGGGAAAATCTTAAGCCGCATGATATGAAGGCGCGAGCGTACGATATTGTGCTTAATGGTATTGAACTTGGTGGCGGTTCTATTCGTATTTATAAACCAGAAGTACAAAAAAAGATTTTTGAACTTCTTGGATTATCTGATGAACAAACAAAAGAAAAATTTGGCTTTTTATTAGAAGCGCAAGAACTTGGCTTTCCTCCGCACGGTGGCATAGCCCTCGGCCTTGATCGCCTTATTATGCTTTTAACGGAGTCAACATCTATTCGTGAAGTTATTGCATTCCCTAAGATGGCAAATGGTTATGATCCATTAATGGAAAGTCCTACGCCAGTTGATGATAAGCAACTTCTTGAATATGGATTGAAAAAGTTGCCGGTAAAAAAATAAGTATGGAAATAGTTCGCGTTGGCATTGGCGTAATTATTGAGCATAACGGCAAGATTTTAGTTGGCAAGCGTATTAATAGCCATGCGCCCTTTTGGTCAATTCCTGGCGGTAAATTAGAGCTAGGCGAAACATTTGAGCAGTGCGCTGTGCGCGAAATTAAAGAAGAAACTAATCTTATTATTCATGATCCAAAAGTAATAGCAATTACCAACAACCTTGAGACGTATAAAGAGTTTGGCAAGCATTACGCATCAGTTATTTTGCTTGCAAAAGATTTTACGGGTGAACTGAAGCTCATGGAGCCAGAAAAGTGTGCTGAATGGCGCTGGGTTGACCCTCAAAATCTTCCTCAACCGCATTTTGATGCAAGCCGTGATGGTGTTGCTTGCTTTATAAAGAAACTGTTTTATAGCGAGAATGTATAAGGTATTTCAGCTTTACATTTTTCAGAGGAACTATTGAGTATAATTTCTTGATAGAGTACATTAAAAATAATATAACAAATTTCAAAACAGAACAAAAAAGGAAGCTATGAAAATAGCAAAAATTCAAGCCCGAGAGATTTTTGATTCACGCGGATATCCAACCATAGCATGCTATCTTTATTTAGATGATGGTTTTTTTGTTGCGTCAGCGGTTCCTGCTGGAAAATCAAAAGGTCCTTACGAAGCGCATGAGCTGCGTGATGGCGGTGATCGCTTTAACGGCCAAGGAATTTCAAAAGCTATCCAAATTATAGAAGAAATTATTGCACCAGCTCTTGTTGGCAAAGAACCTGATGTTGTTGTTATTGATCAAATTCTTTTGCAACTTGATGGTACTGATGACAAAAGTAAACTGGGAGCTAATAGTATGCTTGCGGCGAGTATGGCAGTTATTAAAGCGCAAGCAGTAGTTAATGAAATGGAGTTGTATGAATTTATTGCTCAGTTATTAGGTTATGAATCAGTTATGCTGCCAATTCCTTTTTTTAATGTTATTAATGGCGGCATGCATGCAGATAATAAACTTCATATACAAGAGTTTATGATTGTGCCTTCTGGAGCACAAAATTTTCGTCAGTCACTTGAATATGGTGTTGAATTTTATCATAGATTAAAAGATATATTAAAACGTAAAAAATTATTGACGTGTGTTGGCGATGAAGGTGGTTTTGCACCATTATTAACTGATGACAGACAAGCATTAGATCTATTAATGGAAACTATACAATCACTTAAAGCAGAATCTCTTTTTAAAATTGCGCTTGATGCTGCAGCATCATTTTTTTACAACAAACAAAAAAAAGCGTACGAATGGTATGGCAAATTAATTTCTACGCAAGAACTTATTGAGCTCTATGGTCAATGGGTGCAAGATTATCCTATTTTTTCTTTAGAAGATGGTCTTGTTGCTTTTGATATTGAAGGTTGGCAAACATTGACGGCAACCTTGGGCAAAAAAATTCAAATTCTTGGCGATGATATTTTTGCAACCAATCCAACACGTATCTATCAAGGTATTATCGAAGGATTGGCAACAGGATCTATTATTAAGCCAAATCAAATAGGTACCATCACAGAAACGCTACAAGCCCTTCAATTATGCCAGGAGCATGGGTTTAATACCTTAGTTTCTCACCGTTCGGGCGAAACCAATGATGCTTTTATTGCAGACCTTGCTGTTGGTGCTAATGCTGGGCAAATAAAAGCTGGCGGACTTTCCCGTGGTGAGCGCCTGGCAAAATATAACCGCTTACTTATGATTGAAGATGAACTTGCTCTTGCTATGCTTGAGAATTAGCAAGTAAAGGATTTTCTGCGTCTTCAAGTAATAGTTTTAAGTCTTGGCATGAAGCTTCTTTTGCAATAATATCATGCATTCTTTTCTCTTGCACAGAACGTTCTTTGCGTGCAGGAGAAGATTTTGTGGTGGCAATATGCACAGATTTTTCTTCTTGCGTATTTAATAAAGGATTTGTTTCATTTTTAACAAGCTCTCGTATAGTTTTTTTATCTACAGATTGCTCAGCTAAAACTTTCACGTCTTCAGCTTTTCCAGATGGCTCACGATGTTTTTGCGTTATATGTTTGTACTCATCAATAGTATTTTTTGCATAGAACGGATCAGGCTTAAAGAACCAACGCGTAATAGGGTCATTAAGATTTTCAAAGCAAAGACTTTCATCAATACTATCTTTAGCATAAGCAAGTTTGCGTTGAGTAAATTTGCTTGTACCACCGACAATCTCTTTATCAATTACTGGTCTAATAAAAATGATAAGGTTATTACGTTCCTTAATTTTTTGCTTCGCTTTAAAGAACCATCCTAAGATGGGGAAATTTCCTAAAACCGGAGTTTCTCGCATAGCATCATCCGTTGATTCACGCGTTAGGCCACCAAGAGCTAAAATTTGACCATCGCCAACGTTTGCATTGGTTTGTACTAAGCGCGTCAAGCGCGTGTTGTTAGTAACATCAGAGGATGCAAACTGGTTTATTTTTACCACTACTTGTAAATTGACATTACCAGAGCTACTTATATGAGGAAGAATATCAATAGTAAATGCAGCGGTAATCCATTCATTAGCAACGTTAACGGCAGTATTACTGGTATCTGCTTTACCAGCAACGAATCGTTGCTGTGCAATAGTTACACTTGCTTGTTGGTGATTTTTGGTAACCACAAAGGGTTGAGCGATAAGCGTTGCTGTGGTGTAGTTATTAATAAATTGCCAAACACTCCAAATGCCATTATTGGCAGAATCTTTTAAAGAAAATACTAAAGATCCAGGTGTCATAACTGATGCAAGGTTTTGGCCATTGCCAAAAGGATCATTCAATTGCAATAAGTTTGACATAAGGGCATCTGCAGGTAATTGAGTGAAGATATCACTAGCGCCGGTACCATCGGGATTTATAGGTGCAGCTTTTAATACAGGCTGGTTAAGTTGTGCACTTTGCCAATCAACACCTTGTGAAATGGCATCATTCCAGCCTTGTTTGTTGCGCATTTGGCTGCCTAATAATTTATCGCTATTGAGAGTTATATCAGCAACAAGTACTTCTAAAGAAATTTGTGGTTGGGGTTTATCAAGATCCTCAATAAGTTGCTTAATGCGAATCCAATCTTTTTTACGTGCTGCAATAAGTAAACGATTACCACCTACTTTTGCGGTTTCTGCTTGTGGCTGTGCGCCAGCCGTTGAACCATTGGTGCCTACGGTTGACGGTGCAAGCTGTTCCGTTTCGCTTGTTTTTTCGGCAGCAATAATAACGCCCTGGAAATATTGCTTAGGCCCTTGAGCTACAGCCTGTCCAGTACTTTGTCCTGTTTGCCCAGGACTTACAATTTGTTGTAAAACGGGCTGAAATTGCTGTGCATCAAGATATTGTAAATCATAAATATGAAGAATTGATTCACCAGATTCTAAAGGACGGTCAATATATTTAATAATAAAATCACGCACTAGATCTATAGTATACGGCGTACCCATAATTACTAAATTATTATTACGCGGCAATGCAATAATTCTTGTATTTTTAGGAAAATAAGAAGCTTGCTCTTGCACAGGAGGAGCACCAGGTACTGGTTGTTGACGTGGTGCAAGCAGTTGATCAAAAAGTTTTTGAATATCATCTGCTGAGGTATAGTAAAGAGGAATAACTTCAATGCTATCTTTAGGGCCACCTTTATCAAGCTCCAAAACTATTTTCATAACCGATTTTATATTGGTTGCTTTGTCAGTTAAAATTAAAGCGTTAGTTTTTTTATCAACCTGGATATTTGCTTTAGCTGAAAGCATATCGGTTAATATGGGATTTAAATCCCCCCAGCTAGACTCATTTTTAAGATTTATATTGGCCAAATAAAAAACAGCACGAATAAAGTTTTCATTATCAGGTAATTTATCGAGAGGTTGATCAATAAAGATTGAAGTAATTTGTTTTTTTATATTATCATCAACTTTTCTAATAAGAAGCATATCAGTGCCCTGCGGCTGCATAGTATAGCCAGCAAGGTCAAGTAGTGAAATAACTTCTTTCCATGCTTGTGCAAGGGTTAAAGGTTTTTTAAGATGATAGGTTACCTTTGTTTTTATTTCAACAGGATCACCTTGCGGAAGAATAATATTTAGTTTTTTTTCTTGTGCGAGTTCATTGATAATATCTACAAGAGGTTTATCCGTAAACTCGAATTTAATTTTTTTTTTGCCAGTTCTTGTATGAGTTTTTTTTACTGAATCATCTTTTTTTAAAGAAATTTCTTCAGTACTCATTAATGCATGCGTAGTAAATAGTACTATGCTTACAAGAAATATAAAACGCTTGTTTAGCATAATCACTCCGTTATTTCAGTTGTTTCAATTTTTGGTTCAAGCGTTGCAATTAAAATATTTATGTTGATTGTTTTGCCAACATCTGGTTTATAAATTTCAACTTCTTTTGTATAGATTCGTTCATTTTGCTCAAGTGTGTCAAGTAATGCTACAAGCTTTTGTGTATTCATGTTGGTAAAGCTTGCATACAACTTAACTTCAGTGTAGCCATTATCTAGCTCTTCAGATGAAGTTTCAGGAGCACGAGTTTGATTACCGGCTATGCCTAGTTGATTAATAATAGTATCAAAATAACCACCAATTTTAAATGCTGCATCTTTTTCAAGAAGTGTATCTACTTCCGTTTTTTGTACTTTAACAACTTCAAAACGTTCTAAGAGATTTTTAACCTCTTTTCTTTTTTTATTAATAGTATCAATGCGATTTTTTATAACTGAAACGCCACTATAGTAGCGATATATAATAAAACCTATGCAGAGGAAAAAAAGAGCAAAAAAGGTAACTATGTAACGCTTAAAAGCTGCTTCATCAAGTTGCTCAATGAATTCTTTAATATGGTTAACTATCGTCATTGAGGTCCCTCATTATTTTTACGTAATGGTAACTTTTCATTAAATTTAAGCTCTTGCAGTGTAGGAACATAGGCAAATAGTTTTGATTCTCGCAATTCGCGTTCAAGCGTTTTTAGTTCTTCAAATCCTCTGACCTCACCCTCTAGGGTAATTTCATTGGTGGTAATGATCATTTTTTTAAGCTGAAGTCCAAGGCCTTTTCTATCTATAAGAATGCTTAAATCTTGCAATGCTTTAAGGAAAGAAAAACGTGTTTGACGAGAAAAACCAAACCATAATTCTTCTTCTCGTGCAACTTTTTCCTCTGCATCTTCAAGAGCAGTAGCAAACTGTTTTTTATCCGTTAGATCAAGCTCATTAAGTTTATTTACTACCGCTTTTTCCATTGCTGTTGCCGTATGAGCTAGCGTTCTTTTTTGCCAATAGCTGTGCATAAAGAGCATTAAGAATGTTGACAGAAAAAGAGTAACTGCTACAAAAAACTGTTTGTAAAACGTAACGGTTGAGGGAATAGCAAACTCTTGTTGGCGTAAATTGAATCTTTCAGTAATAGTAGTAGGGAAAGCTGTAGATAAACTTATGCTATTTGCACGCGGAATACGCACGCCTGTTTTTATTGAAACATTTGGTAGTTTTAATAAAGCATTCGTATCAAAAAGCACGGTTTCAATACTCAAATTTTTAGTAAAGAACTGCTCAAGATTATTAATTTCAGAGCCTCGGCCCAGTAATAAAATTTTATTAATTTTTTCTTGATAGCCTGTTTGCGTTATAAATGATTGCAAGGTGAACTGAATATCTTTTAAGAACATCTGCATTGCTTTTTGTGCAGCAGTCGTATAGGATGCATCGTCATGTTTTTCTAGACCAAATCTGACAAGATCTTCTAGTGCTTTTCCATTAGCAGCAGAAAGTTCTTGAGCCATTGTTTTTGCAATATTTGCAATGCCGCGCTGTAATGTGCGCACAAGTTTTAATTGACCATCAATAATAAAACAAATTCTGGTTATATTAAATTCTATATCAATAAGGGCCACCGTTTCCTCCGATGTTGCATAAGAAGGAATTTGGCGATAAAGGCCATAAAGATCAAAAAGATCAACAGTGAGAGTTGTAGGGTTGTAGCCAGCTTGTTCAAAATAAACTATTTGCTCTGCAATATATTCTTTCTGGGTAGCAGCAGCAATAACGTCTGATGTTCCTTGTTGAACTGTTTGCTTTGTAGTAATAAAATCAACAACTGCATCGTGTAATGAAAATGGTAATGATTGTTCAATTTCATACGGCAAGAGTAAGGAAATTTTTTCTGCATTCAAGAACGGTAATGTTAATTCTTTAAAAACAATTAAGGTACTTGAAAGAGAAGATCTCATTTCATCGCAATAAGGAGCTTGGCTCATAATTGCTCTAATTGCTTGGCTCACTCGTTCTACATAAGATCTTGTAACATCAGGGTCAATCTGTTCTTGATAAAATTTTTCCAACGTAATAGAAGAGCCAGCGCAATAAACTTGTGAAGCGTATACGTATGTTTTGGTTATATCAAATCCTATAATGCGTTTTGGTGATAGATAATACGTACCAACTTTTTCTGGAATAAAAATATCACGTATCATGCTTCACCTGGCAAGAAGTTAATAAGAGATTTTTTTGATTTTTTATTTTCTGCCTTGTTATCAGCAAGAATAACTTTTTCTTTAGGTGCGGGACTATTTTTCTTTGCATCAGTGCCAACTGCAGCATCTGTTGTTATAAAGCGTGTGGCTGGCTCTCCGCAACAGGTATAATCTGGATCTATTTGATCTGGACATTCTTCACATTCTACGCGGCATACTGGTTCATTGTTGCGACTTGCAAGGAAATCGTCAATATACTCAGTACCTTCGCATGGATAGTCATGGAAGAACCAACGATGAATAGGATCGCGTTTTTCTGCAGGATGACGAGCTTCGCCCATAATATTTTTTGATTTACATGCTTTTTCTTGTGTGTATTCACCAATGCCACCTGCAAGCATAGGTTCGATAATGCGAGGAGAAATAAAAATAAGTAAATTATCTTTTGTTTTCGTTTTTGCCTTACTTTTAAAGAACCAACCAAGCACAGGAAAATCACCAAGAATAGGTACTTTGCTGGTGGCATCATCTTCTCTTGATTGCAAGAGGCCACCAATAGCAAGAACTTCGCCATTAGCAACGTTAGCGTTTGTTTTTACTGTTTTTGTATCTTTAGTAGCACTGTTAGGGTCAGCTTGCGTAAAGTTTTGAATGCTAATATCAACAACTAAGTTAATAATACCTATACTATTTATTTGTGGTGTTATTTTTACTGTCAAATTCGCTTCAACGTCGCCAAATGCTGCAACGTTTTGTACACCAGAGGTTGTACTTGTCTGAATACGGCGTGTTTCACCAATAGAAACTTGAGCCGTATATTTATTAGTCGTAATTAAGAACGGATTAGAAACAATATTTGTTTGTGCATAGTTTTGTAAAATTTTAAAAATTCCCCATACGCCCGATGCTGCATTAGAAATGGTCAACAAGGTTGAGCCAACAGATTGTCCTTGCGCAAGGCTAATAAGGTTTGCCATGATTGAGCCAGTATTTTGATCAATGACGGGAGCTGAGCGAGTATTATTCGCAAGAGGGAACCCGGAAGTTTGGAAATCAAGATTTTTACTAACGGTATTTGTTGACTTGTTACGAATCTGAACGCCAAGTTGGCGATCATTGGTCTGAATAACATTGACGATTAAAACTTCCATAGCAATCTGTGGTTGTTTTACATCAAGTTTTCTAATAATATCACGCACTTTTAAATAATCTTCTTTTTCTGCTTTAATAAGTAAACGATTTCCTTGATCTTCTGCCTTGAACACCATAGGACGTAAATATTTATCACCTTCACGAACACCGCCGCTTGTTGCTGCGGCTGCAGAGCCTCCGGTAAATTGTGTTACATTCGTTAAAATTTCTGCCATATCTTTGGCGCTGGTGTACTGTAATTCATAAACATACAAAGGTGAATAAGGAATTTTTAATTCAGTATCAACATGGTTAATAATGAAATCTTCTGCTTTTTTGATACCTTCTTTATCTCCCAAAATAATCAGCGTATTGGTTCGCGGTTCAGGAATCATGCGAAGGCCTTCGGGAAAGTAAATAGTAGTAGGTTTTTTGCCTCCCAAAAAGCGAGCAATGCCGCGAGGATCTTCTGTTTTTACTAATTGGTTATAAAGATTAACAACATCATTAGCGTCAGCATTTTTTAACTTAAGAACAGAAAGTGCTTCCGGTTGTGTTGCTTTATCAAGCTCATCAACAACTTGCATAATAGAACGAATATTGGATGATTTATCAATCATAAAAAGACCATTTAGATCTTCTAATTTTCGTAATATTGAGGTGTTACTTCTAAAGGCATCAACAATACCTTGAATGGTTGCTAAGTTACTATTTTTTACCAAATATACATAGCGCACGGTGCTATCATTATCAGGTAAATCTTGCCAAGGTATATTAATGTAAGAAGGGAGCGGTGCTTTTGAAAGTAAATTAGGAGACCCCTGTGGCCCTGTTGGTAAAACTTTATATAAATCTGGAATAGTGCCTTCAGAAAGGCCAAAACCAAAAAGATCAAGAAACGTAATAAAGAGATCCCACACTTCACGCTTGGTAAGTGGCGTATGGGTTTTAAAAGTAATAGCATTACCAGATAAATTTCTGCCACTCGGCGACGGTTGAAGAGCATCTTCACTTAAAAATTTAACGTTAAATACATCAGAAATCCAACGCAACAAATTAGGAAGATCTGTTTTTTCAAGATTTACTTCTATTAAATCTTCTTTATCATCAGTTGCTGTTTTTGGGCGCGTGGGAATATGCTTTTTAGCTTCAGAAAAATCGTGACCATCTAAAGGCTCATCAACTTGTTTTTGCTCTACTTGTGATAGTGGTTTTGTTTTAGTCTGTTTAGGATCTTTTTTTGCGGCAAAGGGTTGTCGGCTTTGTACCTTTTGCGCAGGATTAAAAACTGCAGGAGCACAGGTATCTAAAGCTTCAGGTTGACATTCTTGGGTAGAACCAGAAATAACCGCTTTAGGTTTATTTCGTGATGCTCTTTTGCCATAAGAGCTCTGTTGTTTTTCTGCAGCAACAGGACTAGCACAAGAAGTTTTTGTTTTTCTCGTGTATCCCTCTAGATGCTGACAAAAAAAGAATATAAAAAGCATTGATATAATTTTTTTATAATTCATTTTTTTCTACATTTAAAGTTTCATAGTATTTAATAGTGTACTACGATTTTGCCTATTAGATAACTGGCTATTTCGTCTACTTAATTTGAGCATATCCTGTTTTTCTTTTTTTTGTAGTTCTTCAGCAGTTGGAGCAAAACGATATTTTTCTTCTAGAAGCTTTCTTTTTTCTGCTTTAACTTGCTCTTCTGTTTTTTCATCATATTTTACTGAGATTCCTTCTAGCTGCGCAGCAGCACTTATTCCCGTATATTTTTCCAATAGGTAACTAAAACGCATTGGTTGACCTCGTCGTATCACAATAACGGAAATCTCCTGACCTTTTTCTAAAGAAAGAAGATTTTGGTAAATAGTAAAGCGATTTTCAGTGGTTGTTACCGGAATACCTTGTATTGATTCAATAATATCACCTTGCATTAAACCAAGCGCTAAGCCTAATGAATCATTACTTTGTTTACCAAGGCGGCATCCAATGCTTTCACCCTGTTTATATACTGTTGTTAAGTTCAGTGCGTCAATAAATTGTGAAAGATTTTTTATTTTTTCAGCAAAAAGATCGGTATCTATGCTATAAACATTTTCTGATGTTTTCTTGATAACAGAAGTCCAGTTTTGCTGAGGTTTCATAAGTTGTTCAAGCTCTGCATCATGCTGACTTACATAAAGAGTTTCTTGTTGCCCATTTGAGCGAATAAGAATAATTTTGTTTTTTAATATTCTAATAAGTTGAGCATCTTCAAGCATGTCACCAATTTTGTAGTTTTCAGATTTTCCTGTTTTTGCATCTTGAATAATAGCAATATTCATGCGTTCATCGCTTGCTATAATAATGCCACGCAAATTAATTTTAAGTGGTTCTAAAAATTTTATAGGCGGTGTAGAAGGAATTGCTGGTGGTTTTGGTATTGGGGGTGCAGGAATAGGTGCTGTAAATGTTGGCTGCTTGATACTTGGCAATGGTTGAACATACGTATCAAAAAGATCGTTAGTATAAATTTTACTCAGATCAATTTTTGTAAGTTCTTTTTTAATAGGTTTTATTTCAGGACCAGGCTCAAAGGATACCTTTAAAGGCATTTTTTGCCATGAAAAAATTACAAAAAGTATTGACCCAATAAAGGTTAATAATAGAGTACTATTAAGAAGCCAAAAAGGATGTTTCATTAATATTCCTTTTTTTGACATTACTTTCACACAATACCCTTCATATTAATTTTTTGTCAAGGGCTATTTTTGATTGCAAGAATAGACCCTTGATTTGTCCTACTTATTATTATGGAGATGGAATAGTATTTAAAATTGTTTGAATGATAGCATCTTGCGTAATATCATCCGCTTCTGCCTCGTAGCTTAACGTTATGCGGTGACGAAGCACTGCAGGAGCAACTGCTTTTACATCATCAGGTATTACAAAATGTCGTTTCTTTAAAAATGCATGAGCTTGAGCAGCATGATAGAGTGCAAGCGTAGCACGAGGAGAAACGCCATAATGAATATATGGTTTAATATTTTTTAAGCCATAATCTTGTGGTCTTCTTGTTGCAAAAATAAGGTCAATAATATAATCAACAATCTTTTGATCGACATATACTTTTTTGACTAATGCTTGCGCGGCTGAAATAGTTGCCTGGTCAAGAATACGAACAATAGGACTACTATTTTCTGTTTTTGCTATAATTTGTTTTTCTTGTTCAGGATTTAAATATTCAATAAGAAGTTTAAACATGAATCTATCTATTTGCGCTTCAGGAAGGCGATAGGTTCCTTCTTGTTCTATAGGATTTTGTGTAGCAAATACCAAGAAAGGTTTTTCGAGATTGTAGGTAGTAGAACCGAGTGTTACTTGATGTTCTTGCATACATTCAAGCAAAGCAGCTTGAACTTTTGCAGGCGTACGGTTAATTTCATCGGCTAAAATTAAATTGGCAAAAATAGGAC
The DNA here is from genome assembly GCA_050250855.1 of Candidatus Babeliales bacterium. GTDB lineage: Bacteria > Babelota > Babeliae > Babelales > JACPOV01 > JAGVLQ01. The sequence goes on along the minus strand of JBFWNW010000002.1, from coordinate 120,636 downwards.
CCTTTTTTGTTTCAAATTCATGAGTTTTTGGGTTAAAAATAAGGGTGCCAAGCAAATCTGCTGGTAATAAATCTGGCGTAAATTGAATTCGCTTAAACGAAAGACCTAGCGCATCAGAAATTGTTTTAATCATTTTTGTTTTAGCGACACCAGGAACACCTTCCAAAAGAATATGTCCATTGCAAAGAAGGGCTATAATAATAAAATCTATAGCTTTTTCATTGCCAACAATATGTTTGCCGACTTCATTTTTTAAAAGATTAAATAAAGCGCTTTGTTCTTGTATTTTTTCAATAAGTTGATTATCTAATTCATGAACCATAACTATGCCTTACTATCCAAGTTTTATACTATTCTTATTAGTAAATCCTCGTGCAAATTACTGAGTAATATTCATTGTATCAGTTTGATCAAATCTTACAATGGCGATTTGTTTTAGAGTTGCCATTCTGCTTGAATAGGGCCGTTTTGTAAGCCATGAATGAATTGATGAACGTGAGCATTATCCGTTTGCCATATGTCGCAGGCAGTTCCTGAATACTGAATTTTACCTTCATGCAATAGTGCTACATGATCCGCATATTTAAAAATTTCAACGTCATGTGAAATAACAACAGACGTTACATTGAGTTTTACTTGCATGTCATGCATAAGTTCATGAATTACTCGTGTTGTAATAGGGTCAAGGCCCGTTGTTGGTTCATCATACAAAATAATGCTAGGGTTTGTGGTTAAAGTGCGTGCCAAGCCAACGCGCTTGCGCATGCCGCCAGAAAGTTCAGAAGGATATTTCCATAATACTTCTTGTGGTAAATGAACAAGAGCTAATTTTTCTTGCACAATAGCAAGAACCTTTTCTCGGGGCATGCCATCAAGGAGCAACTTTATTCCTATATTTTCAAATGTATTGAGTGAATCAAGAAGAGCTGCAAATTGAAATACATAGCCCAGTTGGCTAAAAATAGGAGCGCACTCTTTTTCTGATAATGTAGTTATATCCTTATTATCAATCAAAATTGAGCCTGATGTTGGTTTTACAAGTCCCATGATCTGTTTTAAAAGAAGTGACTTACCTTCACCCGATCTTCCTATAATAACGGTCATCTTGTGAGCAGGGATTACCAGATCTATGCCCTTAGAGATAAATGAATTTTTAATTTTTTTATGAACATTAATAAGTTGAATCATATGCTAGAGACCAAAAAGAAGTGCGGTTAAAAAGTAGTTAGCTATTAAAATCATAACAGAAGCAAGGACAACCGTTTGTGTTGTGGCTTTGCCAACTCCTTGAGCGCCGCCATATGTTTTATATCCTTTATAACAACCAACCCATGAAAAAATGAGGCCAAAAAAAGCAGATTTAATCAGGCCGCTTATAATGTCAAAAAGGTCAATATGTTTTTGAATGCCAAGAATATAAAGGTGACTATTTATATGTAAAATATAGGTGCATACAAAATAACCGCCTAAGATTCCCATGAGCATAGCAATCAGTGAAAGAAAAGGTACTATAAAAGTAGCAGCAACAATACGGGGAACCATAAGATAGTGCCAGATATTAATATTCATCGTGCGCAGAGCATCAATTTGTTCAGTAATTTTCATGGTGCCAATTTCTGCTGCAATGGAAGAACCGGCCCTTCCTGTGACCATAAGTCCTGTTAAAACGGGGCCTAACTCTCGTGTTAAGGTTAATGCTACAATAGGGCCTATAAAATCTTGACCGCCAAAGCGCTTGAATCCTAAATAACTTTGCAAAGCGAGTACGGCGCCAGAAAACGTACCGGTTAATAAAACAATAGGAAGCGAATGAATTCCTATAGACTCAATATTGTGCAGTATCTTTTTATAAGGAGGTTTTTCAGAAAAAAAAGTACGCAGCACATGTCCTAAAAAAAGAATAAAGGAACCAGTAGCATTACATGCTTTTAAAAAAAATCTTCCCGTGTTGCTAATAAGCATGCGCAGAATAAGATTCTTATTCTGGAAGTTGCTGTTGAGTTTTATAACCCTTTAAATAGCGAGAAGAGCGATAATCTTGGGTTTTCATGATAGAAATTGCAAGCGAGCCAAACATGAAAATTGCACCAAGAGTCCATGTTAATTTTTGGAAAAGATCTTGACCACCGCTGCCACCAAAAAGCATTTGAGCGCCGCCGCCCATAGAGCCAAGACCCATGCTTCCTTTACCTTTTTGTAAAAGAATAAGGGGAATCAAAAGAATGCTGACAAAAACAAAAAGAGCTGTTAGTAAACCGATAACAATATTCATAATAGTCTCCAGTACTTGAGTATACTTATAGTTTCAGGATAACCCTTTTTTTAGCATTTGTAAAAAAAGAATTTATAAGAGCTTTAGCATATCACTTAATTTTTTAGGGTCAGTGCTTGCTTTACCTACAAGAAAGCCATCAAGAGCAGCTATATTTTTAAGCTGTATACTGCTTTTTTCATTAACGCTACCGCCATATAAAAGTTTAAACGTAGTAGTTTTTGGCCAACTGGCAGTTAAAGAGTTAATGAATTCAAAGATGCTTTCTAAGTAATTAACTTCTGGTACAATGCCCGTTCCTATCGACCAAATTGGTTCATAGGCGATAATAAGATTTGCAGATTTTTTATAAGAAGTAAGAGCACGCTCAATGGGCTTAAGTTGTTTCTTAATGTGTTCTTGTGCTTTACCATTTAGGTAATCTTGATGAGATTCTCCAATGCAAATTATCGGGGTTATAGCATGTTCCAATAAACGCACCATTTTTTGAGCAACTATATCTGATGTTTCTGCATGAAACTGTCTTACTTCGCTATGGCCAATAATGCCGTAAGAACAACCAAGGTCTTGCAATGATTGAGCAGAAACCTGGCCCGTGTACGCCCCTTGTATATGTTCCGAACAATCCTGCGCACCATATTCTATAGAAGAATCTTTTAAAAACTGTTGCACTAAAAAAAGAGCATCAAAAGAAGGGCACAGGACTAAAGAATGTCCTGAGCCCTTAAGAGTTGTAGCAAGATTTTTAGTGTGAGATTCCAGCCATGCACGTGCTTCATAAGTGCTCATGTACATTTTCCAATTACCAATGAGCATATATCCTTTTTTTTGCATGCTAAATTCCTTTATAGATCCATAGGCGGTGCTGAAGGTGCATATTTCTGGTTCTGAGCATTAAGATAATCTGCGTAATCTGATTGATCATGGGTAATCATAGTGCACGTACATCCTATTTCTCTTTCTAATATAGCCTCAACTTCATAGTATAAATTTTGGCCAACAAAATCTTGGCAAGTGTCGAGATATCTTATTTTATTAGCAATGTTATTATGAACTTCATTTATAAGGTAATCGGGATTGCAAGGGAGATTTTTGCCATAAAGGAGCTTATTTGCATAATCCTTAGCGTTGTGCAAGATAAATTCTTTGGCTTTTTGGACAGCAACGTCTTTTGCTTGCTTTTTTGCTTGATCTAATGCAAGCCATGTATGAGCATTTTGTTTTTGGTAGTGGTTAATTAATTCATTTGAATAGTGATTTTTAGCTTTTTCAATTTTACTGTTGTAGGTGCCTGGCTTTACTAATACATAATCAAAAGAATTTTTAAATGTTTGGCGAATTTCACCATAATAATCTGCGCGTTGGCTAGCATTTGCCTCTGCTACATCATAAGCTGCATTTTCACGGGCCGCTTGTTGTACTTGCCAGCCTTCACGCTCTTCTACTCGATAACCAAGTAATTCAAAAAACCAACTAATTGGGTCTTGGGCTTGTACAGCCGGAGTGCTAAACATTATTGCTAAAGCAAGAAGAAATTTTTTCATAGGAATCCTTTTGGTGTTGAAATGTATTATTGAAAGAATATGCCAAAATTTATGTATTTGTATAGTTTTTTGGTCTAGGGGGGCTTTTGATTTTGTGGCAAATATCGCTATAGTTGAAACGAAATTAGTTTTTTCACAACTACTTATACATGGAGACTTTTCAATGAAAAAACACATTATGAAAATATCACTAGGCTTAGCGCTTTATACTCAGGTTCAAGAGGCAAAGCCAGTTGAACTTAGCACCCCAGAAAAGGTAGGTATTTTTGCAACGGCATGTGCGGCGGTTGCTGGAATAGGGTACTGGCTTTTTTGGCCAGAGTCAGATGAGGCAGTTTTGCAAAAAGCTCATACAGCATTAGAAGAAGCACAGCGAAATTTGGAGCATGTTATACGAGGATTTGAATATACTGTTGGTTGTAAATCAGGGTATCAATTGAGTGAAAATGATTTAAGAACACTCTATGAACGTTTTAGTGGATCTAAGCTTCTTGATTTTTGTAATATGACCTATGAAAACAATCTTGATCAAATCAGACAAGAATTAACAAAGCGCATAACAAAATCTTATAACAATTATGAAAAAGGGATGTTTGTATTTGAAGCGCAACGTGCTGTAGTGCAGATAGAGGATTTTGTAAAGCGTATTAAAAATTTTAAAGATATAGTTACTATGCATAAGCATTATTTTGAATTTTGCTCGTTACAGGGTTGCTTACATCGCTCTTATGGTAGCGAGTTTATGAATATGCCAAAGCTTTCTTATGCGGGCAGAGAGCAATTTTTGGAGCGACTTGTTTATAACATACGCAAAGAATTTCCTGCTTTGTATTATGTTCAAAACCTTAATCGTGATATTCGAAATTTAGAGTCTCATATCCAGTATTTGAACAGATATTCTGTTGTGTATCAAGATGCCAATGGAATGCTTATTATTTTGCGTGATGTGCAGAGAATTGTAAGCACAAGCCATTATTACAAAAAACAAGAGCTTGAACGCAAAGAAAAAGAGCTACGAGAAAAAGAAGCGCGTTTAGCACAAGAAAGAATAAGACAGCGTGAACGCGAAGCAGCACTACAAGCACGAGAAGATTATTTGGCATTAAAAGAAGCAGGTCAATTTGTTACTGGCGTTTGCCAAGGTATTCAGCAAGTATCGCTCGAATATGAAAAAGAAAAATTGAAGCAAGAACAAAATAGCAGACCTTGTATTGTTGTTTATTGCGATAAATAAAGATTAAGGGGGGCTGAAAAGCCCCCGATTTAATTTAATCGCATAAGTAACGTAAGTAACCCTCTGGGTTATTTAAAAAGTTTTTTGTAATTTGATAATGCAGCGTATCTTCGTAAGAAATCTGAGTTAATGCATCCCCATCACATGAATAAATAGTAGCATTTGGGTAAGCAAGTAATAGAGGTGAATGCGTTGCGATAATAAATTGTGCATGTGTATTATGTTTGCAGATATCGTGCATTATTGCCAGCAATGATAACTGACGCTGCGGTGAAAGTGCTGCCTCTGGCTCATCAAATAGAAAAAAGCCTTCTATTCCTAACCGATTTTTAAAAAAAGCAAGAAAGCTTTCACCATGTGATTGTTCATGCAGAGACTTGCCACCATAAGGACCATAAGCCAATTCAGGGCCACCATTTTTTGCTATAAGATCAAGATAATTTGCAACATTAAAAAAACTTTCTGCTCTAAAAAAATAACCATTCATAGGTTTTTTTCGCCATGAAAGTGTCATAGCATCTGCAAGAGACTCTGTTCCTGTATAGGTATTTTCCTGAGACGTTTTAAAATGTATGTTTTTACTGCCACCTTCAGGGCCAAATCCTGATTTTTGCGCAATGGCTTCCATAATGGTTGATTTACCTGTCCCGTTTTCGCCAACAAAAAAAGTAACTTGCTGCGGAAAGTTTATATTTTTTAAGTTTTTAATAAGCGGTATGCAAAAAGGATACTCATTAAAGGGAGCATTAGCTGAAAAAGCAATTTTTATGGTGTCCAATAATGGGCCATCAAGAGAATGTGTAATAGTTTTTATTAATTTTTTTTTGTAATTCATGCTGCTATTATATCAAATTATTCAATATTTGATAAGTTCTATTCCACTATTATCGCCCCGCCTTTAGTTCCTAAATGAATTTCTTTTTTATCAGGATGCTGAAGCATAGAGAGTGAAACTGGTACCGTAATAAATCGTTGAATAGCCCGTTTTAATGGACGAGCGCCAAACTCTTTTTCATACCCTTCTTGTGCAATTATTTTCAAAACATCTTTGCTCATAGTAAGAGTAATGCCCTTTTCTTGTAAGCGTTTTTCTAGCATGCCAAGATGGATTTTTGCAATTTTTTCCACATCTTTTTCTGAAAGACTTTTAAAGAATACTATGGCATCAATACGGTTTAAAAATTCTGGTCTAAAATGCTTAAACAGTAGTTGCTCGACTTCAGACTTTACCTTATCGGTTAATTCTTTTGCCGTAAGGATAATATCAGAGCCAATATTAGAAGTCATAATAATAATGCAATTTTTAAAGGAGACGGTACGTCCTTGGCTATCTGTTAAATGGCCTTCATCAAGAATTTGTAAGAAAATATTAAAAACATCTGGATGTGCTTTTTCAATTTCATCAAATAATATAACGCTGTAAGGGTTGCGGCGTACTTGTTCTGTTAATTGACCACCTTCTTCATAACCAACATAACCAGGAGGAGCACCAATAAGGCGCGCAACGGCATGTTTTTCCATGTATTCAGACATATCAATGCGAATGAGGCGATGAGGGTCATTGAATAAAAAGTCTGCTAATGTTTTTGCTACTTCAGTTTTACCAACCCCTGTTGGTCCTAAAAAGAGAAAAGAACCTATTGGTCTATTTTGGTCAGTAAGCCCGGCACGGTGCATTTGAATTGCTTGAGAAACTTTTTCAAGAGCTTCATCTTGTCCAATAACATGTTCTTTTAAGATTTTTTCCATGTTAAGGATTTTTTCTTTTTCTGAAGTTTGTAATTTTTCTGCAGGAATGCCAGTCCAGCGAGAAAGAATACGTGCAATATCCTCTTCATCGACTTCTTCTTTAATAAGGTGTGTTTCTAATTTTTTAATTTTTTCTTGTTCTTTATCAAGCTCACTTGCCAATTTTACTAACTTGCCATACTTAATTTCTGAAGCTTTTGCAAAATCACCCTCACGTTCTGCTTGTTGGAATTCAAGCTGCGCTTGTTCAATTTTTTCACGCAATTTATGAATAGTTTCTAACGGTTTTTTTTCAGCTTCCCACTGGCTCATGAGTTTTTTATGCTGTTCTTTAAGATTAGCCAATTCCTTTTCAATATCTTTTAAGCGCTTTTGTGAAGCCTCATCTTTTTCTTTTGCTAAAGCAACTTTTTCAATCTCAAGCTGACGAATCTTGCGATCAAGTTGATCTATTTCAACCGGATGAGAATCAATGGTCATGCGAACACTTGCTGCTGCTTCATCAATAAGGTCTATTGCTTTATCAGGCAAAAAGCGATCAGCGATATTTTTGGCAGAAAGTTGTACCGCATCCACCAGCGCTTGGTCTTTTATACGAATACCATGATGAAGTTCATAGCGCTCTTTTAAGCCACGTAAAATTGAAATAGCATCTTCTACCGTTGGTTCAGGAACAAAAACTTTTTGGAATCGGCGCTCAAGTGCCGCATCTTTTTCTATATATTTTTTATATTCTTGCAGCGTTGTTGCGCCAATGCAATGCAAAATGCCGCGCGCTAAAGCAGGCTTGAGTAAATTAGAAGCATCCATGCCGCCACCAGCTGCACCAGCGCCAACAAGCATATGCAGCTCGTCAATAAAGAGAATAATATCATCCTTACTTTCTTCTATTTCTTTTAAAATTCCTTTAAGACGTTCTTCAAACTCTCCTTGATATTTAGTTCCTGCAATGAGCATGCCAAGATCAAGGGCAAATATTTTTTTATTTTGTAGTCCTTCAGGTACGTCATTATTAATAATGCGTTGTGCAATACCTTCTACAATAGCAGTTTTACCAACGCCTGGTTGTCCAATTAAAACAGGATTGTTTTTTGTTCTGCGTGAAAGAATTTGAATAACGCGACGAACCTCTTCATGGCGGCCAATGACGGGATCAAGTTTTCCTTCACGAGCAAGTTTAGTAAGGTCTGTGCAATATTTTTCTAAAATTTGGTACTGTTTTTCAGCAGATTTTGAATTCACTGTTTTGCCCTTTCGCAATAATTTCATATGAGCAAGGATAGTGCTTTTGGTAAAATTATTTTGTTTAAAGAAATTTTTTATAGCCTCAGGAAGATAGCTTGTAGTGCCCCAACCAAGTAAAAAAAGTTCAAGACTTATATAGGTATCACCAAGTCCTTGAGCTTCCTTTTCTAGTTCTAACATAAACTGTTCAAAAGAATAATCAGCTGCAAGGCGAGCTCCTTCAGCTTTAGGAAGTTTGGCAAGTTCTTGTTCAATTAATGTTTTTAATGGTTCTTGAGCAACATTGAGTGCAGCAAAAAATGAAGAACAAAATTCATCGCCAAGTCCTGCAGCAAGCGTATGGAGGGGTAATAAAGCAGGATTTTTATTGGCCATGGCCAATTGAATACTTTTATTGATAAGTTCTTGGCTTGCATTAGTAAGAATTTCTGTATTCATAATTATCTCCAAATTAATTTTGTGTTCGTACCCTTCGACCCATTCGACAAGCTCAGGGCAGGCTCCCCTCGAGTGGCCTTTAGTCCCGAGCAGCTGCAAAGCTGACGAGGGGTCAGGGCGAACGGAGTGAGCTACTAAGCGCAGTACTTACTCCTGAATATTCAATCGAAGAATTAGGTTGAACGGAGGAAGTATCTGTATTAAAATCCGTTCGTGCTGAGCTTGTCGAAGCATTCGAACGGCAATTAGTAGTTTGTGAATAAACTCTTAACTTATATTATAACTCTTTATTTCTTCGTTTTCTATGATAACTAATAGCAAAATGATGAGCATAATCGCGTAAAGCAATAAAAAACTTACCAACCTCAGTTTTTTGATTAAGAAGAATTCCCTCAGGATTATAACCAGTAAACAATCTTTCTTCTCGTTTTGCAAGGCTCACTAAAGGTGCAGCTGGTAAAATAGCTTTTACAGCACTTAATTGTCCTTTACCGCCATCAATAACAATAAGGTCAGGAATTTCAGCAGGATTTTTGTACCGACGGCTCACAATTTCTTGTAATGCAGCATAATCATTTTGTTGTACTAATGTTTTTATTTTAAAATGACGAAAATGATGTTTATCAGGAACGCCATACGTAAAGCGAACGCATGAGCCTACAATATAATTACCTTGAAAATGAGAAATATCAAAACAATCTACTGTTTTTATAGGGTCATGGTGTTGCAGAAATGCTTGGAGCTCTTCAGCTAATTTCAGATCAGGTTCTTTTTTATGTGCAAGCGGCATTGTTGCTATAAAAACATCATGTTCATATTTTTTATCAGAAAATTTTGTTTTTAAGGTAGCAAAAATAGTATCTAAATTTTGTACATATTCGTGTAAGTTTTTTGCTTTTTCAAATTCGAAATTTTTACTATGGAGCGTGATGCGTTCTTTTAAATCTTTTAAAGACTTTTCATAATGTCCTTTAAGAATATCTTTGGTTAATTCTATTCTAAAAAGGTATTCATCAGGGTTAAAATCTTGGCGGCAGTTCCCAACGCATAAATCTATATGATAACGCAAGCACCCTTCTTTTATTTTTGTTTTACACCATTCTAGACGGAAGGTTCTTAAAAGGTAGCTATAAACACTACGGGCCTGTTTTTTATGCAAAAATGGCCCAAAATAGGTACCTTTTTTCTTTTTATTTCTTACTAATTCTAGTTGAGGCAAGGGCTCTGCTGTGAATAAAAGGTATACAAAAGGTTGTCCGCTTTTGAGCAAAACATTGTATTTGGGCTGATGCTGCTTTATAAGCTGAGCTTCAAGAAGGAGGGCCTCAGGTTCAGTTTTGGTAACAATATGGTCTATGGAGGTATGTTCATCAATAAGAGCCTTAATTTTCCAGTCCTTATGATAGTTAAGAAAATAGGAATTTACCCTTTTTTTGAGTGACTTTGCCTTACCTATATAGATAATGGTATTATCCTTATTTTTAAAGAGATAGATACCTGGAGATGTAGGAATGAGAGCTTTATTTAAGGTTTCCATAGTATTTTTACTATAGCAAAATATTGGCAATTTGTAAAATTGGGGTATAGCTAAAGAAATAGTTTTCTGATAATCAATTTACCTTATTTTTAAAAAGATTTATATTGAACTTACTTATGAGTTTTTTTCTAGATTATGACAAGGATTATTTATGAACTATATAAAGACAGCTCTTATAACATTATTATTTGTTTTTAGCGGCTATACTACATGGAATTATTACCACTACTTTTTTGATACAGCAGAGCCAACCATTATGCTCAAAGGATTAATTGATCAGCATTACTATGCAGGAGACGTGCAATGTACGCTTGAAGGTAAGGATTCTTATAAAGTTGCTGAGTGTTCTGTGTGGCTTGATGAAAAACCTCTTATTTCAAAATTAAGAATTGGCAAAAAGAATTTTGAGCATCCGCTTACCTTTGCAACAAAACATCTTGCGCATGGAGCACATTCCTTAAAGGCAGAAGTAGTAAGTGGTACGTATAATCAAGCAAAAAAAACTATCACCTGTGAATTTTTAGTTGATAATGAGCCCTTACGAGCAGCTTTTGTGCGTCCGCAAACGGAGAGTAAAGTTTTTCAAGGCAGAACATTGCATCTTCAGTTTCAAGCCAATAAGCCTTTAAAAACTGCTTTTGTAAAAACACTCGATGATAATTTTATATGTTTTCCAGAGTCAAAAAACTCATTAGTTTATGAATGTTTTATTCCTATAGCATGTGAAGAATCACCAACAGAACATCCTTTTACTATAGAAGCGCAGGATAATGTCGGTAATAGTTCAAAGCTAGAGAGCAAATTTCAAGTCGTTGCATTTCAGTTTAAAAAATCGATTCTCAAAGTTGATTATGAACAGTTTAAAAAAGAAAAAGAGCTTGGTTTGAGCAATGCAGAACTTGAGCGAGAACTAGAGATATTGGTGCAAAAATCACCTCAAGAAAAACTATGGCATGGTTCGTTCTATCCGCCTATAGAAATTCAAACGATTACTACTGAGTTTGGTACCATAAGAACTACGCAAGAAAAAGGGCGTTATACGCATAAAGCAATAGATGTTATTAGCAGTCCAAAAAGCGTCGTATGGGCAACGCAGGGCGGTAGGGTTATCGTTAAAAATCGTTATGCAGAAAGTGGTAACACTATTGTAATTGATCATGGCTATGGTGTTTTTTCTTTATTCTATCATCTTGATGAATTTGCAGAAAATATTGCCGTTGGTAGCGTAGTTAAACGCGGTAATCCTATAGGAACGCTTGGAAAAACTGGCTATGCAAGTGGTTATCATCTCCATTGGGAAATGCGTATTAATAATGTAGCAATTGATCCATTACAATGGACAAATCAATATTTTTAATATGAGGTAAAAAGGTGGAATTTATAGCACGGCCATATAGGCTCAGCGCATATGCGAGCAAATTTTCACTTAAAACTTGGTATGGTATTTCATGTTTATTGCTACTAGGATTGGTTGCTCTATGGTACGGCACTTGTTATCGTATTTTGCTTAGTACTATAAAAAATTATAAACAGGGAATAGCTACCTTAGAAAAAGGTCAACAAACTCTTATTCAGGACAACAGACTATTTCATGATCTTGAGCGCTCAATAAAAACGCTTAAAGATTCAATACAAGAGGCAAAAAATAAAGCATTACCGTTTGATGAATATAGCAAGCTTTTTTGTTCGCTCGTTGAAGAATCTGGGTTATCTTTGCAGTCATTTTCATCTGAACAAAAAATGAATAAAAAAGGGAGCCCTAGAACTGTAGTTCACAGTGCAGTACAGGGGTCTTTTGAAAATTCTATAAAGTTATTACAGGTGATTGAAAAAAATTTACCAGCCACCACTATTCATTGTTGTGACATAAAAAAAGTGCACGATGCGGTGTTGCAAATGTCCTTAGTATTAAAATTTAATGAAGGTGTGGGAGTATGAAAAAATATTATATGCTTTTGGTCTGTATTAGTTTTCCTATTTTGCAAGCACGAGATCCTTTCTCTTTTGCAGATGATAGCATTAAACACTCTGAGCAAAAACCTAAAGAGTCTTGCCAAAAAGCTTCTTATGAAAATAAAGATAGTTATCAAGTAGGCGATCGTTTTAATGATGAATGGATTGTAAAAGGGGTAAGTAAAGATCAGCTTATTTTACAAAATGATAAGGGACAAATTTTTCAGGTTTCAAAGCCAAAAAGATAGAAAAATAAAACCCTTCAACTTAGAAAAAGCTGAAGGGTTAGGGGGGTGAACAATACAGTAGATCGTATTGTTCGTTTAGGGACATTGTTAAATTCTTTAGTCACAGATGATCCTAACAAGCAACCAGAGTGCTGTCAAGAAAAAAATAAAGAGGCGTGATTGTTTGGTATTATATAATTTTTTTATAAAAGATAGAGAATGTGCTATGAAAAAAAGTATTTTTTTAATGATAATAATAACGGTATGTTGTATCAGCTATGCCGGGCCTTACACTAAAAAAAGATCAGAAAAAAGTGATCAACAAAAAATTTCAACGTTATTGAGAAAGAAAAAGAATGCTTCTCTTTTTTATGTAAAAGTGAGCGGTGTTGAGTGCGAGCTATGTGCTGAATCAGTATTAACGGCTCTTAAAAAAATTAATGGCATAGAAGAGCCCCTCTTTAAAAATGTAACAGAAGATTATGAACAAAGTTATATAGAACTTTTTTGGACTAAAAGAAATGAGAATATATCTTTTGAGAGTTTAAAAAAAGCAGTGGAAAAAGAGGGTTTTGAGTTGGTATCCTTAGAAGGAACTTTTCATGGCAGCATGCACCCTGTTGATGGCCAAACAAATAGCGTTCATTTTCATCTTGATAGTTCAAAGGATTCTTTTTTAGTAGAACCATTGCCTAAAGTAGCGCAGCAAAAAAAATTATCTTTAAAAGGCAAACTTGCCTATGATGAAAAGCATAAACAATTTGTTTTTAGTATGAGTTGATATGAAGAAAAAGACAGTAATTTTTGACCTTTATGGTGTTTTATTTTTTTTAAAGCCACTTGTTATTTTAAAGCAAATAGGCTGGTTGAGTACATTAAGATTTTTCTGTAAGTATCGAACAACTCCTTATGACAAATATTACGAAATTCTTGATAAAATGCGCGAAGAAATGCCGGGGGAATATCAAGATGTTATTGCATTTCGTGGTAATTATCTGCCAGCATCCTTTTGTTCTTGGCAGAGAGGACTTATGAGTAATCAAGAAGCTTTAGAAAAATTACTACAATTTATAGAGATTCTTGATCAACAAAGCTATTTTGCACAAGAATGGGAATATCAGTTATTTAAAAATTCTATGAGGCAATCATTTGATAGTAAAAACAGAATACCTACCATGCAGCCGAATAATAAACTCATAAAGAATATTGCTGCATTAAAAGAAAGTAATCAGTATTCTCTGCTTATGCTTACTAATATTGATCACGAGCTCCTTGATTGTTTACAAAAAGCTTTTCCAGAAATATTTGCTCTTTTTGATGACATTATCGCTTCTTGCCAAGTGCAGTTAATAAAACCAGAAAAAGCTATTTTTGAGCATGTTTTGCAAAAACATGCTTTTGATCCTCAAGAAGCTGTTTTTATTGATGATCAACAAGAAAATATTGCTTCAGCAGAGTCTCTTGGCATAAAAGGCCTTTTATATACTAAAGGGGCTGATATTTATAAGCTATTATGAAAGCTTAGATTATCCCAGCATTTTTACCAATCTATCCAGCTCACTTTGCAATGATTGTAATTCTGTATTTAAGAAATCAATTTCATGCCTTGCCAGCTGCAGTTCTTGTTTTAGGTTCTGGTTGTTTTTTCTTTTTCTTTTATAACTTCTTGTAATTTTTTTCCTATTTCAGACTCTCGTTCCCATATTTTTAGCTCCCATGAACCTGATGCAAGCTTAGTGCCATCTGGTGACCATGCTACTGAATCGACCGCGGCTGTATGCCCTTTAAGAGTTTGGAGCTCTGTGCCATTTTTTGCATTCCATATTTTTATGGTTTTGTCATTTGAGCCTGATGCAAGATTTTTGCCATCTGGTGACCATGCTACTGAAGTGATCGCGGCTGTATCCCCCTTAAGAGTTCGGAGCTTTTTCCAGGTATTGGTATCCCATATTTTTATGGTATTGTTGCTATATGCATTTGAACCTGATGCAAGCTTAGTGCCATCTGGTGACCATGCTACTGAAGTGAGCGCGGCTGTATGCCCTGTAAGAGTTTGGAGCTCTTTCCAGGTATTCGCATCCCATATTTTTATGGTATTGTCAGGTGAATGTGAACCTGATGCAAGCTTAGTGCCATCCGGTGACCATGCTACTGAAGTGACCACGGCTGTATGCCCTGTAAGAGTTCGGAGCTCTTTCCAGGTATTGGTATTCCATATTTTTATGGTATTGTCATGTGAACCTGATGCAAGCTTTTTGCCATCCGGTGACCATGCTACTGAAGTGACCACGGCTGTATGCCCTTTAAGAGTTTGGAGCTCTTTCCAGGTATTGGTATTCCATATTTTTATGGTTGTGTCACTTGAGCCTGATGCAAGATTTTTGCCATCTGGTGACCATGCTACTGAATCGACCGCGGCTGTATGCCCTGTAAGGGTTTGGAGCTCTTTCCAGGTATTGGTATCCCATATTTTTATGGTCTTGAGATCTGAGACTGATGCAAGCTTAGTGCCATCTGGTGACCATGCAACTGAATAGACCGTGTTCGTATTCCCCATAAGTGTTTTGAATGGCGTTTCTTTAAACGTTCCTCCTGGTATTTTTTGCACAAGAAGCTTTAGTATATCTAAAGGAAGTTTGTCTTTAAAATCATTAATAGCTGTTTGCGTAGCATTAATATGATCTGCTAAAACTGTAGTTGCAGCATCAAGGAGCGTAGGTATATCAAGATAATTTGTTGCATTAACTATTTTTATAAGATTTTCAAGATCTAAATTTTTATTTTTAATCAAAGTAATTAGTTCTTGAGGATTTTTATCTATGTTTATAAGAAATTCTACCATATGCCCCAACGTTGCTCCATCTATATTGGGCAAAGGAATTGGTTGATCAGTTGCTTCACCTATATCTGCTAACATGTTTTTAATAGTTATTGATTGTTCTGCGGCTTTTTTTTCGATTTCGAACTTTTTGTCATCGCTTGATTCAAGCTTTATTTTCTCAGCAAAAATTGTAGGCATTGCACCGAGTAATCCGAACAATAGTAATTTTTTAAAATGATTCTTCATGGTTCTCCTTTTTTTTATATAGAAAGTACATCATATTCTTTATATAAAAAGCAAGAATATCCTTTAACTGCCGTTCGAATGCTTGGATAAACTCAGCACAAACGGCTTTAATATAAACGTTCGCCCTGCGGTGTCCGATGTAGCCTTGGGGGCGACGGGAGCAAGGGTTTTGACCCGAATCGAAGTATAAAACTGCAAAAGTTTCTAATTTTGCGATAAACTTTTAGATTATCCCAGCATTTTTACCAATCTATCCAGCTCACTTTGCAATGATTGTAATTCTTTATTTAAGAAATCAATTTCATGCATTGCCAGCTGCAGTTCTTGTTTTAGATTTTGGTTGTTTTTTCTTTTTCTTTTATAACTTCTTGTAATTTTTTTCCTATTTCAGACTCTCGTTCCCATATTTTTATAGTTTTGTCATGTGAGCCTGATGCAAGCTTAGTGCCATCTGGTGACCATGCTACTGAATTAATCGCGCCTTCATGCCCTGTAAGAGTTTGGAGCTCTTTCCAGGTATTGGTATTCCATATTTTTATGGTTTTGTCATCTGAGCCTGATGCAAGATTTTTGCCATCTGGTGACCATGCTACTGAATAGACAGAATCTTTATGCCCCCTAAGAATTTGGAGCTCTTTCCCGTTATTGGCATCCCATATTTTTATGGTTTTGTCATGTGAGCCTGATGCAAGCTTAGTGCCATCTGGTGACCATGCTACTGAAGTGACCTCAGCTGTATGCCCTGTAAGGGTTTGGAGCTCTGTGCCATTTTTTGCATTCCATATTTTTATGGTCTCGTCATGTGAGCCTGATGCAAGCTTAGTGCCATCTGGTGACCATGCTACTGAATTAATCGCGCCTTCATGCCCCGTAAGAGTTTGGAGCTTTTTCCAGTTTTTTGCATCCCATATTTTTATGGTCTCGTCATTTGAGCCTGATGCAAGCTTAGTGCCATCTGGTGACCATGCTACTGAAATGATATCGCCTGTATGCCCCTTAAGAATTTTGAGCTCTTTCCCGTTATTGGCATCCCATATTTTTATGGTTTTATCATCATATGAGCCTGATGCAAGCTTGGTGCCATCTGGTGACCATGCTACTGAATGGACATAGGATGTATGCCCTTTAAGAGGTGTCTTTTGCCAGGTATTGGTATCCCATGTTTTTATGATACCGTCATCTGAGCCTGATGCAAGCTTTTTGCTATCTGGTGACCATGCTACTGAAGTGACAGATCTATCTTCCATAAGTGTTTTGAATGGTGTTTCTTTAAAATTTAATTTTTGCATAACAAGTTTTAGAATATCTAAAGGAAGTTTTTTGACTTTTTCTTCAAGATTGCTTGGATTGGTATTGATATATTCTGCTAAAACTGTAGTTGCAGCATCAAGGAGCGTAGGTATATCAAGATAATTTGTTGCATTAACTATTTTTATAAGATTTTCAAGATCTAAATTTTTATTTTTAATCAAAGTAATTAGTTCTTGAGGATTTTTATATTTTTTCGGATTTTTATCTATGTTTGTAAGAAATTCTACCATATGCCCCAACGTTGCTCCATCTATATTGGGCAAAGGAATTGGTTGATCAGTTGCTTCACCTATATCTGCTAACATGTTTTTAATAGTTATTGATTGTTCTGCGGCTTTTTTTTCGATTTCGAACTTTTTGTCATTGCTTGATTCAAGCTTTATTTTCTCAGCAAAAATTGTGGGCATTGCACCGAGTAATCCGAACAATAGTAATTTTTTAAAATGATTCTTCATGGTTCTCCTTTTTTTTATATAGAAAGTACATCATATTCTTTATATAAAAAGCAAGAATATTCTTTCGCGCTGTTTTTATTGATGATCAAAAAGAAAAATATTGCTTCAGCAGAATCTCTTGGTATAAAAGGGTTTTTGTATACTAAAAGGGCTGATATTTATAAATATTTGAATGATTAGCCCATGATGAATGAGGGTTAATCCCGTGATCTATATAAGGGGAATGAGGATGAACCCAATACGGATTTTTGTGAGGGGCTGGCTTCACACTGTAGAGTGGCTGGCGAAAATCTTTTTTAATAATCTTTTTGCATCGAGCCTGAATCTTTTTATGTTCTTTATCGCTGAAGCATTCAAATATCATTTCTTTATGGTGTATGTTTGAATGCCATATATTTGCAAGAAGATTATACTCTCGGCTAAAAAGCCCTTTCGTATAAGCAGCATAAAGATAAAAATTCAGTGCCATTTCATAGGGGGTTATGACATCATAAAGACGGGAAAGTTTTACATGATCCAAGTTAAATTTGCCTGCTATATAAGCAAAAGGATATTGATGAGATTCATTTTGTAAAGAATCTATAATGCTTCTTTTCTCATTATACTTCAAAGAAGGAATCTCCTGTGAATCTTTAATATAATGCGAAAGATTTGAAGCACACAATCCATAATTCACTGCTCTTTCATAGGCAGTTTTAAATGCTATATCAAGATAGATTTCCAATACTTTATCGTGATTGGCCTTTTTTACTGTTATTTCTGGTGATTCTAATTGAAATAAAAGTAGCAGCGACATTAATTTAAGCATAGTTTTCCTTTCAGATTATGTATACTTAAAGTAATGTATTATAACCAAAACGCAACAGCCTAGTGGTGAGCAGTGAGCTTTTCAAAATAAGGTTTTAGCTTAAGGAAAAGCTCTTCAAGGTCCACTGAAATTTGCTTAGTATGAGCAAGGAGTGGTAAAAAGTTAGTATCGCCAACCCAGCGCGGCAATACGTGTTGATGCAAATGTGCAGGAATGCCAGCGCCACTTGCTTTGCCAATATTAAGCCCAACGTTAATGCCCTCTGCTTTTAAAACGTCAGTTAAAATGTTGATCGATTCATTGGTAAGCTCCATGAGTTCATGGCGCGCTTGGGCTGATATATTTTTTAAGCAATTTTTATGGTCATTAGATACAATTAAAATATGGCCAGCGTTATAAGGATAAAGATTAAGCATTATAGTGAAATATTTAAAACGCGCTAAAATAAAATTTTTTTCATCTTCATGGGATAAAATTTTTAAGCAAAAAGGGCATTCGCCTTCTTCTGTTTTTTCTTTTTTACCATGAACAATATCTTCTACGTATTTTTTTCGCCATGGAGCATAAAGATGTTTCATTGAGTAAGCTCCTCAAGATGTTTTTTTTCTAAAAACCAATACCAAAATGTTAGCGAAAGAATGATCATGAGCGCTTCAGGTGGCATACGAAGGCGCGCATAACCAAATCCTCCTGTCATAAACAATAATCCCCCTATCATGAGTCCTGTTTTAATCCAGAGTAAAGATACAGCATGAAGAGGTTGTTTTTTTCTTATAAGATAGAATAAAGGAAGAATAACATAATAAATAAGGCCACCAAATAAGCCAAACCAGACGCAAAGAGAAAAGATTAATTCAAGCCAGCAGACTAGTCGCATCCACCAAGGCATAGCTTGTTTATAGATGCAATTTTTTAGTTTTTCCGTTAAAAATTCTTCAATGGGATCATAGGTATAACTATTATTTGCAAAGGCAACAAGTTGACTTGAATACAAATCAAACGTTGCCTTGGAAACTTCTCGAGCCCAATCACAAGCAAGATAATGAGGATATTTTGTTAGCCACTGGCGCGCAATGGAACCGCATACTAATTCTTGCGGTACATAAAGATGGGGCGAAGTAATTTTTAATTCTTTTTCTTGGCGGTCTAATTCCTGTTTAGTTTGATAAAAAAGGTATTTCAAACAGATATCAAGGGGTTGTTTTGTTACTCTGCGTAATATTTTTGGGGCAGTAAATGCTAAATGATAAGGTCCAGACATGGGACAGAAAAACCATTTTTCAGTAAGGCGGTAATTTCTAAAATACCATGGGCTAATGCTTGAAAAAAATACAGAAAAAAAGAGTATCATCATAACAACTTTTTTTCTCCATGTGCCAGCAGCAAGGGCAAAAATTATAAGAGCAAGAAGTGCAATAAATTCACCATTTGGTCTCATCCACGTATAAGCAGAAAGAGTTAATGCAGCGCCAATGCAATAAAGATATTTATTGGCAGATAAGTGTCGCTGTTCTCCTATAAAATTAAAACAAAGATAAAAAAGTATTAAAAACATTAAAAAAAATAGTGTAGCAAGGCCATCTGTAAGCAGATAGGTACTTGCCAGAATGAATCCTACATGAAATACAAAAATCCAGCCGGTAATCCATGCAAGAGCTAATGATCCTGTTAAAAAGAGCGCAAGAAAAAAAGTAAGAATAGGAGTAAAGGAGCATAAAAAGATTTGAAACCAAATTGATGCTTTTTGTGCTTCACGGTTTCCTTCAAAGCGAGGATCCTTTAGTCCATATGATGTATAAAATTTTGATAGATAATAAGGATAACCTGGAACGCGCCAAAAAATAGGCTTTCTATGTTGTGGATGTACTAAGCCAAATCCAGCGCCAAGGCTTACTGCGCATGCATGATAATCCATAGAATCTGCTTGACGATAACGCTCTTCATGTTGTACATAAAAAAAGAAAAAAAGAGCTCGTAGTATGAATGCTGCAATAAAAAGAAAGCTTAAATTTTTCCAAGAATATGGACGATTAAAATGTGAAAATGTTGTATTCATGATACTCCCTATTTTTATACAAACTATCAGTTTATCAACTAATTTTCATATTTCAAATCTTGCTATGTAGTACGATTATGGTATGTTTGCAGATGTATTTGATATAGTTTTTATAAACGTAAAATTATTATATGAAACCAATTATTCTTGTTATTGGAACGAGGCCAGAAGGTATTAAAATGATACCTCTTTACTATGCTCTTAAACGAGCAAAGTTGCCTGTTTTAATATGTTCAACAAATCAACATAACAATTTATTGCAAGAAGCTTTTGATCTTTTTTCAATTAAGCCAGATTTTGAACTGCATTGTATGGTGCCAGGACAAGACCTTTTCCATATTACGCAAAAAGTTTTGGAAAAAATTAAAGAAATATTTGTGTCAGTTGAGCCCTCTCTTGTTATTGTGCAAGGAGATACAACCACGGCAATGACAGCAGCTCTTGCTGCATTTTACCTAAGAATCCCCCTTGCTCACGTTGAAGCAGGATTGCGTACCCCAACAATAGATTTACCTTTTCCTGAGGAAATGAATCGACGTTTTATTTCTATGGTCGCACAGCTTCATTTTGCACCAACAGCAACGGCAGCAGCAAATCTTTTATCAGAAAATATTGAAAGACAAAGAGTGTTATGCACAGGAAATACCGTTGTTGATGCCTTGCGTATTATGGAAGAAAAAATTAAACAAGAAGTAGTTCTTATTGATGCTACTCTTAAAGCAGTTATAGAAGAGAATAAAAAACACGGTAAAAAAATTATTTTAGTAACAGCGCATCGTAGAGAATCCTTTAATGGCGGTATTAAATCAATACTAACTGCCATCAAAACGTATGCTCAAAAAAATCCTGATACATTTTTTATTTATCCTTATCATCCAAATCCAAACGTATTGCAAGCTATTCAGTCGGTTGGTCTTGATGGCACTTCAAATATTTTTATGTGTAAGCCAGTAGCGTATAAAGATTTAGTATACATTCTTTTACAGGCCGATATTGTAGCATCAGATTCCGGCGGCATCTGCGAAGAGGCAGCAAGTTTAGGAAAGCCTACCTTAATTTTGCGCAACGAAACAGAGCGCATGGAGGCAGTGTGGGAAGGTGTTGCACATTTAGTAGGGACGGATGAAAAGAATATTACTGATATGTTACAACAAATAGCTGATACCATCTTGTTAAGTGAGCCAAAAAAACGTACTATCTTTGGTGATGGTTATGCAGCAGAAAAAATGGTACAAGGTATTAAGAATTTTTTTATGCACGATAATTCTAATGTTCTTGATCACAAAAAAATTAAGCCTACATTAGTAGTAAAATAGAGAGGAACTTTTCCTATGAAAAAAAAGGTATGTGTAGTTGGTCTTGGTTATATAGGTCTTCCAACAGCTATTGTTGCAGCAAATGCAGATTTTGATGTTGTTGGTTTTGACATAGATCAAAAAAAAGTTGAACGTATTAATAATTTTGACCCTGTCATAGAAGAGCCAGAGCTTTCGGAGAAATTGCGAGAAGCTCTTTCTTCCGGTAATTTCCGTGCTATACAAGCTATAGAAGCGGCTGACTTTTTTGTTATAGCAGTACCAACGCCATTTTTAGAAAATAAAGAAGCAGACCTTTCTTATATTTGGCATGCTGCAGCTTCAATAGCTACGGTACTCAAAAAGGGTGACGTTGTTATTTTAGAATCTACTGTGCCGGTCCGAGCTACTGATAAGCTTGGTGAGCGATTAGAAATGCTTACCCCCTTAAAGGCAGGCGTAGACTTTTTTGTTGCACATTGTCCAGAGCGCGTGTTGCCAGGCAAGATTTTTCATGAGCTTGTACACAATGCTCGCATTATTGGCGGTATAAACCAAGAATCAGTTGAGCAAGCAAAACTATTTTATAAAGCATTTGTAAAGGGAGCATTATATCTTACTAATGCAACAACAGCAGAAATGGTAAAGCTAGTTGAAAATAGCTCTCGTGATGTTGAAATTGCCTTTGCAAACCAAGTTGCTGCAATGGCGTATAAAATAGGTTTAAATCCTTTTGAAGTTATTGAATTAGCAAATAAACATCCACGCGTTAATATTTTAAATCCTTCATGCGGTGTTGGTGGGCATTGCATAGCAGTTGATCCTTGGTTTTTAGTGCAAACATTTCCTGAAGAAACAAAACTTTTAAAAATGGCTCGTGATGTTAATAGTGCAAAGCCAAGACAGGTTGTTCAAGCAACACGTTACTGTATTGAGCGTTGGCGTCAAGCGCATCAAAAAGTAGCTAACGTACTTATTTTAGGCCTCACCTATAAGCCAGATATTGATGATTTACGCGAATCACCAGCATTAGAAATAGCAAAAAAACTTTCAATTTTTACTGATATGAATTTACTGATTTGTGATCCATACATTCACAATGAGAATATTGTAGAAATTTTTGGTCACGATGGTGTTTCATTACAAAAAGGCATCGAACAGGCTGATATTATCTTATGTCTTGTAAAACATACAGCATTTAAAAAAATAGATGCACTTGATATACAGCATAAAAAGATTTTGGATTTTTGTGGTATTTTTTATGAGCCTCACAAGGAACAAGATACACAAGAAAAACTATTTTGGCCTGCAAGTAATGCAGCAATTCGCTCAATTATAGATCATATGCAAGGAGAAATTTAAATGAGACAACTGTTTCTAGAAAAAGGTATTATAGCAGTAAAAGATGTATGCGAACCTATTCTTGATGATAATAGTGTTCTTGTTGAAGTTTATTACTCTTGTATTAGTCCAGGAACAGAAGGTTCTACTATTGCAAATGCTCAACAAAGTGTTTTTAGCAATATTCCGTTAAAGTTGCCTAAAGTTCTTCTTTCTATTGCAAAAAATGGGATAGAAGGAACAAAAGCACTTATTCGCGAAAAACTTGCCGGCAATTTGCAAGCACTAGGATACTCATGTTCTGGAAAAGTTATTGCTGTAGGCAAAAATATAAAAAAATACAGAGCAGGAGATTTTGTTGCTTGTGCTGGCGCAGGTTTTGCTCATCATGCTGAAATGGTCATTGTGCCAGAAAATCTTGTTACTAAAGTAAGCAGCGAAGAATATTTGCGCCAAGCAAGTACTACAACGTTAGGTGCAATTGCATTACAAGGTTTACGTCGTGCCGATGTTAAACTGGGTGATACCGTGTGCGTTCTTGGTTTAGGTCTACTTGGGCAATTTACGGTGCAATTGGCAAAGATTTCTGGTTGCAAAGTTATTGCATTAGATTTATTAAAAAATCGCCTTGATTTAGCGCTTAAACTAGGTGCTGATACCGTGTTGAATCCTGCAGAAGTTGATATAAAAAAAGAAATAGAATTTGTAACTGCTCATCAGGGCGTTGACTGTACTATTATTACCGCAGGATCATCGCATAAAGGAATAATTCAACAATCTATGGAAATTACGCGCAAAAAAGGGCGTGTTGTCTTAGTTGGTGATGTTCCGCTTACCTTTGATCGTTCACCATTTTATCAAAAAGAGATTGATTTTCTTATTTCATGTTCATATGGTCCTGGCCGTTACGATGCATCGTATGAGCAAAATGGTTTAGATTATCCTTATGCCTACGTGCGTTGGACAGAAAATCGCAATATGGAATCAATTGTTGATCTTATTGAACGTAAAAAGCTTGATGTTGATAGTTTAATTTCACAAGAAGCCTCTCTTGATCAAGCAGAAAAGGCATATGATTCTTTAAAATCGCAAGACGTTTTGGCGGTAGTTCTTTCTTATCGTACTGAAGAACATGAGCTTGCGCCTCATCAAGAAGAGGCGGTTCAAAAAGAATCCGTACCATTAGAAGAAATAAGATTTGTTCCAGCATTTAAAGATCGTTTACGTGTCGGGGTTGTTGGTGCTGGTGGCTTTGCAAAAGTGAAGCTTATGCCTATAATTTCTCGTATCAAAAATGTAAAAATTAATGCCGTTGTTGATGCCAATATGGCAAATTCAATTACTGTTTCAAAAACATATGGTGCAGCAAAAGCATTATCTGATGATAGCAAACTTTTTGATGAAGATTTAGTTGATGCAGTATTAATTGCATCTCCTCACAAATACCATAGCAAGCAAGCTCTTGCTGCATTGCAACATGGCAAAGCGGTATTCTTAGAAAAACCTATGGTTACTGATTTTGATCAACTACACGAAATGAAAGCGTTTTTTGAGAAAAATTCTTCATTGCCATTCTGTGTTGATTATAATCGTTCCTTTGCTCCTTTTGTGCAGAAAATAAAAAAAGAAGTAGCAAAGCGTTCATCACCACTTGTTGTACATTATCGAATGAATGCTGGTTTTATCCCTAAAAATCATTGGATTCAAACTGAAGTTGGTGCTGGCAGAATTATAGGTGAGGCGTGTCATATTTTTGATCTTTTTGTTCATTTAACAGATTCCTATCCAGTAGCATTATCAGTAGAATCACTAAAACCAAAACATGATGATCTTTTTCCAACGGATAATTTTTCCGTTCAATTTAGCTTTGCAGATGGTTCAATTTGTTCTTTATTGTATACGTCATTAGGTCATGGCGATCTAGGAAAAGAGCGTATGGAAGTCTTTTATGATTCTAAATCAATTTTGATGGACGATTATAAAGTCTTGCAAGGTTTTGGATTACCATCATCATTTAATGAAAAAGTAATGGTTCCTGATAAAGGTCATGAGCAGTTGCTTAAGGATTTTTTTGGCGCTATGCACAATGATTATAAAGCGCCAATTAGCATAGAACGTTTAATGCGCGTAGCAGAAATAACGCTGATTGTTGATAAGCTTGCCTGCCAAGGAGGAGGTAATCAAGAAATCAATCAATGAATAGTACAAAAATAGTTTTACTCTGTTCGATAGTTATTTTTTGTTTATTATCCTACAGTTTGTATAGGATAAATCCTGCCTATGAAGCTCATTGTGATCTTGATTCATCAGGATATGTGGCAATAGGCAACTATTTTGCAACAGATAATCAATTAATGGATCCTCAACGAGGATCCATTATTCCCGTTCAAACATTAGGGTACCCATTTTTTCTAGGTAGTATTTATAAGTTATTTGGTTTTCATCACACATGGGTCATTATTGCACAAATCTTGCTAAGCCTTTTAGCGTTATTGTTGCTCTATCGCATAGCATACATGCTTTTTGATGAACATGTTGCACAAGTAACTGTTTTGTTAGGATCTTTTAATCTTGGTTTTTTAATATACAGTCAATTTATGCTCACAGAAGTGCTTTTAGCATTTTTCTTGATAGCTTCTCTTGAGCGTTTATGTACGTATTTTAAAACGTCTAGCTTATCTTCTTTAGCCCTAGCAGGCTTATTGTATGGTTGTTCAGTTGCGGTAAAACCGGTAGCGCTTTTTTATATTTTCATAGTAATCTTTTTTGTCGGGCTACATGCTTATTTACAGAGACAAAAAGTATTGAATGCCATTTTACTGTGCTTGTTTTGTTTTTATATTCCTGTTGCTGGTTATATGCTACACAATAAGTATCAATTTGGTTCTATGACAATTGCCCCTTTAATGCATGAAAATATTTATTTTTATTTTTTGGCAAAAGTTATAGCACATGACCAAGGTATCTCATGGGCAGAAGGATTAGTTCAGGTCGGTACGTTAATGGATGGTAAACATCATAATGATCATACGCGTTGGAATAAACCAAAAGCATTGATGCATTCTTATTTTTATGAAAAACCAGTATTAGTTGTACGTATTTGGTTGCATAACATGATAAAGACGGTAGGTGCTTTGTATACGAATCAACTTAAATTTTTAGTAAATCCATCGTTAAAAGGTACGGAAACATCATTTTTTTCAAAGTCAGGCTCTTTATATAATCGTTTTTACCATTATGTAGTTGATGGCACTTCATCGCGTTTAATACATATTATTGCATTTTTACAATTACTCTGGATGGTATTGCAACTATTTTTTATCATGATCGGCCTTTATGCTCTATGGCATAAAAAATATTATTTTATAGTTAGCTTTGTCATTATTTCAATTTTTTATTTTTCCTTTATAACAGGACATGACGGATGTGCGCGCTATCGGATGATGTTTGAATACTTCTTTATCCTTTTTTCTGCTTTTGGTATGGTTGTTGCATATCGTTGTGCAAAGAAAGAAAATACTATTATTACGTACCAATTGATTCACTAGGTTTATACTATGCAAAAAAATGAAGTTTTAGTTTTTGTTCCCACCTATAATGAACGTGACAATGTTTTAATTTTGTATGAAGAAATAAAGAAGCACAAAGAAGATGTTGATATTCTTTTTTGTGATGATAATTCTCCAGATGGCACCGGAAAAGTTCTTGATGATTTAAGTAAAAAAGATCCTTCTGTGCATGTTATGCATCGCCCTGCAAAGCTTGGTTTAGGAACGGCTCACGTGCAGGCATTTGAATATGCGCAAAAACATAATTATAAATTTTTAATTACGATGGATGCAGATCTTACGCACGATCCGCGTTATATTCCTGCTCTTTTTGAAAAAAGAGATGTTCATGATGTCGTTATTGGTTCACGCTATATTCATGGCGGTGGCATGAGCGGTTGGGGAAGAATTCGTTTACCATTTACTTACTTTTGGCGAAATTTAATTAAACGAGGCCTTGGTATGCCGTACGATTGTACCGGTGCTTACCGTTTATATTCTGTACAAAAATTAAAGCCTCATGTCTATAAAAAAGTAAGTTCAAAAGGATTTTCTTTCTGCATTGAATCACTGTATCGCTTTAAAGAGGATGGTTTGCGTATAACAGAAATTCCGATTCATGCACGTAATAGAATTCATGGCGATTCAAAGCTTTCAGTAGCAATTATGAAAGAAGCAGCTAAAACATTTTGTCGTTTGTTTTTTGAACGAAGAAAAAAATAAATAGTTATGGATATAACATCACGCTATATTGTTATTTTAGCTGGAGGCAAAGGTGAGCGTTTATGGCCTTTGAGTAGAGAGAAAAAGCCAAAGCAGCTGCTCTCTCTTGATGATCAAAATTCTTTGCTTGAGCGTACTGTTATGCGTGCTTCTTTAATTGTTGAAAAACATAATATTTTTATTATGACAACTGAGCAGCAGGTTGATTCTATTAAAAGTCTTTTGGGAGATTCTATAGGCGGCATTTTGTCTGAACCAATTGGCCGCAATACAGCGCCAGCATTACTTTTGGCTACGCTTTATATTCAACAAAAAGACCCTTCAGCAATTATAGCTTTTTTACCTGCTGATGCTTTTATTGTAGAAGATGACCAATTTGCCAAACATTTAAATAATGCGTTAGAATTTTCGCAAGCTCATGATGCCATAACATTGTTAGGAATTCGTCCTGATTTTCCCGCAACAAACTATGGCTACATAGAAATGGCAGCGCAAAAAAATGATGTTGTAAAAGTTTCTCGTTTTCATGAAAAACCTTCAGCGCAATTGGCGGATGTATATAGTACCATGGATACCATGTTATGGAATATAGGTATTTTTTGTGCCAAAAGTTCTGTTTTTATAGAAGAATACAATCGTCATGCCCAACAGCTATATAAGGTGGTATGTGATTTTTTTGAACATAAAGCAGATTACAAAGATGCCGAAAATATTTCTATTGATTATGCGGTATTAGAAAAAAGTAATGCCGTGTATGTACAGCCCTGCTCTTTTACATGGTCAGATGTTGGCAACTTAGAAATATTTCTTTCTTTGCACAAAAAGCATAGCCAACAGCAAACAGAAGTTATTGAATTGCACGCAGCTAATAATATTGTTCAGGTGCCAAAAAAGCTCGTAGCACTTATAGGCGTTGAAGATCTATGTGTTGTAGAAACAGATGATGTTCTTTTAATAGCGAAGCGAGATCAGACAGATAAAGTAAAACATATTTTGCATCAATTACGGGAAAAAAATAGCCATCATTATACATAAAAAAGGAAATAGGATATGAAGCACTCTTATAAAAAAATTTTTGTTGCAGTAGCTTGCTTAGGATTCAGTACTTTTTTTGCAGGAGAGCAGAGTATGAAGAAAAAAGTTGCCTTAATTACCGGTATAACTGGTCAAGATGGGGCCTACTTGGCTGAATTTTTACTGGGTAAAGGGTATGAAGTTCATGGCATTAAACGTCGTTCATCAATGTTTAATACGCATCGCATAGATCCTTTATACCGTGATCCTCATAATAAAAAGAAAGGAAATTTCTTTTTACACTTTGGTGATATGACCGATTCTACCAATCTTATTCGTTTGATACAAGAAATTAAGCCTGATGAAATTTATAATCTTGCAGCACAATCTCATGTAAAAGTTTCTTTTGAAGTGCCAGAATATACAGCAAATGCTGATGGCATAGGTACCTTGCGTTTATTAGAAGCATTGCGTGTAACCGGATTTGATAAAACAACGAAATTTTACCAAGCATCAACTTCAGAAATGTATGGCAACGTACAAGAAATTCCTCAAAAAGAAACGACCCCTTTTTATCCACGTTCTCCCTATGGTGTTGCAAAACTTTATGCCTATTGGATAACGGTAAACTATCGAGAAGCCTACGGCATGTTTGCTGCAAATGGTATTTTATTTAATCATGAATCTCCTTTACGTGGCGAAACCTTTGTAACCAGAAAAATTACGCGTGCGGTAGCCGCAATTTCTTTAGGTAAAAAAGATCCTATTTATTTAGGTAATCTTGATGCAAAACGAGATTGGGGCTATGCCAAAGAATATGTAGAAGCAATGTGGCTTATTTTACAGTATGAAAAGCCTGAAGATTGGGTTGTTGCAACCGGACAAACGCATACCGTAAGAGAGTTTGTTGAATTAGCATTTGAACGTGTTGGTATTACGGTAGAATGGCGCGGTATAGGTGCTGAGGAAAAAGGATACAATAAAAAAACTGGTGAGCTGTTGATAGCGGTTGATCCTCGTTATTTCAGACCGACTGAAGTTGAAATTTTACTGGGTGATCCTAGCAAAGCAAAAAAACTTCTTGGTTGGGAGCCAAAAACAACCTTTAAAGATTTAGTTTGTCTAATGATGGATGCAGATTTAGAACAAATTGCATGGGAATTAAAAAGTGAGGCAACCGGCTCAAATATCTACATTGCAGCTCAAAAATTATCAGGAGAATCTCATGAACTACGTAACAAAGATAATGAGTATAGGCTTGATTTTTAATCTTTTTACTGGTGTTAGTGAAGCACATATGGACAAGCAGGCAAAAATTTATATAGCAGGTCAGGGGTTGGTTGGCTCTGCTTTAATGCGAGCGTTGCAAGCTGAAGGATATACTAACCTTATAACGCGTAGTTTTGCAGAACTTGATTTGCGCAACCAAGCAGCGGTACATGATTTTTTCAACCAAGAAAAACCGGAATATGTGTTTTTGGCTGCTGCAAAAGTTGGCGGCATTAAAGCAAATAATGATTTTCCAGCCTCATTTATTTATGACAATCTTATGATTGAAGCAAATATTATTCATGCATCGTATACCAATGGCGTTAAAAAGCTCTTATTTTTAGGTTCTTCTTGCATTTATCCTCGTAATTGTCCTCAACCAATACAAGAAGAGTATTTAATGACCGATGAACTTGAAAAAACAAATGAGCCGTATGCGCTTGCAAAAATTGCCGGCATACTTTTATGCAAAAGCTATAACAGGCAATATGGTACAAAATTTATTTCTTGTATGCCAACAAATCTTTATGGTCCTCATGATAATTTTGACTTTGA
The DNA here is from genome assembly GCA_050250855.1 of Candidatus Babeliales bacterium. Taxonomy (GTDB): domain Bacteria; phylum Babelota; class Babeliae; order Babelales; family JACPOV01; genus JAGVLQ01. Next base: position 90,995 of record JBFWNW010000002.1, on the reverse strand, counting down.
ATCATCGCACGTTATTCCTGCACTTATTGCAAAAATTCATGCAGCAAAAGAAGAAAATAAACCGTCAGTTTCTTTATGGGGAACGGGTAAAGCGTTGCGAGAATTTTTATACGTCGATGATTTAGCGCAAGCATGCTTATTTTTAATGAATAGTTATGAAGAATCGGGTCATATTAATATTGGGACCGGTAAAGATATAACAATTGCCGAACTAGCTTCTTTAATTAAAGAGATCGTTGGGTATGCAGGAGAAATCCTTTTTAATATCAATACTTTAGATGGCACGCCAAGAAAAGTATTAAATGTTGATAAAATTTCACAGCTTGGTTGGACAGCAAAAACTTCATTGAAAAATGGTTTAAAGGAAGCATATTTTTGGTATTTAGCGCACAAGGTTGTACCAGAAAAATCTTATAAACAAGCAAGGGTATAATTATGAAAAAACTATTAAGCATAACGTTTCTTTTTAGTTCTTTAGTTTGTGCACAGGAAAATTTTATATGGGTAGATTTTAATACATCAATGCAAGCTGATTCATATAAACATATTCTTGAAAAGAATAATAATATGATGCTTAAAAACTTTTTTGAGCGTTTATATAACTTATTTTCACCAGCAAGAATTGTGCCGACGTCTGTTCGTATCCCTAAAATAATACATCAAATTTGGCTTGGTAGTCCTTTTCCTGAAAAATACCGCGCTTATCAAGAAAGCTGGTTGAAGCATAATCCTGGCTGGGAATATAAATTATGGACAGATGCAGATGTAGCATCATTTGCGTGGCGTAATAAAGATCTATTTGATGCTTCAAAGAATTATGGTGAAAAGTCTGATATTTGGCGTTATGAAATTTTAGAGCAATTTGGGGGTATTTACATTGATACCGATTTTGAATGTTTAAAATCAATGAATTCTTTATGTATTTATGATTTTTACACCGGTATTCAACCTTTGGATACCAATATGGTCCAGCTTAACAATGCTTTAATAGCGTCTATTCCTCATCATCCATTATTGCAAAAATGTATTGAAGAGTTGCGTAATTCATCTCATGAGATTCAGATTATACTAAGAACGGGTCCTTTGTTTTTTACTAAACTTTTTTTAAAATATGTTCCCTCTATGATGCAAGAATTTCGTATCGTAGCTTTTCCCGCTAGTTACTTTTACCCATGTGGTTATGAACAACGAGGAACCCCTGCCTCAGAATGGCAAAAACCTGAATCATATGCGGTGCACCATTGGGCAGGAAGCTGGTTAAAAAAAGAAGCATTTGTTCAGTAAAGGAGTGCTGAATATGTTTAAATTATTATTATTGTTAGGGACTTTTTTATCTTTAACTGCTTCACCTAAAATAGTAAGTCTTATGCAAGTAAGAAATGAAGAGCAATGTATTGAGCAATGTTTACAAGCATTGTCTTTTTATGTTGATGCATTTGTTACGCTTGATGATAATTCTGAAGATAGCACTAAAATTCTGGTTGAATCATGTTGTAAAAAGCTTGGCAAAGAATTTGTCATTTTGCGCAATGAACAATCTGGCTGGCAAGTTGGCAAAGAAAGTGATAACAAGCAGAAATTATTAGATGCTGGCAGAGCACTTGGTGGTACTCATTTTGTTTTAATTGATGCGGATGAAATGTTTACTGCAAACTGTTCAGATAATAATTTTTTACGCAAACTTATTCTTTCTTTGCAGCCAGGAGAAAGTATGGAGGTTTGTTGGATTCAACTCTGGAGAACAATAGATCGCTATCGTTTTGATGACTCAAAATGGACCAATGATTATAAACCTGTTATTTTTTGCGATGATGGTGTTTCAAATTTTCCTTCATACTTTTTGCATAATCGTAGTTTTCCCGTGCAAGGAAAAAGATTCCGTTTACAGGGTTATGAATATGGCCTTTTGCATTTTCAGTTTGTTAATTGGCAAAACTTATTAGAAAAACAAGCGTGGTATCGCTGTCTTGAGCGTATCAGGCAACCAGAAAAATCTTGCCAGGAAATTAATGTGCGTTATTTCCCTTCAAAAGATGAGCGAGGATTAAGAACGCAACCATCTCCAGTATATTGGTTTAAAGGTTATGAATTTCTTGATTTTTCTGTATGGGATAAACCAATTTTATGGAGGAAAAAACAGGTATTGGCATGGTTTGAACAGTATGGAAAAGGTTACTTTAAAGATTTAGATATTTGGGATATTGATTGGTCTTTTTAAAAGAGGGAATAGTATGCAAAAAAAATTATTTTTATTCATAATTTTATTGAGTTTAAATGGCCAGTTTATAGAAGCGAATAGACGTCTTGGTGATGGCAATTATGGGACTCACATGGCTCCTCTTATGACGGTCGTGGCAAATACTAAAGGGCCTATTTTAGAACTTGGATCTGGGGATTATAGTACGCCACTTTTGCATGCTGTTTGTTCAGTAACAAAACGGTTTCTTCTTACAACAGATACTGATAAAAGATGGCTTTCTTTATTTATAGATTTGGCACGAGATTGGCATCATTTTAGCTATATTCCTGTTTTTGAAGATGATTGGGCAAAGAATCCAAAGCCAGAATTATGGGATGCTGTAGGAACAGATCGCTATTGGTCAGTGGTTTTTGTTGATCATCGTCCTGGTGATAGACGAAGAGTTGATATTGAGCGTTTGCGCCATAATGCAGATATTTTTGTTGTACATGATACAGAAGAACCTGCATATGGGTATGAACCAGTTCTTGCAACTTTCAAATATCGTTATACTTATTTGCGTTATGCAATTCAGACAACGATTGTCAGTGATACTATAGATATTCGTACATTTTTTGAGTAAAGAGTAATGATAAAAAGAAAGACTCTTTATGTATGGTTAGCTTTATTAGGAGGAATGGCTTTTCTACAAGCTATTCCTCAGTATTATTGTACTGCATGTGATGCAAAATATTTTTCTAAGCTTTTAAATTTAATTGGATCATTACATGCTACAAATTATGACAATATTAACGAAATTGCTGTTTTTGATTTAGGCCTTGAAGAACAACAAATTTCTTTTCTTAAAACTATTCAAAATATAGCAGTTTATAATGTTGAATTAACGCATCCTGACTTACTCAGGCAGGTAGTAATTAATAAGGCAGGAAGAATGGTTCCTGGATGGTTTGCATGGAAACCTGTTGTTATAAAACAGGCTTTAGAAAGATTTCCCTATGTTCTATGGATAGATGCAGGCTCAACGGTATTGCGTCCTCTTGATGATTTATTTGAATATATACAGCACAAAGGATATTTTTTAGCTACTATTGGTAATGAGCGTGATAATGGTAAATTTAGACATCCCATTGCATGGCAGACAACGCGTTATGTAAGAAATAAATTTAATCTTGATGCTCCCGAGTATCAATGGATACTTTCACAAGAGGCAGTTATGGCTGGTGTTATTGGTGTAGCGCAAAAAGCACAAGATCTTTTTATTACTCCCTTATATAACATGAGCAAAGATTTAAGAAATTTTATTGATGATGGGACAGCTCCTGAAGGGTTTGGTTGTGCTCGCTATGAACAAGCGTTGTTGGGAATTTTAGCCTATTTAAAAGATCTTTGCATTCATAAACAAGACTATACGCAGAAAGTTCCTATGCTTTTGGATTATAATCAGGTTTCAATTCCTTTTTATATTACCTGGCAAGGTGATTTTGTTAATGAAAATACCCATATTTATAGTTCAAGAAATGATATTAAAAATTTTCAATGGTACTTAAAGCAAATAAGGAAGTGTGTATGAATTTAAAACTATTTTTTGGATTAATTTTTGTAGGGGGAGTATATACTATAGCAGCAGCATATCAGCATGATATTGTTGTTATTATTCCTTCTTATAAAAATCAAGATGTATGCAATGAAAATTTAGCATCAGTTCTTATGCAGGATTATGAAAAATTTCGCGTTGTTTATATAGATGATTGTTCTCCTGATAATACTTATGCAAATGCAAAGGCTTTTATTGATCAGTATGATATACATCATCGCGTTACTCTTATTAAAAATGAAATTCGTGGTCTTGCGCTCAGAAATATTGTGTATGCCTTTTATAAATTCTGCAAACCTCATGAAATTGCAGTAATTTTGGATGGCGATGATACCTTTACTACAAAAGATGTTTTATCATCAATCAATGAACAGTTTAGTGATGAATCTATTTGGTTTACCTACGGTAATTTTTGGGGAACAAGAAACGGTTATGCACCATGGTCTGGTGATATTCCTCCTATGGTAAAGCAGCGTAATCTTATTCGTCAAAATTGGTATTTTAGTCCTCCTCGTTGCATGTATGCATGGCTTTTTAGAGAAGTTGCTCTTAAAGATTTACTACATGAAGGTATGTTTTTCTCTATGGCACAGGACGTTTCTTGGGTGTATCCAATTATAGAGATGGCAATTAATCATTACAAATTTAACCCAAACATTTTATATCGCTACAATGAAGATAATCCAATTGCAGATGGTGCAACTAACTGGGAAAAGCAACAATTTTTAAGAAAGGTTATTAGCAGCCGGTCGGCATACAAACCCCTTGAACAAAGACCTTATCGAGAATCGTATCAAAAAAAATCTATTCCTTTTTTGATCTATGCTAATGATCCAAATACACTTGCAGAGACATTAAGCGCATTTAAAGGTTTATATAAAAATGAAAATCTAAACGTTATTTGCTGTGGAGACTTATCTCATAAAAATGATTATGAACAATTAGCTTCTCTTTACTCTCATTATACGTTTGTTATTAACCCATCGCAGGATGCATCACCTGATTTTTGGTTAAAAGATGTTAATTATGATTATTATTGTGTTATTACAGACGTTAAAGCTTTAGAAACATTAAAAAATAGAGAAATTTGTGCAGAAGCTATGCATGATACAAAATCAAATTTCTGTATACTATCCAAAAAAGATTTTTCTTCTCAGCAAAATGCTTCATATCTATGGGATGGTTTAGCTATTTCACAAGTAAAATTTATGTCTCCTGCAGATTCATGTGGCATGATAGTAAAAAGAAATACTGTATTATCACTTTCAACTATACAATCTTATGATTTATCCAAAGACAAAGAAGATATTTGTTTAATTTCATGTACTGAATAAAGAGATAGCTATGAGAAGAATATACGTAGTACTTTTTTTATGTATTTTTAAAGCAGAAGCTTTAACGCTTGATCGTGTTATTTTGTCTACTGATGCAAATCCCAATTATATAGAATACTGGCCGCTGGTTGCCAAGATGTGGAAAGAAGTAGTTGGTATAAGGCCAACGTTAGCTTTAATTGCAGATAAAAGTGTAGAAATAGATGAATCATTAGGTGACATTATTCGCTTTGAGCCTATTCCAGGCATACCAACGTCATTATATGCTCAATGTATTCGCTTATTTTTGCCCTTGTTATTTCCCAATGATTGTTGCATAGTTTCTGATATAGACTTATTACCTCTTTCTCGAGATTATTTTACCGAGCGTATTAAAGATTTAGCTGATGATGTTTTTGTTGTTTATCGAGATAGCGAAGAGTTTGAACGACAATTCAAAGAAATTCCTATGTGCTATGTTGCAGGTAAAGGTAAAATTTTTGCAGAAATTTTTAAGATTTTCACAAAAGAGGATATCCCTCAAAAGATTAAAGAATGGCATGATACTGCAATTGGATGGACCACTGATCAAAAAATGTTATATAAAACGGTACTTGCGTGGGATGGTTATGAGAGTCGCTGTATACGATTGGGCAAAACTGATGTAGTTTCACCACGCACGAGAATAGATAAAATTAATTGGCGCTATGATGTGGGCCGTATTGAAGAAGGTACTTATGTTGATTGTTTACCTCCAAGGCCCTATAGTGCATATAAAAAAGATATAGATACTATAGCATTTCATGCTTGCAAGCAGTCAAGAGAGCAGTTAGTTCGTCTACTTATAAAAATTCCAACGCGTTATCGTCCGGTACAATTTTTCCAATATTTAAAAAAGTACTATGAGATGTTATCAGGAACCATTCCCTACCATTTTTTAATTACGTGCGATCAAGATGATCCAACTATGAATAATGCCAAGGTAATAAGTATTCTTGATAGTTTGCCAAATCTTTCTTATCGCTTTGGCAATAGTAGTTCAAAAATTGAAGCATACAATAAAGATATCGATGATTTTATTGATAAGTTTGACGTTATTTTAGTAGTAAGTGATGATCTTGAACCTATCGTAAAAAACTATGATGTAGTTATAGTGCGTCAAATGTTGAAACATTTTCCTGATTTTGACGGTATCCTTAATTTTTCAGATGGCAGAGATCCTAAAGACTATGTTATTTATCCTATTATAGGCAGAATGTATTATAAACGGTTTGGATATATTTATTATCCAGAATATAAATCATATTACTGCGATAATGAACTGGCTGAAGTAGCCCGTTCACTCGGTAAAGAAAAAATATTCTATGAGCAGCTTATTAAGAATAATTACCCTTTAGATGGTTCTGATCATAACGATCCTTTATATGTGCGTAATGCACAATATTTTAGGTATGATCAGCAGCTATATCAAAAGAGAAAGCTGTATAATTTTGGCATAGTATAATGGTGCGCTATTTATTAGGAATTACTTTTTTATTACAGGTTTTTTTGAGTGAAGCTGATCAAAGGATTTTTTATATAAATCTTCCAGAAGTTACTTTTACTGATACTTCTTATCCGCAAAGAGATGCTGCTTATAGAGTTTTTTATGAATTAGCTCAGGCGGCAAAAAAACTTGGTTATGAGGTAAAAGAATTTGATTATCTGGGATCAAAAGATTATGCAGGTGCTTTTTTTATTAATTTGCCCAATTATATTTCACCGAATCTAATTCCTGAAAAATGTTTATTCTCATTATGGGAGCCGCCTATTATTGCTCCTGGTTATTATACAACAACCTTCTATCCTTTTAGAACTTTATATCTCTTGGATAATAAGATTGATAACAATACGAGATTTAAATTTTTTTATCCTCAACCTTCACTGGAGATTGAAGAGGATATTCCAGATTTTCATGAAAAAAAACTATGTGCACTTATTGCAACCTATAAATTTATAGAAAGGCCTGGAGAATTATTTACCCAACGTCTTAGTGTAGTTAATTTTTTTGATTCAGATCCTCAAAGAGTCCAAGAGCTTGATGTATATGGTATTGAATGGCCAGCGTCATTTAAAACCTATAAAGGGAAGGTTTCTCACAAAAGACCAGTGCTCAAAAATTACAAGTTTTGTATATGTTACGAAAATAGCAACAATGCGCCAGGATATGTTACAGAAAAAATTTTTGATTGTTTAGTTGCAGGATGTGTCCCTATTTATTGGGGTGCAGAAAATATTACCGATTATGTATGGCCAAATTGCTTTATTGATCGGCGTAAATTTAAGGATAATCAAGAGTTGTACAATTTCATTAAGCATATGAAAAAAGAGGAATACGATCAATATATTGAAAATATCAAGGCATATTTAAAGAGTGAAATGGCGTTTTTATTTTCTATGGAATATTTTATTGATTTAGTTTTGTCATTAACAGTTCCTGATTATAAAAAAGAGCTTATTTTTAACCCGGAACAAATAACTAACCTTGAAAAGGCAAAGGATTATTGTTCTTTTTTGTTTAAAAAAATAGGATAAGTTATGCGGTTTTTTGTAAAAATTATTATAGGAGTTTTTTTCTTAGGACAATCATTTTCTTGTTTAAGTAATAATTATTATGTTTTGACAGGTCGGCAGACAGGGTTATTTTCAAATATCCTTGGGGTCATTAATCATCTCATTTGGTGTGAAAAACAGGGAATGGACTTAGTAGTTTATTGGAAAGATGAGCCTTCTTTTTACAAGATGAGTGATGGTTATAATGGCAGTGATAATATTTGGGAATATTATTTTTATCCTGTTTCAGAAGCTCACTATCAACTTGGTGATGAATTGCACGCAGATTATACGCCACCAGATGGAGAAGCTATTGAATGTTTATATTATTTATATGAAAAAAATCTTTCTTATGAATATAGATCATTTATTAACTCCTATATTCAAAGATATATTCACATAAAGCCTTCTATTCTTGAAAAAATGAATGATTTTTATAAAAAAAATATGGAAGGTAAAGCAACAATAGGAATTCACGTTAGAAGAACAGATCATTATGAATCGCCACGCATTCCTCTTAATGCTTATATTCAGGTGGCAAATTCTTTTAAAGATGTGCAGTTTTTAGTAGCGACCGATGATCAATCAGTGTTAGATATTTTAAAACAAAAACTAAAGGGAAACGTTATTTATTATGATGCGTATCGTTCTTCAAATAATAAAGGATTGCATATATGGAACCCACAAGTAGATAATAAAGCTCTTATGGGAGAGCAAGTGCTTATAGAATCAAAGCTACTTTCTTTGTGCGATTGTTTTATTCACTCTGTATCAAATGTTTCCTTGGGTGCATTGTTTTTTAATCCATTATTAAAAAGCATATATTTAAAAATGACGGAAGATTTTAAGGTAGGCTTGGTTATTTCTTAGAGCTATAAAACAGATTTTTGTTGAGGAAATAGTTAATGAAAAATTATTCTTGTTTTCTTTGTATGTCGATTATATTTTTTAGTTTTTTCTCTTTTTCAAAAGATCATTATGTTTTAGGTGGTCGCTGGGCAGGTCTTTTTTCTAATATATTTGGTGTAGTCAGTCATCTTATATGGTGTGAAGAAAAAGGGCTAGATCTTGTGGTACATTGGAACCGTGCTCCTGCTTATTATAAAGTATCAGGAACTTATAATGGAAGTGATAATATTTGGGAATATTATTTTTATCCCGTCTCAGAAGCTCAGTATAATTCTGGTGATGTAATACATGAAGATTATGTTACGCCAGATGGTCAAGCTATACCTTGCGGATATATTGGATATGAACAAAATTTTTCTTATGAATATAGATCTTTTATTAACTCATATATAGAAAAATATATACATATAAAACCTCAAATTAGTGCAAAAATTGATGATTTTTATCACAAAAATATGCAAGGTAAAAAGACGGTCGGTATTCATGTACGCAGAACAGACCATAATGAAGCACCGCGAATTCCTCTTAAGCAGTATATAGAAGAGGCTTCTAAGCATAAGGGAGCACAATTTTTGGTAGCGACTGATGATCAACGAGTTCTTGATGAATTAAAAAAGAAATTACCTGGTAAGGTGATCTATTATGACTCCTATCGATCTCTTGATGATACAGGATTACATATATGGAACCAACAAGTAAAAAATAGAGCATTAATGGGAGAACAGGTTTTGATTGAAACACAGTTGCTTTCTAAGTGTGATCATTTTATCCATGGCGTATCAAATGTTGCGCTCGCGGCTCTTTTTTTTAATCCCCATTTACAACATAGTTACTTGAAGGCGTAGAAAATATATGAATAATAAGATAAGAGTATTAGTTTTTTTAGCTTTTTTTACTGTAGTTGGAACAGAAAAAGTATTTTATTTTAATTTGTCTGATGAAATATTAAATATTCCTAATTACCCTTGTCGCGATAATGGATGGAAGATGTTTTACGATTTTGCACAAGCCATAAAAAATCTTGGTTATCATCCAAGCTGTTTAGAGCTTAGTGATTATAATGATGATAATTGTATAGGGGCTTTTTTTTTAAATACTCCTAATGTCGATCTTTTGCCGAAAACATTGCAAGAAAAATCTATTTTTGGAGTTTTTGAACCGCCTCTGATTGCGCCAGGAATGTATAGTTTTGATTATCGGCCTTATTGTAAAAAAATTTTATATTTATCTGATGCAATGATTGATAACGATAAAGCTTTAAAGTTTTTTTATCCTCAACCATCATTAGAAATAGAAAAAGATATTCCTTCTTTTGATCAAAAGAAATTGTGCACTATGATAGTAAGCTATAAGATGTCAGGAGGAGTTGGCCAGTTATATTCTGCACGAAGAGAAGTAATTAATTTTTTTGAGAAAAAAAGTAAAAGGAGAAAAAAATTTGATTTTTATGGTGAAGGTGGTTGGCCTGCATCGCAATTTAAGACATTTAAAGGCAAGGTTCCTCATAAACGCCCAGTATTAAAAAATTATAAATTTTGCATTTGTTATGAAAATTGTAATAATGTTCCTGGCTATATTACAGAAAAAATTTTTGATTGTTTAGTTTCTGGCTGTGTACCAGTCTATTGGGGTGCAGAAAATATTACCGATTGTGTATGGCCAAGTTGCTTTATTGATCGCCGTAAATTTAAAAATAATCGAGAATTATATAAATTTATGAAAAAGATGAAAAAAGAAGAATATGATCAATATATTAAAAATATTAAAGCTTACTTGAAGAGCGAAATGGCATTTCTATTTTCTACAGAATATTTTATTGATACCGTGTTATCATTAACTATTCCTGATTACAAAAGAGAGTTAATTTTTACACCGGAGCAAATAGCTATGCTTGAAAAGGCTTATAGCTATTATAAAACTATAACACACTAGAAAGGGAAACCTATGGTTTTTTTTAGTAAAAGAATTGTTTATTTTTTTGTCTTTACTATTATTTTTTCTAATTATGGAAAAATGTTTGATGATGTTCTTTTAATTATAAATTTTAATTTTGCTCATTATGAAGCAATCTCATTTTTAAAAAAGATCTATGAGCCTTATTTTTCTAAAGTAATTTTTTATGGACCAAGTGAGTGTCCTGACGTTTATGCGATTGAAGAGGAGCGAGGGGCATTTAGTTATTATGCTCTTAGTGATGCTATGCAAAGATTTCCTGATTATAAAGGGTATTTGTTCTGTCACGATGATTGCTTAATGAATGTTTGGCGTTATAATCGTTTTGATCTATCAAAAATATGGGCCGCTAATCATGTATTCGTTAATTGGCATAGATATGATATTGGAGAAGCTGTTAATTTAAATAAAGGGATTAGAGCAATTACTAATTGTTGGTGGCCAACAAAATTTGGTTATGAAGCACTAAAGAATGCTTATAAAGAAACGCCTGATTGCTATAAGGAAATGTTAAAAGCTAACTGGGGAGATAATTGCATCTGTCATGCATATGCAGATATAGCATATATACCAGCGGTATATAAAGATGATTTTATTGAACTGTGCGAAATCTATAGAAAAAATGATGCTTGGCTTGAAGGAGCATTGCCTACCATTCTCAGTTGTTTGGAGTATAAAGAAAACTGGGAAAAATTATGGGAAGGCTATGGTTTTGATCGTTGCAATGAAGAAAAAACGTTTAAACTTAATGCTGATTATAACCATGCAGTAAAGCTTTCTAAAGAATCAAACCGTATTTTTGTTGAAAAAATATTCAAAAAATATGGAAATCCATAATAAAAATTACTGAATCTCAAACTCTAGTAAGTGCATGGTTTCATCGCTTACGAGAGTAATTTTGGCATTGTATTTTTTCTCAAGCTCAAGAATAACGTTGTATTCTATGCCAGTCATGTATTCAAACATTTCATGGTTAAGAACAAGGGTTATTTTTGGTTCAGTTTTCTTTTTTTCTAAAGCGATTTTTATTTTTTCCAAAATTGTATAACATTGCGTTTGGATTGATTTAATAACACCAAGACTTTTACAGGTTGGACAGGTTGTCATTAATTCCTGCAACAATGTTTTGCCTGAACGCTTACGCGTCATCTGAATAAGCCCAAACTCAGAAACTTTCAGTACCACAGATTGGAATTTATCACGCTCTTTAAGCATGCGCTCTAGAAATTTTAAAAGCTTTTGGCGGTGGGCATGCGTTGCCATATCAATAAAGTCAATAACAATAAGCCCACCAATGTTGCGCAAGCGCAACTGGCGTACAACTTCTTCAGCAGCTTCTAAATTTGTCTTAAGTATTGTTTCTTCTAAATCTGTTTTACCTATAAATTTACCAGTATTTACATCAATAACGGTCATAGCTTGTGTAGTTTCAACAATAATAGAACCGCCAGATTTTAGATGAACTTTTTCAGAAAGTGCTTCTTCTAGTTGCTTATTAACATTAAAGCGCTCAAATAAATCTTGAGGCCCTGCATAATAATGGATGCGTTGAGCATATTCTGGTGCTATTGTTTTTACAAATTTATAGACTTCAACTTGTGTTCTTTGATCATCAATAACAACATCTTCTACATCTTCATCAAGATGATCACGCACAATGCTGAGCACTAATGGTAAATCTTCATAAATTTTTTCAGTAGGTTTTGCAGCTTGATATTTTTTTAGAATAGTATTCCAAATATCAACTAAGTAATGCAGGTCGCGAATGATTTCTTTTTCTAAACGTTTTTCTGAAGTTGTACGTATAATAGCGCCCATACCCTCAGGTAAATTAGCCAAAACCAATTCTTTAAGGCGTGCGCGTTCTTCTCGGTCTTCTATTTTTTTAGAAATAGCTATGCGGGGAATATTGGGCATAAGAACAAGAAATCTACCAGGAATGGTAAAGCAGGTAGTAAGTTTAGCCCCTTTTTCATAAACAGGTTCTTTGCTTACTTGTACTAAGATATTCTCATTTTCCTTGAATATCTTGCTAATATCCATACCATGACGAGATGGAGAAGGCTCAGGTTTTGAATCCTTAAAATCTTCAAGATCTACGGTAGAGCTCATGCGCTGGAGTGCAAGCTCTCGATCAATTTCTGATATATGTAAAAAGCCTGCTTTTGGTTGCCCGATGTCTACAAAGGCTGTTTGTATCCCAGGCAGTACCTTATTAACAATACCCTTAAAATATGAACGTTCAAGATTTTCACTGACCGGGGATGAAAAATAGATATTCTGTAGTTCTCCATCCCGGAGTATAGCAACCTTTGTTTGCCAAAGGGTTACTTGTATTAAAATTTTTTTCATGGATCTCCAATCCGCCCCTAAATAACTATAATTTTTTAACCTTAACCAGGTATAATTCTAGTATACCTTATTCGTACAACAAATTACAGGAAACGAGAGAATCTTCTAGTAAAATAGTTAAAAATATGGTACGTTTCCCCTATCTGAACCTGAGTATAATGAGTTTTTTAGAGGAGATTTCTATGAAAAAACGCAATTTATTCCCCCTTTTTATTATCTTACTAGGAGTTCTTGCCGGCTGTGGAGACAAGCAGGTCAAGGAAGTTAAGCCTGATACTGAGGGCCAAAAATTAGCTATGCCTTTAGGTGGTGATTCAAAAGGAACCCTTTTAAGCTTTTTTGATGAAGATACTAATACATTTGATGACGTAGAAACCTTTGTTTTAGACGAAGAGTCTCATGATAAAGGAATGGTGGTAGCGAAGGCTGATGCAAAAGAAGAATTCCGCTTAAAACCAGCCCGTACTGAGGGAGAGAAATGCTGCATTTATTTTGATTATGACAGTAATGAGCCGCGAGCGGATCAAAAAGCTCAGCTTAAAGCAGTGCGCTCAGAAATTAATAAATGGCAAAAGAAAGGCTATAAAATTGTCTTCCGTGGCCATGCTTGCTGTTGGTCGCCAAAAGGTGATTCTTTATATAATATGATTAGATCTAATGAGCGTGCTATTCATGCTGCAAATATGCTTGGCGTGCCAGAAAGCAAACGCATTTTGATTGGCGTTGGCTATGATGAGCCTATGATTATGGAGCAAGCGGTAACTAAGGAAGGCCAAGCTGCTAACCGCCGCGTTGAAATTTATCCTTTAGTTTCATAATTAGTTTTTTTAGAAAAAGAATAAAGGGCCGGTGTTTAGCCGGCCCTTTTTAGTTTTTAACTCGCTTGTACTGTTTTCATGAATTCAATAAAAGGCTGAACGCCAAAGCGTAATGTTCTGTTAAGGTTTTCATCAACAGCATAAAAACCCATTTTGCTATCAGTATTGTGGGACCATGAGAATGAATCAAGCAAAGTCCACCAGTAGTAGCCACGAATATCAATGCCTTCTTGCATTGCTCGTGTAATAACTGATAAATGTTTTTTTAAGAACTCATTTTTCCAAATGTCTTGTGGATCGTTAACACCATTTTCTGCAATATAAAGCGGAATGTTAAGAGCAGTTGCAAGTTCATTGGCTTTTTTAATAGAACGATACAAACCTTCTGGATAAATAGTTCTGCCATTCTTACCGCCAGTATAAGGTTCATTTTCACGCACTTTACGCTTAAACCAACCTATAGTGGTATGGCTGTAATAGTTAACACCTAAATAATCGAGTGACTTTGGTGCATTTTTGTTGTAATCACGAATGCGATAGGTATTCATACCAAATAAAGAAATTTTCCAATCAAAATGTCCTGTTTTAAAGAAATTGAGCGTTACATCATGGAGTAAATAGTTAAATTCTCCTGTTATTTTATAATCGCAAGGATTCCAACTATTGTAAGGATCTAAAGGATTGAACATATGAGGAAAGCCAACTTGTACTGTTGGGTTAATCTCTTTAAATTTCATAGCAACAGCAACGTGCGCATTTAAAACATTTTTAAGCCAAATGCCACATTCTTTAAAGGCAAGTTTTTTGCACGGTGGATATTTTGCATCAACGTAAGCAGCCATTGCATAACCGGCAGGTTCATTAAACGTCATCCACATCTGAATTTTGTGATGCAGTTTTTCAAATACGTATAAAGCAAATTGGGTAAAATAATGGATATTTTCTGTTTTTTCAAAATGATCTTTATCATCAAACCACAGCGGCCATGCATGATGGAAAAGGCAAGGAATGGGAGTAATGCCGTTGGCGATAAGTTCATCAACAAGATCACTATAATGCTGCAGAGCATCTTCGTCAAAAACACCACATTCAGGCTCAACTTTGCTCCATTCTATAGAAAAGCGGTAGTGCGTAAAACCTGCTTTTTTAATCAACTGAACGTCTTCTTTGTAACGATCCCAGTGGCCAGTTGCAATGCCCGGTTGAGCAAGTTGTGCATTTTTAGTCCAACTATTTAAACAATGTTTGCCATGAGCAGATTGTGTTCCTTCCATTTGGAATGCTGATGTTGCAACACCCCAAGCAAAATCTTGAGGGAAGAAGCGTGTTAATTGCTGCCAGAAATCTTCATTGCTCATGGAGTCAACTGTTGACCAATTCCAGTGGTCTTCTTTTTGCCAATCATATTTTTTTGTTTTGGTTTTTTTACTTAATAGTGGCGTTGAAAAGGTTGCAAAAAGAAAGAACGGTATAGCGTAGTTAAATAATTTCATTATACATCCTGATTTAGAGTAATATGGTTATTCAAAAGATTTTTTATATTTTTGGGATCAGTAACGTGCAGCCCAATAATATTTTTTTGAGATTCATTTGCTGCTTTAATGTTTTTTGCACTATCATCAAGGAAAATGATAGTTGTTTGATCTGTTATATCTTTTTGTGTATTAAGAAATGATCGCAGACCATAAAAATATTCTAAAAATGGTTTTGGTTTTTTATCCTGTTCAGTATTGTCAGAAGGAATAAATTTACCATCAAACTTATTCATAAATTCTGAAAAACGTTTTTGATTTATTGTGTATGATTTTGGTCCCATATTTGAAGCTAGGTAATTTTTGTAACCTTGTTTTTTTAAGAGCTCTAGTGCAGTAACAGATTCTGGAATAAGGTCATGCTGATTAACAAGATTTAAAAGGTCATCTTCATGTTGTTTTAAATAACCATAATTGCTGATCAGTTTATCAACAATTTCTTCAGGGTTGCTTGAATTTTTTATTATTCTATACGCTGGAATATAAAATGAAATAGGAGAGAATAAATAGCCTAAAAGACTCCAATCTTTTTTTATCAAATTAAGGGCAGAAGACCCTATATTAGACCAATTTTTTCTTACTAAAACGTCATGAAAATCCCAGGCAATGATCGTATTAGTGTTATTAAGTTTAGGTGTTTCTTGTTGGCAAAAGAGTGAAGAACTTGCCAAAAGCAGGGAAAGAGATAATAATAACCGTTTTTGCATGATAGCCTCCATTTATAGCTATTTTTTACCCATATATGTATAACATTATAGATTTTTAAAAAAAAGTCAAAAAGGCGTTATTTATAGTTTTCTATTTGAATTAAAAGGTGATGGGCAAGCAGTTCTTTTGAATTGACATTTTTATAGTAGAAGTTATTCTTAAGGCAGATCTAATCTTTATTATAACAAAATTAACCTTGTAGGGGATTTTATGTTTCTGTCTCGTTATAAAAACTTTGCATTAGCTGCATTGCTTTTCTCTATAGTTGGTACAGCAGTTTCAGGAGAGCAAGAAAAATCTTTGCCAAAAGGGCACAGCGCAGCTGACTGGTATTTTAATGTTCGTACTAACTTGAATTCTGCAGCAATTATTGCAGGAACTTATGCAGTATCTGAATATATTTATCTAATCCGTAGTTTTAAGGTAAAGGGGAGCATGTTTATTCATCCTTGTTCTTTTGCAGATGCTTTTTACAATGCTTCTCAGTATGGACTTCCCCATATGTTTTCCTATGCAGGTATGATTTTAGCCCTGAAAGCAATTGATAAACTATGGCTTAGCCCTGCTTACTACAAGAGCTTAGAAGAGCAAAATAAAGCTGAGCATAAAGAGGCAGAAAATAATTCTTTTGTGGTTATGCTTAAGGATGAGATAAATCGTATTGAGGCTATAATGAAATCCTGCTTGAAGAGTTCAGAAAAACAAACTGAAGCTGAGTATAAAGAGACAGAAAAACATCCTTTTATGGTTGTACTTGAAAATGCAGCGAGTTTAGCTAATGAAGCAAGTAGTGATGCTGTTCAAAAAGAAGAGGTTGCTGTTGCAGCAGAAGAGCAAGAAGCAAACTAAGATATAGACCAAAAAAACTATTTAAAGGGCTGGGATTTTTCTCAGCCCTTTTTTTATTGTATATTTTCTTTATCGATGTTTAGTATGAAGCTAGATTTTAATTTTTTATATTAACACTATGAGGAGAGTATATGTTTTTAGCTCATTATAAAAATTTTGCATTGGTAGTATTGCTTTCTTCTGCAATAAGTACAACCTTTTCAAGTGAAAAAAATAATTTGCCAAAGCAATATAGTTCAACTGATTGGTACTTTAATGTTCGTGCTAATATAAATGCTGCATCAATTATGGTAGGGACATGGGCGGCATATAAATTTTTGTTTCCAATTACTATATGCACAATAAGTGACCTTGGCCGTCGCGATATCAAAAGTTCTCTGCAGAGGAGTTCTTATATGGGTTTATGGGCGGCATTTCATTATGCAGTATTTGCTGTAGCTCTTCAAGCAGTTGATAAAGTATGGCTACGCTCTGCTTTTTACAAGAGTTTAGAAGAACAAGAAGTAGAATTAAAGTAGGTTTTTATACTGCACCAAGCAATCAGACAAAAATTTAAGTTACTACAAAGGAGTTAACAATGCTTACTCAAGGGAATTTTAAAAAACCATCTGCCCATGATGTTTACGAGCACTATAAAGGTAAACGTTATAAAATTTTAATGCTTGTATGGAATAGCGAAGCTGATGATCTTGAACAATGGGTTGTGTATCAAGGGCTTTATAATGACCCAAAGCTTGGCGATAACCCTATCTTTGCAAGATCGCTAAACAAATTCTGTGAAACTGTTCTTATAGATAATCAAGAACAACCGCGATTTAAATTGATCTCATAGCTACTTGTTTTTCATGCTCAAGGAGCCATTGCTTGCGTGCAAGGCCAGCAGCATAGCCACCAAGTTTTCCACTTTTATTAATTATCCGATGACATGGAATAATAATAACAAGTTGATTGGTGCTATTTGCTTTTGCAACCGCGCGGCATGCTTTTGGTTTATGCATAGAGATTGCTTGTTGAGCATAACTTTGCGTACTGCCAAAAGGAATTTTTGCGAGTGCTTGCCAGGTTTTTTCTTGGAATGGCGTTCCTGATACTTTGATTGGTGTTTTGAATTGTTGCAGTTTTCCGGCAAAATAGCCTTTTATCTCTTGTTTGATAGATTCGGTTATTTTGGTGGTACCAGGAACGATAGCATAATTTTTTTGTAAATTTTTAAGTTCTTTTGTAAGGTTTTTGCGTTCAGTAAACTCTAAAAGATACAAAAAATTTTCATCTGCTATGGCAAGCATAGTGCCCAGCAGTGTTTCAAAAGTAGTTGAATGCAGAGTTTTCATATTTAAAAAAGTTTCGTTCCATTGGGAACTGTTTTAGTTGGTGCTACCAAAACAACAGCGCCATCTTCTTGTGCTAGCCCGAGTGTTAATACTTCAGAAATGAAGGGCCCTATCTGTTTAGGGCCAAAATTGACTACGGCAATAATCTGTTTGCCAATAAGTTCCTGGCGACTGTAATTTTGTGTTATCTGAGCAGAAGACTTTTTTACACCTAGTTCTTTGCCAAAGTCGATAGTTAATTTATAAGCAGGTTTTCGTGCTTCAGGGAATTCTTGAACTTCAATAATTGTTCCTGTACGAATATCAACTTTTTCAAAATCTTGGTAACTAATCATAGCGGCCTTTATGCTGCAGCGGTAAGTACACCCAAACGCGTTAATTGTTTGCGTAGTTGGTCAGGGTTTTTGTATCTAACTGCTTTCATATTAAATTCTGAAAGTTTTATAAGAGCGTCAATATTTTCTTTTTTACTATCAATGCAAATAACTATGATATTACTATTGATTCCCTGTTGCGTTAATTCTTCACGCATATCCTTGTAATATTCGCTTTGTGGTTTTGCAATCCATTTATCATCATTATTTTCTTGCTCATGTGCAACAACAATCCCATCAAAAAGTTCAAAAAAATCAGGCAGTTTTGAGCTTATTAAGCGTAGCGACTCTGCGCCAATGTTTGAGATAATAAAATTTTTATAACCACATTGTTTGCATTCTTGTAATACTTGGAAAGTTTCATTGATTATTTCAAATTCTGTTACCAGATCCATAATGTTGTTTGCATGCGGAGCAAGCGCTGGGTATTTGTCACTTAATTTTTCAACAATTTCATCGATAACATAATCACTTCTGCGCGCTAGTTCTTTTATATCTTTTCTTAATTCTCCATTAAAGAGAAGTTTTACTAAGTCCCATTTATTTTCTGCATCACTAAAAATTTCCCAAATAATACCAGCTTTAGAAGGACAGGTGCTTTCGAGCAAAATGTTTGGTAATTCCCAGCCAATAACAGCTGTTTGCGGGGTATAGATTTGATCTGCAAAAAGAGAGCTAAAAATAGAAGTAAGTAAAGCGAGTGATAGGGTAATTTTTTTATTCATAAAAGTCTCCTTCAAGATTGAAATTCATACACTAGGGTACCTTGAAGGAAAAATTATGCAACATAAAAGCAAAAGGAGCCGAGTTTAATCGGCTCCTTTCAAATTTTTGAATTATATTTTACTGTGTTACAGCAGCAATATATACGCGACGTCCGCGAATAGTTTTGCCTTTAAGTGCTGTAATAATATCATTAACTTTTTCATGTGGAATTTTAACAAAACTACGTTTCTTAATAACTCGAATTTTGCCAATGTTGCGCTTGTTAAGACTTTTATCTTGCAATAAGTAATGTAAAATATCCTGGGTTTGAATGCCGTCTTGCGAGCCAACGTTAATCATAATTTCACCAACATCAGCATTATGGTAACGATTGTCGACTTCTACTGCAGCACTGAAATTAACCGGTGTATCATCAATATTCTTGAAGAATTTTTCATCAAGGAGCGATAGTATTACTGTATTAATTTGAGCTGTTGAATAATTTTTCAGTAATGCTTGTAGCTTTTCTAAATGAGATTTTTTTGTAGTGGTACTTTGCATAGATTCTACAAAACTGTGAGCTTCCTGAATTTGGCGGTCATACATAGCTTCTACAGAAGGAACTTCTATTGCTTCAATAGCAACACCAAAACGTTTTTGTAATGTTTTTATAGTATGTACTTCACGTGGATTAATTAACGTAATAGCAGTACCTTCTTTACCAGCACGTCCTGTTCTTCCTACACGGTGAACATACGACTCATGGTCTTCTGGAAGCTGGTAGTTAATAACGTGCGTAATATCAGCAACGTCAATACCACGAGCTGCAACGTCAGTTGCCACAAGCACGCTAAATTTTTTATTTTTAAAATCTTTAATAACACGATTTCTATTTGCTTGATTCATATCGCCATGGAGGGCATTAGAGCTTAATCCTTTAGCAGCTAATTTTTCTGCAAGTTCTGCTGTTTCTATTTTTGTTTGGCAAAAAATAAAGCCATAGAATGAAGGAGTATTGGTAATAAAGCGCAAGAGAGCTTCAAAGCGATATTTTTTAGGAACAGTGCAAAAGTACTGCTTAGTATTTGAGTTCCCTACATTTTTTTGCGATGCGCGTACTGAAGCAGGGTCCTTCATATGAGTTTTCATAAGCTCGCTAATTCCTGATTTCACGGTAGCAGAAAAGAGCCAAATATTACGGTCTTGCGGAGTAAATTGTAGAATTTCATCTATTTCCTCTCTAAAGCCCATATCAAGCATGATATCAGCTTCATCAAGGACAAGCGTCTGAATAGTGCTTAAAGACAACGATTTTCGCTTTAAATGGTCATTTAAGCGGCCCGGTGTACCTATAACAACCTGAACCCCTTTTTTAAGGTCTCTGAACTGATTTTCTATAGAAACACCACCATAAATAGCGGCAATAGAAATACCACGAGCCTGAGCTAAAGGTTGTAAGCTTTGGAAAATTTGTACGACAAGTTCTCTGGTTGGGGCCACAACAAGGGCTTGGGTCTTTTTATTGTCAGCTTTAATGTTGCTGAGTAAAGGAAGGCCAAAAGCTAATGTTTTCCCTGTTCCTGTTTGAGCTTGCCCATGAAAATCTTTGTTTTGGGAAAGTAAAATTGGTAGGGTTTGAGTCTGTATTTCGGTGGGGGTAGTTATACCCAATGTTTCCAGGGTAGCTATTAAATCAGGGTGAAGATTAAATGTTTTAAAAGTATTCATAATGGATGCCTCTTATTGCATTGCATGCTGCTCTTTCATTGCTGACGCAACGGTCATCCACTTTGAAAACGCTCTTTTCTCTAGCTTTGTACTAAAAGAGCCTCATGCTATTTTATTAAAATATTAGTTTACTTCCTAAAATTACCCTAAAATTGCTTATTTGTCAAATGACTAGTAAAAGAAGACCTGTTTTTTAATGACAGGTAGGAATGAGTATTTAAATTTATACCTGAAATCAATAAAATAATATTTTTTATGAACCTGATCAATTGACAATAAATCTCTAGGAGCTATACTGGAAACAAGTCTTTAAATGGAGGATGATATCCTATGAAATTCAAGAAATTATCGACTGCTTTGTTGGCAGTTCTTTTTATTACCTCTGCTTCAAGCTCGACAGCTTTTGGTGCTGAACTTCCTTATATCGCTGGTTCTACTGAAGAGCAAATGAATGCTTTGTATTCAATGGCTCCGGAAGTAAAAACTAATTTTTGCGATAAAGTAACTCAGTTTGTGAGTCCTTATATGCCTGGTTACAAAGTGCTAGCTATAGCATTGGGGTTGGGATATGTCGTTTTAGGTGCTAGATCATTGGCATTAGAATGGAAGAAAAAAACTAAAGAAGATAATCGACTTATAAATCTTTTTATAGGCAATCTTGTGCTTCTAAAAAGAAATCCTTCTCTGTTATTAAATGCAAATGTAGGGCCCCAGCTTTTAAAAGATGCTGACCAGATAAAGTCTCATACCAGTCTTAAGAGCTCAACTCAGAGTTTTTTACATGAGTTTAGCCTCAAGCCGCATTATTACTTGAGTTCTATCAATAGTTGTGAATTCAATAAAAAAGTCGGTGAATTAGAAGAAATATTAAGGCCTAAATCTTACTTAGAGCAAATACTCTCTAAACTTCTTTTTATCTAGCATAAAGATTTTCAAAAGCCCCTGAATTCAGGGGCTTTTTTCTTGATTATGATTTGCCAATCGCAAAAATACTTGCTACAATTGGTTTGTTGAGTTATATATGTTTAATATCTAAACCTCTCCTCTTTTTTTAATAAAAAATAGGTCTCTTAGGAGCTTTTTAATGTCAAAAACCGTTATACGCGGCGATCAGTTTCGTCATGTTAAACCTGTATGGGAAGACGAAGAAGAATTTTTATTAAACCAAGACCAGCGTGCAGAGATTAAAGATCTGTATGAACATACTTTTGAAGGTCTTGGTCAAGGTAAAATTGTTACCGGTAAAGTTGTTAAATCAGACGCCGATGGTGTTCTTGTTGATATAGGTTTTAAATCTTATGGTTTAATCCCTAATTATGAATTTTCTGATTTTGAACGTAAAAAATTCCAGCCTGGTGATGAAATCGAAGTTATGCTGGAAGAGCTAGAAAATGTTGATGGTATTTTGAGTCTGTCCTATGAAAAAGCAAAAGCTATGCGTGCTTGGGATAGAATTATGAAGCTTTATGATGAAGGGCAGCCTGTTGAGGGGATTGTTACTCACAAAGTTAAAGGTGGCTTGAACGTTGACATTGGTATCCCTGCATTCTTGCCAGGATCTCAAGTTGACTTACAACGTGTTATGGATTTTGATCAATTTGTATCGCATCCAATTACAGCCTATATTATAAAAGTTAATAAAAAACGTGGAAATGTTATCATTTCTCGTCGTAAATATTTGAGCGAAATTCGTTCTGAATCTCGCAAAAAGATTCTTGATAAATTGAAAGAAGGCGACGTTATCCAAGGTATCGTTAAGAATATCACTAACTACGGTGTGTTCATAGATATCGGTGGCGTTGACGGTCTATTGCACATTACTGATATGACTTGGGGTCGTATTGCGCATCCAAGTGAATTGGTAAAAATAGGTGACAAAATTTCTGTTAAAGTTCTTTCATTTGATAAAGAGCATGAAAAGATTTCTCTTGGCATGAAACAACTTACCGAAAATCCTTGGGAAAAAGCAACCAGTGGACTTGAAGCTAGCAAGAAAATTAAAGGCAAAATTTCAAGTATTACTGATTATGGTTTCTTTGTTGAAATTGCAAAAGGTGTAGAAGGTTTAGTCCACATCTCTGAAATTTCTTGGACAGATCGTATAGATGATATCAAACGCCACTATAAAGTTGGTGATGAAGTTGAAGCGGTTATTGTTTCGCTTGATAAAGATAATCGTCGTATGTCCTTGAGTATTAAGCAATTACAAGAAAATCCCTGGAAACAACTTCATGAGAAATTCAAAGTTGGTGATAAGATTAAAGGTACCATCAGCAATATTACTGATTTTGGTATTTTCGTACAACTTATGCCAGGAATTGATGGCTTAGTTCATATTTCTGACCTTTCATGGACAGAACATATTAATCATCCTACTGATCGCTTTAAAAAAGGTGAAGAAGTAGAAGCCGTTATTTTAAGCATTGATGAAGATAACAAACGTGTTTCATTAGGCATCAAACAGTTGCATGATGATCCATGGGCAAAGATTGAAGAGCAATATCCAGTTGGCACTATTATAGACGGTGAAGTTTCTAAAATTACTAATTTTGGTGCATTCATTAAATTGCCTACCGGCATTGAAGGCTTGATTCATATTTCAGAATTATCTGATCAAAATATTGATAAAGTTGAAGATGTACTAAAAGTTGGTCAAAAAGCTCAGTTCCGTGTTATTAAAGTAAGCAAAGATGATCATAAACTTGGCTTGAGCTTGAAGCTTGATGAAAAAGAAGCTAAAGCTAAAGCACAAGAAAAAGCTGACAAAAAAGCACAACAGCAACAACAAGCAAAAGCTAAAAAGTCAGAAGAAAAACCAAAATCAATGTTGCAACTTGAGCTAGAAAAACACGCAGCACGAAATAAAGATGAGTAATTGATCATGAAAGAAAGAACATTAGCAATCATAAAACCAGATGCAGTCCGATCTGGTTTTACCGGTAAAATCATTGATATTATAGAGAACAAAGGCTTTACTGTTGCACGTATGAATAAGCTTCACTTGTCAAAAAAACAAGCTGAAGAATTTTATGCGGTGCATAAAGAGCGTCCTTTTTTTGGAGAACTTGTTGAATTTATGACATCAGGTCCTGTTGTTGTTATGGCATTAGAAAAAGAAAATGCGGTGCCAGCATGGCGTGATCTTATGGGAGCAACAGATCCTCTAAAAGCTGAAGCTGGTACTATTAGAAAGCAGTTTGGCACTAACGTTGGCGAAAATGCTACGCATGGATCAGATTCACTTAAAAATGCACAAGCGGAAGTTGCGTTCTTTTTTCCTGATTTGAAATAAAGAGCATACTAGTTATCATGGGGCAGCAATGCCCCATGGTTGTTTTTTATGAAAAATTTTATGCCACAAAAAAAAATTGGCGTTCTAGATTCTGGTCTAGGTGGGCTCACCATTTTGCGACCCCTGTCCTTACATGTTCCTGCTGAATATTACTATTGTGCAGACCTTAAAAATTTGCCCTATGGTTCAAAAACCAATGAAGAACTTTTGGCCTTAACAAAATATAATGTTGACATGCTTGTTTCATATGGTGTTGAAACAATAGTTATTGCATGTCACACGTTATGTTCTACTATTTTTCCAATGCTACAAAAATTGTATCCCACTATTAATTTTATAGATGTTGTAGAGCCTGTTATCAAAAATGCTGTAGCAATGACTACTCATAAACGTATTGGTATTATGGCAACCGAAGCAACTATAAAAAGCCATGCCCATAAACAACGAATAGTATCTTTAGATCCTTCTATAGAAGTAATAGAACAATCGTGTCCTCTTTTAGCATCTTTAATAGAAGAGTGCTCAGAGGACGACAATCAGATCCATGAAATAGTAAGACAGTACAGTAAGTCTCTTGCGCAGGCAAAAATAGATACCTTGATTTTAGGTTGTACTCATTATGCGCTTATCAAAGATTGTATTCGATCTTATTTGCCAGTAACTATTGTTTCTGCAGAAGATAATGCTGCAATGTTACTTGAAGTGAAAGATTTCCATTCATCTTTTTCAAAAATATTTTTTATTCTCACAAAATATGATTCTTCATTTCTATCTCGTGCACGAGGTTTTATCACTGTAGAAAACAACTCAGTACAAATTTTTTATAAAAACTCTTGAACCAAATTTTTTTTTAAAGTAGGGTTTTGTTAATTTGTGCAAAAAAATAAAAAGGAGTTGCTTTATGGAAAATACGGTACATTACGATTATATTGTTAAAAAATTACGTACTTTCTTTAAAGAAAGGGATTTTGTTGAGGTGCCAACATCAACACGCCTTTCTATTCTAGCAGCATGTGAAGATCCCCGTACAGTAACAACGTATTCTATTGGCAATCAATTATGGCCTCTCCCTCAATCTGGGCAAATGTGGCTTGAAATGGAGCTTCTTAAAAATAGAGATATGAAGGGGGCTTTCTGTATAGGGCCGAGTTATCGTAATGAGCCGAATATAATTCCTGGCCGTCACAAAAGAGTATTTCCTCTTTGTGATTTTGAGTCTCATGGTTCTATAGATGATTTGCGAGCATTTGAAACTGATCTGCTTGTTTACCTTGGCTTTGAGCGTCCAACACAAGTTTTGTATGAAGATGCTTGCGAACGTTATGGCGTAGAACTTATTGAGGCAGAACAAGAAGCACGTATGGCGCAGGACGTTAGTTCTTCAATAATGCTTGAGCGTTTTCCTCAAAGAAGTAACCCTTATTTTGTTATGAAAAAGCGCCCCGATGGTCTTTATAATAAAATTGATGTTTTATTATATGGCGCAGAAACTATCGGGTCTTCAGAACGTTCTGTAAATCCTCAAGAAATGCGTGACCTTTTCTATACAACATCTGATGGCCAATTTGCAGAGCTTTTATTTAAAAACTTTGGCAAAGATCGTGTTTTGAAAGAATTAGATGAGTATCTAAACCTTAACCATATGCCACGTTTTGGTGGTGGTATTGGTATTACTCGCTTAGAGCGAGCAATGGAATTTGCAGGGCTTCTTGACATGCCAAAAATGCTTTATCCTGGTTGGCAATCAACAGCACAGATTTCTTTATAAACAGATAATTTTGATTGATATGCGTTCCATGCAGCTTGACGGTAACGTTGAGCTGCAGCGCGTTGATCATCTTGAGCATAAATACCACGACCTACAATAATAATATCAGTTCCTTGTTCAATGATCGCTTTTTCTGGTGAGGTAAACTGTTGCCCCAGCATATCTCCTTGCGCCTGCATATGTATGCCGGGTGTGACATGGATCATGCCAGCGTTGCTGAGGCATTTTTTTTGGCAAATGCAACCCATAACAAAACGAGTATATTTTTCAGCGAGTGCACAAACTTTTGTGCTATATGTTTCATCAATTAAATTCCCCTGTGAACTCATATGAGCGAGTAAAAGCAAACCGCGATCATAGCCAGCACTTGCTGTTTCTAGTGCTTTAATAATTCCTTCTCCTGAAATAGCATGAGCTATAGTTGCATCTGCCCAAGAGCATATTTTATGGATGCCGCCAGTATATTGTGCTTGAACAGTAGAACCAATATCGCAAAATTTTCGGTCTTCAATGAGCAAAAAATTATAGGTTTGTGCTATATGTTGCAACTGCTCTATCAAATCCCAATCAAAATCTTCTACGATATCAATATGAGTTTTTAAAAAACAAATTTCAGGACCTATCATGCGGGCAAGATCAAGAAGTTGTTGCTTGGTTGTGACATCAGCAGCAACAGCAAGGTTAGTTCTTTTTTGGTCCATAAGGTTAAAAAGTTTTTTTGCTACAGGATTCTGTGCATAGCTAGCACGATCATGAAAATTCATAGCAACTCCTTTTTATAGACTATGCTCTTTAAGCCATGAAATGCTGGTATTTTTTTCTGTTTCATCTATGCAGCGTAATTCTTCAAGAGCATGGAGCATTTCTGTAAACGTAAAGAGAGTATGTACGCGATAACCTTTATTTTGTAATCGTTCAACGCCACCTTGTTCTCGGTCAAGAAAAATAAAAATATCACGCACTACAATATCATGTTGTTCTAAGATTTCTGTAGTTTCTAGAATACTAGAGCCTGTTGTTGTTAAATCTTCAATTAGCAAGCAGGAACTGTTTTTTTCAATAGATCCTTCAATCATATTTTTTGTACCATGATCTTTTGCTGCTTTACGTATCATGATAAAAGGTTTTTTATGCAATAAAGCAAGGCCTGTAGCATAAGGAACTGCCGCATATGGAACACCAGCAAAGGCGTCAAATTCAAGGTTTGCTATTTTGATCCATGCAAGCTCAAGAAGTTGTGCAAAAAGTTCAGGATGCGAAAAAATAATACGAAAATCAATATAGTAAGGAGATTGCATACCACTTTTTAGCGTGAAGGTACCAAATTTTAAAACGCCAGCATTATATAATTCTTTGATAAGTTCTTGTTTAATATTATACATACATAGATCCTTTTTTTATGGAGTTATATTCAGGTGCAGTATACTGCTGATAATATTCAACGGCAAGGTACGGATTCCATAAAGCACCAGTAGCACTCAGAGCGATGTTTGCGCCTGTATTAAGAAATTCTTGAAAATGAAAAGCTTGTGTTGTGCCTCCTGTAGCCAAGATAGAGAGATCTAGCTTTTCTTGCGTGATTATTTTTTGAGCAGCGCGTACAAAATCAAGAGCAATGGTACGCACAGGATCTCCAGAAAGACCGCTTACCTCTCGTGTAGTGCCAAAGTATGGTTTATTATCATGAGTTATTACGCAAATAGGTAGTGTATTGATGCCACAAATACCACGTGCGCCAGCTTTTGCAGAAGCTATAAGAGTTTTTTTTAATAATTCTGGCGATGAAAAAACACCAACTTTTATAATAAAGGGAATTGAAATAGCGCGAGCAACTTTTTGTGCTATGGCAAAAACAGTCTCGGGTTCTTCATGCATAGGTTTACATGTTTTAATATTGGGGCAGGATAGATTGAGCTCAATAATATGAGCTCCTGCTTGTTGAGCCAAAGACGCAGTATAAGCAAAATCTTCTACGTAAGAAATATTTTTTTGTTCTGTACCAAAAACGGAAACAATGAGAATTTGTCCTTCAGAAAGTGTACTACGCGCTTTTACAATATCCTCATGCATTACCGGCCAATCATAGGAAGCATTGCCAAATGAATTGCTGATAGCAAGCATGCCAGATGGTTTATCTGTTTGATGCCATGTGCTGCCGATATGATGGGAATTTAAAAACTCATTGCACGCAACATAGCAAATATTGGGATTTTTATGGGCTTTGAATGCAACGCTGCGTACTGTTTTATACGTAAGCACATCAAACCCAAGTTGGGACATGAGTGCTATTCCTTTACTTGTTCCTAAGGGACAGGCTGCTATGCCAAGGGGAGATGCAATTTGATAATCACAAAAAGAAATCCATGCAGATTTTGGAGGCTTGATGCGTTCGGGAATAGCGCCATTAAAAAGTGGTCCTTGATAAAAATTCTCTTCAAATGATTTTTCAAGATCGTAAAGAGGCTTCATACTTCCTTTCTTTTATGGATTATCAGGCCCTTCCTTTTGTTGTCTTGCTGGTAATTTTTTTACTAATTCATCCAAAACACCATTAATAAACTTATAAGAATCTTTTTCACCAAATGCTTTGGCAAGCTCTATGGCTTCATTGATAATAATGGTTGTTGGAATAGTAGTATGCAAAAGCTCCCATACTGCATAGCGCAAAATAAGCTTAGTAGGAACTCCTATGCGGTCAAAACGCCAGTTAGTAAGAAATGGCTTGTAGGTATCATCAAGATTATCGCGCAACTCAATAATATTGGCTGCTATAATGACAATAGGGTCATCAAGAGGAATATCAAGCTCAAAGCCACGGTTAAGATTGTCAACTATAGATTCTATGCTTGCTTGATAATCATAGCTTTCTGCTGCATAAAGGATGTGAAAAAGTACTGCTCGTTTGTCGCGGGCAGAAAGCTCAGCAAACGATGTAGGATGTTCGTGTTCTGGATGATTGTTACACATAGGTGTTATTTGCTCATTATTATTTGTTAATACGTTCGATATATTTGCCGTCACGAGTATCTACCTTAATAATATCTCCCTCATTAATAAAAAGAGGAACTTGGAGAACAAGTCCTGTTTCTAGGGTTGCAGGCTTTGTAGCCCCGCCTTGTGCAGTATCGCCACGTACACCGGCTTGAGTTTCTTTAACTTCAAGCTCAACAAAAATAGGGGGAGTTACGGCAATAGGTTTATCATTAAAATTAAGAACAATATAGACGATTTCTTCTTTAAGATAGTCTTTTACGTCAGCTATTTGGTCTTCAGAAAGCGTTATCTGTTCATAACTTTCTTGATCAAGGAAGTTATAGTGATTGTCTTCTTGATAGAGATATTGCATATTTCTATACGCAAGATCAGGGGTAGGGATTTTTTCTACGGAGCGGAAGGTTGCCTCAATTAATAGGCCAGTAATCAAATTTTTTAGTTTTGCTTTAATATAAGCAGGGCCTTTTCCAGGTTTGGTATGTTGAAAGTCAACAACAATATGTGGCTCATCTTTATAAAGAACTTTGCTTCCTTTGCGCAAATCTCCGGCAGAAATCACGGGTACCCCTTTGTATGTATAATGGTAAAAATAGCTTAAATTAAGTATAAATAAGCTATAGAAAAAAGCAATAGAAGTCTCTTTTCAGGCTATTTATAGTATACTAATTCTAGGGCAAACCTATTTCTTTTACTTTGTTGATTGCTTTTAGGGTCTCAAAATAGAGATTTTCTTGTGTTTTTGATAATGCTTTATTTTTGAATATATTAATGAGCATAAGGTTGTGAACAAGAAGCTTTGTTTCTTCTGATTTTCCCAATAAGTCTGCTAGGCGGTGTGCTTCCATTTCTTGGTGATTATAAGGTATTTTTAGATGAGTTCCATTTTTATGAAGAGCTAAAATCATGATAGGGCTATCAGCTTCTATAGCAATTAATAAGGGGTTATCTATAGATACATCTAATTTTGCACCTTTTTCTAGCAAATGTTTTATTTTAGTTTTTGCTTTTTTGTAATTTGCATCTGTTTTTAGGAATGTAGCAAGTTTTTGTTGAGCTTCTTGTGCTGCTATTAATTCGACGGTAACACTGAGGATAATAGCTACTATTATTTTAGTGAGTAGGTTCATCTTTTTTCTCCTACTCTTACTATACAACTTTTTACCAACTTGTTTCAAATTCAATAATTTTATCTTCTATTTTTTCAAGATCACTTTTATTAATAGTGTATTTTTTGTCATAAAGTGGATTCTTTTTTGCTTGTTGTAGTTGAGCAATATGTAGCTTGGCAAGAGAAAGTAAATGCTTTGTTTTTTGTATTAAAGAGTAGGGTTCTAATGTTTGATCAGTAGTAAATTGGTAGCCAATAAATTCAACATAACTTTCAAACCATTTTGTTATTTGTTGAGAAGAAAGTTCTAAGGGAACGCAATGATATATGGATGTTAATCTATGATATTCATCGGGATGAGAAGGTTTTTCTCGGTTAAGCCAAAGATGTTCATTATTTAAAAAATAATTACTTGAAAAATGGGCTTCAAAAAATTCTTCATTTTTATTTGTTATTTTTATAAAACAACCATTCAGGTTATTGCCATTTTTGCTTGAAGAAGTAACTAGGGGTTTTTCCATGCCACTTATGCTAAAAAATAATAAGAATAACCATTGTTTATTCATAGCTTTTCTTTTTTATTTTACCGTTATGAATGTGCTATAAACAAGGATTTTTATAAAAAATACAAAACTCTTGTTTGTGCATCATAAAAGTTACTATCATTTTAAAAATAAAATCCTAAAGGAGAAGATATGCTCTATTATGTAGCGTTATTTTTTGTTTTAGCTCTTGTAGCAGGTATATTTGGTTTTGGTGGCTTGGCAATAGCATTTGCCAATATAGCTCAAACCTTATTTTGGCTTTTTTTAGTATTGTTTGGTGTGAGCTTGTTAGTGTATATGTTTGGCGGCAAACCCCCTCGTCTTAATTAATTTTAATAATAAAATACTTATAAATAGGCCTAAGAATTTCTTGGGCCTATTTATTTGTTTGCGAATGATTTTCTTCTGTTTTACACTTTATAAAAAGTTGTAAAAAAGGGAAAAAAATGAATTTTTTAAAAAATATAGACCCAGAGATCTTTTCTATTATACAAGATGAAGAAAACCGCCAAGAAACAACACTAGATCTTATTGCTTCTGAAAATTATACATCTCAGGCTGTTATGCAAGCAACAGGATCGGTTTTAACCAATAAATATGCCGAAGGATATCCTGGAAAGCGTTATTATGGCGGCTGTGAATTTGTTGATAATGCTGAAAGCTTAGCGCAAGAGCGGTGCAAAAAACTTTTTGGGGCAGAACATGTTAATGTACAGCCTCATGCTGGCTCTCAAGCAAATATGGCAGTTTTTTATACAGCGCTTGAACTTGGGGATACCATTATGGGAATGTCTCTTGCAGAAGGAGGTCACTTAACTCATGGTCATAAAGTAAGCTTTTCAGGAAAGTTTTATAAAAGTATTCAATATACTGTTGATAAGCAAACAGAGCAGCTTGATTATGATGAGATTGAAAGATTAGCTCAAGAGCATAAACCAAAGCTAATTATAGCAGGTGCATCAGCCTATTCTCGACCTATTAACTTTAAAAAATTTACTCAAATAGCACAAAGTGTAGGTGCTTATTTTATGGCCGATATTGCTCATATAGCCGGCCTAGTTGCTACTGGTTTGCATGAAAGTCCTGTAGGTCTTGCGGATTTTATTACGAGTACAACACACAAAACATTACGTGGACCACGCGGTGGTTTAATTATGTGCAAGAATGAATTTGGACCAAAAGTTGATAAAGCTATTATGCCTGGTTTGCAGGGCGGTCCCTTTATGAATATTATTGCAGCAAAAGCGGTAGCATTTCATGAAGCATTGCAAGAACCATTTACTCAGTATCAAAAACAGGTTCTTGTAAATGCAAAAACAATAGCGCAAGCATTACACACTATGGGATATCGTCTTGTTGCCGGTGGCACTGATAATCATATGCTTATTGTTGATATGCGTTCAAAAGATTTAAATGGTCAGATAGGAGAACAAGCTCTTAATGCCGTAGGAATTTCGATTTCTCGTAGTTGTGTACCTTTTGATACGCAGCCACCATGGATTACGAGTGGTATTCGCATAGGAACGCCAGCAGTAACTACTCGTGGCATGAAAGAGGCTCAGATGGAACAGATTGCACAGCTTATAGATGACGCCATTATGCATCGAGATAATCAGCAAAAGGTTGCTGCCATAAAGAAGGCGGTATCCGATCTTTGTAAAGCATTTACTCTTTGTAAAAAGTAGAATTATTCTACTTTGCCAGAAAACCCCAAGGCTTTTTAAGGATGGGGATGAATGGCAAGTAGAACCCTTCGTAGCTTTAGCGTAGTAGGGTTGGCTTCGAAGAACTCCGCGCGAGACAACGGCTTTTAAGCCGTTGAGCGCTTCACTTTTCTAAAAGCTCACGTACTAATGCTTCAATATCTTGCTTGCTGCCTATTTTTTTAGTTTTCTTAACAAGTTCACCATTTTTAAAGAGAGCAAGATAGGGAACGGATGGTATATTGTAAAATTGTACAATGCTTTGCGCTTCGTCAAAGTTAGCTTTTATAAAGAGGACTTGATCTTTAAATTGCGCAGCAAGCATTTTTAAATTAGGCATTAATGCTTTACATGTTGGGCAGTAATCAGTATAAAAATCAACCACAATAGGTTTTGTTTCATTACTTACTAAGTTTTTTAATTGTGCTAAGTTGTTGATATTTTGTAGTTCCATACTTTTTTCTGCTTCAGGCTTTGCCAATTTATCTTTATATTTTTCAGCAGTTCCTGGTTCAAATCCTAGACGTTGCATGAATTTTATAGCATCCATGCCAGCTTTTACACCACTTCCTGTTGCAACGCCTGCTTTGCCATATAAAGAATCTGCAACGTCGCCTGCTGCAAAAAAACCAGAAATAGAAGTTTTTTGTGTTTGGCCATCAAGCCAAATAAAATCTCCTTCTTGAAGTTTTACTTGTTTTTGTACTAAATCAGAATTGGGATGCCAGCCAATAGCAAAATAAATTCCTTGTATAGCAATATCGCTTGCCTGCTTTGTTTTGGTATTAAAAATTTTTGCGCCAGTTACCGAGTCCCCTTCTCCAGTTACCTCTTGTAACTCTGTATTATATAAAACTTCTATTTTATCATTCTTTTTTACGTAATCTTGTACAAATCCTGATGCATCAAGCTCACTGTCTTTTACAAGCATGTATACTTTTTTGGCAAAGGCAGCAAGTTGTAGAGCACGGTCAGCGGCGGTATCACCACCACCAACAACGGCAACATTATGCCCCTTATGAAATGGTGCATCACAAATAGTACATACACCAACACCATGGCCCCAATATTCTTCAACGCCCGGAACATTAAGTTTTTTTGCAATACGACCAGTTGCCAAAATTAAAGACATGACATTAAAGGTTCTTCCATCACGCGTTTTTACTACAAAAGGCCATGAAGAAAGATTTATAGATAAGACTTTATCGTTAAGAATTTGTGTGCCAAATTTGGTTGCCTGCGCTTTTAAATCGTTAATGGCATTTTCTCCAGAAGCTTTTCTTTTTCCTGGCCAATTTTCAATTTCGCGTACATCAGCAAGGGTTCCGCCAGGATGGTCGCCGGTAAGAACAATAGTAGGGAGTTTTGCTCGTGAAGTATAAAGAGCAGCACTCAGGCCCGCTGGTCCTGAGCCAACAATTAAGACAGGAACTAAATCTTTATGGTTAAGTGCTTTTTCGAGTGTAGGTTTAGTATTAAAATATGAAAAATAAGTATAGATTCCCGCACATAAGATAAAAAGCCCTGCAAAAGCAATAATTTTTATATTTTTATTGTTCATATTTATCCCCTTTATCGAAAGGATATCAATAAAAAATTATTAACTGCAATAAAATTGAGGGGGAATAAAAAATAAGGCCCTGCAAAAGGGCCTTTTCTATGTAATATTATTTAAGAGCCTGATCTACAGCTTCTTTGAATGATATTTCTTTAAGTCCGCCAACAAAGGTAGCTTTTATGTGACCATTTTTTATAACAAGAACTGTTGGAATAGACATAATTTTATATCTTGATGCTACTTGTTGTGCTTGATCTACATCTACAGAGACAAAGGTATATTCTGTGTGATATTTTTCAGCCAAGGTATGAAATTTTGGTTTATAATTTTTGCAGGGGCCGCACCATGGTGCCCAGAAATCTATAATGACCGGTTTTTCAGCTTTTAGGACAACTTCTTCAAAGTTTTTATCTGTTACTTCAACAACATAGTTGCTTGCATATAGACTTGAACAAAGAAAGGATAAAGCTACAAGAGCTTGTTTTTTAATCATATTATCTCCTTGTTTAAACTGACTACTCCATAAAGTATAGCAAAAGCGATAAAGCCAAGCGAGTATTCTGTTGTTGGTAAAACGAGTAGAGGAAAAATACTACTTGCAGCAAGGGCGCTCCAAAAAGCAAGTTCAAGAGGCCACGCTTTGGGGTAAAAAAATGCAGCAATAAGGCCAATATTAGCAAAAATCAGTAAATACAATAATAAGATTCCTACTTTAGCAAATAGAGTCATTATCATAAATGAAGGATGTTCCTTGGTAAGCCGTATAACTTCATTCTTCAAAACCGCTTCATATTCAACCGTATTATAAGCAACGCCAGGTAAAATTTCTTGTGCCTTTTGGGTTGCATAGCAATCGCCCCATCTAATATTGTCAGGGTTTTTGAATGATAAAAAACCAAGTCCTGCATAAACTGCATGCCATATAAGATGATTTTTAATGCCAGCCGCAGGATCAGCTATATTGTTTTGTGTTAGAAACTGTGTGTACTGGTGACGATAATAGTGCATCTGAAGTGCAGGGATAGAAAGCCCTAAAAACAGAAATAATAAAGATAGTAGCTTACTGGTAGCAGTAGTTTTTTTTGTGAGTATAAGAATGCCTACAAAAATTAAAATGCCAAGAGAAGAGTATCCCCGAATATAATGGCCCCAGGCGCACAAAAAACCTACTATGCAATAAAAGATCAATGCATGCCATGAGGTTGATTGTTTTTTATAAAAATAAAGGCTCCAAGGCAAAAATGCTATCGTAGGAAGTACATAAAAAATATAAAGGTCACCTATTTTTAATGAAAAAAGTATAAGAGCAGTAATACCAATAAAACTTATTATCCGTTGCATAGCTGATTTGTAGTAGAAAAAAAAGCCTATAATACTTATTAAATATGCACTAAAAAAAGCAGCATACATAAAAAGCTGTGTTGCTTGTAGAACATTTATATGCAAAAAAGATGCTAATTTAGGCATGAGAATATAAATGCCAAGATCATCTGCTGCAGTAAATGAACTGAGCTGTTCTTTATACCATTCAACTAAAGGTATTCCAGTTTTTTGATAACCAATAAAACAATGCTGTAAATGAGAGAGACGGCAAGGCATTATATTCATTTAAGAAGTCTTTGCTTTTTTGCTTATAGAACAAAATAACGAAGATAAAGAAAAACTTGTATACTCTATTGCATAATTAATACTGATAACGCCATAAAGAGCAGCTAGTGAAATAAAACCTAAAGAATATTCTTTTATTGGGATAGCTAAAATAGGAAATATGCTATAAACAATGAAGGCTAAAAAAAATGAATATTCTAAATAGAGCGGTTTTCTATAAAATAGTGCGGCAATAAGACCTATATTAGCAAAAAGTATAAGATACCAAAAAAGAACTCCAATTTTTGCAAATATAGTAAAAATAAAAAATTCCCAGTGATTTTTTATTAAGTTGATAACTTCATGTTTTAGAGTTTTTTCATATTCAATATTGATTGATTTTATAGAAGGATTGATACTTTGTACTTTTTTTATTCCTATAGAATCATCATATTTGATATTATCAGGATTTTTTTCCTGTAAAAACCCAAAGCCAATATAAATACTATGCCAGAATACATGTTTATTTTCACCAATATCAACATCTTTTAAATGTTCTTGTGCATAGGCAACTGATTGATGATAATTATATGAAAAATATCTTACAGGAACATATATCCCCGCTACAAAAGCAAGAACGGAAAAGAGTAACTCTTTTTTCGTATAGTTTTGCTGTAGCACAAAAAGGGCTATCATAAAAAAAAGAACGCCTAATCCAGAATAAGCTCTTATATAATGGAAAAAGCTTATACCCAATCCCGCTAAAAACATAAATAATAAAGTTTTTTTTGAATATTGTTTTGTTGAAAAATAAAAAGACCAAGGAACGAGCGCGGTAACGCAGGCATAATAACTTAAATACACATCACCAACACTATATGCTTGGCGCATTAAAAGAATAAGAGCAAATGAGCTGATAATTTTTGTAGATATTTTTTGATAATAATATAAAAAACCAAGGACACCAATAAGGCATGGCAGCAATAAGATGCCATAAAAAAATAGATGGCTTGCTTGTTCTATAGAAATGTTAAACCAATAAGAAAGCTTGGGAATAATAATATAAATGCCGATATCATCAGACGTAAATGTTGGCAAAAGCTTAGTACCGTCATATTCAATAAGGGGTATTCCCGTTTTTAAAAGACCCTGAAATGTTTGCTTCAAGTGAATGAGCCGGCAACTCATAAGATTCATGACTTATTCCTTTTTTAGGTGTCTTTACAAGATCTTGCACAATATATAAAGGCCTGCCTTTAAGTTCTTCATACATGCGTCCGATATATTCCCCTAGTAACCATAACAAAATAAATAAAAAACCTAAAAAAATATAAATTATAGTTACCAGCCATTTAAAAAGAGGATAATTTCCTTTAAAAAATAGTGCATCTACGGTAATAATGCCAAGCATAATACAGCCAGTTGCAATAACAAAACTGCCAAAATATGCTGCAAGTTTTAAAGGGAGAATAGAAGAACCTATTATGCCGTCAAAAGCAATTTTAAAAAGCTTTGACCAGGTATATCTTGTTTCGTCATGCTTGCGTGATGGTTGCTCAAAATCAACATATGAGCAGTTAAAACCAGTCCAAGCAACAATGCCCCTTAAGTAGCGAGCTTTTTCATGATATTTTTTTATTTCATGAACAACTTGTTTATCCAAAAGACGAAAATCAGAAATACCACGAGGGATTTTTACCTCAGCAACCAGATCAAGGATTTTGTGATATGCTTGTGCTGTTATTTTTTTTAAAAAACTATCATGGCGCTCTAAGCGGCGTGCATAGACAATTTTTGAACCCTGTTGCCAGTGCTCAAGCATTTTCTCTATAAGTGCTGGCGGATGTTGCAAATCTGCATCCATAGTAATAACAGCATCACTAGAGCAATGGTCATAGCCGGCAGTTAGTGCTGCTTGGTAACCAAAATTTCTACTAAAATTGATAGCAATACATTGATAGTTCATTGAAATTTTTTGTATTAACTGCCAAGAAGAATCTTTGCTGCCATCATTAACCAAGATTAATTCAAATGAATAAGTATGTTCTTGAGCAATAAATATTT
This sequence comes from Candidatus Babeliales bacterium, assembly GCA_050250855.1. Classification (GTDB taxonomy): domain Bacteria; phylum Babelota; class Babeliae; order Babelales; family JACPOV01; genus JAGVLQ01. The sequence continues at coordinate 53,418 of JBFWNW010000002.1, read as the reverse complement.
TTTGAAGCTCTTGCCAAAGCAAAGGAAGATTTTTTTCTTCATTTAAAATGGGAATAATAATTGATATCTTTTTTTTAATCATAAAAATAACTATAATTTTTTTGTTCCTTTGAATAGGAATTGATAATAAGAATACCGTAAAGTATTGCTGCTGTTATTAATCCAATGGAATATTCTGGAAATGGTATTGCTACTAAAGGATATAATGAATTAAAAATAATAAGAACTATAAATGCTAGTTTTAATTTCCATTTTTCTATTGAAAATAAGGAAAAAACTGATCCTATGAAAAAAATATTAGCATATTTTAATAGAAGAAAAATAAGTACGCCTATTTTTGCAAATAAGCAAGAAAAAACAAAGAAAGAATCATTAAGTAGTAACTTAAAAACTTCTCCTTTAAGGATAGAATCTATTTTATTGGCGTCATTTAAATCTAGTGATGGGTCTATCTCCTTGGCTTTATTGTAGGCATATCCATCATCCCACTGTATGCCAGGTCTATTTAAGCAATTGATAAAGCCAAATCCTATATAAAAATTATGCCAAAAAGGGTGATGCCTATTTAAGCATACATTTTCTTTAAACTGGGTATTTGCATAAATTGTGTATTTATTAACCAGTTTTGTAATATACAAGTTTGGCAATGCTATACCAGAAAAAATAAATAAACAAAGTATTATTTTTTGTTTTATAGAAATAATATGTGTAAATAATAATGTGAGTAGAAAAAGAAGTACGCCAATCCCAGAGTACGATCTTAAATTGTTTGCAAGTCCTATGGCTATGCCAGAACAAAAAAGAAATATATAAATAATATTAGAAGGTTTTTTTTCTTTTATTAAGTATAAATAAAATGGCACTATAGCAATGGAAAGACAAGAACCAATGGCATAAACATCATTAATTTTTATAGGTAAAAACAGGGAAATTGCTATGCCAAAAAAGGCTATTATTCTAGCTTTAGTTGATTTATAAAGTAAACAAAAGCCTAGAATTCCTAATAAAGCTGATCCAAAAATTATGCCATAAAAAAAAAGATTTAATGCTTGATCAAGTGAAAGATTGAGCATTTTAGCAATTTTAGGAATAAAAAGATATATTCCAATATCATCGGCACCATCAGTCAAGTAAGGAATTGGGTGTGAGCCATTATGCATTACAAGAGGAACCCCTGTTTCTTGAAATCCACGTAAAACTTTTACAAGATCAGGATATCTACCATTATGCATGAACATTAGTCCGCTCCTTTTTTGGGTATAATAATTGAATAGAGTGCCCCGGCAGGAATTTTAGAAAATAATGCTTCTAATGGGCGTAAAAATTTTAAAAATTTAGGGAAAAAACAGATAAATTTTATAGAAGGCTTAGAATATTTTTTTGCCAAATTATAGGCATACCATGGTGTGAGCATTTTTGCATTATAATCAATAGGATTAGTTTTAAAAGTATACACGGTGAGCGGATTAAGAGGATTAAGTTCAAAAATAACGATGCTACCTCCAGCTTTTACTATCCTCATAAGTTCTTGCATATACCCAGCATGCATAGAAAACGGTATATGGTGCAAGGTTCCTGCGGTGAAAATAAGGTCAAAGCTATTAGATTCAAAATCAAGCTTGGTATTGGAGTCGCTATTAACTGAAAATTTTATAGAAGGAAACTTGGTTTGCGCATCTTGGACGCTTTTTGGTGAAGGATCAACGCCATAAACGGTAGCATGAGGAAATAATGATTGTACATGCTGCGTCATGATGCCATCACCACAACCAAAATCTAAAATTTTTATTTTTTTTTGTGTCTGATTAGAAAACCAAGTTTGCAACTTTTGTGCTTTGTATAAAGCAAAATAATCGCTTGATTCACCGGAAAGCCATAAAGCATTATTACAATTATTGCGATAGTTATCTATATAGTTATCAAACTCTTTTTCAATCACGGGCTACTCTCCTGAAAGTTAACTTTTTTATCAACAATATATAAAGGCCGTCCTTTTTGTTGTTCAAAAATTCTACCAATATATTCACCAATAAGCCACATAAGCAAAAATTGAACGCCCATAAAAATATAAACAATAGTAACAAGCCATTTAAAAAGAGGATAATTTACTTTATTAAAAAGAGCATCGCAAGAAATATAGGTAAACATTAAACAGCCGGTAAGAATAACAAAAACGCCAATAAATGCTGCAAGCTTTAAAGGAAATAAAGAAAATCCTGTTACGCCATCAAAAGCAAGCTTGATCATTTTTGACCAGGTATAACCAGTGGTTCCTTCTAGTCTATTTGGTCTGTTGAAATCTACAAAGGCATGATTAAAGCCAGACCATGCAACCATGCCGCGTAAATAGCGAGATTTTTCGCGACACTGTTTTAAATAGGTAAGAACTTTTTTATCAATTAACCTAAAATCGCCAACATTGCGCGGAATAGTAACGTCAGAAATATGGGATAAACATTTATAATATAGTATGGCGGTCATGCGCTTTAAAAAATTATCCTTACGGTCAGCGCGGCGCGCATAGACAATATCTGCTCCTTTGTGCCATGCTTCAAGCATAGAAGGAATTAAAGAAGGAGGATCCTGCAGATCTGCATCCATGCTAACAATAACATCACCTGTTGCATGATCATAACCGGCAGTTAGCGCAATTTGATGCCCAAAATTTCTACTAAAAGTAAGGGCTTTAATACAAGAATCACCTTTTGCTAAATTCAGAATAGTTTGCCATGAAGCATCTCTGCTGCCATCATTAACAAGAATAATTTCATAAGCAAATTCTTTGAGTGGCGTTAAAACGCTCAACAGTTCATGGTAAACAATAGGAATATTTTTTTCTTCGTTGTAAATAGGCAAAACAATTGATATTTTTTTCATAGTTTTATATTTTTTTTAATTCAATCATTACAATTATCCTTTATGGGTTTTTAAAATGCTAACAAAAAAAATTGAATAAATAAATTAGAAACAATTATTGTTTTTTTTAATATATGGGGTAGGATTTTGACAAAATAGGTTAGCTTAAAAAGGAGTACGATGAAAACATTTCTTAATTTTGCTTTTTTAAATTTATTTTTTTGTTCTATTATATATGGAACAATTTGGCATCAATCCCTTAAAGATCCTAAAATGCTTAGGTTTCGTACTGATCAGGTTATACAGCTTGTGCAAAGGGCAAAAAATGATTTAGGTCAAAAATTTGATCAGTATCCATATAAATTTATTGTATCCGATGATTTATCAATAAAGATTACTGGTTTTGAAGGAATATCGAGTATAGATTTTTTAGATAAAAACCATATTAAAGATAATCTTTTTTTAGTTTTTTGTCATACCGATGACGATTACTTTCATGCCCTTAAAAAAATAAAAGATAATGTTGGCAAATTTTATGCTTTACCGTTTTTTGGACCAAAAACTCGCTACGTTTGGACGGATAAATATGCATTAAATGCAGTTGATGAAAAATTTGCTTTTGTGACTAAAATAAGTCATCAAAATATTGATGTACATGAAATTATTTGTCAATGCCTACAAGTTACTAAACATTTACCAGGAGATTATGTAGAAATTGGCGTTTATGTGGGGGGGAGCGCATTGACTGCTCTTCATTATATGAAATTTGCAGGAATGCAACGCAAATCATATTTTTTAGATACTTTTGATGGTATGACGTATGAAGAAGCTCACCAAAGTCCTGATTTAATTTGGGACAATACGCATAAACTATGGGGTGTTGAGCAAACTATGAACTATGTAAGTGATTTATTAAAAACAACAGGTCAACATTATAAACTTGTTCAGTCAAATATATGTGCAGATTTATTGCCTAAAGAGATAGAAAAAATAGTCGTATGCAATGTAGATGTTGATCTTTATGAACCAACTCTAGAGGCTCTTAACAAAGTTGCACCATTAGTTGTTAAAGGAGGCATCATAATTTGTGAGGATCCAACCTCTACGCCAACATTGGTAGGAGCATTACTTGCAATGGAAGAATTTTTACTAACTGAAATGGGTAGTAAATTTTTAAAAATTCTTGTTGGTGGTCAATATTTGCTTATTAAAATGGCAGAGTAATTTTTCATGAAAGCAAAAATGATTATGAAATATTCTGTTTTTTGTTTGATTGGATTTTTTATTTGTGCAGTTAATGCTGTTCCTTGTTATAAGAGCTTTGATAATATTCTTTTGATTATTAACTATAACCATCCTCATTATGAATCAATTCCTTTTATAAAAGAACTTTATGGTCCTTATTTTGCAAATATAGTTTTTTATGGCACTCAGAAGCATTCTGATGTTTATGACTTACCACTATATAAAGGTTATTTTAGCTATTTATCGATTGCAGATGCTATGGAAAGGTTTCCTGATTATGAGGGATATTTTTTTGTTCATGACGATTGTATTATTAATCCATGGCGATTATTGAGGTTGGATAGAAATAAAATATGGATTCCAAAAACCTTTTGGATAACAGATGAGGCGTCAACGGATATTGGTACTCCTATTAATGTTAAAAATCCTCATTTTCCCTCATGGTGTTGGTGGGGTAGTGAATGGGGTTATTGGCCTACTAGAATAGCTTTTGAAGAGCTTCCTGATGAAGCTAAACAACTTCTTGAGTCAAGTTGGGGGGAAGATAATGTTGTAGGTTCTTATGCTGATGTTGTGTATATTCCCGCTCTATTTAAAGAGAGATATATTGAATTGGCAAGAATTTTTGGAAAAAATAAAGTATTTTTAGAAATTGCTTTACCAACTATAATCGCATGTTTATCTTCTAAAGAAGAATACGAATTTCTTATAGGCCAGCTTTGGGGCTATGCGACAGAGAAAGATTATAATCATCCTATAAAATTATCTTATCCAGAAAAACGTGCATATATTAAGGAAATATTTACTACCATTGGTTTTTAAATTATTTTTTTCACATTTAGAATTTATAAAAAAGGGATAAGAATGATAGAAATTAATATAAAAAAAATAGTTAAAACTTTGTTTATTTATATTCCCTTAAGCACAAGCTTTCTTTTACATGCAGATGAAAAAAAAATTACTATAGTAACAAATTTAACCTATGAACAATTTCAAGATTTTTTTAAGCAAGACTATTCTAACTTTAGAGTTGTATGCATAGGTCAGCCCGATGATTCATTGCATGAAAATATTAACTATATTTCTTTAAATGAACGCTTAGGATTGCTCGGTACTTTTTGGCAATTTGCTCATAGTTGTGCTGATGATGAAATTTTAATACCACTATTATCTAGTGAAATTCCTGCGCATGACCAGGTTTTAAGAACAATTAATGCTTTTTACCAAGATGATCAGGTTTGGATGACGGGAGATGCTTACTATAGCGATACAGAATTATTACATTGTAGAAAAAATTTATTATCTATAGAGCAGCCAAGTACTTTTTATGCATGGCTTTTTAAGGTTATTAAGCTTCAAGACCTTACCTGCAATAACTATTTTTTTGAGTCTGTCTACAAACAGGCAATGTTTTATCCAATGATAGAAATGGCACAAAGACATATAGCGTTATTAGATGAAAAACTATTTTTAGCATCTTTAATACATAAGAATGCTAATGAAGCAGATGAGGAGCTTATAGGCCTAGAACAAAAAGAACCTTACAAAGCACTGAATCAACCAATATTAACATTACGTAAGCGTGAGAAGGCAGATTTAATTATTTTTTCTTTTAATAGGCCCTTACAGCTCTATGCTCTTTTGGAATCTGTTGAACGCTATATTGATGGTATAGCTTCTATACAGATTATATATCGGCCCGGCAATAAAGACATGAGAAAAGCATATAAAAAGGTAAAAAAGAGATTTTCTTCAGTTATTTTTATAAAACAATCATCTACAAATCCTCAAGTGGATTTTAAGCGAAAAACTTTAGAAGCATTATCTAAAGGATCAAGTAATTATATAGTTTTTGCGGTAGATGATATTATCGTTAAAGATTATGTTGATATTGCTGACTGTGCTAATTATTTAAAAATGACGCATGCGCATGGTTTTTATTTGCGTTTGGGCAAAAATATAACCTATTGTTATATGAATAAATGCAACCAAGATGTACCAGATTTAATACCTGTTAGCAATGATGTTGGCGCTTGGCAGTTCAAAGGTTCTGGCCCTGACTGGGGTTGTCCTAATACAGTGGATATGACAGTTTATTCGCGCAAGGAAATTGTACCTATTTTGCAAAAACTGGATTTTGATAATCCAAATTATTTGGAGGGGGCGTGGTGTGCACACTGTGATATTAATAAGCTGGGTTTATGCTTTCACCAATCAAAGATTATAAATATTCCTTTAAATCAGGTACAAAATTGTAGTGGCTGCAACTTGAGTATGAATATTTCATGGCAAGAGCTATTTAAACAGTTTAAGAATGGTTATAAATTAGATATTAGCAAGTTATATAAAATACAGAATAATTCTCCACATATGGAATATCAACCTACATTTATCAAGCGGTAATTAAGTAATATTCACTATTAGTTAAACAAAGTATTGATTTATTCAAACTGTATTTTTTATCTTTATATCGTATAGTTCTTAATATTTTCATGAGGGGGGAAACGATTTTGAAGGTAAAAAGCTATATCTTTGTTTTTTTATTTTTTTTTAGTGTTCTAGCTCAAGAAAAATGTGTAAGGCTTCTAGGCCCTTGTGGTTTTTTTGCAGAATTTCTGTGGGTAATTAATCATATAGAATATTGCTTGGCGAATAATAAAGTTCCTGTAGTTTGGAGTAATCATAATTTTGCTTATTATTCAAGGGATGGCTATAACGGAGCTTTGAATGGATGGGAATATTATTTTGAGCCTCTCTCAGACTATTCATATGGTGCAGGTGATGTTTTGCATGGACAGACTTTTTATCAGAGGGATAATAATTTTTCAACGCTATGGTGGTACCATCAGTATATAGAAAATATGCACTTACTACCAGAAGATGAACAAAAAGATTTTGTTGAGATTGATAATCATATGCAAAGGTATAAATCTGCAGAATTTAATCAGTTTAGATCATCGAATTATAGAATAGGCAATTACCATTTATATGATAAATGTTTTAGGAAATGGGTAAAAGAAAATATTATTGACTCTTTTATAAAGATTAAACCTAGTATTTTAAAAAAAATAACTGATTTTAAGAATGAAATGATTGATTCTAAAATAATAGGTATTCATTTGCGCGGGAAACATTTAAGTAGTGAGGTTATTCATGTTCCTCTTCCATATATATTTGATGAGGCAAATAAGTTTGCAGGAGAAAATGTTAAATTTTTTATAGCAACGGACCAAGAACCTCTTTTGGAAGAAGCGAAAAAATGCCTTAAGGGTCAGGTTATGTATTATCCTTGTCAAAGGTTTTCTGCTACAACAAGCCCTTACTATGGTTCTAAGCTTCACCCAAAACAAGGCGAAGAGATTTTAATCGAAACCATATTGCTTTCCTGCTGTGATCATTTGATTCATACTTTGTCAAATGTTTCTACTGCTGCATTATATTTTAATCCAGAGCTTGGACATACATTGATATATTAGAATATAGTATAGTTTTAACTAAAGCCTGATCCATAACGATTATTGTATTGAACTTATAAGTGTTTTTTATTTAAGGGTTATGATGTAAGAGCTAGAGGTTTTGTTTTTTTCCTGTTGCAATTAAAAGCCTTTCTTGAATTGATGGTGATTCTGGATCAGCCCATTTGCATAAGAAAAAAAATATTTTTTTTGCTATAAAATGTTTAATTCTATCTTTTCTTCCCATTGGACCTAAAGGACTTTTAGTTGGAGTTACTTGGACTTTATTAAAGTGCAGAAGCATAACTTGTCTTAAGCTTTCTTGGGTAAACCCTACTTCATGAGTAAAATCAACGTATCGATCGTGAAGGCCCCATAACCAAGCAGAGTTCTGAACATCAATTAGTACCATTCCTCCGGGTGTTAAGCTGTTATTGATAAGCTCTAAGAATTCTAAAATTTTTTCTTTTTTTATATGCTCTATAAGTGCTTTTAATATGATGATATCAAATGAATTTTTGTTATTTTTTAAAAATTCAAAAACATCTTGTTGGTATAGCTTAGCTGTAGGAATTATTAGTTTAGCTGAGTCTAGATCATCTTTAGAAAGATCAACGCCATAAAGATTACTGTACCCTTGCTCTTCAAAAGTTTTTAATAAAAAACCTTTATTACATCCAAGCTCTAAAATTTTTGATTTTTTGTTTATATTTACAAAATAATTTTTATAAATTTTTTGATAATAATTTTTAAACCATTCAAATTTTATTTCATCATTTGGGTCAAGGAATGTTGTTCTTGTGGCATTATAATTTTTGAAAAGTATATTTTGATAGTCCATATAATCCTTTATTTTTGTGTAATTACAAAATTTTGTATATTTTGTGTATGTTTTTTCCACGTAAATTCTTCATTAACTTTATTACGAGCATTTTTGCCTAATTGTGTACACCATTCTGTATTCATAGTAACCAATGCTTCCGCAGCTTGCATAAAAGTAATTTTGCTCTTTTCTGGTATTAAAATGCCAACCTGATCAGTTATCATATTTTTATTTTTAAGTTCTTCAATGCTCAAAGCAGGTGAAAGAATTTCTGCCACTTGCCCCACTGCTGTTGCTATAACTGGTTTTGCCATACTCATATACTCGAATAATTTGGTAGGTGAGCAGAAAGAAGAACCACCTTCTTGGTCTCCCTTAGTTGGACATAGATAGGCGTTACAGGCTGCAAGATATTTTTTTGCAACCTCATGATTAAGCATGCCCGTATAGGTAATGTGATTTTTATAGAGAGCCAGGTCGTGCAGGAGTTTATTTTTTAAGGGGCCATCACCTATCAATAAAAAGTGAACATTGCTTTGCTTGCTGAGGATATGCTCTATCGTTTCTTGTAAAGTATCAATGCCATGCCAGAAAGAGAACGTGCCAATAAAACCAAAAATAAAGGTTTGCTCAGGAATTAAAAGGCACTCACGTATAGTTTTTGCATCAGCAACAAGCAGCGCAGGATTAAATTTTTCTGTATCAACGCCGTTAGGGTTTACTAAAATTTTTTGAGCATCAATTCCCTGTGCAGTAAGTGTGTCTTTAAGTGGTTGTGAAACAACAATAATATAATCTGCATAGCGTAAATTTAAATTTTCTATAAAAGTAGCAAGCTTAAAAAAACCAAATGATTTTTGCTTGGCTTTTTGAGCAATCCATACTTCTGACCCGTTAAATTCCAAAATAAGAGGAATTTTTTTAAAGAGCCTGAGCAAGAGTCCTGTAGCATTAAGCCAGCTATAGCGTTGATAAACAGCATCAATGTTATATTTTTTAAGGAGATTTTTTGTTTGGAAAAAAAAGCTAATATTAGAAACTAAACAATCTAAGTGCCAGCGTGCATAACCAAGTTTCCAACGGGCAAAGAAAAAGAGTGGCCACGCAGAAAGTTTTTTATATTCTTTAAAATTCTTTTTTTCTAACGTTTCATGCATTGTAGAGCTTGCACATATAAGAGAACAATTATTACTTGCAAAACCATCAAGAACGCCAATAGTGTGGCTAAATGATCCGCCAGAATTTATTTTATGAAAATAGATATCTGTTTTTAAGTATAAGATAGTTTTTAACTCTTTGGGGTGAATAATTTTGAATGGTTTTTTTACGGTAGTCATTATATAATTTTTTTCTTCTTGCTCAATAATATTATTATGCCATAATGCTGCTATCCAAGAAGCAAGCGGTAGAATTAACATAAAATAAGGTGCATTATAATAAAAAAGCATCTGTAAAAGCAGAGTATGTCCTAAAAATAAAGAGATAAGAATTGATAATTTTTTAGGATTAAAAATGGCTTTAGAATAAATAAAGGAGCTTAACTGATAAGCAATAATGCAAAGAAGTGCAAAGCTTATGCTATTTGCAAGTAAGATGCCATGAATATTAAAATCTTTGAGTATGTATAACATAAATGTTTGTATACTAAGTCCTATACTGGTAATAAGAGGACCATATATAGTTTTTGTTGAAAGATTTATACCAAATTGTAAAATACGAGCAACTTCAAGCATTATGATAGGAATAAAAAAAAGAGGAAGTAGAGATATTAAAAAGTAATATTTTTCAGGAAAAAATAAACCAATTCCTATGCGTGCTCCGATAATGGCAATAAGGCATACGGAAGTTATAGCTATACAAAAATAATTAATAAATTTAGCAATAAGAAAATTACCATTGTGTTCTTTTTGTGCATTAAAGAGCATAACTGGTGAGGCGTCAATTAAAGCTATGGAAAAAAATTGGAAAATAGCACCAAAGCGCCATAATAAAGCATACGTTCCTAAAGCTTCATAGCCCGCATATTCTTTAATAAAAAAACGGTCAATACTAAAAAAGAACGAATATAAAAAACTATAGACAAGCAGTGGCACACTATAAATGAGTTGTTGTTTAAAAATGGTAAATGAAAAGGTCAAATAGTTTTTAAATAAATAAGCAAAAAAGGGAAGAAATATAATAAGAGACACGCAGTTTGCATAAAAAAAACTATTAATTCCTTGATTAGTATAAATACCCATTACTGTGAGCGCTATTGCCAAAGAACTTTGCCCGCAAAATATAAAAAAATAAGACCATAGATATTCTTTAACGCGTAAATAAGCAAGTAATAGGGAAAAAAGTGCAAATAGACTAATATTTAGACTTGTTAATAGTAAAAAAATAAAATTAGGATGATTCTTATAATATAAAAATAACGTTGCAAAACTACCTAGTTGAAATAGTATGCAGCCAGATAGTACAAAAGCTAATGAATTGCCAACGACGGCCTGCTGTTTTTTAGGATCATTTTTATATAACAAAAAAAATCTAATAAGTCCTGTTGCAGCTGTTGATGAAAGTATTAACGTTCCTATAGAAAAAAAGGTTTGGTAAAAATCCCAAACACCAAACTCTTCAAGCGTGAGTTTTGCTAAAAAATAGGGTAAAAATACAAAACTTAATGCACGAGAAACAAGTGAGCTGAGTCCATAAAAAAAAGTATTATAAGCACCCTTTTTTACATAAAATTTTAGCATATTATTCTTTTACTGCTCTAATTGATATGTACCAGCCAAAAAATTTTCCTATAAAAGAAAGAATGCTTTGAGGTGTTTTTTTTGCGAGTTTGCCAAGAAAGCGTACCGTTACAAGATCTTCTGCAACCAATTTTCTTATATAAATTTCTTCTATTTTAAAGCCTGCATTTTTCATAATTTTTTTGAATTCTCGCTTGCTATAAACATTCACTAAAGGCTTTTCATTACTTTCAGTATATTCAATTAAAGATCGTTGCTCTGCAAGGGTTCTTTTTTTATAATTTTTTTTAATAAGCCATTCAGTAAGAATAATGCTAAACCAATAGAAAAATGAATGTTTATGATACAGAATTATTTGAGCCTCTCCACCTCTTTTAAGAGCATGATAACTATTCTTTAATGCTTTTTCTATGTCTGGCGTGTGATGTAAAACGCCGAAACTATATACATAATCAAACTCTTCATGAAAGTTAATTTTTTCTGCATCTGCACAAATAAATGTTGGCTTATAACCATAATAACCTAAATGTTGAGATGCTATAATAGGATTATCTGGTGTTATATCAATGCCCGTGTAATGTGCGTCATATTTACAAAACATATAGGCGTCGTAACCAGCGCCGGATCCTATTTCAAGAACTTTTTTGTTTTTAAAGCTTTTAAAGTCAACAATATCATCAAGCCAGTCACATTCATAAGAGAATCTTTTTTCTAGAACAGTATCAAAAAATTCCTTTGTTCCTTTTTGATATTGTTTTGCAAAACTGGTTCCTGCAGGACTAGATCCCCATGTCTCTTTTGATTTATTTTTTATAATTTCAATAGAATTCATACCGTCCTTTTTTGTATAAAATTTTCTATTTTTTTTACATGATGATCCCAAGAAAATTCTTTAACAGCTTTATTACGGGCATTAAATCCTAGGCAGGAGAGTTCTTTGTTTCTATCAATCAGCATAGTTGCGGCGGCTATAAAATCCTTTGTATTTTTTGGTTCCACTAAAATGCCTAGATTGTCATTCTTTGCATCATTTGAAGTTGTATTAACTCGTAATGCAGGATAAATAATATCTTTAATTTGCTCTAAGTCAGAAGCAATAATTGGTTTTGCCATGCTCATATATTCAAACAGCTTTGTTGGGGAGCCAAAGAAGCGAGAGCCATCTGCATTTGGTTGTGTTGGTGATAAAAAAGCATCACAAGCGGCCAAATAAGCACGTGCTTCTTGTGATGGCAAAATTCCTGTATATGTTATAAATTTTTTATATTCTTTGAGTTCTTTTTCTAAATTATTTTTCAGTGGTCCATCACCAATAAGTAAAAAATGAGCTTTTGTATAGTTCTTGATAACTTCGGGAATCATTTCTTGTAAAATATTGATACCATGCCATTGGGAAAAAGTGCCAATAAAACCAAAAACAAATTTTTCCTCTATATGGAGATTTCTTCGTATTTCTGTACGTTCATTACTAAGTTTTGCAGGATCATAGCTATCTGTATTGACACCATTAGGATTTACTAAAATTTTTTCTTGTTTTACGTCACGTGCAATAAGTTCATCTTTAAGCACTTCAGAAACAACAATAATATAATGAGCATTTTTAATGTTGTAGAGCTCTATCAATCTGGTGATAGTATTAAAACTAAACCATTTTTGTTTGCCCCAATTTTTATCAACCCATAGCTCTGAGCCATTATATTCAAGGATTAAAGGAATTTTTTTTAGTTTACTTATAAGGATGCCGGAACAGTTTAAAATGCTATAGCGTTGATACAGGTAATCAATAGAATGTTTTTTGAGAATAGAAGCTATTGATAAAGTGAAAAAAAAGTTTGAAAGGATACAGTTAATTTTCCAGCGTAAAAATTTAACTATTCGTGGATTTTTTAATGTATAAAGAGCTTTAATGGGTAACGCTGCAAGGATAGAATGTATTAAAGAAGATGCACATACCACCTCATAGCCATTATGCATAAATCCTTCAATAACACCGGTTGTATGCGTTACTGATCCTCCTGCTATAAGTTCTTCATTAAAAATATCAGTACGCAGATAGAGTACTGTTTTTTTCATAAACTATTTCCAATATCTGTTGCTAGTAGGTTTTGTATAGTCCACAACTGCAAAGAATATTCATACTTATTGGTTAAATTTTTTGTATAGAGGTTTTCAATTGCTTTTATATCAATAAATTCATTCCATTCAGTGCGCTTGCTTGCAAGCATATCTTTAAAGTACGTTGGAAAATAGTTGCCTTGCTTAAACCAGCGTGTTGTTGGCGCTGCAAAGCCCATTTTTTTGCGGTAGATTACATCATGCGGCAAGATACCTTCAGCGGCCTTTTTGAGGATATATTTTGTTGTGCCATTTTTATATTTATAGTGACTTGGCATATTGAGTGCATATTCAACCATAGTTCTATCAAGGAAAGGGACACGGCCTTCTACGGAAGTTGCCATAGTCATTTTATCAACGCGCATCAGTAAAAGCTCAGAAAGTCTTTGCTTTAATTCAAGATAAATCATAGAGGTAAGAAAATCAGCGTTAGGTTTGTATTTTTTGAGTTCAGAAAGATGATATTCAACAATGCTATAGCTATCAAAGTTTTGTTTAAAGCCTTTATAAATAGCATCTAGTATAGGATCAAAAGATAAATCTTTTTCTATGACGAAATTATGTTTCCAATGTTCTGAAAATGAAGTTGCGCCACTCCAAAAAAATTCTCGGTTATACGCCCAATTGCGCATAATATCAAGATGATTAAGGCGTTCAGGAAAAAACTGGGACATAACTTGATACATGCTCTTTTTTGCAAAGGCAGGAACAAATTTTTGAGAATACTTCCAATAACGATTGTAGAAATTTATATATTGCGCATAGGTTGTGTAGCCGCAAAAAAGCTCATCAGAACCTTCTCCTACCAGTGCTACCGTAACGCCAGCATCTTTGAGTAGTTTTGAAACATAATAAAGAGGGATACAAACACAGTCGGCAAGTGGCTCGTCTTGGTAATGAACCATTTTTTCAAAAAAATTAAAAGCTTCTTTTTCAGAAATAATAATTTCATGATGATCGGTGCCAAATTTGCGTGCAACCTTTCGAGCCCAGCCAATTTCACTGTATTCAGGGCCATCATCAAATGATACATTAAAAGTTTTTACGTTATCAGTAAATTGTGCCATATAAGCGACAATTAAACTTGAATCAATGCCGCCAGAAAGAAATGCCCCAAAAGGAACATCTGTCATGAGACGTTTTTCAACAGCATCCTTAAAAATTGAACGAATATTTTTTATGCAGGTAGCTTCATTTTTATACTCTTGAGGATTGATTATTGTGGCCTGTTGCATAGGATTGTACCACTCAGTAAAACTAAGGTTGCGCTGAGCATCAAGTTTTGCATAAAAACTAGGTGGGAGTTTATAGACATTTTGATATAACGTCATGGGAGCAGGGGTAGCAAGAAAGGTCAGGTAGTGATAGAGTGCTCGCTCATTTAATTTTTTTTGGTTCCATGGTAATTGCCATAGTGCTTTAATTTCTGAACCAAAACTTAAAATGCCATTTTGCAGTGAAAAATAAAGAGGTTTTACGCCGATGCGGTCTCTGACAAGATACAGCTCATTTTTTGGAAGATCAAAGATAATGATGGCAAACATACCTTCAAGCTTATTAATAAATTCAATGCCCCATTTTTTATACGCATATACTATAACTTCAGTATCAGAGTGGGATGAAAAGGTATAACCATAGCCTTCAAGCTCGGTACGTAAGATTTTGTGGTTATAAATTTCTCCATTGCAGCAGACGGCGATTGTTTTTTCTGTATCAAACATAGGTTGAAAACCAGCATCAGAAAGATCAACAATACTCAAACGGCGATGAATTAAACCAATTTCATGTTTTTCTGAAGTCCAAATGCGATAGCCATCTGGCCCGCGGTGCTTTAAGCTTTTTTGCATATTTTCAAGAAGGTTAGTATCTAAGGAAAAATTTTGATTAGAGCAGTTGATGTAGCCAGCTATGCCGCACATAAAAACCCTTTTTTTAATATAGCTTAAATTTTTTCAGGCCTATTATGCTCATCTTAACAAGAAGTAAGCCATGATAAAAGCGCCTAATTTGTGTAGAGCCATAGGTTCGTTGTTTGTAGTGTACTGGTAAATCAATAATTTTTAAATTCTGTTTTGCTGCACCAAAAAGAAGGTCAAAATCACCAAACGGGTCAAATTCACCAAAATAGTGTCTATTTGCTGCAATTTTTTCATAATCTTTTTTAAATAAAACTTTTGTGCCGCATAGCGTATCTTTAACGCGCTGACCCAAAAGCCAACTAAATCCTAAGGCAAAGCCATGATTTGCAATCATATTCAAAAAACGCATTGCTTTTTCTTCCATGCCATAAATTAAACGAGAGCCATTAATAAATTCGCCTTGCCCTTCAATTAAAGCATTGAAAAATTTTGGTAGCTCTTCTGGTGGTGCAGTAAGATCTGCATCTTGAATCATTAAAATATCACCTGTTGCATGCTCAAAGCCTTTACGTACGGCATCCCCTTTTCCTTTACCATCTTGTTTTAAGAATTTAATAGTTTTTTCAGGATATTTTTTTATAATACGCTCAATTTCTTCAACGGTGCCATCTTTGGAATTGCCTTCAACAAAAATAATTTCTGTTTCTTTTCCCATTAAAGGGCAGCGGAGTACGGCAGGTTCAATATTTCCTTTTTCATTACGGCAGGGAATAATGACAGAAGCTTTAAATAAAGCAGGTTCTTTTTTGGGGACAAGAGGTCGAGCGACAATAAATTCCATTAAGCAAAGCCGATTTATTAAAGGAATATTGGCAATAAAACTATTAAAAACCCATGAAATTAAAGGAATATAACAAGGTATAAGCATTTTGCGCTGGTGGGTAATAACTTCAAAGCCAGCAAGATATAAAAAATTTTTTATATCATAAAAAGAAAGCCAATTTTTAAGTGGCGTTGGTCTTCTGAAACCCAATTTTTGTAAGACCCGCAAGGTTGGTTCCCATAAGAATGAATAAAAATCTACAATAATGCGTGTTTTTTGTGAGCAATAAGGCTGCAGCTGTTGCAAAAGATTTTGAACATCATCTGTTTCATGTGTTGATGATGAAAGAATAATATAATCAAAAGTTTGTACCGGAACTTGCTCTAATGAACTATAAAAAGCATGATGAGAAATAGTGTCCAAAGCTTCTTGTAATGCTTTACTATCAGATTCTATGCCAACTGCTTGAGCGGCTTTAATATTTTTTACAACAAAACCGTTTTTACAGCCTACCTGCAATACTGTTTGATGTGCAGGAATTAATGAGCGATACAAAGAAAGAATGTAATGGTGATAATAACTATTTTTTTTGACCCAGTGGCTATATGAACTATTTTTACTACTCATATTTTTATATTTTTTGATGTTTAAATTTGACTTTTCTGGCTCATTCCGTATCCTTTTGTGAAATTTATTTTACTCTAGTTCAAAATAATTACTTTTACTAGTGCTCATGTATAACAATAAAAAGGATCTTATGAAAAAAATATTATTATTATTCTTTTTTGTCCATTCAGCAGCTTGTCCAAAAATTCTTATTACATTAGAAGGAACAACGGGTGCAGGGAAGTCTACATTACTTAAATTAATTCAGGAAGATTTATCAGATTTAGTGCAAGTGGTGTATGAACCGGTTGATAAAGTGCAAGATGTTGGCGGTAAAGGAAATCTATTAGAGCTTTATTATCAAGATAATAAACGCTGGACCTATACGTTCCAGACCTATGCATTTGTATTACAAGATCAGGTAGCATTTCAAGTAGCGCAAGAAACAGATAAAAATATTCTTATTGGTGATCGTTCTATTTTTTCTACCTACTATGTTTTTGGAAAAATGTTACATCAAGGGAAAATTTTTAGTCCTCTAGAATGGCATTTGTATAGTGAGTGGTTTGATTATGCACAAGCCCGCACAAGTATGAAACCTTCAGCATTTATTTACTTGCGCACAACACCAGATGTTTGCTATATGCGTATTAAAAAAAGGAATAGATCAGAAGAACAAGAAGCTCTACTTGATTATTATATGCAAGAATATTACTTCCATGAAAAATGGTTGATTGATAAAGAAGATATAGATGATCAATGGCTTCTTGATCGTCCATTACTGATTCTTGATGGAAATCTGGACTTTCTGCATAATGTTGATGCCAGAGCTCATATTATGAGGCAAGTAAGAACTTTCATTGAGCAATGTATGGAAGATCTGCTTTAAGGCTTATTTTATACTTCGACTTGGGTTAAAACCCTCTCTTTATGCATGTTTGTTGTCAAATCAGGTCAAATTTTTCATATTGAAATGAATGTTTGTTATTTTCGAATAGAAAATTTCTCTTTTGCTCTTTTTGATTAAGTATGGTATTCTTAAAAAATATCAAAAATACTGAATTTATGGAGCTTTTAATGAAAAATTCTGAGCATAAAGTGTTTAAAAAAGTACTAAAAAATGGTTTGACCGTATTGGTTCGCCCGAATCATATTGTCCCTAAGGTATCTGTCCAGCTTTGGTATAACGTAGGTTCAAAAGACGAAAAAAGCAATGAAAAAGGCATAGCTCACCTGATTGAGCATATGATTTTTAAGGGAACGGCGACCCTTACCGAGTCAGATATTAATATGATAACTCATAAGTTGTCAGGGTACTGCAACGCCTTCACTTCATACGATTATACTGGCTACCTTTTTGATTTTCCTTCCCACCATTGGCAAGAAGCGTTGCCTATTATGGCAGATTGTATGCGCAATTGTACTTTTAAAGAAGAGCTTTTAGCTTCAGAAATGAAGGCGGTTATTCAAGAGCTTAAAATGTATAAAGATAATTACGGCTCTAGCTTAACTGAAGAAATGATTTCTACTATATTTCCTGATCATCCTTACCATTTTCCTATTATTGGCTTTAAGCAAGATTTGTGGAGCTTAAAGCGAGACAATCTTATTAATTTTTACCAAAAGCATTATGTGCCTAACAATGCTACCTTAGTTGTTGTTGGTGACGTTAATTCTGAAGATGTTTTTGCTTTAGCAGAAAAATATTTTGGTTCTCTTGAGCGCAATAATGATTATGCTAAGGAAGACTATTATTATAATCCAGATCTTATTGCCAAAACGGTTACCTTATATCGCGATGTACAACAACCGATCGTGCTTCTTTCTTGGGTATTGCCAGGTGCTCGTGCAAAGAATGATTATGTTCTTGATGTTTTATCATGGGTTTTAGCGCAAGGTAAAGGCTCTCGCTTGCATCATTTACTTGTTGATGAGTTGCAATTGGTGACGAATGTTGAAGCGTTTAATTATGATCTTTTTGATGTTTCGCCATTCTTTATTTATTTTCAGCCAAAACGGGTAGAAGATATTGATACTATTGTTAAGCTTATTCAAAAAGAGATTCAATCAATTATTGATAATGG
This sequence comes from Candidatus Babeliales bacterium, assembly GCA_050250855.1. GTDB lineage: Bacteria > Babelota > Babeliae > Babelales > JACPOV01 > JAGVLQ01. The sequence continues at coordinate 34,814 of JBFWNW010000002.1, read as the reverse complement.
CCTAAAACCTGAAGAACTTGTTCGTGCGCGCAAACAAGCAGAAGCACAATATCTTGATTTATTAGAAGACAATCAAAAACAAGCGTACGTAATTGGCCAATCGTATTTAGCAACAGGCGATGAAAATTTTCTCTTTAACTATCTTAACTTTCCAGAAGATAAAGTAGAATCAACGCTCGTTGGTTTGCTCAAAGAGTATTGCCATCCTTCAGTTATGCATAAAGGTTTTGTATTGCCTCTAGAGCAAAAAGATAAAGATCGTTGGCAAGCATTGCAGGAAAAATCTGATGAACTTGATGCAAAAATTTTAGGCCAAGTGCAGCGTGAAATACCGGTTGAAGAAGGTAATCATGTTCATACTATTGAAGTACTTAAACCAAAAGATTTTAAATTTCCTCGCGCACAAAAAACAAAACTTGCAAACGGCTTGAAGGTTGTTTACTACTCAAATGCTAATGTTCCCATGATTGAGCTTACTTTAAGCATGAAGGCAAAACATTACTATGATCCTGAGCATTTACAAGGATTAAATGCTTTTATGGCCGCTATGATGCTTGAAGGAACTAAAAATTATACTGCAGCACAACTTGCACAAGCAATTGAATCTCGCGGTATGAGCATGAGTGTTACACCAGGGCGTGTTACCATGAGCATGCTTTCTCAAGATTTTCAAATGGGTCTTGAACTGTTGCTAGAGGTTTTAACGCAAGCTACGTTTGAACAAAAACATTTAGAAAAGGTTCGTGAGCAGATTTTAGTAGAGCTTAAAAATTATTGGGATAATCCAAGTGCGTTTATTGCGCAACTAGCTCGCGAAGAAATTTATAAAGGGCATCCGTATAGTAAAAAAGTATATGGCGATGCACAATCTATTAAAGCAATTACGCGTGAAGATATTCTCAAAGCGTATCATGATTACATCAGTCCGTATGATGCTATTCTTTCTATTTCAGGTGATCTGCGTGATTATGATGTTCCAAAGATTTTAGAAAAAATGCTTGGATCATGGCAAGGACCTGTTATAAAACCGGTAGAATATCCAGCATTAGTTCCTTTAAAGCCACATACTATTGATTACACAATTAATAGAGACCAAGTAGTGCTTGCTTATGCAGGACAATCGATTTCTCGCTTAGATAAAGATTTTGATAAAATTATGCTTTTTGACCAGATTTTTGCGGGAAGCATATTAGGTTCTATGAGTTCTCGTCTTTTTGCTCTGCGTGAACAATCGGGCCTTTTTTATACTATTGGTGGTTCATTGCTTTCTCAAGCAGATGAACAGCCAGGTATGGTTTTTATCAAAACTATTGTATCTCTTGATCGTTTAAAAGAAGCACAAGAAGCATTAGAAAAAACTATTCAAGAATCACCATTGTATATTAATGAATATGAGCTTGAAGAAGCAAAGAATGCTATTGCAAATACCTTAATTGATAATTTTGCAAATAATAGCAATATTGCGGCTACTATGCTTTTTATGGAGCGATTTAATTTACCTGAAGATTATTTTGATCATCGCGCTCGCCAATTAAGCGAAGTGCCAGCAGATGTTATATTGCCAGCGGTAAAACGAGTATTGGATATAACTAAGTTGATAAAAATAAAAGTAGGACGTGTATAGTTTTGATTATTTAATGGAGGTTTTTTCTTATGTTTAAGATAATAAAGTTTGCTATTGCATTGAGTTCAATTTTTTCATTGTATGGCAACGTTCAAATTGGTCCTCTGTATTTACACAATGCTACTAACAAAATTATATATTGTATCATTATCTCAAAGATAGATTTGAATAATGAGCAGTGGATAAAAGTAGAAAAAAAATTAGATTCTCAAGAATATGCAGAAATTATTTCTTCTTTCCAACACAATGGAATATCTTATTGGGGTAATAAGATTATTCTAGGTCTAAGCTACTTGAGGGGTGTAGATGTAGATACTCAGCAAGAGACAAAAATTAGTTATCAATTCAGTCCTATGCAAGATTTTGAAATTATTCCTGGTAGCTATACTATAAGTTTTGATGGTGATGAGTTAACAATAGAAACGGTTGAGGTTTAAGATGAAAAAGTTTTTATTATTATTTTCTTGTATAGCATTTCAGCTCTATGCAGAGCCGCATGTTTTCAAAAAAGTTTTAGATAATGGCCTTACCATTTTGGTGCGACCAGTCAAAACATCAGATAAAGTTTCCTTGCAAATGTGGTATAACGTTGGTTCAAAGCATGAACAAGCGCATGAAAAAGGATTAGCTCATTTAATTGAGCATATGATTTTTGGTGGTACAGAAAAATTATCTGAAGCAGACCTGCCCATGATAGTCAATAAAGTTTCTGGCTTCATGAATGCTGCAACAAGTTTTGATTATACACACTTTTATTTCAATACTCCTAAAGCTTATTGGAAAGAATTTCTTCCCATTATGGCAGATTGTATGAGCAACTGTACCTTTAATGAAGATAAGTTGAATGCTGAATTAAAAGTGGTAATTCAAGAGCTTAAAATGTATAAGGATCATTACTTACAAGATTTAACGCTTAAATTAATCACAGCAGCATTTCCCGATCATCCATATCATTATCCAGTAATTGGTTATAAACAAGATTTATGGAACTTATCACGTGAATCGTTAATTAATTTTTACAAAACGCACTATGGCCCTAATAATGCTACGCTTGTTGTTGTAGGTGATGTGGATATTGATGAGCTGTTTGCATTAGCAGAGCTTAATTTTGGTTCTTTAAAACCATTGCCTGAGTTGCCAAAAAATGATTTTTATGTACAAAAAGATTTAGAATCAAAAACAGTAGCTCTTTATCGTGCGGTAAAAGTGCCGCAGGTAGTACTTGGTTTTTCAATCCCTGGATTAAAAAATTGTAATGAATTTGCTCTTGATCTTATTCATACAGCATTAGCAGATGGCAAAGATTCTCGCTTGCATAAAAAATTGGTTGATGAATTGAAATTAGTTACTTCAATTGATACTTCAAATATGGGATTAATAGATTATAACTTTTTTTATTGTATTTTTGAGCCATGCAAGCAAGAAGATATTGAAACTATTATAAAGGTTATCGAGCAAGAGTTGCTATTATTGGCCAAAGAAGGAATCTCTTTGCAGGAATATAAAAAAACTCGAATACTTATTAAATCAAGCCTATATCGTTTGCTTGAAAGTAATCATGCGCAAGCAAAATCAATTGCTTATAGTTATATAGCAACAGGCGATGAAGAACATATTTTTAAAGAACCAACAGAATCATATGAGCAGATAAATGATAGTGTTAAGAGTTTAGTCCAAGAGTATATGCGCCCTATCTTAATGCATAAAGGATATATATTTCCTTTGCCTGAAGAGGAAAAGAGACATTGGCTTGATTTGCAAGAACTTTCAGATAAAGAAGATGCGCGTATTTTGCAAGGGCGCATTCGTGAAACTGAGCTACAAGCGCCAAAATATGTGCATACTATTGATTTACAAGCAGTTAAACAACGCACTTATATAAAGCCAGTTTGCACTACACTTTCTAATGATATTAAAGTTTTTTATCATCATAATGCAAATGTTCCCAAAATAACTGTCAAAGTAGAATTTGAATTTGATGGATCGCATGAGCCGGATGAATTGCCAGGAATTTTTTCTTTATTAATTCCTATGATAAAAGAAGGTGGCACAGAAAACTATACTGCAGAGCAGTTGGCATACGAGCTTGAATCTCGCGGCATGGAATTATCTGGCGGCTGCGGTTTTGTAACTCTTACCATGCTTGCACAAGATCTAGAAAAAGGCCTAGAAATTTTACAAGAACTTTTAATGAAAGCAAAATTTGAAAAAAATGCTTTAGCTAAAGTAAAAGATTGGGTACTTGCTGATATTATTCGCCATGAAGAAAGTCAACAAGCTAAAGCTCAGCAGTTAATGCAAGAACTATTATATAAAGGCCATCCTTTTGCTAAAAATAGCTTGGGAACTGTTGAAAGTATACAGAAGATTAAACGCAAAGATATTATTGCAGCATATAAAAACTTTGTAACACCATGCGGTGCAAAAATATCCGCAGTTGGCGATCTTACTAATCATGATCTTCCAACATTGCTAGAAAAATATTTTGGCACCTGGCAAGGGCCACAAATACAAAAAATAGAATATCCTGCATTAATTCCTGTGGAATCTTCTACGGCAAATCATTATATGGACCGAGACCAAATTGTCCTAGTATTTGCAGCACAATCAGTTGATCGCTACCATGAAGATTTTGATAAACTAGTTTTAGCCGAACAGATAATCAGTAGCTGGAATTCTATCTTTTTCCAAATACGTGAAAAATACGGTATTTTTTATTCAATCCATGCTGATTTACTTGAAAATTCAGGCAAACAACCAGGTTATGCTTGCATAAGTACTAAAGTATCAAAAGACCGCTTAGAAGAAGCAAAAAAGCTTATTCTAGCAACAATACAAGAAGTGCCAGATTCAATAACACAAGAATCTTTGCAAGAAGCTAAAAACATGATTCTTAATGGGTATGATTCTTTGTATGCAAGAAATAGCTCTATAGCAAATATCTTTTTAGTGTTGGACCGTTATGATTTGCCGCATGACTATTTTGAACAGCGTTATAAAATCTTTGAAAAAATTACTGTTCAAGATGTACAGGAAGCGGTTAAAAAGATTTTAGATCCAAGCCGAATTGTTACCATTCAAGTTGGCAGGGTTTGAGATTAATTTAATGCCCGTTCGTGCTGAGGAGCAAACTTATTTTAGTTTGCGTCTCGAAGCATACGAATGGTAAGCATCATTTTTGGTTCGTATCCTTCGACAGGCTCAGGACGAACGGAATGAAAGAAGAATTAGTGAGAGTATATAAATTACTAATCTCTAGCTTTTGATTATATTTTTTAGGTACGCTAAGGCAAGATACAACATATTTCCGGGGGGAATATGGGAAAGATTCTTGTTTTTAGCGTACATGCAGGTGGCGGACACATGGCCGCATCTGAGGCACTTAAAGATCATTTATCGGCCTCACATCAGGTTGAGGTAGTCAGTCTCTTTAAAGATGTTTTATCAATCGTTGATCCTATTTTTTTTCTTAGTTTTGGTAACTACTCCATAGACGATTGGTATAATTTTTTTGTTAAACGAAAATATAATTCTTCTATTAACCTTATTTCTAGCCTTGGCATACTCTGTTCATTTTTTGCAAAACCTTTAATGTACTATGTACTTTTGCAGTACACTAAAAAGGTAAATCCAGATTTAATCATTTCAGTTATTCCCATAGTAAATAGTACTCTGAGTGCTGTTGCCAAAAAACTAAAAAAACCTTTTATTATTGTGCCAACAGATTTAGATACGCGTTGGTTTACGTTATATTTTAAACTTCATAAAAATATGAACGCCATTTTTACCTTGCCTTTTGATGATGTTTTAATCTGGAAAAGGATGAAAAAGCCTTTTAATGCTAAGCAGATTCAGATTGCAGGATTTCCTATAAAAAAGAGTTTTTTTGAAAGCAAAGATATAGAGACTATAAAGAAACTGTATGCTATCCCTGAAGGCAAAAAAATTCTTATGCTGTTAATGGGCGGCATGGGTTCTGATGCCCTTGTGCAATATGTGCGCCATAGTGCTCAATTTAAAAATCCGTTACATATGATTATTTGTTTAGGTAAAAACGAATCATTACGTATTGCATTAGAAACAATTAAGTTGCCGCCACATATTTCATGCTCAATTATTGGTTTCACGCACAATATAGCAGATTTAATGGCAGTTTCTGATCTTATTATAACTAAATCTGGTTCAGTAAGTGTTTGCGAAGCACTTTATATGAATTTGCCGATGTTGCTTGATGGGGTAGGAGCGCTGCTTGGTTGGGAAAAATTTAATCATACCTTTATAACAGAGCATAAATTTGGCGCCGTGGTAAAAGAATATGCGCAAGTAATTCCCTTGCTTGAGCATTATTTAGCAGACGATACCTATCGCCTTTCGGTCAAAAAAGCTATTGAACTGTACCCAAAACATAATTTGGGCAAAGAGATATTGCTTATTTCTGATCGTCTTCTGAATTATTAATAGTTCCAGCATGCTTTAAATTTTTACAAATACCTGCAAGCCTGAAATATTCTTGTAATGTTTTTGGGAATTCTTGAGTCTGTGGTAGAGGAATAATTTTTGTGGTTGATTCATAATTTTTAGAAGCACCATAGTAAAAGTTGGCCGCCAGTTTAGTTATTTGTTTATTAAATTCTAGTTTAATAACTGGGCGCCTAAAAGAAGGAAGTTCTGGCTCTTCATGTTCTTCAAGAGTAGTATAAGGTGGTTGTTTATTATTATGAGCAATATCCAAAAGATGGATGCCAGTGTTCGTGGCAAGAGCAATATACTGTTTCCCCCCTGTTGCAAACTCCCATATATCTAGAAGTTCTTCTGGAAGGTTATATGTTTTACTTGTTTGATCTGCTAGATTAAGCTGCTCAAAGAACTGTTTAGATTCTTTATTTTTTAAAAGAATACAAAGAAATTTTCCTTGAGGACATATATTAAAAGATATAATTTCTGCTTGGTCAGCTACTTTAAAAGAAAAAATAAACTCCTTAGAGTTTAATTGAAAGCCTAGATTTCCTTTATTATTATAAATATTAAGAATAGTATTCTCCAAGCTTTTAATACTAAATTTATTTGTTGCAAGTTCGGTAAAACTTGGTCTGCTACTGTGCGTAGAAATCCCTTGAATGAGCTTACTAGTACATCCTTTTGCGAGCCTTTCTAATTTTTCATCTGTTTCTACAAATCTTTCCCAATCAAGAAATGGAGAAAGATAGTTCTGAACATTTAAAGGAAGGTGCTCTAGCGGAAATGTTTGTTCAGCTGATTCTATGCTAGAGAGGGTGCTAAAGAAGAGTAAAGCTATAAAAAAATATTTTTTCATTATTACTTAAGAGTTAATATTAATGCTTATGAGCTGCCAATTGCATAGAAATTGTACCTTTTTCTCTATTTAATTGTAATGAAGTAATCAATTTATTTTCTAGCTTTTCTTTTTCTTGACTCGATAAGGGGTAAGCTTCTTGTTTTCTCGTTAGGCAATCAAGTACAACAAGCATTTTTTTTGTGTCTTTTTTTGTATAAAGTGCCCAGTAAAATGGCCAATCTGAAGGTTTGCTTGTTTGTTCTCGTGAACCATCTATTTCTAGAGAGCATGCATATAAAAAACATTTGTGTATAAGGTCTTTTATATCATCATCTTTACTACTACTATCCATTGCCTGAATAGATAGTGTAAAAATTGCTAAAAAAAATAGTGAATAAAAATTTTTCACAAGATTCCTTCTTGTTTATACTATATACTATTAAAATTTTACATAATGATAGCAGGTATTTAACATATGTATAGATTAAAAATCTTTTATATTACGAATGAATCACAGCAAGCTGCAGAAAATCTTGTCAAAGCTTTACTCAAAAAATATCTTATAGGTTGTGCTAATATTTTTCCTATACAAAGTTTTTATTGGGATAGTGGTTCAATTGTTCATGAGGGTGAATGTGTTGTTATTGCAAAAACGTTGCCACAAGTTGCAATACGCTTAGAGGAAGAAATTAAAGCTATTCACCCCTATAAAACGCCGTGCATAGTACAAATTGATGGTAGCTGTAATAAAGATTACTTTGAATGGTTGAGCAATGAGCTTAAAGCAGAATAATATTCAAGAATTTAAGTCTATAATTTGGGACTATTTTAATGCACATGGGCGTCAATTTTCTTGGCGCCAAACTGCAGAGCCGTATCATATTGTTGTTTCTGAAATTATGCTACAACAAACGCAGACGCATCGTGTTGCCGGTAAATTTGAGCAATTTATAACTCTTTTTCCTACTTTTCAAGCTCTTGCGCAAGCTCAATTGCATGATGTTCTTGCTGCTTGGCAGGGACTTGGGTACAATCGCCGTGCCATGGCACTTCAAAAAACAGCCCAAAAAGTAGTGCATGAATATAATGGCATGTTGCCCAATGATCCTGAAATTTTGGTAACATTTCCTGGTATTGGTAAAGCAACAGCTGCTTCCATTTGTGCTTTTGCTTTTAATAAACCTACAACGTTTATAGAAACAAATATTCGTACGGTTTTTATACAGTTCTTTTTTCATAACAGAGCAGATGTTCATGACAAAGAACTTTTTCCTTTAGTTGAGCGCACGGTAGACCAAGAAAGACCGCGCTTGTGGTATTACGCATTGATGGATTATGGCGTTATGCTCAAAAAAAATATACCTAATCCCAGCAGAAGAAGTAAACATCACACGGTTCAAAGTAAATTTGAAGGATCAGATCGCCAAATTCGCGGCATGATCTTAAAAATTCTTACTCAAGCAAAAATAGCTTCATATCATGATTTTATAGGTCTTATTGATCGAAAAGAAGATCGTATACAAAAAATACTTGATGATTTATGCGCAGAAGGTTTTTTGCATAGAAAAAATGATCTTTATAAAATAGCTTAATAGAAATAATAAATTGATTTTATTGTAAATTTCCTTGCTTTCTTTTGATGCCAAACTTTATTATAAAGAAGAATGCTTGTTAAAAGAAAAAGGGGAGTACCGTGAAAAGTAAGATTATTTTTTTAGGTTTTGTTATTTTTTCTCATATTTTTTGTATGGAACCAGAAAAAACAAGAGAACGTAGTTCCATTCTGCCAAACCATATGAAAGTTTTAAATGCTCAGCATGATATAAAGCAATACTTAGAAGACAGAAAAAAGAATCATATAAATTTATCAGATCTTTTACAGCAGATTTCTGATCACACCTCTGAATTTATGACTTACCAGCAATCTATTGCGCGTAATAAGAGTAGCGACAGTAGTACTGGTAGCAAATCAGGAAAAGATATAATGGATGATTTTTTTTCTACAGCAGAAAAGCAAGCAGAAGAAAATCTTGAAGGAGCTAAGAAGAACTTGACTTGGTCGGGTAATACAGGAAGAAGAAATCAGCTTATTGCGGGAGGAATTAGCGTTTTATCTGGTATTGGTAAAGGTATTTTTGATTTTGTTTCATTTAGCGAAAATGAAGATGATTCTGAACACGTTACAACAGGTTTTAATATTTATACTGATTTAGGTCTTATTTTACTTGGAGCTTATAATATTAAAAATGCTTGGGAAAATGCAGGTTCTCATGCAGCATATGGTCAAGCAAAGCTTGAACTGGAGCTTATTAAGGCTAAAAGAGAATTTATAACAAGACTGCTTGAGAAAAGTAAAGTAGTGGAACAAAAAATTGATCAGCTCTTAGAAGCTAATTCTAATTTTAAGAAGCCTCAAGAACGTACAACTTCATTAAAAGATATAAACCGCATATGCGCTCAGCAGACATCATCTTCTGAACTTAACGACGCTGAGCAAAATACTAATGCAAAAGCAGAAATCAGTGAGTAATAAAAACTATTTAGGTGGTTTATGGCCAGATTTATTACGGCCTTTTTCATGAGAGCCCCAGAGTTGTTTATTACCCCAATGATTGCGGGATTTTATCATGCGAAAAATATTAGCAGCACCGCGGGATAATTTTCTGCGTAAATGGCCAACGCGTTCATGAACTTTTGAAAGAATGGTTCTATTTTCATTTTTTTCATGGGAACCAAAAGGGGCATCTTTTTTAAAAAATTTCATAGGTATCTCCTTATTTTTCTGTATTTATTCTAATAAATGGGACTATTTGGATGCAATAGAATTAATGAAAAGCTATCATTTCAAATAATTTTGTTTTGATAGATCGGTTGTATTCAGGTGCAATATGAATATTCCCGTCAGAAAAGCGAGGGTCAAGAGAACCAGAAGGAAGAGAAAAATCATCGTATACATCAAGAAATAGGAGGTCTGTTTTTTTGCAAAGATCTGCTAATGCAGCATTGAGCATTTTTGTGTATACAATTCGTTCTTCTAAACTAGAAACGGTTGGGTATTCAGGGTTATTTTCAATAAAAATTGGTGGAATGACATTAAAAACTATACACGTTAAATTGTTATAAAGTTTTTGGGTTTTTTTTATGGTATGAATGTAATGTAGCGCTAAACTTTCTATAATTTCTTGAATGGATCTACCAAATTGTTTCTGTTGTTTTCCTATATGGCAACGGACATCAATTTCTCCAAAACAAAAAACCACAATATCACCATCTTTTATAAAATGGTTACCCCTTAAATTTATACCTTTAACCCCATCTCGCCCTATGCGAAACATAGTTCTGCCTACAAGCCAGAATACGTTGAGATGAAAAATATCATTACCTATTTTTAGGTCATATTTTTCGTGAGCGGTTGCAACAGGTTTTTGATGAGTAAAACAGAAAGAGGCATGACTATCTCCAATAATATGAATCGATTTTTCAGATGCTATTATTGGTGTAAAAAATAGGCATGCCCTTATAAAAATTATGAATGTTTTCATAGATTTAGTCCCAATGTTGTTTTTGCAATTACTAAATTCCGTTCGTGGTGAGGAGTCCGGCGAGTCTGCTGACGAAGCCTAGGACGTCTCGAACCATTTGAACTCAAAATTAAAATTATATTTTTTTATCTATTTTTAATAGGTTTGCCGTTATGGTTCGAGACGCAAACTAAAAATAAGTTTGCTCCTCACCACGAACGGCATATATAAATTTTAGCACAACAGCATTGAAAAAATTACGTTAACTCAAATGCTTTTTAAGCAATTCTTGCAATATCTGAGGATTTCCTTTTCCCTTAGTTTTTTGCATAGCTTGGCCAACAAAGAAGCCAAAAAGTTTATCTTTTCCAGCTTTATACTGTGCAACACTGTCAGGATTTTCTTTAATAATTGCAAGAACAATAGCTTCTAGCTCTTCTGAAGAGCCAATTTGTTCAAGCCCTTTTTCTTTAACAATATCAGCAGGGTTTGCACCTTTTTGTGCAACAGTTTCAAAAACTTCTCGTGCTGCTTGATTATTAACGGTTCCCTTATCTATTAGTGCAACAATTTGAGCTAACTTTTCAGGGGTTACTTTAAAGCTTGCAAGAGGAATTTTTTCTTCTTTTAAATATCCCATAACATCGCGTAAAATCCAATTAATTAAATGTTTACTGGAGCTATGCTGTGAAGCTTCATCAAAATAGTTTGCAAGGTCAAGATCTTCAACTAAAATAGCAGCTTCATAAGCAGAGAGACCTTTTTGCATGAATCGTTCAAATTTTTGATCAGGAAGTTCAGGTAACATTTCTTTGGCGCGACTTATCAATTCATGATTTACTTCAATAAGCGGCAAATCTGGTTCTTTAAAATAACGATAGTCTGCAAGTTCTTCTTTGGTACGCATAACAACAGTAACACGATTTTTAGTATCCCAAAGACGTGTTTCTTGTTTGATAGCTTCACCTTCTTGCAGGGCTGTTATTTGACGTTCAATTTCATATTCAACAGCATCGCTAATAAACTTAAATGAATTAATATTTTTAAGTTCAACTTTAGTGCCTAATTTTTTTTCTCCCTTTTTGCGCACAGAAATATTAGTATCCGCACGGAAAGCACCTTCTTCCATATTGCCAGAGCAAATATGCAAATATTGTACAATGGAGCGAAGATTTTTCAAATAAGCACGCACTTCATAAGCGCTAGAAATATCAGGATAACTTACTATTTCAAGAAGGGGTGTTCCTGCACGATTCAAATCAACAAAACTTTCTTGCTCTGTTGCATGAATATTTTTACCTGCATCTTCTTCCATATGAATACGGTTTAAGCGGATATTTTTTTTACTACCATCTTCTAAGCGAATGGTAATAAAACCTTCGGTGCAAATAGGTTTATCATTTTGGGTAATCTGATAACCTTTTGGAAGATCAGGATAAAAATAATGCTTACGATCAAATTCTGAGAGTTGCGTTATTGAACAGTTTGTTGCCAGTCCTGCCATAATAGCATAATCAACAACTTTCTTATTCAATACAGGAAGAACACCTGGTTGCCCAGTACAAATTTGGCAAATATTTTTATTTGGGTCCTTTGTTACTTCATTAGAGCATAAACAAAAAATTTTACTTTTAGTTGCTAACTGAACATGGACTTCCATACCAATGACAACTTCATAGTCAGGGTATCTTTCTAATACTGAGGTATTTTCAGACATTATTTTCTCCGCTCATGTAGTTTTATCTTGCTTTATAATATGTCATATTTTTGATTTTTTATCATGAAGTAATACTAATGATTACCGTTGCCATTACCAGAGCTGCCAGCTGAACTTGCTTTTTTCTGGATTGATTCAAAAAACTCGATATTAGTTTTATGTTTTTTCATTTTATCAATTAAGAATTCCATGCCTTCAATAGTATTCATCGTAGACAAAAATTTACGGAGAATCCATGATTTATTAAGTTCATCTTCAGGAAGAAGAAGTTCTTCACGACGTGTTCCTGAAATAAGAAGATCAAGCGCTGGAAATAAGCGACGATTTGAAAGTTTTCTGCTCATATGAAGTTCCATATTACCAGTACCTTTAAACTCTTCATAGATAACTTCGTCCATACGTGAACCAGTTTCAATAAGAGCAGTACCAATAATGGTTAATGAGCCAGCTTCTTCAGTATTACGTGCAGCACCAAAGAAACGTTTTGGCCTTTGGAGTGCATTTGCATCAATACCACCAGTCAATACTTTTCCAGATGCAGGCATTACGGTATTGTAAGCACGTGCCAAACGAGTAATGGAATCTAAGAGAATGACAACATCTTGTCCATTTTCTACAAGACGTTTTGCTTTTTCTAAAACAATTTCCGCTACTTGTACATGGCGCTCTGCAGCTTCATCAAAGGTAGAGCTGATAACCTCAGCATGTTTACCTTTAATAGTACGGCGCATATCAGCAACCTCTTCTGGTCGCTCATCAACAAGAAGAACAATGAGATATACTTCTGGGTGATTTGCCAAAATGCTTTGAGCAATTTCTTTTAGAAGCACAGTTTTCCCGGCCTTTGGTGGCGCTACAATAAGACCACGTTGTCCTTTACCGATTGGTGTGAAAATATCCATAAGTCGGGTAGAAATGAAAGTAGGGCTTGCTTCGAGCGTAAATTTTTTATCAGGGTGCAAAGGAGTAAGTCGATCAAAAATAAGGCGATCGCTTATTTTTGCAGGATCAATGCCATTTACATCATCTATTTTTAAAAGAGCAAAATATTTTTCTCCCTCTTTTGGCTTGCGAATGACCCCTTTTACGGTATCACCTGTTTTTAGCCCAAAGCGTCTGATTTGTGATGGAGAAACATAAATATCATCAGGCCCAGCAACATAATCAAATTTATTTGAACGTAAAAAACCAAAGCCATCAGGTAGTTTTTCTAAGACTCCTTCAACATGAATTTCTTTGTCTGGATTTTCTTGTAATTCAAGAATTTTTTTAATGAGTTCTTCCTTGGTCATAAGACTAGATCCTACAACGCCAAGCCTTCGTGCCTGAATATTTAATTCAGGAAGATTCATCTGTTTGAGTTCTTCAATGGTCATAAAAACAATGCTCCTATGAAAGATAGAATGAAAAGCTAAAAATATTCGAATTTCTTATATATGGTTCACTTTTTTGAATAAAATACTGGAGGAAATATGCAGCATCTTCTTACGTTAATCTGCATTTTAGGTGTAGTTAAAAGAATATTCTTTTACTGAAAAGATCGTTACCTGTTTTGCAGGTATTGAGCATACACCCTATATTCATAGGATAGTACAACAGAAATAACATTTGCAAGAGTTTTTTGCTTTTTTTGCAATTATTATTTTTCTTTATAGAACATTAACATGACAGTAGTTGCTATATAAATGGAAGAATATGTTCCAAAAATTATACCTATCAACAATGCCGTTGATAGATCACGCAATGCTTCTCCACCTAAAACTATCAAAGATACAACAATAAGCGCTGTTGATAAGCTCGTTAGTATAGTTCTTCGCAAGGTTTGCGTTAAGCTTATATTAATAACCTGCTCAATCGGCAGCGTTCTCATCGTTTTCAAATTTTCCCTAATTTGCGTAAAAATAACGATTGTATCGTTAATTGAGTAACCCAAAACCGCTAAAATAGCACTAATTACGTTTGATGATATTTCTTTATCAAAAAGCATGAAATAAAGCAAAATTGCAATAGCATCGTGAAAAAGTGCTATAACGGCACCAAGAGCATACCCAACAGACCAGAAGCGAAAAGCGATATAAAAAAGCATTAAAATAAGGCCTATAATTATCGCTTTCATAGAGTTCCAGGCAAGAGATTCTCCAACACCTTGACCTATGCTGTCTGTTTGCAGTACTTTTACGGTACTATTTATTTCTTTTTCCATGCTTTTTTTAATACGATCAGCAAGACCGGTAACATCATTTGAGAATTCTTTTACGCGGATCAATATCTCTTTAGGTCCAAATTCTCGTGTTACAGCTCCAGACCAACCATTTTTTTCTAAAATATCAATAACTTCTGAGCTTTTTATAGGTTTTTCAAAGCCCAAAAGGACCTGCGTGCCGCCAGTAAACTCTACACTATAATCAAAAGCTTGCCCCTTGGTAGCTCTTTTATAGAAAAAACCGCCAAAAAAAGTAGCCATCATAGCAAAAGAAAAAAAGGCGCAGACATAACGATATTTTAAAAAATTGATCATGAAACTCTCCGATCTCCGGTTGGAAGAACAAATTACATAGGCAAAACATTTAATAATCAGTTACGATTTTTAGCAGGTTTTGCAGCAGAAATCAAATTTTCTATGAATACTAGAAAGAAGCTTAATTAGCCAATAACAGAAACGTGCTTTCTTCCTTTGTGCCCAAAGTGAAACTTTACTGTTCCAGCTTTTTTAGCAAAAAGAGTATTGTCGCTTCCCATGCCAACGCCTGTTCCAGGGTGCACGCGAGTTCCACGTTGTCTTACTATAATTTCGCCTCCTTGAACCAATTGACCGTCAAAGAGTTTTATTCCGAGTCGCTTGCTTATACTATCGCGACCATTCTGGGTAGATCCACCCGATTTACTAGTTGCCATCGTTGTTTCCTTTATAGGTTAACTTTATGGGATTTTTTTGAAGTGATTAACTTCTGCTATCAGTATTGCTCAAATTACTGATGAAGTCAAGGCTCCAGCCTTCCTGATTGACCTCTGGCATTTGAGTTCTCTTCCATTCACCAAGGGCAACAGGGAAATGGGGGTCTGCCAGCTTTAAAAGGGCATAAGCATAAGCTCTGATTTCTTGTTGGGCTCCCTTGCCCAGGCGAAGCTTCATAAAATGCATAAGGGAGTGTAAATTGCAGGTAAAAATGAACTCTGTATAGATGCAAACGGGTAAAAGCCCCCGTGCTTGTTCACGGCATACGCCTTGTTCTAAAAGTTCTTCATAAGCAGCATAGGCCATTTCTAGGGTCTTTTTATACTTCTCATGGAGCTGTTCATCTGAAAATGCACCTACAGATGACTGCTTATTGATCGTATCTTGAAAGCGCCATTTTTGAGGAATATAAAACTCAACTTTGGCTTTTACAAAACGATAGCTAATTTCATTAAATGAATTCATGCGGTGACGCATCCATTCGCGTACAACATAAATAGGTGCTTTGATTCTGAAAGAAAGTTGATTGTGCTCAAAGGGGCTTGTGTGCCGGTGTTCCATTAAAAATTTAATTAGGTTTTTATCTCGGTCACTTACTTCCGTTGAAACTTTTCCATAAGAAACACGTGCGGCATTAACAATATCAAGATCAGAACCAGAAATACGTATGAGCTCAACTGAGCTAATACCATCACCAAGAGGATCTAGTTTAGTATATAAGTTAGCTCTTTCACCTTGCGTATTATTTTTAATCTCATTGGTTTCCACTTTTGCCCTTTTCCTGTAAATTATGATATTCTTGTACAATGATTATATGTTTATCATAGTCTGAAAATTATTAAAGACCAATAGGTTGAAGAAAGGATTACACTATGAATCAATTACAAGCAAAAAGTGCAATAGCAGTTCAAAAAGTATTGGATGAAAAAGGATTGATTTGTAAAGTAGTAGAACTTTCATCAAGTACAAGAACAGCACAAGATGCTGCCGCTAGTATAGGGTGTAATGTAGGTCAAATAGTTAAATCTCTTATATTTAAAACTCAATTAACAAACAAACCAGTTTTAATACTTGCATCAGGACCAAACAAAGTTGATGAAAAAGTTATTGAGAAACACGTAGGAGAAAAAATTATTAAAGCTGATGCTGATTTTACACGAGACATTACGGGTTTTGCTATAGGGGGAATTCCGCCAATAGGTCATAAACAAGCAATAGAATTTATTTTTATGGATAAAGACTTATTAACATTTAATGATGTATGGGCTGCAGCTGGAACGCCGCGTGCTGTTTTTAATGTGAGTAGTCAAGATTTAGCAAAGCTGATTGATCATGCAAAAATTATTTCTTTATCTGGTAACTAAATTTATTTTGTAACATCTTGCCAATCAGCACCAAAACGCGTTGTAACAACAAGTGGTACGTTCCATGCGACCACTTGTTCTAATATGCATTTTACTAATAATTCTGTTTCTTTTTTTTGAGATTCAGGAACGGAGATTAATAGTTCGTCATGAATTTGCAAAAGAATTTTTGCTTCAAGATTATTATTTTTGAATGCAGCATCTAAATTAACCATGCCAAGTTTCATGAGTTCTGCAGCAGTTCCTTGAGCTTTGGTATTAATAGCAATACGTCGTGCAAGATCATATAAATTTTTATTTGATTCATAAATCCCTGGAACATAGCGGCGGCGACTAAAGTAGGTGGTAACGTAACCATGCTCTTTTGTTTCTTCAATAACTTTATCCATCCAGGCCGAAACTTGAGGATATTGTGCAAAATATTTTTCTATATACAACTTTGCATCTTTGAATGGAATTTTTAAATCTTGTGAAAGTCCATAAGGAGTAAGCCCATACAAGATACTAAAATTGATGCGTTTACCAATTTGGCGCTGCTCATGAGTTACGTGATCAAAATTAACATCAAAGAGCTTTGCTGCTGTAGCGCGATGAATATCTTCATTATTTTCAAAAGCTTGTACTAACGCTTTATCTTGAGAAAGATACGCAAGAACGCGCAACTCTATCTGAGAATAGTCTGCAGAAAGAAAAACATTACCTTCTTTGGGCTTGAATGCCGAACGAATATGAATATCTTTGTAATGTGCAGTATTTGTAGGTATATTCTGCAAATTCGGATTAGAACTTGCCAAGCGACCTGTTGCTACAGCAGTTTGACTAAAGCTGCTGTGTATTCTACCGGTTTCTTTATTAATATATGATGGCAAAGGATCAATATAGGTACTTTTTAGTTTAAATAATTCTCGGTATTTTAAAATAAGCCCAGGAATTGGATGCAAGTAAGAAAGTGCTTCTAATACATCAACATCAGTAGAAAAGCTTGTTTTGCCCATTGTCTTTTTTTGTGGTGGCAATTTTAGATCTTCAAAAAGAAGTTGAGCAAGTTGTTTAGGTGAATTTAAATTAATATCTTTGTAAGCATCGCCAAGTAAGGTGATGATTTTCATGCGTAATTCTTCAAGGTCTTTACTTACTCTTTGATCAAGTATTGCAAGAATAGCTGTATCAAGGTAAATTCCTTCACGTTCCATATCAAAAAGAACCTGTACTAAAGGAAGCTCAATAGTTTTGTACAGTTCCTCCATGCCTTGTTTTTTTAGTTCTTCTTGCAAGATAGGGTAAAGTTGCAACGTTTGATGAGCATCACTAGCAGCATATTCTGTTGCTAGATCAAGAGGAACTTCTGCAAAATTTTTATAGCCAAGATCGGTTACTACATCTTGAAAATTGAGCATAGGTTCTTGTAAATAAAAATTAGAAAGATGTTTTAATCCTATACGCTGCCAATCTTCAGAAACTAAATGTGCAGCAATTAAGGTATCAAAAATAAGACCATGTTCTTCAAGGCCACAGTGCCATAAAGAAAGTTTATCAAATTTTGCATGGTGCATAATTTTTTTAATGGAAGTATCAGCTAAAATATCTTTGAATGCATTAAGAACGTGCTCTTTTGAAAGTTGTGGCTCTTTGGTGGTATGGCCAAAAGGAATATAATACGCAGTTCCTTTTTCATAGCCAACACAAAGTCCTATAGTATTTGCTTGTAAAGGATTAAGGCCGTCAAGCTCAGTATCAAGAGCGACAATTTTTTTTTCTTTAATACCAGAACATATGAGTTCAAGTTCTAAAGGTGTAGTAATTGTTTTAAAATTATAACCTTTTAGCGTTGATAATTTTTCTTTTTTTTCAAGCGGAGTAGTTCCCTTAACATCTTTAATTAAGCTTTTGAAATCAAGTTCTTCAAAAAGAGGAAGGGCTTTTGCCCAATTTTGAGGATCAAAAACAATATCTTGCTTTGTAAGATTTAAAGGATAATAATGAAGCAGAAAAAGTTTTTCACTCAAAAAAGCATTCGCTTTGTTTTCAATAAGAGCTTTTTTTGTACTTTCTTTTTTTACTAAATCAAGATTATTATATAAATCTTCAAGTGATGTAAATTGGGTAACTAAATCAGTTGCGCCTTTTTTTCCAATTCCTTTTACACCAGGAATATTATCAGAGCTATCGCCAAGAAGAGCAAAATAAAAAGGCAATTTCTCTACAGGAAAGCCCATTTTTTCATTAAATGTAGCAACATTCAGCATTTGATCTTTAAAAGGATCAAAAATAGTAACTTTTTCATCAAGAGCTTGTCCCATATCTTTATCTGAAGTGATAAAAATAGTATTTATTGATTCTTTTTTTAAATCTTGAGCAAGTGAGTACATAAGATCATCTGCTTCAACCCCAGCTTGTGCAATTTGGGTAAGGCCAATAAGGTCTGCAAATTCTATGATAAGTTCTTTTTGGGTAAAAAGATCACTTGGCGGCTCTTGGCGGGTTGCTTTGTAAGCTTCATAAAGTTCATGACGAACCGTTTTGCCTTTACTGTCCCAAACAACTGCAATATAAGTAGGTTTAAAATCATCGATAAGTTTTTTGATCATGCGCACAAAGCTGTAAACAGCCTGAACCGGTAATCCTTTGCTTGTATGTAAAGGTCTAAGGCCATAATATGCGCGATATAAAAATGATGATCCATCAATTAAAAGAGCAGTTTTTTTTGGATCAATGTTTTTCACACAATAGCCTTTCAGTCAGTTTTTACAAAGAAATACTATTTTAAGTATAGTTCTTTTTTGTTATTTTGGCCAGAAAGGCTTTTGTGTTATCGTACTATAATAAGGACCAATATGCTGAGCAATGCAGCAAAGAAACACCATACAGAGGTAAGTGTTGCATAATAAGCATAAAAGCTAACTATATAGGAAAGCGCTAGTACTACACCAAAAATCCATGCTTTCTTGAGTGAGGTAATAAAAAATGGTACAACGGTTGCAATTAGATAAAGTATTGATCCTGTAATAATAAAAAATTGTGACATCGGTATCATGTAATTTATATGATGATGAGTAATAGTTGCCGTTGCGCCAGTTTTTATAAGTTGAATTAATAAACCAACTGCTGTTGCACAGCCAATAAAAAAGCAGTACTTTAGGAGATTTTTTTTATCACTTTTTTGCTCACTTGTATATAAAGAAAGTGGCACCCAAATAGGCCAAAACATAAAGGCAAAAAATAAAAATCCATATATAAAATAGGGTTGATACATATTAAGGGTTGCTGCATTACCAAACGAGAGCCATAAAAAACCTTCGATGATTTGTTGCGCTGCAAATATTAATGGAATGGCTGCAAGCATGCGATGAGGGTTTTTACTTTTTGTAAGAGAAACAAGCCCTACAATACCAAGAATTGCTGCTGCAGAAAAACTTGATCCTGCTGAAAAACACATAAAAACTCCTTTTTATATATATTTTTTAATAGCTTGTGAAATTTCTGTTACACTAAAAAGCAAGCACATTGCCCTATTGATAGTCAAGGATTTCATGTACGTCCAAGTAAGATTGCTTAAAGGATTCTCAGAACTTTTATGGTATAAAGTTCCCTCGGATTGGGATGCGAATGGTTTAGTAGGAATTACTATTAAAGTGCCATTTCGCACACAATTTTTGCCTGCCGTTATTGAAAAGGTAAGCCAAGAAAAGCCAAATGTTTCTTTTGCTATTAAAGAGGCAATCATGCAGGAAGCATTTCCTCAAGATAATCATTATAATGTCTTGATCAAGCAACTGAGCTTTTATTATCAAATTCCAGAGATTTATTTTATTAAGCGATTAAGGCAGTTTTTGTCGCAAAAAGAACTTGAGCGACCGCGTAAAGAAAAACCGCTAGTGCCTCATTATCAAGAGCAACAAGAAATTGCTTTAACCCAAGAGCAACAAGAGATTGTTGATAGCTTAAAACCTTTTCTTGCGCAGGAATATAAACCAGCTTTAATTCATGGTGTTACCGGTTCTGGAAAAACAGAAGTATATAAAGCTCTTATTGAACACTCTCTTCTTTCCTTAAAAAAATCAGTTATATTACTTTTGCCAGAAGTGACATTGGCCGTGCAGTTTACGCAGCGCTTGCAAAAAGATTTGCCCCAATCAATAGAGATTTTTAGTTTTCATTCAGCAACAAGTGTTAAAGAAAAAAGAGTTTTATGGCAAAAACTGATTAAAGGGGAGCCTATTTTAATTATAGGTGTTCACTTACCTATTTTGCTTCCCATTGCTCATATGGGTTTGATTATTATAGATGAAGAACATGAAGTTGGGTATCAAGAAAAAAAGCATCCTAAAATAAACAGTAAAGAAGTCGCTTTAATGCGTGCAAAGCTCTACAACATTCCTATAATTCTTGGTTCCGCTACGCCTTCAATACAATCTTTATATAATGTGACCGCAAAAAAATGGCTTTTTTTTCAGTTAAAAAAGAGATTTGCAGGAGCATTTCCACAGATAAAAATTGTACCACTTAATGATAAAAAACAACGAAGACATTTTTGGTTAACGCAAGATTTAATTAATGCTCTTAAAGATCGTTTAGCAAAAAAAGAGCAAAGTATTATTTTTTTGAATCGTCGAGGCTACAGCTTTTTTGTGCAGTGCAAGCAGTGTAGTTTTATTTTTGAATGTTCTCATTGTTCAGTAAGTTTGACGCTTCATGAACCAGATATTTTGCGTTGTCATTATTGTGATTTTGCTATTTCACTTCCTTCTTGTTGCACAAAATGTAAAGCGGATAAAAAAGATTTTTTAAAAAAAGGAATTGGCACTCAACAATTGGTTGCTATGCTTGAGTATATTTTGCCGCAGGCGCGTATTGCACGTGCAGATTTAGATACAACGATTAATAAAAAGCAGTGGCAAAAAACCATGGATGATTTTCAAGAAGGGAATCTTGATATTTTGGTAGGAACGCAAACAATTACTAAGGGTTATCATTTTCCAAAAGTCACTCTAGTAGGTATTTTATGGGCAGATTTAAATTTGCATTTTCCTATTTATAATGCGGCAGAAACTGCATTGCAGCAACTTATTCAAGTTGCAGGGCGAGCAGGAAGAGAGCGAGAAAATAGCCTTGTTATTGTACAAACTATGATGGATCATGCTGTTTTTGATTATTTACATGAAGTCAACTATCTTCAATTTTTTCAGCAAGAACTGGAAGCACGAAAAACAGTTGGCTATCCGCCGGCACTACGCTTGGCAGAGATTGAACTAAAATATGATGATGAAAAAATTTTAGAGAGAGAAGCACAAAGTTTGAGTTTGTTTTTGGCAGATCAGATTAAGAAAAATGCCTATAATATTACCTTATTAGGACCAGCTTTACCGCCCATATATAAAATAAAAAATTATTTTGTTAGAAAAATATATCTAAAATCTCCTGATATTATGCATATAATAAATTTGGCAAAATCTATTCATTATGATACTTTTAAAAGCGCTATTTTTTTAACACAGAATCCATTAAGTTAACCTTTTAAAGAAATTATACATCTATGAATATGCTTTTTTTTATTGTTTTTATAACGTTTACTAATTTTGGTGCAGAGATAAGACCTGTATTAAATAAAGTTAGGCCAGATGCCCCGAAGCCTGTTGCAATTGGTGTAGCTCCTTATAATGAAGCTATTGATTTTGATATTCAAGATGGATGGTTAAGTGTTTATAAAGTAAACGATATAGCCAAAGGAGAAGAAAATACTCAATATACACGATTATCTGCTTTTAATTTGGCCCATAAAATTGATTTGAATAGTATAAACAAAGAAATCAGGAAGGCATGTCTTTTTAGATTCATTACCCCTGTTGAAGGGGAAAAAAAGTCTAGAGCTGTGCAAATAGAGGTAGATAAATGCCATAAAAAGTATAGCCCATTAGAGACCTTTGATAGTATTATTAGTTTTTGTCGTGATATTTACCAAATAGTCCAAAAGTATAATAAAAAATCTTTTACGTTTGACTCAGGAAAAGACAGGAAAATAACGTTGATGTTTCCTTGCAGAATGAAACCATCCAAAAAATATTTAGCCTTGGATAATAAGCAAATAGTGACATTAGATTTCCAGGACTCTTATAAACTTGCTGAAACGCTTTCCCATTACTATCATGATGTAGGATTAATTTTTTGGATTAAACATTACGTTTCAGTGCGTGAAGAAGATATATGGCAAAAGGGAGCAACATTTTATTTAGGCCCTGACTCAGAAATATTTAAAAGTTTTTTTGCTGTGTTAGAAGGAAGATTGAAAAAAATTGAGCAAAATGAAGCTTTTGAGAGCTATTTAAAACAGAATCCACGCCTGGCCCAACAAATATTTCAATTGCTTGAATTGCAAAAAATTAAATAAAAAAATATTTTCGATAATGTTTTAGCTCTTCTATAGATTCTTTTATATCAACCAATGCGCGGTGGGTATCTGCTTTTTCAAACTTGATATGAGGGTTTTTAGGATACCAATGCTTGATTAGCTGTTGGATTGATGTGACATCAATTAACTTATAATGCAGATAATGAATAATTTTTGGCATATATTGTTTTAAAAAATTACGGTCCATCCATACGGTGTTGCCAGCAAGCATTCCTTTTTCTGGTTGGCAAAATTCTTTAATAAGTTCCAATGTTTCTTCTTCTGCTTGCTCTAATGTTATGAGGGATTCTTGTACTTTTTGTGTAAGACCAGAAAGGCCATGTTGTTCTTTGCACCAATCATTCATAGAATCAAGTACTTCAGCAGGTTGATAAATAGCATATTCAGGACCTTCGGCCAAAATATTTAACTCAGCGTCAGTAATAATAGTGGCTATTTCTAGAATGACATCTGTTTCAGGATTAAGGCCCGTCATTTCAAGATCAACCCAAACTAAATTATTTTTACTTTTTTTCATATAAACCTATTCCTGTCAACATACTGTTTTTCTATTCTCTTAAAAACAATACAATTATTTCTATTATTGTCTATACTTTTACTTGAAAATGTTGTGGAACTATTCAAAGGATTTTGATGCAAAAAATTAGAATTGGTGTATTAATGGGAGGCAAATCACAAGAATGTGAAGTCTCTTTTAATTCAGGAAGAACAATATGTGATCATCTTGATACCAATCTTTATGAAGTAGTTCCCTTATTTCAAACAATAAAAGGTATTTTATATATATTGCCATGGTCTTTTTTGCATCGTGGAAAAATAACTGATTTTGAAAAACGTCTTGATACACAAGCGCAACGTATTTCTTGGGATGATTTAAAAAATAGCATTGATTTTATTTATATAGCTATGCATGGGCAGTTTGCTGAAGATGGCACCATACAGGGAATGTTAGAAATTTTGCAAATTCCTTATTTTGGTTCAAAGGTATATGCAAGTGCATTAGGAATAGATAAAAGCATGCAAAAAAAGTTTTTAGCTATGCATGATATCTCTGTGCCTCATGGTGTTGAAGTTAATGCCGCGGATATACATGATATAAAAACTATTCTAAAAAAAATAAATACACTTTCATGGCCTTTAATTGTAAAACCTTCATGTGAAGGTTCAAGTTTGGGTGTGAGTGTTATTACTCATGAAGAACAACTATTGGCAGCACTAAAAAAAGCAATAAAGGAAAGCAGCCGGCCTCAATCTATTATTATTGAAGAAAAAATAACGGGCATGGAATTTTCTTGTATTGTCATGACAGATAATAATACAGGAGAATTTGTAGCATTGCCTCCTACTGAAATCGTTACGCCAAAAGATATTGCTTTTTTTGATTATGAACAAAAATATATGCCGGGAAAATCGTTACAATATACGCCAGCTCGTTGTACGTCTCAAGCTCAAACGTTGATACAAGATACGTGTATACAAGTAATGAAAGCTCTTGAGTTTAGTAATATAGGGCGTATTGATGGATTTTTAACAGCAGAAGGTTTAGTTGTTATTATAGATCCCAATAGTTTTTCTGGTGCAGCGCCATCAAGTTTTCTTTTCAAGCAGGCAGCCTACGTTGGCTTGAATCATGCTCAATTTATTAATCATATTATAAAAACTGAATTACAAGCTTATGGAATGGGGAGTTCTATGGCTCAAAAAAGTGAGCTCTCTGCAGCAGTTAAAAAAATGCGTGTTGGCGTAATAATGGGTGGTATTTCTGATGAAAAAGAGATCTCGTTAGAGTCTGGGAGAAATATTACCTATAAAATATCTCCCGTGCAGTATGAATCTATTCCTCTTTTTTTAAATAAAGATAGAGAGCTTTATAAACTTGATGCTCGATTGCTCGTGGCAAGTTCTACTCAAGAAATTGAAAGTCAGTTGCAGCCTTCTATGAAAGTTTTGTGGCAGGATTTACCATCATTAGTAGATTTTGTTTTTATTGGCCTTCATGGCGGCATAGGCGAAAATGGAACACTCCAAGGTGCATTGGAAATGCTTGGAATTCCTTATAATGGCTCAGGTATATTTGCGAGTGCTTTGTGTATTGATAAGTTTAAAACCAATCGATTTTTAGAGGCACAAGGTTTTGCAGTACCTCAAGGAATGTTGGTTGCAAAAGATGCTTGGCTTAATAATAAAAATTCTCTTATAGCTACCATAGAAAAAACTATTACTTTTCCTTGTGTTATAAAGCCGCGTGATAATGGTTGTAGTGTTGGCGTACAGATAGTAAAAGATAAAAAATCATGTTCAGATGCATTAGATTCTTTTTTTAAACAAAATAATAATGCACTCTTGATTGAAGAATATGTAAAAGGAATGGAGCTAACGGTAGGAGTTATAGGGAATGAAAAACCTAAAGCGCTTCCTCCTTCTCAGGCAATTACCCGTAATGCTATTCTTTCTATTGAAGAAAAATTTTTGCCGGGAGCTGGTGAAAATCAAACTCCTGCGCCTCTTGCGCCAGAAGCGTTAGCATTAGTAAAAAGTGAAATGGAATCTGTATTTAAAGTAATTGGTTGTAAGGGTTATGTGCGCATAGATTGTTTTTATCAGCCAGCCGCACAAAGTCCAACTCAAAAAGATCGTGTGGTAATTTTGGAAGTTAATACGCTACCAGGATTAACGCCAGCAACGTGTATATTTCACCAAGCAGCTGAAATTGGTTTGCGTCCTATGGAATTTATAGATTGTATTATACAACTTGGTATTGAAAATCATAGAAGCCATCCAAAAACTGATGATATCTATGTTGAGCCACAAGAGGCACCAAGAAATGAAATATCTTTTTAAAAAGAGTTCTTTTCTTGTTCTGTAAAGATAGTATTAATCAGAGTACTAAATTCTGTATTAAAATATTTTTTAGGTAGGGCTTTTATATTGTGTTGTGTTAAAACTCTTAATTCTTTATCAATTATATAACTAGTTACTAAACGCTTTACATCATGTAAATGCGTAATAATTGATCCAATACCATAATTTTTTACCATATCAATATTTTTTTGCTCCCATAAAAGGGCAGGAGTTGTATTATCAATAAGCACGGGAATATCCATATAAAGAGTTTCCGCAAATGTTACTGAGCCAGGTTTAGTAATACATATATTAGTAATTGCCATGAAATCAGAAATTTCTGCATCCCCATCGGCTATAGTGAATGTAATGGTATCAGGAAAAGAGATAGTTTTTATTAATTTTTTAAGATAATAGCTTCTTCCTGTGCATATAATAAGATGAAATGGCATTTTTATTTTTATAAGTTCATACAGATATTTTAGGGTGACGTTTGATCCTGTAGCTCCCATAACAAGAAGTACAATAGGATGATTATGAGTAATAGCTAATTTTTGTTTTATATAATCTTTATTTTTTTTTTCAAAAAAGGCAGGGCGTATGGGAAATCCTGTAATAGCTATCGCGCTGCCAGGAATATGTCCTGGTTTTATAGAATTTTTTATTTCTGGAAAATCAAAGCCTAAACATAATTTTGCATATTTATGATCGAGCTTGATATTTTTTATGAAAGTTTTGATATCAAGATCCGTTGGTACAAGAACATAAGGTATGTTTTTTTCTTCAGCTATTTTTGCAAAAAATTGATTTAAAAGAGGAATTACAGAAATAATAAGATCAGGCTTTTCCTTTTCAATTACTTGAGAAAAGGTTTTATACAGTGACTTTTTATTCAAATCTATCATTAAAGAGCCGAATTGAAAAAAAAGATTAACTAATCTTTTTTTGTTATAGCGTAGTAAAAAATTATAAAAGCGTTGGCCTGAGAATTTTTTAAAGCTTAGGTAATAAAGAGGATCAAGATGTTCAACTGGCTCTGCCATAGCATCAATAATTTTTGTTTCATGTTGTCCTAAATTTGCTTCTATAGCTAAAGCAGCAGACATGTGACCACCACCACCATGACAAGAAAAAATAAGAATTTTTTTCTTTAGGATATTATTTTTTTCTTTAATAGGATTGTCTTTCATTCAGCTACCTTTTATAGTAATTACATACTCTCTTTTTTAGTTTAGCATAAACTATTTTTTATTATTGAAAATAAAATATAAAAAATTAAGGATTAAAATGAAGTTTCGACATTTTTTTTTACTAATTGCTTTAGGATCTCTATGTTTTTTAAGCTTAAGTCGAGAAATAAAATGGGACTGGTCCACCCTTAATATTTTTGATATATGGTTTCCATCAAATTTTTTATGGGGTTGCTCAGATTCTGCCTTACAAACAGAAGGGATTATAACTGTTGATGGAAAAACGATAGAAAATAGCTGGACTCATTGCGAGAAGCTATTAAATAGTGAAGTTACGGTAGGCCATGCTTGTCAGCGATGGGATCGTTATAAAGAAGATCACAAACTTCTACAAGATATTGGCATGAATGCGTATCGCTTTTCTGTTGAGTGGAGTAAAATAGAGCCTTCTGAAGGATGCTTTGACGAGCAGGCTATGCAGCATTATGTAGATGCTGTTGACGATCTTTTAGCTCGTGGTATAGAGCCTATGATTACACTTTTTCATCACACCTGTCCCTTATGGTTTTATCAGAAAGGAACCTTTGAAAACCAAGAAAATATAACCTATTTTGTACGCTTTGCTCGTTATGTTTTTTCTCATTTACATAATAAAATAAAATTCTGGATTATTTTTAATGAGCCTGTTGCGTACGCTTTTGAAGGATATTTTAGAGGAGTCTATCCTCCTTTCAAAAAAAGTTTAGCTTTAGCAGGAAGAGTAGTTTTGAATCAACTCAATGCTCATGTAGAAGTGGCAAAAGAATTTAGAAAAATTAATCCGTCAGCACAGATTGGTATAGCTCATATGTGTCATCCCTTAGATGCTTATTCTAAGTGGGATATTTTTGCAAAGGCTATTACCAAAACATTTAGTCATTTGATAAATCAAACTACCATTAATTTTTTTAAAAAAGGAAAATTTAGATGGTTACCACCTTGGGTTTCTGCAAAAAATAAAGATGCAAAGAAAGCATTAGATTTTTTTGGCGTGAACTATTATACGCATACTACGGTAAAGCATATTCGTCCTTTTAAAATGGAAGCGCGTACTAGGCCTAATGAGATAATAATTGATGAATCTGAAAGCTCTGAACGAACTAAAGTTATGTATCCTGAGGGTTTGTATCGCTATATTGTCCGAGCTTCAGAACTTAATATTCCCATTTATATTACAGAAAATGGTGTGGCTAGCGAGAATCCTGCTATAAAAGATGAATACATTAAGAAACATCTTTATGTGGTTTCTCGGGCAATTAGAGAAGGATATAACATAAAAGGTTATTTTTATTGGACCCTCATGGACTGTTTTTCGTGGAATAAAGGCTATTCCAATAAGCATGGTATTTTTGAAGTAGACTTTGAAACACAAGAAAGAACTCTGCGTTCTTCAGTTTCTTATTTATTAGAAACAGTACAAAGATTTAGAGGATAAAGTTCTATATAAGTATTTTACGATACTTAATGGAAAGAATAATGAGTGAAATTATATTAGGTATTATTACTAAAGGAAGTAGTACCTCAATAGTTTCCCATACAAGGGGCACATAGGTCACGGCTCCCCATAGTGTTACTGCACTAATGAATATGTAATAAATGTTCATCCAGCGATATTTAGTAATTGCAGCAAAGCTTTGTCTGCCATTAAAGCTATTTCCAATAACGGTACTAATAGAAAAAAGAACTATAGTAAGAACAAAGATTGGTCTTCCAAAGATTGGCATACTGGTATTAAATATTTTATACATAACAGTGTTTGAAATATAATCAATTTTCCATAAGTCAGTAGTGAGCACGAGTAATCCTGAAAGAAGACAGAGAGACGTATCAACATAGACAGAAACCATTGCCAGCAAGCCTTGATCTTTGGCATGAGCTACATCTGCCATCGAATGAGGAATAGCAGCAGTTCCTGTCCCAGATTCTGTTATATAAGCGCCCTTGTAGATGCCAGATTTTATGGCAGAAAAAAGGGATGCTCCTAAAAAACCACCAAAAACGGGTGCTGGTGAAAATGCATTTGAAAATATAAGGTTAAAAGCTTGAGGCAATCCTGCTCTATTGATAGAAAGAATGATAATACTTGCAATTAAGTAAAGCGTTCCCATGAAAGGAACAATATTACTACTAAAGGCTCCAACGCGCTTAGCGCCTCCCGTGAGTATTGAAAATGTTAGTATGGCAAGAAAAGTTCCGGTAATCCATTCTGGGACACTTTCATGAGCAAGTGTTTCAGCGATTACATTTGCTTGTAAGCTTGACCATCCCCCAAAAAGAATTACGGTAGCGTAAGCGTACCAAGTTCCTAACCATGGTGCTACTTCATTTAAATATTCCATTGGTCCACCAAGAATAAGTCCGTCTTCTGTTTTTTTACGAAAATGTACTGCGAAGGTAACTTCTGCATATTTTAAAATAGAGGCAGCAATGCAATAAACAATGAGCCAAAACATTGCACCAGGTCCGCCCGTTATAATAGCAACTGAAGGTCCAATTAATGTTCCTATTCCTAAAGAAGTTGACATTGCAGTAAAAAGTGCAGCAAGAGGCGTAATTGAGTTTTTTGCATCAGGCTTCTTCTTTGTCTTTATACCATGTGTAATTAATTTAAAGAAAGTAGTAAATGATCTAAATTGAATAAACTTTAAAGAGAATGTTAGGTAAAATGCTGCTCCAAAAAGTAAAAAAGATGTGGGAACAGCTAAATGCTGGTTTAAGTGAGTAAAAAACGTTAATAAATCCATAATTTAAGCTCTTTTTGATAAATATGATAATGCTTTGCGAAGTAGTACATCAAATGAAATGTTTTCAGGCTGCTCTTTTTTTAGTCGATCAAGAGCGAAGCTAATTTCTGTCCTTGAATAGTTAAGAGAGTTGAGAACTTCAGATATTTTTTGCCATTCAACAAAATTAGATTTCTGTACAATGATACCATTTTCAAGAACTTTTGCCACGTGGTGTTTTAACTGAACAATAAGTTGCTCTGCTTTCTTTTTACCGATGCCAGGAATTGAGCTAAGTATTGCTATGTTTTCTCCAGAAATTGCTTGAATAAAAGAATCTGCCCCTAACGTTTCTATAATGCAAAGAGATAAGCGCGGTCCCACACCAGGACATTTTAAAGCTAATAAAAAAATTGTTTTATCTTCTTGATTTTGGAATCCATAAAGGCTTGGTCCTTGGTCTTGATTCCAATGAGTATGGAGATAGAGTTCAACAGAATTTTCCACCGTATAGGTTGAAGCATGCGGTACTGATATTTCAAAACCTAACGAACCTGCTAATACTAAGAGTGTGTCATCGGTAACCTTTTTTATGGTTCCTTGAATGAATCCAATCATACATTGACCTTTTTTAGGGTTTTTTTGAAAGTTTATCTTTTTAGGATTGCAAAAAAAGCTCTTTTTTACAATGGGTCTCTTTCTTTTGTATTTTATGTTGACAAATGCCCTTTTTATGATACATTTTTCTTACTTTATGCGGGAATAGCTCAATTGGTAGAGCGTTGCCTTGCCATGGCAAAGGTTGCGGGTTCGAGTCCCGTTTCCCGCTCCATAGTGATCATTTTAATATACCAGTCGTCATTTATCCCATTGAGAAACCTTCTTATTCATGCTATGATCTTTCTATATTGCTCTATTTTACCTATAAAATAGGGAAAAAATTTTAAAGTTACAGGTTTAATTCTTTTTTTCACCATAAAGGTTTTTATGAAATCAATCATCCAAGAAGGTTCTTCAGTTTTTAAGGCCTTGGAAAAAGCCTGGCTTAGTGCCGGGAGCCCAAAGGAGTTTTCAGTAAAAGTTTTTGAAGAGCCCCAAAAAAATTTTATTGGCATGACGGTAAAATCGGCAAAAATAGGTATTTTTTTTGATGAAAAAGCCATGGCGCCCCAAGCGTATAAAAAACAACCAGAGTCTCGCCCTCAGCAGCGAGAAGCCCCAAGAGAGTCGCTTAAGAAGCAGTCAGAAATAATAGCAAGGCAGCCACGAAAACCGTTGCAAGAAGAGCCTAAAAAGCATATTAAAACTGAAGAAAAACCTGCTGTTCAGCAAGCTAGTTCTACCCAAAAGAGAACCGTATGGGCTGACGATATGATTGCTAATGCTCGAATTTGGATTGCAAGCGCCCTAGAGGCAATGGATAAGAAGGATATTTCTTTTAGCACTCAAGCAAATAATTATTACCTGCGCATTACCTTTGAAAAGCCTCTTTTAGGGGATGAAGAGAAAGAGCGCCAGCTTTTTAGAAGTTTTTCTTTCTTATTGTTGCAAGCTCTTAAACGTAAATTTAAGCGTCCTTTGCGAGGCTTTAAAATTGTTTTAACCAGATAATATATGATTTTAGATCGAGATTCTCAAGCAATAGTTGCGCAATGTACCCCAAAAGGAAGTGGCGCTTTAGCTCTTATCAGAATTTCCGGGGTTAATGCTCTAGAAATTGTAAGTCAGTACGCGGTATTACCTTCAGGTAAAGCGCTTCTTGATGTGCCAACGCATACTATTCATTATGGTTCTATAGTAGAAAAAAATGAATTAGTAGATAGAGTCATGTTTTTTGTTATGCATGAGCCACATACTTTTACAGGGCTTAATACTGTTGAAATAACGTGCCATAATAATCCTTTTATTATTGAAAAAATTATTGAACTTTCTATTCTATGTGGAGCTCGATTAGCCCAACAAGGAGAATTTGCCAAGCGCGCCTTTTTGAATGGTAAAATTGATTTGATTCAGGCAGAAGCAATTAATGAGCTTATTCATGCTTCAAACCAGATGGCATTGCGTCAATCGCTTGCTCAACTAGAAGGAAGCTTTTCTCATTGGATTACTGATATCGAAAAAACTTTAGTAAAATGTTTAGCTTTTTCAGAGGCAAGCTTTGAGTTTATTGAAGAAGAGAATATGGAATTTGGAAGCCAGATTTCTCAAGAAATTGATCGTCTTATTTCTAATATCCAAACTATAAAAAAAACATTTGATCAGCAACAACACATTAGGCAGGGAGTTAGAATAGCATTAATAGGTTCTGTTAATGCAGGAAAATCTTCTTTGTTTAATGCATTGATCAACCAAAAAAGAGCTATTGTCACCGATATTGCAGGAACAACGCGAGACGTTATTGAAGCTGGTATGTATAATAATGGCAACTATTGGACGCTTGTTGATACTGCTGGGTTAAGGCAAACTGATGATATTATAGAAAAAGAAGGCATTGCTCGTTCTATGCAAGAAGCTCAGAAGGCAGATATTGTACTTCTGATCTATGATCGTTCACGTGTAATGATTCAACAAGAACGTGAACTGTATGACATGTTGCATGCGCAATATGCTCATAAGATTATTACTATTGCACACAAGGTAGATTTGCCTAAAAAAACTCAGCTTAATTACCTTGATGAAATTGGATGTTCTAGCCAAACACATGAAAATCTAGAAAACGTACATTCCGCTATTCAAACCAAAATAAATGATCTATTTACTTCTATTGCATCTCCTTTTTTACTCAATAAACGTCACTTTAATCTTTTGCTTTCGTTAGAATGTACATTGCTTGAAATAAAGAATATGCTCAAGGGAGCTATAGAATATGAATTATTGTCATGTCATTTGAAGGATGCTCTTGAGAGTCTTACAGAACTAACGGGTAAGAGTATAGCCGAAAAAGGAATGGATGCTGTATTTAGAGAATTTTGCGTAGGAAAATAATGAGAAAATTTAATATACTATTCTTTTTTTTGTTTAACATTGGATTTATGAATGCTGCCCTAAAAATTGGGACCTTAGCGCCAGATTTTAAGCTTAAAGACGAGCAGGGTGTGACGCGATCACTAAGTTCATTTCATGGGAATAAAGTTGCTTTAGTTTTTTACCCAAAGAATGACAGCTATTATTGCACAAAAGAAGCATGTAGCTTGCGTGAGGGCTTTTCTTTATTCAAGAAAAATAATATTATTGTACTGGGTATAAGCTATGCAGATCCTTCTGAAAATAAAGCATTTAAAGAAAAGCATGCTTTGCCATTTACTCTTTTAAGTGATACTAAAAAAAAGGTAAGTAAACTTTATGATACATATATATGGTGGTCGCTAGGTTTTTTCCCTAAAAGGCGCACATTCCTTATAGATGAGCATGGCATTTTAGTTGGAATTCTTGATGATGTTGATGTTGAGCGCCATGCACAACAAATTATCAATACTTTTATATCTTTTTCTGCATAATTCTTAATTTTTCTTGTACATTTAATACCAACCATAAAGTTGATAAACTGCTTCCTATTTGGCACCCCCAATAGGTGTAGAGGCTTACTTTATTTATTTGATTAAATATCTTTTGTGCTTTTGGAAGTGCATGTATTTGGTTCCATAAATTTTTGAAGCTAGGATAAGTTCCCGTTAGCTTAGATAGGAGTTTAAAAGGAAGAAAGGGAAGAGGTGCTTTTGGCGCAGATTCTTTTTGAAGCAAAAGAAATTTATAACTAAAATATAACGTAAAAAAAGCAATACATAAAGTAAGAAGTAATCCTGAAACAATAATAATTTTAGTATGAATTCGCCAAGTTATAGGTATTATTTTTTTTAAAAAATCTTTAACAGAGCTTTTTGATATAGAAAAACAAAATAAAAAGCCAAGAACAAGAAGAAAAATATTTATTGCTAAAAATAATTCTGTAAAGTCACTATAAACTTTTACTATGAGCTGGGGGGAATTTACTCTTTTATCTAAGTATATTTTTGCATAGGTAAAGGAGTAGAAATATATCTTTGGCAGTAAGGTGAGGACTGTTGCCCCGAGAAAAGCAAGAATGATAAAAAGAGATGTCATTATAAATATTTTAAGAGATGAACTGGCATCATTTGCATGTTCTAAGGTATCTTTTCTATAAAAGAACATAGTATTTTCCTTTTTTTTATTTTTAATCTAGAGATAATAGGCATTCATTATTTAGTGTATATAAAATCAACGGTGGATTTCTAGAGTTAAAGTTTTTGTAATCAATCTGTAATAATAAATTATTCAAGAATTTTCCTAGTGAACTATTGACAATTAGAATCACATATGCTTTTAATGATAAAGATTATTTATCAAAAAATTTTATACCGATTTTGTTATTTTTTTTGATAAAGATCGTAAAAAAAGAAAAAAAGGAGAAAGTAGATGAAGAAGCCTAAAGGGCAGTTTAAGCATGCCTTTTTTAATAGGTATGTTTTATTTTGTTTAATGTTTTTTTGTAGTTTCTTCTCTGCTTTTTCTGAATCCTACTCTCATCTAAAAGAGTTTAATACTTATGAATTTGCTATTCAAGATGTAGACCTTTTGCCAGCAATTGAATCTATTTTAAAACAAGAAGATAAAGATTTTCCTGCTCTAAAGAAGATTGAACAAAAGTTAAAAAAGGGAGCAAAAACTCTCAAAGTTCAAGAAATTGTAGATGCTCTATCTGAACTTGATAGTTATAGAAGAGTTCCTCGCCCTACAGCACCATCTTTTCAGACAAATGATGCCGTTGTAGGCAAAAGTGATTGTGATCTTAGTCAGGTAATAACTTTCTTGGGAATGCTTAAAAAGATTCTTATCAAAATAGAGCAAGAGATTTGTGAAAAATTTCAATTTACATGGTCAATATTAAATAAATTAGATATTGACATTAATGGTATCTATACAGCACTAGATGCGATAGAATGTCCAACCATAGATTTATCAGGCATATTTACAGCGCTTGAGTTTGATTTTTATGATACACAAACAATAATCTGTGAGAAATTTGAATTCACTTGGTCTGCACTGCAGAAAATAGATATTGATATTAATGGTATTTACACCGTTCTTGAAAATCTTACTATAACGTTGAGTGTTGGTG
>JBFWNW010000001.1:344278-476265 GCA_050250855.1 Candidatus Babeliales bacterium | reverse complement strand
TACTACTGAATGAACAGAGTTTGAATGCCCTGTAAGAGTTTGGAGCTCTGTGCCAGTTTGTGCATCCCATATTTTTATGGTGTTGTCATCTGCAGCTGATGCGAGCTTAGTGCCATCTGGTGACCATGCTACTGAAATGACCCAGTCTGTATGCCCTGTAAGAGTTTGGAGTTCTGTGCCAGTTTGTGCATCCCATATTTTTATGGTTTTGTCATATGAGCCTGATGCAAGCTTGGTGCCATCTGGTGACCATGCTACTGACTGGATGTAGGTTGTATGCCCCGTAAGAGTTTGGAGTTCTGTGCCAGTTTGTGCATCCCATATTTTTATGGTTTTGTCATATGAGCCTGATGCAAGCTTGGTGCCATCTGGTGACCATGCTACTGAATGGACAAAGCCTGTATGCCCCGTAAGAGTTTGGAGCTCGGTGCCAGTTTGTGCATTCCATATTTTTATTGTCTTGTCCCATGAACCTGATGCAAGCTTGGTGCCATCAGGTGACCACGCTACTGAAAAGACCGAGTCTGTATGCCCCGTAAGAGTTTGTAATAACTTAAATGGCATTTTTGCTTCAACGAGCTTTTGCATATCAAGGGGAAGCTTTTCTTTAAGCTCTTGAATGTTAATTTTTGCTTTATTGGTTTGAATATGTTCTGCTAAAACGGTAGCCGCAGCATCAAGGAGCTTAGGTATATCAAGACCATTTGCAGCATTGACTAGATTAATAAGTGCTTCAAGATCTAATTTTTTAACCTCAATATCCTTTTTCTGTAGAAACTCTACAATAAGTCCCAATGTTTTTCCATCAATGGCAGGTAAATTAATTGGTTGATCTTGCTGATCTTCTAGATCGGCTAACATATTTTTAATAGTTTCTGATTGTTCAGCAGCAGCTTTTTCTATCTCAAACTCTTGATCATCGTTTGATACAAGTTTGATTGAAGCTGCAGCGGCAGGAGCTATTGCTCCTAAAATAAGTGTTAACAAAAATAGTTTGCGTACCATAGTAATCTCCATTTATTTATTAAAAAATAGCAGGCTGGCGACAATTGCCGCTGCAGAAAGCTGTGTTGATGGTGTCAATGCTAGTTGCTTCCTATTTTTATCGTGAGAAAAAATACTTTCTCTTTTCCATATTTTTATGGTTTCGTCCCATGAACCTGATGCAAGCTTGGTGCCATCTGGTGACCATACTACTGAATGGACCAGGTCTGTATGGCCTGTAAGAGTTTGAAGTTCGGCGCCAGTTTTTACATCCCATATTTTTATGGTTTTGTCCTGTGAACCTGATGCAAGCTTGGTGCCATCTGGTGACCATGCTACTGAAAGGACACAGCGTGTATGCCCCGTAAGAGTTTGGAGCTCGGTGCCAGTTTTTACATCCCATATTTTTATTGTCTTGTCCGATAAACCTGATGCAAGCTTGGTGCCATCAGGTGACCATGCAACTGAAATGACCTTCTCGCCTGTATGCCCCGTAAGAGTTTGAAGCTCGGTGCCAGTTTGCGCATCCCATATTTTTATTGTCTTGTCATCTGAGCCTGATGCAAGCTTGGTGCCATCTGGTGACCACGCTACTGAACGGACCCAGTTTGTATGCCCCGTAAGAGTTTGAAGCTCGGTGCCAGTTTTTGCATCCCATATTTTTATGGTGTAGGTGTTGTCTAATGAACCTGATGCAAGCTTAGTGCCATCTGGTGACCATGCTACTGACCGGACCGAGTCTGTATGCCCCGTAAGAGTTTGGAGCTCTGTGCCAGTTTGCGCATCCCATATTTTTATGGTTTTGTCCTGTGAACCTGATGCAAGCTTGGTGCCATCTGGTGACCATGCTACTGACCAGATGCGGCTTCTATGCCCTGTAAGAGTTTGAAGCTCGGTGCCAGTTTGTGCATTCCATATTTTTAGCTCCCATGAACCTGATGCAAGCTTGGTGCCATCTGGTGACCATGCTATTGAATGGACATTTTCTGTATGTCCCGTAAGAGTTTTAAATAGTAGCATTTTTGCTTCAACGAGCCTTTGCATATCAAAGGGAAGTTTTTCTTTAAGCTCTTGAATGTTAATTTTTGCTTTATTGGTTTGAATATGTTCTGCTAACAGCCTAGCAGCTGCATCAAGAAGCTTAGGTATATCAAGACCATTTGCAGCATTAACCAGGTTTATAAGATCAGAAAGATTTAGATTACTCAAATCTTTGTTGTTGTTCAGAAATTTTACAACAAGTCCTAATGTTTTTCCATCGATGGCAGGTAAATTAATTGGCTGATCTTGCTGATCTTCTAGATCGGCTAACATATTTTTAATAGTTTCTGATTGTTCAGCAGCAGCTTTTTCTATCTCAAACTCTTGATCATCGTTTGATACAAGTTTGATTGAAGCGGCAGCGGCAGGAGCTATAGCTCCTAAAAGTAAGGTGAAAAGTAATAGTTTACGTATCATAGTAATCTCCATTTATTTATTAAAAAATAGTTTGTAAGCAACAAAACCTAGTCCAGCTAATCCTGCTAATGCCCCTGTGTAAAACAACCAATCAGTTGGTTCTGCTGTTACCAATTGCCCACTGGGTTCTGTGTTTTCTGATTTTTCATTGTTTTCATCGTGAGAAAAAATACTTTCTCGTTTCCATATTTCTATGGTGTTGTCAGCTGAGCCTGATGCAAGCTTGGTGCCATCTGGTGACCATGCTACTGACCAGATCGCGTTTGTATGGCTTGTAAGAGTTTGAAGCTCTGTGCCAGTTTGTGCATCCCATATTTTTATGGTTTTGTCATATGAGCCTGATGCAAGCTTGGTGCCATCTGGTGACCATGCTACTGAAAGGACCGAGTCAGTATACCCCGTAAGAGTTTGAAGCTCGGTGCCAGTTTTTACAT
Organism: Candidatus Babeliales bacterium; assembly: GCA_050250855.1. GTDB lineage: Bacteria > Babelota > Babeliae > Babelales > JACPOV01 > JAGVLQ01. Next base: position 473,389 of record JBFWNW010000001.1, on the reverse strand, counting down.
CCCATATTTTTATGGTGTTGTCCTCTGAACCTGATGCAAGCTTGGTGCCATCTGGTGACCATGCTACTGAATTGACCCAGTGTGTATGCTCCGTAAGAGTTTGGATTATTGTGCCAGTTTGTGCATTCCATATTTTTATGGTGTTGTCCTCTGAACCTGATGCAAGCTTGGTGCCATCTGGTGACCATGCTACTGAATTGACCCAGTGTGTATGCCTCGTAAGAGTTTGGATTATTGTGCCAGTTTGTGCATTCCATATTTTTATGGTTTTATCATCTGAACCTGATGCAACCTTGGTGCCATCTGGTGACCATGCTACTGACCGGACCGAGTCTTTATGCCCCGTAAGAGTTTGGATTATTGTGCCAGTTTGTGCATTCCATATTTTTATGGTTTTATCATCTGAACCTGATGCAACCTTGGTGCCATTTGGCGACCATGCAACTGATCTGACCTTCTCGCCTGTATGCCCCGTAAGATTTTTAAATGGTTCATTATTAAATGGCATCTTTGCTTCAATGAGCTTTTGCATATCAACGGGAAGATTTTCCTCTGGAATGTTGGCTTTGTTGTTGTGAATATAATTTGCCAACAGTGTAGTTGCTGCATCAAGGAGCTTAGGTATATCAAGACCATTTGCAGCATTAACCAGGTTTATAAGATCAGAAAGATTTAGATTGCTCAAACCTTTGTTGGTGTTTTTCAGAAATTTTACAACCAGGTCCAATGTTTTTCCATCGATGGCAGGTAAATTAATTGGCTGATCTTGCTGATCTTCTAGATCGGCTAACATATTTTTAATAGTTTCTGATTGTTCAGCAGCAGCTTTTTCTATCTCAAACTCTTGATCATCGTTTGATACAAGTTTGATTGAAGCGGCAGCGGCAGGAGCTATAGCTCCTAAAAGTAAGGTGAAAAGTAATAGTTTACGTAACATAGTAATCTCCATTTATTTATTAAAAAATAGCAGGCTGGCGACAATTGCCGCTGCAGAAAGCTGTGTTGATGGTGTCAATGCTAGTTGCTTCCTATTTTCATCGTGAGAAAAAATACTTTCTTGGTTCCATATTTGTATGGTCTTGTCATGTGAAGCTGAAGCAAGTTTTGTACCATCTGGTGACCATACTGCTGAATGGACCAGGTCTGTATGGCCTGTAAGAGTTTGAAGTTCGGCGCCAGTTTTTACATCCCATATTTTTATGGTCTTGTCATCTGAGCCTGATGCAAGCTTGGTGCCATCTGGTGACCATGCAACTAAAAGGACCGAGTCCGTATGCCCCGTGAGAGTTTGGAGCTCTGTGCCAGTTTTTACATCCCATATTTTTATGGTTTTGTCAGCTGAACCTGATGCAAGCTTGGTGCCATCTGGTGACCATGCAACTGAAACGACCCAGTGTGTATGCCCCGTAAGAGTTTGGAGCTCTGTGCCAGTTTTTACATCCCATATTTTTATTGTCTTGTCCCATGAAGCTGATGCAAGCTTGGTGCAATCTGGTGACCATGCAACTGAAAGGACCCAGTGTGTATGCCCCGTAAGAGTTTGAAGCTCGGTGCCAGTTTGTGCATCCCATATTTTTATGGTTTTTTCAGTTGAACCTGATGCAACCTTGGTGCCATCTGGTGACCATGCAACTGAAAGGACCGAGTCCGTATGCCCCGTAAGAGTTTGGAGCTCTGTGCCAGTTTTTACATCCCATATTTTTATGGTTTTGTCATATGAGCCTGATGCAAGCTTGGTGCCATCTGGTGACCATGCAACTGAAAAGACCCAGCGTGTATGCCCTGTAAGAGTTTGAAGCTCGGTGCCAGTTTTTACATCCCATATTTTTATGGTTTCGTCCCATGAACCTGATGCAAGCTTGGTGCCATCTGGTGACCATGCTACTGAAAGGACCGAGTCCGTATGCCCCGTAAGAGTTTGTAATAACTTAAAGGGTATCTTTGCTTCAACGAGCTTTTGCATATCAAGGGGAAGCTTTTCTTTAAGCTCTTGAATGTTAATTTTTGCTTTATTGGTTTGAATATGTTCTGCTAACAGCCTAGCAGCTGCATCAAGAAGCTTAGGTATATCAAGACCATTTGCAGCATTAACCAGGTTTATAAGATCAGAAAGATTTAGATTACTCAAATCTTTGTTGTTGTTCAGAAACTCTACAATAAGTCCCAATGTTTTTCCATCTATGGCAGGTAAATTAATTGGTTGATCTTGCTGATCTTCTAGATCGGCTAACATATTTTTAATAGTTTCTGATTGTTCAGCAGCAGCTTTTTCTATCTCAAACTCTTGATCATCGTTTGATACAAGTTTGATTGAAGCTGCAGCTGCAGGAGCTATAGCTCCTAAAAGTAAGGTGAAAAGTAATAGTTTACGTAACATAGTAATCTCCATTTAATTATTTACTATTAAGTCTTTTTATGCGTTCTTGATAATGATCATTATCTTCATATTGTTGTGATAACATGAGCACTCTTTTTTTCTCTTTTTTTTCTAGCTGCGACCAATTATCACTCATTTCATTTAAAAGTTTGAGTGCATATTTTTCTTCGAGCTTTTTAAAATAATCAGCAGCATTAATAAGTTTGTTGTTAATTATAATTTGGTTGCTGAAATTTGTTCCTATAGCAATTTGGTTAATCACCAGCATTTTATCTTCGTAATTTAAGATAGGCCACGTCAGAATTTTCTCCCAGGTCAAGAGGCAAAAATAATATAGCTCTTCATTTTCATCGCCAGATTCTCTAAAAGCGTCAATAATCTGCTGTTTAGATTTTTCAGATAAATCTGACCATCTTTGTACATCCTCTCGAGCCTCTTCAGGGCTCAATACTCGCATTTCTAGCTTTTCCTTTTTTTGTACAACAAAAGGAAAAAATCTATTATTTTCCATGGTATGCACAGATGTAGCACCAAGGATGAGCATTGTAAATATTGTTTTTAAAGAAGTAGAAGTCATAAAGTCTCCATTTTTATTATAATCATATCTAAACACTATTATACAGTCTTTATTCAATTTGTCAAATAGAAATTACATCCCAGGGTAAAAGATTCTCTTTATAGGTGGATTTGGTCTATTTTTCTGGTATAATTCAGGTTAGCTAACCTATAAAAAAGGATGCAGTGTATGAGTATGTCTACTATTTTAACAAGATTTGAAGCTTACTTATTGGCAGAAAAGCGGGTTGCCTCTAACACCTATGCTGCCTATAAAACAGATCTTACGCAATTTGTTACGTTTCTTGAGCAAAAAGGCCTTACTTTTCAGACCATTAATCAGGGGGTTATTAAGGAATACCTTAAGCATTTAGCCTCTCTTTCTTTAACGGCACGGAGCCGCTCGCGCAAGCTATCTGCCCTCAAGACCTTTTATGCCTGGGCAGGAGAGCAGTTGGGGTGGGAAAACTATACGGTTGATATTGCCTTTCCTAAAATTCCTAGGCGGTTGCCAACGTATTTGAGCGAAGCAGAGGTTGAAGCCCTTATTAAAGCGGCTTTGGTTGGCGATACACAAAAAAGTATACGCAATCGGGTGATGTTGTGCCTCATGTATAGTTCTGGCATGCGTGTTTCTGAGCTGACGCGCTTGAAGCTCTCTGACTTGCACACCGATACGGGTTTTATTACCGTTTTTGGCAAAGGCGGAAAAGAGCGCATAGTTCCTTTACCAGAACCTATGCATATTTTATTGCAACAGTATGTAGAAAAAACGCATCAAACATTAATTAGAAAAAAAGCCCATATTGATTATTTATTTCCTGTTTTGTATGGCAAAAAAGTAAAGCCAATTTCTCGGCAATCATTCTGGTTAATACTCAAAGCATTATGCGCAAAAGCTGGTATTAAAAATATTTCGCCGCACAAATTGCGCCATTCACTGGCAACACATTTACTCAAAAAAGGTGCTAACCTGCGTTCACTACAACTTTTGCTGGGGCATGAAACCATAGCAACAGTGCAGATTTATACGCACGTAGAAACGGATCATCTGCGCAAGGTGTATGATAAAAAACACCCAAGGGCGTAGTAGATTAACGTAAATTCGATCTAAGGATTTGTCATAAATATGAACCAATCGATTATTAGGAATTATTTAAATTCCGTTCGTTAATGTATACCAATACACAGAAACATCCGCCCCCCAGGTCATAGGAACGCGTAGTTCTTTGACAAGTGTAAATGCTTCATGTTTTGGTAATTGGCGCAGCGTTAATACGTTAAGTCCTTTTTTGAGCGCAGCAAGTTTAGTCGTAAGCTTTTGCATAAATTCATCAGAAAAGCATGTTGATGCTACATAAATAATAGTTGCATCCTGTATGCGTGCTTTTTGTATATCTGCATTACGAAATTCAAGAATTTTACCAGAGATTTCTTGGCCAAGTTCTTTGAGTTTTTCCTGCGCTTTAAGAGCTATAGCATGACGTGTTGGAGAAAGCTCAATACCAACAGCTCTATGTATGGGAGAATCAAGATACATTTTTAAAACCATGCGGCCGCCACCTGAGCCAAGATCATAGAACACATCAGATTTTTTAGGATTGAGTTCATGAATGAGCATTTGAACGCCTTTGTCAGTAATTTCTCCATACGTAGAATTACCGCCACTTTCTTCAATGGTTGCAATTTCATCGGCACCAATAGAAAACGCTTTGTTTTTACAGGTATATATTTTGCGTATCGTAGCATTACTATTTTTGACCGGCATGCTTTTTGCATGCATACAAAGTGGCAGAAGTATAATAAGAATATATTTTTTTAACATGATTCCCCCTTAATAAAACTATCCCTATGATTGAGTATAGAGGGTGCGCGTACAAGAAAACAAGTTTTGCCAAGTTGTAAGCAAACCAGTATACTTAATACCAATGTGAATTTGATTTAAAAATTTTTTATTATTTCGTTCGTGGTGAGGAATCCGGCGTAGTCTTCTGACGAAGCCTGGATGTCTCGAACCATACGAACAAACCTAAGGATTTTTTATGGCTGGTCGATTTATTGTTGATCAAAAAACTTTTTTTTCAATTCTTTCATCGATGCAACCAATTTGTTCAAAGCGCACAACAATTGATGCAACATCATCTATTTTATTTCACGTTGGCCATAAAGAGTTAGTACTTAAAAGTACTGATTTGGAAATAAGTCTACAAGCAACATGCAGCATAGAAGATAGTTCTTTTGCGCAAACAGAATCATTCTTAGTTCCTGGTAAACGTTTATTTGATATAGTCAAAGAGTTAGAGGGCGCTATTGAATGTACGCTTGAAAATCAACAACTTCTTTTGCAAGCTGGCTCGGTGAATTTGGGATTAAATATTAAAAATCCTGAAGCATTTCCTCCTTTCCCAGAACGTATTGAAAATCTTATGCATCTTGAAGCATCTTTTTTTGCGCAGCTGCTTGATAAAGTTGCTTTTTTAATTCCTCAAAATAATGCAAATCCATCACTTAATGGTCTTTTTCTTGAGCTTAATGCTGATGGTTTGACGATGACAACTACAGATGGCCATTGCCTTGCCCAAATTAAAACCAAAAAATATACGCTCGAAGAAGATAAGCGCTGGCTTTTACCACGACGCGCTATTTTTGAAATAAAAAAGATCATAGATAGCTCTGAACAGCAAACGATATTTCTAGGTGTTTGCGGCAACCAACTTGTTTTCTCTGGTGAGTCATTTAATTTCTTTACCAAGCTTTTGGCTGATCAGTTTCCCCAATACCGACCAATCTTGCAAAAAGATGATTTTGTTCCTGCAATACTTGATAGGTCTCACTTTATTAAAACATTGCGCCGTTCTTCCTGTTTATTGTCAGGGCAATTTTTAGCAACAAAATTTAGCTTTGACAAAGAAATGCTTAATGTTTCTATGGAAAACAAGGAAGTTGGTAATTTAAATGAGCAAGTTCCATTACAAGAATTTAAAGGGCAAGAAATGGCGATTCGTTTTTATGCACCGTATCTTTTGAATGGCTTGCAAGCATTTTCTGAAAAAGATATTACGTGCTATTTAAAAAATCCAACAAAGCCAATTATTTTCCAGGCAGATAAGGAAGATTTTCAAATTACCTATTTAGTAATGCCAGTTTCTCCAACTACAAACTAACTATTTGAGATCTGTGCAGATTCGTTCCTTACAGCTTAAAAACTTTCGTTGCTTTACCGATCAAGAGATTGATCTTGATGCGCCATTGATTCTTATTAGTGGTCCGAATGGCTCTGGAAAAACCTCAATTTTAGAGGCGCTTCATTATGCGTGCTATTTGCGCTCATTCAGAACGCATACACCAAAAGAGCTTTTGTTCTTTGAAAAAGATAGTTTTTTCATAAAACTTATGTGCCATGATGAGGGCAATGACTTTGACCATGAAATCCAAATTGGTTTTTCAGGGGCAAAGCGCTTGGTAAAAGTTGATAAAAAAGCAATTAGTTCATACAAAGAGCTTAATCAGTTTTATCGTATTGTAACGTTGACTGAAGATGATTTACTGCTCATTAAAGGAAATCCTGAAACGCGGCGGTCATTTTTAGATCAGGGACTTATTCTTAATGAACCAGATATTCTGCCAGCATTGAGAATGCATAAGCAGATTGTTTTGCAGCGAAACGCCTTATTGCAGTCAGCTGCTAGCGATATGCAGTCTTATGATATTTGGACTGAAAAGTTGTGGCAACAGAGTAAAGAACTTCAAGAAAAAAGGGTGTTACTTCTTACAACGCTAGAAGAACTGGTTAATGAAGCTCTTGAAGGTTTCTTCGATGAATCTATTACCATTACCTGCTCTTATAGACCCAAGAAAAAGCTTGAGGAAAGCTATGAGGCTTTCAAGCAAGCCAACCCCGAGCTGCATGCCCAAGAGCGGGCTATGGGGCGGTCACTTTTTGGTATTCATCTTGATGATTTTCTTATAGTTTTTAAGGGCAAAAGGTCAAAGGCCTATGCTTCTCGAGGTCAGCAAAAATTGGCCATTCTTTTATTAAAAGCAGCCCTTTTAAAGCTTGTTGAACAAAAAAAGGGCAAGGCGGTATTCTTACTTGATGACTTTATGAGTGACTTTGACCAACAAGTTATCCCTATTCTCATTAAATACCTCCGGCACCTTTCAGCTCAGTTGGTGTTCACATCCCCTATAAAAACAGGCTTTTTTGAGGCCCTGCTTCTTGAACAGGGTGCGCAAAGAATCAACCTCTAATCTTTTCTATTTGTAACAATAAGCTTATATTAAATATTTTTTTATTTTTATATGTTGACAGTCTATAAAAATGCTCTTATACTATCTGAGAGTAAGTGATAAAAATCATTGAAATGCCGATTGATTTTAAATATTAAAAAGTTGACTTTTTAGCAATTTTTGTCACACTACTAATGTGAGGGTCGCAAGACCGGCACATTTTAAACTAGGCTTCATTACTACTCTCCTTTTTTCCACCGCATTGATTTTTTCAATGCGGTGGTTTGTTTTTTAACATAATATATATTATCGGGCAAATACCTTATTTTCTCTTTTTTTGATCGAACGATTAATTTTGGATTTTTGGTAAGGAATCTCTCCATTTCTAAGAGCACCCTTAGCATAGAAAATTATAGTAATCGATGTCAACTAAAAAAACAATTTTAGTAAAAATAAATATCCAACAAAAATTGGGCAAAAAAAGCCCCGGTATCTTTACAATGTAAAAACATTGGGCAACCCAAAATCTTTCAATAGGGCCGATCCTCGTTGGCCTATTTTTTATAAAACCAGGTTTTTGTAGTTTTATAATTCTATAAATGACAAATTGTTAAATTAAAAAAACAAGCTTTTGTGACTATTTTTATTCTACTTTGCCAGAAAGGCTTCGAAGAACTCCGCGCGAAACAACTGCTTTTAAGCCGCGCTTCATTATGGTATGATTCTTGAAAAAGGATTATACCTATGAAAAAAACAATAGTATATTTTTTCCTTATTCAACTAAGCTTTGTATGTGCTCAAGAAAAACATGTTATTGGCGGTCGCTCTGTTGGGCTCTTTTCTAATTTTATTGGTGTTTTAAATAATTTAGTATGGTGCATTAAGCATAACAAAGCTCCTGTTGCCTATTGGGGTGAGAATGATTGCTATTTTCAGAAAGAAGGCTTTAATGGAGCTTTCAATGTTTGGGAGTATTATTTCAAGCCACTTTCTAATCAAACTTATCAGCCAGGTGATCCAATACACAGCGAATATTTTGCTCCTAATGGATTTCAAATTTCTGGAAACCCAGAAAAACTTCACCATGCATTTTCACCTGTCTTAAGAAAACAGTTTAACTACCTTATACAGCGTTATATATCTTTAAAAGAACCTCTGCAAAAAGCTGTAGATGATTTTTATTATAAACATATTGCGGGAAAACCTACTATTGGCGTTCATATTCGAGGAACTGATAAAAGCAAAGAAGCTCGCGCCATTTCTGTAGCGCGATTTGTGGAAGAAATTGAAAAGTTTGATGCTTCCTATCAGGTGTTTCTTGCTACCGATGAACAAAAAATAGTTGATGAGTTTTTAAAAACCTGCAATCGCACGGTTGTTTATTGCAATGCTCAGCGCTCTGCTAATAGCTTACCTCTTCATTATAAAATACCAGAGCTTCATCAGGGGTCTCATGATGCAATACTTGGTCAAGAGGTTATTGTTGACACCTATCTTCTTTCTCGTTGTGATATTTTTATTCACTCGGTAAGCAATGTAGTACTGGCAGTACTTTTTCTAAACCCCGACCTGAAGAATGTTTTTGTATATTAATAAGTAAGCAAAAAGAGTATGATATTAACCATATAAATTGCCGTGCATATCAAACAAACTGTTTTTATACGAGCATATAAAATGTATGCCAATACACATGATGCTAGCAATGCAGCTAGTGCGCAATAAAAGAGAATGGTTGCCTGCCCCATAAGCGCTAAAATCGCGGTGGTTGCATAATAGACCATGCCAGCAAGTGCATTAGAAAAACCAAAGAGCTTTCCATACTGGCTCAAAATAGGCTTTGAGCAGGAAAAGCGATCAGAAATATCGCATACTGGTTTATAAAAAGGATTTTTTTCTATTTTTTGCTCAAGGTTGTAGGCATAATAGGAAAGTGCAAAGCCAATCAATGATACTAAAAAAATTGATATTATCATCGTAGAACCTTTAACATGATTTACCTGCACAGGTTTTTATGCATTGCTTTTTGCAATCATAACAACAGTCTTTGCATGATTTGCAACAGCTTTGCGTTGTGGGGCATTGTTTGCAAGAACTTTTTTTAGATTTGCAGCGATCGCAGCAGCTTGCGCATTGTTTATTTTTTTCTTCCATTCTATTTCCTAATAATAAGATATGATAAATATTGGTATTTCATCATTAATCAAAAACTCTTCAAGCAACTGTGAAAAATTACAAAACCATGGTGAGCGTAAAAGATTTTCTGTTGCCTCAATCCATATAAAATCAAAGTACCATTGCTCAAGGAAAAAGCTCTCAAGACATGCATGACGAATATATCCATACCACTCCAGTGTTTCATATATATCAGCAACAGCTGCCGGCAGAGGAAGCTCTTCCATACTCAAGCAAGCAACATCAAGGTAGTAATTTTTGAGTGAATATAAAAACGTTTCCATCATACGCCTTCCCGTACGTACATCTGGCACTTTAAGATAATGAAAGCCATGAGTAAGAAAGTCATCGTGCAATGCTATAATATCTTGTTCTGTGAAAGTATGCGGAATAATACGTGACAAAGCAAGCAAGTTTGCCTTAACAAGAGCCGGAGTCTTGCGATGAGCGGTTGTATTGCTGTATCTCATGCGCTCTCCTTTTTGATTAAAAACCTTACCGGGTTTTTCTACACATTTGCACTCTACACTATTGGAACCCATGAAGGCAAGTATATTAGAAAAAAGAAGAACGCTTCATGCGCCACAATCCACACAGCGTAACGGCCAAAGCATCGGTTACATCAGCCTTTACCGGTGTTTTTAACTGTGGAAAAAGCTGGCCGATAACTCGTGCAACTTGATCTTTCTGTGCGCCACCAAATCCCGTCACGGCTTGCTTGACTTCGCGTGGAGAAAATTCATGCAAGATAAGTCCATGTTGGTCTGCAAGTAAATATAAAATGCCGCGCAAATACCCAAGCTTCAAAAAGTTTTGGGCATTTTTTCCTAAAAATGGCGTCTCTAATGCTAGGTCTGTTATTTTGTGTCGTATAATTTTTTCCTGAAAAAAACTATAAAAAATACCCACGCGTTGTGAAAGATGTTTTTGTTGTGGTAAAGAAAGATAACCATAATCCATCAGGTAGGTTTTGCGTTCTTCTTGCTTGATAACGCTAAAACCGGTAAATGAAAAGCCTGGATCTATCCCTAGAATAATCATTACTCATCCTTTTTTATTTTCTACTCCTCTAGAGCGATTGGCACAGCATTTTGATAGCCAGTTACTGATGCTGCCAAGTTGCCAAGTGAACGAGCAAAAATGGTGTCTTTAACAAGCTGAGCCTTGTGTACTTCCGGTGATGTTCCTGTCGGGAAACATTTAACAAAATTAAAAACACATCCTGCCAGAGGAATCAAAATAGCAGGTGTTTGAATCCATGCAGAGCCATCGTGAGTAAGGTACAGATTTGTTCCGAGCAAAATACCATAGCCTACAGCATTTAAAAGATCATAACCTCGATCCCAGGTCAACCAATTTTTATCGGCATTTCTCTTATTTTCTAAAATTTGACCTGCCAAGAGTCCTGCATCTTGTAACGTATCACTACCAATTGCATAATCATTATTCAAGAGAAAACTTTGCGCTTTTTTAGTATCAGATTCTAAAATTGCAGCAAAAAGCTCTTTGTGCCGATTTAAATTTTGTTCCATTGCATAGGTTGCACAACACAGAAAGCACAGAGCGGCAGCTATTTTTTTGCTATGCATAACTTATTCCTTTTCTTGTTTTTTATCAATCAAATCAATAATGTCAAGAGGCCTTTTATCAAAACTACCATTAAATCCATGCCACAATTTTGCTGTAGCGCGGTTTTTGGCTATAGCAAGAGTTACCGAATCAAGAGTATTATTTTTTAAGTATTTTTCTACAGATTCTATGTTTACGTATTGAATAGCTTCATACAATTTCTCATGCGGTCGGTTGGGATAAAGTTCCCTAATCTTAGCATCAAGATTACTCACGATTCTTTGTGAAGCTTCTCGCACGAACTCATTTTTACTACTCCATTGATCAGCAGCTAGATAACGAGCAAATTCTAGAGCTTCTTCATCAAAATGATTTTTTTCTAAATATTCTTTTACACCATGCATATCGGTTTCCTTAATAAAATTAAAAAGCTCTTGATGCTGCCTTTCATTGCAATCTTTTTTATCAATCAAATCAATAATGTCAAGAGGCCTTTTATCAAAACTACCATTAAATCCATGCCACAATTTTGCTGTAGCGCGGTTTTTGGCTATAGCAAGAGTTACCGAATCAAGAGTATTATTTTCTAAGTATTTTTCTACAGATTTTATGTCTACGTATTGAATAGCTTCATACAATTTTTCATGCGGTCGATTAGGATAAAGTTCCCTAATCTTAGCATCAAGATTACTCACGATTCTTTGTGAAGCTTCTCGCACCAGCTCATTTTTACTACTCCATTTATTAGCAGCTAGACAACGAGCTTTTTCTAGAGTTTCTTCATCAAAATAATTTTTTTCTAAATATTCTTTTACACCATGCATATCGGTTTCCTTAATAAAATTAAAAAGCTCTTGATGCTGACTTTTTTCTATTTCTATTTTAGCTTTTTTGATTTCCATAGCGTGTACAGAAATAACTAATGTTGCAAAAAGTAGTTTGAGTGTATTTTTCATGAAATCCCTTCTTAGTTATTTAAATCTATTTCGTTAATCTTTTTAGTAATAAAATAGCGTATTGAATTATGCTTTGAGGTAAAATGAATATCAGAATTTTTATAAGCTTTCCAATACCCAAAAAATACTGCTTGGGCATTATCGGATGCTTTTTTGAGTGTTGCCAAATCAATGTCAGTTGCATTTAAATAATTTTTTACAGAATCTAAATCTTGTTCTTCAATAGCATCAAAAAGCTGTTTGTGCGGCTTACTTTGATCCATAGCCCTTGCAGAGAAAATAAGAAGTATAGAACAGAATCTAATCATATTTTTCATGGTGTTCCTTCTCGTCGCTTGAATTGTTAAAACATTGAAAAAGTATGCGAGCAATCGTTTCTCCACCTAAATTATCATAAAGCATTCCGGTGATTGTTGGTCCACATGTGATAACTTCAAGCATTTCAGAAATAGTTGAGAATAGCGGTATATTTTGTTGAGGAGGATTTTGATTTTGTTGAACGGAGTTTATTTGGGGTTGAGTGAGATTTTCGTCAAAAAGAGTCAATTGATGTGGTTCATTAAACTCAGCGGCATAGGTAATGAAAAATAAACTCAACATAGAAAAAACAAAAAGGAATATCGTTCTATTCTTCATAATCCGTTTCCTCAAATTTTGTCAGCTCTCGAATAAAGTTCATATAAATAGTACCTGTTGGGCCATTACGTTGTTTGCCAATAATAAGCTCTGAAAGAGCTGGGTTTTCTGTATCAGGATTATACACCACATCACGATACAAAAACATAATCAAATCAGCATCCTGCTCAATAGCACCAGATTCACGCAAATCTGAAAGCATTGGTCGTTTATCAACGCGCGAGTCAACAGCACGTGATAGCTGAGATAGCGCAATAATAGGAACTTCCAATTCTTTTGCTAATGCCTTCAGTGAACGAGAAATTTCAGAAACCTCTTGATGCCTATTTTCATGTTTGCGCGCGGTACGCAATAATTGTAAATAATCTATGATGAGTAAATCAAGTTTATGCTCAGCTTTTAATTTACGCGCTTTGGCACGCAAATCCATAATGGAAAGCATGGCCGTATCATCAATAAAAAGCTTCATACCAGCAAGTTGTGCTGCCACATTGGTCAATTCAAGCCATTCTTCAGAAGAAATAGCTGCATTACGAATATTTTGGTGTGAAATACCAGCTTGCATAGAAAGAAGACGCAACGTGAGCTGCTCGGCTGACATTTCTAAAGAAAAGAAACCAACACTCAAGGGTACCTGTGCAGCTTGTGCTGCCAAACTTAATGATAGTGCCGTTTTTCCCATAGAAGGACGTGCGGCTAAAACAATCAGATCTCCTTTCTGAAAGCCAGAGGTCATTTTATCAAGCTTTTTATAACTCGATGGGACACCAGTAATTCCTTTTGCATGATTTTTAATATCAGAAAGATGTTCAAAAGTTTTTTTGAGCCAAATATTAAGCTGTACAAAATTCTGATTAGTACGCTTGTTTGCAATCTGGAATATGTGTTGCTCTGCTTGATCTAAAACGGCATCAATTTCTTTATCATTCTGGTCATAGCACTGGGTAATAATTTCCGTTGCAGAATTAATCAAATCGCGTAATACCGATTTTTCCTTAATAATCTGTGCATGCTGCTTGAGCATACCTATAGAAGGAATATCCTCTTGCAATGAAAGCAAATAGGTAATGCCACCAACATGTTCTAAGTTTTTCTGCTTTTCAAGAAAATCCTGTAAAGAAACAATATCAATGCGTTTATAATGCTCAACCAGTGTAAGCATAGCTTGATAAATAAGCTTATGCGCTACCTGATAAAAATCACTAGGCAACAACATTTCAGAAATTTGATGAATAGATTCATCATTGAGCAATAAAGCTCCCAATACAGATTTTTCTGCCTCTAAGCTAAAAGGCAAAGCCTTACCAAGTAATTTTTCAGCAGATACTTGAGCTGCTGACTTGGTGCCCCAGCGTGTTTCTTGTGCCATTAAAAAATGACCTCTCCTTAGAGAATGTTTCTTAGCCTTCGGCTACAACTGAAATCTTAACTTTTGGTTGTAAGCGGGAAGAAAGCTTGATAGTTATTTCGTAGCTGCCTTTTTCTTTGATTGATTTATCAAAAAGAATTTGGTTTTTTGCAACCTTAATGCCTTTTTCTGCTAATGCATCAACTATTTCAACCGGAGAAATAGAGCCATAAAGCTTGCTGCCGTCATGAAGTTTTCTTTTTAAAACAAGCTGCGTTGTTTTAATTTTTTCTGCCAATAATGAAGATTGCGTAGCTATAACCTCTTTACGGTTTTCTACTTTTCTTTGGCGTGTAATATAAAACGATTCATTTTCAGGAGTTACTTCTACAGCTAATTGCTTAGGAAATAAAAAATTTTTGGCAAAGCCATCAGATACTTTTACAATTTCCCCTTGCATGCCTATTCTTTCAACATCTTTACGTAAGTATACTTTCATAAAAACCTTTCAGCTATAATCAATAATAAGTCTAGAGATTAAGTATAACCATACTGCCAAAAAAAGACAGTCTTAACCACTCTTTTTTTACTGTTGCGTATCTGTTCCTGTTAGACGCAGATAGAGTCCTACAAGATTTTGCGGTAATACCCTTTTTTCCTGCTGTTCACGCAAGGTAGCAGGATCTGCACAAATACGAAGACGATGGAAAAGATTTCTGAGTGTTTTAGGCTTCTGCTGTTCCCAGAACCGGGGTTGATGCATAAAACGTTGCTTTGCCAAAAGTCGTGCCCAGGGATCTTCATTAGAAATATCAATATATCGCTCTGCGCTCTCAGGAATCTTTATATAGATTTTTTGCTCTGAAGTATGTAGTAAAAGTTTTGGTGCAGTTAAATTATCATTAGGGTATTTTTTAAAATTCATCAAAGAGAGTTCTTTTTGAGTATCAAAGTTAGCCAGCATGAGTTCATACCTATCTTGTTGTGCCATACAGAAAACACCCCGATTACTTTTTGAACATAGAAGAATTCCTACGCACTCACTAGGTAATGAAATTTTTTTATAGTACACGTTATTTTTTGGATCACCGGACTTAAAAACTTTTATATACGTTGACATAGCAAAACCAATTAATGCTTTATTATCAGATAGTCCTAATACGGTAGGCGGTTCAAACTTTAAATAGGTTATATGTTGCTGTGTTGGAATTTGCATATGATTCAAAATACATTCGTTTGTATGAACCTCTTGATAATCTAATTTTTCAAATTTTTTATGGTATCTTGAGAATGGCTTTTCTGACAGTAAATAATCAAGGATGTTTTTATTAAGTACGTCTGGATGGATATCAAATAAGGAAAGATTTTCTTGAGCGCATACATTAGCTACAAAGAGCAGCAAGCACAAGAGTAATTTTTTCATAGCAAGCTCCTGGCTCATGAATAGCGCCATGCTGATACATGAAAACTATATTCCTGAGCATTTTTTTCTTTACGGGTTAAGGTACACGTAATAATTTTACTTTTTTTGCCCAGCATAAGATGTATTGCCATATCAATTTCATTATATGACCGTTTGCTCAGTTTTAGCAACCCGGGGAGTGCTTCTTTTTTGCGCGGGGGCCATTGTGGAATAGCAAGTGCTTGAGCATCCTTATCAAGCGATGCTAACAGATAGTCAAAATTTTCTTTACAAAGATCAATGCTCCACAACGCCAATGCTTGATGGAGAGCGTTATGTTTTTCATACATTATTTTTTCAGCAACTAAAGCATGAATAAGCGCTGCTGATCGCCATACAAGCGTACTATAAAGAAGTATCATGCTCATGCAAGCAAGCACTATAAGGACAATAAAACCTTTTTGCTTCATACCAAAATCTCTCCATTACATAAAGGTACTTGTACGTTCATGGTAAAAGATTTCTTAGTACCTTCCTTATGTGCAGAAAGCATGCAATCAACTTCTTGAATCGCAGTATCACTCTTATGCACAGAAAATATAACGTGTTCAAGTCCCTGAGCGGCTACACTTTTTGTTTTTTTCCCCCAATTCTTTTTTTTATGATCATACGTTCCTTGGCGCCGTATTAAAGATTTCTTTTCATAAGACCATCCGCATGCATCATGATCACCGCGCCATATAAGCTCATGATCATTGATAACATACCATGCATCGCAAGCACAAGGTGCTTGTTCAATATCTCGCTTAAATGCCACAAGTGCGCTCTGCATGCTCGATGTTTTTTGTACGGCATTTCTGGTTGTGGTTAATTGTTGCGTATAAGAAATCGCACTACGCAGCACAACAACAGCAAGAAACAAAGAGGCCGCAATATAGACAAGAAGCTCTATCAATAAAAAGCCGGGACTATTTTTCATGCAGAACCCCTCCCATAAGATACAGACCAGAATCTGGTGCGCGTACCGTAACAAGCTTGAAGTGATGCGGCTCTTTGAGCACTAAAAATGTATCAATAGATGCCAGAAGATGTACCTGCTCAAGAGCGCTTTGAGCCCTTTTTGCATAGGCCGCATCCCTTTGCATGCGCCTGAGATTTTGGCTAGTTTCTTGGAGAACAGAGAGCTGTTTTTGGAGCTTTGCAAGAGCATCTATACTATTTTTTTGCCAGAGAATAGTTACAGTACCTAGCAAAAGAGCTATAATAAAGGCAACTAAAAGCTCAAGGAGTAAAAAGCCACCCCTGAGGGTACCCCTTGAACTTTTTTTTACTCTGTGGTAATTTAATAATAGAAATAAGAAGGCGTTATAATTTATGTACATATGCTTTCTTACGACCTCTGTATTTGAAATAGATGCAATCGATTGAGGAATCTCCTCTCTGTATTCATACCAAAGGATGACAAATTCATGAAGATTTTTAATATTTTTTTCCTAACCCTACTCAGTTTAAACTTTTTTTCCTACAGTGCTCAACGTCCTGTACAAGCGCCACCACAAAAGAAACCAGCCGCTCCTGCGCGACCAGCACCGGGTGCTAAAATGCCCCCCATTTCAGAAGCTGAATTACAAGAAATGTTACAGGTACTGGAAACTTTAGACCAAGAAACACTTGATGCATTGGCAAAAATTGGTGAAGACTACATTAAAGAAATGGAATCTCAAGGGAAAGATCCTTTCCAAGAATTATTTGGTGTTCCTACGCCACCAGAATTAAAAGAACAGCAAACGGCTCCTGTTGCGCAGCCTATGCCAGAACTACCAAAATTAGAACAACCAAAACCGATTGAACTGCCAAAAATGTGTTTGGAGTCAAAAGAGTTACAGGGCATTCTTAAAAACCTTATTGCAAAAATCAATGCTATTTCTCATAAAGCAGAATCAAATCGAGCATATGCTGATAAGCTTAAAGAATGGAAATACAATATCCAAGATATGCTGTATTACTTCCATGCATTGGCAGAAGACAAACTTCTTAAATATCTGCCAGAAAAAGAGTTTGCTCCTCTGTGCAAAACGCTTCGCGAGCTTGAACAAGCATTAAACTATCTTGAACCACTCTTTATTGTAAAAGAAGTAGAGCTAGAAGAAGTAAATCCGTATACCTTATTAGGAACAACTACTGATGCTTCATGGCAAGAGGTCAATAAATCGTATCAAAAATTATATACAGAAAAAAGCCCTCAAGCTCTTGAAAAAGAACTCAAAAGCGAAGGCAAATCAGAGACTGAAATTAAAGAAGCGGTCAAAGAAGCACAAAAAGAACGCGAAACATTCTCTGAAGCATATAATATCATTATGCAAAAAGAACAAACAAAACAAGTGTTTGACTCTATTTTGCAAAACTACAACAAGGCGATCTACCAAAATAACCTTATTAAGGAAATGGTAAACGTCCTGAGTAAATATGAACCGGAAGCGCTTAAGCTAAAACAAGAACAAGAAGAGCTTGAAAAGAAGGCACGCCAAGCACAAGAAGAAGCGCTGCGTGTACGCTATCCTTCATTCTCACCTCGAGCACGAGATTTAGATACAGGATTTTTTGGCGGCTCTGACTTTCTTCCTGGTTACGAAGGGCGTGATTCATTCAAGCCCAGTTTTGATGGCCCTGCTGGACAAACAGGAAAACCAGCATTTGAGCCAACAAAAATAGATGAAGGAAAAGAGCCATCGAAAGCATCAGCAAAAAAACCTGAAGCAAAGAAAGATGAAAAAGGTAAAGACAAAGGCGAACAACCTAAAAAGCCGGCACCCAGAAAACCAGATACTAAAGCTGGTGAAGATAAACTGAAAACTATAACCAAAAACTTTGAAGCGCTTGAAAGAAGTATTAATGAAGAAAGTATGGGAGCTCCGGCAGGCAAAGAACTCTTTAAAGGATTTGCTGCTTTCCTAGAAAAAGATCCTTCTGAGAATACTGAGTATGAAAAAGCTAAAAATATAAATAACAGACTTCTTGAAATGGAGCGCCATTTGCGTGCTATTAAAAATGAATTAAGTCCTCATCGCATGCTTAAAATAAAAGATGCTGATAAAAAACTTATTGAAGCGCAAACACGTGAACTATGGCATAAATATTTCCCTCCAAAGGATAAAGACAAAAAGGATGCTACAAAGGTTCAGCCTGTAGAAATAAAGCCAACAGAAGAAAAAGGTGAAGAGGAAAAAGAGAAAAAGAAAGAATCTCTGCGTGAATCTCTTGGTAATCTTTTGAATTTGAGCTATGACAGGCAGAGCAATCAATTAAAACGTGGTGCTCAAGTAATTAACATAACTCCTTTGAACCGTTATCTTTTCATGGGACAACCAGAAGAAGAAGCATTAAAATCTACCCGCGATGAAAAAACAAAAGGAATAATCAATGCAATACGCCTTGATTCACCGGTTTCTGATAAGAATTTCTTAGCGGATTTCCTTAATGCTTTTACCTCATTAGATAACCAATTTAAGCAAGAAAAGAAACCTGCGGTACCTACAAGAAGATAGGTTTTTACTTGTAATAAGAATCGTTACGGCGTGGCATTGTTATCTGCCACGCCGTTTTTTTATTCACAACCGACGTAAACTCAATCTAAGGATTTTTAATAAAAATGAATCAATCGAGTTATTAAGAATTATTTAAATTCCGTTCGTGGTGAGGAGCAAACTTATTTAGTTTGCGTCTCGAACCATACGAAATCCTAAAAAATATATAATTTTTAAATTTTGAGTTCGAATGGTTCCCAGCCTTCGTTAAAACTTCGGCGGGCAGGCTGAGACGTTTTTCTTCGAAAAACCCCCTTCGACAGGGCTCAGGACAGGCTCACCAGTTGCCCCGATCACCCCGAGTGCCGAGCGTTGCTCGGTGTATCGAGGGGCACGAACGGGATGTATATAACCTAGGTAAAATTTACATTCAGAACCACTCATGGCTCAATTTGACAAATTATATAAAATATATTATTATAGTTTATACAAATAGAATAGTTTATACAAATAGAAATGCTTTAGAGGTTGCCTTATGAACAAAAAATTACTTTTATTATCCCTTTTTATTCTTTCCACACCAAGCACCAAACCACTTATTGGCTTAAAGCAGTTTAAATCACCTGATGCCCCTTTTAAAGAATTTTTCCCATCATTTGGCACTGGCATGAAAGAAATTTTTTATGGTATACAACTACTCCTCAGTTCAAATAAGCTTGACGAGGCATGGGAATACAAAACAATCAGAAGAGATAAAAAAACTGAAAAAAAGTTATTTGGCTATCCTTTAAAAATATCTTATATAAAAGATATGCAATATAAAGAAGCCCATCACCCAACCTTATTTTTCCACGGTTGGCAAAACCAACAAAATAGCGCTAAAATTTTAAAACGTTACTTTAAAATACTTCCCGGTGATATTATTACTTTCAATTTTCCTGATGCAAAGACAGCTTTTGCGCCATTTTGGAAATCATCATTTGGGCAGCTCCCTGACGTATTGCCGGCACTTTATACGTTAAAGCACGTAGTACATGAACTCAATCTTACGGCAATAGATCTTTTTGGTATTTCTCGTGGTGCCGCTACTGTTGTAAATCTGATTGCGCTCTTGCATGACGATACTCTTTTTAAAAACCATGAAAAGGAACTTGCTGAAATTGGTATCACACAACAAGACAGAGCTCATCTGCTCAGCGTTATACTTAATGGCTCAATAGTGTTAGACATCCCGTTACGCTCTATGAAAGATACGGCTGCGCCACTTTCTTTGGTTTCAAAAGTAACACAGTATAAACTTGATGGTCTCGATGCTTTTGAAAATGCAGCGCTTCTTGGCAATCTTCCCCTCAAAATATTAGTGCACTTTCAACATAAAGATGTTGTTGTTTCAAACAATAATGAAGCCGCCTATCTGGCATCATTGGCAAAAAATAATTTGCACAATGTATACGTTGTTATGGGTAATGATGGTGGCCACGCACATACGCATGAAGCTTTGTCAAAAACAGTTCACCTTTTCAAATGCATAACCGGCTCTGCGTATGATAAAACTCTGGAAGAAAAGTACAGAAATAATCGCATGATTATTAGTTCACCGAGTGACAAAATCCAAGGCGGTATGCTAACGACATTTGCTGATAGTGCATTTATACATGAAGCCCTTGAGCAGTATCATAAAACTGCGTAACAATTTCAATTAAAGCGCTCAAATCCTTCGATACAATTTGTTTCACAAATCACTCAGGATGAGCGAAAATTTAACTCTCCGTTCGTGGTGAGGAGTCCGGCGTAGTTTTAATGAAGCCTGGACGTCTCGAACCACACTTTACAGTGCACGTGCTACAAAAAGCACAAAGGGAGAATCTTCTAATTCATCGCGCCATGCATAAGGCTCATCGCTCTTTCCTAATGGATGATGAATTGTTATCATCTCAAAACCGACTTCTTCAACTAAAGCTTTTATGTCACACTCAAGCCAATAATAATCGCTAAATTTAATATTTCCTTCGTACTGAAAAATAGTAGCTAAATCGCCACTTTTTAGATTTTTGTTTTCTGGATAATCGTTGCCAAAAAGAAACCAATTCTTGGTATAGGCAGTATCACTGGTGTTGAGAATAACAAAAATACCATCTTTTTTTAAAATGCCATGAGCGGCTTTAAAGTATTCTTTGAGGGCCTCTTTGCTTGCAATTTCAAGAATAACAAGGCTTGAAAATACTAGATCAAAACTATGCGCGGCAAATGGCAGTTCATTATTATTTATCATATACAAAGGAACTTCAGGATAATTAATCCTAAACTGCTTTGCCATCTCTGTGCTTACGTCTGCGGCGCAAACAGAAAAATTGTTATTGAGTAGTAACTTTGTTGAAATTCCTGTTCCTGCCCCAAAATCTAATGCTTTTGGCCCAGATGTATATTGTTTAAAAAGCTCCGGAAGATCTCGATACGCCAAATAGCGTTCAGCATTATCATCTGTTTCATTAAAACAGGCAACTTCTTCTGCTGTTCTTTCAAGTTCGGGATGATACTCTATTGCACAGAAGCTTACCAAACTACTACACAAAACAAGAGCGCAAACAGTTTTTAACATGATTATTCCTTTTTTTATAGTTAACCAACAATTTCTTGGCATCGCACACACAATGCATCAGGATGCTGCGTTACTTCCCACTTCCAGCAGCGTGGGCATTTTTGGCCCTCTGCATGCTCAACCTTTGTCCACAAGCCAGAAAGCTCTTTAGATTCTTCCAGTCCTTCATGAGATGCTTGTTCTATAAACTGAGAGATAACGAGCAACTCTTGGAAAAACTGTTCTTTTGTTTGTGTCTTTTTGACGTCAGTAAAGAATGCATTCAACGCTTGCATATATTCTTTTGAAAGTTTTAAGCATACAGTGAGCTTTACTTCTAAAGGATGTTTAATTAACCCTTTTTCGCGCTGCGCTTCAATTGCTTTGAGCAATGCATCGCGCAGCTCAAAAACCACATCCCATTGCAACGTACGTTCTTGATGGAACGTTGTTTCTTCAATCTTTTTAACCGTCTCATCAATGTGGCCATGCAGCGGGTACCAATTAGTTCCTGGAATTTCAGGAACGTCAATTTTTGCAGCATCAGCAACAGCGCGCCATACGTCATGCAATGGTGCAAAGTTTTGCAAATGAATAGATTCCTTTTTATTTTTTTGATAATGATCAGAAACCTGCTCTGCAGTGAATGATAAAATCGGCGCAATCGCACGCGTTAGCGTATCAAGAATATGCCAACATGTCGTTTGCGCTGATCTACGCAAAAAGCCATCACTCTTTTCAACATACAAACGATCTTTGATAATATCCAAATACAGTGAGCTTAACTCTTTTGCTGTGTAATCAGCAAGTTCATGAAATACTGCCGTAAAATCATACGCATGGTACGCTTTGATAATGCGATAATTGACGTGGAATAGTTGCTCCATAGCATAGCGATCAATCATGAGCATATCTTCAAGCGTAACGGCATCCTTATCAATATCAAAATCGTATAAGTTTGAAAGTAAAAAGCGTAACGTATTGCGAATTTTACGAAACACCTCAGCAACGTTTTTTAACAGCACATCAGAAACAATTGCGTCTCCGCCAAAATCTATACTGGAAGCCCAAAGGCGTAAACCATCAGTGCCAAGTTTTTCTATAATTTCTGGTGGCGTTACTACATTGCCCAAAGATTTGGACATTTTATGACCTTTTTGGTCAACGGTAAAACCATGCGTTACAATAGTTTTCATCGCAGCTTTTTGCTCAAGTACTAAACTGGTGAGTAATGAACTTTGAAACCACCCGCGATGTTGATCAAGACCTTCTAAATAAAGATCGGCTGGAAAACCAAGTGCTGGATTTTTATAAAGGACTGCATAATGGCTTACACCAGAATCAAACCAAACATCCAAAATATCTTTTTCTTTTTTAAATGCAAGGCCAGTACATTGTGGACATTGTAGATCTTTCACGCCAAGATCAGCAAGGTTTACCGTATCCCAATATTCAATGCCATCTTTTTCTACTCCCTGCGCTACGCGATCAACAAATTCTTTGCTTATAACAGCATATTCACACGTTGTACATAATAAGGCAGGAATCGGCACGCCCCACGTGCGTTGGCGCGAAATACACCACTCTAAACGGCCTGAAACGGTTGCTTTTAAAAAGTTACGCGTACGATCTGGTACAAACTCTATTTTTTCAATAGCATCTAATGCTCTTTGACGTAAATTATTATGCGACAAATCTAAAAACCACTGCTTGGTTGCTCTAAAAATTAAACCATTGCGGCAGCGCCAGCAGTGTGGATACGAGTGTTTAATAGATTGTTTTGCAAGAAGGTTGCCATTTTCTTGTAACATTTTTATCACCCATCCTTGGCCATCAGCAACCGGCATACCTTCCAGCACGTTTGGCTCAATACCACGCTGATATTTGCCATCAGGACTTATTGGTGAAAAAATTTCTAATTTGTTACGAATACCGGTTTCATAATCTTCTGGGCCACATCCGGGTGCGCAATGTACGCAGGCAGTACCATCGGTCAATGAAACTGATTGGTCAAGAATAACGGGCACATGGAAATTTTGAATAAATGGATGCGCAACTTTTAAACCAGCCAACGCTTGCGCTGGAATTTGTGCTAAAACTTTTTTGGGTTTTTCAAGCAACGCCATTACTTTGTCTGCCAAAGCTGCGCCCACAATAATACCTTGTCCGTCAGCTTCAAGTAATTCATAGGTTGCATCAGGCTTTATGAGCACCGCTCTATTTAACGGCAACGTCCACGGCGTTGTTGTCCAGATTAACATGCTAACAGGCATAGCTGCATGCTTGGCAAAAAGCTTTGCAACGTCAGGCTGCAATAAAGGAAATTTTACATAAATAGAAGGATCTTTGCGCTCATGATATTCAATTTCAGCAGAAGCAAGTACCGTTTGGCACGAAGCGCACCATGGTACTGTTTTATTTTTTTTAGCAATATATCCTTGTGCAATAAATTCACCCAATGCACGCAACTCTTGCGCCTCATAGGTTGGAGCCATCGTCAAATAAGGATGTTGCCAATTAAAAAGAACTCCTAAACTTTTGAACTCTTGACGTTGAATGTCAACCCACTTTTGCGCATACGCACGGCACTGCTTTTTGAGTGCCTCTGGAGCAAGACCTGGATATTCTTTGGTTACCTTCAGTTCAATTGGCAAACCATGGCAATCCCAACCGGGTGTTACCGGCACCTGCTTGCCGGCCATGCGCTGACCTTTGCAGGCAATATCTTTTAAAATTTTATTATAAGCACTGCCCAAGTGAATATTACCGTTAGCATACGGCGGCCCGTCATGAAAAATGAATTTTTCATTGCCTTCATTATGCGTAAAAGATTTTTCATAAAGACCTTCTGCTTGCCAACGCTCTAGCAACGCCAAATCATCAACTTTTGGGTTAGCACGAATAGGAAAATCGGTCGTTGGCAGGTTTAGAGTATCCTTAAAGCTTACTTTTTCAGGTTTTTTTGTATCGTTGGACATACGAATCCTTGTTTGGCAGTCTTAATTTTTTACAAAGTTTTTGACCCTAGTATATAGAAGAAACTCTGTTTTGTCAGCTTGTATAAACTTATTGACCAGAAAGCCAATAATAATAAGTATGCTATAAACTCCGGTCACAAGAAGCCCTTCTTCACCATAAAGCCACAAAGAACTCGATGAATGCAAAGTTATTGCAGAAAGGACAACGTTAAATAAGGTATTATGCAGAGCATGAGCAATGGTAGTAGGCCAAACAGAATATTCACCTTCATAAAGCCAGGTGTACGGAATAGCTATTAAAACAACATTGCAGAGAAATATAACAATTCTTACTGGCTCAGTAGGAGAAATTATGTAAAGAGGAATATGCCACAACCCCCAAAGTAATCCTACTATACTGCTTTTCTTGAGAATTGACATTGAATATCTTTGATTGATTTTTTTGAGTAAATAACCTCGCCATCCAATTTCTTCAAAAAAAGCAAAGAATAAGCTAACTGCAAAAAGAGAAGGAAAACCTATCGTAAAAAAGCTAATCCAGGCCTTGAATGCACTATTGCCATGGTAAGCTAATGCTTGTTCAGATAAACCAAAAACACACGACAAACTAAGATGAGCGCAACTTATATATAATAAAAATGCTGATAAAGAAATTAAAAATCCCAAAAAAAGATTTCTAAAAGATCCTAGGCGCAAAGAATGCACTATAGCAAAAAAGCTTTTCCTTTCAACTATCATGAAAAAAAAAGCAGTAAGCCCAGGCACAAACATCACTAAATCTGGTGCAACAGCATAATACAATAATGTCCATGATATACAGTAAGTAGTTATAATAAAAAGATACAACATTGTACTATGCTTTCTTATACCGATAAACAATATTCAAAAATCTTCCTAAAGAAATTCCTGAAATAACACCTGATAATGCCACATCAAAACCCAATAAAAAGCTTGTTTTTAACGCTGGATTAAGTGCATACGTAACGCCTAAACTATATTTACCAGCAAAAAATAATAACGACAAAAGCAAAGGAACAAAGCTTCCTGGAAGATGGATTGATCCTTGCGCATCGAAAGTTATTGATGTTCTTTGCAGTAAACAATACCCTACTCCTATTCCAAAAAATAATGCTGCAACCCAAAAAGCATACAATGATAAACAACTACCGCAACGCGTATGCAAAGAAGTAAGTGACCATACTACAAAAACTAATGGCATTATGCCAAAACGCCAGAGAGGAAAAACAACAGGTTTCGTTGCCTTTGCTCCTGATATAATAAGATAGGCAAGTATATTCCAGACCCAATAGGGGGTTCCTTGTAAAATAGAGAGTATATTCATAAATTTTATCCTTTAAACATTATTTGCATAACCATAGCAAAATATAGAATTGAAGCAAGGTATAAGTCTTAAACCCCTTGAAAAAAGGCTTTTTTTGAGGTATTATTACTATGTATTTATATATTATTTCCCATAAATGATGGAGTTGTTATGCAAAAACTGGTTAAAATAGCTATCTTTACAGGTTTGGTGTTTGCTTTACAGAGTTCTATGCCTATAAACTGTGAACATTCAATTAATGATTTAAATAAAATCTATAGGTATTCATCTAAGGAAGAAAGAGATATACTATTTCCATATTTTGCAGAAAAACTTAAACAGGGTATGGAAATTGAAAAATTAGGTGAGATCTATACAGATTCAACTGAAGAGCAAAAAAATATATTATTTCCATATATTCTAATGAAACTTAAACAAGGTATTGAAGCTGAATGGCTAGGTCTTATCTATTACCATTCAACTGAAGAGCAAAAAAATATATTATTTCCATATATTGTACAATCACTTAATCAAGGCAAGAAAATTGATTATTTAGATTACATTTATTGCCACTCAACCGAAAAGCAGAAAAATATATTATTTCCAGCTATTATACAAGCCCTTAAACAAGGTATAGAAATTAAATATTTATCGGATATCTATAAAAAATCAACTGAAGAACAAGGAAATAGATTACTTCCATATATAAAAAATGATAATTTAGCTGGCATTTATTTCTACTCAACTGAAAAGCAAAAAAACATATTATTTCCAGCTATTATACAAGCTCTTAAACAAGATATAGAAATTAAATATTTATCGGATATCTATAAAAAATCAACTGAAGAACAAAGAAATACATTATTTCCATATATTGTACAATCACTTAATCAAGGCAAGAAAATTGATTATTTAGATGACATTTATTGCCACTCAACTGAAGAGCAAAAAAATATATTATTGTCTAGCATTCTGCAAGCATATAATGAAGGTATGGAAGTTGAAGGTTTATCTGAGATTTATGGTTCTTCAACTAATGAACAGAAAAATATATTGCATCCCTATATGAATAAACACGGGTTATTCTAAAAATAAATGGAATTTATTATGCATAAACTGGTTAAAATAGCTCTCGGTACAGGTTTGGTGTTCATGCAGCAACCAGCCTACCCTATGCAGGCCCTGCAAAAATTGGTACAAAAAAGCACCCAAAGTGCTCAAGGCTTTTTCAATAAAGCAGCGCAAACCTGGCTCAAAAACCAAGGAGCTCTTGGTGCACAAAAAACAGTACAAGTGCTTGGCAAGCAGCCAAAAACTGCTATGCTGCCCACCACCTTAAACAACCCCTCTCTTTTTGCAAACTTTGGCAAAACCTTAGCACATAATCAATCTCAAGCTTTTGGCTTGCAAGCAGTACGTGCTATGAATTATCAACACAACAAAAAGCAATTGCCGCTTGGCACACAAACTACAACCTACTCTCAACTTTCTAATAATAAAATCATGCATGCTAGCGCCGGCTTGTGGACAACAATGTACGTCAAAGGTCTTCGATGGTGGTATGGGGATGATATTTATGAACCTGATTTCTACCGTTCATTAACTAATGAGCAACAAGACGTTGTGATTGCAGATATTGCTCAAGAGATTAAACAAGGAACACTGTGCGCTAAGAAGCTTAATTCTTTACATTCCATCTGTTGGCATTTATCTGAAGAACAAAAAAATATATTATGTTCGGGCATTACAGAAGCATTTAAGCAAAATATGATAGTTGAAGATTTAGATTTAATCTATAGCCCCTTAACTGAAAAGCAAAAAAATATATTATTTCCTTTTATTGTACAAACCCTTCAGCAAGGCAAGAAAATTAAAGGCTTCTGCCCATCTAATATCTATATTAAGGCACCTAACGAATATAGAAAAAATATATTACTTCCCGATATTGTACAAGCC
This sequence comes from Candidatus Babeliales bacterium, assembly GCA_050250855.1. Taxonomy (GTDB): domain Bacteria; phylum Babelota; class Babeliae; order Babelales; family JACPOV01; genus JAGVLQ01. Next base: position 445,787 of record JBFWNW010000001.1, on the reverse strand, counting down.
CTTGAAACAGGCAAGGAAATTGAAAGCTTAGGAACAATCTATAATGACTCAACTGATGAACAAAGAAAGATATTACTGCCAAGTATTGGGAAAGCACTTAAACAAGGCAGAAAAATTGAAGGATTAGGTATGATGTATTTGTTCTCAACCTATGATCAAAAAAATACATTACTTCTGAGTATTGCTGAAGCGCTTAAACAAGGCAAAAATATTGATGGTTTACGTTGGATCTATGAGCATTCAGCTGATGAACAAAGAGATATATTACTTCCATTTATTGTACATCAACTTAATTTATTTTGGACCTATGAGCATTCAACTGAAAAACAAAGAGATATATTACTTCCATTTATTGTTAAAATGCTCAACCAGGGTGAAAAAATTGATGGTTTAGCTAGGATTTATGCTAGATCAACTGACAGGCAAAGAAATATTTTATTTCCTAGCATCATAGGCAAGATAATTTGTCGGGGTGATGAAATTGAAGATTTAAATGTCATTTATAGCAAGTCAACCAAAGAACAAAGAAAGATCTTACTACCAGAAATTATAAAAGCGCTTAAAGAAGGCAAGGAATTAAAGATATCGAACATCTATTATAATTCGACTGGAGAGCGAGATATCTTATTTCCACATATAATACATACACTTAAGGAAGGCAAAAAAATTTATAATTTATCCGATATCTATTATAGTTCAACTGAAGAACAGAAAAAAAAATTACTTCCCTATATGAAATAAAAAATAGGATTACAAACAACAGGTTTGGCGTTCATGAAAAGAATAAAATTAATTACGTTATTGTGCCTTAATGTTTTTTCACTGGTAGCCATGCAAGATTGTAACAAAGAAAATCCAGTGAGCATTATTGCTATGGAATGTAAAGATAAAGCGATTGAAACATTACGGGAATTGAGTAAATCTAAAGATGAAACAATACTAGAATATTTTAAACGTAATAAAAATATTATTGGAAATACTATGGAAAATGGAGTATTGCTCTATGCTCTTGAGAGGGGTGGAGTATTAGTTCATGAAATGGGGCATGCTGCAATACTATCACTTTATGGGCAATTTCCTCAGAAGTTGTTTTTTAAAAAATCTTTAGCTTTAGAATATTCGGGTCCATCTATGTATATTTCACCAATTCCATTAGGTAATGGATCTGTCAGAGCTGATGCTTCATCGTTAAGTATACCTAAGTACCCTATCTTGACATTGTCAACTATGCTTGCAGCAGGGCCATTAGCCGGATTGATGTATGCTTATACGGCATTCAAGGGATGTTCTTATTATGAATCATTGCATGATGAACAAGATGAAAAAAGATTTAATACAAGTTTAATCAAGTTTTTGATGGGTTTGCATATCATTTCAAATATTATTTCAAATATTTTACCTTTGTCTCGAACTTGTGATGGAACAAAAATTGTACGATTGTTAACGGTAGGGCTAGGTAAACTATTTTATGGAAATCAGAGATACGGACAAGAAGAAGTATGTAAAAAAATTACTAATATCATAAAAGATATTTAAGTAATTATTTGTTTCATTAGAGAAAGCTCTTAAGCAAAGCAAGAAAATTAACAATATGGAGTGTTATGCATAAACTGGTTAAAATAGCTGTTTGCACAGGTTTGGTTTTCATGCAACAATCGGCCTATCCTATGCAGGCCCTACAAAAATTGGTACAAAAAAGCACCCAAAGCGCTCAAGGCTTTTTCAATAAAGCAGCGCAAACCTGGCTCAAAGACCAAGGAGCTCTTGGTGCACAAAAAGCAGCACAAGTTCTTGGCAAGCAGCCAAAAACTGCTATGCTGCCGACGACCTTAAACAACCTCTCTCTTTTTGCAAACTTTGGCAAAACCTTAGCACATAATCAATCTGCTCTTGGCTTGCAAGCAGTACGTGCTATGAATTATCAACACAACAAAAAACAATTGCCGCTTGGTTTACAAACTACCGCCCACTCTCAACTCTCCAATAATAAAATCATGCCTGCGAGTGCCGGCCTGTGGGCAACAATGTATGTCAAAGGTCTTCGATGGTGGTTTGGAGATGATATCAACCTCTATTGTTCATTAACAACTGAGCAAAAGGATGTCATGCTTTCAGATATGGTGCAAGAGCTTAAACAAGGCAAAGATATTCAGGTTTTACCTTCGATCTATTCTCATTCATCTAAAGAACAAAAAGATATAGTAATTTCAGCTATTGTACAAGCATTCAAAGAAGGTAAAGAAGTTTGCCATTTAGGTTGGATTTATGAAGAGTCAACTGATGAACAAAAAGATGTATTGCTACAAATACTTAAACAAGACCGTGAAATTGAAGATTTGCTTTGGATCTATCACCATTCAAATGAAGAGCAAAGAAATATTATTCTCTCAAATATTATTAAAATGCTCAAAAATGAAAAAAAAATCAAACATTTTCCTGTCATATATGCGCTGTCAAATGAAAAACAAAAAAGTTTATTATTTCCTTTTTTAGCTCAAAACTTCAATTTTAGGATAATACCAAATACACAAAGTGGTAATCACCTGCAAGAAAACATTTCAGAATTCACTGAATCCTTTGAACATCTTAATACTACTCTTGAGGTATTCAATAAAGCTATGGAATATGAAGCTGAGCTTATACAAAAAAAACACTATGTATTTTATCATGCACAAATGTGGAATATTTATTGGCTCGAGCTTTTATATACAAAATTATGGCAATTAAAGCATACCAAACAACTTGATAACTATATTTTTACTCGCTTTCCTGAGAATAGTGACTGTAATCAAAGTGCTCAACACATTGCACAAGAAAAGGAACTACGTCGAAAAATCTTGCGTGAAGGAAGATTTGATAAGAATTCACGTCAAGCATTACTATTTACCAACTATGCATTGTTTGCAAATACCACTAATCTAGGAAGCTCTACACCTCAATATTTTCTGAACAATTCAAATATTTCGAAACTTAACATTCAGTCAAAAGAAATTTTTGAGAAATTCAAACAAGGAAGCTTTTATCTAAAGCATAAAAAAGAGATTGATTCATTAGAAGAAGAATTTAATAATCTTTCTATATATGGCAATCTTATTCAGATTTCTGTACCAAAAAACCATCTGGAAAAACATATATACCTAGCAAAATCTGGGGGCTATAAAGCAAAAGCTCAATTAAAACGAGAAGGACCTTTGAGCTATTTGTTTGAAACGAGGAATAGCGATAATGTTTTAGAGCTGCTAGAAACCCTCAAAAGTAATCCTGAGAAAATAATTAATTCAGATGAAAAAGAGTTTGCATGGATTGTTACTGAAGATACCGTCCAAAAAGCAATAGGGGATGGCGTGCAAATACAATCATTCAATACAGCGAATCCTGAAAGCTTTGCTCGCGTGATGCATAAGCTCGATACTCTTTTAGAAAAACTTGTTCAAGAAGACGTTGTAGTGACGCAACCCAAATTTGGTTCAGAAAAAACACCATGGGAATGTTATCAAGAGTATAAAGCAAGTTCTAAAATTCTTGATAAAAACAAGTTATAAAAAATTTACCTACGGTAACATATAAGAAATTTTAGTATTACCTTTCTTTGTTTTTATTTTTGTTATCTGCACCGTACCAAGAGAGCTTAGGATTTCTACATGGGTTCCACCACAAGCAACTGGTTTAAAGTCACCAATAATGCATAAACGAACATTGCTCGTTGCTAAAAATTCCCCGCCTGGATTGTGTTGCATGTAATCGCATGCTTCTTGTCCTTCAAGATTTTTAATTACTACACCAAAGTTCTGTTCTAGGGCCCTATTAATATAATTTTGTGCGTCGGTCAAAAGCTGTTCGCTGTTTTGTGGTGTTCCTACAAATTCAACATATGCTTCCCCTGGAAATTGATGACCCTTGATCGCTTTCAAGGTACTATCAAGATTTTCTACTATAAGGCTGAGTAAATGTCCTGCAGTATGATAACGGGTATTAAGAACTCTTCGTGCTGCATCAACCGTCAAAAAAGCTGGTTCTTGCAAAGAAATCTGCTGGTCGCAATAGTGACGAATCTCTCCTTCAACCTTGCGAACATCTTTAATGGTGTAAGAAGCATCATGCAAAGCTAGGAGGCCTTGATCTGCAGGTTGTCCACCGCCTTGAGGATAGCATGGCGTTTTATCAGTAATAAAATACTTTCCTCTTTCATCCATTCCTTCTGAAAGAATAGTAACCTTGCTTTCCAATTGCTTGGGATCTTGTAAATATAAAAGTGTCGTCATCATAAATCCTTTTTAATGAATAATTAAATATTATCGTGTTATTAATTGCTGCAAACATGTTAAAAATATTTTATAATCAGCTCCTAGATTAAAAAAATTATGATCTATTGATTCAACCTCCTTAATAGCAGATTCCAATGTTTTTAAACCATGAGCGGTGAGTCTTGGATATTTAGCGCGCTCATCGTCTGGCTTTTGATAACGTTCTATTAAATTTTTTTTTACTAGGGTTCGTAACACTTGAGACGTCATGGCAACATCACATTGAGTAAAATTAGCCAGTTCCACTTGACTGACGTCAGCATTATTTTTTTGCAAATAAGCAAGCCCGGCAAGCAACACAAACTGTATATGGGTAAGATTAAAAAACTCTAAACGAGATTCAATCTTACGCTTCCATACAAGATATACTTGCCACAAAAGAAACCCTGGACTTTCTTGAGCTGAGGTAAAACGGCTTAATTCCCATTTATTTTCTTTCATTGGCTTCTTTCTTTTCTGCTAATGCTGCTAAACTTTGCATTGCATGGGGGAGCCCTTTTTTTATATTCCTACCAATGACAAACGCCCAAAAATATTTCAGAAAACCTTTTATTTCAACCTTATGGCATATTTCAGTTTTGCCATTGGCCTGCTTTTTTAACGTATGCATAAACATTAACGTACCAAGAGGTACATACGATGTATCTGAAAATATTTTAAAAGGTTCTAAGTGCGTAATCTCAAACGGCACCTCGGGACCGCCAACCGGCTTAAGCTTACCCTTGGTACCTAGAGCAAAAGGACCAAGCAATTTCGCATATTCAACTTCCTTATCCCATAAAGGCCACGCCGATACATCTTGGTATAACGCCCAAACAGTCTCCGGTCGGGCCGCCGTTTCAACACAGTGCTCAATAATTAGCATATTTTATCCTTCTCAAAATGATTTGTATGCATATAATATTAATACATATCAAACGAATTTTCAAATTAATTAACAATATCTTGACAATGATCAATATTTTATACAAACTTGTATATAAGTTTATATTTAATTTTTAACACCAAGGAGTTTTTATGTCTTCAGCACGTATACTCATTTTAGGAGTATTGGCACAACGTGGCCCTAAGCATGGCTATGAGATTCGGCAAGAGCTTGAATCATGGAATGCAGAAAAGTGGGCGAACATTGCTTATGGGTCTCTCTATTTTGCCCTTAAATCTATGGCAGAAGAAGGTCTTGTACAACCGGTATGCAGTGATGCAACGGTACAAGAAGCATCAGGCAAAACAATCTACGAAATAACAGAAAGTGGTAAGGAGGAGTTTAAGCGCCTTCTGCGTAATCAATGGTGGGAAATAAAGCCAATCATCGATCCTTTTCAAGTTGCATTGACATTTATGAATATGCTGCCAAAAGAAGAGATTGTTCTTGCTTTAGAAAATAGAGTGCGCATTTTAAAGTCAATTGTTGACTCTATGCAACACTTAACCCCCTTGCGCATGAAAGAGACAAAAGCACCTCGCCACATTTCTGAGAATTTTCAACTGCAAATTGCGCATATGAATGCAGAAATAGCATGGATTGAATCTGCTCTTGAAAAAGTAAAAAAGGATCAGTTACCATAGTAGAAGCACTAAACAAGAGTCCGGACTCTTGTTTGATATACTCGTTTTAAAAAATAATTTAAACTTAATGCTATAAGTAGGAGTTATTTTTATGAATAAAAAACCAATTAGCATTAATAATATTTCTTTTTCTATTCATAACAAAATTTGTTTTGAAAACTTTAATGCACAAATTTATCCCAAAAAGCGTATAGTTATTATGGGGATTAATGGTGCTGGAAAATCTACCCTGCTTAAAATAATTCAAGGACTTGTAAATCCCATCGAGGGGACTGTTACTATTCCAGATAGTTTAGTATTTGGTTACGTTCCTCAAACAATTCAAGAGTATACTGAATTAAGTGGAGGGCAACGATTTAATAAAGAACTTTCAAAAGCCCTCAGCCTTAATCCTGATATTTTATGCCTTGATGAACCAACTAATCATTTAGACCTAAATAACAAGAGATCACTAATTCACATGTTACAGCGATATTCTGGGACATTAATAATAGTTTCACATGACCCCGATATATTAAACTTAGAATTTGATGAAATTTGGCATATTGAACATAGCTTAATAAGTATTTTTCGAGGAAACTATAAAAAATATCTCAAAGAACATGATCTCAAAAAAAATACTCTTGAACTCCAGCGAGAGTATTTGCTCAAGGAAAAACGCAAGTTGCGTAAATTGATAGAACAAGAAAATAAAAGAGCCTCTCAAAGCAAATCCCGTAATAAAAATGAAAATGATCGTAGTTTATTGGGCGCTATGAAAGAAAGTGGATCACAAACTATCGGAAAAAATTTAAAACGATTATCTAGGTCTCAAGAAAATATACAACAACAATTTACCAATAACTTTATTCATAAAGAGCTAGAGCCTAAATTTAATCTTGAAGCATGCAAAACACCTTCAAAAAAATCAATTGTCTCTATTAATCATGGAAGTTGTGGTTATAAAAATCCTTTGCTTAAAGATATAAATCTCCAACTACAAGGCGATACTAGAATTGCAATTATAGGTGATAATGGCACTGGAAAATCAACACTATTAAAAGCTATTTTACAAGATTCAGCAATACTATTGCAAGGAGAATGGCTAATACCAGAAAAAAATGATATTGGTTATTTAGATCAACACTATTCAACACTTAACTGCAACTTAACAGTTGAAGAAATCATACAAGATGCTGCTCCTATGTGGTCAAGTCAACAAGTGCGCAAACATTTAAATGATTTTCTTTTCAGCGCTCAGGAAAGCATCGCAGCTAAAATTTCATCGCTATCAGGTGGTGAAAAAGCACGGTTATGCTTAGCGCAACTTGCAGCACGTAATCCTTCTCTTTTACTGCTTGATGAAATAACTAATAATATTGATCTTGAAATACGGAGGCATGTTATAAAAGTTCTTAATGCTTATTCAGGAGCAATGATTATAGTAACTCATGATCTAGAATTTTTAAAAGAATTATCAATTTCTACGATTTATGAGGTTAAGGATGGTAATTTCAGCTTATTTTCAGAAAAATATTGACAAAAAAAACACTTTCATACAAAATTGCATAAAGATTTTTATATAACGAATCCACAAAAGGAGCATTATGAAAAAAAAATTATCTATTGTGTTTTTACTTCTTAATTTCTTAAATAATAACGGTAATAATTCTTCAAGCATGGATTGCTATGCACCGGTTATGACATGTGGCGTCCCAAAATCTGAACCTAGTAACCTATCAATAGAATCTAGAGAACAAATATTTGCTTACGATACAACATTTGTCATGAATCGCTATAGAAAAGAACATAAAGACGTATCTGATGATCGCTTACAAATCCTTGATCTAGAGTTTAAGAAATTTGCAATAGCAGGTTCTGTATCAACTATGCCATTACCTATGTGCAACAAAGATCTTGATGATTATTGGCATACATTTATATTATTTACGCATGAATATAAAAATTTCTGCAAAAAATTATTGGGGAAATTTATGCATCATGTACCTGCTGAAAATCCAGAACCAGTAAGCATTGAGCAAAAAGAAAATTTAATAAATTTATATCAGAAGCTTTTTAATCATGAACCAAACCAAGAATTTTGGCCCTTGAGTAAAAATGAGAAATTTAGCGACTGTACAAGCTGGTGTGGTTCCATTTGTGGTAGAGCTTGTAACTTCAACTGTGAAAGTGAAAGTTGTGATTTTTAATATTTCAAGCTTGAAACAATGGTATTGCGCCTTCTATTCAATGGATATTTAGCTCACTAAATATTAAACTATTAACAGTAAAAGTAATAATAGCAGTAACGATTGGTGTTGCTGCTATTTAATTAAACAGCAAAGGCTTTATCATGAAAAAAAAATTATCTATTGTGTTTTTACTTCTTAATTTCTTAAATAATAACGGCAATAATTTTTCTGTTATGACATGTGGGGTACCAAAGTCTGCGCCTAGTACCATATCAATAGAATCTAGAGAAAAAATATTTGCTTACGATACAACATTTGTCATGAATCGTTATAAAAAAGAACATGAAGAAGTATCTAATGAACGTTTAAAGATTCTTGATCTAGAATTTAAAAAATTTGCAATAGCAGGTTCTGTATCAACTATGCCACTACCTATGTTTCATAAAGAGCTTGATGATTATTGGCATACATTTATATTATTTACACATGAATATAAAAATTTCTGCAAAAAATTATTGGGGAAATTCATGCATCATGTGCCAGCTGAAAAACCTGAGCCAGCGACTCCCGAGCAAAAAGAAAATTTAATAAATCTCTATCAGGAACTTTTTAAACAAGAACCAAACCAAGAATTTTGGCCTTTGGATGAAAATGGTGAATGCAAAGACCGTGTCTGCTTATCTTGGCATTTAAAAAGTTAAGCTAAGTAGTCCTTATGAAAAAAAAGCTATTTATTGTGTTTTTAGTTCTTAATTTTTTAAATAATAATGTCCTTGAAGCAACAGTATTACGCAATGGTGTCGATGTTCCACAAGAAAAAATAGACAAGGTATGGGAAGCTTTACATGAAATTGATAAATGGCCCTACTTCTTTTTAGTTCAATATTGTTTTTACACAAACGACCCAGATCTAAGTCCCCAAGAGGCAGAAAATCAAAAAAAGGAAGAATATAAACGCTTTAAACAAGAAACAATTAATACTTTTGAAAAGCTTGGACTTATGCATGAGGGAATGGTTGATAAGGAAACTGAAAATATAATCATTTCCTCTTATTATGGAAGCTGTGATGGAAAAATCGTTAGAAAAAGATACCCAGTCATATCATTTATTGAAAAATTACCTGGGTATGGTTTATATATAAGTATAAAGTATTTTTTCAAAATTTTACTTTTACAAACTACTTTTGAAGAATATTATCAATAATCTATGAACCTCAATAATAAAAAAATTGGCATATGGGGCTACGGCATTATGGGCAAAGCAACAGCCGCCTTTTTGGCTGCTGGCCATGCCGTAACCATTTTTGATCAACGAGCGCTTTCTTTAGATGAAGAAGCAACATTACAAAAGCTGAATGTTGCTCATGAGCAAAACCTTGAGCAGTTTTTACAAACGCAGGATATTATTATCCCGAGCGGCGGCATAGATCTGCGCCCCTTTGCATCGGTACACCATAAATTATTGCCAGAGCTGGATCTTTTTGCGCTCTATTTTAAAAAACCGATTATTGCCATTACCGGCACCTTAGGCAAAACAACGGTTACCACGCTGTTGACCAAAGCGCTTGCGCATGCTGGCAAACGTGTCGTTTGCGGCGGCAATATTGGTGTGGGATTATGCGATCTATTAGAAAAGCAAGATGAACTTGATTATGCTGTTCTAGAAGTTTCTAGCTTTCAGCTGGAGCATTGCACACTGTTTGCCCCAGATTTAGCGATCCTGACAAATTTTTTCCCGAATCATTTAGATCGGCATACAACGCTGCAGGATTATTTTGCTGCAAAAAAAAATATGTTTGCTTACCAAAAAGAAGATCAAAAATCACTGGTGCCGCTTACTTTTAAAAATGACACTGTGTGGCCCAAGGCTACACGATTCTTTTCTTGTAAAAAGCAAAATAGTTTTGAAAATAATCTTTATTATCTGGATAATAAAAAAATTATAGATGGCGTTACGCAAAAAGAATTATGCGACATTGCTGCATTACCACCGCATCTGTATCAAGAAAATATTCTTATTGTTGCCGCAGCGCTCAATCTTTTGGGTATTGCTCCTGATATTTCATTTCTTGCACAAGAACAAACTATTGAACATCGCTTAGAAAAGGTTGCTACAAAAAATAATATTACGTTTTATAATGATTCAAAATCTACCGTTCCTCAAGCAACGCTTACTGCGCTGAATGCCCTTGGTAACAGTTCAGTTATTTTATTTTTGGGTGGTATTAGCAAAGGTATTGACCGCAAGCCCATGATCAAAGAGTTACAAGGTAAGGTCAAAAAAGTGTACTGTTTTGGCAAAGAAGCTGAACAGCTTTTTACCGCTTGCGCAGAATATACAATTCCAGCAGAAGCATATTCTACCCTTGAGCAAGCATTTTCTGTTTGTATGGATAATGCACAAGGCGGCGATGCTGTACTTTTTTCACCGGCCGGGGCAAGCTTTGACTTATTTAAAAACTATCAAGAACGCGGTGCTTATTTTAAAAAGCTGGTGCACAGTTTTTAGCTTATAGTTTTTCTCTATCAACAATATTACGCATCAACGTTTCGTTATGTTTAGCAGCTTCTTTTTTACTAGTGACATGAAGAAGTGCATCGGTACATTTTTTTTTATTCATCAAAAAAGGATTAATGCTAAACTTTTTAGTAAGTAGTGCGGTGAAAACTAAAAGTCCTCCTAAAAGTACTTTATCAAACGTGATTTTTATTAATCGATCATTTTCCCAATCTATAAAAGCTGTGTATTGTGATGTATATTCATACCTACGACCTGTATCCGAATCCCAAGCAGCTGTGAGCTCTTTTCTATTTTTTTGTATGTCTTGTATGATTTTATTCGAAACAATACCAGCATTTCCGATTATAAAAAGACCTGTAATAAAAGGAATACATTGATTGGTAAAAATTCTAGATCTATATGAGTCAATAGTAAAACCTTGAGCTCTCGCATTCTTAAGCTCCGCACATGATAAAAGATCTTGCTGCGCACCTTTTCTTAACGGTTCATTCTTCATGGCATACAAAAAGTTAATCTGATTAGGTTCTACTTTTTGATAAGCATTAATAGCGGCAAGCGTTTTGTTATACGATTGCATAAAACAAGAATTATTATCCATAGCATTCATGGTAATAAACACCAGCGTACTGAATATAGTTTTTTTAATCATAGAAACCTCCTTATAACTTTTCTCGATCAACCATATTACGCATCAACGTTTCGTTATATTTAGCAGCTTCTTTTTTGCTCATAACATGAGAAAGAGCATTATTTACTTTTTCTGTATTTAGAAGATACTCAGAACGACAATGTTTTCGAAAAATTACAGCTAAAGCTAAAATACCTCCCCACCATAATACTTTATCTCTGAAAAATTCTATTTTCTCATCTGTGGATCTTTGACTTACCTTCCACCTACGATGCCAATGGTATCTTTCGTCCATAAAACAATCATAATTCAAATCCCAATTGATATCGAAAATAGACCAATAAGAATAAAGCCCGGCCAGTATAACTGTAGTCTGAGCGTTAAACAAAGCATTACCTCTTGCCGCCTCTTTAAGATGTATATATTGAGCCAGAGTAAATGTTTGAGCCCTTGCGTTTTTAAGCTCAGCACAGGATAAAAAATCTTTAAGTACGATTTTTTTAGTATCTTCCTTCATAGCATACAGAAAATTCATCTGATTAGGCTCTACCTTCTGATAGGCATTTATAGCGGCAAGAGTTTTTTTATACGATTGCATAAACAAAGAATTCTCATCCATCGCATTCATAGTAGTAAACACCAGCGTGCTGAATATAATTTTTTTAATCATAAGAAACTTCCTTTCACTTTTATCTTTATTTACAAGGTATCTTGTTGCTAAAGTATAACAAATTACAAACCATTAAAAAGGATCCATATGAATAAAATAAAGTTTTTTTTATTTTTTTTCTTCTCCTGTAATTTAATAATAGCCTATAATTCTGATCATTTAGAAATATTTAAAAAAACCGGAGAATGCATTGCTGGCGATCTAAGTTTTTGTGATTTAAGAAGCGTTGTAAACGAATTACAGAAAAAAAATATCCCTATCCTTCTTGAAAGCTCAAATTTAGAGGGAACAAACTTTTCTTATAGCAATCTGAAAAATGCAAACTTTGGCAATACTAATCTAGCCTCTGCAAATTTTGAATGTTCAAATTTAGAAGGAGCTAATTTCTTATTAGCTTCTCTGGAACATGCGAATTTCAAGGGAGCCTCGTTAAAATATGCTATTTTTGAAAGAGCAAATCTTAAAAACACAAATTTTGAATATGCTAATTTAGAGCATGCAAATCTTACCGATACTTATGGGACTCATCATTATACTAAAAAAACTACACCCAAGGTTGCCATTATTTTAGTCATTGATCAACTCGGGCAACAAACATTACACAACTTAAAACCATACTTTACGGGCGGCTTTAAAACATTTTTTGATAATGCCATTATCTTTAATAATGCTTACTGGCCTTCGTCAATGCCAGCAACAGCAACCAATCATGCCGGCCTTGCAACAGGAACACATGCACGCAATCACGGCATTGTTGATAATGGTTGGATCGATTATAATGGCAATGAAATTAATGCAGCTCAAGATAATAACCCATGCTCAGCCGTTTTTTCTCCTGATGGTGTTTATACATTTGGTGTTTCATCACACTATCTTATGGTTGATACGCTTGCAGATCAAATAATGCTGCAAGCAACAGCAAACAAGAAAAATAAAGTATTTTGTTTTTCGCATAAAGATCGTGCAGCGGCACTGTGCGCTGGCAAAGCAGGAAAAGCTGTTTGGTTTGATGAAAAAGCAATGCAATTCAGTTCAAGCAAAGCCTATTTTGACACGTTGCCTGCTTGGCTCAAAGAGTTTAATAAAAATCATCAAGCGCCAGAAAAAAATTTCTGGCATCTTGCCTATGATAAATCAGATGTAGCGTATGATGCAGCTCATGACGTATATGCATTCAGCAGACAACCAGCTTTACACCAAACCGTAGTTGCTCCTAAAAACTATTTAAAAACGCCGCACGCACAAGCATTACTTTTTGAACTTGCCAAAACGTGTATTGATAATGAGTATAACCCTGATGACAATCTTTTTGTTATGTTTTTGAGCGTCAGTACGCCCGATAAAATTGGGCACCATTTTACAGCACAAAGCATAGAATATATAGATATTTTATATCACCTTGATAAAGAAATTGCAGAATTTATGGCATTTATGCATACAAAAGCAGATCCTGAAAATATAGTATGGCTTCTGACAGCAGATCATGCGAGTATGCCTTTAATTGAAAATGTACAAAAAAAAGGTTATTCATCGGCACAGCGCATTGATAAAAACATTTTAAAAAAGGAAATCAATGCCACGCTTGAGAAAAAATTTAATCTTAAAAATATAATACGGTATATTGATACGCCCGATTTTTATCTGAATCATGCTGTTTTTGATACATTACCACCAAAACAACAAAAAGCAGTTATTAACACGCTTAAACGAGAGCTTAAAAAACAACCGGGCATAAAACAAGTCTGGACGCCGCGGCAATTACAAAAACGTTATTACGATGACAATCAGTTCAAGAACCATTTCCAAAATCAATATTTCCCAGGCCGCAGCGGCGACCTGATTATTCAAGTATATCCATACACCTTGGTGGGTAAAAATATGCGCGGCACCAGCCACAAATCGCCATATCATTATGATACCCATGTCCCCTTAATGCTGTATCAACCGGATAGCTATGAAAAGAAGGAAGTATGCCAAAAAATCTGGGTCCAACAGATTACGCCAACCCTGGCAGATATCCTCAATGTACCGGCTCCTTCAAGTACTACCTTTGATAATTTGTGTAAGGAGATAGGTAGTAAAGTTAAGTAACATTCTCTCTAAAAGAAAGTATTCAAAGCTCTCTATTCCGTTCGTGGTGAGGAGCAAACTTATTTTAGTTTGCGTCTCGAACCATAACGGGAGCCTATTAAAAAAGATAAAAAATTATATTTTAATTCTGAGTTCGAATGGTTCGAGACGTTTTTCTTCGAAAAACCCTCACCACGAACGGGATTTTAAATAATACATATTAAAAAACACTAAGCAGAATATAGAAAGCTTGACCCTCTTGCTCATAAGGCCAAATAGCGTTACAGTAGAGGTATATAATAACATTAATAGTAGGTTTTTATGTACCATATACTTTTATTGCTCCTTCTTTCCTGCTTTAACTGCTTTTCAGAAACCTGGGTGCATCCGAATGGCAAACAGACCACGTACCTTTTTGCTCCCGGCATTCATGCAACTGAGCGGCAAATAGCAAAATATTGCAATTCCTATGACGCCTCAACGGGCCAACGTGTCTACGTGGGCAAACATATTAATGTTATCGGCAGTAATGCCACGGCGATCAATTTCCCTGAAATTAATCTAGATTCAACCAATAGCTTCTCTTTTGGGGCGCATATTGCATGTCCTCATTATATGTTTAATCAGCTCTATACGGGCATTGCACAAATACGCCGCCTGCTTGAAGATTCGTATGAAAACACTTTTATTCAAAAAGCATCTTCAACTGAATGCGTAAAAAATCCTTCTATTAATCGCAAAGCGCTTTCATTAGCGCAAGAAGCTGATATTGACTGTTTATCACAAACATACGACGCGCAAGCTAAACATGATAACGCCATGGTTCTTTACGGTGCTTCACGTGGTGCTGCAACCATTTTTAATTTTATGGCAACCGAATACCTCAAAAAAGAAATAAAAACGGTTAAAGCGGTTATTCTTGAAGGTTGCTTTGACCAAACAGTATCAATCCTAAAAAGTAAATTGGGTTCATATGCATCATCTTCATACGCACAGTATGCGGCACAAAAACTTTTTTCTTGTATCTATCCAAATCATAACCTTGATGGTATTCAACCGATAAAAGTTGTTGAGCAGTTCCCTCATGATGTACCTCTTTTACTTATTACTTCAAAGATTGATAAAATAGTTCCTGCCGTATGCACCTGGAATCTGTATCATGAGCTTAAAAAAGCAGGCCATCCTCATCTATATATTCTAGAGCTCAAACATTCACGTCATCCTCACTATATGAACGATAATGAATACGATGCATTATTTTATGAATCAGTAGTTCATGCGTTTTATAAAAAGTACGGGTTGCCGTATAATCCGGAAAAGATCATGTTGGGTGATGCCATTCTTGCTCAATGCCAACCATAAACTTTTGACAGCTCTCGGCCTCCTGGAGTAAGGTAAGAAAAA
The DNA here is from genome assembly GCA_050250855.1 of Candidatus Babeliales bacterium. Taxonomy (GTDB): domain Bacteria; phylum Babelota; class Babeliae; order Babelales; family JACPOV01; genus JAGVLQ01. The sequence continues at coordinate 430,450 of JBFWNW010000001.1, read as the reverse complement.
CGGGAGAGCTTATGATACAAAGTCAAAAAAAGTTACAGGCAGATCTTCATATATTTTTAAGTAGCATTGCTGCTCTTATTGTCATTGGCTTACTTTTTATTTATTCCTCAAGCTCTGTTTTTGCTTTTGAAAGGTTAGGATCAAGCTTTTATTTTGTAAAAAAGCAACTTATAGGTTTGTCCTTAGGACTTATCGGCCTTTTACTTTTTCGCATAGTTCCTCTTGAGCTGATAAAAAATGCAAGCCCGTATCTTTTTTTAAGTTCCTTAGTGGCAACAATGCTTACGTTTGTTCCAGGACTTTCATTACGCATTCATGGATCAAACCGCTGGCTTTCTTTACCGGGATTATCGTTCCAGCCAAGCGAGCTGCTTAGAATTTTTCTTATTATATACCTTGCCTATTTTTTGAGTAAAAAAGAGGGAAAACTTGGTTCATTTTTTTCTGGTTTTTTTCCTTTTTTAATAATAGTAGGAGCACCATGTTTAATACTACTTGCGCAGCCAGACTTTGGCATGGCGGTTACTATCGCCTCTACCTCATTTATGCTCTTTTTTGTTATACATTTTAGTTCGTATCTTTTTTTTGGCACACTTGGTATAGCAATTCCTGTTATTCTATTATTAATTTTTAAATATCCTTATCGTCTTAAACGTATTGCTATTTTTCTAAATCCTTGGAATGATCCGCAAGGGGCCGGGTTTCAAATTATACAATCATTAATTGCTATTGGTTCTGGCAGCTTTTGGGGTACCGGAGTTTCTCATTCAAAACAAAAATTCTTTTATTTACCTATGCAGCATACTGATTTTATTTTTTCTATTATTGCTGAAGAAACAGGTTTTATTGGCGCAACACTACTTATTGCGTTATATGTAGTATTTCTTTATGTTGGCATGCGCATTGCTTGGCAACTTAAAGATCTTTTTTCTGTATTGGTTGTATTGGGATTTGTTATTTTAACAAGTTTGCAGGCTGTTATTAATTTAGCGGTAACAACCGGCCTTGCTCCTACCAAAGGAATAGGGCTTCCTTTTGTCAGCTATGGTAACTCTGCTCTTATTTGTGGCCTTTGCATGGTCGGGCTTGTTATGAACTGCGTTGCTGACAATAGGAGGTTTTAAAGGATCCATTATAAATTCAACTAAAATACCGTTCATGGTGAGGAGCAAACTTGTTTAGTTTGCGTCTCGAACCATAACGGTATTTATAAATTTTAATGATATTTGAGCTGATTAGCCTGTCCGCCGAAGTCTTGACGAAGGCTGGAAACCATACGAACGTTTTAATTTCTTACAAGCACTCTTTATATCCCGCGCACTTTTAAAGAAATTCTTCCAAGGATCTTTATGTTTTTTAAGATAGTTAAAAATATTATCTATGTTATAGCGCTGTGAAGTAAGGGTTGCATCTTCAACTTCATCCCAAAAAATAGGGGTTGCCACGGGCGCCTTTTCTTTAGCGCGCACCGCATAAGGAGCAACGGCCGTTTGCGCGTACGCGTTGCGTAGCGTATCAATAAATACTTTATTGCCTCTTTTTTCTTTACGTATTTCCATCGTAAAATGTTTGGGGTCATTATCAATTAAGATCTGCGCAATTTTTTGTGCGCAGGTACGTACGGCATCAAAGGTGGCCGTTCTTTTTATGGGCACAACAACATGTAAGCCCCGAGATCCTGTCGTTTTTACAAAAGGAACCAAACCAATATCTTCAAGAATTTTTTTGAGCGAAAGAGCCGCGTGCCGTACAAGGTTAAAACTTTTCTTGGTTGTTGATGGTGGGTCCATATCAAAAATAAGCATGTCGGGGTATTTTAGTTTATCGATCTTACTTAACCATACGTGGGGTGTAATGCACGCCTGGTTTGCTAAGTATACAAGCGTTGCTGCATTATTGCAGACCACGTAGGTGGTGCTGCCACCTTCTTTTTTAGGGATTGTTTTTCCTTTAATAAAATCAGGGAAATAATCCGGCATATCCTTTTGGTAAAATCCTTCTTGAGTAATTCCCTCGGGATAACGGTGCATAGTCAAGGGTCTATCTTTAAGGTACGGTACCATATAAGAAGCAATATCGTTATAGTACTCAATTAAATCCTCTTTTGTTATTTTACTTTTTGGAAAAAGTGTACGCTCAGGGTGAGTAATAGCTACCTTATAACGACCTACTTTTAAGGAGTTCATGATTCTTCCTTTTTAATTTCGTTCATCGTTCTATTGGTACGTGCGGATTTATTTTCTGTGTTCGTTGGATTGCGTCGAGCACTTGCATACTCATCATTCATTTTTATTAAAAGCCACGCATCTTCTTTTGGCTTAAATCTATGGAGAGCATAGCCTCCTTTTAGTTTCTTTCCATATAAAAAGATTTCGATTTGCCCGTTTTTGAGACACGTTGTCATAGGAACTAGTTTATCGTTTTTCTTTTTTATGTTCTTATAGGTTCCATAGTCCCAGATCATAACAGTACCGGCACCGTAGGTGCCTTCCGGAATCATGCCTTCAAATTTTGCATATTCCATAGGATGATCATCAGTACGCATGGCCAAGCGTTTTTCTTTTGGATTCATTGATGGACCTTTAGGCACAGCCCAAGAAACTAATATGCCATCAATTTCTAAACGAAAATCGTAATGCAAATGTGATGCTGCATGTTTTTGAATAACAAAAATAGGTTTTTTTGATCTTTTTTTAGCAACCGTACCCTTTGGTTCTGGAGAGATTGTTAAATCCCTTCTTTTTCTATATGTTTTTAATACATCCTTTTTTTCCGCCATTACTTCTCCTATATTCACTATTAAAAAAAGATACATAATAATTTTATATGACATATATTCCTTTTTTTATGCTATCACCCTACTCTTATCTGCTTTGTGTTTGCAATATTTTTTATAGCCCCAAAAACTTTTCTTAAAAAAGCTTCTCGTTTCATCTAAGACTCAGGTAAGAGGATTGAGCTTAGAAATAAACTTCAACGCCCTGCTCAATCCTCGAAAATGAGTCGCCAAAAATTGGTTTTATATTAAATTATCAGCTGAGCGTTATCGGACAAGATTCATGTCGACAGTGATTAATATGATTCTTGCATTTACTTTACTTCGTTCGCACCCTTCGACAGGCTCAGGGCGAACGGGAAAAAAGACTTCTATTAAAGCCGTTCGTACTAATACTTCGATAGATTCCCAAATTTTGCACAAATACCTGCGCAGGTCATACAGTAGTAAAATATTTACTCCGTTCGTGCTGAGCTCGTCGAAGCATTCGAACGGTTATTAATATCCTATAAAACAAAAAAGAGCCCTGGAAAAACCAGAGCTCTTTAAAAAATTCTCGAGTAAACTACTTACTTCGTGCAGTAACTATATCCTGCATAAAAAGTAAGTGCTGTAGCTAAACACGCCAAACCAGTTTTGACCGGATGTTCTTTGACTACATCAGCGAGTTTTGTAAGCGTACCATCCTCATAAAGAATATAAACAATCGCACCAACTGAAATAAGGGCTACTGCACCTGCGCCAAAAAACAATGCCGTGCGCTTTGAAAACCAAGCAACTTTTACATCTTTATTTTGCTCAAGACCTTGAATGGTTTGCACCGCGTTATCAGACATAGCAACTTCTTTTGCCGCTGCTGTCTCTTGAGCTGGTAAAACATCAGCAGGGGTCGCTGCAGCTCCTGGCACAGATTCTTTGATAGCGCTAGACTCAGATTGTTGCGCTTCTTGCTGCGGTAAATATTTATCTTTAAACTCAAAAGCTTTGTTTTTCATAGTATTGAAAAATTCAGGAGCTTTTTCTTTAACAGTATCTGCAAACTCATAAACTTGAGATTGTATGTGTCGCCATTTAGTCTTAGTTTTTTCCTTCAAAGCATCAAAGGATTGATCTGAACCCTGCATGCATGATGCAGAAAAAATCATAAAAAAGAACAGTTTTTTAGGAGAATATGAAACCATGTTGTTTTTCCTCAATGTATTTATAAAAACGATAGATAATAATTCTATGTATTATGGCGCAACACTTGTTTGTTTAGTCTCACCACCATTACCAGTACCAATTACTACAATAACCTCTCCTTGATCACCATTGTATGCTGACACAAAAGTTGTCGCAGAAAAAAGAAATAGTAAAAATGTTAGCTGCTTTAACATCATTGCAAATACTCCTAAGCTATAAAAAGGTTATCTCTGTGGGCTTATTATAGATTCATTGCAATATTTGTCAATAATACTAGCGCCAATTAAGTACTAATTCCACAAATAAGCGAACACCTACACCAGTTGCACCACTGCCGCCATAATAACTAATATCAGGAACATCAAATGCAGTACCAGCAATATCTAAATGCGCCCATGGCGTTTCGCCTACAAAATTCTGCAAAAAGAATCCTGCGGTAATTGCACCGGCCATATATTTATCGTTACCACTATTGCACATATCGGCAACAGGAGATTTTATAGCAACTTTATAGTCATCAATAAAAGGAAGTTCCCAAACATAATCGCCAGATTTTTTGGCCGCATCTTTTATCTTTTGAAGAACTTCTGGATGTTTACCCATTATGCCAGTAAAGAATGGCCCAAGCGCATACGCACAAGCTCCCGTTAATGTTGCAATATCAATCATTACATCAGGTTTATAATGTTTTACCGCATATGAAAGCGCATCAGCTAAAATTAAACGACCTTCTGCATCCGTATTTTTTACTTCTGCCGTCATACCATTATAAAAGGTGAGAATATCGCCAGGCTTTGTCGCTTTACCACTGGGTAAATTTTCAGAAAGTGGTGTAATCCCCAAAACGTTCACATCAGGTTGCAACTGTGCAAGAATTTCCATCGTGCCAATTACTGCCGCAGCGCCTGACATATCCTCTTTCATCGTTTCCATGTAGCGCGCTGGTTTTAAACTCAAGCCGCCAGAATCAAACGTAATTCCTTTACCAACTAACGCAATAGTCGGCGCATTTTTCTTTTTTGCTTTATATTCTAAAATAACAAATTTGCAATCTTGTTCAGAACCAGCAGAAACTCCTGCCAGACCACCCATTCCCATTTTTTTAATTTCAGGCTCACTAAAAACAGTAACTTTTAATCCCTGCTCTTTGGCAATCTTTTGTGCTTTGCCTGCTAATTCGGTAGGTGTTAATGCTACTGGTGGTAAATCAATCCAATGACGAACTTTATTAATTGATTTTGCAATAATAGAACCAACCTCTAAACCCTTTTTGTACTCTTTTGCATCAGCTGCTTTTACAATCCAGGTAAGATCAAGATTCTGATTTACTTTTCTATCTTCTTTGGTGATATATTCATCAAAATGATACGCGGCCATATTAGAAATTATAGCAACTTCTTTTGCTAAGGTTTCTTTTGAAACACTAAATAATGATGCTTCTGGCGTTACCAATGAACAACTATCAATTTTTTGTCGTTGCAATGTTTTTATTAAAAGTCCTAATGCTCGACGAAATGTTTCAATATCAATCGATTTTTGTTTTGGTGCACCAAGCCCAACAAAAAAAATCATAGTTACTGCTTTGCCATCAGCAACCGGCAATGCAACTATTTTTCCTGCTTGACCAGTAAAATCATGCGCTTTGAAATAGGTTGTTAACGAGGGGAAATATGCTTTTGCTATATCTTTAATTTCTTGCGTATTCAGGGCATCTTGTTCTACAAACAATGCACAACCCTGTTTTTTACTTTCTAATAATGATTCATGAGAAAGGGTAATGGTATTCATGCGTATATTTCCTTATTAATAAAAAACATATAAGGAAAGTATACCGCAAAGGAGAAAATTGCTCTAATTTTTTATTACATAGCAACGCCGAAGCATTATCGGACAAAAATTCTTACCAGCCCCAATTAAAGCCGAAATCTGACCCCGGTCTTCGGTAACCACCAAAACCAAAGCCTTGACCAAATGCTGGCCAATAACCATATGGATAGCCCATAAAGCCATACATACCACGCGGGTGACGATAATCAATGCAGCAACAACATTCTTCAGAACTACATGCATTATAGCAACGCCCATCTTCGGTGATTCGTGCAATTAAGGTTCTTGAACCATTATTATTTTTAACCGATGCTTCATAGGGCACTGATTGTGCGCGAGTACATGAAGGACACGTAAGGCGTTGATAGAATTCTGATTCATCTTCTGTTATATATAAACGTGCATGGAGTAATGAAACACCCAATAATAATCCAAGCACAAAAATTTTTTTATTCATAACAACGCCCCTTTTTTAATTTTTATATTACCAACGACGTCGCCAGCCTCTACCTCGCCAGCCGCCGCCCCAGAATGGCCCAAAGCCTAAACCTACACCAAATCGTGGTCCATAATATCTTCGATAGCGAGGATATGAATACGTTGTATAGGTTGTTGCTGGCTGTGTTACATATTCCACTTGCGTAGTTGCTTGTTCTTGCTGCTGAGCTTGTGCCTGCGCTTCTTGCTGTGCTAAGCGCTGGCGTTCTTGTTCACGTGTTTTTGCTATATCAATCATACGGCGTATTCTATCGTTCAATGCTTGCCCAAAATATTCTTCAATAAGTTCTTGTATTTCAGTTTTATCAAGAAAGCCTTCTTGCTTTAAAATAGAACCATCTGCTTTTTTGACAACTTTACCACCTTTAAAAAGCATCATGGTTGGCACTTTTATATTGAGCATAAAATCAGCAACAAGCCCAGAAAGTTCTGCTAAATCTATAACAATAAAAGCAACATCGGTTTTTTTGTAACGCTCTCTTCTGCTCAAACGCTCAAAAGCATCATCCATCATATCAAGCTTTTTTTCATCAGCAGGACTTTCTGCATAGGGTACAAAGAAAACAACGGTAAATGGATGGCGCTCTATTTGCTTATAAAATTGTGCATCACTCATAGGTTCATAAAATTTTGCAAATAATGATGATGTTCCAATGAGCAGTAATATGCTCATACTAAAGATACGCTTCATATCTTCTCCTCTTATTACGATTATCGATATATACTTTACTTTGCACTCGCTGTGCTAACTCTTGATTTAAAACGTGATCAATAAACTTATTTACTTTATAAATATATTTTTCTGGATTATAAAAAATCGAATCAAAATGGCGACGCCCATCCGTTAACCACAGCCGTTTATAGCCTCCTGCATTTGCATAAAGCGCTTTTGCTGCTTGCACCGGAACTTTTTCATCATGTTTGCAATGAATGAAAAAACAAGGAATATCTATTTTTTTAATAGAATCAACAGGACTAAGCGGATACATAAACGTTCTTGTTGCGGTGGCATCAAGACGCGCTACTATTTTAAGAAGAAATTTAAGTACTGATTGTACATAGGTATTAAAGGCAAATTTTTCAAGAAGCTGTTTTCCTGGCATTTCAAAAGTATAGCCAAAAACAGTAAAGTTAAGATGCTCTAAGCTTCGCTTAATAACATTTTCACTTTTGTCATAAGGACAATCAAGAACAAGCGCATCAAATAAACTAGAATCTGTTGCTTGTGCCTGAATAGCAGCAACGGCTCCCATAGAAAAACCGTACCCTATAAGGGGTAGATTTTGTATATCTGCTCGCTGCTTTATATACGAAACGGCACCCATTACATCAAGCGCTTCATCTTTACCAAACGTACAGCAATCATCATGCGCTACGTTAACGCCATGGGCACGAAAATCAAATAACATTACATTGTATTGCGCAAATAAAACGCGGCGAATAAAGGCTATATCAAACTTATCACAGCTAAAACCGTGGCACACGAGTATAGTGCCACGCGCATCAGGCTTCAGATACAAAATACCATGACGATGAAGGATTTTATCAGAATCATGCGCCTGCTGAGAGGGAAAAACGACATATTCAAGCTTAGCGCCATATAAATATTTACCTTGTTTATCAAGATAATCTTGCGTTGTTCCGGTAAGAATTTCAGTCCCCGGCATATGAGGAGCAAAAGAATCCTGCGATTCTGCTCTTAATAAAAAAACTCCTCCGCTCCATAGGGCGCAGAGCAAAAAAAGAGCGTATGTATAAGGTTTTTTTATAAAGAGCATAGCCTTTTTCCTTTTTACTAATCGTATTCACTTCTTACAATACCAAATAGTAATTTCAGATTGCAATAAAATATATTAGTACATAAAAAGAAAAAGAACTTTCAAGCTTTTTTAAAGTAGTTTTGTTTTATAAACCTTTATACTGCTCTAGTTTCTGCATAAAATCAGGATCACTGTGTTCACAACCAATTTCCCTAAAAAAACTTATTAATTCCAATGTTTGCCAAACGGAAAGCGATAAAGCCTCTGCCCGCTTTTTAATTTCTTTAAACATATCAAGGGGTAAATAATCTTTACCAAAGGGTGAATCATCGCAATATTCACGAATAAGGCACAAGGCAAGCAATGACTGTTGTTCTAATTTGTTGAAGAAACTACCTACAATAATACTGATTACTGCTTTTTGAAGAGTTTCTATTATCAATGGCTTAATATTTATATAATTTTCTTTTAAATCTTTAAGCCTTGTTGTATCTGCATCATGAACAAGTAAATATGCAGCAATATCTGAATAACCTTTTTCCAAAGCCATAATAAAAGGACTAAGTCTAGAAGGTGATTGATTTACTCGAGCGCCTTTTTCAATAAGAAATTTAACGAGATCTAAGCGTCCTGTTTCGCTTGCTTGAGAGCCTTTCTCAATAAATAATTTGATAATATCAAACTTGTCTATCGAAGTAATATGAGATGGTTTTTCTATGAACTGACTTTGAATTAATTCATATGGCTCAATTTTTTGCGCTAAAAGAATAACCTTGCTAGTTCTAACTAAATCGTCAGAAATTGCAAATAAAAGATAATCATCATAACTAAAATGCCCTGGTTTTCTTTCCATTCCAAAGTTAACGCTCACCAAACTTATGACAAAACAAAAAATATAGAGCTTCATAGTTATCTCTTGTTCTTATATTCTTCTAACTTCTGCATAAAATCAGGATCAGTTTGCTCATACTCAATCTCCCTAAAAAAGCTCACTAACTCCGTTGCTTGCACATTTGATAATGCTAATATCTCTGCCTGCTTAATAATGATCTTGAATATATCTGACGGCAAGAAATCTTTATAAAACAAAGAATTCTGACACAGCTCACGCGTACAGCATAAGGTGAGCAATGATTGTTGTTCAAGTGGGATAAAGAATTTATTATTAATAAACTCTTCAGCTAGTTCTTTTAGATTTTTTGTTAAGGAATTGATTGCATCCTTATGATAATCCAAATCTTCATTTTTAAGCCCATTTTTAAAATTTTCACGATCTATAGCTGACTTACCTTCCTGTAGAAGCTTTTTTAAATTTTCAGTAGCTATTAACCCTTTTACCTTTCCAAGTGGGATCTTTATATCTGCACCATGCGCAAGCAAATAGGCAGCAACTTCTAGATGCCCATTTTCTAAGGCAGAAAGAAGTGGCGTTTGCTTCCCATATTTAGTAGGTAATGGGTTTACCTCAGCTCCTTTGGCAACAAGAAATTGAACGATATCTAAACAGCCTCTTCCAGCTGCCAAGCGAAGTCCTGTATCGTCATTACATGGTTGATTTACATTGGCACCCTGTGCAATAAGAAATTTTACAGCATCTAAGCTATCTTTTTGAATGGCCTGAAATAGCGGGGTAAAATATTGACCGCTTTGATTTACATCAGCACCATTTTCAATAAGAAATTGAGCGATATCTAGATGATTACCCAAAAAAGCCTTTTCAAGGGGCGTATGGCCATATTTACCTCGTTGATTTACATTAGCGCCATTGTTACAAAATTCTTGAACGTGCATCAAGCTTCCTTGCCCTGCCGCGTCAAGTAATGATTTTGGTTTTTCTGACGTTTCATCCATACCAAAATTAACGCTCACCAGACTTGCAGCTAAATAAAAAATATAGTACTTATGCATTACTGTTCCTTACTTTTATATCCTTCTAGTTTCTGCATAAAACTAGAACTATTTTGACGACACTCTTCAGCATCAGAATCAAAAAAGCGAATAATCTCTTGCATGCGCTTTGGCGATGGACGCAAAGGAACTTCTGTTGTTTGACTTATGGTGCGAGCTTCTTGCAAAATCAGCTCAAACATATCAAGGGGCAAATAATCTTTTCTCAAAACAGAATCTTCACAATGCTCACGCATTAAACAAAGCTCTATAATCGTATCGCGTAAAAAATACGATGCGCGCATTTTAGAAGCTGTATTATTCATAAGAGATTTCATGTCATCTTTGAGCATTTGCAGAGCACAAGAAGAAGCGCCCTCCTCAGAAAAAAATTTTGCATATTTACGTATAAACTCGCAAAAAAGATCCTCTCTCATTTTTTTTAAATCAGCGTTACTATGAGCAAAACTATACTGTATGTATAAATGAGCAATGTCATTGTTCCCTTCCTGCAGAGCACGACGCAGCATGGATCCTTCACAGGAATGTACATGACTCACATCTGCACCATGAGCAAGAAGTAGCTCAGCTACCTTTATCAAACCACTATATGCCAGTTTATAGAGCACTGAACTGCCATAATTAGGCCTTTTGTTTACGTCTGCACCATGCGCAAGCAATTTTTGTACAATCTTAAATCTTTCTTCATTCTGCTCTTTAGCATGCGTTCGCTCACAAGCACAAAGAAGTGGCGTAGTTCCATCATGAGAAAGTGCATTTACCTGAATACCTCTTGCAATAAGAATCTCAACAACCTCCGAACAGCCCTCCCAGGCAGTTCTATGAAGAAGGGTTTCTCCCCTATGATCACGTTCATGTATATCAGCACCCTTCTCAATCAAAAAGGTAACCATATCATGGCGATTTAGTACAGACGAAAAAACTGAAAAACCTCTTTGATCCTTTTGCTTAATATCCCAGCCTTGTTCAAGCCACTTATCAATCGTTTCTATACTGGCATCTTTTAGAGCATCATAATAGCTTTTTGGAGGCTGCATCCCCAAGCTCGCGCTCACCGCATGCAACGCTAAAATAAAAACTAAACCACGCCGTTTTCTGTACATCACGCCTTCTCTCTTATTGTTTATTTTTATATTCTTCTAACTGCTGCATAAAATCGGGATCACTTTGATCAAAGCCTTCATCTTTAAAAAAAGTAATAATCTCTTGTATGCGCTTTAGCGATGGACGCAATGGAACTTCTGTTGATTGACTTATGGTGCGAGCTTCTTGCAAAATAAGCTTGAACATATCAAGCGGCAAAAAATCCTTTCCAAAAAAAGAATCGCCGCCATGTTCACGTATTAAACAAAGCTCTGTAAGTGTATCGCATAAAAAATACGATGCCCGCATTTTAGAATCTGTATTATTCATAACGGATTGCATTTGCTCTCTGAGCATTGGAAGAGAACAGAAAAAAATACTTTCGGGAGATAGCGCTGGTTGCGATCCAATATATTTATGCAGAAAGCCAGAACCATCCTCTCTCAATTTTTTTAAGTCAACGTTACTATGAGCCAAGCTATACTTGATGTATAAATGAGCCATTTTTACGTTATTCCTCGCAACACAAGATAGGCAGGTTTTACCTTTATTATCTATCTGGCTTACATCCGCACCATAAGCAAGAACCAATTTAGCTATATCTACTAAATCTTTAGAAGCCAGCTCGTGAAGCACTGATCTACCACAACAACTTCTTTTGTTTACATCTGCACCATGCGCAAGCAATTTTTGTACAATCTTAAATCTCTCCTCCTTCTGCTTTTCTACGTGCGTTCGCTCACAAGCACAAAGAAGTGGCGTAGTTCCATCATGAGAAAGTGCATTTACTTCAATACCGTTTGCAATAACAATCTCTACAACCTCCGGACAGCCATGCCAAGCAGCTTTGTGTAGAAGGGTTTCTCCCTTATCATCCCGTTCATGTATATCAGCACCCTTCTCAATCAAAAATGTAAGCATATCAGGACGCCGAATTACAGACCGAAGAACAGAATAGCCTCTTTTATCCTTTTGGTTAATGTCCCATCCATTCTCCAGCCATTCGGTAATCGTTTTTTCATTTGCATCTTTGAGAGCATCATAATAGCTATTGCAATCCCAAGGATGCTGCATACTTAAGCTCACAGCCACTGTATGCACCGCTAAAATAAAAAATAACCAACGCTGTTTTCTGTACATTATGCTCTCTCTTATTGTTTGTTTTTATATTCTTCTAACTGCTGCATAAAATCAGGATCACTTTGATCAAAGCCTTCATCTTTAAAAAAAGTAATAATCTCTTGTATGCGCTTTCGTGATGGACGCAAAAGAACTTCTGTTAGTGAACTTTGATCTTTTACCTCTTGCAAAATAAGTTTGAACATATCAAGCGGCAAATAATCTTTATCAAAAACAGAATCTTCACAATGCTCACGCATTAAACAAAACTTTGTAAGCATGTCGCCTAAAAAACATGTTGCATGCAATTTACAATCTGTACCATTCATAAGAGATTTCATGCCCTCTTTGAGCATGTGCAGAGAGCAAGCAGAAACATCATTCCCAGAAAAAAATTTTCTATTTCGATCCATAAACCCGCAAGAAACATCCTCTCTCATTTCTTTTAAATCAACATTATTATGAGCAAAACTATACTGTATATATAAATGAGCAATGTCATTGTTTCCTTCCTGCAGAGCACGACGCAGCATGGATCCTGCACTGGGCCATCTGGAATCTTGACTGGTATGTACATAACTCACATCTGCACCATGAGCAAGAAGTAACCCAGCTACCTTTGTCAAACCACTGTAAGCCAATTTATGGAGCGCTGAATAGCCATAATTAGGCCTTTTGTTTACATCTGCACCATGAGCAAGCAATTGTTGGGCAATCTTAAATCTCGTATCACCCTCCTCCTTTGCATGCGTTCGCTCACAAGCATCAAGAAGTGGCGTAGTTCCATTACTAGTAAGTACGTTTACCTCAATACCGTTTGCAATAAGAAGCTCAACAACCTCCGGACAACCCTGCCAAGCAGCTTCATGAAGAAAGGTTTTTCCCATATGATCACGTTCGTGTATATCAGCACCCTGCTCAATCAAAAAGGTAATCATATCAGGGCGATTTAGTACACGCCAAAGAACTGAATAGCCCGTTTCATCCTTTTGCTTCATGTCCCAGCCCTGTTTAAGCCAGTCGGCAATCGTTTTTACGCTGGCATCTTTGAGAGCTTTATAATAATTTTTGCAAGGCCAAGGTTGCTGCTGCATGCTTAAGCTCACGCCCACCGTATGCAACGCCAAAATAAAAAGTAAACCACGCTGTTTTATATACATCATGCTCTTTCTCTTATTGTTTATTTTTATATTCTTCTAACTGCTGCATAAAACCGGGATCTCTTTGATCAAAACCTTCATCTTTAAAAAAAGTAATAATCTCTTGTATGCGCCTTGCTGATGGGCGCAAAGAAACTTTTGTTGATTGACTTTGATCTTTTGTCTCTTTCAAAATAAGTTTGAACATATCAAGCGGCAAAAAATCTTTTCCAAAAACAGAATCGCCGCCATGTTCACGTATTAAACAAAGCTCTGTAAGAGTATCGCGTAAAAAATACGATGCGCGCATTTTAGAAGCTGTATTATTCATAAGAGATTGCATGCCGCCTTCAAGCGTGATCAAAAAGCCCCGGCCAATATCCTCTTCCATTTTTTTTAAATCAACATTACTATGAGCCAAACTATATTTCATGTATAATCCATACACCCGACCCACAGCATAAGATAGACATGTTTTGCCTTTATTATCTACCAGACCTACATCCGCACCATAAGCAAGAAGTAACTCAGTTACCTTTACCCCTCTACCCCATTCACCAGTCAGTTTATGGAGCACAGAACTGCCACAATCAGGCCTTTTGTTTACGTCTGCACTATGCGCAAGCAATCGCTGCACAGTCTTAATTCTATCCTCATCATGATTTTCATCTTCATACATGCCATTACAAGCATAAAAAAGGGGTGTCTCTCCCTTCTTTGTAAGCGCATTGACATCAGCGCCTGCTTGAATAAGTATGAGGACCGTATCAGAATAGGCAGACTCAGCGGCTTGATGAAGAAAGGTTTCTCCTTCATGATTATAACGACCATAACGCTTATCAGTCTTTTGATGTATATTCGCACCATTCTCAATCAAATATTTAAAAGTTCGTGCATAACCAAGCGCATGCGTAAGAACTGAATCGCCATCAATATCCCTTTCGTTAACATCCCAGCCTTGATTAACGAACTCTCTAACCCCATCTATACCGACTTTTTTTAGAATTTTACCATAGCTTTTGCTGCGCCAAGGCTTGGGCTGCTGCATGCTTAAGCTCACGCCCACCGTATGCAACGCTAAAATAATAAGAAGTAAACCAAGTTGCTTCATGCAAAATATCTCGTTGAATAGTTAATTTTCAATATGTTTTTTTGCCGTTTCATGAAGCTGACTTTTATTCATAGCCTCCGTATAGCGGCCGACTAATTTTCCTTTTTTGAACACTAAAAGAGTTGGAATGCTTTCAACATTATATGTACGAGCAAGCTCTTGCGCCTGTTCCATATCAGCTTTATAAAAAGAAGCATCGTTGCCAAGTTCAAAAGCAACCGATTCTACAACCGGAATCATGCGCATGCAGCTTGGACAATATTCAGCAAAAAAGTCCAGTATCACTGGCGCATCTGAGCTCATCATTATCTTTTCAAATTCACTGACGGAAGAAACTAATGCTACCTCTTTTGCTTCTGCCTGTGACGGGCTAAAGAAATTCTTTTCAATACTTTTGGCAAATTTAGTTGAATAACCAAGCTCTTGCAAATCTGCCAATGCATCCAGAGCCGCTTTTATAGCATCTCCTGCTGCAACGCCCGCTTGCTTGTAATGTTTATCGGCGACATCTCCTGCTGCATATATGAAAGGAACTGACGTGCGTTGTGATCTGCTATCCAATGCAACATATCCTTCTTTATCAAGCGCTACACAATCTTTTACTAAAGCAACATTGGGATCATGACCTATTGCCAAAAAGAATCCTCGTATTGGCATTGTTTGCATTGTATTACTTTGGTTATCCAAAACGTCAATTGAACTAACATGACCATCAGTGCCATTAATTTTTTTAACTTCTTTATGATATGCAATAGCAATATTAGGATACTCTTTCAAGCGTTCCTGCATTGCAGCGCTAGCGCGCATAGCAGAACCTCTTACTAAAATAGTAATATGTTTTGCATACGGAGCAAGTTGCATCGCTTCTTCAGCTGCGGTATCGCCACCACCAACAACGGCAACATCATATCCTTTGCAAAAAGGAGCATCGCAAATAGCGCAGGTTGTAACACCTCTGCCCCAAAACTCTTTTTCTCCCGGAATACCAAGTGTGCGCGGCGTAGAACCGGTTGCATAAATAAGCGCAAGTACACGCAACGTCAAACCACCTTCAGTTTTTACCGTATATGGCCACTCAGAACAATCTATAGATAAAACGGTATCATTTAAAAATTCTGCACCAAACGATTTTGCTTGTTCATGCAGATCATCCATTAATTTTGAACCGAGTACTTTTACTCTTCCCGGCCAATTTTCAATATAACTTGTTTCTGTCAGCGCACCGCCTGGCTTTTCACCCCCAATGACAATAGTTTTTAAGTCAGAGCGCGATCCATACAAAGCAGCCGACCCTCCTGCAGCCCCAGAACCACTAATAAGAAGTGGTACTACATTTTTCAAACTCTTAACGGCCTTTAAAGCATATTTTTCAGCTTTTGTTTTTTTAGTTTTGACTATACCTACAATACCCAATGACAGCGCCGCGGCTAATGCACAAAATATAAGAACACGGTTAGACATAGTCATAAAAAAACTCCTTTTAAAATTATATTTACCCTTCGACTCACTCTGTTCGCTCAGGGAGACCGAGAAACCAGTCATACTGAGCGAGAGTTTCAACTCGAGTCGAAGTATAAACATGTAAACGTTTTTAATTTGCGATAAGCAATTCACCAAAAAGCGTACACACTCATTCAAAAAGACACAAGAATTTTTATCTGATTTTCTTACTATTGACAAAACTGTCAATTGACATAGGCTTGCTTGCCAAGAGACATTTCTTTTAACATTTTTAACAAAAAAAGGGTTCTTATGAAAAAATTACTCCTAGCATCACTTTTGGTGGCCGGAAGCATCAATGCTAAAACATGCGACAAAGATATGCCAATGAAACCAATGATGCCACGCTCTGGCTCTCCTATTGCAAGTATTTATCAATTAGGTAAATCAACCGTATTACCTTTAGCTGGTCTTTACTTATTCTATAAATACACATTGCACCTTCCTGATCAATATGCAAATACAACCGACTCACAAGAAAATGCTGTAAGAAGAAAAACAGCGGAAAAAGCCCTTGATCTTCTGGCAGGCGTTATTATCTTTGAATCGGTAAAATCTGTTTATAAAGACTATGTTCAAGGACCACTCAATTCACTCTTTAACTCAGTAGAAAACGCACTAGGTCTACAATAAACCAATTCAAGGGCTTTGGCTTCCAAAGCCCTTTCTTTTAGCCTGCAAACCCCCTCAAAACCCCTTAGGCAATTGACAAAAACTCCCTCTTTAGTACCATCTTTGTATAGATTTTAAAGAAGCATCAAAGTACTTTTTGAGGAATACCTGTGATAAAAAATTATATTAGAATTTATTTCTTTGCCCTAGTAGTTTCGAGCTTTTTAGCACCTTCTACCCTGTTGCATGCAGCAGACGCAGCGGCACAAGAGCATGGAAAGATTGATCCCAAGCAGCTACCGCCTGAAGTTCAAGCTGAATTAAAAAAAATGAAGAATGACTTTCTTGAGGAGAAAATTCAGCCAACACTCAGACTTTTTGAGGGCCTTGATGCAAACTGTGAACACCTTGCCCAGGTGGTAAACAATAATCAGTTGCGTAATATTGATAAAAAAATGGTTATCAAACATATTTCAAAAATACGTAACACCATCCAAGAAATCAAAAAAGGATCGTATGTTGTTGTTGATCCTTATAGCATTAAAGTGCTTTTGGATATCGCCCAAGCATATATAGACCATATGCGTAATCTTGTTTATTACAATCTTAAGACACTCGAAGAACCTAATCTTCAGATGGTCATTAAACGCAGCATGGCTCATGATGATATTGATTTTGAAAAAATTGATGAACAGATTAGCCAGTGCCAACAAAACATGGCTCTTCTTGTGCAAGAAACACAAATGGTCGGTCTCTCTTTTATGAATCGTTCATATAGAACGCTAGAAAATTTTTATACGCGTTACAATCTTGGCAAAAAGGCTTTCTTAACAGGTCTTGGTTGTCTTTTTGGTTATCAAGTAATTGCTAATTCCAAAAAAGAATGGTTCGATAAAAAAACATTTATAGGAAAACCATTATCGAAAATCAAAGATTGGATTGGCGATACTCACAATAAGCATGGCAATAAAATACTAGAACCTAACAAAGATGCCACCATCGTAGCAAAAATACATTATGTGCTTGAAAAAATCGGCTTTGTAAACCTCGCCGTTCCTACTATCGTTACCTGGCCACTTCTTGTTTCATTTTATCCAGAAACATGGCAAGAGTTTAAAAATTGGTGCTCCTTGCGTTGGGAAGGTGTGCGCAGTTATTTACGCGGTGGTCCTGGTACCGGAAAAATTGATTTCGGTAAAAAAGAGCCGCGAGCAACCCTTGATGATATTATTGGTAAAGATCATATCAAAGAAACATTCCAGCTTTTAATTGATTATATTCGTAACCCAGAACGTTTTGACCGTGCGGGCATTGCTCCTTCACCCGGCTATCTTTTGTATGGGCCGCCAGGATCGGGTAAAACATTTGTGGTAGAAGCGCTTGCCGGCAGTGCACGTAAATTAGGTATAAAATTTGAATTCTTAGTATTCAGCGCAGCTGACGTTCAACTGCATGGTTTAGATACTATTATTAAATACGCAAAATTAAATGCACCGTGCATTGTATTTATTGATGAAATTCATTTGTGCTCATGGCAAAATGAACGCGATGGTGCTGGATTAGCAAATGCTCTTACCGCATTAAGTGGCTGCATGAATATTTCTTCTGATAGCTCAAAAACAGTTATCATTATTGGTGCTACCAACAATCCTGAAAATATTGATAAGGCCCTCAAGCGTCGCGGACGTTTTGGTGAGCACTTGTATTCTGATTATCCTACCTATGATGATCGCTTGAACTATTTGGTGCGAGAATTAGAAAATAGAACTATTATGTCTATCAAAAAAAGTTATCTTGAAAAACTTGCACATGAAACAGATCGCTGCACGTTTGAGGATTTAAAAGCAATTTTAACAAACGCTATGCAAAAAGCAAAAAATCGCAGCCAATCGCTTGAGCAAGATCATCTGGAAGAAGCATTTGATGAAACAATTCGCCACATTATTAGTGATGCTATTAATTTGCCTGATGATCAAAAGAAAATATTAGCAACGCACCAAGCAGGTCACGTTCTTGCACGCTTGTTACTTGATAAAGAACCACACCTTACTAAAGTAACGATCAAAGCAATTAATACAGAAATCAAAGAAGAAAGTATTTTTTCTAAATATAATAGTGGCGGCAAAGAAAAAACGTTACCAAAACAATATATTGAGTATGGTAAAATATTTAGTTCAAAGCCACAGCATAATGATACCATTAAAACGCATGAAGAAGTTATTAATGAATTAAAAAATGTTCTTGCTGGTCATATTGCTGAAAAAATATTACTCGGCTCTTCTGGTTATTGCTACCACGGCAATGAACGAGCAATTGCATTAAATATAGCACGCTACGTTGTGTATGAAGGAATGTACGAAGATCAATTGCCAAAAGAAACACGCAATATTCTTAATAAAAAAGCATATGAACTTCTAGAGGCATGCGAAAAACAGGTTACTCATCTTCTTGAAACGCACAAGCAACAGCTGAAAGCAATTGCTGACGCATTGGAAGAAAAACTTACGTTAACATCTGTTGATTTGATGGAAATTCTAAAAATCAATGATGAGCCGGTTGAGGAAAATAAATAATTATGTAAGCGCTTTATGGTTCGATATATTTTTCCTAACGGAAAAACACTCACCATGAGCGCTCTTTAATTATCTCGCTCATCCCGAATGCCGCCTTCGACAAGCTTTCAGGATTCGCATATTAAATTACGTTTTTTAGAATGTCCCTATGGTTCGACCCTTCGTCGAGCTCAGGACGGGACATTTAATTTCTTAGACTAAATTTATGTTTCTTATTTTATTGCATCAATCATTGCCAAGCGTTGCGCATAACGCCCTTCTTTAAAGGAAGCACCAAGCCACGCTTGTACAATTGCAAGCACATCGTGTTGTTGTATGAAATCTGCAGGAATAACTAAAACATTAATGTTATCATCTTCTTTACCTTTACGCGCAATTTCTTGATTCCATGCAACACCAGCATAAATACCAGAAAATCTATTTGCTGCTATGGCCATACCAACACCAGTGCCGCATAATAAAATACCGCACGAAGCTTTTTTTGCTTGTATTGCTTTGGCTACTTCTAGAGCAAATAATGGATAATCTGAACGCTCATCATTTTGTGCACCACAATCAAGCCATGTAACAATTTCTTGGGTAATTTTTTGCTGCTTTAAAAATTCTTTTAATGCAAAACCGCGATGATCAGCACCTAATGCAATCGTTATCATATTCTTCATTTCCTTTTTTTATGGACAACATTCTAAATCGTACACCAAAATATCTGGATGACGCTCAAGTTTTTGATAAATAACTTTACCGCACCCATCAAGCTGCCACGTTAAAACAACTTTACGATCAGTACGTGCAAAAATCAGCTGCATCATCTTTGCATGCTGAACATCTACCTGCTCAAAAACTATTTCATACGATTTTTTAAAACGATTATATGCACGCGCAAAAAAAGAACGATATTCAACAGGCATATTACATTCTTTGATTATAGTCGGCTGGCAGCATACATTATCAACAACCAAGTATGCTGACCATACAGGATTTTTATCATCAAGCGCTGTTGCATAACAATCAGGAATTGCGCTCAGCACGTAAAAAGAAGTTTTGTTGAGCACAGCAGCATGTTGCTCACGCAAAAAAGAATTATAAGCACATTCATCCAAACAGTACTTCTGCGCATGCGCTTGAGCATACGCATCGAGCAGTTCGCAAGAAAGCCATACGGCATCAAAATGCGCTAGCGTTGAGAAAGCATCATACACATGCTCTGAACGAATATACTGCCGCACGGTATCTTTATGATATTCAGTATGTTCACCTTGATAAAAAACATCTTTAAACCACGGTGCATACGGCGTACAGCTTGGTAATAAAAAAAGAATGGTTACCAAAAAATATAGCTTCATAGAATTCAGCATTTACGTTATTATAAGAAATCATTATTTTTTTAAGTTTAACATATATTAAACTCTTGTGTACTTTACTTCGACTCGGGCTAGCCCTCGCTCAGTATGACCGTTACTGCAGTCACCCTGAGCGAACAAAGTAAGTCGAAGGGCAATCAAGGAATTTATGTTTGTACCCTGGCTTCTTGCATGGCGCTATATAACCGGAGCGCATCATTCAACTATTCGCACTATGCTTTACGTATGCTTTTTTGGCATTTTTGTAGCAACAACAGCTCTTGCTCTTGTCATGTTTATTATGGAAGGATTTGAGCAAGCAACGCATACTGCGCTTAAAGGGATGCATGCAGATATTATTATACAAGCACGCAAAAATCATCACATACATTTTCCAGCTCTACAAAAAGTTATACACGATGAATTTCCTGAAATTACTGGCTGCAGCCCGAGTGATATGCATCAAGGCCTTGTACAATCTTTCCAAAAAAAACCACTTGTTGTTCTTATAAAAGGAATTGATCCTCAGCTTGAGCATTCAGCAAGTTCTCTTGCTAGTCTGACCGTACAGCAGCAGCACGCATTATCGCAACAACTTACTGGTAATAAAGTAATTCTTGGCTGCAAGTTAGCACGCCAATTACGTGTCACGGATGGTGATTCTCTTGATATTATGGTACCGGATGATCAAGCACCAGAAGGCGCTACTATTTCGCTTAAAAAATATACTGCTCTCGTTGGGGACACGTTCAAAACAGGTATAGAAGAATTTGATACAACATTACTTATTTGCTCTCTTTCATTTCTTGCAACGCTCATACCAGATTCTGGTTGCTCTCTTGTTTCTTGCCACCATACAAGTAATGATGAAGCAAAACTGATTGCACAGTTAAAAAAGCGATTTAACTTAGCAGTGTATACGTGGAAAGATATGTATCCATCTCTTGTCGCTGCACTTGCATTAGAAAAATATGCTATGGCATTAATTCTGATCCTTATGCTCTTTATTGCAAGCATGAGTATTGTTTCATTATTATATATGATTATAACCTCAAAGCAGGGAGACATTGCCCTTTTGCAAACAATCGGCTTGCATCCACGGCACTGTCGCTTGATTTTTATTATCGTGGGAATGGTGGTGAGTATTGGCGCTGCTTTTATAGGATTGCTTACCGCTTTGGGTATAGGAATCGTTGCCAACAAATATAAGCTTTTTAAGCTTCCTGATGCGTACTATATTTCTTACGTGCCCGTTATTATTCATGCAAAAACAGTTCTAGTGGTACTAATTATTATTCTTGCCTTAAGCTTGGGAGCAACACTTTTGCCCCTTATACGAACACAGAAAATTTCTTTATCGCAACTCTTGAGGAATGTTTTTTAACTTCTTGTAAACTGCTTTCCAAGTTAAGCCTTCACCTAAATCCTTAATTGCCATTTTGCAATCAAAATAACCCTTTGACTAAAGGACAATTCATCATTATTATCATTAGGTGATACTTATAGAATAGTATATGCTCAATCTTACTAAGGAATCTATAACCATGAATTATTATATACGTTCTCTATGCAGCTTAATGTTCTTTCTTATTTGTACAATATTCTATCTAGGGACATCAAAGAACGTTTACTCCGCTACCCTCGTTAATGATGTTACGCGCCTTACTCCCGCCTATGTTCATAGGGTCGATTATCCTAAAACCGTTCAAGATGTTCAAGCTATTGTTATTAATGCAGCCCAACAAGGGTTAAAAGTCTCTGTATGCGGCACGCGTTATTCTCAGGGCGGTCATATATCATACCCAAATGGTATCGTTATAGATCTGCGTAAACTTAATAAAATTACTGCTATAGATGTCGTCAATAAAGAGTTAACGGTCCAAACTGGCGCAACGTGGGAAGAAATTCAACGCGGCATCGATGGTTTAGGCCTTGCTCTTAAAGCGATGCAATCCTATCATGATTTTTCTGTTGGCGGATCCCTCAGTGTAAATGCACACGGTCAGGACATTAAAAAACCAATGGTCATTTCATGTGTAAAAAAAATAGTTATGGTCATGCCTGACGGATCACTAAAAACCTGCAGCAGAGAAGAAAATGCAAACCTTTTTAGTGCTGCACTAGGCGGCTATGGCCTTATTGGGATTATGGTTGAAGTAGTATTAGAACTTACTGAAAATAGCGTTCTGGAAAAAAAGACTAAACGATTAAAAACCTCTGAATATCCTGCATACTTTGAAAAAAACATTCATGGAAAAAATAATGTTCAGCTGCATTCAGCACGTCTTTCCATGAGTCCTCTTTCTTATTTAGAAGATGTTTTATCAATAACCTATTTTGATGCTACGCAAGAAGCAATTGATGTTGCATTAAAAAAACAAGGCAATGCAACACGTGATAAAATTGCCTTCTTTCTTTTAAAGAAAACCTATACAGCAAATATCTTACGCCCCTTCTTGGAAGAAAATATCATTGAGCAAAATGAAATAATAACACGAAACAATGCTATGGGCTCAACCATTGCAGGAATTTCAGAATATAATTCTTCAGATGTAAATGTTTTGCAAGAATATTTCATTCCCCTTGATCGTTATCAAGAATGTATAAAAATTTTCAAAAAAGTATTACCTGATTATCGTGCGAATGTACTTAATATTACTATTCGTTATGTTCCCAAAAACACCGAATCTATGCTTACCTATGCACCGCAAGATTCATTTGCTTTTGTGCTTTTTATTAATCACAAAAGGACCTCTACTGCACTTGAGAATATGCGAAAAATGACGCGTGAGCTTATCAATGAAATAAACAGCATAGGAGGAACTTATTATTTACCCTATCAATTGTACGCAACAAAAGAACAGCTCAATACTATTTATCCACGCTTTAAAGAATTTTTATCATTAAAGAAAAATGTTGATCCTGAAGAGCGTTTTGTCAATCATTTTTACATGCATTATAAAGATACCTTGTAATCCAAAAGGATAACTTCATGAATACAAAAAAAATCTTACTTTTTATCTTAACAAGCAGTATGACTCCTTATATCTTACAAGCAGCTAATGAGCCGAGAAATTCTACGCATCATTTAGAGTATATATTTTCTTCGTCTGCACTAAAAAATGAGTTTGCTGGATTTCTAGAAAATGTTTTACGCTACGTAGATACACAACAATTTTATAATCTCGCACAGAACGTACAAAGAAAAAAACATCCTCAGCATGATGCTGAATTTTATGCTCATCTTGTAAAAAAAATGCATCGCATAGAACCTATGGTTCCTGCTTTAAAAAAGTTACAATCATTAGCAACTCAGAAAAAAGTTCTTTCAAAGCAGGCTCTTAATTTACTCGAAAATAAAAAATCTCTGCAAGGGTGCCTTGAAATTGGAACACCTGCTACCTATACTTCTGTGCTACGCAACAAACTAGCTATAACTGGTCCTATTTATGTTTTAAATGAACAGAAAAAATTCAGTGATTTTTTTCAAACAATGTCCCTGAGTTTTAATGCGCTCTTCCCTTATGATACGTTTGTGCCACTTAACAATTATGAACCAATACAAAGCAGCGATATTCCTAGCAACAGCCTTGATCTGGTAATCTGCTTTATTGGTCTTCATCATATTCCCGTAGAAAAGCTTGATGCGTTTGTTGCATCAGTAGCTCGCTGTATGAAGCCAGGTGGAATATTCTTATTGCGTGATCATGACGCAAAAGATGATCTAACACTCTCAATGGTCCATGCGGCACATACTGTTTTCAATGCCACTATTGGTAATGAAAGCTTAGAAGCTGAATGCAAAGAATATCGCAACTTCCAACCATTAGAGTATTGGATAGAGCTTCTCAAAAAACATGGCTTTGAAGTTGATGCGCAGAAATTTTTACAAAAAGGCGATCCTAGTCTTAATACTATGATGAGATTTACCAAACAAGCATCATCACCTTCTGATAAACTTGCTCTCATTAGCCATGAGCTTAAAGAAAATCCTGATTATGTGCGCGAAAATATATCAACATACCTTACAACACCAGAATGGTACAATGTTGATATTTCTCAAGAATATGGAAAATTTATTGAAAAAATACCTTTTTATGAATTTCCTTATATGCAAAGCATAACTTCCTATTGGGATCTTTTTGCAAAATCATTCAAAACCGCACAAAAAAAGAATGGTACTCTTTCTGTGATTACTTCACCCTACACGCTCATGAATCTTTTTATTGGATGCACCATGTCGGTGGAATATACGGCAAAAAGTCTCCTTTCTTTACCAATCAGAGCACTCTATTCTGGGCAAGAACCAGCAACTATTCAGTTATTGGTAGATGATCCAGAGAAAACTCTTGATAGTAATCTGCCTGCGCATATTATCCTTAAAGAAAAAAAATATGATACCTACAAACTTTTAGAGATTCCTCGTTACAAATTATTTTTAGATACTATAAAAAAATTTCCTGATTCATGTACTATTGTAGAAATTGCAGGACATAAAGAAATACAATGCAAAGTACGTTATGGCAAAAATCTTACTCCTGCTTTTGATACCATCAACGGTTGCTTTAAAGAGTACGAATGGGAGTTGCCTACCGATAAAGCAACAACCTATGCAGCAATTACTATTAAGGTGCATACGCTGCAAAGCTCATTAAAAGAATTTGAAAAAAATAATATTGAAGTTGTTTATATACACGATTTTTAATAAAGCATTAAAAAGGAGAGTATTTTATGAAGCACCTTATATCACACTTACCATCTATGTCTCTTGAACAAGAAAGAGTTTTCATGCGTACAGATTTTAATGTACCCCTTAAAGATGGTATGATTATGAGTGATTTTCGTTTACAGGCCGTAAGGCCAACCATTGATTACCTGTTAGAAAAACAAGCATACATAGTTCTTGCTACGCATTTAGGAAGGCCTCAAGGGCCAGACTTACATTATTCAACCAAGCAACTTATTCCTTGGTTTTTGGATCACGGCTACGCTATCGAATTTGCAGAAAATCCAACCGTAGCAGCACAAAAAAGCAAAGAAAAAAAATCTCATCTTATATTACTTGAAAATCTTCGCTTTTTTCCTGGCGAAAAAAAACAGGATGAAGCATTTGCCCTTCAACTTAAATCATGTGGCGATATTTTTGTTAATGATGCCTTTGGCACATTACACAGAAATGAAACATCACTGACTCTATTGCCAGCTTTGTATGAACAGGATAAAAAAACTATCGGCTTTCTTATAGAAAAAGAGATCACTCATCTTAATAAACTCATCAATGATCCTAAAAAACCATTCATTACCATTTTAGGTGGTGGCAAAATTAAAACAAAATTGCCTTTCATTGAAAGCATAGTAAAAAAAGTAGACCATATTCTTTTATGCCCTGCTTTAGTTTTTACCATACTCCATGCATTAGGAATTCCTACCGGCAAATCTCTTGTTGATGAAGAAGCCCTTGATGCTATCAAAACATTTTTAACAACAGCCGACGCACAAAAAATAGTACTGCCTTCAGATTTTCAAGTAGCACTGGAAAATATTAATAGCGCTCTTATTACTACAGAAGGACAAGCAATTCCTGAAAACGGCATTGGTACCGCAATTGGCCCAAAAACAACTGAAAATTTTTGCACCCATATACAAAAAGCAAAAACTGTTTTTTTTAATGCTGCTATGGGATTCCCCACAAATCCTGCTACCATGCAAGCAACACAACAACTCCTTGAAGCTCTTGCTACAAGCAAAGCGTATACTGTTGTAGGTGGCGGCGATTCAGTAGCTGCTGCGTTTAATGCAAATGTTGCGGAAAAAATAGATTTTCTTTCCACCGGGGGCGGCGCAACACTTGCCTATTTAAGCGGCCAAAAGTTACCAGGCCTTGCGTATATGTAAATAGGTAGCGGTTACCCAAGCGGACAAAAGTTAAGATAATAAACACCATGTTCTAAATGCTCATCAATCAACTCCTGATCACCATCGTGAGCCTGAAACACAAAAATACCATGATTATTATGTTTCATAGGCCATGTTATATAGCGCGGTTCAGTAAAATCAAACTCATGTGCTATAATATCAACGCACTCTTTTTCATTGCAATTTTTGCTTACACTTGGTCGATTAAAATCTCGAACCTTCTTATAGAATGGAGAACAATCAAGAATGGAACAATAGCGCTCACGCTCTTGCCAAATATCAGGAATAGTACAAAAGCTTTCTTCATGTTTGCAAACACCTGCAATCCCTTTTGTACAGTCAAAATCTGGATTATCCACAAAATATGCTGCTTTACTTAAATTAAAATATGATTCGCTGCAAAAATCATGGAGCACAAACGCTGGTGCATGATCATGATCAGCAAGCAACAACATCTTTCGTGGTAATTCATTAAGAAATTTAAGCAGCATAACGTGCTTATCTGAATACTTCATACTTCACCCTTTTTTTTGTTTCTGAAACATTATCAAAAACATTCCTCTTTTTTTCTATAATACTACGAGGACTATTCATGATGCAAATGGTATTCTTTTTTGCCAAAAATAGTAGATTACTTTCATCTTTTTCATATTATTATAGAACAAATCTTTTATTGCCTTAAAAATTTGGCTAAAGTAGATATATAAAAAATATGGAATATTATGAGAATTTTATACAGTATATTTATTACCTTTATTACTACATCTTTTTTACTGCATGCACGCAGTCCATTTCGTCCCATTGATCCTCATGCGCCAACTATTTGTGCACAATGGCAAGGAGAAAAAACGCAGTACAGCTTAGTACATTCTCACCTACAAGAAGGTCCTTATTTTAATCTTTTTGATAAAAAGCATTTTTATGATCACCTTTTGCCCTACGGCCCCATTACATATCGACATAGCAGACAAACCGTAAATGGCGCTGTTTTATCAGAGTTAGTTCAACACTTACTCAAAGAGGTACATGAAAAGAAAAAAGAGTTCACCCATTTTACTGTTTTAAAACAAAGAGATTTTAATACACGTGATCAAACAGGGCTCATCATTGCGCGCTTTAAAAACTACCCCTTTGTAGTCAAACTTTTTGTAGAAACACCAGAAAGTTTTGTAAGCCCACTCTCAAAAGGCTTTGAAACAAGCGCTCTTTTTATTCTTGGCAACGGCATAACGCGACATTTAAGCGGCTTTACTCGTATTAAAAATCTAGAACGACTACGTGAAAAAGTTCAACAAAATAGTTACTGGAAAGATAAAATTGCATTTCCAAGAAAATGGTTCTGGTTGCCACGCAATCCTCGTTGGCTCACCATAACAGGAAAAAACATGGGCCCGGAAGAAACACGTACTACGGATATTCCCGCAGTATACGCCCTTATTTGTGATTATATTGATGTTAAACGTATGTTTAGCTTAAAAAGTGATCACGATCGCATGACGGCTATGAGTTTAAGTAACTATCTACAGCAAGATATAGATCCTCACATTAATAATTATGCTGTTGAAAAAGGAACACAAAAAATTATTCCTATAGATACGGAGCATTTTCCCACTATGGTTGGCTATGATAATCCGCCGCTTTGCAAAAGTTATTTACAATGGTACACCAACTTGGGATTCAAACTTTTGGATAATGCCCTGGGTAGGACAAAAGAAATGCGCCGCCACAATCAAAGGCGGCGCCATTGGCCCATGAAAGAGTTTTAACTAAGCAGGTTTTTCTGAGCGATTACGTTTAAAAAATGCCATCATTTTATTGCTGGTGTCTTTCATATACGCACGTGTTTTACTGATGATATTTTTTAATTTTCCAGCTCGATTATTGCAGAATTTCTCGTAAGCACCATAGCGATAGAGAAGTTCTTTAATATTTTTTTGTACCGATACATTTTTTTCATTCAGCGCTACTTTTTGAGCTAAAGAAGGATTTCTAACTTCCAGAGATGTTTTACCAGCACGTTGCATAGCAGTAATCTCTTCTTGAACCTGCTTAAGGTCTGACTGACTTAAGCTTAACTTCTTCTTTTGTTGATCATGCATTAAATCATTGTAAAAAAGACGAAATTCACGTTGGTCTGCGCTCGGAATTTCATGCTGTATAAATTCTTCCAAAGAACATATCACTTTTGAAAGTGATGCCTCCATTACAAAAAAAGTACCAAATACTAGTGCTATGAAAAGACCTTTTGTATAGTTCATATCCCCTCTCCCTCGTTTTTTGGGTTTTATGACCTGACCTCCTGCTCAAGCTTATGAAGTTTCTGACAAAACAACTCATCTTCCTTAATCTTTTTTTCAATATGGCGGTACGCATGAATAACCGTAGAATGATCTTGCCGATTAAGGTAATAGGCAATTTCATGTAACGATTTTGATGTATACTTCTTCATACAATACATAGCAATTTGGCGCGCCAAAGACAACTGTTTGCTTCTATTACGTGAACGCAAATCAGAAAGAGTATAGGTATAATGCGATTGAATAAGGTTAACGATACGATCAAAATCAATGACAATTTCTTTAGAACTTTCCGTGCGTGTTAAAACTTTTTTGGCAAGCTCAAGCGTAAGATGCTGCTTGGTCAATGAAGCAAATGCTACAATACGAATCAAAGCTCCTTCAAGCTCACGCACATTTGATACAACACGTGACGCTACAAAAAGCGCAACATCGTCGGGTAATTCATAATTATTAAGTTCCGCCTTGCGTTTTAAGATAGCAATTTTTGTTTCAAGCGTAGGAACTTGAATATCAGCAACTAAGCCCCATTCAAGACGCGAACGCAAGCGTTCTGCAAGACCATCAATATCGGCCGGATACGCATCACTTGAAAACACAATTTGTTTATGCGCGTCATGCATAGCATTAAATATATGGAAAAATGCTTCTTGTGTTTGCTCTTTATTAGAAATTGATTGAATATCATCAACTAAAAAAACATCTATATTTTTATATTTTGCTTGAAACGCATGCACCTTATCAAAGCGTATAGCGTTAATAAATTCATTCACAAAGCGTTCAGCCGGTTGGTATAAAACTTGAATATCTTCTGATTGGCGTTTAACTTCATTGGCAATAGCATGAAGCAAGTGCGTTTTACCAAGCCCAGAACCACCATAAATAAAAAGTGGATTATACAATTTACCGAGCTTCTTGGTAATAGCCAGCGCAGCAGCATAGGCCATCTGGTTATTAGGCCCTTTAATGAACGTATCAAAACGATAATTCTTATTGACATGGTAACGATTTTTTTGGTTATTTTTTAAAGAAAGAGCCGTTGAAGGACCTTCAGAAACCCTATGTGCTGGAATAATAGTTGTTCTGTGCTCTTCTTGAGCATCAGAAGCTTCCGCATCAACAAACACTATCTTTAACTCATCAACGTGCAAAAGTCGGCTCAAATGAGTGCCAAACAACGCCATATAGTTGCTCTTAATCCATTCTTTAACAAAAGAATTGGGCGCCAAAAGGAATACCTTTTTTTCTAAAGCATCCCATTGGTATAAAGAAACCGCTTTGAGCCATGTTTCTACAACACGACTCCCTGCTTCTTCACGCACAATAGCTAAAAACTGTTCCCAAATTTTTGCTAGCACCGTAATATTCCACTAATAGTTATAATTTTTTGATAAGAAAAACAACCCTAACAATTGCATTGTATCATTGTTATCTTTTTTGTTGCAATCTTTTTTTGTTTATACAATTCTAACAGTCTTACAATAAGAATCAATCCCATTGCAAATACCTTGTGCAAGTAAATATTGATAATCTGCTTTTGCAAGAAGTTGGGTTTCGAGCGGATTAGACAAAAAACCCATTTCTATGAGCGCTGAAGGCATATCTGCCCCAAGCAGAACCTGTGCAATTGATTGTTTTACTTTTCTATTAACAACAGGATGCTTTTGAGACACTAAAGCTATAACATTATTCTGAA
This sequence comes from Candidatus Babeliales bacterium, assembly GCA_050250855.1. GTDB lineage: Bacteria > Babelota > Babeliae > Babelales > JACPOV01 > JAGVLQ01. The sequence continues at coordinate 400,113 of JBFWNW010000001.1, read as the reverse complement.
TTTCTGTTGCCAGCGTTTTACTTGCAGTATCAAGGAGCTTAAAAGAATTTTTTATAGCCGTTTCACAATCCTGCTCTTTATTTCCTGCAAGAACAGTTCTTTTAATGCTGGCTCGTGGACTCCAATAGGTTTCAACACCTGAAGCTGCTGGGTTGCCAGCATTAGAATGTAAGGAAACAAAAAGATCTACTTTTTTTTTATTAGCAAGCGTTGTACGTGCATCAAGAGAAACATACGTATCATTTTCACGGACTAAAGAAACCTCGTAGCCTTTATGTTCAAGCAATGATGCCAACTTTTTGCCAACCTGCATGTTAATATCTTTTTCTTTAATCATAGAACAGCCGACTTTACCAAGATCATGCCCGCCATGACCAAAATCAAGCATAATATGAGGCTTTTTATTGCAAGAGGCTTGGCGCAGCACGGAGCCATTATACGCTTCAATAGAGCGCAACTTAGATTTATTATGCAGATTAAAAACTAAGCTTTTATACATACTAATAGAATCACACGTGCCATAATCACATACAATCATTGCAGGGTTATAACTTATAATAAATTTTATACCCTCACGTGGCTTTTTTTCTTGACTTACCTTAACGATATAATGAGCACCTTGAGCACCATTAAGTGCATCAACCATTTTACGTACAGCATTATTCACCGTGCCATGCGGGATAAAATATTCAACCTGCTTTTCTTTGTCTGTTTCTTGTAATACCGTTACCTGACAATTCGGTTCTTCATTAAAATAACATACAATCTTATCACCCAAAATTCCTTTATGGTGAAAAAGATTCATAAGTTGATTACTAGCGGCGCATACCGACACAACATTCAGAATGTATACAATACTAAAAAATTGTTTCATAAGGTCCCCCTCTCAAACATCATCTGTTACTAAGAAGGTAACACTTTATATTTCAGATTGTCAATAAATTAAATAGTTAACTCAAAGGTTGTGCAATATATGACAAGCGACGGGAACATTCCCATGCTTTTAAAAATGCTTCGGCATCATATGCTATGCATGTTTTATCAAGAGAATCAAAAGCAGGATCATGACAAATTACTTTTTTTGTATAAGCGTCCCAACCGACAACCACCAACAAATGGCCGTCATTATAATCTTTGGGTGCTCCCTTAAGTGCCCCGCGCACGCTGACCACTACAGGAATTTTTCGTTGAATGTATTTATACAATGCAGCAAAAGACGGCAAACGCTGTACATAAAAACCATAGTTCCCTTTACACAGTTCAAATGCATGGGCACTATTAAATGGCCAACTACCATAGGCATCTAATCCTTTATCATGTGCACGCGTAGCAAATTCAACAGGATTAACCTTATTCTTTGTCAGATAACTGATCAACATACTGCACGATGTTGGCGAGCACAAAACCTCTTTTTTCGGGTGATCTAGAAGCATTTGAGAAAGCGCAGGAACAGTACGTATATGCAATGAATGTAATGGTTCTAACTGCTGTACCGATTCATGCGAAAATAGCTGTAAATTAGAAACACTAACATATAAACCATGTAAATCAGCACATGTTGCACCATCAACTGCTTCTACTTTTATAGCAAGAGCATCCGCATAATGATGTACGGGAAGCTCTAGGCGCACATGAAAAAATTGTGTTCCCCATAAACTTTTTTCTAGGAATGAGCGCTGCACGTCATTACCCCATTCTGCCATAGTATGCCAACTATACCATTTTTTAGTTTTGGCATTACGAACACGTGCTTTAAAACGATAAAATCCTTTTTCTGGCCTAAACGCATTCCAAGAAAAAATAAGCTGATTAAATTGCGGCGTATCCTCTTTTGAAAAAAAGAGTGATGAACGATAAGCATGGCATGCTTTTTCTGCAGCAGTAAACGTTTTTTTATATAACCATGTCCATGCAGGAGGCGTAGGTACATCAGCGCCCATGAAAGATACAAGAAAAAAAGCATTCAGCAGACTATATTTCACGAAAATCCTTCACCTTATGATTGAGCATAGCTAAGTCATACCTCATAAATCAATATATTCTCAGCCTCTCTCCTTATCTCTTGATATTTTTTATTCAAATAGAAAATAATAATAAGTAGTGATTTATTAAAGTTTTCAAAAAATTAATTTAACAAGCAGGTGAGATCATGACCATACACATTATTTTAGGACTAATACTCTTTCTACCTACCTATTTTTATGGCTTAACAAAACCGTATGATGCATTGATTGCCGTTCCGGTTGCCGATCTAGCTGGACAATCCCTTCAAGAATCTCCTAAAATTCCTGCCGAGCCATGGTATAAAAAGCTGGCTATCTGCGGAAAAAAAGGAGAGTTCGCCTGCCCACGTGTTCATCAAGCTTTATTTGGAGAACAGGTAACAGTGCTTGAAGAAAAACATGATGAGGTTTTTGTTAAAATATATAACTTTTTTTACGAAAAAGATAAAGATTCTCTAAAATACGATACCTTCTGGACACTCAAAAAGAATATTGTTCCTCTTGAGCATCTCAAAAAACATACAATTTCTTTAGAACATATACCACCGACCATTTCCTACACAACACCACACAAGAAACATCCGCACAAAGTAGTAACACTTTTAAAGCCATTTAGAGATACTATTTCCGGCTACACCTTTTCAGTAGGCACCCGTTTTGTACAAGCAGGCGCTCAAGAAGCTGCCAAAACACCTATCTATATCCTTGATCCTAAAACAATGCGTATGCACATTGCTCACGTACCAAGCAATGCGGCATTATGCACCGACGAACTATCTGGCGCACAAAAAAGAAAACTGTTTGTCTTGTTGTGTCGTCAATGGGCTCAAGCAACCCATGGCTTTGTTCCTTATGTATGGGGCGGTTGTAGCCTCACTCACATGTGCAAAGAGGATTCATTTGCCGTACTACAAACTAAAGATCATTATCAAAAACCAGTTGAAATTTTCAAACGTCATGACGTGCGCAATCCACTTTCTGGCTTTGATTGCGCTGGCCTTATTGCACGCGCAGCACAAACAGCAGGATTACCCTATTATTACAAAAACACTACAACGCTCTCAAAAAATTTAAAAACATATACGCAAGAAACAAAAGCTCAGAATGGAGATCTCATGTGGATTCCAGGCCATGTTATGGTCATAGGATCTATTGAAAAAAATACGATTATAGAAGCTCGTCATTACAGTCATGGCTACGGCAAAGTACATGAAATACCTATTGATCATATTTTTAAAGATATAAAAACGGTTGAAGAGCTCAAACAAGCATATCTTAAAAAAGAACCGCTCCTACGACTTGATAAATCTAAAACCGTTATTCAAACTATTAAAGATTATAAGTTGCTTGAATTTATCAGTTAAATTTACGCCTTTGGCCAACGATCATCAACCAATTCAGAGCGCAACTTACCTACAATAGAACGTAGTACTTCAAGACGTTTCATCATCTGCACAATATCAATATACAGTTGTGAAGCCCTATTGTAATTTGGCCACAAAATTCTAGAAATACCTAATGCTGGATGAAAATCTTCTGGTTGTTCTACCGAGCGATAAATAGGTGTATACGCTTGCAAACGACATTTATCCTGCTCTAAACTTTGTATTTCTTGTGTGAGCGCTTGCATAAGCTGAGATGGTTTTGGCTGTGTTATTTTTTTGCCATTAAGCGTAACCGCAATACGCTGTGCATGAACATCTTCAATTAATTTTTTGCGCACCATATGCTGTTCTTCATGACACAACCATGCTGTTGGCCAATAATAACCGTCATTATAACGATCATCTTGCTGACGCCAGCGACACAATAAAAATGGTTCATCGCTATAAAAGTTATTCCAATAATCAACCGCTTTTGGTGTTACCGCATATTTATGGGCAATGTCACGAATTTCACGATATCCTTGTACGGCAGCATATACTGAATAAAGACCTGCTAACGTAAAAATACTCAACCCCACTTCTTTGTTAACCGTAAAACCGCTGAGCGCTATAGGAGCACCAACTACATAGGGCCCATAGTAGCGACTATAACAACGTGCATCTTGCACGCGTTCTTTTACTTCATGAACTATTGACTCAAAACTACCTTGTGCGGTAACACAAGAAATAAGAAGAAATGATAGAAAAAATTTTTTCATAAAGGTCTCCTGCAAAAAACAGAGTTGAATAAACGTTTAAAGTATAACAAATCACAAAAAGAAAGGAAAATGCTATGCAAGCACACTATACGGTTCGTGATTTTTTACCGCTTATTGCCATGTTTACAATTATACTTTTTTTAACATGGATGAGCCAAGGATGCCGCGGTTGGCACTGGATGAGTGCCATGAGTGATTTTATGGGTTTCTTTTTTGTTATTTTTGGCAGTTTAAAAATTATCAACATTCATGGTTTTGTAAAAGCGTATGCTATGTATGATATCCTTGCAAAACAAAGCATTATGTATGCTTATAGTTATCCCTTTATTGAATTGGCATTAGGAATCGCTTATCTTACACGCTTTGCACCCTTTGCTACCAATCTTATAACCCTCATTGTGATGCTTTTTAGTGCTGCCGGCGTTGCAATAGAACTAGCAGCACAAAGAGAATTTGTCTGCGCATGCCTTGGTGCTCTTTTTACCGTACCTATGACCTATGTCACCTTGGCAGAAGATTTATTAATGGCGCTGATGGCGCTCATTATGCTTTTGTATTAGAAAATCAATACTCCCGCTCTTATCCTTCGATACATTTTTCCTAACGGAAAAACACTCAGGATGAGCGCTTCGATATTCGAGGTTTTAAATAACTAATGTAAGCTCTAAGAAAAATTAAACTATAATTCTATGTAAAGCGCTCATCCTGAGTGATGTGCGCAGCACATTGTATCGAAGGATAAAAGCGCAAAAATTACTATCAAAAACACGATGGGTACGCTATACTACTAAAAAACCGTTATAATAAAAGTACCCATTGTGAGCATAATTACCTTAACACCTCCTGCTCTTTCTGATGAGCATATTCATGAAAAAATTAGCTGCATTCGTGCGCATCGTGAACGAATTTTTTATGTTTCCCTTGAAAAACGTAATGGCAAGCTGATTTGTCACAATTATGGCCAAGGGGGCGCTGGCCTTACCTTTTTATTTGGGTGCGTTGAAGAATCCATTCGTCAATTTGAAGAATATTGCGCTACAAAAGGTATTTCAAAACTACACGAAATTGCGGTTATTGGTGCCGGATGTTATGGATTGTTGACCGCAATCACTCTTGAGCGCAAGGGATACAATGTCCACATTGTTGCCAAGCAAACAGAAAATTTACCCTCACACAAAGCAGCGGGCTTTTTTTTCCCACGCCCACGCAGAACATCATTGCCTCATGAAAAAGAAATTTTTGCAGCCTACAGTTTACGTTCATTTTTAACCTACAAACAGATCATCGAACACAAACATCCCTTCATATACCAAGGTGCACAGTTTTTACCCGGTTACTTTGACCACAGCATGGATCCTGGCTTGCAACCTTTTATAGAAAAAGGATTATTGGCAGCACCACAACCGGTTACCGTTTCATTTGGTGAAAGCAAAACATACAACCTCATGCAATATCAAACACTTTTTATTGATGCCACTGCCCTTATGCATGAATTACAAAATACCGTGCAGCAGCTGGGTATTCCTTTATATAAAAAAGAAATCACCGACTTTGATGAATGTTCTGCCGCAACTATCTTTAACTGTTCAGGACTTGGCACAAAACAACTCACACACGACAAACGCATTATTCCCGTGCAAGGACATTTGCTCATGCTCAAAAACCAAGCACCAAAAGAGCAGCGCCAGTATTTGATCAATGTCAAAGTAACGCAAACCAATAAAGATGGTTCTCAACGGGATGAGCTCATTTATTACACCCCCAAACAAGAGGGTTTTCTGGGTATTACGTTTATTCGCAACCAAGCAGAACCTACTGCAAATCCGCATGAATTTGACCGCATCCTTGAACGAAGTCGCCTCTTTTTTAGCCCCTAGCAACCAAAGGCCTTTTTAAAAGCCACCAACCCTTAAAATGCCGTCCAAATGACCATTTTATTGATTTTTATACTCAAAATAGCGTATAGTTAGGGATAATAGTAGTATTTAAAAAAGAAGGGAATCTCATGAAAAAAATACTAATACTAATGCTCAGTGGTTTAATGCTTACTCAAGGCATTAATGCTGCGCAACAGCAAAAAAGCGTTAATCAACTTTTGTCTGAACTTAAAAATTCAAAGGCAGAAAACTTTGAACAACTTCGTGATTGGTTTGTAAATAACGTTTACTTTAGGTTTGCTCCTAACGAAGGTGAAGTTGAGAGTAAAGACTTTTCAACTCTTGCAAGAGCTTATCAAGATAAACGTAAAGAAATTGATTCAAGCTTCAACGCTATGGTAACAGAAGTTAAAAGCAAAATTCAAAATCTTAAAAACGTAAGCGATGTTCAGAATTTTATACTTAAAGACAAAGATGCTCTAGCCATTCTACAATCAATGGAACTAGAAGAAGCTTTCGTTGAGCAATTAAAAAAATTGCAGAAAGAAGCTATAACTGAACCAGAAATATTTTTAAAAATAAATGCTTTCAAGCTTGCCTACAAAGGCTTGTTGGAAGAACGTTTGAATGAGTAAAAATATTAAATCAATAATATTTTAGATATTTTAAAGAGGCGCGGAGTTATCCCCGCCTCTCTTTCTTTTTGCCCCCCTAGCAACCAAAGGCCTTTTTAAAAGCCACCAAACCTGAAAATGCCATCCAAATGCCCATTTTGTTGATTTTTATAACCAAAATAGCGTATAGTGAGGAATAATAGTAGTATTTAAAAAAGAAAGGAATCTCATGAAAAAAATACTAATACTCGTACTCAGTGGTTTAATGCTTACTCAAGGCATTAATGCTGCACAACAGCAAAAAAACGTTGGAAAACTTTTGAATGAACTTAGAAATCTTAAAGCAGCAAACTTGAATGATCTTCACCAATGGTGGACTGTGGAAGTCATAGCTCCTCTTGCTCCAAATATTCCTGCTGTACTTAAAGATGAATTTGAACGTCAACTTAAGAAAATTGAGCCAACCTTCAAAGAAGGTATAGACGAAATCACTCAAAAGATACAAAACTTTGAAACTGCAGAAGAGCTTGTAAACTTTATCGAAAACGATTCTGAAGCTCTAGAAGTTTTTCGTTTCCCATCAATAGAGAATGCACTTAATAAAAAGGTTAAAGAAGTATTGAAAACCAAGAATCTTACTTCTCAGCAAAAGCACATATTGGATAATCATAAAGATATCCTGTTCTATATACTTATCTCAAAGTAAAACAATACAACAAGAGAGGCGCGGAGTTATCCCCGCCTCTCTTTCTTTTACCCTAGCAATCAAAAGCATTTTTAAAAACGCACGAACCTGAAAATGCCATCCAAATGGCCATTTTATTGATTTTTATACTCAAAATAGCGTATAGTGAGCGATAATAATAGTTTTTTAAAAAAAAGGAATCTCATGAAGAATAAAATTTTCACTCTGACCATCATGCTTGCTTTTGCAACGCTTTTTCTTAATGCAAGTGATAGACCTGAAAAATTAGAGCACCATCTTCAGGCAATCAATGCCGCACAAAATTTTGATGAACTCGCTGTAGCTTATCAAAATGCACTTATTGAATACCCGACAGAAAATGACCCGGGTTACCTTGCTGTAGCAAAAGCTTATACTAAAAAAAGTCTAGAGCTTGAAAAAGAAACAACAGAAGAAATTATTACTGATGTAAAAAAATCACCTGAAAATCTAGAAGGGCTTTTTGAACTTAGAAAACAACATGATTTTTTACCAGAAATAGCTGAAGTTGCTTTTAAAGAAAAAGCAAAAAAAATTTTAAATAATACTGCCCACAAATTGAATGCTTCTCATGGAAAAATCCTTGGCGGCAACACTGGTAAAGTATGGGGTGCCATCATTGCTTTTAAACAGAAGCTACCTGGAGCAAATATGCCCTATGATGTAATCAGCAATATTGCCTCATACCTCTTTACAACGCCAGATTACACGCCCTTAGAAAAATTAAATATAGCATTAGAATTAGCAGCAGACCCTCATTTTAAAAACGCTGAAAAATATTTTAAAGCAGAAGCTCAAAAAATATTAGAATCAGAGTCTTTCTTCAACCCTTATATAGAAAAACCTGAAATTGATATTGATATTGTAAAAGAACTCGGGTATAAACCGTTAGAATAATACTCATGTTCAAAAATCTAAGAAAGAAGAGGCGCAGGGATAAAACTCCGCGCCTCTTTCTTTTTGCCCAGCCCAACTCAAAGGCATTTTTAAACAATCCCAAACCTGAAAATGCCTCCCAAGTGGCTATTTTATTGATTTTTATGCTCAAAATAGCGTATAGTTAGAGATAATAATAGTTTTTTAAAAAAAGGAATCTCATGAAGAAAATACTAATACTAGTACTCGGTGGTTTAATGCTTACTCAGGGCATTAATGCTGCAGAACAAAGAAGAGCTGCTCAACAGCAAACTTTTTCTCAAATTAAAGAGGAACTTACGAATTTAGATGTAACCAACTTTGAGGAGCTTGAAGATTGGTTTAAAGATAATGTAGCAAATCAATTCCCTAAGGGTTCTGTACAACGCAGGGCTTTAGATAGACTGTATAAGCAAAAAGAAAAAGAGCTTGAAAATAAATATCCAAATTTCTGGGAATTTAAGAATTAAAAGGGGCGCTCTGTGCGCCTCTTAAAGAGGATGTTCCGATGAAAAGTAAATTTATTATTACGCTTATCATCCAAATTCTCTTCGTGGCACATCTTTCTGCCTCTCTGCAGGATGATATACAAAAAATTAATGCGTCATTAAATCCGCAGGAAGCTACAACGCGCTACGAAGCGCTCAAAAAAAATTATACTGAAATAAAAGACCAAATCGCCCTTAAAGAAGCTTACGAAAAAAAAGTACAAGAATTACAATCTACGTTCCTAAAAAGTATAAAAATAATTCCTCATAAATTCACAGAAACTATTAACCGTGCCAAAGAGCTCATGGCTCATAACTATCTGGTAGCGCCAACCATTTCTCAAAAAGATTATGTACAAACTATCATAGACCTCATGAAGACACTTTATATAGAAAAAGGCCAAGAATTCAAACAGGGAACACTCATTATAGAGGAATCTGCTGATCAACCTATTTATAATTTTTTAAAAGATTATGTTCGCAGTGTCTATGATGGGGATATGAATACAGAACTTTGGTTTGTTAAGGGATCAGCATATCCTTTTGCATCTGGCCGTTTTAATGAATATTATGCAGCAAAAGGATTTGTTACACCGGGCCGCTTCTTTGGTTATACTAAAAAACCTGAATACACGCATTACAAAATTGATTTTGACACTAACAACGCTCTTATATTTGGCAACGTTGACCGCACTAAAAATCTCTTTTTTATTCATATGCAAGGATTTCCTTTAAATGGTGAAACGCCTTTGCATAATCGCGAAGAATATGTTCCTGAAAAAGCTCTTGAGCTCTTTAGTAAATTTACTATCGATACAGAAAAACTAAACAAAGCTAGGGGCTTGGGCCTTTCTTATATGTGGCAACAGGTTGAAAATATTCCTTATGAAGTGCAACAAATCAGCAATCCCGCGCTAGCGTTAAAAGAACTATTAGAAAAAAAGTATAACAACAATCTTGATATACGTATTGGCAATGAAATCATTATTCGTAAAGAAGAGCTTCCCACTACGTTTGCCATACCTACATTAAAAACATTATTCACTGTTGTAAAAGATCAACTTGAAGCAATAAACAAAAAAATCCTTCGTGAGCAAACACAGCAACCCCTTTTATCTGAAGAAGCATTAAATAAAGAATTAGAAACGCTTTTTAAAAATGCTCAAAAAGAGCTCCAAGAAATTCAACAACCAGAGCTACGCTCTGCTCTTAGAACTATTCTTGAAAAAACAATAGAATATATAAAAGATACTATTGATAGCCTACCTAATATCCTTATCTTAATTTCTGATAAAAATGATGAAGAATTTTACCAAGATTATCAAAAATCATTAAATCATTTAAAGCAAAAGGGGCTTGATATCAACACTATTTATGAAAAAATTGGCTTAGAATCGGCAAAACGTTATGAATATACGCCTCTGCAAATAGCAACTATCTGCGATAGCTTTAAACTTGAACCGGATTCCGACGAGTATAAAAAAATACGTCAAATCAAATTCACCTTGCGCAATCAAGCAAGTAAAAAAGCGTACGATGCTTACTTGGGTGGCAAAGAAGAACTTGCAAAGCTGCGCATATCAACACAAGAAGCTGAAGAACTTGAATTGGATTATCAAGCATTAAACAGCACGCTTACTACTATAAAATATTATCTTGAACAATTATTAAAACAAATATCAAATTAAGAAAGTGCCCGACCGGATTTGAACCGGCGGCCTACAGATTAGGAATCTGTCGCTCTATCCTACTGAGCTACGGGCACTTTTAGTTATTCTACAGTGTAGCTATTTTACTCCTAAAAAGAAAGATGCAAAACTATCTTTGCAAAAAATTATTAATTACCATTCGAATGCTTCGACAAGCTCAGCACGAACGGAGTGAGTGTTGAGCGCAGCGTTTACTCCTGAGTTGGATCGAAGGGTCAGCACGAACGGAGTGAGTGTTGAGCGCAGCGTTTACTCCTGAGTTCGATCGAAGGATCAGCACGAACGGTTTTAATATAAACACTTTTCTACTCCGTTCGCCCTGAGCTCGTCGAAGGGTGCGAACACAAAATATGATTTTCTTGAATTTATCGGTAAGCTCTAAGTTTATAAACATAAGGAGTATAATGTTAGAGTCCCAAATTCGTATAAAAATACAACCTTGGTTTAACCAGCTTGGCTTGCTAGCTGCACATTACCTAACCCCTTCTACTCTGACCGCACCTACTTTTTATGATTGCCCTGCTTTTCCATTTTTCAACCTTTCTTGCAGCAGGAGCTCTTTTTGAAAATACTGGTTCAAAAAGCATGCACCACGACCATAGCCTGGTAGAGCGCGCAGAAGCCTTTATAGTATTCAGCCTCATGATGCTCTTCCCGCACCAGCTACATCTGCTCCTGATGGCCTTCAATACCATAATCTTCCTCGATGGCGCCCTCAGGTGCTACCGCATTACACAAAACCTAAAATAACTTTCCCCCCTCAATACGGCCAACCTGGCCAAACCTTATACTATTTCTAATATAAAATATTTATAGCCAGGGTCTTGATTTTTATGCTATTTAGGGTAGAATAGTAATTGACAAATGCTAAATATTATTTCTATAAAATGGAGTTTATTATGAAAAAACTATTATTAATCCTTCTAGCCCTTGGCACCGGTTTGACCCAGGGTATGGAGAAAAAACCACAATTTAATCGACTACTATTGACAAGTAGCGGCCAAAATGCCTCAAAAATACCTTCTAAATTTAAGATAGGGCAAACATTAAATAAGCCTACTTTTACAGCCGCATCTCTGAACTTACTTAAAAAACGTTCTGGAAACCAAGAATACAGTATTTCTACAAATTCAGAAAAGCCTGTCCAAAAGGCAGTTGAGCCAATAAAAGAGCTTAAACAGTCTGTTTACCTTAATTTCACCCTAGATCCAAAGGTTAAAACAGTTGCTTTTGGCACAGGTGAAAATGATGAAAATATATATCTTCCTATCAAAACGTGGATTGATATGAACAATGCACAGAATAAAAAATTAGCTCCTCAAGGTGACATTCCTCAACTACATCAATGGCCGCAATTCTTGCCTCTTGAAAAACTACAAGATATGCGCGAAGGCGATTCAATAGAAGTAACTATTGAAAATCAACCGTATATAATGAAGGCTGCCAAACTATGCTGGTTTGCACCATCATTACAAGAAAAGTTAACCGTTGCCAACAAAGAAAAAGAGTATCGCACCACGCATCTAACAAATAATATTACATTCGGTGAAGTTATAAAACCAACATCACGCTTGTGGCTCTATGCTACCGTAGGTCTTTGTACTATTGGCGCTACTGCTGCTGCGTATTACTATTACCCAGAGGCCATGACTGATACGTTGAACACCGTAACAAGCTCAATAGGAAATTTCTTTAATAAGGTTGGCTGGTGGAATAAAACTGAAACTGCGCTGCCTACGCCAGAGCTAGAAATACCGGTAGCTGTAGAACAGCCAGAATTTTCTGTGCAACCCGCTCTAGAGCACATAGAAAAATTCGTAGCACAACCAGTATCTGTGCCAGAAGTAACAACCCCAATGAATATATTAATGGGATATGCACAGCAAACAAAAGAAGCTGCAAAGCCTTGGTTTGGCTACCTTGGAGGCTATGTTGCCGGTTTATTTAAGAATTATAAAGCTGATTACAGAAATGAAAATCTTTACAACTAAAAAAAGCAAAAACTAAATGAAGGACATCATGAAAAAACTATTACTACTACTCATAGCTCTGAATACCTGCTTTGCGCATGGCATGCAGTTGACCGAAAGGCAAAAGCCTTTTACCTTTCCAGCATGGTATCAAAGCGGACTTTTAAAAAAGAATTCTAAAAAAAATTGGGATATTATTAAAAAAAGTATCCCACAAAACTCTCTACAAAAAAATAACAACAGTGCTCAAAACAATTCGCCTGAAAAGGTTAAAGAGTGTACAAATTTATTCTTAAGGTCTGAAGAATATAAAAAACATTTTCCACAAGGTGTTAATCAAACACTTAAAGAGTATATGTTTGTAAATGATTTTAAGGAAAAAGTTGAACTTAAAAATACACAGTTAGAAAATGACACTATATATGAAAATTATAGCAAACTTTGTCCTAAACTCTCTTCAAAAGATGATCCTTTTTATAAAAAATGTTTTATATTAAATAATAGTCATATCACTCGACTTCTAGATTTTAAAAAAACAAATAATTATCAAATTTTTTTAGTTAACGCATTTCAACCTATACAAATAAATAATGACAATTCTATATCTTTTCTTCACACGATAGATAATTTTGAATGTTATGATATCTATGACAATGCTAATAATCATGTAACAAGGCTAAAGGTTCCTGAAGATCTTTGGACCGTAGACTGTTTTACGGCATCGCAAGATAACACAATATTTTTTACTATTGGCTCAGACTCGAGCAACAAAAAATGGTTAATGATTCAAACAAGATATAAAGATCCTTACCAAGAAAACGACAAACAAGATAATCTCGCACAAAAAGAAGATGAGAGCGACTACTACATAACAACGCCTCTAGAATTGGAAAGCGATTGGGACATCAAAGGTATTGAATTTCACACGAATGGCAAACTCGCTTTATTAAAAAAAGATGATGGCGTTTTCTTTATGGATTTAAAAAGAATAATTACTCAAAACAATTCGCCTGAAAAGGTTAAAGAGCGTACAAATTTATTCTTAAGGTCTGAAGAATATAAAAACCATTTTCCACAAGGTGTTAATCAAACACTTAAAGAGTATATCTTTGCAAATGATTTTAATGAAAAAGTTGAACTTAAAAATAGGCAGCTAGAAAATGAAACTATTGAAAATAAATATCAACGCACTTCCGGTAAAAAAAGATTTGTTGATTATACAAAAATCAAAGATTTTCTCAAAACTAACAATTATCAAACCTTTTTAGTTGAACAACCGGGTTTTTTTACTGATAAATATATTTATGATATCTATGATAATGTCAATAATTACATAAAAAGATTAAACCTTCCGTATGAACTTAAAACCGTAGATTGCTTTACGGTAGCACAAGATAATAAAATATTTTTTGCTATTGGCTCAGACTCGAGCAACAAAAAATGGTTAATGATTCAAACAAGGCATAAAGATCCTTTTTTAGAAAAAGCAAAAAAACAAGGCGCACTCGTAGAAAAAGTAGAAAGAGAAACGTACATTACAACGCCCCTAGAATTAGAAAACACTTTGGACATCAAAGGTATTGAATTTCACACGAATGGCAAACTCGCTTTGTTAAAAAAAGATGGTGGCGTTTTCTTTATGGATTTGAAAGGCATGAATATTGCTCCTCTTGATGCTATTTTAAAAAAATACCCTAAACCAAAAGCTCCTAAAAAAATCATCCCGGCGCCTACGCAACCAAATAACCAAGAAAATTCTAAACAAAATAAAAATAAATTACCTATGGGTTTTTATACAAAAGCTGGCGTTGGCTCTGCTGCCACTCTTTTTGGCATAGGCTTACTCTGGTATTATAATCCTTACTCAATCGTTGACACTCTAAAAGAGTTCACCAACTCATGGGTTGATACGTTTAAAAATTCTAGTTTTAATTGGTGGCGAAAATAAATGGAGAAAATCATGAAAAAACTATTACTACTCATAGCTCTCAGCGCAAGCGTACTGCACGGCATGGAAGAAAAAAAAACAATGAATCATCCAATAGAGCTTAATATTGCTCTTAATGGAACCAACCTTATAGAAAATGAACATAATAAAAAGTTTGCTTTTATGCATATATGGCAAGGAAATAATGTAAAACAAATGTTTTCTCTGTATAATAATACTTTTCGCTATCTTCCCTTTGAACAGCTTGAAGAGATGAAAGAAGGCAACAGCTTAGCAGTAACCGTTGATAATACAGCGTATAGCCTAAAAGCTCAGCAATATGCTTTCGATACAGCGCATACAGAAAAAGAAAGAAGTTTTGAACAAGCACTTCAAGAGATCAAATACCGCGATGCTATAAAAAATAGTTTTACGCAAAAAGAGAAAACTAATATAAACAAAATGCAGTATAAATAACTGATTAACAGAATAAAGGAAAAACATGAAAAAACTATTTTTAATACTTACCCTGGTAAGCTTAGGCAACTCTTTTGCTATGGATAAAAGGCGTTCAAATACAAACTTTAAAGATACACATAATACAAAACGAGTAATTAATAAGGGGACTTTTAATTTTGCATTAGTCGATGAAGCTTCTGGTTATGATAGCCTTGAAAAAATATATATCTGGCAAGATAATATTAAAAGCCCCATAAATTTTGATAATAATCCAAACAACTTGCCAGCTTTTTTACATACTTCACAACTACAGCAACTAAAAAATGGTGGCAAAATATCTATTCAAATTGAGCTTGAAAATGAGGTTCATCGCTATACTTTGCAAGAAAGGCAACAAGGGTATAATATCTGCAACATAGCTACTGAAGACAATATTTATACTTATAAAGAAGCGCTTAAACATAATCAAGCAAAACAAAGAAACCCTATCCCAGCTGAAATCCTAGAAAAAATTGGTAATAATGGAATTCTTACTTATGCAACTATTGAGAATCCACCATTAAAAACAAAACACTCTTCTTCTCTTAGCAATGAAACTTTAAAGAGATTACACGTTAGCCAGAACCAAAAAATTAATAAAAGTCTCTTTAGATTTGTAAATCTTTATACAACTGTTGGTTTTCTTGCTCTTAGCGGCCTTGCAACCTGGTATTACAATCCTTACGCAATCGTTGATACGGCAAAAGAGTTCACCTATTCATGGCTTGATTCGTTCAGAAATTTTAGCTGGTGGAAGAAATAAATAAGTAATCTTTGGAGGATATTATGAAAAAACTATTATTTACAATATTCGCTTTCAGCACATGCTTTGTACATGCAATGAAAAAAGAAAACCCTGTAATAGTAGGAAACATTGCCATTACATCAGCAACACCATATTATGCTGGTAGTGGTCAAATAAGAATATCAGGCCAAACTATCCAAGAAATGTTGCAAGACAACACTATTAAACCAGAGGATATCTTGCTACCAATATGGGCATGGTCAGAAGATAATCCTCGCTTTGGATGGAGTGATTTAATTTTTCCAGACTTCCTTCCTTATAACTATTTAAAAGGACTTAAAGAAGGTGAAAAAATCTCTTTGACTATTGCAGGCACCCCGTACCAACTTACCGCTAATCAAAAAGAATTTCCCAGAAATAAACCGCATAATTTATTCCAAGAAGCTCATAATGCTAGTATGATAAAGTTTTACGAAGCTCCTAACTTTTTCTCTCATGATCGAAAGCTTTTATTAGAAAAAAAGATTATTGTACCTACAGAAAAAATAAATAACATACAATTCCACGGACATGGGCCAAACGGCGTTCGTAAACCAATCCTAAAACAAAGCTCTTTGTATGCAGCATTTGGATTATTTGCTCTTTCAGGGCTTGGCCTTGCAACGTGGTATTACAATCCTTACGCAATTGTTGATACGGTAAAAGAGTTCACCTACTCTTGCTTTGATTCGTTCAGAAATTTTAACTGGTGGAAAAAGTAAATAAATAAAACTAACTTATAAAGGAAAAACATGAAAAAACTATTAACTATTACGTTCATACTTTTAGGCGCCTATTCAATGCACGCAATGCAAAATAACACGGTCAAAGGAAAAATATGTGTTGCCTCGCAACACTCTCTTTACGCTGGCAAGTGCAAAACTGATCTTCTGAGCGAAAAAGACCTTAGAACCTTTTTAAATGATAAAACCATTCAACCACATCACATGATTCAAGAAGTATGGGCATGGAATGAAGAAAACAGTCGCTTTTCAAGCAATCCTAACAACATTCTTAAAAATAAAGAAGTATTTTTTCCAACTTATCTTCCTTATAGCTATTTAAAAGATCTTAAAGAAGGCGATACCCTCAAGATCACCATAGAGGGTATTAACTATGAACTTATTGCAGATCAAATAAATAGCACGCACCATTCAAATGGATTAGTCTTTCATGAAGCATTAAAAAATGCTAAAAACAACTTTGATAAAAAACCAGAATATTTCTCTGATGATAAAGATTTCTTATTAGAACAAGGGGTCTTATGGAAAGCGCCTTGGGGAACTATAAAACATATTTCAAGCAAATATAATTTTTATGCTCTCTGCGGCTTTGCAGCAAGCCTTGCAACCTGGTATTACAATCCTTACGCAATTGTTGATACGGTAAAAGAGTTCACCTCTTCATGCTTTGATTCGGTAAGAAATTTTAACTGGTGGAAAAAGTAATTAATCAAACGTAAATTTGGCCTAAGAAAAATATATCTAAATTTATATATCCCGTTCGTGCCCCTCGATACACCGAGCAACGCTCGGCACTCGGGGTGATCGGGGCAACTGGTGAGCCTGTCCTGAGCCCTGTCGAAGGGGGTTTTTCGAAGAAAAACGTCTCGAACCATTCGAACTCAAAATTAAAAAATTATATATTTTTTTAGGATTCCGTATGGTTCGAGACGCAAACTAAATAAGTTTGCTCCTCACCACGAACGGAATTTAAAAAATTCTTAATAAGTCGATCGGCTCATGTTTATTAAAAATCCTTAGATCGAATTTACGTTAATCAAGGTATTTTTGTGTGCGCCATATCCCCTATGGTCAACGTTGCCGCTTTTGTTGCCGTGGAAGCATTCGTGCCATCATAACCAAATACATCATCATAAGCCCACGTATACACCGTTTTACTTAACTGATGGATAGCTTTTCCATACAAGTTATAAAATGGGCCCTTATTTTTTGCTTGCGCAGACAAGCGCGGATTATCCGTATAAAACTGACTTTTATGAGTATCAAAATAGGTTCTATTTAATGTTGCACCATGTTCTGCTGGCAATAAACCAACACACCATGCAGCACTTAAATTTCTGACGATAATTGCCTTTGGTGTATTATTCGGTGCATCAAAAACTCCTTGTGCACCAAGGAAAAAAGAGTTCGAGGATGGTTTTTCAAGTGAAACGGTGTAATCTTTGCTTCTGTTGGTGAATTCAAAAATTCCATTTTTTACCCTGCCTTCAAATTGATAATCTTTTAATTGAGGAGCCGCCTGATTGCCGTGCAACTCACTGCAATCTATGATAATTGAATTTTTAGTATAGTAATCCCATACATCATTTACATAGTTATACGGCGCTCCGGTAAGATAGTTGGGATCAAAAAAATTATCATCCCTTCCTGGAGCAAGAATTCTTAAAACTGTTCCTTGTTCATTTTTTACTATCAGTTTTTGCCACGCTTTGCTTGGTGCCGCATCAAACGCTTGAGCAACGGTAGAAACTATTTTTTCACGCGATTCGGTCAACCCAAACGTATGGCCATTTTGTTCAATACTCAGTGGCAGCTCAAAAAAATCTACGGCTGTTGGATTGGTCCACGTATTGTTACCAATATAGGTAAATTCAATCTTATCAAAAAATAGATCATAATTCGGATCAGTTTTGTTATAAGGACTTGGATCTGCAATGCCGAGTCTATTATTTGCATCAACAACCACCGGCATAGTAAGTTTATTATTTATTGAAACATAGATTCTACCAGAAGTAAGGTTAGGCAAATGCATAATGTTGTTTTTAAAAAAGGTATAATCATACGCAAATGCTTTGGAGTCTGTACCTTTTGTAATATCAACACAAATGCCTACGTGATCATTGTTTTTAAATTCAATAAAACATTGATTACCCGTTTCAGGATTAATTCCTTTTGTTACAATGTAGATATTTTTGATAGCAGCATTATTCGTTTTATTAACAATCTTGATCGGAAAATCACCGGTAGCCTGCATAGTGAAAGTATTCAATACAAGCAAAAATAGCAATAAATACGGCTTCATTTATTCCCCTTTTTTATCCTTTGAATAGCCCAATTACTTTTGTACTCTATGATACCTTAGGGGCTAAAATCAATGGATACTGAGGTTCTCTATAAAGAATGGCCGCGCCAGCCGAAGTTTGCCAAAGCCGGAAGACCCGGATAAACGAAGTATGGTGCGCCCGGTAGGATTCGAACCTACAACCTACGGATTCGAAGTCCGTCGCTCTATCCGATTGAGCTACAGGCGCCTTTTATTGTTTTTTTGAATCTACTAGAATTGTTTTTCAACAAAAAAGCTCTAAGAGCTCTTATTAAAATAGGCAAGAAACTCTTTATTACCCGTTGCGCCTTCTATAGGAGAATCGAGGACGCCAACCAGGTCAAAACCGTAGGCTTTTATGCCCTCTACCACTTTATCAATAACTTCTTGGTGCACCGCTGCATCTTTAATAACGCCGCCTTTGCCGACCTGATGTTTTTCTGCTTCAAACTGCGGTTTTATTAGTACTATAAGTTTACCGTCTGGCTTAAGATTCTGCACCACCGTATCCATAACTTTGAGTACAGAAATAAAAGAAAGATCCAAGGTTACTAAATCAACTGGTTCAGGCAATGCCTCAAGGTGGCGCAAATTGGTGCGCTCCATAACCACCACGCGTTCATCTTGGCGTATCTTTTCATGCACTTGACCATAACCCACATCAATGCCGTAGACTTTTTGAGCACCATGTTGCAACAAACAATCGGTAAAACCACCGGTAGAAAGTCCTGCATCAAGCACAACGTAATTTTTTACTTCAATACCAAAATGCTCTAATGCCTTTTCAAGTTTAAATCCTGCACGTGAAACATATTTTGGTTCTTCCAAATCTGCTTCTATACGCGCATCGGGAGCAATCTGCGTTCCTGGCTTGGTAACTTTAACGCCATCAACAGACACTTTCCCTTGCATAATAATGCTTTGAATGAAGGTCTTGCTCAGCTCTGGATAACGTTCTGCCAATAATGCATCTAATCTTTTTTTTGCCATACAATTATTTATGCAGCTGCATTTTGGTTAGGAGCCTGATTATGTGCAAGCAAAAAGTTTGGTTGCTGTGTATCTTGCAAGCCGGCTTTAGCAATTAAAACACGCATCGTATCAGAAAGTGGTACGAAATAATCTTTTGCCAAACGCTGATCTTCAAGTAACACTTTTTTGAATGGACACACCACAAATACGCCGTCAGCTGTTTGCACCGTCAAGTTTTCTGATGTCAATCCTTTGTACAATGCTTCACGCATATCAGTTAATGTTTTTACTGGTTGGCCATTTATCTCTTTTAAAATAGCTCCTGGCGATAATGAACGAGAGCGTTGCGCTTGAGAATCAGGGAAAATATGGGTAATAATTAACGCAGGCTCCATCTGATACTTCATTTCCATATATTTTGCCAAACTTGGTGATGAATTAATTAAAAACGGCAAATGATTGATTGTTAACGGCTGAATAACCATACCTGCAACAATTTCATAATCTACTTTTTCATAACCTGGATAAATTTTGCGTACTGGTAAAAGCTCTGATTGATCAAACGTAAACGTAAACTCTTTACGCTTGCCAGCACGATAGACGACTAAATTAATAGTTTGACCTAATTTCAACTGCGAAACATAATCAATAATAGAGATTCTATCTTCTGTCCATGCAAGTTCACCATAATAATCAAGACGATGACCGTTAATAGAATAAATCATATCACCTTTTTGCACACCAGATTTATGCAATGGACTATCTTTGTATACATCAACAACATACAACCCACCCGGCGTTGGATTACCTAAATAGGTTGTTAAGCTATCGCTGGCGTTATTAAATAATACACCTAAAAATGGTTTGCGTAATAAATGAACTTTACGTAAATCATCCAAAATAATTTTTAATTCATTGACAGGAATAATGTAGCCAACGTTTTGTGCATCAGGAATATAGGCAGTATTAATACCAACGACACGTCCTAAACGGTCAACTGACGGGCCACCGGAATTACCAGGATTTATAGGCGCATCAACTTGAATTAAATGGCATTCGCGGCCACTTACTACACCAACGGTACTTTTTAACCCTTGTTGACTGAGTGGATAGCCAAGCGTCATAATTTCATCAGCACGATGCACTTGATCAGAATCACCTAAAGCAAGGCATTGAATTTCTTTTAATTCACTTTTTATAAGCTCCATCCCCTCATTGCGCACTTTAAGCAATGCTATGTCGCGATCAGGGCTCACGCCCACCACATCAACATCAATTTGCTGTTTACCTAAAGAAGGAATTTGAATCCATATCGATTTTGCTTGATCAACAACATGCGCATTGGTAACAATTTCACCATCTTTGCTGATAAAAAATCCACTACCAGTTCGTTGCCCTTGCGCAGGAGTTTTATACGGCTCCAACAAATCAATAGCAGCAACTTGGGAAAATACCTGCACAATGTTATCTTTTACTTTAGCTTGCAAATCACTCCACGCATGCCCTTCACCCTGGATGCGCTCAATGATAATTTCTTTTTGAACCTGACGTGGGCCTCCCTCTAAATCACTTTTAAGTTGCGCGGTAAAAAGTGCCTTGAGATCTTGCACTTCCTGAAAAAGCCTGAAGGTAAAAAAGCCTCCTGCCACGAATAAACATGAGCACAATAAAAAGGTAATTACTTTGAAAATCTTCATCAAAACCCTAACTATTGAAATGACATAAACCTTTATTTACACTAGGCCTTTTAGTGTAGCACAATAAAAAAATTAAGCCAGCCTAAAAACTCTCTGAATTTGCAAAATACACAACATAGATTTATGCTGTATTTATGCACCATTTTTACCAGAGGATTTAGTATGCATAGTGCGCAAACAGTTACTTTAGAAAAAATTATATCTCTTTGTAAAAGAAAAGGCTTTGTCTACCAGGCAGCAGATATTTATGGTGGATTGAATGGTATTTACGATTTTGGTCATTTAGGAACGCTCCTTAAACAAAATATTCGTGCCACCTGGCTTGATGCCGTCTATAAGGCAAACGATAACATTTTCTTGCTTGAAGGTTCGCTCTTAGGACACGAAGCAGTCTGGAAGGCATCTGGCCATCTCGATGGCTTTCATGACCCTATGGTTGATTGCATGGCCTGCAAGCACCGCTATCGCGCCGATGAAATTAATCTGGAGAAAGCATGCCCTCATTGTGGCAAAAAAGAGTGGACTGATATTCGCACCTTCAACATGATGTTCAAAACGCAAATAGGTGCCTCTGAAGCTCATGCTGCACAAGGGTATTTACGCCCAGAAACAGCGCAGTCAATCTTTGTTAACTTTAAAAATGTTATTGCTACCAACCGTGTAAAAATGCCTTTTGGTATTGCACAGATTGGCAAAGCATTCCGCAATGAAATTAATCCAAAACAGTTCTTGTTTCGTATGCGCGAATTTGAGCAAATGGAACTTGAGTGGTTCTGCAAAAAAGAAGATGCTGAAAAGTTTTTTGAATTTTGGAGTGAAAAGCAACTTGCTTACCACGTATCCATTGGTATAAAACCAGAAAACTTGCGCATTCGAGCATATGATAAAAGTGAATTAGCACATTACGCACAAGCAACAAATGATATAGAGTATCAGTTCCCGTTTGGCTGGAAAGAGCTTGAGGGTGTTGCTAACCGAACAGATTTTGATCTTTCTGCACACAGCAAACACTCAGGTAAAGAGTTAAGTTTCTTTGATGAAGAAACAAAAGAATCGTATATTCCTACCGTTATAGAATCATCGGTTGGTGTTGATCGCCTTTTTTTAACTATACTTTTTGATGCATATGAAGAACAGATGGTTGATGGTGAGCTACGCACCGTGCTGCATTTGAATCCGCGCATTGCACCCATAAAAGCAGCGTTCTTGCCGCTTGTCAAAAAACTGAACGATCCTATGTATGCGCTCTTTTCTGCGCTCAAAAAAAAGGGATATTCTGTTATTTTTGATGATGCAGGTTCAATTGGTAAACGTTACCGCAGACAAGATGAAATTGGTACTCCTGTCTGCTTTACGTATGATTTTGAGAGTGAAACAGATAACATGGTAACCGTACGAGATCGCGATACTATGGAGCAAAAAAGAATAGCGATCGATCAAGTTGAAGCTTATATAGAAAATCTTTTACAATAAAGGAGAACAGTAATGAATGCTGTTAAAAGTTGGTACGATTGGATGGGCAAGCAGGTGCACTCAACGTATGCATCTGCGGTGCTTGTTGCCATGTTTTTTATTGAAGCTACGGTATTTTTTATTCCCGTAGATCCGTTGCTTATTTTGTACTGCCTTGAGCATCGCTCGCGCAGTTTTTATTATGCTACCATTGCAACACTCGCTTCAGTAATTGGTGGCGTATTTGGCTACTTGATCGGTTTTGCCCTGTGGCAAACAATTGGCAATCTTATTGTTACCTACATAATTTCACCCAGTACGTTTGCAAAAGCAGTGCAATGGTTTACGCATTATGAAACGGCCGCAGTACTTATTGCTGGTTTTACACCCGTTCCTTATAAAGCAGTAACAATCGGTGCCGGTTTTTGTAAACTCCCTCTTGCTCCTTTTATCTTCTATTCGCTGATTGCACGCGGCGCGCGATTCTTTTTACTTGCGGGAATAATAAGCGTATGGGGAAATCAAATTAAGGAATATATTGACCGCTACTTCAACCTCCTTGTAATCTTATTTATGTGTTTAGTTTTTGGTGGTGTTTGGCTTATAAAAATGAGCTCCGGTAATCCCTAAATAAAGGAATATGGCACTATGCCAAAAAAAAAATTTAGCGATTTTTCTCCGGGAAGAACCATAATTTTTTCTATGCTTGCTGCAATTGCTTTAGGAACTTTCTTACTCTCCTTGCCAGCTATGCGTACCACATCAATGAGCGTAATTGATCTTCTTTTTACGGCTACCTCAATTACCTGCGTAACCGGATTACAAACGGTGCCTCTTACTAATTTTACGCCGCTAGGACAGTTCATCGTTCTTATTTTAATGCAAATTGGAGGTCTGGGACTTATTACGTTAACTATTTTTATTCTTTCTATTTTTGTCCAACTTGGTATGACAACGCAGCTTTTGGCAGGACAAATCCTTGAACTTGAATCCTGGAAAAATATAAAAAATCTTCTGTTTTTTATTATACAGTTAACGCTTTTTTTTGAAGGTATTGGTGCTCTTATCACCTTTTTTATTATCAAGCACGAGTTTGCAGGATTACAGGCTGTTTTTTATGCAATATTTCATGCTGTTTCATCATTTTGCGATGCAGGATTTTGTCTTTTTCCTGACGGCATGATTCGCTATAATCACAATCCTTTTATGTTAATAAGTACATCAATGCTCATGCTCTTTGGCGGCTTAGGGTTTATTACCTGGCATGAGCTCTCGGAATATATAAAAGCACGCTGTTCCCAGAAACGCATGCATCTTTCTTTATACAGTAAAATAGTTCTTTCAACCTCTACGATAATAATTATAAGTACAGCTGTTATTTATTGGATGCTTGAACGCCATAACACCTTTGCAGAAATGTCTCCTTTTATTGCTTTATGCAATACGCTCTTTAATGCTATTGCAAGTAGAAGTACAGGATTTATAACGATTCCTGTCGGTGAATTACAAATTGCTACGCTCTTTATGGTCATGCTCGTAGCCTTTATCGGCTCTGCACCAGGCTCCACGGGTAGCGGTATTAAAACAACAACATTTGCTATCTTTCTTGCTACCATTAAAAGTGCTGTTACGGAAAAAAACTTTGTGCAGATAAAAGGAAGACGCATTGCTCAAGACCAAGTCTTTAAAACATTAGCTATTATTGCCATTAGCCTTGGCTGGATTTTGCTCACTATATTTTGCTTGCTTATCACTGAACGCAATTTTGATTTCTTTGAAATTGCCTTTGAAGTGGTATCTGCTTTTGCTACACTAGGTATTTCAACGGGAATAACCCCTTATCTTTCTTTAAGTGGAAAACTTTTCATTATTGTTACCATGATCATTGGACGCATAGGATCATTAACGGTAATGCTTGCGCTCTGGAAAAAACCTGAAATGCAAGAATTTAAATATCCCGAAGAACGAGTTATGTTATAAAAAATGAAGGAATATCAATGAAGTTTTGTGTTATTGGACTCGGGCGCTTTGGTTACCATGTAGCAACAACCCTTGCTGAAAACGGTATGGAAGTTTTAGGTATAGAAGCAAATGAATCTATTGTTGCATCAATAAGAGATGATATCACACAAGCAGTATGCCTTAAAGTTACTGATGAAGTATCACTGCGCTCAGTGGGTGTTGATGAAATGGACACCGTTATTGTAGCAATGGGAGAAAATTTTGCACAATCAATTCTGATTACCGCCCTTCTTAAAAAGAAGCTCAATATTCCGCTGGTTATTACGCGCGCTGTTAATGATATTCATAAAGAAATTTTAATGCTTATCGGTGCAGATCGTGTTATTTTGCCTGAAAAAGAGATTGCTATTAAACTTGCCGATAATTTAAGTTTACCATTTTCTGTACTTTCACCGTTAACTAAAAAATATTCCATCAGCGAAATTACCGTTCCTGCAAGCTTTATTGGTAAAAAGATTGGTGATTTAAATCTTTTTGCAAAATATAAAGTTTATTGCATCGGCCTACGCGATGATGAAGAGATCAAAACTATTGATAAAACGTATGTTATTGAAGAGCATACTAGACTTATTCTTGCTGGTGAGAATAAAGGATTGGAAACTATTGCTGAACTATGAGCACTGCAGTTTTAAATATACAAAATCTGCACGTATCGTATTCCCATCAGCCTATTATTCATAATTTTTCATGCACTATTTTAGAACATGAAACCATTGCGCTTATTGGGAGTAACGGCATAGGAAAATCAACGCTCCTCAAAACAATCGCTGGTCTTATTCCTTCCTATCAAGGAGTCATCCAAAAACCGCCAACTTGGTGTTATGTTCCTGAGCATTGCATGCTTCCTTCCTTTTTAACGGCATACGATTTTTTATGGTACGCAGCCAATACTTACGAACTGATTATGCATTATCTTGAACTGATGAATCTTGCTGATTGCAAAAATAAAAAAATTGGCAGTTTTTCTAAAGGTATGCGCCAGCGCCTTGGACTTGCTTTTGCATTAGTGCGTGAGCCTTCATTATTTATTTTAGATGAGCCATTCTCTGGCCTTGATGAAACTTCCAGCCTTCTGGTTGAAAAAGTCTTTTTTGCTGTGCCGGGAAAAACAATACTTTATGCGCAGCATATGCCGCACAGCAATGACCATCGCGTTATAAGGATTTAAAATTCAGAAGATGGAGGAGCGGGAGATTGTGGCGTGGAGCTTTTCAGATTTCTACCCAAATAACTTCCTAGCTTATAAAGAACACCATAGTAGATTGTTACCACTGCCGATCCTACTAAAACAAATGCTGCTTTTGCCAGAGGGTTAACTTCAAGTTCTGTTACCATGCTGCCAGATTTGTTTTTGATAACTTTATAAAGAAGAAAAGGAATTATGGGTTTTCGATCTATTTCAACTTCATAATGAGCACATAAAGAACTCACCTGGCCGAGAGCTAGAAAAAAAACCCATAATTTTAATAGTTTCATAGCACAACTAAGATTTTTTAGATCTCTTCAATACGTACTACAGTAATTGGCTGACGATGCCCTTTTTTAACGCGTGATTTTTTACGACGTTTAAATTTGAAGGCAATAACCTTAGGGCCTTGCGTCTGTTTGACGATAGACGCTTTTACCGCTTTATTTAAAAAGGGCTGACCTATTTCAATAGTATCGCCGCTTTTACGCATAAGTACTTCAGTAAATTCAACTTTTTGACCAGCTTCACCTTCAAGCTTTTCTATACCTACTGTTTTACCAGGTATCGCTTGATATTGCTTGCCACCAGTTTGAATAATTGCATAGGCCTCAAATACGGGCAGAGCTTGAGCTTCTTGAGTTTCTTCAAAAGCCTCTTTGCTTGCTGTTTTTGCTGACTGTTTTTTAACCTGCTTTTCCATTGCTTTACACCTTTATGAATGCAAAAAATATTTTAATACCTCACCAGTATAGAAGAATAAACTATTTCTGTCTAGGAATAGCCTTTTTTCTCCCACCACTTTTTCTGCTAAACTAGGGTCTATTAAGCATTTATATCTATTTTTAAGGAAAGAACAAGCTCCATGAAAAATATCTACGCCCCACTGAGCACCATTTTTCTGCTTGGCAGCCTGTTTTTAACAGCTTCTCAACCTGAAGAGCTCCCTGTTTTATACAAGCAAACGGTAAACCAAACTAGAGAGACCCTGATGTCCCTTATGGATACTCTTCATGAAAACAAGGCCTACTGGCAAGAGACTCACTACCGCCCCCTTGGACATTTTATAGAAAGGGGCCCCTACGCTTGGTTTTTTGGCCAACCAAAATCCACGGATGCCATTGAGCTATTAGAGCATGAAATTAATCGCCATGCGGCCTCTTTATGCATGCTCAAAGAGCTTGAAAATACTCCTGATTATGCAGGCTTTTACCGTTATTTATACACCTTGAGCACTTTTGAAAATCTTGAAAAAAATAACGTAGAAGCTCCTTGCATGCAAGATATTCACCACTTCTTTAAGGAAAGCAATTCTTTTTTACAAGTATTTAAAAAAAATGCCCTTGCGCGCGTAGAAAAAGCTCAAAAACCTGGCCATCTGCAACGTAACTGGCTTGCTTATACCGCTGCAGGCATTGGTACCGTAGCAGGATTAGTTTATTATGCTCAAAATCAGCAATCTATCAACTCTTGGGCACAAACCATTAAAAACACTCTCTTTGATTTTTTTTCTACCCCTTCCTATAAACAAAGCGATGTATACAAAGAAGTATATAAAGAACAGATTAAAGAATTTTTTGACAACAATAAAACGTATACTGATTTTATGTCTCAAGAAGAGCTTGAACAAGCTAACAATGCACATAGTACCTTAATTACTCCAAAAATAATTGTAGATCACAGTATCTATGAAGCACAAAATGCACTCTCTCACACTACTATCAAAACACCCAAAGCTTTACCTATTGTAGTGCAGCGGGAACTTATACTTAAAGAGCTTTTTATTGAAAAAGCTCACTACTACGCGCGCCTTGGGTTGGCAGCATTAGCATCTTATGGTACTTACAAGGGGCTTGCAAAACTTTACCACATACTTGTTCCTGCAAAAAAGAATAACCTTAAAGAAGCTCTTCTTGAACTTGAAGGTTTATATATCCAATCAAGGCACAGTCCTATGAATAAAACACAACAAGGGCTTTGCTCTTATTGGCTTGCCAAGGCTCAAACATGCAGCAACGCTGTGCCATTGGATCAACGCTCTGCATTTGAACATGACCTTGCCCTACTTAGTTCATCTATGAGCACCAAACAAAATTATAAAACCCTTGTGCGCATGCACCGGGCATATGAATTTTTAATCTAATACTCTTCCAATCTGGCGCAAAAAGCGATCCTTAGCGAAGCATAAAAACTATTGCCTTTTTTAATGCTTTATTGCTATTATAAATAATAATAAGAATAGTGCCATAAAAAAGGGATTTTTCTATGAAAAAAATATTATTAATTATGTCTTTAGGAGTTGTAAGTACCTCTATGCATATTCAAGCATTAACGCGTGACCAAGTACAGCAAACGCATGGTCAAGAACTCCAGGCTGAAGCACTTGCTTTGGGTACCATTACGAATGCTTTGCTTAATTATTTAGGAACTAAAGAAACTGAGGCATGGATAAAAAATTTATCACAAAGAAACTTTCAGTATCCTACCGCACTGTTAACAACCCAAGAAGTTGATACACTCGTAAAAGCAGTACAAGATATTCAAAAAGGAACCGCCGTTGCACGTGGTGCTCTTGATCCACGCTATAAAGCTGCATTACAGAAAAAAATTCCCGCCGCGTTAGTTGATGTAGTAAGTACTATACTCGAGCAAGCAATAACTATAAACCAGACCGGCTTTAAACGTGGTGAAGTTACCTGGTTTAAAGCTCAATGGAAGCCACTTACACAAAGTTTCTTTACACGCTTAGAAGCATTAATTAAAAGTTTTGGCCAGCAAGGCAAAAAGGTTGCATTCACTTTACCAGAAAGGCAATCTCCTCACTATTTTATCTGCCTATAAGGGAGAAGCGTTATGCAACAATAAGCTGAGCTTTAAACAAAAAAGTTCTCAATCCCCTTTAAGCTCCCACAACATATCAAATGCCTTTTTTGGGGATAAATCATTAAGGTTTATTGAGTTCAAGCGAGACCAAAGCTCATCTTTTTCTTTAAGTTTAACACGTAAATCGTGTATCGTTTCTTTTAATTTTTGATTTTCAAGTACCAGATGTTGTTGATCAACAATAACAGGATAACTTTTTTCATGCGTAAGCGTTTTTAAAAGCGTATCAGCACGGGCAATAATTGATGGTGGAATTTGGGCCAATTTAGCAACCTCTAGACCAAAACTACCATCCGCTGCGCCAAGTAAAATTTTATAGAGCAATAAAATACCCTGTTCAGTTTTTTTACTTGCCGCATGATAGGCAACAATACCAGGAAATGTTTGCGATAACTGTGTTAGTTCATGATAATGCGTTGCAAAAAGACACGATGCTTGCACCGTTGTATAAATATATTCAATCACTGCTTGCGCTAGAGCAAGGCCATCAAACGTGCTGGTGCCGCGACCAACCTCATCAAGAATAATTAAACTATTTTTGGTAGCATAGGTACAAATTGCAGTCGTTTCCTCCATTTCCACCAAAAAAGTACTTTTACCGTCAGCAACATTATCTCCTGCGCCAATACGCGTAAAAATTCTATCAAGCAAAGGAATGTTTGCTTGCTTGGCAGGAACAAAAGAACCGCAATGTGCCATAATACTGATAAGCGCTGTTTGGCGTAAAAATGTTGATTTACCACCCATATTCGGGCCGGTAATAATTAAAAGTTTTTGCGTATCGTCAAGCTGCGTATCATTCGGTATAAAACGATGCTGCAATTTGGCATCAATAACAGGATGACGCCCTTCTTTAATATGCAAAATATGTTGATCATTAAAGGTAGGACGAACATAACGATATTCTGCGGCAACTGCAGCAAAACCGGCCAGTGCATCAAGATGTG
Source organism: Candidatus Babeliales bacterium (assembly GCA_050250855.1). Classification (GTDB taxonomy): domain Bacteria; phylum Babelota; class Babeliae; order Babelales; family JACPOV01; genus JAGVLQ01. Next base: position 370,236 of record JBFWNW010000001.1, on the reverse strand, counting down.
CAATAAGTTGGCACCATTTGCGCAAAGAGCCAACATGCTGAGCAACGTCACTTTTTATACGCTCAAAAACAACCTGCTCTACACGTTCAACGTTAGCACGCGCAGTCATGATATCAACTTCTAGTTTGCGAAGCGCCACGGTGGTAAAACGTTCTTTACCGACTAAACTTTGCGAGCGGATAAAATCATCGGGAACCAAATGCATATTTGGTTTGGTAACTTCTATATAATATCCCTGCAGATTATTAAAACGAATTTTTAATGAAGCAATACCGGTACGCGCTTGTTCTTGTTGTTCAAGCTCAAGAATTGCTTGATTACTATGCTCTGCTAAATTGCGCAAACGATCAAGCTCCTGATCAAAACCTTTTTTAATAATGCCATCTTCTGGCGCATCATGTAATGAAGCTTCGAGCAATGAACATAGTGCATGAAAATTATCAGCATACCCGCATACAAGATTGATCAGAGGAAAATGGGATGCATTCTGCAGCAGCTCTTTGAGTTCTGGCAAACTACGTAACGCTTTGCCCAGTAAAACGTAATCATACACCGACGCACGCGCCAAGGCGATTCTGCCAATAATACGCTCGAGGTCACCAATATACCGCAAAATTCCTTGGATGCGCTGCAGCAAAACTGGCTTGCTCATAAAATATGCAACAATATCATGCCGCTGAGCAATTAAATCTTCTTTTAATAAGGGCCTGACAAGCCATTTTTTTATAGAACGTGAACCCATTGGCGTTACTGCTTTATCAAGCAAAGAAAATAAAGTATTAGAACGCTTGCCATCTTGCGCATTCTGCACCAGTTCTAAATTGCGCTGCGTTGCAGGATCAAGCACTAAAAAATCTTCTGGGTCATAAAAATGAATGGTAGAAAATTGTGCAAGCGCCCGCTCCTGATTTTTCTTTAAGTACCAGTACATATTGTACAATGCCAATTGCAATGCATTATGCTGCTGCACTGATTGCACAGTAGATTCGCGAAAATGGTTGAGCCATTCAAATGGCTCAGTATTGTGCTCATCAAACTGATTATAGGTTAAACAATAACCAAGATTACTAAAAAGCTGACCAAATTTTTTACCCTCTTTGCCTTCAGGAATTAAAATTTCATCAGGAAAAAAGCGTGATAATTCACCCTCTAAAAGGCGCACGGCATCATAAGGAATAACGGTTGCAAAAAGTTGTGCGGTTAACAGTTCACCAAATAAAAGGCCTAAAGAGTCTTGAGTAGGAAAAAAGGAAAATAAGTAGGATGCAGATTTTTCATCAAGTAATTTGCCATCAGTCAACGTTCCTGGCGTCAGCACATTGGTCACGCCACGTTTGACAACTTGCCCAGGACGCGGCTGTTCTAATTGATCGCACAATGCAACGCGAAAGCCGCCACGGACTAACTTTGCAATATAATGATCACGTGCATGGATAGGCACGCCACATAAGGGAATATCCTCGCCATGATTTTTGCCACGTGTTGTTAAGGTTATTCCCAAAAATGCTGCGGCTTTCTTGGCATCATCAAAAAAAAGTTCATAAAAATCCCCCACCTGAAATAGTAACAAGGTATCAGGATATTCCTGTTTTATAGCAAAATATTGCTGCATTAAGGGGGTTGTGGGAGAATTTTTTTGCGTCATATAAATAATATAGTTTGAATAAATAAAAAGGCTTTTTTCAAAGTATAATCAGATATGACAAAAAAACAACTTTAAAAAATTGCACAAAACTATTGCTCCGCATGAAGTTGGCGTATTAAAGTATGGCCAGAAAAAAAGGAGCTGAGTATGAAAAAATATACAGTACTGTTAATCATTTCTCTTGGTATACATTCTCTAGTTGCTGCGCCCATGCAGGATATTCCAAAAGAATGGGAAAACTATCACAATCGACGTTGGCCGCAATTTTTAGTTGATTTTTACGATAAAATGAGAGAGACATTGCATGATATCGGCATGGAGATATCGCACGTTCCTGAAAAGCTATATTCTTTAATTGCTCATCACCCTCATTATAACGACCAAGCCGCTGTTCGTTATACAGAATGCGATGATATTTGCCAAGATGAAAAAAAGTTTATAGAAAATCGTATGCTTGTTATAAAAAAGAGCTTAGAGCAGTATCTAGAAAAACCTCTTGAAGATGGCAAAGTTCCTCGTATAGCATGTATATTCAGTGGTGGTGGTTTTAGAGCCATGCTTACCACCCTCGGCTTTTTACATGGTGCAAAACAAATTGGTCTTCTTGATTGCTCCCTTTATTGCGTAGGACTTTCTGGTTCTTCATGGGCTCTTGCTCCTTGGATTGCCTCACGCAAGTCACTAAAAGAATATATTTTTGAATTACAACATAAACTGTATGATGGCATCGATCACATTAACGACCCTTATGAACTCAGTGAACTCTTTCAAATCATCATTACCAAACTGATTGCGCGGCAGTTTGTTTCCACCATGGATATTTATGGCGGTGTTATTGCCAATACTATTTTAAAACAGTTTGTAAAAAACCCTATGTTGATCAGGCTGACCGATTCTCATGCTCATATAAAAGATGGCTCTTTCCCTATGCCTCTTTATACTGCCATACAAAGCTATCAAAATCCTTATGAATGGATGGAGTTTTCACCTTTTGAAGTTGGCAGCTCTTTCTTAAAATCTTATATCCCGACATGGGCTTATGGAAGAAAATTCAGAGATGGTGTTTCTATTGATAAAGCACCGGAGCAAACGCTTGGTTATTTTATGGGCGTATTCGGTTCTGCATTTGAAGTAAGCTTAAAAGACGTGGTTAGTCTAAGTGCCAATAATCTTTCATACCTTGGGCATCAACTTCCTGATTTTTTGGCAAAAGCGTTTAAGAAAGCACTTGATCTTATTGTAAGCTCATTTTTAGGCGATATCAGATTGTTCCCTTCTATGCTCCTTAACTTTACTCACAATATGGCAAATAGCCCTATAAAAGAAGATATAACTATTAGCCTTGTTGATGCTGGCCTTGATTTTAATTTACCATTTCCTCCGGTATTGCGTGCTGCACGCGCTGTAGATATTATTATTGTATATGATGCTTCTGCTAATATTCAAGGCGCACCAGAATTACTCAAGGCTCGTGATTATGCGCTCAAAAAAGGATTAAAGTTCCCGCCAATAAATTTAGAAATAATTGATAAACAGTTTGTCAGCGTTCTTGAGGATCCTGAAGATCCTGAAGTTCCTGTTATTATTTATTTCCCACGTATTAAAAACAATTGCTACAGTCCACACTTTGACCCTGATTTTTGCATAGCATATGATTACTGCAATACGTTTAACTTTAACTATTCAGCTGAAGAAGCAAAACTTCTTACTGGCTTTGCAGAATTTACCATAAAAGAGAATGTAGACGTTGTTGCTCATGCTATCAATCGTGTATTGGAACGAAAATACGGTTATGAAAAACCAATTTCGGTTACACCACTCGTTGATGCGGTTGATATTGTAGGGATTACTGCCTAATTATCGTTCGAATGCTTCGATAAACTCAGCACGAACGGTTTTAGAAAACTTTTTTTATTCCGTTCGCCCTGAGCCTGTCGAAGGGTACGGACACAAAGTATAATTTTTTTTGAATTTTGAATTTATGGATAAGCTCTAAAACTAATCAAATCAAATTGCATTGCTTAACAGCAAAACTCAATAAGAGCAAAGCTATCAAATGATTCTTGCACAAGAGATTTAAAGTTTATAATCTCTTTCTTGAGTTCTTGTGCAGATTCTCTCCACAATGATTGTTCAGCTGCCTGCTCTATATGTTTTGTTAGTGCATCACATTTTGTTTGTATGCGTATGGCAATATGTTGAGCACGGCTTGCATTGGTAGGAGATTTTTTTTCAAGCAATTCCGTTTTGTAAGCAATAAAACCAAGTACCGACTCTATGTTGCTGACAAGCAAGTTGTAACTATCAATAAAACTATCTTTATGATACTCAAAATCAGAAGCATCAACAGGATCTGCATATCCTTGAGCATGTTTTTCTAATGCCGCCAAAAGATCAAATAACGTTGTATGAGATTTTACATACCATGCTAGCGTAGTTTCATGCGCAACTTTATCGATCATACCTTCAAATGCATCTGATGCGCGCCCAAGCTGTTTGAAAATTGGCGTTAAGAAAGGATGCGTTACACCAGAAATAACACCGGCAACGCTCATAACAAGGCCACTTTGAAAAATAAATTTTGTATAATCGATAACTTGATGCCAAAAACCAGGAGTTGTTGATACTGTTTCCACAGGCGGTAAATCTTGCATTTTTCTTTGAGCAAAATCAACTAAGCGAGCAACCGCTTCACAATCCTTAGGATGATGAAGCGCAAACTCTTCCGGTTTAAAAAGTTGATACAGGCCAAAGCCAGTTAGTGCTAGCCCCGCCGTTGCCAACCCTATTTGCGTATATTTTGTACGCTTAAGTTCGCTAACAATTTGGTCTTTACAAATAGAAATATTTTCTTGTTTGATACACGGAACAACCGTATCGGCATATGCGGCATGTACAAAAAATGCTAAAAGAAGAGAATTCCCTAATAATTTCATAAAAACCCCTACGTATACTCAAGGTAAATGCTAAACTAATAGTTTAACTATACCATAGTGACAAATTTTAACAATTGGGGGCTAGACCCTTTCTAAAAGGGCCATTGCCTGCTATACTAAAGGCATATTTTGATTAGTTTATCAGTAGTTTTAAGGAAGACAATGCAAACAAAACCATCTGATCGTTTTTTTCACCCCTGGCACTCCCTAAGCGTTGGTGAAAATGCCCCAGAGACCGTACAATCCATCATAGAAATTCAGCAAGGATCTAAGGCTAAATATGAGCTTGACAAGCCTACCGGCTTTCTGCGTCTTGATCGTATTTTATCATCTCATCTGCATTATCCATTCCATTACGGTTACATTCCACAAACCTACTGCCCCGATGAAGATCCGCTTGATATTTTGATTGTTTGCACTGAAAAGCTTCTTCCTTTAAGCATTGTAGAAGCAACAGTTCTTGGTGCAGTTAAAATGATTGATGGCGGCAAGCAGGATGATAAAATTATTGCCGTAGCAACGCACGACCCTGCCATGAAACAAAAAAAAGAGTTAACCGATCTGAATGAACAAATTCTAGAAACGATCAAACATTTTTTTGAAAATTACAAAAAGCCAGAAGGCAAAGAAGTTATTATAGAAAAATTCTTATCAAAAAAAGAAGCACAAAATATTGTAAATGAAAGCATTGCGCTTTATAACAGTACGTTTTGTAAATAAAAAAGGGCTTTGCAATGTGCAAAGCCCTTTTACTTTTATAACTTAAAAATTCAGTTATTTTCTTGCAGCATCAAGCAATGCGCTACCAAAAGCACCTAAGGATGCTCCAGCTATCAACTTCAATGCGCCACGAATTCTACTAAGTTCGTGTGCTTCGCATTCTCTGTTTAAATTTTTATCGGTATCTGCAAATGCCTTGACTGCTAATTCTGCAAAACCAGTTAAAACATATATTAATCCTACAGAGGCCATAACTAACCCGAACGATTTCTGCATATTATCTACCAGCAACTTTTCAGACGGCAATGCAGCGTATACTGTTTTGACAACAGAATTAACTGGACACGGCTGGCAATCACTCGCCTTAACTGGCGCGCTCGATGCGGCCATTAAAAAACTAAGAACAACAACGTTCATGAAACGTTTCATAGAGATCCCCCTAAAAAAAGAAAAGGCCTGGGGAATTTCCCTCAGGCCACCTAAAATACTATTTACTTAGTAAAAAAACCTGAATCAAGACCGAGCTTGAAGCTTGCTGCACAGCATGCCAAACCAGCTAACGCTGAACCAAGAGATTTTACTGTTGATTCATCTTTTTTATTCCAAGCATATTTTAAAAATCCTAAGCCAAGGAAAGCTGTTGCCAGAGAACCAGCAACCTTTGAATATTGTGCTGCAGGATCGGTATTAGCATATTTAGTTGCCAAAGATTGTGTCCAACCAACAACACCATTTTTTGCACTTACCAATGAATCAGCAGCTGATTGAGCTCCTGATTTGGCACCGTTCCAAACTGTAGTTGCGCCAGAACCAATCTTATCACCAGTCTTTTTTACCCCTAAGGCAATAAAATCACCAGCTTGGCTTGTTTTTTGAGAAGCATAGTTTACTGCTTGCTCATAGTAACTTGGTCCTTCTGCCATTGCAGGAGCCATTATACTACCAGCAACAACAATTAACGTAAGTTTCTTTAACATAAGAAAATCCTTTCATTATGGTTTATGGTGTGAGCCAGAAAAGCTCCACCTGAATAGCCCTATAGTAATGCAATAAAATAAAAATTGCAATAGGGCTGCCAATAATGAAAACAGGTTTAAAAATTCAATCTGAATTTTATGGATTCAATTATGGCAAACTGCCTCAATGCGCCAACCATCAGGATCTATAATGAAGGCAGCATAATAGTGAGGATGATACTCAGAACGCAAACCTGGCTTTCCATTATCCTGACCACCAAACTTCAAGCATGTTTCATACCAACGATCAACAGCCTGTTGATTAGGTGCAGAAAAGGCTACATGCATTCCTTTACCAATTTCCTCTTCTGGCCCACGATTAACCTTATCAGAAATCCAGAAATAGGGCTTTATGGTATCACCATATCCTGCAGTATTGTTTTCATCAAACGTCATAAGCCGTTTAATACCAAGTAATGCTAATGAATTATCATAAAATGCTCTGCTTGCCGAATAATCTGCAATATAAATCATCACATGATCTATCATAACGTTTCCTTTTTTTTTAAAACCGTAGCAATGAACTCTCTTTGTATAGTAGCATAAAGTATAATAGTCTACGTAGGAATACCTATGAAAAAATTACTTATTTTTTTTCTTACCTGCTCTCTCTATGCAATGGATTCAGGAAAAGAAGTAGCCCTTTGCAAAACGGACTATTCACCACCCTTATCTCTTCTTGAACTCTCTGCTTTAACTTTACACAAAACTATTGATTGGAAAGCTTCACAAGACAATCAGCAAGAACAAGCCAATGCCATAGTTACGCACATACCGCTTGATCTGGCTGAAAAAAGCATAGAGATTTTAAAAAAATATAGTGCCATACAAACAAAGTTGCCATACCAAGGGCCAGTACTTTACGACGATAATGAATTATATGCAGTAACAGTACAATCAGAAAAAAGCTACAATCCGGGAAGCTTTGAAGCTCTGGGCACCTGTACGTTCACTATCAAAACATTACAAAAACCATCAGAAAAAAAACTTTCTATCATTACGCTTGAAAAAGTACTTCTTCATAGTAACAAAATTATTTCTCCTGATGGCAGTCATCTTTTTGTTCTTATAAAAAATGCAGACGACAAAACCGCACTCCTCTGCCTTAATCATAGAACAGATAGACAAATGTTAATTCCTTACGAAAAACTGTTAGATATCGAACGCATACCCAACAGCGATTATCTCATTTTTCATAGAACAGATAGTACTGAACAGTTTGCAACAATGCAAGAAATCATAGAATATTGCAATGAGGAAGAAAGAAACAACTATAAAACTATATTCAAACCTATACGGTCAATGCCCGCTACGGTTGCGCTCAAAAGCGCTTCACTTAATCCATTCTTTATGTCTTATTATGATACTTGGCTCAAAGAATATCCTCGAGAACTTTTTGAAAAATTTTTGGCCCTTGAAGAAAAATTAACAAAAAATAATGAAAAAATATTAAGTATTCATCCTAATGGACGGATACTTGCAGCAACAAACAAGCACAATGCTAACCAAATAGAGCTTTGGTGCATTGAATATGAACAAATAGCAGGAAAAGCTCCTCTAGCAAAACAAGAAAAACCTCTTCTTGTTACTCAATTACAATGGATTTGTGATGGCGATAAGCTGATTGTCCATACGTGTGATGGCAATCATATAAAATTGGACTTGATTAATTTTGATGTTGCCCTGCTGATCAATAGATCAGTGAAGAATTACAGCACCTTCTTCAAATAGCGTCCCGTATGGCTCTTTGCATGTGCAGCAACTTCCTCTGGTGTTCCTTGTGCTACAACGTAACCACCCTCATTGCCGCCCTCTGGGCCCATATCAATAATATGATCAGCAATTTTGAGTACATCAATATTATGCTCAATAACGATCATTGAATTGCCTTTATTGACTAAACGATTGAGTACTTCAAGAAGTTTTTCAATATCACTGTTGTGCAAACCTGTCGTTGGTTCATCAAGAATATAGAGTGTTTTGTTGCCGCGTTTTGCAAGTTCATCAACCAGCTTAATACGTTGTGCTTCTCCGCCAGAAAGTGTTGTTGAAGCTTGTCCCAATTTTACATAATCAAGACCAACATCACACATAAGCTGCAAGCGTTTAGCTAAATTCTTATGCGCCGCAAAAAACTGTACTGCCTCATACGCTGTCATATCAAGTACGTCGGCAATGTTTTTACCTTTATAACGCACAGAAAGTGTTTCTGCATTATAGCGCTGTCCCTTGCAGGCTTTGCAGGTCATAATAACATCAGCAAGAAATTGCATGGAAACAGTAATAGAACCATCTCCTTTACATTCAAAGCAACGGCCATCTTGTACGTTAAAACTAAATCTTCCCACAGTATAACCGCGCGCTTTACTTTCCGGAAGTTGTGCAAACAGTTTTCTGATTTCATCAAAAACACCTAAATAGGTTGCAGGATTTGAGCGTGGCGTACGACCAATAGGAGATTGATCAATTACCACTAAAGAATCTATATGCTCTAATCCTTTAAGATCATCAGTTGCTGTAACACTAGCTGCTTTTTTTGCATGACCATCAAACATACGTTGAATTGCTGGTACTAACTCATCAAGCACCAAAGTACTTTTACCTGAACCAGAAACACCAGAAACGCAGCAAAGAACTTCTAAAGGAAATTGAACAGCTATATCTTTTAAATTATTTTTTTGTGCATGATACAAAGAAAGATAATGTTGCGCTTTTCTTCTTTTGTGTGGCGTGGCAATAGAACGTTTACCTGCCAAGTATGCACCCGAAAGTGATTGAGTATTATCTGCAAGCTCCACGGGCGTTCCATAGGCAGTAACAGTACCACCTAAAACACCTGCAGCTGGACCCATATCAATAAGATAATCTGCCTCTTTCATGGTATCAATATCATGCTCAACAACAACAACCGTATTTCCTTGATCGCGCAATGTTTTAAGAGTTTGAATAAGTTTATCGTTATCTCGCTGATGCAGCCCAATACTTGGTTCATCTAAAATATAAAGAACACCGCTCAATGCTGAGCCTATTTGCGTTGCCAAGCGAATACGCTGACCTTCACCACCAGAAAGTGTTCTTGCTGAACGATTTAATGAAAGGTAAGAAAGACCCACATCATAAAGAAACTGTAAACGATTAGTAATTTCTTGTAATAAGCTCTGTGCTATTTCTCGTTGCGCAGTACTCAATGATACTGATTTAAAAAATGCACAAACTTCTTTTATAGAAAGATCACCAACATCAAAAATATTTTTACCACCAAGCGTAACGGCCAATGCATATTTGTTTAAACGTTTGCCATTACACTGTTTACAGGTTTTTTGCGTAGCATAGGAACCAAAAAAATCTGGGTACTTTTCTTTCCAACTTTCTTTGTCGCCAGCACTCCATGGCCATTCATGAATAAAACCAAGACCATTACACTCTTTACATGCACCAATAGGAGAGTTAAAAGAAAAAAAGCGCGGTTCTAATTCTGGAAATGCCGTAGCACATGCTAAACACATGCGATGACTTGAGAACATATGCTCTTTGGCGCCAACAATAACTTTGCACATGCCATTGGCCAGAGCAAATGATTTTTCAATATCCTCTTGCAAGCGTGCAGATTCATCAGCTGCAACGTCAACCATATCAATCAAAATATCAATCGTATGCTTGTATGTTTTTGCTAAATCTAAATTTTTAATCTCATCTTCTGCAGTAAAACGATAAGAAGCTCCATCAATAACAAAGCGATAATAACCCTGCTTGTAAAGCTGCAAAAGCTCGTTTTTAAATTCGCCCTTCTTCTGCTTGACCAAAGGCGCTGCAATAGAAATAGTAGATCCTGCAAATTGCTCAAGTATTAAGCCGGTAATATTTTCTGGCGATTCTTGCTGAATTGGCAGCGCACAGGTAGGACAATGAATTTCACCTATGCGAGCATACAGCACACGTAAATAATCATAAATTTCGGTAATGGTGCCGACCGTAGAGCGCGGATTATGTCCCACTGTCTTTTGCTCAATAGCAATAGCAGGACACAGGCCCTCGATGCTATCAAAATCAGGTTTTTTAGCGATACCAAGGAATTGGCGTGCATAGGAAGATAAGGACTCCATATAGCGGCGTTTACCTTCTGTATAGAGAACATCAAGCGCAAGCGAACTTTTACCGGAACCTGATGGCCCGGTAATCACGGTAAGCTTATTTTTAGGGATTTCGACAGCAACATTCTTTAAATTATGCTCTCGGGCACCCTTAATCTTGATCCAATCGAGTGATGTCTTTTCTTTTTTTACCTGTAGAGCAGGTTTAATATCTCTTTTTTCCATTGCAATTAATACTTTTTAGGATTTTCCTTTTTCAAGATATACGCATACTGTAAAATATAGCACAAAAGGCGCAAAACAACAAATGCACCTTACGCCCAAAAAGTTTGATTTTTTAAGATAAAACCTTATACTTTGAGAATAACTTCATGGTGAATGTAGCTCAGTTGGTAGAGCACCAGATTGTGGCTCTGGTGGCCGTGGGTTCGAGCCCCACCATTCACCCCATTTTATTTCTTAGGGTTTTATATGAAATTTTGGCTTTTTAGTAGTGAAATCTTTTGGGGCAGCTTACTGATACTTTTTGGCTGTTCTATCATAATTAAAGCTGTTTTTAATATAGATATACCTTTTATCAAAATTTTCTTTGCACTGTTTTTAATCTATCTTGGGTTCTCCATGATAAGCGATATTGGCACTTCAAAAAAAAATCGCCGCACCATAGCATTTAAAGAGCAAACCATCAAGCCAGAAAAAATAGATAACTATTATAAAGTTATGTTTGGCAAAGCTGTTATTGATTTACGCCACCTTTATGAACAACAAGAAAAAGCTCAAACCATAAAAATTAATACTTTTTTTGGTGAAACAGTTTTAAAAATTAATAAAAATATACCTACCAAAATAATTGCCAATGTCACCTTTGGCACGGCCCAATTCCCTGATAATGCTTCTATTTCCTCAGGAAATTATAGCTACAAAAATTATTCCCATGAGACAGAGCCACTTATTGTAATAAATGCTGATGTAGTATTTGGATCACTTAGTGTGGTACAGGAATAAGCGTTTCGTACCATCTGGAAAAAAAGAGGAAGCATTTCATGAAATCTTATCTTTCTACAGCTCTTCTTGTTTTAGTTTCACTATCCCCTTGCAAAGCACATAATAAAAAAATAACCGTTGTTGGCGCAGGACTTTCTGGTTTAACAACAATCTATCGCCTCAAACAAAATGGTTACCATGCCGTTGGCTATGAAGCAAACACGAGACCTGGGGGCCGTGTTTATACCTGCTATTTTGATAATGGATCTTATGAAGAGCTTGGCGGCATGAGCATTGATGATGGTGGCTATGCAGATCATATTTTATCACTTATCAAAGAACTCGAGCTTGAGCTTGAAACCTATTACTACAAACCAGAGAATATGCGTTTTTTTGATGCCTCCGACAAGCCTGATTATGTTCACTCCTTCATTAAAAAAGGTCCTCTGCCAACACCAGAGCTGTATAATACTCTCCAGCAAAATCTCACCTCTTTCTCTAGCATAGGTTCTTTGTTTGATAGCCTTTTTAATCCTCATACTCCACCAAGAATCATTACAGAAAAATGGCTCTGCGGGTATGAAGGATCACCAACGCATGCATTATCTATTGGCTACTTTGATTTATTTTGGAAAGCCTATAAAAGAATGTGTGGCATTATTGATGAAGATTATAGTCATGATGAATTTTTTACTATGAGTACAGTAAAAAATGGCATGTGCAACCTCATTGAGGCATTATGCTCTTCAATTGGCGATTGTATATATTACAACCATGTTTTAACAAAGATTTCATATAATCATACTACTGATAAAACGATTCTTGTCTTTAGCAATGGAACAAGCATAGAAACAGATTATACCATTCTCACCTTACCCTGTACTACCCTGCGTGAAGTAGAAATAGAACAGGGTCTTTTTCCTGATGATCAAAAAACAATGATAAATACCTTACAATATGGTAGTAATGCAAAATTACTTATTCCGATTGATCCTCAATTTTATACTCACCCATCTTTTGATCTAGGAAATACCGCAGCAAACATTATTTGTTCTAAACCTGTCATTTGGTGTTATTTTGGCGGCAAAGAAGGAGTATTTGATCATTTTTCCATTAAAGAATTAACTAATGTTTTCAAGCAAGAAAAACCTTATCTTAAAGAACTATTTCCTGATAGAACCCTGCCTAATAGTATACACCCTGTTCCTTCTTCAGATAAAGCTTGGGTCAGATCTAACGAAGCTGTCGGTATCTCTTGGATTAACGAACCCTTCTCAAAAGGAAGTTATACAAGTGTCGCTCCTGAACAGCATGAGGCGTATAATAATTTCAGCATTGCCTGCAGCCATATAGTGCGAACCGCCTTCCGTCCTATAAAAAATCGTATATTTTTTGCTGGGGAGCATACCTCATTTGAAAACTATGCAACCATGGAAGGTGCGGTTGAATCAGGTGAAAGAACAGCTAAAATGCTTTTATATCTTTTTAAACATGAAAATCAAGAAGCTTTTTCTTAAATTTTACCAAAAAACTGCTTGCAACAGAGGATAAAAATAGCTACACTTTAGATATCTTTAAAATTTCACGTCGGGGCGTAGCGCAATTGGTAGCGCACTCGCTTTGGGAGCGAGGGGTTGTCAGTTCGAGTCTGGCCGCCCCGACCATTTCTCAAAAAAGGAGCCCCATGAAAAAACTTTTCATCGTTGTATTGTTCCTTACTTTTTTTATCAATAGTTCTTATAAAGCAACTATCCTTAAAAAAAAATATCAGCAGATTGACCTTCTTCAGAAAGCCCGTGATGAGGCTGAAACGGCAGTTTGGTTTAGTAATCATTTTTCACCAGAACAGCTGCATGCTCTTTTGAATTTTTGCACAGTATGCTATGCCCTTGGAACTCTTGAACATAAAATAATTCAGGAGGCGCAATTTTTACAACCAATGAGCTGGCACCTTCGGTTTAATAATGAAAATCCTATTATAAGTACACAAACAATAGAAATGTTTTCTTCTTCATACGAGCGCATAAAACATTTTATAGAACTACGCAAAGCATTACGTGAAGCTTATCAAAATATTATGGAACTCATACATACACCAGAAAATAAAAACGTACAGGCCATTGTTAAAACTATTAATAAGGCAGGGGTCTCATTAATACATGATTACTGTTGCCAAGAATCGTATGAAACAAGACAACTTTTTGCTTTAGTAAAAGATAATCTTTTTCAAACAACTAAAAAGTTAGATTCATACGGAAAAATCTTTGAATCATTTCTGCAAGAAACGTACCCCTTCAAAGATGATGAAGAGGCAGAAGTAGTAAAACTTGATGTAGCAGATCATTATCTTCAGCAAATGGCAATTGCTGCACAAGAACTCATAAAAAATAATGACACGTTAGCAAAAGCACTCCATAATACAAAAAAATTTGCAACCTTAATTTTCTATATTTATTACCAAGCTGTATATGAAGGCATGCAAGAACGAGATTTTGATACCTGTTATTTTGAGCTTATGTTTGATCAGCATTATCTTGCAGATTTAGAACTTGAACAAGAAATTCTTCATGAACCGTTACTTAATAAAACTAGCTTTGATCAAAAACTACCAGAATAATAGTTTAAGACCAACTACACCAATTAAAACTGCAACCAGAGCACGAAATTTTTCTTGTGAAATTCTTGTTACGCATAAACGCGCAGCATAGGCACCTACAAAAGAAGCCCCTATAAAAAGTAAAAGCCAATAGCTATTTTCAGCAGTCAAGCGCATTCCTTGTTGAAAATAAACCATTATGCGCGCTGAATCAATTAATAAAGCAATGGCTCCTATAGTGGCTAGAAAAATTTCCTTATGCAATTGATAAGCCAATAAAAAACTACTTGTTATGACACCGCGAATACCAAAAAACCCTGCAGAAAAACCAGAAAGAGCTCCTCCTAAAAGTTCATAACCCCGTGAACTTGGTATTCTGACATGAGGAAAAAAATACAGCATTAAAACATACAAAATCAAAAAGAGTCCCAAAATACGATGAAAGAATGCAAAGGGAATAGTTGTTACCATAAAAGCGCCCAGAATAGAACAGAGAACTGATGGAATACCAAAATATAAAAATAATTGGCGATTGATTCCTTTTCTAAAAAACCATAATTTCCATATATCATTAAACCAATGAATAATAGCAACCAGAACTATTGCCTGATCGGTAGGTAAAAAGGTAAGCAGTAAGGGCAACATAATAGTAGCAATGCCAAATCCTGCCAATGTTCCCACAAAACTAGCAACCAAGGCAAGAACTGCTGTAATAACTATCATAGTATTCCTTTTTTTATTGTTTTTCTTCAAGATAACTAAGAATGTGTGATACTGTGCAAGAGATTTAATTCAAAATTAAAAAGTTCTATATTTTATACTTCGACTCGGGTTACAGCCCTCGCTCAGTATGACTGGTCTATTCGGTCACCCTGAGCGAACAACGTGAGTCGAAGGGTTATTAAAAAGGAATAAGTATGCAAAAAATGATTATAAAGTCATCAGGACTTAAAGAGCCATTTGATCTTAAAAAATTTGAACGATCACTTAAAAAATCTGGCGCACAAGAACATCTTATAAAAAAAATAGCACATGAAATTATGCAAAGACCAGATCTCAATACTACACAGCAAATTTATTATTTTGCCCTCCAACAACTTGAACAGGAGTATAGACCTCTTGCTGCTCGCTACAACCTCAAACAAGCTCTTCTTTCGTTAGGACCGAGTGGATTTCCCTTTGAGCAGTTTATTGCACATATTTTACAAGCAGAAGAATACAACACAAATACTGATGTCTTTGTAACTGGCTTTTGTGTTGATCATCAAGTTGATGTTGTTGCCGAAAAAAATAATGAACATATTATGGTAGAAGCAAAATTTCACAATAGCAGAGGGATTAAAACAGATGTTAAAGTAACGTTGTATGTACAAGCACGTTTTGAAGATATTAAAAAAAAGTTGGAAAAAGTTCCCACGCAAGTTCCTGTCATAAAAACAGCTATGGTTGCTACTAATACACAATTCACAACAGAAGCAATTCGTTATGCTACATGCATTAATATGAGGCTCCTTGGGTGGGCATATCCCATTAATCAAAGCATTGCAGAACTTGTTGATCGCTTTAAATTATATCCTATTACCTGTCTGACTACGCTCAATAAAAAACAAAAAAAAGAACTGATTGGTAAAGGTTTTGTATTATGCAAAGATATTCATAAAAATATCAATGCTCTTAAAGCACTTGGCTTTAAGGAACGTAAATTACAAAAAATTATTGACGAAGCTGAAGGTGTTTGCTCATTACAAGTCTAACTTGTAAAACATTCTATTAAACTTTATTCTAATCTTTGTATTATTAAAAAAATATAAGGATATAAACATGAAACGAATAAAATCTTTTGCTTTAGCAAGTTGCTCTTTACTTGCAGCTTCAGAATGGGATGGGAAACTTTATCATCAAAATTCTTCCATTCAATTTCAAAAAGGCTCTGCTATTATTAATAACTGGCCGTTTAAAGGATCAGAAAACATTCTTGATATTGGCTGCGGCAATGGCGCACTTACGGGAGAAATTGCAAAAAAAACAACCGGTTCTGTTCTTGGTACCGATGCATCAGGCAGTATGATAGCTTTTGCACAACACCATTACATACAAGAAAATCTTTCTTTTGCAACCATTGATGCTACAACGTTAAATTTTAATCAAGAATTTGATCTTGCTTTTAGCTTTAACTGTCTTCATTGGATTAAAGATAAACAAAAAGTTTTTGATGCTGTTTTTAAAGCACTCAAGCCGGGCGGAAAATTTGTCTTTCTTTTTAGCATAAAGCCACCTGATCGAAATTATAAACTTATAACACTAGCAACAGAATTAAAATCAAATGAATATTGGAAACAGTATTTTCCAGAAAACCATCAATGGCCGTGGTACCATGAAAAACAAGAAACTATTGAAAATATGCTAACACAAAGCAATTTTAACATTATTGAACTAAAATCATGTTACAATGGCGTCCCAATTGAAAATAAAGAAAATATAATACAACATCTTCTTGCCTTATCATGGTTAGATCCTTTATCTCAAGAAAAACAAGAACAATTTGTACGTGAACTTATTGATAGCTATTTGTCTGAAATCAGCGGCTTAGAAAATCCTCATCACTATGAAGCGTACCAAATCTATGCAGTAGTAACAAAACCATAAAAGGATATAAATATGAAACAAATAAAATCTCTTGTTTTAGCAAGTTGCTCTTTGCTTGCTGCTTCAGAATGGGATGGGAAACTTTATCATCAAAATTCTTCCATTCAGTTTCAAAAAGGCTCCGCTATTATTAATAACTGGCAGTTTAAAGGATCAGAAAACATTCTTGATATTGGCTGCGGCAATGGCGCACTTACGGCAGAAATTGCAAAAAAAACAACCGGTTCTGTTCTTGGTACCGATGCATCAGGGAGTATGATAACTGTTGCACAAGAACATTACATGCAAGAAAATCTTTCTTTTGCCGCGATTGATGCTACAACCTTAAATTTTAATCAAGAATTTGATCTTGCTTTTAGCTTTAACTGTCTTCACTGGATTAAAGATAAACAAAAAGTTTTTGATGCTGTCTTTAAAGCACTCAAGCCGGGCGGAAAATTTGTCTTTCTTTTAACCATTAAATCTCCTGATCGTGAAAATAGCATGATTGCAATTGGCAATAAAATGCGAGCGCAAGATTATTGGCAACAGTACTTTCCTATAGACCACACATGGCCTTGGTATCATGAAAGACAGGGAACTATTGAAGATATGCTGGCACAAAGTGGATTCCATATTATTGAATTAAGATCATTCTACAATAAAGGTCAATTTGAAAGTAAAGAAAAAATGATACAACATGTTCTTGCACTATCATGTTTAAATCCTTTATCGCAGGAAAAACAAAAAGAGTTTGCTCAAGAACTTATTGAACGTTATATAGCAACCAGAAATAACGAGTTTACTTATGAAACCTATCAGCTCTATGCAGTAGTAACAAAACCATAACTAGTTAAAGAATATGGAACTACCGCACATTCGTTATTTTCGTTACTTTGATTGGTTTGGCTTTGCCATCACCATAAGTTTGTGTTTGATAGGACTTCTTTTTATTTTTAGCTCAACATACACTGAGCAACAGCCGTATTCTATTTTTTTCAAAAAACAATGTTTTGGTTTTGTATCAGGACTAATTATTTATGCACTTTTTTCCATTATTGATTACCGACGGTTGTGCCACTGGGGCTTTGTAGTATATATCATTATTATTGGACTCCTGTTTTTTACACTCATTAAAGGAAAGATTTTCATGGGTGGCCAGCGATGGATCAGCCTTTTCTTTTTTAGGTTTCAGCCATCTGAAGTTGCAAAACTTTTTTTACCTGCATTCATCACCTACCATTTGCATAGCTGCAATGATGTTCCTGTGTATAGTTTTAGAAACTTTGCACCATTACTTTTAACCGTTACCGTAAGTTTTATTTTAATTTTAAAGCAACCAGATCTAGGAACAGCACTGCTTGTTGCATGCTCAGGGCTCATACTATTATGGTTTGCAGGATTACAAAAAAAGTTTTTTATAGCTTTATTTTGCGCATCACTTTTTTCCGCACCCCTCCTCTGGCATATTTTAAAACCGTATCAAAAAAATCGTATTGCCGTATTCTTTGGTGCTGGCGATGCAAGCAAAGAGCGGTACCAACTTGAACAGTCAAAAATTGCTATAGGTTCAGGAGGATTTTTTGGCAAAGGACTTTTACAGGGAACTCAAAATAGGCTCATGTTTTTACCTGAAGGCAGAACAGATTTTATTTTTGCTATATTGTGCGAAGAATGGGGTTTTCTGGGCGCTTTGCTTGTTTTAGTCCTCTACCTAGCTCTTTTTATACGCCTTTTATATCTCATATTCACTATCAATAACTTCTTTGCCCAGCTTCTAGCTTTTGGGCTTTTAATCCATATTATGCTTTCCACACTTATCAATATAGGGATGGTAACCGGGCTTTTACCAATTGTCGGCATACCCCTACCCCTACTAAGCTACGGTATCAGTAACCTCTGGATTACCCTGGCAAGCCTGGGGTGGATCAATGGCATTTCCATCAGGCAGCACTATATAGGCCAGTAGGCTCTTGTTTTTATTATTATTTCAATTATAATTAAAAAACAATAAGCCATTGAAACTGGAGGTTTTTACTATGAAAAAACTATCATTATTTACTCTTTTATCTGGATTAACCCTGGCAGCAGGTCTTTTTGGCATGGAGCCAGAAAAATCAGAAAAAAGTGCTCCTCATGATTTTCCAATACATTCAAAAATTGAAAATTTATTTGAGGATATTGGTTGGACTGTTAAGCCTAAATCTGATAAGCCTAAATTATTTACTGCCAAGTATATTCCTAATTTGTGGCATGAAATCTTTTTCACCATAAAACCCATCGATCTTAATGAAGAAATTATTGATGGCATTATAGATTTATGTAAAGAGGGCGCTTTCAAAACAGTTAATCTTAATAAAACAGACATGCTAAATTATGCAAGTGCATTGAAAGCAAAACCTTCTGAAAAACGTGATGAATTCATGACCTACTTCAAAAATGAAGTTAATCAACATTTTAAAATTTATGCATTAATTAATAAGGTAACAAAAGAAGTTTTAGCCCTTAATGTTTTAAATCTAGCATCAAAAGAACGTTTTTTTATAAACAACTATTAATCTTGCATATTCTCTTTTAATGCACTGATCATAGGAATTATTAATGGGTCGGTTTCATTGAGCTGCGCAAGCCAGTAACTGACCCAATCTCCTAAATAAAGTGCATGGAACATACGCTCCATAAAGGTAGCACCGGACACTTCTACCACAATATGCGTTTGTGCATAGGGTTGCATCAAATCAGAACAAATTCTTTGTCTCTTTTTTATTCGTCCATGTACCGCTTCATCTAAAAGCCATACAATAGCAACATCTTTATTATTCATTGACCGCGTAAAAGCTTCTAATTCATTATGATTCATTTCTGGTACTACATGCATTGAAGCAAAAACTTTACTATTTTCTGCTAGTTGTGCGCGCCAACGCGTAGCAACAACATCGGTGCTCTCACTAATACCGTACATAAGTGGTAGTTTACCTTGTAATTTTTGTGCTATTGCGTAAGCATTATTAGCAATACCACTTGCATGATACAGATCTCGTGCCTTTACAAGCATAGCTTCTACCTGATCAAGCATTTCAAAAACTGTTTTACACGTAAGCCCAAATTTAAATACATAATAATAAAGAGGGATTGATAAATATCCTAATGCTGCACGTGGTTGCATGCCACCAGGAACTCTAATGCAATCGTAACCATCATGTTCTAATAAATCTGCCAGTTGTCCACCACTGGTAATACCCGCAATGCATGCATTGCGTACTTTTGCATCATGAAAGCAAGAAATTGTTTCTTCAGTGTTGCCAGAATAACTAAGCAAAATGACAAGCGTATTTTTATTCACCCAATTGGGCAAAGCGTATCCTTTAACGGTTGCTACGGGAATAGACAGTTCTTGCGCTAACGTTGTTGCCACAACTTGTCCTGCAATACCAGAACCTCCCATGCCAGCAAAAACAATGCCGTTAATATGCGCTGGTATATTTTTTACTGAAATAGTTTTTCCTATAGCACGAGCTTGTGCAACTTGTTCTGGAAATGAATCAATATACTTGTACATAGTATCCTGAGCTGCAATAAGCGATGTTGCTATAGTAAACGTCATAATTATGCCTTTCATACTACTCCTTCATATTCACCATTGATCAACTAAATTATCCCAATGTGCCATTGCTTCATCTAATTCTTTTTGTACTGCTTGCAGCTGCTGGGCAAGTTTTTGATAGTCTGCTGTGCCATACTGTTGAGCAACATGCTCTACAAGCTTTTTATATTTAGTTTCTAATTTCTCAACTCTTTGTTCTGCGTCTCGCAGCTGTTTTGCACTATCTTTGCTGCGTTCTTTTGGCACTTCTTTTTTTATCTCTTTTTTAGTACAAGATTTTTGTTCAGCATTAGTATGCATCATCTTCTTATAATATAAAAATGATTCATAATCGCCATCATATACATGTAACCCATATGGCGTAAGCTCCATAATTGCCGTAGCAACTTTTTGAATAAAATCATGGTCATGGCTTACTAAAATCATGGTTCCTTGATACTGTTGTAATGCTTGCAGTAAAACTTCTTTGGCATATAAATCTAAATGGTTAGTCGGCTCGTCAAGTAATAACATGTTGGCATCTTGCAATAAAATTTTTACCATAGCAACGCGATTACGCTCGCCACCACTCAGTTGATGAATCTTTTTTTCAACGTCATCACCGGAAAATAAAAATGAACCCAAAAAAGAACGAATTTTTGATTCTGAAATGCGTGGACATGCTTCAAGCACTTCCTGCAATACGGTATTATTTGGTTTAAGAACACGAGCCTGCTCCTGTTCAAAATAAGCAGGTTCTACATTATGCCCAAACTGTATTGAGCCCTGCTGCAAAGGTAACTTACCAGTAATAAGATTAAATAACGTAGTTTTTCCCATGCCGTTGGGAGCAATTAATGCAACCTTTTGTCCTCTAACAATTTCTGCTGAAAGATTTTCAAAAATTTTTTTAGTACCAAACGAATGAGAAACATGATCAAGCGTAAGTACTACTTTGCCACTACGTGCAACAGGTGCAAATGAGAAATTAACTGTTGGTAATGGTGGCTCAATTTCAATAATATCCATTTTATCCAACTGCTTTTCCATACTTTTTACCATACCGCGCTTGGTAGCTTTATATCTAAATCGCTCAATAGTTGCCTGTTTTCTTGCAATCTCTTTATCTTGTTGTACCTTTGCAGCAAGTAAACGCTCACGTTCATCATTTTTTTGCTTGAGATACATACTAAAATTACCGGTGTAGCGACGTGCTTTGCCACGCTCGAGCTCAATAATTTTTTCACAAGCACGCTCTAGAAAATGACGATCATGCGTTACTAATAGATAACCGCATGATGCATCTTTTAAAAAATGCAAAAACCATTCTTTGGTTTGTAAGTCTAAATGATTCGTTGGTTCATCAAATAAATAAAAATCAGCATTTTGCAATAAAAGCTTGGCAAGTACTACACGCATCTGCCAACCAACACTCAACGTTGCAACTTCTTGCTGCAAGCCACTTTCAGAAAAACCAAGTCCTTTTAAAATACTTTGAGTTTCTTTAATAGCTCTATTCGTATCAAAATCAGTAATAAGCTCCAACACCTTTGCATAACGCGTAGAGCATTCTGCTGCATGAGCAGCATCAAGACCTGCGCTGAGCTTAGTTTCAAGATCTATTTTTTCTGTTGATAAACTAATAAATTCATCAAATACTGAAAATGCCTCATCATAAACTGTTTTTGAAGATTGCAAAACAACTTCTTGTGGCAAATAACCAATCTTTCTTTTTTTGTCATACGTAATGGTGCCACTATCAAGATGTTGCTTGCCTGCTATGGCACGCAAAAGCGTTGATTTTCCTGTGCCATTCCGCCCCAGAAGCCCAATCTTTTCATCATAGGCTATGGCAGCATCAAGATCATCAAAAATTATTTGATCACCAAAACGAAGATTAAGATTTTTTAAAATAAGCATTGCGATACCTTTTGCTAGTAATAACTATCAGTATACCAAAAAAAATATTTTTCTTGACTATTTATATAGTTTTTGTTTTAGCTACTAAAAAGTATCCATTAAAAAGGTAGAGTATGTATGAAAAAAATAATTAAAACAGTTTTAATGTTATTCCTTCTATCAATCTCACAGGCTTCAGCTCTGGAAACTACTACTTCTTCTTATGAAACTACCCCTCTGCAAGAATCCACAACATGGCTAGAAAACCATAAAAACTCCCTTCCCTTAACCTATAAATTTTATCTGGCCTATCAAGAAGGTCCAGCCTCTGAATACTCTCAGGAAGAGCTTTCTGCTATTCTTTTTGAATTAAAAAATTTTGTAGAACAGCATATGCCTCAGCATTTTTTAGATACCGATCGCGCACCACGCATTGATGCCCCTTCATCAGAAGCAAATGATGCTGTAGCAGGATGTTGCAATGGTTGCGATCTAACGCAGATACAAGCCCTCATTAATACTATAAAAAAAAGAATTGACGCTCTCATCTGTATTAAATTCCAAGATACATGGTCTATTTTACAAAAAATAGATATCGATGTTAATGGAATCTATACCGCACTGGAAGATATTCAGGTTAGTGTAAGCATTGATCTTTCTGGCATATTTACCGCATTAGAATTTGACTTCAATAATCTGCAAACAATAATCTGTGAGAAGTTTCAAGATACATGGACTATCCTTGCTGAAATTAATGAAAACAGTATCAACATACTAACCACCATTGCTGAAAATTTTCAATTTACTTGGTCGATACTCAATAAAATAGATATTGATATTAACGGTATTTTTACCGCCATAGATAATATTGATATTTGTCCAACCGTAGATTTATCTGGCATATTTACGGCACTTGAATTTGATTTTAATAACATACAAACAATAGTTTGTGAGAAGTTTGAATTCACATGGTCTGCTCTACAAAAAATAGATATCGATGTTAATGGAATCTATACCGCACTGGAAGATATTCAGGTTAGTGTAAGCATTGATCTTTCTGGCATATTTACCGCATTAGAATTTGACTTCAATAATCTACAAACAATAATCTGTGAGAAGTTTCAAGATACATGGACTATCCTTGCTGAGATTAATGGAAACAGTATCAACATACTAACCACCATTGCTGAAAATTTTCAATTTACTTGGTCGATACTCAATAAAATAGATGTTGATATTAACGGTATTTTTACCGCCATAGATAATATTGATATTTGTCCAACCGTAGATTTATCTGGCATATTTACGGCACTTGAATTTGATTTTAATAACATACAAACAATAGTTTGTGAGAAGTTTCAAGATACATGGACTATCCTTGCTGAGATTAATGGAAACAGTATCAACATACTAACCACCATTGCTGAAAATTTTGAATTTACTTGGTCGATACTCAATAAAATAGATATTGATATTAACGGTATTTTTACTGCCATAGATAATATTGATATTTGTCCAACCGTAGATTTAACGGGAATATTTACGGCACTTGAATTTGATTTTAATAACATACAAACAATAGTTTGTGAGAAGTTTGAATTCACCTGGTCAGCTCTACAAAAAATTGATATTGATATTAATGGCATATTCACTGCCATAGATAATATAAATATATGTGCAACTACAGATCTTTCTGGTATCTTTACTGCACTTGAGTTTGGGTTCTTTAATACGCAAACAATAATATGTGATAAGTTTGAACAGACATGGACAATTTTAGCAGAAATTCTTGCAACAATTACCCTTGATTGTGGCTGTTCGGCAATTAACCTTACACAAGAAAATGTTATTGGTGGAGTAATTCTTCTTGCCACTGAAGGCCAAAACTACATATTGTGTGAAAACATAAACGGAGATATTGTTATTTCTGGTGAAAATGTATCGCTCAACCTTAATGATCGTGTGGTTACCGGAACTATTGATGTAGCGGCTAATGATGTTATTGTCAAAAATGGTAAAATTTTTGCGCCTACACCTACTACACAAGCGCAAGCAGATATTGCTGCAGTTACGGTAGAGCAAGGAATGAAGAGTACACGTCTTTTGAATTTAACAATCCAAAATGCTAACTCAACAGGACAAGGAGCTAACAATAGTGGCATTAACGGTAGAAATGGTATCAATAACTTTGGTCAAAAAACATGGATCATTGATTGTTGTATTCATAGTGGATCAGCTTCAAATGGAACTAATAATCCTATAGCAAATGGTGGCCTAGGAGGAACTGCTGGTACCGGAATATTAAGCATAGGTAATAATACACTTATTAAAACTACTTTTATTCATACGGGTGATGGAGGTAATGGTGGTAATGGTGGGACACCTGGAGTATTTGGTGGGGCTGGAGGTAATGGTGGTAATGGTGGAATTGGTATTGATATTCAAGAAAGCAATGAAAATCATGACCAAATCATACAATGTACTATAGAAACTGGTGTAGGTGGCCATGGGGGAACAGGGGCTGCACTTCCTGGAGGAGATGGCGGCTCAGGTGGTATTGGTATTAAATCAACTGGTCACTTTGTATGCATACTTGATTCAAAAATAACTACAAGCCATGGAAGTTTTGCTGGTTTAGAACTTGGCGTTAACACCTTAAATGGGGGAGCTCAAGGTGGCAGTGGCGGACATGGTATTCTTATAACAAGTACTGCTGAGCATACTACAATTACTAATTGTTCAATTTTGGCAACTGGATCTGGAAATCGCGGTGCTGATTCAATGTTAGGATTAGGTGGCTTTGGTGGTAATGCAGGCCACGCTATTTTTGTAGAAGAAGCATGTGGCACAGAAATTCATTCTTGTATAGTTATAAAAACTGGTGATGGAGGCCAAGGAGGATCTGCAGAATCCAATACTTCTGGTAATGGCGGTGATGGTGGGGATGGTGTACGCATCAATGCACTCTCTAAGGATACTGAAGTACGTAATTGTACGTTTAGCAATACCGGAACTGGGGGCGTTAGTGCTGGTTCTACACCAGGAACAGATGGCACGCCAGGACGTGCAGTAACAGATCTTAATAATGATGTGTGTTCACGTTTTGATTGTGCAGATGATGGATTATCATTTATTTCTGGTAACTATGCTTATGCCATTGCAAATCTTCAACAACGTTACATTATTAATGGAAACCTTGGCGTTGAAGGTGGTATTGAATCAAGTAAGTCAACAAATCGCCTCGATAATATTTATTTAGATTGTAATCCAACATATTTTAATATTGGTCAAGCTATAATTGATACACAAACAATAGTTTGTGAGAAGTTTGAATTTACCTGGTCAATATTAGAGAAGATAGATATTGATATTAACAACATCTTTACCGTATTAGATAACTTGAACCTTTCAGTTACTATTGGTGAAATAATGGTATCAGTAACAATAGATCTTTCTGGAGTATTTACAGCACTAGAGTTTGGTTTCTACGACACGCAAACAATTATGTGCGCTAAGTTCCAAGATACCTGGACAATTTTAGATCATATTCTTCTTGATACACAAACGATACTGTGTGAAAAGTTCCAGTATACTTGGACCGCCCTTGAATTTGGTTTCTTTGACACGCAAACAATTATGTGCGCTAAGTTCCAAGATACCTGGACAATTTTAGATCACATTCTTCTTGATACACAAACGATACTGTGTGAAAAATTCCAGTATACTTGGACTGCCCTTGAATTTGGTTTCTTTGACACGCAAACAATTCTGTGCGCTAAGTTCCAAGATACCTGGACAATTTTAGATCACATTCTTCTTGATACACAAACAGTACTGTGTGAAAAATTCCAGTATACTTGGAC
>JBFWNW010000001.1:0-344178 GCA_050250855.1 Candidatus Babeliales bacterium | reverse complement strand
TTGAATTTGGTTTCTTTGACACGCAAACAATTCTGTGCGCTAAGTTCCAAGATACCTGGACAATTTTAGATCACATTCTTCTTGATACACAAACAGTACTGTGTGAAAAATTCCAGTATACTTGGACCGCCCTTGAATTTGGTTTCTTTGACACGCAAACAATTATGTGCGCCAAGTTCCAAGATACCTGGACAATTTTAGATCACATTCTTCTTGATACACAAACAGTACTGTGTGAAAAATTCCAGTATACTTGGACTGCCCTTGAATTTGGTTTCTTTGACACGCAAACAATTCTGTGCGCCAAGTTCCAAGATACCTGGACAATTTTAGATCACATTCTTCTTGATACACAAACGATACTGTGTGAAAAGTTCCAGTATACTTGGACTGCCCTTGAATTTGGTTTCTTTGACACGCAAACAATTCTGTGCGCTAAGTTCCAAGATACCTGGACAATTTTAGAAAGCCTACAAAATACCGGTTGCTGTCAAGCTACACCAATAACACAAGCTCTTGTTGATGCTGGCGGTGGAACCTATGTCATAACTCAATCTGGTAATTATACATTAGCAGAAAATATTACTTCAGCAGGAACCGGTCCTGGAACAGGAATAATACAAATATCAATGTCTGATGTATCGCTCAACCTGTGTGGAAGAAAAATAACTGGTAATCTTTTATCATTAAACAATGGCATCTTTGTTGATCCCAACCTATCCAACATTCGTATAGAGAATGGCACCCTTGCCATGAACGGCTTGAGCGGTATTTTTATTCAAAGTGGTTGCTGTGATATTTGGCTTGATAATATAACATCATCAAGCGCTTTCTGGGGTATTGTACTGAATGATTTTATAACACCAGGAGCAGATTTTATTGCAAATGTATTTATTAATCGCTGTCAAGCAACTAACTGTTCAGGGATCAACTCAAAAAGTCCTACGCGCTTTACACTATCAGCATCTGGTGGACTCATAATGACCAACTGCCGCAATGTTACTATACGCAATAGCAACTTTAGTGAAAATACAGTATTTACTCTTGGCGCTGCTACAACTATGGATGTTTTTGGCTTATTTATGGATAACTGCTCAGACTGCTCGTTGAGTCATTGCACTATGAACACAAACTGGGGTACTCAATCTGGTACTGGACTTACTATGTCAGCATGCAACAATAACAGTTTTGAATATTGCATTTTTAATGATAACAGAGGCTTAACAAGCTTAAGCGTAGCAAGCGGAGCATTTGGCGCAATTTTATCTTCATGCTTTAATAATGTCTTCAGAAACTGCCAAGCTAATAATAATCTCAATGATCAACAAGCTCGTGGCTTCATTGCTACTCAAGGTGGTAATAACACCTTCATTAACTGTATTGCGAGTGGCAATAATGGCCCTGGTGGCGGATTTATTTTCAATGAAGAAAATTCTTCAAGCTGCATAGATTGCCAAGCTCTTGCAAATACTGCTACCGTACTTGCAGGTGATGATTGTGTAGGATTTATGAGTGAATCTGGCCGGAATATATTAATTGAAAATTGCCAAGCGTTGGGTATGGTTGCTGAAGATGTCGCTGCCGGCTTCTTATTAATGGGCGATACTGCATCATCAATTATTAATTGCATTTGCCAAAATAGCAATTCACTAACTGGCTCTGGCTATGGCGTACTTCTTGATGTTGATTTAATAAATAATGTTACGTGCATTACCTGCTTTGTAAGAGATAATAATGTCATGACAACAACAGGCTTACTTGATGCATTTGGTTACCGTGATGCAGGATCACCAAACAGCAGCAGCTTATTTACTGGCAACTTCGCATTCAATAACAATACAAATTACAGTGTGGTATATCCAAGTGGTCCGCTACCAACAGTCTCTGGTTCATTAAGCGGCGGGCTTCCTGCAACAGGAACATCAGGAACCTTTGACAACATAGGAATTAATGTTTAAAAACTATTTGAACCTATGCACATTATTTGGGCTCTATCAACTCGTTTTGACAGAGCCCAAACCTTATGAACAATGGTGGCTCAATAATATTAATACACCATACAGTAACTATTTGGCTGCTTTACAAAATTGGCAAGCAGCTTCAAGAAAATTAGTACGAGAATACATTCGTGCAAAAAACTATGCCAGTATTCTTGATGCTGGTTGCGGCAAAGGTATTGAATGGGAAGGCTTTTTGCATGACAACATCAACATAGATTATCAAGGAATTGATATCACCCAAGGATATGTTGAGACAGCACAAAAAAATAATATTAATGTCATACAAGGCTCCATAGAGCAAATACCTTTTAATAATGATAGTTTTGATATTGCTTACACGCGCCACGTATTAGAACATTTGCCATCGTACCACCAAGCAATTAATGAATTAATACGTATTGCACGTTATGAAGCATTAATCGTATTTTTTATTGTACCTGATAAGCATCCGTATGATCGTATAAATCTTATTACCTTTCAAGGTTTTCCACTTTATAATAATTATTACAGCAGAAAAAAAATAGAAGAGCATTGCTTGAGCACTAGTAAAGTAGCATCCCTTTCATGGCAACGCTGCTCAGCACATGAAACCATCTTGCATATATACATGAAACAAAATAACAGTTAGGCTTACAAATAAACAATTTCAAAAAAAGATTATAGATATGGAAGAATTACAAACCCTTGAACTATTAAATAGGCAAGATACTCCCGAAGAGCTGCAGCTTGATTTTAATCCTAAAACATTTGATGACTACTTAGGACAAGCTGAGCTTAAAAAAAAGTTAGCCGTTTATACTCAAGCAGCAAAAATGCGCAAAGAGCCTCTTGATCATCTTTTGCTCTTTGGCCCACCAGGTCTTGGAAAAACAACACTCGCAACTATTATGGCCCATGTAATGGACGTGCATATTAAAATTGCCAGCGGCCCGATGCTTGAACGCACCGGTGATTTGGTTGCTATTCTTTCTGGCCTTGAACCGCGCGATATTTTTTTTATAGATGAAATTCATCGCATGCCAACCAACGTTGAAGAAGTTCTGTATAGTGCCATGGAACAGTTTAGTGTTGATGTAATTATTGGCCAAGGTGCTGGTGCAAAAAGCGTAACCCTTCCTTTACAACCCTTTACCTTAATTGGCGCTACCACAAAAAGTGGGATGATTTCTGCTCCATTACGCAGCCGCTTTGGCATCATTGAACGTTTAGATTTCTATGAAGATGAAGATTTAGCGGCAATAGTTTTACAAAATGCTAACTTTTTAAATCTTAATCTCACTAAAGAATCTGCCATGATTATTGCCAAATGTGCGCGTGGTACGCCCCGTATTGCAAAAAAAATAACACGCCGTGTACGAGATTTTGCTCAGGTACATCATAAAAAAATAGTTGATGAACCATTGGTCAAAGAAGCTCTTCTCTTTTTAGGAATAGACGATGATGGCCTGAGTTCTGTTGATAATATGCTGCTCAAAAAAATGATTGAACATTTTGATGGAGGACCCGTTGGCGTAGAAACATTGGCGTCACTCCTTGGTGAAGATAAAGATACTATTGAAGCCGTCTTTGAACCATTTCTCATGCGCAAAGGATATCTTGAAAAAACAGCAAGAGGTCGACAGATCCCTTATAAAGCGTTATCCTATTTAAAAAATAAATATTTAGGACAAACTAACGTTTTTTGATCTCAAGGAGTAACATGGCAGGTCATTCCAAATGGGCAAATATAAAGCATAAAAAAGCTGCTCAAGATGCCAAACGTGGCAAAGCATTCACAAGACTTACTAAAGAAATTACGGTTGCAGCAAAGACAGGAGGCGGCGACCCTGCAGGAAACGCCCGTTTGCGTCAGCTTATTGAAAAAGCACGTGATATAAATATGCCTCTTGATAATATTAATCGCGCGGTAAAACGTGGGACTGGCGAACTTCCAGGTGTACATTATGAAGCACACACCTATGAAGGATACGGGCCACATGGTATTGCTATAATGGTTGAAACTTTAAGCGACAACAAAAACCGTACCGTAGCAGAAATGCGTAATCTTTTTTCAAAACAAGGTGGAAACATTGCCGATGCAGGCGCTGTAAGCTGGATGTTTGAAAGATTAGGGGTTGTGCGTGCTCACGGTAAAAAAATGAGCGAAGATGAGCTCTTAGAACTTCTTATAGAGTTTGATATTAAAAATATAACGACTCATGAAGATACGGTTGAAGTTACCGGTGAACCAAAATGTCTTGATGCTGTCAAAAATGCTCTCAAAAATGCAGGATTCACTATAGGTAATGCTGATCTTGAATGGGTAGCTAAAAACACCACAGAACTTGGCGAAGCTGAAGAAGAAAAAGCTATAGCCTTTCTTGATGCCATTGAAGAACATGACGACGTTCAAAATGTTTATACCAATTTAGCATAAAGAGAATAGTATGATTACCAGTATGACAGGTTTTGCTACTAAAACAGTTACCGTACAAGACGCACACGGTAATCAAACACAGATTTCTTTAAGCATAAAAAGTTTAAATGGTCGCTATTTAGAGGCAACATGCCGGTTGCCTCTAGCCCTTTCTAACTTAGAAACAGAATGTATTAAAGTATTTAAACAAAAACTCCATCGTGGCTCTATTACATTTTTAGTACAACTAAGTAATCCAGCTATATTTCAGGGTTCACTACAAGCAAATAGTACCCTAGCGCAAGAATATACACAGGCTTTAAAAAAAATTCAGGAAACCTGTTCTTTACCGGGAACCATTTCAATTAATGATATGATTCATTTTGAAGATCTCTTTATTTCTCAGGAACAACCCATTGATGAACATATCAAAACTATATTTTTTAAAACATTAGATGAAGTTATAACACTGCTTAAAGAAGTTCGCTCTGTGGAAGGTAAAGCTCTTGAAAAAGATCTTCTTGAAAGGGCTGCAACTATGCAAAAAAATATTACTGTCATTGAAAAGGCAGCAGCACAATCACTCAACAAGAAAAAAATTGAAATAACTAAAAAATTTGAAGAACTCGGCAACAATACTCATGAATTAGTAGAAATGCAGCGAGCAGCACTCTTTTTAGAACTCGATAAAATGGATATTCATGAAGAAATTGTCCGTTTTAAAAATCATGTCGTCACCTTTAAAAATACCATTGATTCGCAAGAGCAAGAAAAAGGTCGTCGCCTTGATTTTATCTTACAAGAACTTGCTCGCGAAATTAATACTATAGCAGCAAAATGTAATGATTCTGAAATAAGCTCTCTTGCCATTAATATTAAAGTTGAAGTGGAAAAAGCCCGTGAGCAGGTACAAAATATTGTTTAAATAAAAAAAAGGAGATCTATGAAGCAAAAATTATTTATTCTTATAACAATTTTATGTTCATTTTTACACGCTGAAAATGAGTATATTCTTCAAGCTCAAAAAGCATGCTCATGTATGCACACAACAAGCAGAACTCCTGAAACAGCACAAAGAATTTGTCCTTGCATGCTTGCAACAACCAGTAAATCATATGAACAAGAAATAGAAAGAGCATGCTCATGCATTCACAGCTCAAGTAGAACTATTGAAATTAATACAGCAACTCTTTTAATTATGCAAGAATATGCTAAAGATGTTGAAGATGCTCAGCGAGCATGCTCATGCATCCATACAACAAGCAGAACTCCTCAAACAGCACAAAAAATTTGCCCTTGCATGCTTGCAACAACAAGCAAATCACAAGATATGGAAAAAGCGTGTTCATGTATGCACACAACAACAAGCAGATCTATAGATTCTTCTCTTTCACAACAATTACAACAGACACCCGTTAACGTTGGTACCACACCGTTTTTAGTATTCAACCCTCCCTACCTTATAACACAACCTGGCCAATATAGCATGGTCACCGATATAAGCGTACCAGCGAATAGTAATGGCATAGTAATTCAAGCTGACAACGTACTTTTAGATTTACAAGAAAAACGTATAGCAGGACCGGGAACGGGAAGCGGCGTAGGTATTCTTATAACTGGCAACAATCGCTCCAATATTACTATTCAAAATGGCTCCATCACAGGCATGGGAAGTAATGCTATTCAAATTGTTAATGGTGGTCAAAATATTATTTTTCGCAATCTAAAAATCGCTGGCAATGGTAATAATGGTATTAGTATGGGAGGATTAAGAAATTTTATTATTCAAGATTGCCTTATTACGCTCAACAGATCAAATGGTCTTATTATTAATCAATTTGGCACTCAATTAAATAATGATGGCTTTTTTGTAAATCTTGTTTCGACCTTCAATGGCCTCAATGGATTTTCATTTGCAGGTTGCACCAACTGCCAAATGCTTCAGCTTCTTGCCAACAATAATAGTGGAAACGGTATTGTAGAAACGAATGGTAATCGTATTATTTTTAATGGCTGCCAAGCAAATAATAACAATAGCAATGGTATTAGCACCACAGGCCTTGGTCACTTATTTCAACAATGTACTACTAATAATAATGTTGGTGTAGGATTTTTTATTAATACTAATCGCTTAAATATGGAAGATTCTCAAGCTAAAGGCAATGGTTTAGATGGCTTTAGAATTCTTGGCAGCAATTGTCGAGCAACAGATTGCTCGGCTATGAACAACAGACAGATTGGTTTTAATATTAATGGTAATCAACAGGTATATCAAACCTGTGACGCTGAAGGAAATAACATTGGTTTTCAAATCGCTCAAGCAAATAATTGCGTTTTAAATTCAGCAGCAAAAGCAAATACTACCTTCGGTTTTTTACTCGTTCCTTCAAGCAATGAATGTCAAATAAGAAGCAATACAGCAACGGGTAATGCTACCGGTTTTCAAAATAATGGCACTATGAATCGTATTTATAGTAATTTTTCTAACAATAACAGCACAGCAAATTTTGTAGGTATTGCAAACGTATTTGTTTCACCAATCCCTGCAGATCCTATTAATTTCACAACTAATATTTCAAATTAAAAAGAGCAGGAATCCCAGCCCTGTAACATTATTTTTCTACGCAACTACACAACTGATATTTATGCAAAATCCAATGCGAGATAAATGGTTTTAATGCCTCACGCTCAGTTGCCGGTAAATTGCGATAGGGCAAGATATCACCACGGCATTGCTCAGAAGCACAAAGACATTTGCCGCCAGGAACCGCCCAATTAGAGTCATCTTGCATGCCATAATCGGTAGTTATTTCTTCACCTGCTTTAATATCGCGCATAGCAACAAAATCAAACAGTCCTAAAACACCACAATTCGGGTTACATGAATGGTTCAGATATTGCACCGCTTCATCGCTTGTTTTGCACGCACGCCATACATGATCACCACACTGCATGACATGATCACGGTATTCTTCTGGCAAATCCATACATTCTTGCGCTTGGTAAAATTTACCATAAAGACCACCTATAAATTCCCCTGCTTGAATATCTTTAGTTGCAAAAACACCATAACCAACATCGGTACCACCGCGCACTTCAACATTTTCATGTTCTGTTTTTGCATCGTCAACCATAACTATATTTTCTGCATATTCTATAAGACCAAAATGTTGACGTGTTAAATTACCAAGATGCCACGAACAAAGTTTTTTATCGGTTTTTACTTCAAGCTGAAGCAAACGTGGATATTGCCAGTAAGAAAGGCGAATCATGCCATTTTCACCAAAAAAAATAGCTTCTTTATTGGACATACTATCAGATGCTGAATAATGAACAATCAACGGCTCTCTATGCTCTGCGTGGGGTTGCATATCTGCATATTCGGCTACAGCAAATATATAATCCCTAATCTCTTTGTCAGCAAGTTCTGGCTTGCAAATACGCATTTGGCGAAAAACATAAGGATGTGAAACTCCCGAGTCAAGAGTAACATAAGAACTTTTGCTCTCAACAAAAAGAGATAATGGCATTTCATTTCTATCGCCAGCCTGCAATCCTACTGTTGACATAAGCACTATAGTTACTTTTTTTAGCATAGAAACTCCCTTCAGGTAATAATTTTTTATTATTCTACCTAACTAACTATTTTTTGTAAAAAAAAGAGGTTTTTGCTCAACATTTTCTCTAAATTCACGTACACTACATAAAAGCTTTTTGTCCTTTATGCAGGAATTATATGGCACAACATTTTACCCATTTACATTTGCATACCGAATTTTCATTGCTTGATGGTGCTATAGGGCTTGATGCTCTTATCGATTTTGGCAAAAAAAATTCTTTCAAAGCACTTGCTATTACTGACCATGGCAATATTTTTGCTGCCGTTAAATTTTTCCAGAAATGTAAAAAAGCCGGTATAAAACCCATACTTGGTATGGAAGCCTATCTTACGCCAGATGTCACCGTAAAATCAGTTGAAAAAAAATATTATCATGTGATTCTTTTAGTACAAAATGAAACTGGGTATAAAAACCTCTGCAAACTTATATCATTTTCTTATCAAAAAGGTTTTTATTTTAAACCACGCATAGATTACAACATATTGGCAAAGCATGCAGAAGGACTTATTGCAACAACAGCTTGCCTTGGCGGCCATATTCCTCAGCTTTTAAAAGAAGGAAACGAAAAAGAAGCCGAAGAACGCATGGATTGGTTTACTTCCGTATTTCCCAATCGTTTTTATTTTGAAATACAACCAGAAGAGCAAGAAGAGCAAAAAGTTTTAAATCAACAGCTGTATACCTGGAGTGCTCGCAAAAATATTCCATTAGTTGCTGCCGGCGATTGTCATTATTTAGATGCAAGCGACCATGAAGCGCACGAAGTTATGCTGTCTATTCAGACACAGCACAAAATAACTGACCCTGATCGCTTTACCTTCGGTGACGTACGCGCCTATGTAAAAACACAAGATGAAATGCTTTCTCTCTTTAAAGATCACCCGGAAGCCGTATGGAATAGTGGCATTATTGCTGACCAATGTAACTTTGATTTTCAAACCGATAAGCTCTTTTTTCCCAAGTTTGATATACCTCAAGAACATACGCAAGAAACATTTTTCAAAGAGCTTTGCAATCAAGGTTTGCAAAAGCTTATTGACCATGAACGCATTGAGCACAATGACATTCAACTTTATACCGAGCGCTTAAACCTGGAAATTGATTTAATTATTAAAATGGGCTTCATTGGTTACTTTTTGGTAGTAAGTGATTTTATTCAATGGGCAAAGCGCAATGGCATTCCTGTAGGCCCAGGACGTGGTTCTGCTGCGGGTTCTCTTGTTGCGTGGGCACTTGAAATTACCAATATCGACCCTCTTAAATATAATTTGCTTTTTGAGCGATTCTTAAATCCAGAACGTGTCACGATGCCTGATATTGATATCGATTTTTGCATTGAAGGCCGTGAAACGGTTATTAATTATGTACGTGAAAAATATGGACACGATAATGTAGGACAAATTATCACCTTTGGTACTATGATGGCAAAAGGTGTTGTTAAAGATGTTGCTCGTGTTCTTGGCATCCCGTTTGAAGACGCAAACATGATCAGCTCATTAATTCCTGAGCAACTCAAGATTACCCTTAAAGAGGCTCTTGAACAAGAACCTCGGTTAAAAGAACTTATTAATAGTAATCCAAAAGTTAACAAACTGTTTGATATTGCATTTAGATTAGAAGGTATTACACGCCACGCATCAAAACATGCTGCCGGTATTGTTATTTCTCCAGAACCAATTGATGAAGTACTTCCTGTATACGTACCATCAAAAAGTACCGAATTAGTAACACAATATGCTATGACAGAACTTGAGAGTATTGGTTTTTTAAAAATCGATCTTTTAGGTTTAAAAAACTTAACGCTTATTGATCGTGCCGTGCAGCTGATCAAGAAAAATCACAACGTTACTATTGATATTGATAAGCTTCCTCTTGGTGATCAAAAAACATTTGATTTGCTCAAACAAGGAAGAACATCTGGCGTATTCCAATTTGAATCTGAAGGAGTAAAAGAAGTACTACGCAAACTCCAACCAGAAAAATTTGAAGATTTAATTGCCGTAAACGCTTTGTACCGCCCAGGTCCACTTGGTTCTGGCATGGTCGATGATTTTATAGAGCGTAAGCATGGACGCCAAGCAATTACTTATTTATTTGATGAGCTCGCTCCTATTTTGCAAGAAACGTATGGGGTTATTGTTTATCAAGAACAGGTTATGAAAATCGCTTCTGCTATTGGTGGTTATTCTCTGGGCGAATCGGATATTTTACGACGCGCTATGGGTAAAAAGAAAGCAGAAGTTATGGCAGAACAAAAGGCCCTCTTTATGAACCGTGCTGCCGAGCGAAACTTTAATGCACAAAAAGCTGAACAACTGTTTGACCTTATGGCCTATTTTGCTGGTTATGGCTTTAACAAATCACACTCTGCAGCATACGCCATGATTGCGTATCAGACAGCATATTTAAAAGCACACTATCCTGCAGAATTTATGGCATGTCTCATATCACTTGAAGCAACGCATCCAGAAAAAATGTCTTTCTATTTACAAGAAGCAAAAGAGATGCACCTGCCCATGCTACCACCTGATATTAACAGATCTGGTATTCATTTTACCGTCGTACAAGGCACTCTTTTATTTGGTCTACAAGGCATCAAAAACGTTGGTGATGCTGCGCTTGAGGCAATCATTCACGAACGAGAAAAAAAACCTTATAAATCTTTAATGGATTTTTGCATCCGCATAGATTTACGCACCGCAAATAAACGTGTTATAGAAAGTTTAATTTGTGCTGGTGCTTTCGATGCAATGCCCGGCAATCGTGCACAAAAATATGATGAACTTGGCACCATAATGGAACAAGCCGCAGAAAAAAAACGTGCCCTTTTGACTGGCCAGATGGGCCTTTTTGGCGGACAACAAAAATCCGATGATGACGACAATGATTTTGCATTCACCCCACGTGCAGAATGGGAAAATAAAGAAAAACTAGATAAAGAACGTGAGGTTATCGGTTTTTATCTGAGTGCTCATCCGCTTGACGCTTACAAAAACTATTTTAGATGGTTCAATATTCCTTCATTTGAAGCTAATCTTGAAAAAACAAAACAGATTAACAGCTTAGAGGATCCTGTTGTTATTGGGTGCGGATTACTCACGCAAGCAAAACAGATTGTCACTAAAAAAGGTGATCGTATGGCATTTGTGCAATTAGAAGATGTCTCTTCAAAAAGTGAAGTTATTATTTTTCCCAAACTTTTTGCTAAAGTTGAAGCATGGCTTCAAGATTATAAAGTTTTTATGGTAAAAGGCGCTCTTGATGTCACTTCACAAAATCAATGTAAAATTAAAGCTGATCAAATCGTGCCGCTTGAACTTATTTTTCATGAATGGCATTTCATGCAATCATCATTGATATTACCAGAGCAAGCAACAAACTCGCTCCTTGAACTCGTGAAAAAAAATCTTATAAAAGGTAAAATTCCTCTCCATGTAATACTCAAAGAACATGATCGTGTATTAAAAATAAAAACAAAAGAAACTATTGCACTTGATACAACACTCGTACAAGAGCTTGAAAAGCATGAAATTAAAGTTGCGTTTTCTTTGTGAAAAATTATTTTTGAATATAATCGCAGGCAAAAAGATACAAATCTTCATCAAGCACGCATAATGTTTCAAGGAATTTTTGTATCCCTGCATCAGCTGATTCTAGTGAATAATCTAATGCCTTCTTGAGCCATAGTTTTCTTATCTCAAAACCATATGATGAATGCTTGCATAATTCAACTACGATTTTTTTATACAATTCAGCTTTATCATGAACTTTTAAAAAAGGTTGATAAAACTCTAACCACTCTTCAACACCTTGTAGCATCTGCTGCTTGCAAAAAATAATAGCTATACGTTCTAAAAGTTCTACAACGCGAATATAATCTTTTTGTACATCAAGCAAATCAAGAAGCTTTTTTAATGCTATCAATGCATCTGGTTTTAAAAATATAATATGCTCTAAAATAGTCATGGCTTCTACAAAGCGACCTTGTTGCGCATATAAAAATGCAGCTTTTTCATACCGTTCTGTTGCAGCAACATCACTAAACGATAATAAAATATCACCCTCAAGCTGAAGCGCTAACGCTTGATCATCAAATGAATGCATAAGCAAGCGATACAAACCCAAAGCTCGTTCTTTTTCACCACGAGAAACGAATTCTGCTAGCTTAAACCACGCAACATTATATTTATCTGATGGAAGTTGCCTCATTGCCTTCTACCTTCTTTAAAAAGGCCTCTCAATGACACAGCGTTCGCACCCTTTAGGGCGAACGGATAAAAAATAGCACCATTTCCGTTCATAGTTACCCTCAAATATAATCTGTCTATAAATTTTGTTTATTCTTTTACACAAATGGCTGGGGACCTACGCTGTATAACCGTATCAAAATTTCTCAATGAACGTAACAAAAGAGTGTACTTAAAATCAAGAACAGTTTATAAAAAAAATCAATATAGGCTTGAGATCACGCTATTCAAAGCCAGTTTATACCCCCGCTTTTCTCAAGATCGATAAAACTAGGGTTATAAAACTTATTAAACCAGGAGTCTTACTTTTTTGTTGACAAAAACTTCAGGAAAGATACCATACATAATACTTAAATTCTTTTCTTGCCGAGGTAGCTCAGTGGTAGAGCATGCGCCTGAAGAGCGCAGTGTCGGTGGTTCGATTCCGCTCCTCGGCACCATCTTTAAAACCCCATCTTTTACTTGACCTTTTTGCCTAATACATCTAGGATACAGAAAAAAATATGCAAAAAGGATGTAATGGCTACTACCAAAAAATATCTCATATTGGCATCGTTAGTTCTCTGCTTTGTAGGATCTACCTGGTGGCATTTACGCTCAAAATCACCCTTTAACAACGTATTATTGATCATCAACTATAATTTTCCCTATTACCAATCCATTCCCTTCATAAAAACTATTTATAAAGATTATTTTCCTAACATTGTGTTTTACGGTGAAAAAGAACACCCTAACGTACATACTCTTTATCAACATTATGGCGCCTTGAGTTATCAAGTAATTGCTGATGCAATGCAGCGGTATCCTGATTATGAAGGGTATCTTTTCTGCCATGATGATTGCATTATGCAACCGTGGCAGATGCTCAATGCTGATACAAAAAAAATATGGTTTGCAAAACTAATGTGGCTTCATCGTGAAACAGGCAATCCTGGCAATATAGAACTAGGCTTACAAGCATTCCCTGATTGGTTTTGGTGGAAATCTGAGTTTGGCAGCACCGCCATGCAAAAGGCCTATGAACAAACACCAGAGCAGTACAAAAAAATGCTTGCACACAACTGGGGTGCATCAAATGTTGTCGTTGCTTATTCTGACATTGTCTATATTCCAAAACAGTACCGCAACGATTTTATGACTCTTTCTGGAATCTATTATAAAAATAAAGCATTCTTAGAAACAGCACTCCCTACGATAGTTAGCTGTCTTGCACCAAAAGAATCATGGCACTATATGCAAGGGCATGCACCCGATATTAAGAATACAGAAAATCAATACAGAAAGGATGTTATCTTCAATCATCCAGTGAAATTATCAAGTTTTAAAAATCGAGCATTTATTGAAGAACAATTTGGAAAACATGCATAGGAAAACAGCTCAAAAAAAAAGGAAGTCATTATGAAAATCACCCGCATTCTTTTTCTCATTATCACGCTCTCACTCAATGCCCATGATAAATGGATTGTTATAACAACCATCAACCACCCAACACCAGCATTAAAAAAGCTCGCTCACCTGCAAGATTGGCACATGGTTGTTGTTGGTGATAAGAAAACGCCCCGCGATTGGCATCTTGATAACTGTGAATATTTAAGTCCTGAACGGCAAGAAGAACTCGGCTTTGCTATAACAAAACTCTTGCCGTGGAATCATTACAGTAGAAAAAATATCGGCTACTTGTATGCAATACAACACGGTGCACAGATTATTTATGAAACCGATGATGATAGCATCTTATTAGATGACACCATTACCTGCTTACCAGAATATACAAAGTGCCCTTGCGCAAAAAGCACGACTGGTCTTGTAAATGTTTATAGCCACTTTGGTCAACCAAGCGTATGGCCACGCGGTTATCCCTTGCATGCTATTTTGGCACCAAACAATGCCATTATACAAGCGATGCAAAATTTTATTCCCATCCAGCAAGGACTTATCAATGGCGATACTGACGTTGATGCAATTTTTAGATTAACGCGTGATGAAAAAGATCTTGCATTTGATGCAATAAAAGAACCTTTAGCCCTTGCAAAAAACACCTTATGTCCGTTCAATACACAAAATACCGTATTTTACCAAAAAGCTTTTTGGGGCCTTCTTATCCCTATTACCGTTTCATTCCGCGTATGTGATATCTGGCGCGGCTACTGGGTTCAGCGTCTTCTATGGGACCTTGATGCGCAACTTTGCTTTACAAGGCCCACAACGTACCAGGACCGCAATGCTCATAATATCTTCAAAGACTTTCTTGATGAACAGGATCTTTATACAAAGGCCGAAGATTTTGCCTCATTCTTACGCTCCTGGCAGTGCTCAGAGCCTACCTTTAAAGAGCATATAGAAAAGCTTATGCAGGACATGATTCAAGCAAAATTCTTTAAAGCCCAAGAGGCTGAGCTCTTGGCAGCCTGGCTTTACGACCTTGAACAATGCGGCTACCAGATGCCCAATATTAATAATATCTGAAATAAAAAAACAAGCGGAAAGCCCAAAAACAGAGCCTTTGGCAACAATTCAAAAAAAGCATAAAAAACGTTGCCAAAGGCCATTTGGTCTGTTACGATAATCCCGTTATTGGTCAATTTTTTAAGAAAAATAGGCGCTCAATGCATACGCTAGAACCTGCTATTACAACTGTCAAAAACGAATTTCTCGCTCACCTTGAAAAAGCTACTACCCAGCAACAACTGGAAGAAGTTCGTCTTATCTTCCTTGCCCGTAATGGCCGCATTGCCGACCTTATGACTCAGCTTAAAGAACTTTCTCTAGAGGAGAAAAAAAGTCTGGGGCCTCAATTAAATACCTTAAAAACATTCTGTACCGATGCTTTTGATAATAAAAAGAAATCTCTTATCCTTGCTGATCTTCATGAACAACAACGCAAACAAGAATATTTCGATGTTTCTGCATACAAGCCTCAGCAAGCACGAGGCTCTCTACATCCGCTGACAACCGTTCAGCAAGAAGTAAATGATATATTCTCTTCTATGGGCTTTTCTCTCGCTGAGGGCCCAGAAGTCGAAACTGAGCGTCGTAATTTTGAAGCATTGAATATTCCAAAAAATCACCCTGCACGCGATATGTGGGATACCTTTTGGCTGGATGTTCCGGGGCTGCTTTTGCGCACGCATACTTCATCAGTCCAAGTGCACAGCATGGAAAAAGAAAAAGGACCGCTTGCTGTTGTTGCGCCGGGGCGCTGCTTTAGACACGAAGCAACTGATGCATCCCATGATTTTATGTTCAGCCAAGTAGAAGGATTGGTTATTGATGAACATATTTCCATGAGCAATCTCATGGCAACGGTAAAAACATTTTTCCAAGCACTTTTTGAACAGAAAAAACTTAAAATACGTGTTCGTCCTTCTTATTTCCCTTTCGTTGAACCAGGCATTGAAATAGATATCGAATGTCCATTTTGTAATCATGGCTGCTCGGTCTGTAAACAATCTGAATGGATAGAAATTTGTGGTGCGGGCTTAATGCATCCAAACGTTTTGGAGTTTTGTGGCATTGATACCAAGCGCTATTCTGGCTTTGCCTTCGGCTTTGGACTAACACGTGTTGCTATGCTAAAATATGGCATTAGTGATATTAGATTATTACATTCTGGAAACCTGGAGTTTCTAAAACAATTTTAACCGTTCATAACCTGTATTGAGTGACAGTAAAAAAAAGGAGCAATTCATGGAGAGAATAAAAGCGATCATACCAGCAGCAGGATTAGGATCACGCTTTTTGCCGTATACTAAGGCTGTCCCCAAGGAAATGCTTCCTCTTTTGAATAAACCGGCGATTCAATATATTGTTGAAGAAGGTATCAGCTCAGATATTCATGATTTTATTATTGTTACTTCACGCGAAAAACAGGCCATTGTAAATCATTTTGATCCTAGCGTAGAGCTTGAACTATTATTGCAAGAGCGCGGGAAGCTTGATCTTCTTGATACGTTAAAAAAAATTACGAGAGTTGCTCACTTTACGTATGTACGCCAATCAGAACCACGTGGCCTTGGCCATGCTGTTTGGACGGCGCGCCGTTCATTTGGCAAAGAATATTTTGGTATCTTTTTGCCTGACGATATTATTATTAGCAAACAAGCTGCTATGGCGCAACTCATGAAAGTGGCTCGCCAAGAAAAAGCGAGCGTTATTGCTGTGCAAGAAGTACCGATGGGCCAAGTTTCTTCGTACGGTATTATTGGCATCAAAAAACAGATCACCCCAAATCTTTTCCAAGTTTCTAACTTGGTAGAAAAACCAGATCAAAAAAATGCACCCTCAAACTTAGCGGTTATTGGACGTTACGTTTTATCATCAAAAATATTTGCAGCGCTAGAAGAGATTGAAGCTGACCACAATGAAGAATTGCAATTGACTGATGCTATCTGCCAAATGATTCATAATAATGAAAAAGTATTTGCGGTAAAAGTTCAGGGCATTCGCTATGATATTGGCAACCCAATTGGCTGGATTAAAGCAAATATTGGCTGCGCGCTACAAGATCCCCAAATGGCACCGCATATCAATAAATTCTTACAGGATAAAGATTTATTGGATACGTTTTTATACAGCCCTTCAAAGATTTTTGAAAACCAGCTGTAAAAAAGAATTATTTTGCTAAAAAAACGTCAGCATAAATTGGTCTATGATCACTTGGTCGGATATTATTTTTAGTGTAAGGCCCCGTATAGTCAATAACCTTATATGCTCGCACATTTTTTGAAGGAATATTTTTTAGAAAAATATGATCTATCGATGCTTCTTTTTTGGCTAAAATATTACGAGTATCATAAAAACCTTCTCCTAGAACAACTTCTGGCCTAGGCTTATTCCAATCACCCACCACAAAAACCGGCTCTGATCCAGACTTTTGCGCAATAATAGTTTTTATAAGCTCAAGCTCACGGTTAGCTACCATTGCATCTAAAGACAAGTGGGTATTAAAGACCCAAAATTTCTGCTTCGTACTTTTTTCCTGAAAC
The DNA here is from genome assembly GCA_050250855.1 of Candidatus Babeliales bacterium. Lineage (GTDB taxonomy): Bacteria > Babelota > Babeliae > Babelales > JACPOV01 > JAGVLQ01. Next base: position 326,931 of record JBFWNW010000001.1, on the reverse strand, counting down.
TGTCCCCATGTACAGGCTCTGATATGAAAGTAGCGCCTAACTCCTGAAGCACCTGTCCACGCTGAAGGTTCGCCCTCTTTCATAGTTTCATTAAGCCAAAATGTTCCCTGCTGGAGCAGATTAAACTTATTTTTATTGTAAAATATAGCATTATAATCACTCCCAGCCTTACCAAGTGTAGCTGCCACTTTAAGCTTATTTTGTTTTGCTAAAGGAATAACTGGCTTGCCTATCCACGCATAATTACCTAATTTTTCTTTAAAAAATTCAAGATCTCCTAAATGAGGCTCCTGAAAAGCTATAATATCTGGCTTATAATCTTTTAGCAAAGCAGTAGCAAGCTCCCTTTTTATAGGATTTTCCTTGTTCTTTTTTTGTTGTTCAGAGTTCAAAGCAAAAGGAATGTTAACAGATTCTTGATAGTTAAATGTCATTAAACGCAACTGCTCTGCATAAAGAACAATAGTCATAAAAAAACTTATTAAGAATACGCAACATACCTTACTATATTTAAAATTCATACCTTCTCCTTTTTTTGCAAAAAACTACTTTTTTAGTGTAAAGAGCTTCACGCCTACAAAGCAAGGATAACATTTTTCTAGTAAAAAAGTTTCCCATAGAAAACCACAAAGAATAACCCTCTCTCTTAATTTTTCAATAAAATTGCTTCGTAATATTGCAAATAGAAAACCATAATATCTATACTTAAAGTAGAACTACACTTATTTAAAAAAGCTTTGGGAATAGTATGAAAAAATTATTGTTTATTATGATGCTTACCTTACTTGATATTGAGTGTCTTCATTACCCGTTACAAAGTTGCCCTACCTGCGTTGGCAATGCATTAGAATCCCGCATGCCATTTTTTACTGATGAATGCTACCAGGAGCTTGACCTCAAGGATAATGATTTTAAGCAAACAGGTACCAATCTTTTATTTGAACAAGGAGAGTGATATGATGCGCCATATTTTTTATGCACTGCTCATGCTACCCTTACTGCTCAAAGCAGAAGTTGGCTGTATGGATAATAGCAAATATGCAAATACCTACGACGGATACGATTACAAAAAATACCACCTTGTTTACTGCTCATGCCCCTGCGACCGCTATTTTCATGCATACAACCGCGGCCGCTGCGAGAAATGCCTACATTTCCGCGCCCCTAAACAGATTCAATGGAAAAGGTGGCAGGATAAATGCTATTCTTTCTCTAGAACTGAAAGATAAAGCTGAAAATGATATTGCTTATTGCGCTTGTTCAGAATCATTTCAGAAACAATACCGTGGTTCATAAACTCTTGCAAAATATTCTGTATCGTATTATACGCCTTACCAAGGTTTTGACTCATAAAACTAATCGTTGTCACCGGATGAGCATATAAAAATTCTAGGGCATCATATGCCGTATCTCGCATACGAGAAAAACTATCATCATGCTCAATAAGAGCTTTAAGCCTATGTTCTAATGCTTCAAGCTCTTGGGCTCGTTTATACGCATCAAGAGCACTCTCATGTATTGCCTGCAAATAATATAAAATCCATCCTTCAAAATCACCATGCGTTCTCACGCGATCAAGCTTTTGATAATACTCTAAAGAATGTCTTTTAAAATATAAAGAGGGATACAAAATAGGAGACAATAACAAATTATGCTCAATAAGCATAAGTACAATAAGTAGTCTTCCTATGCGGCCATTGCCATCAAGAAAAGGATGAATCGTTTCAAACTGTACATGCACAAGACCTGCTTTAATAAGAGGCGTTTCTTGAGATGGCTCATTAATATAACGCTCAAGATCAGTCATAAGATCTGGAATACGCTGTGCCGGCGCAGGAATAAGATTGCCTACACGCACTGATTGTTTGCGAAATGCTCCCGGCATAGCTCTATCCCCTTCACCCTCAGAAAGCAACTCTTCATGAGCTTTAAGGATAATACGATTTGCTATAGGCAAGCCCTGCTGCATCATGCCAAGTGCAGCATCAAGAGCTTTCGTATAATTCAAAACAAGTTGCGTATCTTTATTAATTTTATGTTCGCCCAAACGTGCAGTAAAAACATCAAGTAATGTTGTATGAATTCCTTCAATAGCAGAAGAAAGCAAGGCCTCTTTAATGACGTACGCTTTTATAAATCTTTGCTGATCTGGCACCCTTTTGCTGATTTCATTAAGTTGGCCAAGAGCAAAACTTGCCTTACTATGAGCCGCTAGAATTTCAGGACTTAGCTCAAAAGGCGGCTTGCCCGGCGGCAAAGGAGCGGGTATAAAATAACGAGCATCACCTAAAACTTGATATACACCTGTTTCACGCATAAAATTCCTTTTCTGATAGTTGACTGAAATTAACGTACCATATGCTTGAATTAATTTCAACATAGCAGCCCAGACTGAAATTCAGCTCATCTTTTACCCCATCAATTTCAGTCTAAGGCCCTAAGCTGAAAAGCGAGACCCTTTTTTGGCTCTTTTTACCCCTTATTGACAAGTCTCACGAATATGCTAAAATCATAATAGAATTTAAATGGTAGGTTAAACTAATACAAAGACCCTAGGCCAGATACAAAAACCTGGCAAATGGGCAAAAATGGAAACCCTCGTGAAAAAACTACTTCTACTTACCCTAACCCTACCGGGCGTTGTCACGCCCATGGAGCGATTTGCACAGATTGCAAAACAAGAACTACAAAAAAATACACTGCCTAGCACCCTGGCAACAGGATTGGCTTTAAACAGCTTGCAATTAGAAAAAAAGCCTGAAGAAAAGATAATTTTACAATGCGAAAATGGCAATTTGGCTATCAGCAAAAATAAGCTTAAAAAGCTGGATGTACTGCATACTATGATTAATGATTGCACTAATTGCTCTAACGAAGATCTTCCAATCATTGAAGCTTTAAGCGATGACATTGTAAATCTTTGCTCTGATAAATCTCTTATTCCTTCTGATACAGAAAGTCTCATCAGACTTTTCTTAATAGCTGATAAATACAGCGCTTCTCAAAAAATAATGGAAAGATTAGCGCAAAAAATTGATCCCCTTATCGATCATGAAAAAGAATTTCAACTTTCTGAACTCGTTATTTTCCATCTGCCCAAATCACCAGAAAGATTACAGCGCTTGGGCGGCAAAAAATTGCTAGAACATGGCGTTCTCAATCTTGCTAATTATGAATTTGAATCTTTAAAAGGTATAGAAAATATCAAAAGACCCTTTTATCAAATCTATTGGATAAAATGTAAAAATGCCATCTTCGGCCTTTTAGGCAAAAAAGATGCCATACAACTTCTGCCTGAAGAACAACTGAATGTTATTAATTTAAATAATAACTGCCTTGAGCATGTTGATTTTCATGCTTTAAAAAAGTTATTTCCCAATCTTAAAGCTGTTAATATACGTGATAATTGTATAAAAATATTGGATTTAAATACTGTTCCTAACGATTTTAATATAGATATGCAAGATAATCCTCTGCAGAAAATAGAAAAGCCTTGTTGGTTTAACGTACCATGTAACAGCATTATTTCTATTCCTAAAGGTTGTGTTAAAGGAAATGATTTAGCTAATGTTAAAAATTCATTGCGATTAGGCCTCCTGCAAGACATCAGAGATAATTATAAAGCAATTCCAGCTATTGGGGCCCATTTTTTTAACCAAGGAATAATAAACATCGCCAAACTTGCTTTAATATCATCAACAATAAATAGATTATTGGGCAATGAAAACGCCGCTGACGGAAGCCTACTGCTCATAATCGGCGCACCTCTTTTTATATTTTTTGAACTAATGCCAAGACCTGTACAACTATTAACAATAATTGGCGAATTACAACTCTTGGCTGATAAAGTTGGTTTGTGGGACATTGATAATTACTTAAGCACTCCCTACAATGAAACAATTATCAAGGAAGAATCAGACAATAAATAATTTTTAAATGGAGACCATTATGAAAAAACTACTTTTACTTACCTTAATCTTACCAACCGCTGTAATCCCTATGGATACAAACTTTTTTAAAAACGACTACAGAGTGCTACAAAAGAGATTTTTTGGCACGGGAGAAATTACACTCAAAAAATATAATGATTTTAAACCGCGTGGTTTAGCACTCTATAATACTAACACTTGCTTTATTCATCAGTTAAGCCTTAACCCTAAAGAACAACATAAAGGACTTGGTAGCTGGTTGCTCAAAAAATCACTCAATGATATGAAAAAACATGGCTGCCAAACGGTAACTGTTTGCTCTTTATTTGAAGCAGTAGGTTTTTACGCTAAGCATGGCTTTGAGACTGATCATGAAGCACTAAAATATTGCAATGAAAGGTATGACACTAAACGTATACCAAATCCATTAAGTGCTATGAAGAAGACGTTATAGTTTTAGAACTTATCCATAAATTAAAAAAAAATTATATTTTGTGTTCGTACCCTTCGACAAGCTCAGGGCGAACGGAATAAGAAAGAGCTTTCCAAAACCGTTCGTGCTGAGTTTGTCGAAGCATTCGAACGGTAATTAATAATTTACGTTATAGTCTTAATAAACTGATACACGCTATCAGGATTCAGTGAAATTGAATCAATTCCCTGCTCTATTAAAAACTTTCCAAACTCAGGATAGTCTGATGGCGCCTGACCACAAATGCCGCTATGGATCTTATTACGTTTTGCTCCTTGCAGTGCCATTTTAATCATCTCTTTGACGGCCGGATCACGTTCATCAAAAAGATTTGCAAGCAGTTCAGAGTCTCTGTCAACAGCAAGCGTCATCTGCGTTAAATCATTTGAACCAATAGAAATACCATCAAACAATGGTGCAAACTGGTCCATCAATACTACATTCGAAGGAATTTCGCACATCATATACAGTTCAAGGTTTTGTTTGCCGCGTTGCAATCCTTGCTGATGCATAAGATCAATTACTTTTTGCGCTTCTTCTATCGTGCGCACAAAAGGAATCATAATTTTTATGTTAGAAAAGCCCATCTCTTCACGGGCTTTTTTTAATGCAGCACATTCAAGCAAAAATGCCGGTTCATACAATGCACTATAATAACGCGAAGCACCACGCAACCCAAGCATAGGGTTTTCTTCTAGCGGCTCATAGTAACTTCCGGCCAATAAATTACGATATTCATTCGATTTAAAATCAGAAAAACGCACAATCACGGGACGTGGATAAAAATGTGCAGCAATGGTAGCAACACCTTGCGCTAAACTAGCAACAAAAAAATCTCGTGCATTCATATAGCCACGCGTTATTTCATCTATTGCGCGCATAATAGTTTGATCACTAATTTTTGCCGCCTCGACACAGGCCATAGGATGCATTTTTATGGTGTTTGAAATAATAAATTCAACACGCGCGAGCCCAACGCCATCAACCGGCAAAAGTGAAGCATTCATGGCACGTTCCGGCTCGCCAATATTGACCATAAGCTTTACTGGCAGCTGTGGTATTTTTTCAACTTTTATTGGTTGTTTCGTATACTCAACAATTCCTCGATACACGTACCCGGTTGCACCTTGCGAACAATCAACGGTAACTACTTCTCCTGTTTTGATACTGCTGGTTGCACGCTCGGTACCAATAATGGCAGGGATTCCTAATTCACGGCTAACAATAGCAGCATGGCTTGTGCGGCCACCACGATCGGTAATAATTGCCGCTGCTTTTTTCATAATCGGTACCCAATCGGGATCTGTCATGGAGGTTACTAAAATATCTCCTTGCTCAAACACATCTAAATCTCTAAAACTTTTTGCAACACGCGCTTTGCCCGCTGCAATACGCTGCCCTATACTTTGGCCAGAAAGGACAATCTTTTCCTTTACCTTTTGGAAATTCTCTTTGAGCGCATAGACCATATGCTGCGCTTCATGGTTTGCATGCACCGTTTCGGGACGCGCTTGCACAATATACAGTTTGCCATCAAGACCGTCTTTGGCCCATTCAATATCCATCGGGCACCAATGCCCTTTGAGCTCAGAATAATAATCTTCAATAATCACGCCATAACGAGCAAGCGTTAAAAGTTCTTCATCGGTCAATGAAAATGCATTGTAGGCATCATTGCCAACCGTTACTTCTTGCGTAGGATTTTTTTTATCAACGCCATAAATCAGCTTGGTTGGTTTATCCCCTAAAACTTTTTTAATGATGGATTTGTATCCCTGCTTGAGCAGTGGTTTATAGACCCTAAATTCATCAGGGCTTACCAAACCTTGCACCACACTTTCTCCAAGACCGTATGATGCATTAATCATAATGACATCTTTAAAGCCAGTTTCTGTATCAAGCGTAAAAAGTACGCCAGCAGAAGCTAAATCTGAACGCACCATTTTCTGTACGCCAACAGAAAGGCCGACCTTCCAATGATCAAAACCTTTTTCTACGCGATAGACAATTGCGCGGTCAGTAAATAATGACGCCATACTTTTTTTACACGCAAGAACTAATTCTTTGGAACCTTTAATATTTAAAAATGTTTCTTGCTGACCAGCAAATGATGCATTGGGTAAATCTTCAGCGGTTGCTGATGAACGCACAGCAACGTCAACAGCTTGAGACCCATACTGCTCTGACAAATTTTTATACGCTTCTTCTAGCTCAGCAACAACATCTGGCGGCATGGTTCCTTTAAGCATCAAGCCCCGAATTTCCGCGCCAACTTTTTTAAGCTTTTTTAAATCTTGCGGATCCGTTAACGTTGCTAATATTTTTTTTAACGGTTCAAGTAAATTATTATATTCAAGAAAATGCCAATATGCCTTCACGGTCAAAGCAAAGCCGTTAGGAATAACGATGCCTTTTTTTGTTAAAGTTTGTATCATTTGTCCTAATGAAGCATTTTTGCCACCAACTAAAGGAACATCAGTAATTTGTAATTCATTAAACCAGGTAATATATTTCATAATAATCCATACAATTAAGTTCGCACCCTTCGACCCATTCGACAAGCTCAGGGTCAGGGGCGAACGGAAAGAAATACTCACAGCCGTTCGTGCTGAGCCTGTCGAAGCATACGAACAGCTCAAAAACTGATGTTCATACTAATGAAATAGTTAAACCCAGGCAAGAATTATATTAAATTCTTTGGTAAAGACCAGTAATCTGAGCTTTTTTGAGTACATGGCCCTGCATTGCTTGTAAAAATTCTTGCTTTGAAACACCTTCCTGCAGATTAAGTTTTATATCAAGCGCATACAACGTAAAAACATAGTGATGAATGCCATGCCCCTTAGGAGGACATGCGCCACCATAAGCACTATCACCAAAATCATTTTTTCCCTCTTTAGCATCAGGCGCTATATTTTTAAGCTTGACGCCCTCTGGCAAACTCTTCAATGAAGCTGGTATATTAAAAACAATCCAATGAACAAACGGCTTGCCGCCAGGCGCATCAGGGTCATCAACGAGTAAGGCCAAACTTTGCGTTCCCGCTGGCACACCAGACCAGTGCAATTCTGGCGAACGGTTTTCCCCTTCACAAGTATATTTTGCTGGTAATGCATGGTTATCTTCAAACGATGCACTTGCTATATGCATGAAATTCTCCTTATTTTTTGCTGTAGCCAGGCCACCTCGATAATAAGCCAAAGGCATAATAAAACATAATGCTATGAATAACTTTTTCATAACGTCCCCTTTCTTCCCCTGTTATGTTAACCATAGCATGGAGCATTGGCACGATTCAACAGTTGCTCAAAAAGCACGAATATTGCGCTTTTTTCTTGTAAAAACACCAATCCTTGTTTAGACTATACCAATATTGACGCAGATCATTTTAATGTTAACAACGGAAGGAGCAATCCGTGAGTAATCACTCAATAGTGTCTTTGTATCATGAGCACTATTACGGCTTTTTAACATATGTCTTCTCTCATTCCATGATTTCCTGTATGGCCCTCCTGGCCTTATAATACTATTCTTTATAACCAATTTTCTTATTAAAAATTCTATAAATATTACTTAAAGGATCTTATATGTTTAAAAAGTTTTTTAGTTCAGAAATTATAACGACCGGCCTTGCTATATTTTCTATGTTTTTTGGCGCCGCAAATTTAATGTTTCCGCTTAAGGTAGGATTGAGTTCTGGAACTCACCTTGCCTGGGGAATTGCCGGTTTTTTGTTGACCGGTGTATTAATTCCTTTTGCGGGTCTTATTGCCATCATTCTGTTTCAAGGTGATTACACGCAATTTTTTTATCGCCTTGGGCGCATACCGGGCTTTCTCTTTATTGCCTTTTGTCTGATAGCAGCAGGCCCTTTAATTGCTATGCCGCGTATTGTAACGTTTTCTTATACCGTTCTTACACCTTTTTTTCCTACGCTTTCCCTTTTTGCATTCTGCCTTATCTTTTTGGCACTTACCTTTTGGGCAACCTATAAAGAAAGCAAGATTGTAGATTTCTTAGGAAATATCATTAGTCCTGTTTTATTACTTGGTCTAGCTATTATTATTGTAAAAGGTTATTTTACGAGCGCACAGCCAATCGTAGTTACTAATACTGCTGCAAAAGTTTTTTGGGATAATATTATTGCTGGCTACCAAACGCTTGATATTTTGGCAGGTATTTTATTCTCTGCCATTGTCATTACTATTTTGCAAAAAAATTATAGTTCACCAGGCAAGCCTAGTTTTAAACACCTTGCAATGCTAAGTTTCCAAGCAGGATTAGTTGGCGTTGGCCTTCTTGCGTTAGTATATATTGGCTTGGCATACCTTGGCGCGTATCATGGACATGGCTTAGAATCAATTAATGAGGGTGAACTATTTAGTGCCGTTTCACAGCGCATTTTAGGCCAACATGGTGCTCTCATTATTGCAACGACTGTTTTGATGGCATGTTATTCTACTATCATAGCGCTTACTGCAGTATTTAGTGAGTTTTTAAATACACAGATTTTTAATGGAAAACTTGGCTATATTCCTGCAGTTTTAATTACGCTTGGTCTAACTTTGATAACATCATTATTTGGGTTAAGTTCTATTTTAGCATTTTCAAAACCAATTATTATTATTACCTATCCAGCGCTTATTACTTTAACCTTTTTTAACATTGCCTATAAAATATTTAATGTTAAACCAATTAAAATCCCTGTTGCAATAACTCTGATCATTTCATCTATAAGCTATTTTTGGTATTAATTAAGAGCCCGATTTTGCATCGGGCTTTTTTTTGTACTTGTAAAACTAAATTAGTTTTTCTAAACTTATAGAGTAAAAAGTAAAATAGTAAAAAAAATAAGGAATTACTATGAAAAAAATACTCATGCTTTCTCTTGGTCTTTTAACACTTGCTGGTTGCAATGATCGTCGTTGCTGCAAACAAGAAGTATGCGAAGAACGTTGTGATACAAGAACAACAAAACAACAAAAAGCTCGCGTTTCTGGGCCAATGCAAAAAGAAGTAGGCTTTAGCGAAGAAGATTACGAGTAATAACTTCAAGGGTTCCCTAACCGGAACCCTTTTTTTTAGGGGAGTCTCATGAAAAAAAATATTTTTTTCAGGCCAACAGCCGCTGTAATAATTCTTGTTGTTCTTTTTTTACTTTTTTATTTCACCTGCTACAAAAAAATATCAAAACCTCTCTTTTTGAGTATGGCATCATGCTCAAGCTGTTGCTGTCATGACGATTAACTTTTTTTTAACGTTCAATGCTCTTCTATTTATTTCTTGCTCAATGTTTGCAGGAAAACCTCTGCCTCAAGAAGAGCGAGATATTGATTATCTTTTGCAAGCGAAAAACCACCAACAACTTATTGAAATAACGCAAAACAATTACGGTTCTGTCGATATATCTATAGCAGGAAAAGGCCTTACTGACCTTGCTGGTATTGAAAAGCTTGATCTTTCAACATGTCGTCTTTTTTGCTTATATGATAATCATCTTGATGAATTAGAAAAATTATTAGCAATAAAAAGCCCTTCTATAACAGATATTGATGTAACTCAGAATAAGATAGGTTATCTTGATGAAAAGATTTTAAGAAAACTAAAAAAAAACAACCCTGCGCTTGCTAATCTTTACCTTGATGATAATCCGCTAGAAAAAGACAATCTTAATGATATTCTCTCCCTAACAGATCTAGGATTTAATATAGAATATACAGAACACGAAGAATTTTCCTCATCTTTTTCACCAATCGATACCGGGATACTGGTCGTCATCTTTGACCCTCAAGAAATTCTAAATAGCACAAATGAATACTACAATCAATGAATAAATTCATATTCATAGTATATGATGGCATTACCAACTCTATTTTTGATTCACAAGTGCTTCAGCCACTAATAGAAAGAAAAAAAAGAGATCCTTCAAAACCTATAATTCTTATAACCTTTGAAAGAAAACAACCAGATACTACCTATAAAACTCTCCTTGAAAAAAAATATGGCATCACGCTCGTTGTTTTAAAAAAATATCCCTTCTTAGGACTATGGTCTTTAAACCCTGCAATACGCCAGCTCAAAAAAATCTTAAAACATTATGCTTCTTATGAACTTTTTGCTCGTGGGGCACATGCGGGATTTATTGCTTTACGCGCTCTAAATAAAGCAAACTGTTTGAGCATTACGGTACAAGCTCGCGGCCTTTTAGAGCAGGAATATGCGTACACGCACCGCTTTGCCAAACAACCCTATGCACTGCTACACACATGGCGCATGGGCCATTTTCATGCGCTTGAAAAGTACGTTTATTCGTATGTTCCTCAGAATATACCTTTTTACGTAGAAGCTGTAAGTCAAGCGCTCAAAGAATATCTTATACAAACCTATGAAACAAAACCTGAACTGATTACCATTGCTCAACATGATATCCCCCAAAAAATTGATGCCAAAACAGTGCAAACATGGCGCACGGCAATACGCACACAACTTGGCATCGCTGATACAACGTACGTATATTGCTATAATGGTTCTGCAAAGCCGTGGCAATGCCCACAAGAGAGCATTGATTTCTTTGTACAACGCATACAAGAAAATCCTCAAACGTTTCTTTTGATTTTAAGCCAGGATAAAAAAGTATTTGAACAGTTACTGCATGATAAAAATATTGATCCATCACACTACTATGTCTGCTCAGTACCTCATGAAAAAGTATTTGAGTACCTTGCTGCATGTGATGCTGGCTTGCTTTTTCGAGAAAACAGTTTAATCAATTGGGTTTCTCGACCAACAAAAGCACTTGAATATCAAGCAACAGGATTACCAATTATTCATAATAATACTGTTGCTTGGCTTAATGAAATTACTTACAATAACAATCCCGCAATCATAGCAGAAAGCAAATTAGACAGTGAACTGCCAAGTACCGCTAGCAATCCAAGCTCACACAGCCATTGACGTTTTTCTGGCACTAATGCACCAATACCGCCAATCTGGATTCCAATACAAGAAAAATTTGAAAAGCCACATAATGCATAGGTCAATAATGCAACGGCACGATCAGAGAGATGCATTTTAACCATCTCTAAATAGGCAACCATTTCATTTACCGTAACTTTCAACCCAAGCAATTGGCCAGCTTGAGCTGCTTCTTGTCCCGTCAAACCAAGCAGATAGCCTAATGGTGAAAAAATGCGAGAGAAAATTGTAGCAAGGGATAACCCTGCATAAAAATGATCAAGCATCATATTAATTAATGCTAATAATGATAAGAATGAAATTAACATTGCTGCAACATTTAATGCTAAATACAACCCATCAGTTGTTCCTGCAGAAATTGCATCAAAAATATTCTTAGTGCTTCGTTCTTCTTTCATGGCAACACCAGCTTCTGTTTGGGTATGTTCAGTTTCTGGATATAAAATTTTTGCAATTAAAATAGTTCCAGGAATTGCCATAACACTAGCAGAAAGCAAATGTTCTGCTGGCACACCTATAGCAGCAAATACTGCCAAAATTGCACCGCTTATAGTTCCCATGCCACTAACCATAACAACAAGCATTTCAGATTTGGTCATGCTTTTTAAATAATTTTTAATAAGCAATGGCGCTTCTGTTTGACCCAAAAAACTATTGGCAATGGCGCACAATGTTTCCGCACCAGACGTGCCCAATAAAGGACGTATCACAAAACTTATTGCATAAACAATTTTTTGCACGATACCCCAATGGAACAAAAGAGACATTAAAGCACCAAAAAAAATAATAATTGGCAACACTTTAAAAGCAAAAATAAAACCCCATGCACCATGCTGATTAATCAAACCACCAAATAAAAATTCAGCTCCTTTATCGGCACATTGATAAATCGCTGCAATGCCACCAGAAATTTTGCTAATAGCTGTTTGCCCAATAACAGTCTTGAGTACAAAAAAAGCAATGGCAAATTGTAGCACAAGCGCATTAAGAACAAGCTTATAATTAATCGCAGAACGCTTGCGCGAAAAAAGAACTGCTATGGCAACAATGGCCACAATACCAATAATATTGCAATAACGATTGTACTGAAGTAAATACGTGAGTGGTGACATAAAAAATCCTTTGGATTAAAAGTAAAATTGATTTTTGTTGTCACCAGTATACTGGCAAATAAGAGTTTGTTAATTAAAATTTTTTTATATTTATTTTATAAGTATTTTTAAAGATTAATTTAATGTAAGTCGTTGCCCAAGACGAAACAAGACGTTTTTGTTTATTATATTTTTTTTAGTATTTAATTATCTCACGACCCCTACCCAGGGCAGAGCGCTCTTTTCTTATATGAAAATCTCACGGCACCCTCATGCCGGGTGCAGGGCACAAAGGTATTGCGTGCCCAATACCTTTGATACAAGGGCACATAAGAGAAGACTCTTATGTATCTCTCTGCGCTCATAACTCGGCTTCCAGATTTTTACCCAGGCTTCGCTTAAAAAGCTACGCCGGGCAAGAAATCTGAGAAGCCCTCAAACATATGAGCTTTCAAGGTGCATAAAATTATTTTATACATTCAAGCCGGTAGCGAATCATCAATCTGCCGTGTCCGCCATAGCTCAAAGAGCGACGGCTGGGCATGAGGGCGCCGTGAGGTATACAAAAATAAGAATATAGTTTTTTAAAAGAGATATAAAAAATTAAACTAAAAAAAATTTACATTAAATCTTTACGTTTTTCCTACGCTCTTCTTTATCAAAAGCCACGAGTGCATCAATAATTTCTTGTAATGCAGGACCTTCCATGACAATATCTAATTTTTTAAGCGTAAGATCAACTTGATGATCCGTAATACGATTTTGTGGATAATTGTACGTACGTACTTTTTCTGCGCGCATTCCTGTGCCAACCATTTCTTTGCGTTCTTTGGCCAGTTCAGCTTCATGCTTTTCACGCTCAGCAGCATAAATACGCGACTGCAACATCTTCATTGCTTTTGCTTTGTTTTTATGCTGAGAACGTTCATCTTGGCATGCAACAACAACGCCCGTTGGAATATGGGTAATACGAACAGCAGAATCTGTTTTATTGACATGCTGGCCACCAGCACCACCTGCGCGATACGTATCAATACGCAAATCTGCAGGATTAATTTTGACATCAACTTCTTGTGCTTCTGGTAATACCGCTACCGTTGCTGTTGAGGTATGCACGCGACCTTGCGTTTCTGTTTTTGGTACACGCTGTACACGATGCACACCCGCTTCACGCTTCAAGCAACCAAAAACACCTTTACCTTCAATGTGCAAGGTAACATCACGAATGCCACCAAGATCAGTTTCGCTCAGATCAACAACAGAAACCTGCCACCCCTTGCTCATAGCATAGTTGGTGTACATTTTCATAAGATCTCCGGCAAAAAGCGCTGCTTCTTGCCCACCAGCACCGGCACGAATTTCTAAAAACACTGAACGATTATCGCGCTCATCGGGCGGGTATAAAAGATTATCAAGCTCTTGCTGTACATCGTGCATATGCTGTTCACATTCTGCAAGCTCCTCTTGATAAAGAACTTTAAGCTCAGAATCTGTTACTTCCTGCATTTCTGCTTTAGTTATATCAATCTTTTTTTGTGCATCTTGCAAAGCAGTATGTTTTTGCAACAAAGCAGAAAGCTGAGAAGCCTCTTTCTGAAGCTTCTGGCGTAATTGCTGATCTAATGAAGAAGTAGAAAGCTGCTGACCAATCTCTTCATAACGTTTTTGGAGAGCAGCCCAATCTAGTGACATAAATTAGTTTTTTGAAGGTTTTTTGTAACGTTTTTCGAACTTTTCAATACGGCCGGCAGTATCAATAAATTTTTGATCGCCCGTAAAGAATGGATGGCAGCTTGAGCAAATAGTAACTCTTAGCTCAGGCATTGTTGAACGTGTTTCAAATGCGTTACCACAGGTACATTGAGCGGTGATCTCATTAAGTTCTGGATGTAAATCTTTTTTCATATCAGATTCCTTATAAAGGTAATAAATAAACAAGGCTATAGTACCCTAGTATCACTAAAAACACCCTGTTTGTAAAGCAAAATCAGAGAAAATGGTCACTGCTGATAGGTTTGAACCAATCTTTTATATATTCTTGTTTCTTCCTTTGGCGTCAAATTTGCGGGCAATAAAGCACAAATGCGTTGACGACTTCCTGGATTAAAATATTTATTATCTGGCCTATCAGCTTTCAGAATACTCTGAAGCTCTGGCCTCTCTTGCAAAAGAGAAAGAATTTTGCTCAGATCATAAGCCTGCTTTTTCTCTTCCATAGCCCCTAAAAATCCTACTCCTGCCAGAAGCATTAATATTACTACTTTAAGCTTCACATCGTTCATAAGAGGCCCTTTGCGTGTAAAAAATGGTGACACATTTTAAACTCTTAAAAGCTTCATTAACGGAGTAGTGTACTGGCATTATGTAAAAAAGCAAGAAAATGCAATGACTATTTTTCATTTCTATTTGAAATTACAAAGAGGGGGCCTTTTGACAAACTCAAAAAAAAGAATCATCCTAAAACATGAATAATCATTCTATGGAGGTTTAAATTAGATGAAAATTTCAAAAACAGCTGTTTTGGTAGCATTGTGTGCTCTAGGGGCCTCTGGTCTACTCTACCTAAAAAATCCGTTCTTCAAAGCCCAAGCATCTCGCTTATGCAAACGCAACGAAGTTATTATCGACTGTAAGCTTCTTGATCAAAAGGCTTGTTCTAAAGAGTTTAGCCGCGATTTCCTACGTTTTGGCTACCAGCCGATTGTAGTAACGATCAGTAATACCAGTGACCAGTATATCAAATATACCCCTACTGATATTACCCTAAAAGTTGTACCGTCTGCTGTAGTTGCCAAAGACACTCACCGCAATACCTTTTTACGTACTCTTGTTTGGAAAGTTGGTTCATTCTTTAACCCCTTCTTGGCTATTCCTGGTGCAGCACATTCTGCCCTTGAAGAAAAAGCTAATAACAAGTTAGACAAAAAATGTCTTTCTAATTCACAAGATCAATTGATTGCACCTAAAGAAAGTATTCAAGATACTATTTTTGTGCGCACTGATGATTATCAAGAAAAGTTCACTTTGCTTTTAACTAACAAAAATGCACAAAAAACGATTGTATGCGATATTGATATGGCAAAAACTATGCCTATGCTGTATAGTGTGTAATTATAATCATTTTTTTAGCGGAATTCAGCTATGCATAAACAAATCATTTTCAGTGTTATTTTGGCAAGTTTTATCGCCACAGCAATCGGTGATCAGGACAATCTTGATACAGTAATAGATAGTTTTACACACTCCATAAGCATACGTTATGATGCTATCTACAATGATATTGCCTATAGTTATCATACTGAGTTCAGAAAAGATTACATTAAAAAAAATAATCTTACTGATGAAAGTTGTTTTGTACTCTGGCCTGATCATGAAAGCTCAGCCCAAAAAGCAGACGCTGCTAAATTAACAAAAATTGGTAGCACAGATCTATCTTTTTATCTTAAATTTGCGTTAAATAAGTACCAAGATAAAAAGTGGTTCTCCTATGGACTTCTACCTCTAGCAATAGGATTTGGGCTTGGCTACACAACATTGGCTTTTTGTCCAAAAACAGACGCCTCTTGGCACATAGTTTGCAGTAAAGAAGGAGTTCTTTCTTTAGTTGCTAGTGCATTATCCGGTCTTCTCATTGGAGCAGGTATTAGAAACTCTTATGAGACATGGCAAGCAAAAATGATTATTGATGATCTTAATGCAATTCAGCATAACAAACAAATCGTTGAAAAGTATTCATAAAAAATAAAGGCGATGGATTATCATCGCCTTTATCTAAAACTTCTTTCAAAAAATATTCTATTTACAACCGCCAAAATAGTAGCGCAAGCCGAGCGTGAAAGGGAATGAAAATAACGTTCCAGAGCTTTCACGTATCAGATTGGTGAATGCTGGAAAAATGCCCTGATCTTTTTTTACAAAATTCGTCAATGGTCGCGGTGCTGCTGAAGCAACAAACTCTGCATTAAAAAATAATGAAAACGATTTTGCAACTAATACATCAAACCCCGTTTGCAAACCACCACTTGGCACAGAATTTGATCTAAACCATGTACTATTTTGATCAAGAATTTGCCCTTGAGCATTTACAATATGCAACGGTTTTGCTCTCACTTTTTGATAATGTGCCGTACCAAATTTTAAACCAACAAAAAAGGAAAGTGCATCACAGGCAAAGCGTCTTGAAAAATAGCGAAATCCTGCGTATCCGCCAAATGCTTGAAAATTATCTAAGTGGGGAAAAAGCGTACCAAATGTTCCCAATGGAGAGATTCCTTCAAATGACAACTGCTTTCTGCGTGCATGGCGATAATTAAATTCACCAAAAAGTTCAACATGATTTGAAAGTGCATAGCCCAAATCAAAATCTATATTTATTGGATAATTACTCCACATGCTATTAAAAGCAGGATTACTTGCTCCTCGAAATACTAAAGGATTAAAACCTATTACTGCTGCGTATAAACTTCCTTTATATGAAAAAACAGAAGGCGCTACGCCGCCTTTAACAGTAAATGAATAAGGTTGAAACAATGGACCAGATTGATCATAATCATGACGCGCACTAAGAACTGAAGAAAAGAGTAAGGCTAATACACAATATTTTTTTTTCATAAAGACTCCCTTTTTTATAAATTTCATCGTCATTAATGTAAAAACATAATAAAAGTCAAAACATATTATAAGTAATGGATAAAAGTATATATGCTTTAAGCATTACTTACTTACAACCACCAAAATAATAACGTACACCTAAAGTTAGAGGAAATGAAATCAGCGGCCCAGATGATTCCCGAATTATATTAGTAAACCCTTGAAAAACAGATTGGTCCTGTTTAACAATATTAATGTTAGATCTTAACCCTCCTGAAACAACTACCTCTGCTGTTGAAAACAATGATATTGATTCTGCAACTAACGTATCAAACCCTACTTGCAATCCACCACTGCAAACATTATGCGATCTAAACCATACCGCATTTTGCTCAAGCACTCCAAAAAAATTTTTTATTATTAATGGTTTTGCATTTACTTTTCTATAGTTAACTAAACCAAATTTCAAGCCAAGAAAAAAAGAAAATGTTTCTGATGCAATCCTATTAAAAAAATATCTAAACCCTGCATAACCTGCAAACGATTGAAATTTATTAAGGTTTGGTAAAGATGTTGTCGGAAATCCCGTTTCTTGCCCAGAAATAAAAAAAAAGTTATTTTCTTTTGCATAACGATAATTAAATTCACCAAAAAGCTCTGTATGATTTGAAAGCGCATAACCAAAATCAAAATCTATATTGGCAGGATAGTTGCGCCACATTTTTCCAAATTTTGCATCTTTAAAAGCTTCAAGAATTAAGGGGTTCAAATTAGCAACGGCAGAAAAAATAGTTCCGCGATAGGCAAAAACAGAAGGCGCTATGCCACCTCTAACCGTGAATGAATAAGGTTGAAACAATGGACCAGATTGATCATAATCATGACGCGCACTAAGAATTGAAGAAAACAGTAAGAATAATGCACTATATTTTTTTTTCATAAAAACTCCCTTTTTATAGATCAGTAGTACTCATCCTACTGGTAAAAGGAAGAAAAAGTCAAATACCGCTTTTTAACAATTAATTACTATGAACTGTGCACTCGATCTTTCAATACATTTCTAACATTTCTAAGTTTAACGACCCCTATTCGGGGCAGAACCAGCCCCTTTTGCTTGTACAAAAGGACTGGACAAAAATACACCAACATGCTGTTGGATCCGCTTGCCCGCTCAAACATCAACCACTCATCCTTCGGCTTTCAGCCTTGTCTTCAGGTCGCTGATTCGCTACCGGATTGAAGGTATAAAAAATAGTTTAGTGCACCTTGAAAGCTCATCTGTTTGAGAGCTTCTCAGATTTTAATAAAAAATCTGGAAGCCGAGTTATGACCCTTCGATACAATTTACTACGTAAATCACTCAGGGCGAGCGGAATAAAATAGAAATTATATTTATGCGCTCATCTTGAGTGTTTTTCCGTTAGGAAAAATGTATCGAAAGATAAAGCGCTTGAAAAGGGGCTAGCCCCGCCTGGGCAAGGGCTCAGATTAATTAAAATAATAACTATAAAAAAATAAATTACTTAGAAAAAAACTTATTTTTGTAAATGCGCTTCAATAAACCAAAGATTTTTATCAAGCATACGTACTAAATCAATATAAAGATCATTAGTACCCATATCATCAAGCTCTTCCGTTTCATCAACATTATTTCTTGATAGTTCACCTAAAATAGCAAAATTATGTGCTAAATGCTCAAGGTGATCTTTGATAGCAAAAATATCAGTCGGATACGTACGCAATTGCGTATTTTTTACCGCTTCTTGCAACGTCCCTAATGCTGTTCCGCCAAGTGTTGTAACGCGTTCTGCAACAATATCAACGTGTTCTTCAACTTCTTCTGCAATCGTATCCAGCATAAGATGAACCGCAATAAATTCCATACCTTTTATATTCCAATGGGCCTGTTTTAACTGCGCGTATAAATCAGCAACTGATGCTAATGTTTTATTAAGTAGAGCAATTAATGCAACACGTTTTTTTTCTGGTATTGAAATACGCGTTTTATGTAAAAGTTTTTTCATGATTCTTCCTTTTTTTAATGTAATGCTTTTCGCTGTCTTGGCGAAAGAGCTTCAAGTTCAGCATTTAAAAAATAACTCAATACGGTTCTAATCAAAACAATAATAGCAAGAAGGCCAAGGTTATAATAATCCGGCTCAACTAATGAACCAACAATATCAGCACCTACCATAAATTCAAGCCCCAAAATAACACTATTACCAAATTCAAGCCTAATAGTATTACTGGTAATATCCTCATAGACCACTAACCGAAATAGTTGGTAGAGAGAGCGTAATGCTCCTACGGTAATCACTGCTACCCCTACGGCAGCAATAAAAGCCCTAATATAGAGCAAAAATGGGTCAATGTAGATCATGGTTCCTACTCCTTGCTTTACCTAAAAAAATAGCATAAAAACCTCTTAAAATACAAGAGTTTTAAGCCTTTTCTTGCACTACCTTTTTGGCATCTTTGTCAGTACGCAGTCCCAAAAAGCGAGGCTGGCGGAGCTTATTATCTTTTGTCCATTCTTCAAAGCCGATTTCTGCAACTAAAATAGGTTTTACAAAATGCACATTTCGCCCTTCCATTTCATCTGAATGAAAAGGATTCTTCTTTATTTCTATTTTTTTTAAGCGAGCAGAAAGTTGTCTGAGTAAGGTATCAGAAAATCCTGTACCAACTTTACCAGCAAAAATAAATTTTCCTTTTTTATAATAACCAAGAAGCAACGCACCAAACCCTACACGTGAACCAGCTGGATCGGTGTAACCACCAATAACTAATTCTTGATTTGCAACACATTTAAATTTTAACCAATTTGGTGAACGTGCATGCACATAGGTACTATTACGTTCTTTTGCTATAATTCCTTCCCAATTTTTTTTGCAAGCAATGTTAAAAAACTCTTTGCCTTTTGTATTTTTATGTATGGTATAACGAATGGGATCTTTATACGTAATAGCTGCCTTGAGAATTGATTTTCTAACATGCAAAGGCACCTTTAAAAGTTCATACCCATCAAGATATAAAATATCAAATATATAGATATAAATATGAATATTTTTTGATAATGCTTTGTGTTCGCTTTTAACTCCTAAGCGCTGCTGCAGCTTTTCAAAACTCGTTACTTTACCTTTAAAAGCAACAACTTCGCCATCAATAATAAGCTGATCAGCTTTTAATTTTTTTGCTGCTACAACAAGCTCTGGGTAAGTAGCATTTAAAGAATTATTATTGCGCGATTTTAATGAAATATGATCATAATTTTTAAAAATTAAACAGCGCTGGCCATCAAACTTTCGTTCATAAATCCATTCTTTATCAGAAAAATAATCCTTGGTAAGCGTTGCCAACATTGGTTTTTCAAATGATGGCATTTTCTTTTTTTTGAGCTTTTTCTTTAGGTCAGCAGATAATGCTTTCAAAAATTTATTCATACAAAATCCTTTGGCTTGTAATAATCTACTGCAAGTTCTACCCTACTCGCTCCTGTAAAGGCAACAGTTTGGGGGCAAAGGCTTGACTTTTACCAAGAATTGTTCTATCATAATAGAACAATAGAACACTTTAAACCTGAAAATAAAGGAATTTTAGTATGAAAAAGAATAACAATAAAAAACTTGAACAGGACCTCTTTAAAACCCTAATTTCAATAAAAAAGCCTGAACTCATGGCTAATTTTTTGAAAGATTTGTGCACACCACAAGAGCTTACTGCTTTAGCTGAGCGCTGGCATGTATGCAAACTCTTACATGAAGGCAATCTCTCTTACCGAGAGATTAATGACCTTACGGGAGCAAGCCTGGCAACGATTACTCGCGTCGCCCGCTTTTTAAAAGATGAACCCCATCACGGCTACCAAGCAGTATTGAAAAACAACTCTGTTCGCACCCTTCGACGAGCTCAGGGCGAACGGGGTAAAAAATAAGAAATCCGTTCGTGCTGAGTTTATCGAAGCATACGAACACAGCATATAACTATTTAAAGGAAATTATGAATATAAAAATAATAATACTCGTAACAGCACTCATAGCCTTGACAGGCTACACGGTATATATAAAAAAAGAATCTGGCCCCGGCACCAATCGCTCTCCATTCATTGTTGGTACCGCAGGAGATTATGCTCCTTGGATGAGTATTAATAATCAAGGGCAGTATGAAGGCTTTGATTATGATGTTATTCGCGCTGTTGCACAAACTATGAATAAAGAACTCATACTCAAAGATCTTGGCTCAATGAGCTCACTCTTGATTGCTCTCAACCAAGGCATGATTGATGCGATTATATGGGGCATGTCAATCACGCAAGACCGTTTACAAACTATGGCAATGGTTCGTTACCAAGGAGAAACGGTAACAGATTTCCCGCTACTCTTTTGGCAAAAAATACCAGAAGGCATTACTTCTCTTGATGATATGAATGGCAAAACGATATGCGTAGAACCAGCATCATCACAAGATACGGTGCTGAGTACGTATAAAACTATCACTAAAAAATATACTGAAAAAGTTGATGATGCATTACTCAACATTCAGTATGGCAAAGCAGATGCTGCATTGGTAGAACCAGCGATTGCAAAAAAATTCAAGAAAAAATATCCAGAAATTCAGTTACTCAAGGTACCATTAAAACCTGAATATCAAGTATATGGCGTTGGTATTTGCATTAAGAAAAATAATACATTACTGATACAAGAAGTACAAAAAGCAGTAAATACCCTAATCAATAATGGCACCATCAACACGTTTGAAAAAAAATGGGATATCGCATCATGAATATATTAGATTACAGTAAGCTGCTTGCCCAAGGAATGCAAGTAACCTTGGCAGCATGGTTTTGTGCAGCACTAATAAGTCTTATTCTTGGAACCTTATTTGCTATTGCAAGTTGCCGTGCATTAACTTCATCAAAAACGTATGCGCTCATTAAACTCTATACGTTTATTGCCAAAGGTATTCCTGCTTACGTACAGATTTTAATTGCCTATTTTCTCATTCCTGCTTTGTGTGGCATATCATTGCCAGCATTTGCTGCCGCATGTGGTGCATTGGCCTTTTGTTCAAGCGGTTACGTTACAGAAATCATACGCGCTGGCATTAATGCAGTGCCAAAAGGACAATGGCAAGCAGCTGCAGTACTTGGCTATTCACTACCTGCACAATTAAAACGCATTATCTTGCCACAAGCATTCCGAGCAATAGCGCCAGCTCTTTTTGGCGAAGCTGAACAGTTACTCAAAAGCACTTCACTTTTAGCAACTATCGGCATAGCAGAATTAACCCGCACCGGCATGAATATTATTTCACGTGAGCTTAATCCTGTTGCGGTATATGCAACCCTTGCAATTATCTATCTTTTGTTTGCTGCTATGCTCAATAGTGTACTTATAGTACTAGAAAAAAGGATGCGCTATGGTCAACGTTAATAATCTTACCGTTGTAATAAACGGAAAAAAAATCATAGATACTGTATCGTGCACATTGCCCTCTGGACGCATCACCTGTTTTCTTGGCAAAAGTGGTGCTGGTAAAACAACACTTCTGAAAGCACTAGCTGGCCTTGAACCAAATACCAAAGATTCTGTAGTAATGAATGGTGTAGACATAACAAAACTCACAGCTCAGCAGCGCGCGCAAACGGTTGGCTTTGTTTTTCAAGATTTTAATCTTTTTACACATGTAACCGTACTGCAAAATTGCACAGACCCTTTATTGCAAACAGGAATGAATGAACAAACTGCACAAGAACGCGCATTAGAACTTTTAGAAAAATTTGGCATGCAAAATTTTATCAATGCCTATCCTTCTGAACTTTCTGGTGGCCAACAACAACGCGTTGCTCTTGCGCGTGCATTATGTTTGCAACCTCAAGTGTTGCTTCTTGATGAACCAACAGCGTCACTGGACCCTGAAAACACACAACTCTTGGTTGCTATTTTACAAGCATTGGCCGCAGAGGGACTAACGATCGGCCTTTCAAGTCAAGATAGTTCTTTTATAAAAAAAATATTTGATCGTGCCTATTTTATAAATCAAGGAACTATTACTGAGTCATGTGAAACTATAAAAAATATTTCAGCATCACCCTCTCTACAAACGTTCCTTTTGCACTAATATTACATACTAAAAAATTTTGCTATAATAACGTGAACTGTTTTTATTATTTAACTAAATCTGCAAAAAAGGATTTTGGCATGAAAAAAAATATATACGCTGTTCTATTTTTTATAACAGTTCCTGCTATGAGCATGGAACATAATCTAGAACTTTCTGAACTTTCTCAAGAATGGAAAACCTTTTTTGTATTAGAAATCATTCAACACAATCCTCAATTAATTGGACAACTATCCAAAAAAATACATAAAACTTCAAATCACTTGTTTGAAAAAAATAAACCAAATAGTACAGAAAAATCTTTTTCCACAGAAAAAGCATATAGAGAAATTGCACAACGCGTTAATGAACATGCATTGCTTAAAGATTTTTCTTCTATAGGCCTTAATATTTTTGGTATGGGCCTAGCACTAAAAAAACCTCAAGTAAGCTGGTTTGGATTAATCATGGCAGGATTGTGTGAAGTTAAACGTTTATATGGTAAATATCGCTTACGTGATACCATCAACATGTTAGAAACATTAGAAACTGATAAACAACAAAAATAAATTAGTACTAAAAAAAGGATTTGTTATCATGAAAATAATGTACTGTTCACTACTCTTACTCACTGCACCTCTCATGAGCATGGAACCAGAATCAACATCACAAGAATTTGAAAAAATTACTTCTCAACAAAAAGAATTGCCCAGCACCTTAATACATCGTAAAAAGGCCTCTGAACTATCTCCAGAGTGGAAAAATTTTTTTGTCGGCAACGCCATAGAAGAAAAAGATCCTAAGGCCTTAAAAGAACTGTTTGAAGAGTTTTATGAAACATCAGAAAATATTTTTGTTGAACAAACTGAAAACAATATAACCTTATCAGAAAAAGAAATTGAAGCATTAAAAAAAATTGACCAAGCTTCTTTAGAGGTATACGAACAACAAGCAATAAAAATTATTATGAATGAAATAAAAGAATATGAAACGGCTGTGCGCTTCCTTCGTAGTGGCATTTTCCTGCTACTTACAGGTGCATGCACACACCAACCACTAGCAGCAGGAGCGGGGATTGCTTTTCTAGGGTATGGTATGATAAGAGACTATAACAATGCCTCGCAATTCCACCTTCCTGTAAAAATTCTACGAAGCTTACAAACTGCTGCCAAAAACAGAGCATTTTTTGCAAAAGAAAAAACTGAATAAAAAGCAATAAAACCCTTGATTTTAAGGGCTTTTTTCCGGTACCCTAAAGATAAAAAAGGAGAAACTCATGAAGCGTTTTATCTTAGGTATACTCTTGGTAGGAAGTACGGCCCTTAAAGCTGAAGACATTAACTGGGCCCATAAATTCATAGAATTTAAAAAATTATCAAAAATCCAAAAGCTTGAATGGCTTGATTTTGGTAAAGATTGGGATGCAAAAAAAGCTGATATGATGGGTCATCATAAAGCACAGTGGTTCGATTTTGGTATAAAAAATATCGATACATGGAACAAGGCCGACATTACCACCCAGGCTGATAAAAATAAAATTTTTGAACAACAGCTCAAAGAAGCCATTGCTCTTCGCAAGCAACACGGCAATGATTGGAAAGAGTTTTATGAAGGCTTCGATAAAGAAGGTAACAAGATTCACCAAAATCATCTAGAAGCTCTAAAAGAGCTTGAAGAATCGTTTTCGCAAGAAGATGAAAATGATGATAATGAAGACGAAGAAGCAATAGAAAGTTAAAGCTATGCTAATTTTAACATAGCTTTAATATATTAAAGGTCAGTAATCTTTGCAGGAATAACCCTTTGAGTAACATAATCACAATCTTTTAATGCTTGCATTAAGTTATGACCAAGTAATGCTTGCGCCATTTTGGGAACTGCTTGGTAAGATCTATTACCTTTAATCTTATTAATAATTTCTGACCGTGTTTCATTGCGCTCATACGCTTGTACAATATCGTTTGTAAATCTTTTTTCATGAATCCAAGGCGAAGTAAGCAATAAATGATTACGTAAACAATCATCCATAGATGAAGTTAGTGGTACTAAGCGATCCCTGTTATACGCAGATAATGATGCATATAAATGAATAGTCAAGTGATGGCCACTTGCAAAAACAGCTTCCTCAGATGGAAGTTTCGGAAATTCTTGCTCTTGTGCACCCACACTCAGGCTCACCATAAAAAGAGAAAAAATCAGGCTGTTTTTTATAATCATTTTTTTATTCCTTATCTACTGATTTTGATGTATTAAGCTGATACAACGCTTCAGCACAAATCCCCATAGTCAAGCAATCAAGAAACAATCTATGAAAATATGTAGTTTCTGTAAGTGTCGACCAAACACCATAATTATTCATAGTAAACTGAGCACTTGGAAGCCAATAACGAAAAGACAACGCCGCCCCCAAAAGAGCTGTTCCATATACCACATTGCGTATGCCCACTGCTTTTGTTGGCGCTTTATCATTTTTATCTACAGCGCAGACAGAAGCACTTGTTAGTGCCAAACCTAAATATAAAAAAAATAATCTTTTCATGAAAATCTTTCGCTTTATCAAGCTGTTATAATGATTAGAATAGCATAGAAGAAATCTTTATTGTGGTAAAGAAAAAACTTTATACAGCGCCGCATTCTACCAAAGCATCATACGTTTTATACACCGTTGCGCGCAACTCTTCTTTGGTGGCATTACGTGCTTTCTTTTGATTACCCTTTTTATCTTTTGGTAAGGCAAAATGAATACCGATCATGCCTGCTTGGTTTGCACCTTCAACATTCACTTTTTGATCATCAATAAAATACCAACGATTCACACCAAGTGGTTTGCTGATATCTTTTACCACCTGATAATAACTCGCTGCTGGCTTTCTAACACCAGGATTTGTCATGTATACATTAGCTTCCATACGCTGCATAGTATCAGATGCTGCTTGCGGGTAGTTTGGTGCATACGTAGTAACAATAGCATCAAAGAGACTCGTCAAATCTATACCTTGATTTTTTAGTTTTGTGCGATAAATTTTGCTTTCTTCATATGTTTGATTGGTAACGCCGAGTACGGTATAACCTTCGCTTTTGAATTTTTGTACCAGCTGAATCATGCCAGGAATTGGTTGTGGCTCAATTGCTGAGTCAATAATGCTATCGCGATAAGCAAAGAAATCCCCATAGTTATGCTCCTTAAGATAGGAAAGCATAGCATCAACGGTAGAATGAGTACTCGCTGCCTCTTTCTTTGCATACTGTTCACCTTGCTTTCTAATCTTATTCATATCAAAAAGCGTATAGAAACAGCCAAGAGGATTAGAAAAACATGCTGAGGCAATAATATACAAAAAATCCTGCATGCGTGATTCTCTTTGCGTT
The DNA here is from genome assembly GCA_050250855.1 of Candidatus Babeliales bacterium. Lineage (GTDB taxonomy): Bacteria > Babelota > Babeliae > Babelales > JACPOV01 > JAGVLQ01. Next base: position 300,406 of record JBFWNW010000001.1, on the reverse strand, counting down.
AGCACGTCATCAAAATCAAAACAAATAGCAGTAGCCTTTTTGTCTTGTTCTTGTGCCTGCAAACCTGATGGTAAACCACTACACAGTAAAGAGAATAGTAAAATTGCAGATTGGAATTTTTTCATATAAAACCTCACATTTAGTATAGAAAATTATACCCTTACTGTGCAACAGTTGTGCCCTTTTGTCAAAAGGCTATTGAGCAGAAAGTAGCTTATCTAAAGAAAAATCGCCACTTCCTGCAATCATGAGCCCTATAAAAATAAGCAGTTGAGAAAGGGGAAAGGCATACACGGTAAAACTATCGCCCTTTTTTATGTGATAAATAAGAGCAATAAGCATAGTAAAGGCCATAAAAGCTGCCGCTATGCGAGTATAAAAACCAAGCATCAGGCAAATACCGCCACCAAGCTCACTGAGCATGGCACAGATTCCCCAAAAGAGTGGTGCAAAGGTTATGCCTACAAGCGCCATTTGCTGCCCTGTCCAAAGCCAATTTGAATACCCTGCTACAAATTTTAAATACCCATGGCCGATAAATAATATACCGATGCCGATACGAATAAGAGTTAATGCAAGGCCATTTAAATAAGGGGTTGTTTGTAGTATAAGATGCATAAAATTCATTGATTCTCCTTAATAATTTCTTTATTTCTTTTTTGAAGCTACTCTAATCACCTTGCCATCAACAATAAAAACTCCATAGCCTGCATGATGTACCGTGCGTTGTCTTTTTTTTGATGGCGTAATCCATGCTTTGATTACTTCAAGGATAAACATGTTATAGCCATTGACCATGCGTGTATCAATAACCTTACAAGCCAAGTTTGCATAACATTCAGCGATTAAGGGAGCTTTGACAACATGAGTATCAACGGGAGTTAAGGCAAATTTTTTAAATTTATCAACCTTAGCTCCCGTGCAATTACCAACTCCTACAATCTCATGAATCAGCTCAACAGTAGGAATATTAATAACACATTCTTTAGTCTTTTTAATGATCGTAAATGAATAATCTTCTTGACCAATAATACAAGCAATCTGAGGCGGCTCAAATTCTATCATCATATGCCAAGACATGGTCATAATATTTGGCTTGCCTTTATACAATGTAGAAACCATGACGACAGGTCCAGGCTCAATGAGTTGATACACTTTTGATAAAGGAAATATTTTTTTCTTCATCATTAGTACATAGATTTTTTTTAAAAGAAAAACCCTATACCCGCTCGCAGATCAACACCGCCAACATCAACTTTTGGATGGCCTTGGCGCGGGAATAAGTAGCGCGCAGCGGCGGTAATAAGCATGCGGCGCCATACTGGGTAAAATAGACCGGCTTCAACTTCGCCAAGCCCTTTGTAACGCTTTGTATGCGCTAAATAATTGTCTTCCTTTATATAAGCAAAACAACCACCTAATGAACCATACAAGCGCAGGCCAGATGCAAAATCTTTCATCTTACGCACATAAAGAGAAACAGGAATTTCTTGCAAGAAAGTACGTTGTCTGAGCATAGTAGTTCTTCCACGCGCAAGCCAATAACTTATTTTGCCACCAATGCCCCACAAGCGCTCCCAAGGATGATAACAGATATCAGCAGTAAGCACGTTGACCATACCAAGACCATAAACATCTCTAAAAATGCCATCATTTTTAAATACGTAGCCAGAAGAAAATGCTGTTGTAAATCTTGAGCATTGAAAGTCATCTTTTGAAGCATAACATTCTTGTGGACATGATTTTTTTTCTGCGCACGATGCTGCATAGGTTTGTGCCGCTATGAGCAATGTTGCAACAATTATTATTTTTTTCATACTCTATCCTTAACAATAAATTTTATTTCTTAAAATTTCAAAACGATATTACAACCATGCTCTTTCAAGAATATTCACCACGCTTACCGTATTAGCAGTATAATTACTGATATATGCATATTTAGCATTTGATGCAATGGCAATATTAGCTGGCGATTGTCCAACTACTACCGTTACCGGTGTTACCGTATTTGTTTTAGTATCAATGATATTGATAGTGCCTTCCCCCGGAGTTAGATCAGTAAAATTTTCGTAATCAGCATACAACGTATTATAATTGGTAACGACAGCAAAACGTCCATTTGGCGTCAATGCAATGCCTGCTGGCTGCAGGCCAACGTCTATAGTTTGAATAATGACATTTTTCTTTAAGTCAGCAACGCTCACCGTTGTACCTACGGGTATAAAATTGTTGCTGCCAAAATTAGTCACGTAAGCATACTTATCATCAGGGGTTAGCACAATATCAAATGGCCCAGAAAAACCAAAAATTGTTGCCGTAAGAGTATTGCTTGCTGTATCTATAACGTTAACCGTACCCGTTCCTGGATTACCATCAACGTAGTTAGCTGAATAAACGCGAGCACCATCAGATGAAATAGCAAGCGCTGCCGGCGCTAAATCAACATGAATAGTTCCGGTTATAGCAAGTGACACTAAATCAACAATATTTAACGTAACAGCATTACCGCTTCCAACGCCTTCCGGCCCGCCATAATTATTTACATATCCTCTTTTTTGATCTGGCGTAATAACCAAACCAGAAGGACCATCAAACCCATAGATAATACCAGAAACTGAATTTGTTTTTATATCAATAATCGTTATCGTGGTGCTATTACTGTTTGTTATGTATGCTTTGGTGCCATCTTTATTAATGGTCACCGTATAAGGCTCATTAAAACTTGCATCATGAATAGTTTTTATTACCGTATTATTGCTCAGGTCAATAACGCTAACCGTGTCCATACCTGTATAGGTATAATTATTATTGTTGGCAACATACGCAAACGCATCATCAGGCGTTAAAGCAAGCCCAGCCGGAGTAATACCAACAGGAACGGTTGCTACAACGCGATCTGAATTAACAAACGCACAAGAATGGAAAAAAGATCCGAATAGTACAATAGACGCAAAAAAATACTGTTTCATATTTTTCATTAGGTCCTCTCTTTTTTAAAAAATAATCATTAACTCTTTTGATATCCTAGAAAGAGTTTTCCATCATGTCAAATTGTTATAGATTCCATGTAAAAAAACTTTTCAATAGAGCAAAAGTCCTATACACTCACATCCGTTACACAATTTTTTATATAGAGAAATGAAACCTGTATGAACATCGATATATTTTCACTTTTGAATAACATTATGCTTGCACGAGCATTATTTGTTGCAGCAGAAATTAATATCGCAGAACATCTTAGCAAAAAAGCTATGGATATCAGTGAACTTGCAGCTGCTACAAATACAGAACAATCAAGTTTGAAACGCTTGCTCAATCTTCTTGCACTGCATGATGTATTCTTTAAAGATACCAATGGCATGTACCATACCACTGATTTTTCTAGCACCATGTGCGCAGATCATCCGCAGACAATAAAACCATTTTTACTCCATGATGATGAAACACGCTGGAACTCATTTGGCCATCTAGGCTATTCAATTAAAACGGGTAAAGCTGCATTTGACATGCTCTATAACGAAAGTTATTTTGATTATTTAAAAAAACATCCTGTGCTCAGCGCACGCTTTGATGAAGCAATGGTAATTATTTCACAAGAAGAAGATGCTACGATTGCTGCTCAACTTTCTTTTTATGGAACAGTTGCCGATATTGGCGGCGGCAAAGGCCAGCTCATTACAAAAATAATGCTTCACAATCCTTCTGTTAATGGCATTGTATGTGACCTTCCAGATGTTGTTGCAAACATAGAAAACTTTCCTGGTAAAGAAATCGCCGGCAACTTTTTTGAACCGTTACCATTCTCTGCTGATATCTTTATTCTCAAACGTATTATACATGATTGGCATAATGAAAAAGCATTGCAAATACTTAAAAATGTTAGCGCTGCTATGAAAGCTGATTCTAAGCTCTACATTATTGATGGTATTCTAGATCATGCTCACAATAAAAAACTGTTGGCAGCAATTGATCTTGCGCTGCTTACTATTTTTCAAGGCCAAGAGCGAACCTTATCAGAATTTACTGAACTTATACAAAGTGCAGGATTAGAGATTGTCAATATAATAACTATTAATGATACTATCAGTTCCCTAGAGTGTAAAAAAATCTAATTTTTATAGTCTAAAACTCTTTTTCAATCAAAGATGCTACAAGAATTCCAGACTGGCACCCCGCCTCCATAGTTCCCGGCACATCAAGAAGTGTTGATGCATGCTCTCCTGCAAAATAAAGAGTTCCGTCAACCGGCGCAAACAGCGCTTTAATGGTCCTGCCTTTATACTCTTGCAGCGTTGTCATTAACTTTTCTTGTCCTGATGCAATGAATGCATATGATCCTTGCGCATAAGGATCACACGGCCAACTATGCCCAACGGGCCCTTCGTACTGCTCAAAAAGAGCATCTTGAGCTAAAACAGGTTTTTCTTCTGGCATTGCATGTTTTCCTAATGCAGCATGAACAAATGGCTTTACATTCTCATAGGTTTGATCAAGCGTTGCCGGCAAAAAATGACTTGCCTTGCTTGCAAAATACAACGTTGTAATAAAATTATGGTAGGAAAAAATACCTAAATCATTATGCACAAAAATAGTTGATTGATCATAAGGTGCAGAAAGCGGTACTATTATTTTAGCATTATCGCCATTCTGTATAGATCTTATAGCTGCAAGTTTTTCTGCATTCATGACATCTGCTCCAAAGGTAATATCATTATAAACAGGGCACGGCATGGCAAGAACAACCATATCAGCTGCAACCTCTGCACCATCTTTAAAGGTCAATAGATACTGCTGCTCTTCTTTTGTTAAAGAAACGAGCGGCATAGAACAATGCACACGATTACCTAGCTTATCTGCCAATGCTTGCGGAAGCTTACTATTGCCTCCTTTAATATGCATACAAGCGGTTTCATTATCCGGATGAACCGCACAAATACCGCCAAGAATCATATAATACAATGTTTGTATATACAGTGATGATAAACGCTCTACTGCTGCGCCTTCATAACCAGCAAGACGCGTACTCAAACAAGTATGCACAGGACTACCTGGTACAAAAAGTTGATCAAGAACTTCACGCATAGAACGAGCATTACGTGCAGCTTCCTCAAGTTTTTCTTTTAATGCTTCTTGACTAAACTGTTGTTTTAAATCTTCATCAATCGGTAAAAATCTATCTTCATGATAGAACGCATGCTTAAACATAACGGAAAATTTTTCAAGCGTTAAACCAAGCTCATTGATAAGGGCACGAAGATGATCAGCAGAGCCACCATCAGTAATATTTTCGCCGCCAAGCTCTACCACCTTGCCTTGAACTAATGCAGAAAACATTCTACCGCCAACACGTCCACGCGCTTCATACACTTCAACGTCATATCCTTTTTTATGGAGTTCATAGGCGGTAGTCAGGCCAGCAATGCCGGCACCAATAATAACAACTTTTTTTCTTGGCGTTTGCGACTTATATAACGGTAGTTTTTCATAATAAGAAGCACATACAAAAAAGCTCACTATGCTTACCAAACAAACTAGTTTCTTCACTATCAACCTTTGCCATAAAACGTTTTGAAATTAATTATTACTCAAGAATACGTTATTAACCAAAAATAACAATTACCTTTTTCCTTGCTTTATGGTCAAAAACAGATAAACTACTACGCAATTTAATATTTTTTTACCATAATTTTAAGGAGTCTCTATGAAGAATACTACCGTTTTTACTATACTCTTATCAACTGCTGCACATTGCATGAGTATGGATCCAACTGGTTATGCAGCAAGAAGAATGTCTCAAGAAATGAAACCTAGTATACAAAAAACCTATATCACAGATGACATGGTTCAAACCATGTGCACTCAAATTCATCAAAAAGTACAAAATAGCGGCTTTGCTCCCGAACTTCTGATCGGCATCGCGCGCGGCGGCTTAGTTCCCCTTGGTCTTCTTGCCGGTGAAAAAATGTTTGATAATCGCAATACACGCACTATCAACATAGAATCTTATGAAGGCCAAACGCGCAAAACTCTTAAACTAAAATACCCTATACACACAGAAGATTTCGAGAATTCAAAAAATATTTTGATTGTTGATGATCTAGTAGATACTGGAGAAACTATGAAATTCCTTATCGAAGCATTAAAAGATAGCTTGCCAAAAACAACTATTAAAATCGCAACGCTCTATTATAAACCAACATCATGTATAAAACCTGATTATTATATAGAAGAAACGACAAATTGGATTGTATTCCCTTGGGAAAAATAAAACAAACGTAGTATAGTTTTTTAAAAAGGGAGATTAGTATGAAGAAAACTATATTACTGGCACATATTGTATTGCTCACTCATTATATCCATGCAGGCTTAGGTTTTAGCAAACCAGATGAACAAAACCCAATTTTTCCTCCCGAAATTTCCAATATTATTTTTGACTATGCTCTCAACCAAGCTTTTGCAGAGGGTGATATAAAAACGGTACAAGCTATCTCCTTCATAAATAAAGCATGCTATAACCTCACCAGCTCCTATATACCGCTACAAGACAAAAAAGTAATACAGAAATATAAAGACTGGTTGGAGAATACAACGAATACAAATCTTTATTGGAATGCTTTAAATGCATTCTTTAAAAAAACAGAAAAAGTATTCGATCCTCCATGGATAAAGCTCATTGCACCAAAACATAGTATTTCTCATGATGAAAAAATATGGTTTTACAAACAATGCATTTTTTTTGAATTTTTTAATAATGCAAAAGTTCAGCTTCCTGCAGCATGTTTAATAACAGGCTTATTAAAACAGCACGACGTAGAGCTAAATTTTGTATATAATAGCGAAATAGTCTGCGGAAAAAAATATAACTTCAATCTGCCCAAACTATATCCTAGTAAACTCCTGGAACCAGAACAGTATACTTTTGCATTACCAAAACTTTACGATATCTGGAATAAAAAAAATAGTGCACGAGGATATTCGCTGTTAGGCTGGGCTAAATATCTTTATGAAGCAAAGGAGATATGTCCAAACGTTATACAAGCTCTTGAACAAGCAGTAAAACCGCAAATTCGTGGGGCAGGTTGGGAGATTGCTGATTATTAAAAAATTTTTACTATACCACAAAATAAGCTAACTTATCATCCAGTATATCAAGCGCGCATTTCATCTGCTCTTGACCTTCCCATCGCTCATATTCCTCCTGATTTTTAATCAGGACTATGGTTGGAAAAATCTTAACTTCATGCTCATAAGCAAGCTTAGAAAGCTCCTGTGCATCTATGATAGCAAATCGTGCTCTATCATGCCATTTTCTTGCCTTCTCTTCTAAACATGCTAATAAAAGGAATAAATCTGAATCTTTTGTTTCATAAAATAAAACAACAAGAGGTCCATCAAAGCTTAGAGCTTCTGCGTGAAATGCTATCTGCGCTGGAGAAAAATTTTTGATAAGCCACTGAGCTTTATCCCGCTCTACACCATCAAAAATCTCATCTACTCTTTTTTGTTCAATTAACGTTAGTATAATATTTGTGGAAGCATTCAGATCTATAAGAAATTGAACCTTTTCTTTAGTATCCTCTTCTTTGGAAGCGCAACCTAAAAGCAATGTGCAAAAACAAACCAAAAGAATTTTTAATTTCATGGCTTAGCTCAAATTTAGAGTACAGACCCTAAAAAACTTAACAGAAAAATAATATACTATTTTTCTTTCCAAAGATCCTTCCATGCCTGCAAATGTCTTACAACTGGGCATGCAATGCTAGCAACATACATGAATACTATAATAACGAACGTGCTGGCATACAAATTCACATCATGCTTTATGCTATAAAGAATAGTATAAATAAAGCCATACCATGCGCAGGCTTCAACCAACGCTAAAAACCAATCTTTTGTTTTCATACTTTCTCCTTGTATATGAAACGAAGAGACTTCAACGGTTTTCATGCTAAAGTGCAGGTGTACAGAAAATCAATAGTTTTTCAAATTTAAAAAGGCCTGTACATTCGAGCCTTTATTTTTATCTTTGTTTTTATTGCTTTAATCTTAGCACACTGTTTAAACTACTATTTATAAATATATTAAAAAAGAAAGGCTGCAATGATCAGACTATTTCTTCCCTTAACCCTTGAATCAACCTGTATCTTACTGCCTATCCTTGGTTATTTTGTAGCAAATTATTTTATATTAAAACGATACTTTCCCAAACAACACAATACCGGCTGGCTTACGCTTGGCTGTATAGTTGCAAGTAGACTAATGTTTTTTTATCCAGATGTAACAATTCCCAAAAACATTCTTCATAAACTATTTATAAACCTAGTAATACACTTAGGAACCCCTTATTTTTTTGTATTCCAAAGACTTTCAAAAATCCCAGCAGATTTTGGTATTGTATTTGTCCCTGTAGCAGGAATTTTTACTTTGTTTGCATTATTACAGATTTTAATTCAATGTATCTTTGCTCGTAAATTTTTTGGCAAGCCAATAGGGCAAGTTTTTGTACCATTAGTTATCACTGCTCTAGTTTCCTGGTGTATCTCTATAGTACTAACTATAGTGACTCTTTTATTAATCAACTATTATTTTAAATAACTCCGTCTAAAGTGCAGGTGTACAAAAAATCAAGAGTTTTTCAAATTTAAATCAACTTGATCATTTATTTTTTTTGGTAAAAAAATCTATAAAATCCTGATGTCTAGACTATTCTTGTTCTTTTCAACCGTCTTCAAAAGATTACAAATAACGCCAGCTTGGTTTACTTTATCTTGATCAATAACAGGTTGCGGCACTGACGGTTGTTGCTCTGGGCCAAAATAGAATAATCCCCCAATAAGAGTAGTAACCGATCCAGCAATAAACATAGGTAACGACATAAGTCCGAGGGCACACCTAGCGCCAAGGTCAGGAGCTTGCTCTGATTTAAAATTCAAAATTAATCCAATAAGCAAAAAAAGTCCTCCTGCTCCAAGCATATACTCAGAGCCATTTGAACTCTTCTTGGCTATCAATGGCATAGGCTTATTTAATTTCTCACACTGTTCTTTGGCAAGCGTTTTATATGAATCTAATGTTCCGGTTGGAATAGTATGAATAAGTTTATAAGCATCAGAAGTTTGATCACCAATTGCATTTTTATATGTTTGAAGATTAGTTGTCCAATCATTAAAGATATTATCAGTAACTGAATAATGTTGTTTAAAATAGTTTTGAAAAGCTAAAGAGTTACTATTTTCAATCACTCGATTTATATCGCTTTCCAAGCAATATACAGATGTAAAAATCCCAAAAAATAAGAATATTAATTTTTTCATAGTTTTTCCATTCGTTATAAATTTCAAAATAATTCATAATTATAAAGAAAAATACTCTTTATGTAAATTAATGAGAATAAGTCTAGATTTTGAATATATTAAGATTTTTATTTTATGGCATTCAGTAAATAATGAGCTGTACATGCTGCTGATAAATGCCACAACACATGGCCCCAGGTTTGGCCTTTTTGACGCGCTAAATATACATCATGCGCATTAATAATACCCAAGCCAACTATCGACAATAAAAGAGTTGGTTGTTTTTTAAATTGTTCATATTCTCTTGCAACTTTTGCAAGTGCTACAAGAGCGGCAAATTTATCTAAAGACAATAACCACTGCTTGGGAACTGTATGGCTTGCCATAGATGCTAAGCCAGCAAAAAGCATTTCAGGCGATTTGTCTTTAATGCCAACATAGATAAAACCGATATTAGAAAGTGCGCACCAGAATTCTGCAACGTAGGGAGTAACGGCGTACCAATTTTCGCGTTGACTTTTTGGTTCATTTAATCTGCCAAAAAATGTTGTCACCGCTTCATCCGCTGGACTACTCCAAAAACCCTCTGTTCTTGCAAACTTTGGAGCCGCATTATCCATGGAAAGGAAATCAAATAGCCCTGCCTGAACAAAGCTACTAATAAAAAAAAGTGAAACTAGAAATTTTCTCATAAAAGCCCCTAAAAAGCATATACCTATAATAATCTATAGCTAAAAGCTCGTCAAGCAGCATTAAACCTGCTAACACCCCCCCTCTTGCATAATATATCAAAATGATATATCCTATATATCAAGATGATATATTACAGGAAGGAAATCAATGGCAAAAAACGCAAAAAGCCAATTTGCTATCTTAGGAATGCTGGCGCTCTTAAAAAAGAGCTCTGGATATGACCTTAAAAAGCATATGGAAGCAAGTACGCAGTACTTTTGGAAAGAAACATTTAGTTCAATTTATCCTGTCCTAGAAGAACTAGAAAAGCAAAAACTCATTAAAAAAGTAGATGTTCCTACAAAAAGCGACCGAAAACGTAACGTTTACACCTTAACGGCTGCAGGCAAAAAAGCTCTTGAAAATTGGCTTGTAAAACAACCTGAAGAAATACAGTTAAGAAATGAACTTTTGCTGAAGTTATTTTTCGGCAAGCTTGTGCCTGCCAAGGTTACTCTTGAACATTTAAAGAATTATAAAAAAGAGCTTGAAAAAAAATTAGCTTCTTTTCAAAAAATAAAACATGAACTTCCCGATGATGATTCTTTAGAAGCTTTATATGGATTAATTACTTTAGATCATGGTATCAGACAAGCATCAAGCGCGCTAGAATGGTGCAAGCATGCGCTAAAACGCTTAACATCAGTAAAACATTAAACAGTATATAAATGGAAGGTTTATTATGCTAAAAAAATCTCTATGCCCCTTACAATGCGGCTTACCAATTACGCATGACCCTAATAAAATTATTGTACATGGTGCACAGGAACATAATTTAAAAAATATTTGTTTTGAAATTCCTAAAGGAAAACTTGTTGCTTTAACAGGCCCTTCTGGTTCCGGTAAATCATCTATTGCTACCGACATTTTGCAAAAAGAATGCATACGGCAATATTTGGAATCTATGGGCATGACTACCGATCATATAGAAAAAGCAAACGTACAAAGCATTACAGGACTATCTCCTTCAATTGGTGTTTCGCAGCGCGTGGCAGATTTTAATCCTCGTTCTACGGTTGGTACCAAAACAGGCATCTTAACTATTTTAAGAAATATGTTTGCGGCTCTTGGCCAGCAACCGTGCACAGGATGTGCTAAAAACGTCAAACAACCTTTGCAAGATAAAGGCGCACTGACAACCATTGAGATAGAAGAGAAAAACGGTTCATCTTTGAAAAAACGAAAAAAAAGTTATTTTAATTGCCCGCATTGCAAGCAGCAACTAGAAAAACTAACCATGGCCCACTTTTCTTCTAACACTACAACTGGCGCATGTACTCCATGTAAAGGAGTTGGTGAAAACATCACGGTTGATCTTACTCGTTTGCTTAATGAAGAAAAAAGCATCATGCATGGCGGCGTAGATTTATGGGATAAACCGCTTGCACACCATTACCAAAACACCATATTGGCAGCAAGCAAGCATTATAATTTTTATTTTGATGCCAACCTACCACTAAAAAATTATACGCAAAAACAAAAAGATTTTTTACTCTACGGTATTACCCATCCAGATTTTCTTAAAGAATATAAAACTATCAAACCACCTAAAAAAGTGAGTGAAGGAAACTTTGAAGGTATTATTCCTCCCTTATTAGCGCTTTACCAAAAAAATCCATTGAAAGTTTCACAGGATATCAAAAAATATATTCTTCATGAACCATGCACGGCCTGTAATGCAACCGGCTTAGCACCGCTTGGCAGAAATGCAACGGTAAGCGGAAAAACGATAAATGATGTGGTTAGTTTGAGTTTACATGAATTCCTTCAATGGCTGCATGATTTAGATACCATAATCCCAGAAGAAGATGCTTCTATACTTACTGCCGTTTCAGGCGCCTTAAAAGAGCGAACATCAAATTTAATAGAAGTTGGCCTCCATTATGTAACCTTAGACCGAACCGTTCCTTCATTATCAGCAGGAGAAGCACAAAGATTGCGATTAGCCAGCTTACTTGGCAGCGGCCTAAGCGGCGTTTTATACGTTCTTGATGAACCAACAACAGGGCTGCATCCTCACGATACAGAAAAACTATTAAAAACAATAAGGAAAATCCAACAAGCAGGCAACACCGTTTTAGTTATTGAACATGATGTAGAGGTAATTAGAAATACTGATTACATCATAGATATCGGCCCAGAAGGTGGCAGCAAGGGAGGAAAAATTATTGCTTCAGGAACGCCTGCAGATCTTATGGCATGCGCCAACTCCATAACAGGCAGTTATTTGGCTAAAAAGCCGACACTACCGCTCAACAATGCTCCACGCAAAAAAGAAACTTTAACCGTACGTGGTGCACGCGAACATAATTTAAAAAATATCGACGTGAGCATTCCATTAAAACAGTTTGTAGTTATGACCGGCGTATCTGGTTCAGGAAAATCAACCTTCTTATTTGATATTGTAGACAAAGCTGCACGAAAACATTTTAATAATGCGCGCGAAATACCAGGAAAACATACTTCGCTTGAAGGGTTAGATTATTGTAATCGTATAATTACCGTTGATCAAAGCGCCATAGGTAGTACAAAATCAACCCGCTCCAACGTAGCAACGTATACAAAACTCTTTGATCATATAAGAGATTTATTTGCCGCTTTGCCAGAAGCAAAAAATCGTGGCTTTGGTGCAGAAAAATTTTCTTTCAATAGTTCCGATCAACGTTGCCAAAATTGTAATGGCGCTGGCGTCGTGGAAGTTGATATGACCTTTATGCCCGACATCCAAAAAGAATGCCCCGTATGCAACGGTACGCGATTTAATGAAGATATATTAGCAATACAATTCAAGGGCTATTCTATTGCAAACGTTTTAGCTATGGCAGTAAGCGATGCCCTTGCGGTATTTAAACATGAAAAAAAGATTTTCGCCCTTTTAGAGGTAATGAAGCAAGTAGGTTTAGAGTATCTTACCTTAGGGCAATCTACGTCAACCTTATCGGGCGGCGAAGCACAACGCATTAAGCTAGCGGCTGAATTAGCCAAAGCTGAAACGGGAAATACCCTTTACTTGCTTGATGAACCAACAACAGGCCTGCATCCTCAGGAAGTAGAAAAATTACTTACTATTCTAAAAAAATTGGTAGCTCAAGGAAATACGGTGGTGGTAATTGAACATAATATAGATGCTATAATGAATGCCGATACTATTATCGATTTTGGCCCGGGCGGCGGAAGTGCTGGCGGTACCATTGTTGCAAGCGGCACGCCACAAGAAATTGCCCACAATAAAGATTCTTTAACAGGGCAAGCATTAAAAGCTTTTATAGATAATTAATTCACAAATCAAAGAGTTGCCTGGAAAAAAGTAATTATTTTTAAATAGTTCCGTTAAAAAAATGGCCGTGCCGGCCGAAGCTCCAAAAGGAGCGGAGACTGGCGGGGCTGACGAGACTCGAACTCGCGACCTTTCGCGTGACAGGCGAACGCTCTAACCAAACTGAGCTACAGCCCCTAATAGATTTAAGCTTCTCAAAACTTAGGGGTTTTTGCAAGAAGCTAGAGAAAATTGTAAATAAAATATCTAAAAAGATGGCGGGGCTGACGAGACTCGAACTCGCGACCTCTCGCTTGACAGGCGAACGCTCTAACCAAATACTGAGCTACAGCCCCAATTATCGAATACTATTAAGACCGCCTGCTAGAATAAACTGGCTCCTCGGGCAGGACTCGAACCTGCGACCTAACGATTAACAGTCGTGTGCTCTACCAACTGAGCTACCGAGGAATAATTTTTCATGGCCTCGCCGGGCGAAGCTTGCCGAGTTTGAAAACCCGGATAAGCGAAGCCTGGTGGGCGATACAGGATTCGAACCTGTGACCCCCAGTTTGTAAGACTGGTGCTCTAACCAACTGAGCTAACCGCCCCTAATCTACATTTCAAAGGTTTCTCTCTCAAGTAACCTTAATTGTAATGAAAAGTGTAGAGAAAAAGATGAGAAAAGTCAAAAGAAAAAAGCCAAAAACTGTTTTAATTTTTCATTCCTTTTTGTATATACTAACAACAGGCTAAAAATTAAACCTTATAGGTTCACCTTTTTTTAGGAATTATATGGCGAAAATAACCGATTATTTAAAAACGATTTTCTTCGTTCTTATTCTCTTACAAATAGCACCACCACTCTTGCATAGCATAAAAAAGCAGTATTTTGATGCACTCAAACCGCACACAAAAGTAGCGTACCTGCCTATCAATGGCATGGTAAGCAATTCCTCGCATTACATCAAATATCTCAAAAAGTTCTACAAAAACCCCGAAATCAAAGCCATTTTGGTTAAAATAGAATCTTCAGGAACCACCGCAGGATCAGCAGAAGCGATTGCTAATGAAATTGAATTTTATAAGAAAAAATATCCTAAACCTATTATTGTGTTAACGGAAAATATCTGTGCATCGGGCGCTTACCTTATTGCTGCAACAACAGATCATGTTATCGCTTCCCCCTCTACTATCATCGGGAGCATTGGGACCACCATTCCGAATCAATTTAAAGTAAAAAACTTTTTAGCCCACCACAATATTACATATGAATCAATAAAAACCGGCGATTACAAAGATTCAACCAATCCCTTTACCAACCCTACTCAAGAAGAACTGGTACATTTAGAAGGTATTACGCACGATAGTTACCAAACCTTTATTGAACACGTTGCGCGCAATAGAAAAAGAATATCATTAGCAAAAGCCCCTGAATGGGCAAATGGTAAACTCTTTACCGGCAAACAAGCGTTACAGAATGGCCTTGTTGATGAGCTTGGCTCACTTTCTAACGCTATTGCTTATCTTAAAAAAGCTGCATTGATTGAAGAAAAAATAGAATGGATAAAACCTTCAGAATCTGCACGTGGCTGGCTTGGCTACTTTATGGGACAACAAGATCCTACAGAAGATGCAAGCTCACCGCTTGAGGGTATGATTAGAAAAGCGTTACTAAGCTGTGCAATAAAATAATTTAATCTGTTCCCTTCTTGATCAAATAACAACAAGAAATTGTTGTCAAATCAAGCAGGGGTGCAACGTGTACTTTGTAATAAATACCATCAAGTTCGTAAGAATTTATTTTACCTAATCCAAAGCCGCGCGGAAATACTAACCCTTGGCCACTAGAGATCACCCGTTCATCTTTTTGTAATGGCTTTAAATGGCTGACATGAGCAAGAGATCCATCAGGCTGATTCAGCCCTTCATAAATACCTTCGGTTTTTGTTTGTGCGCAATAGGCAGCAACTTTGCATTGTTTATCGCTGATCAATACTACTTTGGCATAATAAGGATATACTTCTACTACGCGACCAATTAAACAGTTTTTATAAATGGCCACCATATCAACTTCAATACCTTTTCTAGAACCACCTTCAACTAAGAAAAAATGTCCTTGATCAGAAAAATTACGCAAAAGAACTTGTGCTAAATGTTTTTCATACATATCATAGCGCTTGCAAAATTGTATGAGCTCTTTAGTTTCTGCTGCAAAATCAAATTCCGCTTCAAGCGCCACGGTATATTCTATAAGCATTTCACGTTCTTGTTGCAGCTGTTTGATCTGTTCTAAAAGCTCTTGCGTTGTTTTCCTACGCTCAAAAAAAGAATTAATAGGTTGCGCAATGCTCTTTTGTACATACAAAAAGGGATAGGTTACGGTAGACGTTACCATATATAATAAAGATTTACCGGCTACTAGTAATGATGTCCCTACAAAAAAGAGTAGAATACCTAGAATAGCGGTAAAAAAAATATGACGAATCGTTATATGAGGCATATTATTTTTACTTTTTTATGGCCATAATTTTTACTATCTTTTTTAAGTATATAGAGCGTAAGACAGGAGAACAAGAGTCTAAAACTTATACGCTACCTTAATTGTCGAATGGCCCTGTTCATCACGCCCTACGCTGCATGAGCAGTGCTCAGAAAATTTTCGTTTAATTACTTGGTCAGCTGCCAGAGCATACAAAACGCCAAGCCCTGCACCGGCAATAAGCTGTGAAACATAGTGGCGATTACAATTAACAAAATCTGCAAAAACAAATGCCGCCAAACAACTGAGTGGAATGGCCCATTCAAGGCCATGACGAATACCAAAAAGTGTTGCCGCGTACGTTACATTCGCCATATGACCTGATGGAAAACCGCCAGAAGAACGCTTGGTACAACTAAAATTCTCATTCCACGGCCGCAAACAACATTTTGAGCGCATTTTTTTTATGATATCTTTACCTGAATGTACAAATGGCAAACCTATAATAAACATACGTGCCGTTTGCCGCAAATCTTCATCTGGTGCAAAAACAACAAGACTTGAAAGAAGAACCATAGGAATACCAACACCATTCTTTGCTATCGTATGGCATGCCTTGGGAAATTGATTAACATTTTTGTGGCATGCTTCATCATAAAAGTGACATTGAATACGTTCATCAAATTGGCGCGTCAAAAGATAAGGAGGTATAAATCCTGTTATAACTTTTGCAGAGGTAACAGAAAATAAATACCAGTTAAGTTTTAAAGCATCCTGTACAATATCACCTACAATAAAACCAAACTTATTCAGGCAACTTCTATACGGACGATCTCTACAAAGCAACGGTTGATACCGCTTATGTTTTTTATGCGTTACAACGGGCTCTCGTG
This sequence comes from Candidatus Babeliales bacterium, assembly GCA_050250855.1. Taxonomy (GTDB): domain Bacteria; phylum Babelota; class Babeliae; order Babelales; family JACPOV01; genus JAGVLQ01. The sequence goes on along the minus strand of JBFWNW010000001.1, from coordinate 283,750 downwards.
CAGCATAACTAGTAAAAACAGCAATAAATATAAAAAAAATATACGATTTTAAGATAACTTCATTCTTACAAGATTTAAACATCTCTATACCGTTCGTGGTGACCCTTCGATCAAACTCCCAGACTTCGCACAGTGCTACGTCGGGCATGCAGGAGTAAACGCTGCGCTCAACCCTCACTCCGTTCGTGCTGAGCTTGTCGAAGCATTCGAACAACATTTTTGCTCATATGGTTCGATACGATTTCTTCGAAATCACTCACCATGAGCGCATTTAAATACTATCAAAACTCAAATTCACATTAATATAATACCGCTCAACGAAAAAAATGCTCAATCATAGGGGCACAATTAACTACCGTAACTTTTTCATGTTCTTGTTGTGGCAATGAATTTGTTACAAAAACTCTATCTATTGCACTTTTTGCAATGCGGTTATACGCATCGTCGGAAAATACACCATGCGTAGCAGCAACAGCAATTTCTACCGCACCATGTTCTTTAAGAATTTTTGCTGCATGTACAATAGTGCCACCTGTTGCAATCATATCATCAATCAAAAGGACTCTCTTATTTTTTACCGTACCGTTAATGGTGATTTTTTCAATATGTTCGTGACTACTACGCGTTTTGCTCATAACCACATATTCTTTTTTTGCACATTCAGCTATAGATGCTACCAACGCCTGTGCACCATGGTCCGGCGCAACAAGTATATCAGCCTCTTGTGCATACGGAATAAAAAAATCTAATAAAATAACATCTTGAAAATCATAAAATACACGCAATTTAGGATTATGAATATGAAGAATTTTAGTACTTTTTATGTTAAATGTTTGCAAAAAGCGAAAAAGCACTTCGCTACTCAATGCTTCTCCATAAGCAGTACGATCTTGCCGCGCATACCCAAAGTACGTTAAAAAAAGATTAACGTTGGCATTTTCGCGCTGCAATGCATCAAGCAAAAAATAAAGTTCTATAAGATTTTCTGCAGGCGGTGCCGTTTGCGCTAATACCCATACGTCTTGCTTGGCAACATTCTCCAAAAGGCGCACATAAATTTCGCCATCAGAAAATGTTTTGATCTCTACATGCCCTGCAATCTCTTTAAAATCTTCCATTAAATGGCGGCATGAACGCGTTGCAAATAATCTCATCTACTACTCCTTTACAAGAGACAATAAGCTTTTTACAAAAAGCTTATATAAAAATTGTAGTATTGTACAAAGCTAATGATTATAAATTTTTTAATTATATTTTTTGCTTTCATATATCTCACGGTCCCTCTCCGGGACGGGACCAGCCCCTTTTGCTTGTACAAAAGGGCTGGACAAAAATACACCAACATGCTGTTGGATCGCTTGCCCGCTCAGACATCAACCACTCACTCTTCGGGTTTTCAACCCTCGATTTTCCAGCCGTCGCTCTTCGAGCTATGGCGGACACGGCAGGTCGATGATTCGCTACCGGTGTAAATGTATAAAAAATAGTTTAGTGCACCTTGAAAGCTCATCTGTTTGAGAGCTTCTCAGATTTTTTTTAATAAAAATCTGGAAGCCGAGTTATGAGCGCAGAGAGATACATAAGAGATCTTCTCTTATGTGCCCTTGTATCAAAGGTATTGGGCACGCAATACCTTTGTGCCCTGCACCCGGCATGAGGGTGCCGTGAGATATGCAAATAAAATAGAACCCCTAACCCATGAACAAAACAAAAAAATAATCTTTATAAAAAAAACATCATTTAGTCATTAGCTTTATGCAATAAGCGAATCGCCTCTTGATCATCAACTTGGGGAAACTGATCATAAAATTGCCCTACGGCAAAAAATAGCTCTGCTTTTTGCAAGCAAACAACTTCATCAGCATATTTTTCTAACTCTTTGATAGTATCAGGAGCGCCGACGGGAACTGCTAGGATTAATTTTTTTGGTTTGAACTGTTTTACTTCTTTGAGGGCAAGCTTTACCGTTCTTCCCGTGGCAACGCCATCATCAACAACAATGACAATTTTATTATGAAGATCAAGGGCAAGCTTTTGACCTCGATACTCTTGGTAGCGTTTTTTGAGCAGTGTGCGAATCCGTTCAGTTTCTTGATCAATGTAATCCTGCATAGAAACATCCATAAAACGGGGATCAATCTCTTGTTCATGCAGCGTAAGCGCACCAATTGCATATTCAGGGTTATTCGGTGCACCAATTTTTTTGGCAAAAACAACATCAAGCGGCGCTTTAAGTTGCTCTGCTAGCACAAAGCCAAGTTCAAGCCCGCCACGAGGAATAGCTAAAATTATAACATCAGGATTATTTTGGTACTGTTTTAAAGCAAGAGCAAGCTGATTGGCTGCATCATAACGATCTTGAAACATCTCCTCTCCTTTTTTTTATTTTAAATAAACTCCTCAGGATGCATGGTATGCCATGGCATTTCTTGCTCGTAAGCATAGGCAGCTTGATACAAGCGCGCCTCAGAAAGATGTGGTCCAATTAACTGAAAGCCCATAGGCATTTTATCTTTTGAAAAACCACACGGCACCGCAACAGCAGGAATACCCGCAATGTTTACCGAGCAGGTAAAGTAATCTTGTAAATCCATTTGTAAACGATCTTGATCAAAAGCACCAAATTTAAACGCTGTTGTTGGCGTTACAGGACTTATTAATGCATCAACTTCTTTAAAAGTCTGCGCATATTCATATTGCATCAATCGTTGTACTTTTTTTGCATTGCTATAAAACTCTGCTGCATGGCCAGCTGAAAGTACATAGTTACCAGTCATAATACGAACTTGCACTTCTTGGCCAAATCCATCATGACGCGTATTGGTATACATAGCGCTCAGACTTGACGCTTCATCACGCAAGCCATAGCGTACGCCATCAAAGCGTGCCAAGTTAGAAGCAGCTTCTGCACGGCTAATGATAAAATAGACAGCTGCAGCATAATCCATGATAGGTAGTTTAATACGTTTGATTATAGCGCCCATTTGTTCATATTTCTTAATGACTTCCTGCAAAGCCTCCTTCATTTCAGGAGACATGCCTTCAGCATCAAGAGCATTTTCTAATACACCAATTCTAAAACCTTCTTTGAGCTTGCCATCAAGTAATGAAGTATAATCTTTTTTATCTACATATAAACTTGATGAATCTTTGGTATCATGCCCTGCAATAACAGAAAGAACCTGCGCATTATCACGCACCGTACGCGTTGCAATACCAATTTGATCAAGCGATGAAGCGTATGCAACAAGACCATTACGTGAAACAAGACCATATGTCGGCTTAAGACCAACAATACCACATAACGCAGCCGGCTGACGAACAGAGCCTCCTGTTTCAGAGCCAAGAGCCCACGGCACTAGCCCAGCGGCAACCGCTGCAATAGAGCCACCACTTGAACCACCAGGAACACACTGTAGATTCCATGGATTTGCCGTTTTTTGAAACGCAGAAGTTTCTGTTGAACTTCCCATAGCAAACTCATCCAAATTTGCACGGCCAATTAATAAGGCGCCAGCATTCTTAAGACGATAACTTGCCGTAGCATCATAAGTAGCTTTAAATCCTTCTAAGATTTTTGAAGCACAGGTCAATGAGCGTTCTTTTTGGGCAATATTATCTTTGATAAGACCAGGAATTCCTGCAAGAGGACCCTTATCAGAACTATTCTTTAAAATTGATTCTGCATCAAAAACCTCAAGAGCAGAACCTAATTTTTTGTCATAATCAGCAAAACGCTTAATAAAAAAATTTAAAAGCTCTTGCCTAGAAATACTTTTTTCATCTAAAGCTTTTTTTAATTGATCTATCGTTGCAAATGCAAAATCTTTCATGCAGATCCTTATTTATTTTCAATAATTTTTGGCACCACGTAATAATCTTCCTCACGCTCAGGCGCAAGATCTAAAAGTGGCTGTGCTACAGTAGTAACTATCATATCTTCGCGCAAAACATTGATATTTTGCGTTGAGGGCATCTGAATATCTTCAGCTACTTCCTGTACACGCTCAGCATACGTCAAAACATCCTGAATCTGTTTGATAAGGGGTTCAATATCAGCTTCATCAAGACGCAACTGAGAAATTTGTGCAATTTTTAAAAGTTCCTGTTTTGTAATTTTTGTCATAGTTATACCTAAATAGCTTTATCTTTCCAGCGGTTTCCACGAAAGCGATACACATATATGAGGCTCATCAGGCCGTTCCCGATATAAAATGAACCATAAATTAATAAAAATTTTAACATCTGATTTTCAAGGGGTAACCCTGCTATAAACCAGGATATGGGAATAAAATATACCAAGAAAATTCCCAATCGAGCAAGCATGACAACTTTCACATTAGCAGCTCCACGCAAAGCTCCTGATAGTACCAATTGTAGCAAATCAAAGAAAACAAGTACACTTAAAAAAGGAAAAACACCCGCAGAAAAAGCCGTAAACTTGCCTTTTTGGTCAAAAATAGAAATAAAAAAAGCAGGCCAGATCGAAAATATTAATAATGTTGAAAAAACAAACAGTGAGGCGAGAAAAATTGTCTTTTTTATATTCGTTTTAATCCCTTGCCAATCTGCGACACTATAAGAATTACTCACTAAAAAAGTAATTACCTGAGCAAACGCTCCTGCTGGCTGAATAGCAAGCCGCTCTAAATCTTTTATAACGCTATAACTAGCAATCGCATACTTGCCCATAGGATTAATAAGATACCCTAGCCAAATATACGCCGCTGCAAAAACAGCTTTATCAAGTACAATGGGCCAACTTAATTGGAAAATGGAAACTATATGGCGCCAACTTGCAAGGTGCGTAAATAAGCTGATACTATATATACGATTTGCAGGATCAATAACAATGTAAGCTATACCAGCAATAAGCATAAAAGCATACTGAATAACAGTAGCCCATGCTGAGCCCATTAATCCAAGCTCTGGCAAGCCAAAAGAGCCATAAATAAGAGCATAATCAAAAAAAAGAAATACTATACAACCACCAATAAAAAGCTGCATAGGAATTTTTGGCTTTTTAATACCACGCAAAAATCCTACAAAAGCAAAGTTAATAAACATACAAAAAAGCCCAAGAGCTTTAAGACGCAAAAAGGGTACCCCGAGCTCTATCATTTTTTGAGGAACACCGTAGGCGACATAAATCCAATGTGCACCAAAAAAAAGCATGCTCGCAATTGATCCACCAACCACGCAGGTCACCCAAAATGAACTGAGCACTGAACGGCCAACTTCTTTATAATCCTGCAGGCCATTATAATGCCCTGCTAATATTACCGTACCGACAGAAAGACCTTCTGCAGCTTTTATGATAAAATGAATCAGCGTATTGGTAACACCCACCGTTGCATAAATAGAAGTAGATTTGAGTGAAGCAATCCAGCGAGCGTCAATGAGAGGAACCACTGAATATAAAAGAAGTGCCGTAATAAACTCGGGAAAAAAATAACCTAAAATTTTTCCGTAACTTTCACCGTGTTTAACATCAAGAATACCGCCAACATAACTTTTGAGTAAAGAATCTTCTTTATGCGTAAGATCTTTGCTCCCAAAGATCCTAAGACTTACTTTATTACCTAATTCTTGTAAGATCACGCCACTCTCCTTACTTCAATGATTTTTAGCAGAAAAAACCACAAATTTTCTTGACCTTTCCCCTATCTTATACGGAATTTCAGTTTTTAAAAATGGCTTTTCCGGCTCACCTCCATGCCATCCAGATGAAGCCCAATAAATTAACTGTGCATAGTTGTAAAAACAACCAGGTTTAAATATACGTACTAGCTCTTCAGGGTCTAGTGATGCGCGTGCACAAAAAAAATCTATTGGATATTCAGTTTTTCGTAAAAAAGTACGCCAATCAAAAGGACTCACCGTCACGTTATGAAGTTCAAGTAATACTTTAATATGCTCCAAAAATTCTATTTTTTTAGTATTAACTTCAATTAATACTACAGGAAGATCAGGAAATAAAATTGCTAGGGGAAGACCAGGAAATCCTCCTCCAGAGCCAACATCAGCTATGCCCCGAGAATTTTGTAAAGGTATGAAATCTCGAACTTTAAGTGAATCCTGAAAATGGTAAGCTATAATATCTGACACCGTATCAAGTGCCGTAATATTAAATTTTTTATTCCAAATTATAAGTTCTATTAAATAGGTTCTAAACTGACCAGCCTGTTTTTCATTAAGTTTTTCCTGTACAAAAAAATGCTTTAATGCCGCTTCTTCCTGCGTGGTCAGTTCATAAAAATATTCTTGATTATCTAAACCGTAGCTTTTCATAAAAAACCTTTGTTATCATAACAATGTACCTAAAACACAAGGCTCACATAAAGGGAAAATTATGAGACTTGCGCTTAAGATATCATATTTTTTGCTCTTTAGTTACTGCTGTACAACTTATAGCACTATTAATTTCTTTATTCGTCCTTATCCAGAAGATGAAAAAGAGTTTGATCATAAAAAGCACCTTAATAATTTAATAACTCCTGGAAAAACGTTGGCAAAAACCTTCAAAAATAATTACCTAAAAAACACCTCCAACCTAGGACTTTTTGGTTCGTATGCAGGATATTTAGCTCTTTCTGACATGGATGGGCTGATGACCTTCCCACGCAAACAACAAAAAGATGCTTTTAAGCTGTTAATTACACCGCGCATTATACCAATTTTTATGATCGGCAATACGATTCACCATTGGCAGTTGGATCCTTTATCGCAGGCCCAAATGTATTCTATTGAGCGCATACAAGATCCGGCTACAAAAGATTGGCTCTGGCAAACTAAGCAGATTGCCCTGCCTACCAATAATATCATAACACTGGATACTATTGTTTTATTTGCAAAACCACAAAATATCTATGTACCTGAAGGTATAACAATAACCAATAATAATCCTCAACTTGTTTTGCCTGATATTTATGCAAAAAAAGGACTTAATGTTGCTGCTCAAGCACTATGGGTTTTAACCGTACGACAATTCTTTGGACCGCTTAAATCATTAGTACAAAAACAATCCGATGTTTACTACTCGCAGCAACTGAATATAAGGTAATAATGGAGACATGATTAAACTACCCTTTTTTCAAAATAAACTAACAATGGTATACTTACAAGAATCATGCTATCTCATGGTTATAAAGGAATCGTATGAAAGTACAAATTTCGTTTGACTTAATTGATCTTGATAAATCACTAGAAATTGCCAAAAAAGTTGAACCATATATCGATACATTCGAAATTAGTTCACTCTTGCTTTTTAAATATGGACTAAGTGCCATTGAAAAGTTTAAGGAAACATTCCCTAAAAAAACAATTCTTGCTGATGCCAAAATTGTTGATTGCGGCAAACAAACAGTCACCATGCTCGTGCAAGCTGGTGCGCAATGGATAACCGTTATGGCCGGTACCAATACAAGCGTCATCCATTCCGCATGTACCACTGCAGAAAATTTAGGCGCTAAAATCATGCTCGATTTACTCGATGCAGCATCGCCAGGGCAATCTGCTCTTGAGGCAAAAAGCATGGGTGTTTCTGCTTTGCTCGTACATCGTTCATATGAAGATGAAGATCCTTTAAAATTCATTGATGCCTGGGATATGGTACGCGGGAACTCTAATTTACCCATCTACGTTTCTGGCAAAATTGAGCGTTCCATCGTTGATAAAATTAATTCTATAAAACCTGATGGCATTGTTATTAGCAAAGCAATTACGCATGCTGATGACCCTGCAAAGGAAGCTCAGTTTTTTAAAGAGGCATTTTCATCATAATACTTGTTTTATTTGCAAAAAAAGGCTGCTATTCATCTGCTTTCATAGCTTTTTCATATAATGCTAGTAGTTTTTTATTATAAGATCCTGTTAGTTCTTTGTCTTGGTTGATGATAAGCCCCATGATTTTATGTAAAGCAGTATCATTTAAGTAAATTGCTGTCTTTTCTTGTTCATTATTTTTACTTTTTTTAAAAAGAGAACAAGATTCTTGAAAGATTGTATGTACCTCATAAAAGGCTTTTTTACATTCTTTACTGTCTGTCATGGCATCAATACAAAAACTATAGGTACTTGTAATAATAAAAAACGATACTGGTGGTGTAGAATTATAAAACGATGGTTTAGCATTGGGAAAATAAGAGGTAATAAGCTTCTGACAACGTGGAAAAATATCTTGAAATGTTACCTCTTTTGGGAAATATTCTTCTTTCTCAGATTCCATTGCGAATAATCGAGAAAAAAGAAAAAAAAATACACTCGCAGAGACTAAGAGCTTTGCTTTCATTACTATCCTTTTTTATGTATAGTTATTGCGCAAATTGATCTTCGTATAGTCTTTTTAGTTCAGTAATTGTTGTTGCTTCTTCTACCCCTTTATCAGGACGGTAACCCATAAACCTCGGAAAGCGTAATGCATACCCAAGAGATTCTGCTGTTTTTGCTGCTGCATGTAAAGGAGAGCGGGTTATTTCATCGGCACGAACTATACAAATCAGCTCAGGATAAACCCATACATCAGGATACAACTCTTTGGCACATACAACATTCTTTGGTTTTTCTGGTGCCTTGAGTAGATCAAGTTTTTTCTTGAGCTCTTGCCATCCTTCATCAGAAAGACCCGTACCAATTTTTGCTACCGTTTCAAAGCTATCTTCTTTTTTATTAAAAACTCCTACTAAAAATGCACCTATACCAAACTGTGCACGTTTACCAGATCCAGCATAATAACCTAAAACAACACAATCAAGAGTATCTTCTAATTGTCCCTCTTCGTGCCGTTTGAATTTGATCCAGTTGAAGTTACGCTTACCCGGTTGATAATGCGAATTCGGTTTCTTGACTACAATTCCTTCAAGACCTCGATCCATTTGTTCATGGAAATAGGCCTCAAGTTCTTTGACAGAATTAATTTCTTGCTCACCGATTACCTGTACCCGTTCATCATCAGAATCTTGTACCAAAGAAAGCAGTTTTGTACGCCGTGCTTCATGAGATTTATCAAGATATGATTCGCCATTGCAATAAAGAAGATCAAAAAGATAAACACGTAAGGGATATTCCGTCGCAGCTTGCTCAATGCCATGTTTACGCTTTCGCTTTACCGTTTCTTGAAAGGGCAAAAATGTTCCAGTATGCGTATCATAAGCTATCGCCTCACCTTCTGCAATCATAGTTTGCACAGGAAGCTTTAATAATGCTTCTACTAAATCAGGAAACATGTATGACATATCAACCAAATGGCGAGAGAAAAAGCGTACCTCTGAAGTTTTCTTATTTTTATCAAGATGAATTTGAATACGAAAACCATCAAGCTTTGGTTGTGCTACACAAGGACCAAGTTTTTCAAAGATATCGTGCGCTGTTGGCATTCGTTCAGCAGCAGCCGGACGAATAGGTATACCAACATGAATCTTCATATGCTTAAGGCCTTCAACACCTTCATCTTTCAAGGTTTTGGCAATCAAGCCAATATCAGCACAGATATTATAAGCATGCTCAATTACTGCACGTAAGGATTTATCTCCCACTTGCATCCATGATAAAGCATCAACAAGAGTCATATCAGAAAAACCAAGCCGCAAGGTGCCCAGAATAATACGAATTACATATTTTGCACCAAAAGCATCCAACTTTTGCAAAAGATCAAGCACTTCTTGAGCTTTCTTTTCTTGAGAACCTTCTCCACCAAGAGCCTCAATAGTACACAAACGATCATAAACTTCGTATAAACTTAATTCTTTATTGCCTTCATTTGGATTATAAAATGTAGTAACAACTAAGCCAAGGTCACCCATTTTTTTTGTTAGCTCTGCTACCTCTTTTTCTGACTTATCAATAAGTTGTGCAACAACGCCAATAAGACTTTTTTCTGCCAAATTAAATTGGGTACCAAGGTATGGTGGTTGCAGCATGCCAAGAGAAAGATTACAGATAATATCCGCTTGCTTACCATCTGCTTTTTTAAATAAATCGGCAAGAAGCTTGGTGATTTCTATGCGCGAGCTTTCCTTTTCTATATATTCAAAAATCTGCGCTACATATTTAAAATTCATCTGAAAACTCTCTTTTTTTTATCAAGGTTACTGTACCATCATTAGCCACTGTCATAGAAGTAAATGCACCTTTTGGTTTCATTTGAAATAATAACTTTTTCTTTGGCATGTTAAAAACAAAAATATTATTATCAATCGCTTGAGGAAAAATGGTCACAGGACTTCTATCATCAAAAAAAAGATAATAGTTAAATTCTTTTATTTGCACTGCAATTTTCTTTTTATCATCCGATAAAGCCCATAGGACAATATTGGGCTTAGAAGAAGATCTTTTATTAAACAAAACTATCGATTCTACTTTTTCATACGTATTCTCATGCCAAGCAGAAAACACAATACGATTTTGGTCAGTTTCTACTGTCATAGTTTTTTCAATAAGTGCAGCCAAAGAACTGGTAGAGCAAAAAAGAAAAATCCCATACACAAAAAATTCTAAAAACATTCAAAGCTTCCTTATATAGCTTTGTATATTAGCATAATGGCGCATTATACCCCATGCACTCATAAATACCATAAAGAGGAGATAAGAAAAATTCAATGGTTGAAAAAAATATGCTATCAAAGGAAGAATAAAATACGCACCAACTGATGCTATTCCGACAATCTTCAGATACCAATAAAATAAGGCCCACACTAAAAATACTATCAAGCAAACCATTGGTTCTAGCGCAAGCAAAATTCCCATACTTGTAGCAACGCCCTTGCCGCCTTTACCTTGTAAAAAAATAGAATAACTATTGCCAACTAAAAGAGCTACGCCAACAAATAAAACTGTATTCTCGGAAAAACCATACCATCGTACAAGCTGCACGTAAGCCCACGCTTTTGCCGCATCTCCTACAAAAACAGTTATAAATCCCCGTGCTCCTAATTTTCTTCCAACGTTAGTCGCACCAATATTACCCGATCCATGTTGAGTAATATCATCAATACCATACCACCGTGCCAATAAAACGCCGGTAGGAAATGCACCAACGATATACGCAAGAATAAGTATTATGCTATCTAAAATCACCTTCATAAACCCTTATTTTTATCATTTTAATAAACTCTTGGTAATACATATATGCAGAACCACATGATAAAAGAAGAGTAGAGGCAAGCAAACATGATTGGATTAAAAAAAACGGCATTTCAAGCGCTGCATGAAGTAAAGCAGGATTCAGAATAGCAAACGCAAAGTAAAAGAACTGAACCATTGTTTTTAATTTGCCATAAAATGATACTGCTATAGTAAAATTATTTTGAACGGCAATAAGACGAAGCCCCATAATAAAAAATTCTCTACCAATTAAGAGAATAACCCAATAATAATAAATTTTATGTACTGCCAAAAGAGAAATAAGCGTTGCATACATTAAAAACTTATCTGCTATAGGATCCAAAACTTTGCCTAATTCCGTTTCTTGACTAAATTTCCGAGCCATATAACCATCAAGCAAATCTGTCAGGCTCAATAAAGAAAAAACCATTGTCAGACTTACGTTAATTGCAAAATTATTATAGGGAAGAAACGTGACAAGAAGAATAGGCAAAATAAATGGAGAAAAAACTAATCGAAAAAGAGTCAGTAAGGTTGGTAAATTAAGAAATGATACTGTATTCATTAAGACCAATTAACAATCTTTGTATTTTATGGTGGCGACGAGAGGATTCGAACCTCTGACCTACGGATTATGATTCCGCCGCTCTGGCCAACTGAGCTACGTCGCCTTTAAACTAGTATGTAGTATACCCTAAATACTTAATTTTTGAAGAGAAAATGTATCTAACATAAAAGAAAAAATTGATCTGAGGAAAAACAGACCTGTAATCAAGGTTGAAATAATACCAACCATCATAGTAACGGCAAAACCTTGAATAGGGCCTGTACCAAACCAATAGAGCACTATACCAACCAAAAAGGTTGTAATATTTGAATCCAAAATAACAACCATAGCATCAGCAAAGCCTAGCTGAATCGCTTTTGCTATCGTAATACCTTGTGCAAGCTCTTCTCTTATTTTTTCAAAAATCAAAATTGAAGCGTCAATTGCCATACCTGTCGTAAGAACCATACCCGCAAGACCAGGTAATGTTAACGTTGCACCCATCCAAGAAACAGCAAGCATAATAATTAACAAGTTATACAACAGCGTAATGAATGCAAAGAAGCCTGATAATTTATACAAGAAAGTACTGAAGACAAAAAGAAGTGCTAGCCCAAATACGCATGCCATAAGCCCTGCATGAATAGATTCTTGCCCAAGAGAAGGACCAATTTGACGTTCTTCTTCAAACGTTACTGGCGCAACAAAAGCACCCGATTTAAGTAACGCTGCAAGCTCAGAGGCTCCTTCTTTAGTAAAGTCACCATGAATGTACCCTTCTGCCCCAATAGGAGTAGAAATACGTGGTGCTGAAATAACTTTATTATCAACAATTACGGCAATATGGCGACCAGGATTTTTGCTGGTTAACTCATAAAACTTTTGCCCACCGACTGGATTGAATTTAAAGTGCACTACAATCTCAGAGCCCGATTGACCGCCAAATCCTGTATAGGAATCTTTCAAAAGGCGACCAGTAATATCAGAAAAACTTGGTACTAGGTAATATGATTTTCCATTTTTTGCTTCAAGCACCGTAAATCCATCTGGCACTTCGCCATCATAATCTTCTAAAAGTTCATCTTCATTTGAAGCCATACGTTCAACTAACTTCATTTCAAGAAGTGCAGCTTTACCTATCATTGCTTTTGCTTTTTGCGGATCATCCACATTAGGCAATTCAATAACAATATTTTTCTCACCTTGAGCTGCAATAGTAATTTCACCTACACCTAAACCATCAAGACGTGTTCTTAAAACATCAATATTACTTTTTACTGCTGCTTCTTTAACTCTTTCAGCAATAGCATCTTTCATGGTTACACGAATTTCAGAGCCTTCAGTAACATAGGTTAACGTATTATCAAGACCACTAATAAGGCCCGATGCTTCATTTGCTGCTTTTACAGAATCAAATTTAAGAACAATACGTTGGTCCTTAACCGTTTTTGATACAGGCAGAGCCATTTTTGCTTCTTTTATGTTTTTTACCATAACCTGCATTTTATCAGAAAGATCTGCATCAACTGCTTTTTCCGTTTGTACCTCAAGCGTAATGTAAGTTCCTCCTACCAAATCTATACCGAATTTAATACGATCAGGCCTTAACTGAGGACGTCCGTCTTTCCAGGTAAATAAATAAAATAACCCAAAACAAGCTAGAACTATCCAACCTATAAAAGCTGAAGAAGCTAACGTGCGTAGAGATACGTTCATAAGAAATTCCTTTCGCAATTCATAAAACTGACTCGCCTTAAAAGATATTGATTTCTCTATTTCTGGTGCCGAAGAGGGGACTCGAACCCCTACAGGATTTCTCCCACAGCCACCTCAAAGCTGCGTGTCTACCAATTCCACCACCTCGGCATAATTTGGTGCAAAGAAAAATGTACCAGATTTAAAGCATTTGATCAACGAAAAAAGAGACCAAATCAGAAGTTTTTATTTAGGCAAGGACTCCAGATCGGGTTTATTTTGAGTAACTTCAGGCTTTACAACCTGCTTTTTAGGGGATCTGAAAAAACTAGCTACATAGTCAAAAGCGCCAACTACAAAGTTTTTTACCTGAACAAATGGCCAGATAACTATCGTTCTTAAGCGATTAAGCCAATTTGATTTATTGCGCTTGCCAGCCGCCTCTTTGACCGCCTTTTGTACCGCTTCATCCTGCTCTTGCTTTTCTTGCTGCATTCTTTGCTCTTCATCTTCTTGTTCAAACTGCTTAAGTTTTTTCTGAAGATCTATGCCCATTTTTTGTAACGATTCAACTTTTGATTTTATTGAATCCATGTGACCTCTTAAGGTCTCAATTTGATTTGTAAAATAAACACTGAGAGTTCCGGTAATGTAGGCATAAATATCTTCCATACTTTTTTGTAAGCTTACCGTGCGATAATAAAGATCTTCAGCTCGTTCATCGCTTAAAACTTTTCTTATTTCTTGAAAATATTTCCACGCCTGATTTTGATAATTACTTGCTGTTTTAATCTGCGTATCAACCGTATCTATCACTTTATCAATTTCTTGATCTAAATCGGCAAGCGCTTTAAGCTCTGCTTGCAGTTGCTTAATTTCGTTTTGTTTTTCTCTAACCGTTGCCATAGCTGCTCGTTCATCAGCAGTAAGAGCTACATCTTTTTGGCGTTCACGCTCAAGCTCTTCAGAAACATCTGTCAGCAATTGATCAAGATCTCCTAGGTTAAAGCCCATAGTTGCAATATAAAGATCGTAATCGTTATCTATTTTATTACGTCTTATTTTATAGGTTGTACTCGCTTCAACAATCTTACCAAACGTATTAACTATTTTTTCAATAGTATCTGCAGTATCTTCCAACGCTTTACGTTTTAAAAGCCAGTTGCCACCCTCTTCTATATCTACGGTATCAATACCCTCTTTTTTAACAACAGGAGCTGCTTGCTCGGGAGTTTGTGCAGGTTGTTGCGCACTATCCTCTTTCTGCAATTCTTGCTTTTGAGGTTCTTGAGCTGGCGGCTCTTGCTTTTCATCTTCCTGTTCTTGCTTTGGTTGCTCTGCGGGAGTAGAATCGGATTCTTGTTTTTGCTCAACAACCTCTTGAGGTTGCTGATCTTCTGGAGTAACATCTTGTGCAAAGAGACATGGAACATATATAAGCACAAAGAAAAAAGATAACAGAAAAGAACAATATGCCATCGACTTTTTAGAACAACCATGATTCATATGAGCCCCATCACAGGTTATAATGTTTCAGATAACTGCTTTAACTCTTGTGTTAAACTATTAACCAACTCTTCCGCTTCCCACGAAGTATAACTCCAGCGTACACCGCTTTCCACGCGCGTCAATGTGGAACGATCACTTTTAATATCGATAATATCAATTCGAACAACATTCATCAATGGATGTACTAATGATGGTGCTCTAACAACACCAGCTCTTCCCAAAACACTATATGCGACGTTATTTTCATCTAAAAAAGAAAGCATAACTTTTTTTTGCCATACCATGTTATGATAGCCAGCATGATCTTTTGAGATAGACATTAAAATACTCTCAAGACCCTTGGGATAAAGACATTGAACAGGAGTAGTATGGGGAAGTCCCTTTTCAGAGAACGTTGCCAAAATGCCAACAGTACCCTTTTTTAGAACTTTTATTAAATCTTCAGGTAATTTTACCCCTACATGCTTTGCCATAAATAAATTCTCCAATAAAAAATGGTGATAGAAAAAAACCAGACAGATAACACATCCTCTGGCTTCCATATACTAAAAAAACGATATTATATTTTGTCCCTTAGATATTCAAAACCCTCTACAGCACCCCTCTGTAACTCTATAGATTAACTCTACTAT
Organism: Candidatus Babeliales bacterium; assembly: GCA_050250855.1. Classification (GTDB taxonomy): domain Bacteria; phylum Babelota; class Babeliae; order Babelales; family JACPOV01; genus JAGVLQ01. The sequence goes on along the minus strand of JBFWNW010000001.1, from coordinate 268,267 downwards.
ACCAATTCATGTGAAAGCACCTACTTATAGTTTACCAGACGTGTCAAGAGGGGGGGCTTGGCATGGTAACTTTTACCATCTTCATTGATGCCTCTAAATCTTGAAGCATTTTCTGAAAAGCCGCATCCTGATTGGCAAACTTAACAAAAAGAGCGCCAGTAAAAATCTCTTTTAAAGAATCATGTAATGATGCTGGAAATGAAGAAGAACATACAAGCTCTATAACTTCATCATCAGTCTTGCTTGCAAGTGCAAGATCATAGCGAGCCCCTAAATAATTTTTTAGAATCAACGTAACCTGAGCATAAAAATCTTTATGTGCCAATCTATCTTTAAAACCTTCAGGATCAATCATCTGCAACAAAGCCAAAGCTTCTTGCCACGGGTCTTGATTGGTCTTTTTACTTTGTTTAAATTTTTTAATAAGAAAAAATAAACCAAACGCAATCAAAGTAGCCATAATCCCTATCAAAACCCAAAACCACCGCTGCTGCCACCATGATGCAGCCCAAAGATCATACAGATCATCATACACAATAAGATTTTTTGGATCATACGCCATAACCTTATCTCCTTATGAGAAATTTGATCAATGGATATAAATAATCTTGATCAGGTTTAATTACCATATGCTTTATGTTATTGTTCTTAAAAGTTTTTGTAAGCAAATCCTGATGCTTAGCCAAATACCTATTAGGAGTTTCAGCATTGGTATTAACAACGAGCTTTGTTTCAGATTCTAAGTCAACAAGCTCTAAAAAACCAACGTCAGGCAATGCTTGCTCAAAAGAATCTTGCACATGCAAAGCTACCAATTCATGATATTGAGAAGCTGCTCGCATATCTTTTTCTAGATGAGCATCAATAAAATCAGAAATTAAAAAACAAAACATATCGCGGGATTTGATCTGCATAAGTTTTTTCAAACCTGCTGCAATATTCGTTCCCAATGATTGTGGTTTAAAGTTAAAAAGAGCTTCCATAATAATATTACTATGCTTCCTACCATTTTTTGGTGGAATATAAAGTTCAACCTTATCGGTAACAAGAATAAGGCCAACAGCATCTTTACCGTTCTGAGCAGCAAGTGCTATAATTGAAGCAACTTCAGCTATAACCTCATACTTAAGACGGTCTCCTGAGGCATAGAAATTTGAACGCGAACCATCAACCACAAGCATAACAACACGATTACGCTCTTCACGATACTCTTTTAAAAGAAGCTTATTAGTACGCGCTGAACTTTTCCAATCAATAAAGCGAATATCATCACCAAATTGATACTCAGCTAACTGCTCAAACTCTAAACCAAAACCTTTTTTTGCAGTTCGGCTATCGCCAACCATAGAACCACTTAAAATGCGTCTCGTTTTAAGCTGAATGGCACGAATTTTTTTCAATAATTCAGGAGATATCATTTACCAAACACCATATTTTTTTAAAATCTCTGGAATTTTAATAGAGCCATCCTCTTGCTGATACGTTTCCATTAAAGCAACCATTAAACGCGGCAGTGCCAAAGATGATGCATTTAAGGTATAAACAAGTTCTGGTTTACTGGTTGAACTTCTGCGATAACGAATCGCTCCTCTACGAGCCTGAAAATCTGAACAATTGCTTGCAGAAGAAACTTCATAATAAGCATTCTGCCCCGGCATCCATACTTCAATATCTAATGTACGCGTTGCAGGGAACGAACAATCTTGTGCTGCCAGCAAACTAACGCGATAGGTAAGTCCTAATTGCTGCAATAGTTCCTCAGCGCAAACAAGCATGCGTTCAAGTTCTTTATCTGCCTCTTCTGGTTGGCAAAAGGTAAAGAGTTCAACTTTTTCAAATTCATGAATACGAATCAGCCCACGCTCTGTTGCACCATAACCACCTGCTTCGCGTCTAAAGCAACCGGTCCAAGCTGTTAAGCGTTTTGGCAAATCTTGTGTTGCAAAAATATGGTCTCGGTATAAATTAGCCAAAGCAACTTCCGCTGTGGGAATAAGATAAAAACCATCTTCAGGAATAGCATATACTTGGTCTTTAAATTTTGGAAAATTGCCAGGAACATATAATGATTTTTCATTAACTAAGTAAGGAGGAAGAACCATTTTAAAGCCATGCTTTTTATTATTATCAAGCATAAACATAGTTAACGCATACATGAGCTTCACAGCATCATCCAGATAAACAACAAAGTTGCTTCCAGTGATTTTTGTTGCCGCTTCAAAATCAAACCACCCCAAAGCAGTGCCCAGCTCTACATGATTTTTTATAGAAAAATTAAAGGTTGGCTTTTTGCCGTATTCTTTGACTACTTTATTTGATTCTTTAAACCCTTCAGGGATATCTTCTGCAGGTATATTTGGACATGAAAGGTAAAGCTCTTGAAACTCTTTTTCAACTTTTTCTAAATCAGACTCCGCCTCTTTGAGCTTTTTGCTGACCTCAATAGATTGTTGGCGCAGTTCGTCTGTTACACCTTTTTTGCCTGCTTGCGCCAGTTCATTTTTTTTATGGCGCAGCTCTTCTACCTGCAAGCGTAAACCGCGTACATCTTGGTCTAGCTCATGTAATCTTTGCGCATTAAAAGAAGGGTCTTTTTTTAAAATGCGTGCAACTGTTTTTTCTGGCTCTTCTCTCAGAAGATTGAGATCGATCATACTGCGTCCCTCATATGGTTTCCTGAATTTATCCTAGTATTTATGGTGAATACATTCAATATAGCCAAAAAGAAAAATTTTGAAAAGCAAAAGGGTCGCATTTCTGCGACCCTTGTACGAATAAAAAGCTCTATTTACAACAACTAAATAGAACGAACAACCTCGCGTAACGCTTTGCCAGGTTTGAACTTAGGTACGTTCACCGCTGGTAGATTGATGCGTTCTTTGGTTGCTGGATTAATCCCTTTACGAGCAGGTCGGCGCGATACAGACCACGTACCGAAACTTGCCCATTGTACTTTGTCTCCGCTCTTTAACGCACGTTGAACAGTGCGTGCAAGACTATCCAAAAAACGTGTAACGTCTTTTTTGCTGAACGCGGTTTCTTCAGCAAGAGAGTCAATTAATTGACTTTTGTTCATAAAAGAACTCCTAAGGTTTTTATGTTAAACACTGCTCTTCACTAAAACTCAACTTTTTAGTTTCCTGTAACTTAATGTAATAGCATAAATTGATTTATTTCTTTGTCAAATAATGGTATTTTTTACGTAAAATAAACGATTTTTAAAACAACAAACTAAAGATCCAATCACGCTTCAACCATATAACATGCTTAACAAAAAGGTTTTTTATGCTTATTGATACTCATTGTCATATTAACATAATGATAAAAAAAGATTTCGATGTACCGCTCAAGCCAGACGATTTTACGGGCGCTGCTACCATTGTAAAACAAGCTGCCCATGAACACGTAAACCGTATTATTAATGTTGGAACAAGTGTTATTGAAAGTTTAAACTGTATTGCTCTTGCACGAACATTTCAGGATTGCTATGCAGCAATTGGTATACACCCAAATGATCTTACCAAAGGCTGGCAAAAAGATATGGCAGCATTACAAAAACTGTTGGTTGACAAAGAACGGAATAAAATAATTGCCATCGGCGAAATAGGATTTGATAAACATTATCCTGATTTTTCTATACAACAACAAAAAGATGCTTTCAAAGCGCAGGTTGAATTAGCCCTTACTCATAATCTTCCCATTATTATTCATACGCGAGATGCAGTGCAAGAAACAGTCTATGCTCTTGAAGAATATAAAAAAGAAAAAAACTTTCGCGGCGTTATTCATTGCTTTTCAGAAGATCAACAGTTTGCGGATTATGTCATAGATATTGGTTTTTATGTTGGCATTGGTGGCACGCTTACCTATCCTAAAAATGAAGCGCTGCGTGAAATTTTTAAAAAAATTAAGCTTGAGCATATTGTGCTGGAAACTGATGCACCATTCTTGCCACCACAGATAATTCGCGGTAAGCGCAATCATCCACAGTATATTAAAGCTATTGCAGAATTTTTAGCAGAACTACGCGCTACAGATTTTGAAACTATTGCTCAGCAAACAACAACTAACGCGCAAAAACTTTTTTCTATCTCTTAAGAAAAATATGGGCTGCATTTGCTCCTGCTGAACGTAAAACAAGTGCATCCGCTTTGTACGTTTTAATCTCTGGAACTTGTATTTTTTGCTGCTGTAAAAAATTGCGTGATGCTTCATCTAAAGAACCAATCGTCAGATGTGGAATATAGTCAGGAAATTTTTTATCATATTCAATGCCAGCATTATCAAATGCTTTTCTTACTGCTGCAACTAAAGCAGTTAACTCTTCATGTGGTTTTAATACCAATACGACAACCGGTCCCCAGAAAGCAAACTGAGCTTGCGCAAGATTCTGTGCAAGCTCAATAGATTTAAATTCATGTGCAATGGCTTGTAATGCACGAACAATTTTTGCAATCTCTTCCTGAGAAACATCATTTTTTCTTATAAATTGCAACGTTATATGCAAGCGCTCGGGCAATCGTTTTTTAAGAAGTGGCAACCCCTGCTGCTTCAACCGTGCATTAAGTTCATCTTGCACTGCAACAATCTGTTCTTGCAGATCATCAGGAAGCATAAATGCTACATACGTATTTGCCATATCTCTTTAGATTATAACTTGTGCTGGCCTCTTCTACCCAATCTACCTGTTTTACCGGTACGGCCTTTTTTACCAAATTGAGTATCACCAGGTGCAGGCACATATACATTCTTGCCAAATTCCTCGATAGGTTTTCGTTCAATACGTATTGTTGTCGGCTTTACATCTAAATTAACCGTTGTCAAAATCAAAGAACCAAGTGCAAATGGCTGTACAGTAGCTTGTAATTTAAAATCTTTAATAGCATTCTTAACCTGCTCGAAGCGAGTAAACCCAAGCGTTATAAATAATGATGCACCAGTATCAACTTGAATGTTCTTTTGTGCTAATTCATCATATAAGATTTTCTGAAAATCATTAAATGCTTGGGATTGCTGTTCTGCATCAAGTTCAAGTAATAAACGCCAGCCATTAAAAGTACCTTCGGCAAAAGGAACTAATTTAAACTGAGCATTTGTTAAATTAATATTTACTGGTTGCTGCAATCCTTTATCATAAATATTTTTCACCGCATCTTTTAAATGACCAATCTGTTTTGGTGTCAAATTTTCAAGATTTTCTTTTGTTATAAACTGCAAACCAAGGCGAAGATTATTTTTATCAAGCAACACAGGATATTTAGAACCACCTTTAGTTTTAGTTTTTAAAATTGCCTGATTTTTTAATTGACTCTGCAATTGCACTAATTTGTTCTTAATTTCTTCTGGCAATTGCGTTTCAAGCTCTATACCAGCGCGGATTGCTGCACCAGAAATAAGCAATAGTGCTAAGATTAACAACTTTTTAGTATTCATTTTCATACTCCTTTTTTATCTCTTTTTTAACTACGGTAACCTGTTTATTTTCAGTATAACAAAAACAAGCTCTAAAAATAAAGAAAAATGCTTAAAAATAAGACCTAATCATAGATTTCAGGTAAAAAAAAAGGTAGATTTTCCCTTTTTTACAAAATTCAGGTATTCTAACCTTATATAAAACTATTAATTATTTTAGGAACCATAATGAATATAGCACTTTTGGTCGCATTTTTACTATATTTTGGCATTCTTTTTTTGATAGGTATTGTTAGCTACCTTAAAACAAAAACTTCCTCAGAATTTATGCTGGGCAACCGTGGCGTTAACTATTGGGTTACTGCTATAGCTGCGCATGCAAGTGATATGAGCGCATGGCTTTTTATGGCATTTCCGGCAACAATCTATACGCAAGGACTAGAAGGTGCTTGGATTGCCATAGGTCTTGTTGGCGGTATGTTTTTAAGCTGGCATTTTATTGCACAAAAATTACGTGTTGCCACCGAGCAGTATCAAACGGTTACCCTTTCATCTTTCTTAGAAAAACGCTTCAACGACAAAAAAGGCTATCTAGGGATTGCTTCTAGTATTATTCTTATGTTCTTTTTTAGTTTTTATATTGGCGCAGGATTAACAGGCATGGGCCGCGTATTTGAAGCGGTCTTTGGTATTAATTATCACACCGGCATGGTTATTGGCCTTGGTGCATCACTTCTTTATATTTTATGCGGTGGCTTTATTGCCCTTGTATGGAATCATTTTTTTCAAGGAATGTTTTTGCTTGCCATGATTGCTATAGTACCAATTATCAGTTTATATACTTTAGGAAGCTTACAGCCAATTATATCCTATGCAGCGCACAATAATATTTCATTATCATTAATTCCCTCTGGTAATATTACAACATTGATAGAAATGCTTAATGGTATTGTCTGGGGTGTTGGTTATTTGGGGATGCCGCATGTAGTGGTTAACTATATGGGCATTGATAATCCTGAACATACAAAACGAGCAAAATATCTGGGTATGACGTGGCTTGTAATTTCATTACTCAGTGCTGTTGCCGTAGGACTTGTTGGCATGGGCCTTACGCCTCATTTGGCTAGAAGTGAAATGGTATTTGTACAGCTGGTTAAAATGCTTTTTAATCCATTTTTTGGTGGCATTATTTTATGCGCAATTCTTGCTGCTACGATGTCAACAATTGATACGCAGATTCTGGTTGCTGCAAATTCTATCACTGAAGATTTTTATAAAAAAATCATTACGCACAAAGCGCATGATAAAGAACTAATCTGGGTTTCACGCTGCAGCATTATTTTGGTTGCCCTCTTTGGTTATGCGATTGGCTACCGCAATAGCGCAACCGTCATGGGTCTTGTCACCTATGCATGGTCAGGATTAGGGGCATCATTCAGTCCCGTTGTTGTTGCAGCACTTTATGGAAAATCTATAAAAAGCTCTACCGCACTTACTGCTTTAATTGCCGGCGCTACCGTTTCTGCTTTATGGCCTTTATTGGGCACACCACTAATTCCTCTTATTCCTGGCGTCTTGGTAAGCACAGCTCTACTTTATTTTAAGAATTAAAAAACGGGAGAGGGTAGCTCTTACCTGCTTACAATTTTTTACTGACATCCTCACCCGGCTCCATAAACTGTATTTCTATACTTGGTGTATCTCACTGATACAAAAAAAACAAGAGTTAGTCTAATGAGCATTGTTTGAACTTGACTAAAAGTCACAAAAACCGTATTATTTATGCATTATTTCACTCTACAAAATAAGGTAAATCTTATGAATTTAAAGTCTCTTCTACTTTTTTTGCTCATAACAAGCTCTCAAGTCTTTCAGCTAAATTGCTCTAATGTGTATCAAAAATTCGATCAATGGTATTATACCCCTAGCAGTAATGACACGAGAGTAAAAGCCTTAAACGCTTTTGGCATAGGCCTTTCTGTCATTGGCCTATTATTAGTCAAAAAAGGTGTAGAACAAACACTTCAAGCTCATCCAGAGAAAGAAATCTTAGACCAAGGTTTATGCTCTAAAATATTTTCGGAGCTCAAATCTGTTGCGGCAAGAATAGGTGGCTCTGCAATGGCGACTATTGGTTTAGCATTAACTGCTGGTGGCATAAGTACTATATTCTTAAATAAGGATATTATTGGTCAATATGAGAGATACAAAGATAATTGCTGCGATTACTAAAATTCTTAAAACTGAATCAGAATAAAAAATAACAAAGCTCGCAGTAACGTTTGCATTATTGCGAGCTTTGTTATTTTTTTTGTATTAAAGCCTATCTTGCTAGAAAAAACTAGCAAGAAATCTTGCAAAATAAACTATGAATAGGTGATATTAAAAAAAAGCCTATACTAGTAAACTTGTTTTGGAGAGGGTACAATTGAAAAAAAAATTTATTTTTTTTCTGGTAAACACCATAACGCTTAGCATGGAAATACCTTCTTTAAAAAAATTAACTAGTCAATATATTGGAAAAAATTATAAAAACTTTGAAGAAAAAATTAATAATACCGCAACACTACCCCGAGAATGCAAAAAAGCAATTGCATGGGAAAAACCATTAACAGACGATAATGTTTTAAACATCTTTAAGCATAATCAAGACAGAGAACAAGAATGTTTAGAATTCTTTTATCAACATAATTCTCCACCCATTTATTTTAAAGACAATTTTATATATACTAGCTCTCAGGAGCAAGAAAAACATATTCGAGAATTTTTTTATACTACATTACAAAACCAACAACTAGAACCTGATGAAATAAGCATAGCAATTCCTGAACTTGTAGAAAGAACATTCCATGATGAATCAAGAAAAAGAAAAATATCTTGCTATCAATATATCGGTAATTTTTACTGCTTACTGACATGCGTATTCATGGGATATATTATTTATACTATTAGTGAATTATAAAAATCAACATGAAAATATACATATTTTTATTGCTCACACTAAGCACCGTTTCATATGCAATGGAATCTAATGAATTTCCTTCATTAAAAACTCTTGCTGTTCTGACTGTTGCACGAAATTACAAACAATTCGAAACACAAATCAAACCAGATATTATTCCGCAAGATTGTATAGATCTTATTGAACGAGAACTACCATTGAATCCTGACAATGTATGGAAAATATTTACTGAATATAAAAAACGAGAACAAGAGTGTGAGCAATTTTTGGTCAATGCATATTGTAGCGATAAAGTTCCTTCTTTAACTCAAAAAGAACAAAGAAAATATTTAAATGAATATAATGAAAACTATTTTTACAATAAAATAGAAAATGATGCTAAAAAGCATACAATTATACATGATAAAACAAAGCTTATTACTATAGCACACCAATGCCATAAAGAACTACAATGGAACCTTAATGAAGCATCAGACTTTTGTGGAAACATTGCTTTGATAATATGCGGTATGGGATTTCCATTTTTATATTTTGGTATGGTAATAGCTTTATCTTTAAACTAGATACTTAAATCCGCAACATTCTTCGTAAACCCAGATCTAACCACAAAGGCTACCATGAAAAAATATATAATTTTACTGGTCACGCTAAGCACCGTTTCATATGCAATGGAACCTAATGAATTTCCTTCACTAAAAACTCTTGCTGTTCTCTCTGTTACACAAAATTACAAACAATTCGAAGCACAAATCAAACCAGATACCATCCCGCAAGATTGTATAGATCTTATTGAACGAGAACTACCATTAAATCCTGACAATGTATGGAAAATATTTACTGAATATGAAAAACGAGAACAAGAGTGTGAACAATTTTTGGTAACACAGTATGAATTTAAACCTGTAAATCAAATTTCGTTTCACGCATGGTCTGTTCAGAACGAATTCATAGATAAGTCTTATAAGAAAAAATACAACAAGGAGTATTTTCTCAAACAAATAGATCAACATCTGCAAGAAAAAAATATCCTAGTGGCTTCACATTTAAGACAACGAATTATAAATAAATGCGCAGAAAAACTTCAGCGGGATGCCAAAAAAGCACATAAAGAAAATTTAAACGGCTTTCAGGGCGCTGTGTATCCTGTTCCTGCTAAAAAAAATAATCCCGTTATGATAACTATGAATAGAGCCGGATGGTGCCAAATACTTTGCGCCGTACCGACAGCATTCTGCTTTCTTTCTTCAGTTTTCGCAGCTGTGTCTCTCTTTCATTAAATCCGTAGCATTCTCCGCAAACCAAGATCTAACCAAGGATAAAAAAAGATTAATCATGAAAAAGTACATAATTTTACTGGTCACACTAAACACACTCTCGTATGCAATGGAACCAGAGTATCAACTCTTGCTACAGCATAATGATGAAATTGCTCTACCAATGAAACAACAAAAAGCTGTCACCTCATTAAAAAAGCTAACGGCACAATACATTGCTAAAAACTTTACCCAGTTTGACAAAACAAGTTTTGATACAAAACTTAATGAAGACTGTAAAGAATTAGTTGAATTGGAACTGCCATTGACCAATGATAATGCAATTGCAATGTATACTAAACATCCAAAACGAGAACAAGAATGCCTTGATTTTTTTTATCAGCTTAATCGACCTGATACCAGCCAGCTTGGTCTAATAAAAAGCGACATGGATGATATAAAGGAAAAAACAACACTTATAAATTGGAAAAATTTTTTTCAAAAAAGCCTAAACAATTTCTCTCAATTAACGCCCGAGCAACAACAACAAATTACTTCTTATTGTTTAGAAAAGTGCAATAAAGAACTCACCCATGAACAGATGAAAAAAATTCGTTGGTGTTTTGAAAAAAGAACCATGGCCACATGCTCTTGCTTTGTCCTTTCAGGGTTAATTGCTCTCATATATATTATTATAAATGGATCATCTGATCAGTAAGTTAAATCCGTAACATTCTTGCAAACCAAAATCTAACCACAGATAAAAACATAACAAAAAAGATTAATCATGAAAAATTACATAATTTTACTACTCACACTAAGCACACTCTCGTATGCAATGGAACATAAGTATAATCTGTTGCCACAAGACAATGATGAAATTGTTATCCCAATGAAACAACAAAAAACTGTCACCTCATTAAAAAAGTTAACGGCACAATATATTGCCAAAAACTTTACCCAGTTTGATAAAACAAGTTTTGATACAAAACTTAATAAAGATTGTAAAAAATTAATTAAATTGGAAATGCCTTTAACAAAAGATAATGCTTGGAAAATATATACTAAAAATGAAGAACGTCAGAAAGAATGTTTAGAGTTTTTAAAAAAACAACACAATCTAGCATCAAAAATAATCTTTTCTCCTAGAAAACTATTCCATAGCTCTTACTCTGCTGGCAATGACACAACCTTTTTCTCAGAAAAAATAAAGAATGATCTTGAAAAGCAAAATATTGTTGTCCCTAAAACCAAAATAAATGAGCTTGCTCTATACTGTGCAACTCAAATACCCAAAGATAATGAAAAACTGCATAAGATGACCTACTGTTGTAACTGCGTAATAGTTACACCTTGTGTGATTTGTTGTATAGCTTGTTTCTTTGTAACATTTCTTGTTCTTGTAACAGTGGGAACACCAGCTTTTCCATTTCATTAAATACGCAACATTCTCCGTAAACCCAGATCCAACCACAAATGAGAAATTGCCCCTGCACAAAAAAACAACGCATCAAAAAAAACAAGCTGCGCGTATGCTGGTGCAAATATATGTGCATAGACCAATGCAGAACTGCATAAAAACACAATAAACCATAATGAATGCGTAATGCCACGGTGACGAATGAGTAATGGTGAAAGTGCTAATAAACTAACAAATGCTACTGCTCGTATCCGCATTTGTATAAGCAAAACAACAACAGAAAAAAATACCATTCGGTAAAAAATTTTTTGTCCCTTGCTTTTTGTATCAATATCAGGAAACAAGGCGCCCAATAATGCACAGCACAACCATTCAAGCGCAGTAATAATAGTTGGATTTTTGCTTTTTATGCAATAAAGAACTATGCCAAAAGCAGCAGCCCCACCAACAAGATGACCTTTATAATTTGGCATACCAAACCCTTTTACTAAAAATCCCGTTATGGTTCGAGACACTTCGTTCCTCACCACGAACGGGAGATTAATTTTGTAAGTTTTAAAATACTATAATTATTTTTTAAATCCGTTCGTGGTGAGGGTTTTTCGTAGAAAAACGTCTCGAACCACTCTTCAACTCACCGTATTTTTTAATTCCATTAACATACTGCCCGGATAATAAAAATGTAAAATCGAAGCATAGGTCCACCCTTCATCAATCATGCGTCGTGCACCCCACTGGCAAATGCCAAGGTGGTGACCATAGCCCTTGCCATCAAAAATAATCGTATCATCTTTTTTTTCTATGGTATAACAGTAACTTTTTATTTTAGTAAGCAAAGAATAAAACTGCTTGCCGGTAAAGGTTATCACGGCATTATTCCCCCGTATTAAAATCTCTTTTGCTGCACCTGCAGAATCTTTTTTTACTACCGCAATATCAAGAATAGTTTTGATGGGGTACCCTGCTTGATGCAAAATATCAAGAAACTCTTTTACGGAATATTCTAAGCGCCATGCATAAATTTTACACGGCTTGCAAAAATTACACGGATAGCGGCGCGCCAAGTAAGGAGCTTTTTTAAAATTCACGCCACTCAATTTTGCTGGAATTACATCACCACAACAACAATCAAACATTGCTTCAATCGGCTTTTTATTGTGTGCTAAAATGAGGCCGCGTGTTTCATCAATTGCTTGTTTTAAATTATAGCAACCATGCATACCATTATAGGTTTGGTGAATATTAGAATTTTTAATGTGGTACAAGCTATTTTTTTTATTCGCTTGCAACACTTTAGCAATTAAATAACTTCTGCAAGCAATCGCAAATGCTTTATTGACCTCAACCGGCCACCCTGGCCAACTTTCCCAACGCAGCACAGAAAAAATATAATCCTCAATATCAAGCTGACTTATTAAATAAGCACGTTCTTGGTCTATGACAACCAAAAACGCTCCTTGATAATGATAATCATCATAATGCAAATAACCATGCGCTGGTTTTATCATAATTTTTTGTGCATCACAACGCTTATTATCAAGATATAATGCATTAGCATGCGTTTTAATAGATAGTGTATTTGAAGGATAAAACAACTGCTTTCCTGGCTGATCTGCTGATGAAATCATAAAACCACCATGACTTTTTATAACCCATTCATCAGGGGAGTTCAGTAATTTTTCTTGTAGCAAAACGCGCACCATAAATGAAAAAAATGATGCTAACTGTTTTTCTTTATGTAACGATTCAAACTGTTTGATCTGATTATGCAAACGAGATTGTACACAAGCTTCTCGTGGCACTAAAAATGTCTTGCTTTTAGCAAGGCAATGATTACACAGAAATGCTAAACCATTTCTACTGCACCATGCTTTTGAAAATTTTTTTTTAAGTACAATATCTGCACCAACAAGAGATGAAAGGGGAAGCTGTTTTACATCGCGCTTTGAACGAGCTTGTACTTGCATAGCAAACACAAGAATTATAAAAAATAAAAACCTAGAGTTTAAAACCATGGTTTGCAAGCAGTAAAGAAAAATCTTGAGGAACTGGCGTACCATCATCTATGCCTTTATTTGCTAATGCATCAGCCTCTTTATTCAAATGGCGCAGTACATGGCAAAAAGAATAGTTAATATCTTTGAGCATAGAAAAAACACACGTGTAAAGAAGTTTTAGTTCTGGCTTTTTAACTTTGTACTCCCCCTTAATTTGTCTGACTAAAAGCTCAGAATCAGAAACAACATATAAAATATCTTCAGGATTTAATAAATTTTTTACTGAAAAAATACCCAGCAATAATGCTAAATATTCTGCTTGATTATTCGTTTTAATACCTAAATAAAAACCTTCTTTATAAACAGGTTCTTCATTCTTTAACAGATACACTCCTGCACCAGAACGGCCAGGGTTATTGCGTGATGCACCATCAATAAAAAGTTTCCAAGATTGTGAATCTTTTTCTAATGGTTTAATAGGATCAGTACAATCATTAAAAAAGGTTAATTGCTTCATCAGTTTAAACTCTTACAAACCTTCTTTGTAATATAAAAATCTAAAACAATCCTTGCACTGCAATAGTTTTCCTTGCTGCGTATCAATAACCATTTGCCTTGTTAAAGGATAAAAACACGCAGAGCAACTATTTTTTCCAATAGGGACGATAGGATTTGCTACCTGCTTGTACATAGCATTGTATTTTTCCATAAGTTCTTCAGGAACATTTTTTACTTTTTCATCACGTACTTTTTTAAGCTCCGCTAACTTTTCTTGCATACTATTTATAGCTTGCATTTTTTCAGTAATGACGGTGTTTAAAGAAACAAGTCTGTTATCGCACTCAACTTTTCTTTCTTTTACTTCAGCTTCCGCATGCTCATACTTTTTCCACAAAGCAAGCAACTCTTCTTCCAGGATATTTTGCTTTTTTTGCAGCGCTTCAACTTCTTTTAATACAGAATTATATTCTCGCTGATTTGCAGCACCATCAAGCCGTTTACGCGCATCTTTTTGCTCTTGATCAAGCGTTTTCATTTCAAGCTCTTTAAGGTCAACTTCTTTCTTGTAAACATGCTTTGCTGTTTGCACGCGATCAAGGCCTTCATGGCATAACGTAGATTCTTTTCGCGCTTCCTCAAGTTCATATTGAAGCTTTTCAACTGATCGTTCTACAGCCAATAGCTCTTGATCAAATTCAACTAAAGCAATTAACGTTTGTAAAGATTGTTGATTCATAGCTTAAAACCCTTCGTATGGTTTTGCGTACTGATACCGTATAAGGGATAGACATGCTCTTTGTGGTGGGCCCACCAGGACTTGAACCTGGGACCTCTCGGTTATGAGCCGATTGCTCTGACCAACTGAGCTATGGGCCCCACTTAAGATATGTTAGCTCTATAATACAGAAATTTAGGAATTTGTGAAGAAAAATGGTTCATTTATTCCATATGTTCTTTACTATTACTACTGCTATCACTATTCTTCGTAGAAGATCGCACACCAATCTCTTCTTGCTCTACTGCAGGTTGAAACTCGGGCTCAAGCGTACCAGTTTCCTTTATATACTTTTCAAAAAAAGCTAAATCGTTCTGTATAAAAGCAAATCCCTCTTGCTCAGACCATGGCATATTCAGGTTAAGCCCAATTACGTGTTCAGCATTGGCTTTTCCTGGACTAAGAGTGCCACTATTTTTGCTGACAACCTCTTCTATTTTTTTATACAAATTAAGCGCATCATCATAATATGCAGGCTTTGCCTCTACAGGTTTTTTTATACACAGCAAAGGAATACAAAAAAAAGAATAATATTTCGGCTCCTTTTGCGTTTCAGAAAGTTCATAATTAGAACTGCCACCCTTAAAGTAAATCTCACTTATAATATTTCTAAATGGTCCATCTTTAAATTCAATATAAAACTCATTTTCCTTAGGTTCTTGCCCAACAACACTAGCAAATGATCTTGGTTTTTGAGGTTTAATACCAAAATTATCTTCATCTTCAGAGCCTTGGCAGCTTGAATAGTGCTTTTCCATTGAGGAATCTGAGTTATCTAAACTCTGAGAATCAGGTGAAGCCTGTGCTCTTACTGAAGAATGAGAACTACCCAACAAAACAAAAGATTTTTGACTTTCATTATCAGAACTAATATGTACAAAACTATTTTCAGAATCTGATGCATGCAATGCTGCAATTAGCAGCAACGCAAACAAAGATGCTCTTTTCATGCCATTCCTTTAATAAAAAGTAAAAAATCTTTCATGCGAGAGCTGTAACCCCATTCATTATCATACCATCCTGCAACATGCATTAATGGTCCATTCGCGCTTGTTGAAAGCGTATCAATAATAACAGAAGCGGCATCGCCAATAAAATCACTAGAAACTAATGGTTCGGTTGCCACATCAACAATACCTTTAAGCGATGTTGTTGCTGCCAGCATAAACAGATCATTCAACTGCTTGACTGACGCATTTTTTTTAGCAGAAAAAACAAAATCTACCAGAGAAACATTGCCGACTGGAACGCGCACTGCCGATGCATTTATTTTTCCTTTCAATTCAGGAAAAATAATATCTACCATTCTTGCAGCACCCGTCGATGTCGGCACAATATTAAGAGCAGCAGCGCGTGAACGCCGTGGATCTTTAGCGTCCATAGGAAGATCAAGCAATGCTTGCGAGTTTGTGTACGAGTGCACGGTTGTCATATAACCAGATTCAACAGTAAGTTCATCATGCAATACTTTAAGCATGGTGCAAAATGCATTGGTTGTACAACTGCCAAGAGAAACTATTTTATGATTACTTTTTTTATATAGTGATTCATTAACACCAGGAACAATAGAAATATCTTCATCCTTTGCTGGCGCTGAAATAAGTACTGCACCTGCTCCCGCTTTCAAATGCTTTTCTGCTCCTGCGCGCGTGGTAAATTTACCCGAACAATCAACTACCCAATCAATCGACATTTTTTTCCAAGGACATTGTAATGGATCTAGTTCTTGTATAATTTCTATTGATTTACCATCGATAATTAAGGTAGAACCTCTTTGCTCCACGGTCCCTGGATAATGGCCCATAATAGTGTCGTACTTAAAAAAAAGACCTACATACTCTTTATCTGCCGGACCAATATTAATAACAGCAACGTCAAGTCCATGCAATGCTGCTGGATCAAGCATAATAGTGCGTAAAAAATTTTTTCCTATTCTTCCAAAACCATTAATTGCTATTCTCACTCTTTCTCCTTATTTTCATGCCAACCATGTATTAATGCTATAATACTTTTTTGTTCTTCAAGCGAACATTGCGGCGTTTCCAAAATTAATGGAATATGCTTCAACCGTTCATCCATGGCAATAGCTTGCAATGCTTCAATACCGATATTACCTTGACCAGGCGCTTCATGCCTATCTCGCTTTAACCCGAGAGACTCTTGCGTATCATTCAAATGTATAACTGCCAATGATGAAAATCCTATTGTTTGCTCTATACGTTTAAAAAAATCTTCTCGTGCCGTTACAATATCATAGCCAAATGCATAAGCATGTGCCGTATCTAAACAAAACTTAATACGCTCTGGATAATCAAGACGCTCTAGAATATAAACAAAATCTGCAAAATCACCGCCAACACTCATGCCTCCATGAGCCGTATTTTCTAGAACGATAGTAATATCTTGCTCATGGTCAGTAAGATTATTCAGCGTACTAATCAAGCATTCAATGCCTTTTTCTCGTTCATAAAGACCATTCGAAGAACCTGGGTGTAAAATGTAATGAGAAAAACCACATCGTTTTGCTACATCAAGCTCTTTCTTAAGAACATGTAAGCTTTTTTCTGCATTAACGCCACACAAGTTTATCCAATAAGAACCATGAACAAAAAGCTCCTTGAACTGTTGGCGTAATACAAGAAATTGTTGAATATTTTTCTGACTAGGTCTCAGTGGTCTTTTTGTTTCTTGATACATTAAAAAACATTGGAACGTTGGCAATTGCAAAGCAAGCGCCTGATGTGCTGTTGCCACCAAATCAGAAAAAATACGCAAATGTAAACCAATCGTTCTCATGACAATAACTCTATAAGTGCATCAATGCTTCTTTACTTAAATATGGTTCTAAAGCACCCTTAAAATCTTGTTTGATCTGCTGCAATCCTGCCTGACTATCAGATTCAAACCTTAAACATATAACTGGCTGCGTGTTTGATGAACGCACCATGCCCCATCCATAGCTCATCGTAACGCGAATTCCATCAATTGTCATTATCTCTCCTTTTGCCTCTTTTATAAAGTGCTCTTTGACATGCTCAACAATAGACGCCATGGCATGCTGGTCGCACGCTATGCGAATTTCCGGCGTACTCCATTTTTCGGGAAAAATAGTCAATAGTTCTTGCAGCGTTTTACCAGATTGAACGAGAAGCTCAAAAAGGCGCAGCGCTGCATAGTTGCCATCATCGTACCCAAAGTAGCGATCATGGAAAAAAAAGTGGCAGCTTAATTCACCGGCCAATAATGCTTTTTGCTTTTTCATTTGATCTTTAATAATAGAATGTCCGGAAGGGGAAATACAAGGAAGACCACCAACGGCAGCAATAACGTCCGCAAGGCCGGATGAACATTTAATATCAAAAACAATTGGTGCTTTGGGATGATTTTTAATAATATCTTGGGCAAAAAGAGCTAAAACTTTATCTCCTTGCACCAGCTGCCCCTGTTTGGTCATGGGCGTCATGCGATCGCAATCCCCATCAAGCCCCAAGCCAACATCATAGCAACCAGAAAGAAGGTTTTTTTTTACATCTAGCATATTTTCTTCAACAATAGGGTCGGCTTCATGATTTGGGTAGGTGCCATCAACTTCAGGAAAGAGTAAATCTACCTTCTTCCACTGCATTTTTTTAATAAGCATGGGCCACACGGTTCCAGCTGCACCATTACCACAATCAACAACGGCAGCAATGTCCATATTTACTAAATGAGGGAATTTTTTGACCATCCAATCAGTGTAATCTTCAATAAGATTATATTCTTTATAGGAGCCCCTATGCTCAGCCTTAACCGCAGCTTTTTGAGCATATAAAGCTTTTATTTCCTGAATCTGACTTCCCCATACCGATTCTTTACCCAAACAGATTTTAATCCCATTATATTCTTTACCATTATGGGAAGCGGTAATCATAAGCCCCGCATCTACGGGCAGATTAAACAGAGAAAAATACAAAACAGGCGTTGGGCAGGTACCTACAAAAAGTACATCAATACCACTATCCTGCAGCGCTCGACAAAGTTCTTGCTTGATGGCCGGCGAATGGGTTCTGCCATCAGCACCAACTGCTATGGTTTTGAGTGCAGGATTCTTTTGTACAAAATAATAAACAATAGCTTTAGCCAAATCATAGACCTGATCTAAGAGAAGCTCTTGCCCTACTTTACCCCGAATATCATATTGCCGAAAAATATGGTCTTGCATAATGTCTCCTTACCTTTCAAAAAAACTGTAATACAGTATACTAAAAATAACAACTGTATGCTTCTTATCATGCTACATTACCTTGACAAATAAGGCGATCTTTGGAATTCTTAAAGACACTATAAAAATAGCTCTCAATAAAGAATATTTCAGCTTGAAGGACTATCTATGAAAAATCATCTTTTAGTGTTTATTATGCTTTTTTCAACATCCGTTCAATGTTCATGGTATAACCCTTGGAGTTCGGACTCAGAAAACAAACCGCTGCATCTTAATTCTGAGACAAGACAAAAAGAAGCAATAAAAGGAAAACAGCCAGCAGCATTGCTAGGCCTCCATGCGCAAAATAAAATCAATGCCGATCAAACTAAAGACGGCTTAGTACAAATTATCAATAACAATCCTTATGATCCGGCTTTACCTAACTATGTAAAAGCATTAATTAAGCATTGTGAAGAAAAAAAATTCCTTGGCTTTACGCACAAAGAAAAGCAATGCGATTGGAAAAATCAATTAAATCCAGAAGCATTTGAAGGGGTCTTGTATCGCATTCTTGAAAAAGAAGAATACATTGGAAAAAATGAATATGAAGATTTTGAAAAAATTATTAAAAATAATGATTTGCCCATTTCTAATAATATAACCACAAAAGTTATTAATCTTGCTAATCAATACCCTGATAATAGCTACATACAAAAAATATACGATTTAATAGAACAAAAAAATACTGAAAAGGCTTCATAACAATGTTTTTAAACCATTACCTTGCACAAGCAGGCATTTGTTCTCGTAGAAAAGCGGTTGAGCTTATTAAAGATGAGCTTGTTACGGTTAATGGTGTTATTGTCAGTGAACCTACCTATAAAGTACAACCTAAAGATTCTGTTAAGTTCAATGGCAAACTTATTAAAGTTGAAGAAAAAACATACATTCTTTTAAACAAACCAAAAGGATATGTAAGTTCTACGGATGATGAATTTGGTAGAAAAACAATTTTTGAACTTATCCCTTTGGCACAAAAAAAACGTCTTTTTTCTATTGGGCGCTTAGATCGTGACACTACCGGATTAATAGTACTGACCAATGATGGCCAGTTAGCACAAGATCTTGGCCACCCGCGCCACGGCATACAAAAAGTATACGAAGTCACTCTTGATAAGCCGCTTTTATCTGAACACAAAAGTATGATAAAAAAAGGAATCAGGTTAAGAGATGGACTTATTAAAGTTGATAGTCTCAAAGATGATCCTAAAAATAAAGCGATTGTATTCGTTACCCTCCACAGCGGCAAAAAACGGGTCATTCGTCGTCTCTTTGCAGAGCTTGATTATGACGTAAAAAAACTTGACCGCATACGCTTTGCTGGCTTAACAAAAAAAGGGCTCAAGCCCGGCATGTGGCGCTTACTTTCAAAAGATGAAGTCAGTAATCTTCTAAAAAAAAGTTAAATTTGTTAAATCATAATCTTACCTATACACTAAAAGAAAAAATATAGGTCAGCATTATGATTCCTTTAAAACTACAGATTAAAAACTTTTTAAGTTACGGCTCGCAACTTCAAGAAATCAATTTCGGTAATTATCCGCTTATTTGTTTGAGTGGCAAAAATGGACATGGCAAATCTGCTCTGCTTGATGCCATGACCTGGGCGCTCTGGGGACAAGCGCGTAAAACAACAGGAACACTCAAGCCAGATGCTCAACTTTTGCGTTTAGGCCAAACGAGCATGCTTGTCATATTCGATTTTTATTTTAATAATCAAACCTATCGCGTACGTCGTGAATTTGCCTTAACGCGCAATGGTAACCCTTATGCCTCGTTAGAATTTGGTGTACTTGAACAAGAAACAGATACGCTCAAACCTTTAACAGAAAAAACGATACGCGGCACACAAGAAACTATTGAAAAAATGCTTGGCCTGAGCTTTGAAACGTTTGTTAATACAGCATTCTTGCGCCAAGGACAAGCTAATGAATTTTCAAAAAAATCACCAAAAGAACGTAAAGAAATTTTAGCATCTATTTTGCAACTTGATACGTATGAATCAATTCGCAAAGCTGCTCTTGATAAAGCTAAACAAGCCGTGCAAGATAGTGAGCATTTAAAGCAATTGCAAGAACGTTTGGCACAGGATGTAGCCCATGAACCTGTCTTAGAAGAAGAACTCAAAAAAGTTTCTTCTGAGTTAGAACAAATCGCTTTGCAAGAAAAAAATCTACATCAGCAACAACAAAACCTAGAACAAGAAAAAATTGTTCTTGCAGGAAAAGAACAAGAACGTGCTCGTAAAACGTATGAACTTGAACAACAAAGAAAAGAACAAAAAAAAATAGAAGAAGAGCTTCTCAAAAACTTTACTACGTGGCGCTCAGTGCACAAAAAACAAAAACAACTTCCCTCTCTTGAGCAGATAAAAACTGAAAAAAGTAACGTAGCTAAAAAAGCGGATGAATATTCAGCAAAACAAAGTGAACTTTTAGCATTTAAAGAACTTTATCTGCAAGAAAAAGAGCGAGAACAAACAATAATTGCTCAGTTTAAAGAACAATATTTGCAAGAAATTCATAAAAAACAACTTGCTGCCGAACGCCTTGCAAGCACCATAAAACACCAAGAAGAAACTCTGCAAACCATTGGCACCCAAACCGTACTCTCTAAAAAAGAACTCGAAGCTTATAGTAAAGAGCAAGAAGAACTTAAAGCTACGCTTGCTTTACACAAAGCTGAAGATCCTGCTCTTGAAAAGCAGTTTGAAAAAAGAAAATATTTTTATCATACGTGGGTTGCTCGTGCAAATATAGTCAATAGCACGCTCAAAGAACTTGAGCAAAAGAAGGGATTCATTCAAGATCCTCACAATCCTAGCTGCCCTTTGTGCGAACAAAATCTTTCTGCTTCACGTAAAAAATTTTTAAAAGCGCAATTTGCAAAACAGGAGCAAACGCTTCGCCATCAATTCAAAAGATTTTCACACATTCTACCCAAACTAAAAGAACTTTTAGTAGAACAGCACAAACAGATTGAATCAATGCGCAGCACTAAAGAAAGTACACAAATTATAACACTACGTTTGAAAGAATTGCAGAAAAAAGAAGCGGCCAAACGGCAAGAGATCACTGCTCTAAGTACAAAAGAACAAGAATTTACTACTTTAATCACCGCGCTCAAACAAGAATATGAAGCTTTAAAGCAAATTATCAGCACAGAAGAAACTGCTTTACCGCTATCCCTGGAGCAGCATGAAACATATAAGCAACAAAAAAAAGTAATACAGGATATTATTGAAGAAACCAAAGCTCTTAACTATAAGAGTGAAGAACATAAAAAGGCTATAGATCTTCTGCAAGCATTAACAGCGCAAGAGGAAGAATTGCTAACATCTCTTCATCAGATAAGCCAACAAGAAGAACGCAAAAAAGATTTTTTCAAAGCGTGTGCAGAATTCAAAATCCACAAAAAAGATATACGCCAAAAAGAAGATGCACTCAAAGCAATACACCTAGATGAACAAAAAAATACACTCCTGCACAAAGAACAGGAACTTCATACAAATACTGAAGCACTCAAAAAAAACAAAGAAGCTTTAGTACACAAAAAAGGAAGTCTTGAGCAAGAACAAAAAACGATTCAAAAGCAGAAAACAGAATATAAAGAACATCAAAAAACCATAGAATCTCTTATTGCGACGCATCATGATTATGCTATTTTAGCAACGGCATTATCAAAAGATGGCGTGCAAGCACTACTCATAGAAGATGCGCTTCCAGAAATAGAATATGAAGCAAATAATTTACTGGCAGAACTAACTAACAATCAAGCACATATTATTATTGAATCTCTCCGTGACCTTAAAAAAGGCGGCACTAAAGAAACGCTTGATATCAAAATATCTGACCCTATGGGCATTCGACCTTATGAGCTTTTTTCTGGCGGTGAAGCTTTCCGTATAGATTTTGCACTACGTATTGCTATTTCAAAACTACTTGCACGCAGAGCTGGAACTTCATTACAAACTCTTATTATTGATGAAGGCTTTGGCTCTCAAGACGAAGAAGGCTTAAACCATATCATGGATGCCATTTTAAAAATCCAAGACAATTTTGCGAAAGTAATTATTGTTTCTCACTTACCTACCATGAAAGATCAATTCCCGGTACATTTCTTTGTCAATAAAGCGACACAAGGTTCTTTTGTTACAGTCATAGAGCAAGGATAAAACGTAAAAAAGGTTGGCTTTTTTTTAAAAGTGGGATACAAGTTAGTAATGAGAGAATCTTAAATCCACTTTTAAAGGAGAGTGATGTATGAAGAAAAAACTTTCTTCCGTCCTTTTACTACTTTCTGCTATAGGAACCACTATTGCAGACCATAATTGTAGTTGTAAAGCAACAAGTCAAACCTTCTTTACCGTGCGACCACAGTTTCAAATCGGGTCTCCTGAGTATGAATCACTGGCTCGCAACAGAAGAACTGCCCGTGAATGTGGCATTGACGGTGCATTTCAAGGAGTTGTGTTTGGTGGCAAATCAACCAATAAAGCTCATTTAGGCACCTTCTTTGCCCCTTATTGCTCAAATGAAATTCCTGTTGATGGAACTATAGCTATTAATAGTAAAAATGTTCTGCCGCAAAACTTCAATATTTTTAGTATAGAATTTAGTCCATTTATTAGCAGTTTCTTAAGCATTCCAACGCTTCCATTACCTGCATTTGAAAGTTTAGTTACTCTAAATCCACAGCAGTCTGTTGTTGGTTTTGGTTTTAGCTGGCAGCAAGAACGTTATCTTGGTGAACATTGGTTCTGGTATGGCATTTCAGCCCCAGTTTTACATGTGCGCAACACTATGGGATTACAAGAAATTGTTACCAACACCGCACTCTATGAAGTACAACCAATCGCTGGAGAAACAACAAACTTAAATCAAAATTTAAAAAATATGACCGAAGCTTTGGTTCAAAGCGACTGGAACTATGGCAAAATTGATAACAAAATTCATAAAACAACAAAGCTTGCTTTTATTCAGCTTCAAGTTGGCATGAAATGGGCCTCAAATGAATGTTATTATTTTGAACCTTTTATCGGTGCAACATTCCCTACTGGCAATAAAGTAAAAAGTGAATATGTATTTGAAGCAATTGCTGGTAATGGTGGTCATTTTGGTACACTTTGGGGCGGCAATGGTGGTTATGTCTTATGGCAAAATTGCAATAATGATTTACAACTAAGTCTTGAAAATACACTTGTTATGCAATATCTCTTTAAAACAAGAGAAAAACGTTCCTTTGATTTAAAATATAAACCATGGTCTCGCTATATTGAGCTCTATGAGAATCAGGCACAAGCAACACAGGCTTTAAATCTTGCCAACACAAATCTTTTACAATCAATATTCCTTTCATCTCCTGGCATTAATACCCTTACCCAAGATGCTTCGGTAAAACCAGGTTTTAATTTCACTAATAATATGGCAATTGTTCTAAAAGGAAGCCCAGCTTGCAACGGCTTTGAAGCAGAATGGGGTTATAACTTCTTTGCTCGCCAAGCCGAATGTGTATCATTAAAAAAACGTTTTGGTTCTGAGGCTGCAATAAAAGATAGCACTGGCATGGGAATCACGAATCCTGTGCGTAACATAACAGCAGATCTATTACTTAATGAAGCAAGTATCGCAAACCTTATCCTAACAACACCATTTAATCCACAAGATATTACCAATGCTTATGGACGCGGCATAATAACCGAAGATGATATCGATCTATCTTCGGCAGCTCATCCATGTGTTATGAGCCACACCATTTATTCAGCATTCGGCTACCATTGGGATAACCTTTGCTATCCAGTATTTGCAGGATTTGGTGGTTCTTATGAATTTTCACATACTATGAATACAGGGCTTGATCGTTGGCTTGTGTGGGGTAAATTTGGAATTAGCTTCTAACCAAAAGAAGGAAATTTTATGAAAAAACTTTTTTATATAAGTTTTTTTGTTGCATTAGGTATCTATGCTCAAGAAGACTCAATGTTTTCTATTATAAAAAATCCAAAAACTAATAATTATAATTGCCGCGTATTTGCTGCAAACAAAGAATGTCTTCAACAGCCAAATTACGACATTTACAATGAACACAACGGCGATGACGATCTAGCTGCCTATGCAGGATCATTTACCAAAGGCCTAGAGCATGATGCTGCTACAGGATTATTAACAGCAAATGGTCAACTGAATTACCAACGCTTGCTAACAGCGCTTTATAGCGGCCTGCAAGAAGATTTCAATGCTATTCAACGTGCTGGTGGAAGAAAGTTTGTAAATCCTCAATCAGCTTTTGCTCGTAGCTTAGTTGGTACGCCGGCCATGATCACTCCTATGCCTCTAGCATTTAATCTTTCAAGCGCAGAAGCAGCTGCGGATATGATTGAAGTCTATTTGCAAATGATCTGCCGTAGCGTAAATTTTGAAGATTATGGGACTGGTGCCAACACCGATGTAGATACTATCAATGGTGGCTCATTAACAAATAATGCTGCAGCAATTTTGACCGCCCTTGGTAGTGCTTACAAAGGACCTTCTAATAATGGCACCGTAACAGCCGCTGAGCTTTTTAGAGGCAATGATGCAGGAAACTTGGTAGGGCCTTATATCTCACAATTTTGGTTTCTACCAAATCATCGTGTGTTTCAAGCTGACATCGTGCAAAATCAATATATCCCTATTGCGCAGAACCGACAATTCGGGGTTTCTTTTGAAGATTTTGTAGAGATACAAAATGGCAATGTTCCAAAACCGTACCAACCAAGTGATTTTAGCGGCCAACGTTTAATCATCTGTGGTAAAGATGCTGGAACAACGGTACATATGGATTCTCCGGTAGACTTTTGCAACTTCATTACTAATATTCTTCTTTTCTACGGAGCACCACTTTCACCCGTACTGCCTTACTCAAACGGCTCGGCACCAAACGAAGAAGGTTTTGTTACCTTCCTCGTAGGCGATATTTATAATGCTATTGGCGGCGCCATGGAAGAAGCATTCAAAAATGCATGGGCGCATAAATGGCTGGGTAATCGCAGACTACGTCCTGAAGCAATGGCAGGCCTTGTTCATAATGCACAAACTTCAGCATCAAATCCTTACAATCTTGACGCATCACTCTTTGCAAGCTATACCACACCAGCTGGAACAGTGAACTTGCTTGACTGGGTACGTGCAACAAATCAACTGCAAGCAGGCTTTTACACAGGACAATCAGTTAACACATATCTTCTTGCTTTATTATTTCCTGAAGGATCTCCTTTACATCCATCATATCCTCAAGGACATTCTACTGTTGCCGGATCTTGCAAAACAATTATAAAAGCATTCTTTGATGATCAAGCTCTTATTTCAAGCTTTGTTACCCCAATGAAACCAGATCCTGCAGATCCAACACAACTTATTGCTCTTACCGTTGGTGAAGGTGCAAATCTATTAACAGTTGGTGGCGAGCTTGATAAAATTGCAGCCAATGTTGGACAAGCAAGAAATTTTGCTGGCGTACATTATCGCTCTGAAACTCAACAAGGAAATGATCTTGGTGAAGCTATCGCTATTAAATATCTTCAAGATTTTGGACGTATTTATCATGAAAGTGGCTTTACAGGATTTGTATTAACAAAAGGTAATGGTCAACGTATTCGCATTACTCCTGAAGCTGTAACCGTTATAACACCGTAATTTTAAAACAAAAGGCAGGAAAGAAGTTCTTTCCTGCCTTTCATCTTTTATCTATAAATAATCTATTTATTTTTCTGATTTATAATTTTTTGAACATGTTTTTCTAAGTTGGAAGTCATAAAACAGGCAAGCAAAG
Source organism: Candidatus Babeliales bacterium (assembly GCA_050250855.1). GTDB lineage: Bacteria > Babelota > Babeliae > Babelales > JACPOV01 > JAGVLQ01. The sequence goes on along the minus strand of JBFWNW010000001.1, from coordinate 241,895 downwards.
GAACATTGCTAATCTGACGTGCTGTTGGAAAACAACCTATTTTTGAACATAATGTTGATTGAGCTTTTCTGGCTAAATTAAAAGAATTAAAGTACTTTTCTAAATCATCTGGGTTATGCCTAGATTCTCTTTCTTGCATTGCAACGCTTTCTGGCTCCATACAAAAAGATTGCAGAAAAATAAAACCTACCATGATTACTAAATATTGTAATGATTTCATAAAATCCTCCATATTAAAATAAAAAAAAATGGAGCACTGTTTTTAGTGCTCCATAAAATTATTACAAGCTTTTATAGGTTTTAAACCCATTCAAGACGAGCTATAGTTGCTGTATCACTCACGCGACGGCCCATAGGAATAACACGCGTATAACCGCCTTGACGATCAGTATAGCGAGGTGCTATATCTACAAACAATTTTGTAAGAGCTTCATCTTTATAAGGGAGCAACATTTTTGCTCTGCGACGAGCATTAAAAACATTCCCCTCGCGAGCAATAGTAACCAAACGCTCAGCTAATTTTTGTACTTCCTTAACACGTACTTTTGTTGTTACCAAATGGCCATTCTCAATCAAAAGCATTACTTGATTACGTAACAAAGATCTTCTGTGTGAAGGTTTTATGTTTAATTTTTTTCTACCAATTTGATGATTCATAATTTTACCTTAAAGCAATATGCTTATTCTTCTATCGTTTTGACAAGCCTTTTTACATCTTCTTCAGCTATATTCATACCGAGAGAAAGCCCAAACGCTTTTAAGCTTTCTTTAACCTCATTCAATGACTTTCTACCAAAGTTTTTGATTCTAAGACCTTCATCTTCTGTAAGATTTACTAGATCAATAATACGTTTTTTATCAGCACTAATTAAACAATTATGTGCACGTACAGAAAGCTCTAACTCATCGATAGGTTTCAATAAGAATTCAGGAGAAACATCTTTAAGCCCTAGATCAATTGCTTGAACAGGTTTTTCTTCTTTTATTTCTTCTGGCATTGCAGAAATTTCATTAAAAGGGATTTCTGTGCTTGCCAAGAAATGCTCAAGTTGGGTTCTTAAAACTGAGACTGCATAATGCATAACATCAAGAGGCGTTTCAGCACCATCCGTATGCACCTTAATCGTCAATTTATCATAATCAATTTCTTTACCAACACGTGTTTTTTCCACATCAAAAGAAACTTGACGAACAGGAGAAAACATTGCATCAAGATAAATTCTTTGGTCTTCCTGTAATGGTTTACCCTCAGGCCATTGAGATGCTCTGTATCCTCGACCAGCTTCTACAAAAAAAGTAATATCAAGCTCACCGCCAGCTGCAACATGTGCAATAACGTGATCTGGATTTACAATTTCCAAATGATCATCAGCTTGTATGTCAGCACCCGTTACGGTTGCTTCACCTTTTACTTTTAGATGCATGGTTCCAGGTAAGCCATCCTTATTACGAATAACAAGTTGCTTAATATTAAGAAGCACATGCATAGTATCTTCTTTAACGCCCTGTAGCGCCGTAAATTCGTTATTAACACCTTTAATAACAACCGATGTAACAGCAGATCCTTCTACACCACCCAATAAAATACGACGAATCGCATTTCCTAGGGTAATGCCAAAACCAGGCTCCAATGGTTGAGCTACTAACTCACCATAGCGCTCTGTTAGCTGTTTTTTATTCCACGTTAAACGCGGAATAGTTAAAGGTTTATACTCCTTCTTGTCCATGGTCCTCCCTACCCGTATACTCAATGCTTAAAAAATTAAAAAACAATAAAAAATTACTTTTACTTAGAATAAAGCTCAACAATCAAGTGGTCTTCGATAGGAACTTGGATATCGGTACGGACAGGAAAACGCAAAATCTTTCCTTTACGATCTTTTTTATCAAGTTCGAGCCATTCTGGTACTTTAATGCCAACTTTCATACGCTTATCAATAACTTGCTCAAGGAAAACTGTTTTTTCCAACACATTAGGCATTAACGAAATAACATCATTAATAGAAACCAAATAGGAAGGAGAATAAACTTTTTTGCCATTAACCAAAATATGTCCATGGACAATAATTTGACGAGATTGTGTACGCGTAGTTGCTAATTTCAAGCGATATACAACATTATCAAGACGACGCTCAAGCAAGCTTAAAAGCATGCTTCCTGTCGCTTCTTCGCTTTGTTCAGCTATTTTAAAAAAGCGCTTAAATTGACGCTCTCTCATGCCATACATTTCTTTAACTTTCTGCTTTTCTGCAAGTTGCCTTCCATATTCAGAAAGCTTTTTTCCTCGCTTGGCAGCGCCACGCTCTTCTTTTTTAACTTTTTCAACGTTGTTCATAATACCCTTATCAAAAACCGATATTAATTTTTATAAAATTTAAACTCTACGCTTTTTGGCTGGACGACAACCATTATGCGGCAGAGGAGTAACATCACGCAATACAGTAATATTGAATCCTGAAGCCTGCAAAGCTCTTACAACAGAATCACGTGCAGAGCCAGGGCCTTGTAAATTCACTTCTACATCCTTTATTCCCATCAGCTGCATATCTTTAGCTAATGTAGAACCTACCTGTGTTGCAGCGAAAGGAGTTCCCTTACGAGATCCTTTAAATCCTAATCTTCCTGCGCTGCCACTTAATAAAACATCACCACCGGTAGTAGTAATTGTTACTAATGTATTGTTAAACGAAGATTTCACATGCGCAACAGCAGAATTTATATGTCGTTTAACTTTTTTTGTTTTCTTCTTGTAAGACATTGTTTCCTTTAACCCTTATTCATAAACAATAACTGCTTATTGCACTTATTTTAGTGTAGCTTTTTTCTTAAGAGCAATAGCTCCACCAGCTTTACGAGGACCCTTACGAGTACGAGCATTCGTTTTAGTTCTTTGTCCTCTAGAAGGAAGCCCTTTTTTATGGCGCAATCCTCTATAAGAACCAATTTCCTGCAAACGTCTAATGTTGCCGGTAACTTCTTTACGAAGCTCACCTTCAACTTTATAATTTTGAGTAATTTCTTTCTGAATGGAAGTAACTTCCTGATTTGAAAGATCTCTCACACGCTTATTCAAATCAATTTTTACTTTATTTAAAATATCGCGTGAATTTTTTAGACCTATACCAAAAATATAAGTTAGGCCATACTCTATACGTTTATTGATTGGTAAATTAACACCTTCTATACGTGCCATTTTTTATATCCTCTAATTAGCCTTGGCGTTGCTTATGTCGTGGGTTTTTGTCGCAAATAATTCTTACAATGTTTTTGCGGCGCACAACACGACAATCTTTACAAATTTTTTTTACCGATGTACGAACTTTCATGATATCCCTCAATTATGCTTAACTTTTATAGCGATGCACAATTCTTCCACGCTTTAAATCATAAGGTGAAAGCTCAAGTGCAACCTTATCTCCAGGCAAAATTTTAATATAGTGCATACGCATTTTGCCCGAAACATGTCCCAAAACTATATGCCCGCCCTCTATTTCTACGCGAAACATAGCGTTCGGTAACGTTTCTTTAACAATACCATCTATGCGTATAACTTCTTCTTTTTTTTGTGTCATACTACTCTACCCCCACTTGATTACTTTTTCTAGTCAAAACCTGGGGACCTTTCTCTGTAATAACAATTGTATCTTCTACGTGTGCTGCCAAGCTTTTATCCTTTGTTTTCACTGTCCATCCATCTTGTGTTACATATACAGCATAATGCCCCATAGTAATCATGGGTTCTATAGCTAAAGTCATACCAGCACGCAAAACAGGACCTTTGCCAGGTTGGCCATAATTTAAAATTTCAGGCTCTTCATGCATAACTTTTCCTATACCGTGCCCTGCAAAATCTCTTACTACGCCAAAACCATGCTTTTCTACTTCCTGTTGAATGCTCGCAGAAATATCTGAAAGTCTATTGCCTGGCACAGCTTTTTCAATACCTTTATCCAAAGCCTTCTGAGCAGCTTCAATCAACTTTTTAATATCACCACTGACATCACCAACTACATAGCAACGGGCAGCGTCAGCACAATATCCCTTCCATGAAGCACAAATATCAACTTTTACAAGATCACCTTGTTTAATAGTGGTATTACCAGGAACTCCATGTACAACCTCATCGTTCACAGAAATGCAACTTGCATGCCTGTATCCTTTGTAACCCTTAGATTGAGAAACAAGACCTTGTTTTTTTAATTCTGCTTCTATCCAAGAATCAAGCTGTAATGTTGTTGTTCCTGGAACAATATGCTTACCAATTGCATCAAATAAATCAGCAAGTTTTTGACCTGCTTGATGCATTTTTTGAATTGATAATTTATTTTTTATAATGATCATATTGCTCTATCCAAATACCATATTTTTAAAAATCTTAAAGACGCCTTCTAGAGATCTTTCCGCGTCTATTTCATTAACTGGCAACCCTCTTGTTTTATAAAAACTTATCAGCTCATGCTCATGCATTCTATACGTTTTTAGACGATTAATAATTGTTTGCTCCTCATCATCATTGCGCTTAACAAGACATGAAGAACAATAATCGCAAACGCCAGAAACCTTCGGATTTACTCCTCCAGCTTGATCTGAATATACAGCCTGACAATCTTTATTTTCACAAATAAATCGAGTCAAAAGCCTTCTTGCAACAACCTCATCTGACACAAAAAATTTAAAAACTGTCAATTGAAAATCAGAAAGTTTCTCAACAATCATGGCATGAAGCGCCTCAGCCTGAGACACGTTACGAGGAAAGCCATCAAGAATAATATGAGGCACCTCTAAAGAAGGCTCTATGAGCCACTCCTCAACCATACGCACGATGAGGCTATCAGAAACCAGCTTACCAGATTTAATAGAAAAATCTATCTGCTGGCCTATTTCTGTTTGCTCATTAATATGCTTTCTACAGAGATACCCTGTAGAGAGCTGCTTCCATCCAAAATTTTGGACACAAAGCTGAGAGAGCGACCCTTTACCTGAACCCGGAGGGCCTATAAAAACTACAAGTTGTTTCTTACCTGATGCTGTACTCACCGAGCAATCCTTCCCTTCATCCTGCCAGATGTTAAAAACCCTTCATAGCGATGCTCAATTAAATACGATTCAACTTGCGCAGAAAGCTCTAAGGCTACCCCTGTAACAATAAGCAATGAAGTTCCGCCTATAAAAGGAGGCATACGGAATAATGCATACAGAATATTCGGCATTAACGCCAACCCTGCTAGATAAATGGCACCTACAAGACCTATGCGGATCAAAATATAATAGAAAAATTCAGCCGTTTTTTTACCCGGTCTAATACCAGGTATAAAGCCACCGCTTTTCTTAATATTATCTGCAAGTTCTTCTGGATTAAACACCAGCATAGTATAAAAATAAGAAAAAAATACAATTAAACCAAATTCCAAACAATTAAAAAATAGTCCTGTAGGCTTCAGCAATTCAGAAATCCATCGAAAGATCTCTGCTCGCTGTGATAGCAAAACAGAAATTGTTGCAGGAAATTGCAAAAATTGAGAAGCAAAAATAACCGGCATAATTCCCGCTGTGTTAATTTTAAAAGGAATATAGGTACTTTGCCCTCCATAGACCCTGTTTCCTATAACTCTTCTTGCATATTGTACAGGAATTTTTCGTTCTCCCTTTTCCAGGAAAACAATAAACCCTGTAATAATAATAAATATGAAAAGTATAAAGAGTGCTTGCCAAAGCTGTAGCGTTCCTAATTGAACAAGTTCCCTTGTCTGAATAATATAACCAGGAATTCTGGAAACAATACCAGCAAAGATAATCATAGAACTACCATTGCCTACGCCAAACAAAGAAATTTGATCAGCAAGCCACATGACAAGCAAGCAACCTACGGTCATAGAAAGAACAAAAATAAAGCGAAAACTCCATCCTGGAGTTAATGCTAAATTAGCATTCTCTATATATACAGAATACCAGTAGCTATACATAACACTTAACCCTAAAGCCAAGTAGCGTGTATATTGATTGATAATCTTTTTACCGTATTCCCCTTCCTTGAGCAATTGCTCTAAAGAAGGCAAAGTCATACTCAAAATTTGCATCATGATAGAAGCCGTAATATACGGCATAATACCAAGAGCAAAAAGGGTTGATTTACTCAATGCTCCACCAGAAAAAATATCAAGATAACCCAATAAGCCACCTACACCCGTAGCTCGCTTCATATGTTCACCCAGCATAGGAACATTAACTCCTATAACCGGTATATACGTTCCCAATCTATAAATGATAAGCGAACCAAGAGTAAAAAACACTTTCTTTCGCAATTCAGAAATTGCAAAAATATTCTTGAAATTTCGCAAAAGGATCACTACTTCTCCTTGGTTAAATTAATTTTTCCACCAGCTGCTTGAATTAATTCTATTGCAGATTGACTTGCGGCGTCAGCAAAAACAGTTAATTTTTTTGACAAAGAACCGTTACCTAATATTTTGATTGAATTAAATCTTTTGCCTTTGCTGCCTTTTTTTGGTGTTATTACACCAAGTTCTTGCAATTTTTCTTTTGTTACTTCATCGCCATCGCTGAATACCGTGTTCAAAACGTCAACATTAACAATGATCCATTCTTGAGCAAAAGGTTTATTATTAAATCCATGTTTTGGCAAACGGCGAGACAAAGGCATTTGGCCACCCTCAAATCCGACACCAACACCATGATGTCCAGTTCGAGCCTTCTGACCTTTATGTCCTTTTCCGGAAGTTCCTCCACGGCTACCTCCGCGACCTATGCGCTTTCTTTTTTTTCCTGCAGAAGTAAGATTACTGAGCTGAAACATGACTTCCCTTTATGATTTGCTTAGGTGTTTTATTTCTTAATTGAGCCATTTTTTTTACACTTCGTAATTTAGCCAACGCATTTAGTGTTGCCTTTACTACGTTCTGCTTATTTGCTGAACCAAGTGATTTTGCCAATACATCTTCTATACCTGCTGCCTTCATGATAGCACGAACCGCACCACCAGCAATCACTCCCGTTCCCTTATAGGCAGATCTAATCACAACCTTACTAGCGCCATGTTTACCAGAAACGCTGTAAGGAATTGTTTTATCACGTAAAGGAATAGTTATCATATCTTTTCTTGCACGAGCAGTCGCTTTAGCAATAGCAGAAGAAACTTCTTTACTCTTACCAAGAGCTATACCAATATTCCCCTGTTGATCACCAGAAACTACAAATGCTGAAAAAGAAAAACGTTTTCCACCTTTTGTCACTTTTGTAACACGGCGTACACTCACAACAGAGTCTACGAATGTTTTTTCTTTTTCTTTTCGCTCATCAGCCATTTTTTAAATTCCTACCTTGAATATCGTACTTAAATTTTTAATCCACCTTCACGAAGACCATCTGCAAATGCTTTTACTCGACCGTGATATAAAAATGCTCCACGATCAAAAACAACTTGCTTAATTCCTTCGCCTAATGCCTTCTTTGCAAGTTCAACCCCTATATGATGGGCAACAGCCTTTTTATCACCCTTAATTTTCTTTTCTAAGGATAATGTAGAATAACTAGCAACAGTTTCTCCTGAAGCATCATTAATCAATTGACCATACATATGTTTTGCGCTACGAAAAACCGTAATGCGCGGAAGATCACTCGCATCAAACGCTTTGCGTACACGTAATGCTCTACGCTCTTTTCTTTTCTTTAATTTTCTTACTAATGACACAACAGTTCCTTATATTGGTTAAAATTAACTCTTACCAGCTTTACGCAAAATTGTTTCTTGTGCAAACTTTATACCAGTAGCTTTATAAGGCTCAGGTGGTCTTAATGAACGAATTCTGCTGGCAATCAATCCTAGTTGTTCTTTATCGGTTCCCTTAATTTTGATAACTTGACCTGTTTTATCAATTTCAAAGGAAATGCCTTGAGGAACAGGAAAATCAATTTTATGGCTAAAACCTAAAGAAAAAACAACCTTATTCCCTGAAAGAACACCCTTGTACCCTAACCCCGTTATATTCAGCTCTCTTACAAAACCTTTGTCAGCGCCAACTATTTTGTTGGATAACAAAGCTCTGTGTAAACCCCAGACTCTATTGTTTTCAGCATTAGACTCTTTACACATAAGTTTCAATTGCTTTTTATCTTTATCTACTTGAACAGAAAGCATATCGGGCAAAACATGCACGCTTGATGCATTTTTTCCTTTGATATGTACTTCGCTTCCCTTAACTTCTATTTGAACATCACCCAAATCAATTGGTCTTCTTCCAATCTTTGACATAAAATTCCTTACCAAACCGAGCAAATAACTTCCCCACCTACTGATAATTCTTTAGCTCTTTTGTCAGTCATGAGCCCTTTATTAGTAGTAAGGATTGATAATCCCAAATTTCCCATCACGGGCTTAACATTTTTAGCCCCAACATAATAACGATTACTCGGCTTACTTATGCGTGTTAATTCATGAATAACCGATTCACCATTAACGTATTTCAAGAACAGTTTTATATATTTTTTGTTATTTTCTTTTTCAATAAGAACAGCATCTTTTATAAAGCCTTCTTCTTTGAGTATTTGAGCAATATCAAATTTTAGAGTTGAAAAAGGAGCTTCAACAGAACGCTTACCCAAAACAAAACCGTTACGTATAATAGTTAAAAAATTTCCTATTGAATCAATTGACATTATCTATCCTCTACAGGTTCTACCAGCTGGCCTTTTTAATGCCCGGTAGCCAACCCTCTAATGCATATTTTCTAAAACAAATTCTGCATAACATAAACATTCTCATATAACCACGAGGCCTGCCGCACTCTTTACATCTATTTCTTTGTCTTACTGCAAATTTTGGTGTTTTATTTGCTTTTTCAATTAAGGACTTTTTTGCCATATCCTAACCTCAGTTAACGTGCCGCTTTTTTAAAGGGCATACCAAATTTTTTCAACAATGCTAACGCATCTTCATTCTTCTTGTTAACGATATGAAATGTTATGTTCATACCGCTTGCTAATTCTTCACTTGCTTTTTCAGCTTCAGGAAATATTGACCACTCTTTTAATCCCAAATTATAGTTACCGCAAGTGTCAAGCTTAGTTTTAAGTCCCTGGAAATCTTTAACTTTAGGCAAAGCCAAGTTTACCAAGCGATCCAAAAACTCATACATGCTATCTTTTCTTAAAGTAACCTTAAGACCTATTGGCATATCTTCTCTAATTTTAAATCCAGCAATAGATTTTTTTGCAAGAGTACGAACGGGCACTTGTCCTGTGATTTTAGCTAGAACATCTGCAACCTTAGTCAAAATACGACTATCGGAAACCGCCTCTTTAACACCAATATTAACAACGATCTTTGAAAGTTTAGGTACTTCCATAATATTTCCGTACCCCAAATCTTTCTTTAATTGAGGACGAATTTCTTTTTTGTATAATTCATCTAAGCGCGCTCTAGCCATTGATATTCCTCATAGACCTAAAAATTTTCATTACAACTTTTACAAACTCTTATGCGTTTGCCCGAATCAATGACTTTTGCCCCTATGCGAACAGGTTTTTTGCAAGAAGTACAATTAGGCATAACATTTGAGAGATCAACAAAACTTTCTTGCTTCTTGATAGCAGAAACTTCACCCTGTTTACGAGCTTTTTGATGCTTAGTAACCAGAGCAACACCCTTAACCAATACTTTACCTTTTTTAGGCAAAATTTCAATAACTTTACCGCTTTTGCCTTTATCTTTACCAGAAACCACGGTAACTGTGTCAGTTTTTTTTACACGTTCCATATTTTAATTACCTCTTATAGCACTTCAGGAGCTAATGAAACAACTTTAGGGAATGATTGTTTTAACTCACGGGCTACAGGACCAAATATACGTGTAGCAACCATATCGTTATCTTTAATGATAACAGCAGCATTATCGCCAAAGCGAATATAGCTACCATCATTCCGTTTATTCTCTTTTGCTGTACGCACGATAACAGCATCAACAACGTCACCTTTTTTAACCATGCCACCTGGAATTGCTTTTTTTACCGCGCACTTAATTCTATCACCAAGGTATGCAAATCTTTTACTTGTGCTTCCAACAATATGAATACACTGCAGTAATTTTGCTCCTGAGTTATCGGCAACTTCCAAATATGTCTGCTTTTGAATCATGCTCAATTACCTCATTTAATTAACGCACAACGCGCGCTAAATACATATATTTTGTTTTTGAAACAGGACGACCTTCAAAAAATTCAACCATATCGCCCACTTTTGCTTCTTCACGCTCATCATGCACTTTGTATTTTTTTACTGAACGCATAATTTTATTAGTAAGCACACTTTTATACGTGCGTTCATATTCCACTAAAATAGTTTTATCCATTTTATCTGAAACAACTTTTCCAGTAAGTACGCTTTTTTGTTTTATGTTTTTTTCTTCCACAGCAATATCCTTAATCACGTTCTTTAGTCTCGACTTTTACTATTTAACTGAGTAAAAATACGAGCAATATTTTTACGTAATTTTTTAAATTGCGAATAATCTTTTATATGAGCGGTAGATGCATTTAGTCTCAAACTAAAATATTCTCGCTTAAGATCTTCAATCTTTTCTTTTAATTGAACATCACTCATGTTTTTTAATTCTTCACGCATTTTGCTCATGATCCCTTGCCACAAATTTAGTTTTCATAGGTAACTTATAGGCAGCTGACTGCAAAGCTTGCTTTGTTTCAGCCTCAGATAATCCCTCAATTTCAACAATGACTCTTCCACGTTTAACAACAGCAACCCAACTCTCAGGAGCCCCTTTACCTTTACCCATACGAGTTTCAGCTGGTTTTTTTGTAACTGGCTTATCAGGAAAAACACGTAAAAATAATTTACCCGTTTTTTTTAATCTTCTTGAAATGGTAACACGCATTGCTTCAATTTGTTGCGAAGTTAACCATGCAGGCTCGACTGCTTGCAAGCCATATTCTCCAAAGAAAACCTCTTGTGCACCTTTGGAGCGCCCCTTCATAGTGCCTTTTTGTGTTTTGCGATACTTAGTTTTTTTTGGCATTAACATAATAATTCTCTCTTAGTTCACTAATTTTTAAACTACTGGATAATCACCCTTACAAATCCAAACTTTTACCCCTATTATTCCGTAGGTCGTCTTTGCTTGAGCAAATCCATAGTCAATATCAGATCTAAGTGTATGTAAAGGAATCGCACCAAAACGGACCCACTCTTCTCGAGCAATTTCAGCTCCACCCAAGCGGCCAGAGCAGCGAATTTTTATTCCTTTAGCACCACTTCTCATTGCAGCACTAACAGCCTTTTTCATTACAGATTTATAGCTTGCTCGCTTTTCAAGCTGAGATGCTATATTACGCGCAACCACATTAGCATCAAGTTCAGGCTTCTTTATTTCTTGCACAGAAATTTCTATGCTTTTACGGCCAATTAATTTGCTAAGGTGCTGTCTCAATTGATCAATATCTTGGCCTTTTTTTCCTATTACTTGGCCAGGACGAGCAGAATGAATAGTAACTTTGACACTATCGCCAGCTTTTTCTATTTCAATTCTTCCTATCTCTGCACCATCAAGAACTTTATTTAAATATTTTCTAACTGCAAGATCTTCAAGCAATTGTTTCCCATAAGATTTTCTTGCAAACCAGTGTGCATCCCAATCACGATAAACACCAACACGAAAGCCTACAGGGCTTACCTTTTGTCCCACGCTATACCTCTTTCTGCTTATCTTCTAAAGTCACACTTATATGACTAAAACGTTTACGTAAAATCTCTGCTCGACCCATAGCTCCAGCCTTGTAATAGCGGAAAATAGGGCCTTGATCAACCCTAAGATCTTTAATATAAAGATTTTCAGGTTTAGCATTTTTTAAATTTTTTGCATTAGCAACAGCTGACTCAAGCACTTTTTTAAGGGGAGTAACTCGCTGTGTCTCATTGGCATAAAGCCAATCTATAGCTGTTTTAACATTTTTTCCTCGTATAAAGTCAGCCAAAGGCCTTATTTTATACGGTGATTTTCGTACAAATTTTGATTTTGCAACAAACTGCATTTTATTCCTCTATGCAAAAAAAATTTTTGCAAATTATCTTATCTATAGCAGTACAAGGGCTTTTTTGCCTATTATACTAATATACCTAATTTTATATTACCCGGCAACTACAGCTTTACGTTGGCCACTGTGCATTTTAAACGTTCGTGTTGGAGCAAACTCTCCCAAATAATGCCCCACCATGTTTTCAGTAATAAAAACAGGTACAAATTTCTTTCCATTATGAACAGCAATAGTTAATCCAACAAAATCAGGAATAACCATGCTTCTGCGTGACCATGTCTTTATCACATCACGCTTACCACTCGATTTTAATTTCTCAACTTTGTTCATAAGGGATTCGTCAACGAAAGGTCCCTTTTTTACCGATCTAGTCATAATATATTCACTTCTTGCCTAACAGTTATTTCTTTCTTCTTCTAATAATCAATGGATTTTTTCTTGTACGAGTTCTAGTTCCCTTAGCACCTTTACCCCATGGAGATACAGGATGAGAACCAGATTTCGAACGACCTTCACCACCACCATGTGGATGGTCAACAGGGTTCATAGCCATACCTCGCACTGTTGGTCTAATGCCTAGATGACGTGTGCGTCCAGCTTTTCCAATAATCAAGTTTTTGTACTCAGCCATACCCAAAGTTCCCACTGTCGCCCAACAGTTTTGATTAACCATTCTAATTTCACCAGAAGGCATTTTTAAGGTTACATTTTCACCTTCTTTAGCCATAACTTGGGCAGAACTTCCAGCACTACGAACAAGCTTCCCACCAGATCCCGGCTTAATTTCTATATTATGAACCATAAAACCAACAGGTATGGCTTTCAATGGCAGAGCATTACCAATTTTAGGCTCGACAGATTCGCCTGCAAATATAATGTTGCCTACATTAAGTCCCTCTGGTATCAAAACATAACGCTTTGCTCCATTTGCATAAGTAACCAACCCTATACGAACATTTCTATTAGGATCATATTCAATAGTTGTTAATTTACCTGGAACATCATGAATATCTCTTTTAAAATCAACAATTCGATATTTACGAGCAGCACCACCGCCTCTATGGCGAACAGTTATTCTTCCGTACGTATTTCTACCGCCTTGTTTTTTTAACCCAACAACTAATGATTTTTCTGGTGTTGTTGTAGTAATATCATCAGATATTAAAAAGGTCTGAAATCGTAATGATGCGTTTCGTGGTTTTCTTGTCCGTATTGCCATTTCTTATTCTTTCTTACTTAGTTTTTTGCCTCTGGACGCTCTACGACTTCCGTAGCAGCTGCTCCAGGAGTTTCTGTCATGTTAAGCGAGTATCCAGGTTTCAAAGTAATAATTGCTCGTTTTTGATCAGAGGCAACAGTAGTTTTTCCTTTAAACGAACGAGTCTTTCCCTTACGAACCATCACACGAACATCAGCAACTTTTACATCAAAAAGTTTTTCTAGAGCTTCTTTAATCAGAGGCTTATTTGCCTTGTTATGTACTTTTAAAACAACTTTATTCAAATTATTTACTAGATCAGAAGCCTTTTCGGTAATAATGGGTCCCTGAATAATATCATAAATTGTTAATGCCATGCACTCACCATATCCTTAAAGACGTCTAAATCTTTTTCCAAAACAACCCATTTATCTGCCAAAGCTAGATCATAAGCATTTACCGCATCAAAAGGAACAACTCTAACATTAGGTATATTTCCAAATGAAGCAAAATGCAAAAAGTCATCAGCCGGCAACAACAAACAAACCTTAACAATATCAAGACCTGCCTGCTTTAGTACTTGTTGAGCTAATGCTGTTTTTGGTTTGGCAGCATCAAGCTTCCAATTCAAGGTAACAACTTTTCCAGCGTCAACAGCATTCCATAAAAGCGTGTTTAAAACACCTTCTTTTACTTTTTTTGTTACTTTCAACGTACGCGTACGAGGCTGAGGCCCAAAAACAATACCGCCACCTCTCCATAATGGAGATCGAGCAGTACCAGCACGAGCTCTACCAGTACCTTTTTGTTTCCAAGGTTTTTTACCTGTACGATTTACTTCTGCTCTTGTTTTGCAACCCACGGTTCCTTGTCGCCAATTTTGCAAAAGCTGACGAACCCATGTTGAAAAAGATGCGGCAGAAACTTCTCGCCTTGCGACAATATTCGCCAAATCTTTTTCTTGCATTACTTGAGCATCTTTTATATCAGTATTTGTATTATTCATTTTTCGAGCACACATTGCTTACGCTTTCTGCATAAATACGAGCGATCCTGAATTTCCTGGAACACTGCCTTTTACCAAGGCAATTTTTGATCCATTTTCAATCTTAATAATTTCCAAGTTTTTCATTACACGATTAGCAACACCCATGTGTCCAGGTAATTTTTTCCCTTTAATAACTCTACCTTGAGAGCGCATAAAGCTAACCGAACCGGGCCATCTTCCAAATCGAGGACCGTGACTCGCAGGACCCCCTCTAAAACCATGTCGCTTGATAACACCTTGGAAACCCTTACCTTTTGTTATACCAAAGACATCAACATTTTTACCCTCTTCAATAACAGAAGTTATATCTAATGCTTGTCCTATTTCAAAAGGCGTTTCAGGCTCTTTCTCTAATTTAATTTCTCTTAAAAACACAAAGTAATCTTTTGGTTGCTTCAGCCAATCTTTTGAAAATGGTTGATCACTGTATTTTTTTCTCAAGTGACCAACTTGAATAGCAGAATAACCATCACGCTCATTGGTCTTGATGTTGGTTACATACCAATTATCAAGATCAATCACCGTAACTGGAACCACAATATTTTCTTTAGAAAATACTTGCGTCATTCCAATTTTTTTTCCCCATAAACCTTTCAGCATCCTAGACCTTTCATCTTAACTTATTTCTACGTCAACCCCAGATGAAATATTTAATTTCATCAATGCGTCCATTGTTTGATCTGAAGGCGCAACGATATCAAGAATACGTTTATGCGTTGTTAGTGCAAATTGTTCTCTTGACTTCTTATCAACATGAGGAGATCGTAGAACAGTAAAAATTTGTCTTTTATTAGGCAATGGAACAGGCCCAACTATTTCAGAGCCTGTTCTTTTTGCTGTCAAAACAATTTGTTTTACTGCTTTATCGAGCAACTGATGATCATAGGATTTTAATGATAAGCGAATTTTTTGCTTTTTCATAAAACCTGTCCTAAACCTTATTCTAAAATTTCAGTTACAACACCAGATCCAACAGTTCTGCCACCTTCACGAATAGAAAAACGAAGATCTTTTTCCATCGCAATTGGTGAAATCAAGTCAACGTCTAATACAACGTTGTCACCAGGCATAACCATTTCTCGACCAGCAGGCAATGTTACAATACCAGTAACGTCTGTTGTTCTAAAATAGAACTGTGGTCTGTAACCATTGAAGAATGGACTATGTCTTCCACCTTCATCTTTACTCAACACGTATACTTGACACTTAAACTTTTTGTGTGGCGTAATAGAACCAGGAGCAACAACAACCATGCCGCGCTCTACATCTTCTTTTTTCACACCACGAAGAAGCAAGCCAACGTTTTCACCAGCTTGACCATCAGTCATTTCTTTTTTAAACATTTCAACGCCAGTAACTGTTGTTTTCATTTTGGTTCCGAAACCAATAATTTCAACTTCATCACCAACTTTAACTTTACCACGCTCAATACGACCAGTTGCTACAGTACCACGACCAGAAATCGAAAATACTTGTTCAACAGGCATCAAGAATGGTTTATCAATTTCACGAGCCGGCTCAGGAATGTAGTTATCTAAAGCTTCCATTAATTTGTCAATTGCTTGACCGCCTAACTCAGAATTTTCACCTTGAAGAGCTTTAACAGCTGATCCTCTTATAAAAGGAACCTTATCACCAGGAAAATCATATTTGGTCAATAATTCTCTAACTTCTTCTTCTACCATGTCGATCATTTCTGGGTCATCGACCATGTCACATTTGTTCAAGAACACAACAATCGCAGGAACACCTACGTTGCGTGCCAAGAGAATGTGTTCACGAGTCTGAGGCATAGCACCATCAGCAGCTGATACAACCAAAATTGCACCATCCATCTGAGCAGCACCAGTAATCATATTTTTTACATAGTCAGCGTGACCAGGGCAGTCTACGTGAGCAAAGTGACGCTTAGGAGACTCATACTCTACGTGAGATGTAGCAATAGTAATACCACGTGCTTTTTCTTCTGGTGCATTATCAATTTCATCAAATGCTTTAGCTGATGCCAAACCTTTAGAAGCTTGGTGCTTTGTTATTGCAGCGGTTAACGTTGTTTTACCGTGGTCAACGTGACCAATAGTACCGACATTAACATGCGGTTTTTTTCGCTGAAATTGTTCTTTTGCCATGAATGGACTCCCAAAAACTATTATTTAATTAATTAATCCAACTATTTACTCTTTTTCTCTACAATTGCATTTTGTACACTCTGTGGAACTTCGCGATAACACTCAAATTCCATAGAATATCCAGCTCGACCTTTAGTCATTGAGCGTAAATTTGTGGCATACCCCAACATTTCCGCCAAAGGAACCTCTGCTGATATAAACTGAGTTCCCTCTTTTACATCCATACCAGAAATTCTACCGCGTCGTGAGTTCAAGTCACCCATTACGTCACCAAGATATTCATCTGGAGTTTCTACTTCAACCTTCATTATAGGTTCAAGCAGCACAGGAGAAGCTTTCGCCATCGCAGCTTTAAATGCCATAGAAGCTGCTACTTTAAATGCTAATTCAGAAGAATCCACATCGTGATAAGAACCATCATATAAGGTTGCTTTAATATCTACAATAGGATATCCACCCAAAATACCAGAAGGTAATGCTTCTTTAAGACCCTTTTCTACAGCAGGAACAAATTCTCTTGGTACAGAACCCCCAACAACAGCATCCTCAAATATAAATTCGGATCCTCGCTCTAAAGGCTCTACTTTCAACCAAACGTGCCCATACTGACCTTTACCACCTGTTTGCTTAATGTATTTACCTTCAGCTTCAGCAGGTTTTTGAATAGTTTCTCTATAAGCAACTTGAAGTTTTCCTTGAACTACCTCTACTTTGTGCTCACGCTTTAAACGATCCACCACAATTTCAAGATGCAGCTCTCCCATTCCCTGAATTACTGTTTGACCAGTTTCAGTATCATATGAGAATTTAAATGACGGATCTTCAAGCATCATTTTACGTAATGCTAATGTCATTTTTTCATAGTCAGCTTTATTTTTTGGCTCAATAGAAGCAGAAATAACGGGAGGTGGTACGTCAATAGATTCAAGAATAATAGGATGACCTTCATCACATAGAGTATTTCCTGTGATAGCATCCTTCACACCTACTGCAGCACAAATATCACCTGCACTTACCTCATCAATCTCTTCTCGCTTATTTGCATGCATTTTTACAAGACGGCTAACACGCTCTTTTTTACCGTTACTTGCATTCAACACATAAGAACCAGATTTAAGCTGGCCAGAGTAAACACGCAAAAACGTTAAAACACCAACATACGGATCTGTCATAATCTTAAATGCTAATGCAGCAAAAGGCTCGTTAGGATCTGCTTTTCTTATAATCTCAGCACCAGTTGAAGGATCCTGTCCAACAACAGGAGGAACATCCAAAGGAGAAGGAAGATAATCTACAACTGCATCAAGAACAAGCTGAACTCCTTTATTTTTGAAAGCAGTACCACAAAAAGATGGCACAACTTTCATATCAAGAACGCCCTTACGTAAAGCAGTTTTTATTTCTTCTACCGCTATCGGCTCTTCATTCAAAAATTTTTCAGCTAGAGCATCATCGAAATCACAGGCAGCTTCAAGAATTCTAAGGTAAAGCTTTTCAACCTGACCAACATATTCAGCTGGAACATCTTGCCAGGTAATAGTAATGCCTTGATCATCACTAAAAGTCGCCATCTTTTTTGTCAAAACATCAATGATGCCGCTAAATTCATCAGATTTTCCAACCTGAATTTGCATTGGTATAGCATTTACACCAAGCTTATTGTTAACATCATCAACAACTCGTGCAAAATCAGCACCTATACGATCAAGCTTATTTACAAAAATGATACGTGGGACCTTGTAGCGATTTGCTTGGCGCCACACCGTTTCCGATTGTGGTTGAACACCAGCAACACCACAAAACACGCCGATCATGCCGTCTAAAACACGCAGCGATCGCCCTACTTCTATAGTAAAGTCAACGTGGCCCGGCGTATCGATAATGTTAATATTATAATCTTTCCACGAACACGTTGTAGCGGCAGAAGTAATGGTAATACCACGTTCACGTTCTTGCTCCATCCAGTCCATGACAGCTTCGCCCTCATGAACTTCACCAATTTTGTGGCTAACACCAGTATAAAACAAAATACGCTCAGTAACTGTCGTTTTACCAGCATCAATATGAGCGGCTATACCTATATTTCTATAATGAGATAATTTTTTACTCATTTAATACACCTTTGAAATTCGACTACCACGCATAATGAGAGAAGGCACGGTTTGCTTCTGCCATTTTATG
Organism: Candidatus Babeliales bacterium; assembly: GCA_050250855.1. Lineage (GTDB taxonomy): Bacteria > Babelota > Babeliae > Babelales > JACPOV01 > JAGVLQ01. The sequence goes on along the minus strand of JBFWNW010000001.1, from coordinate 223,280 downwards.
TACATCAATTTTTTTCTTAACAGCACTTCCACGGCCTTCACGCGCATCAAGCAATTCATAAGCCAAGCGAACACCCATCGTTTTATCTGAACGAGATGACGCAGCTTGAATAAGCCAACGCATTGCTAAAGATTGTGCTCTGTTAGATTCAACTTCCATAGGAATTTGATAAACACTACCACCAACACGACGAGGACGAACTTCAACAGCGGGAACTACTTGATTAAAAGCCTCTTGAAAGAGCTTTAATCCTTTATCCTTGTCGCCAGCTTTTTTTATCAATTGATCTATTGCATCGTAAACTATTGTACGTGCAACGCTTTTCTTTCCTCGCCACATAACTACATTAATAAATTTTTGAATGAGCTCTGAACCATAGCGCTCATCGCCTCCAATTGTGCGTCGATATGTCGCAACTTTTTTGCGTCGTGCCATTAATTGTACCTTCCGTTAATATTTAGGACTTAGGACGCTTAGCCCCATAGAGTGAACGAGCCTGTCTTCTATTTTGAACACCAGCACAGTCAAGTGTTCCGCGAACTATATGATATTTTACACCTGGCAAATCAGGAACTCTACCACCACGAACAAGAACAACAGAGTGCTCCTGCAAATTATGTCCTTCACCAGGAATATACGCTGTGACTTCGTAGCCTGTTGAAAGTTTTACACGCGCAACCTTACGAAGAGCTGAGTTTGGCTTTTTAGGTGTAGTAGTAAAAACACGAGTACATACACCACGAGCCTGTGGCGCACCCTTAAGGGCTGCACTTTTTGACTTGTAAGTAACCTTTGTACGGGCCTTACGAGAGAGCTGATTAGTTGTAGGCATAATCAATAATTCCTAAATAGTTATATCGTTAAACGAAAAACCCAAATTAAGACACTTCAAACCTGTGCCTTAATTTCCTTTATTTCTAATAAAAAAATGAAAACCTTTGAAAATTTTAAGGGTTTAATAGTAGTTTAATCTTTTTAGCAACTTTTTCAAGCTAAACCGCACTTAATAGTATAAAAAATAAGTTTTTTACATAGACGCAAGAAAAGATCCATGCTAATGTTATAAAAATTCAGAGTAAAAACAGTTCAATGGCCATCAGGCAGGGAGACATCTATGGCACTTATTTCTTTGGTCGTAAACCTCGTAGCTCAAGGATTTTATATTTTCCTGGGAATAGCAGGTATAGGATTCTTGATAGGATTTCATGAATTCGGCCATTTTATTTTTTGTAAACTATTCAAAATAGCTACCCCTACCTTTTCTATAGGAATGGGACCCAAAATCTTCAGTAAAAAAATCGGTCAAACCAATTTTACCCTCTCTGCATTACCTTTGGGTGGCTACGTTGAAATCCAAGGGCAGGGAGAAAACCAAGACGAAGCAGGTAATACATACTCTTTTACTCAAAAACCTTATTATCAAAAAATGCTCGTCATTGCTGGCGGCATTGTTTTCAATGTACTCTTTGCTTACGTAGCCATTTCCTCCCTTTATTTTTTTGGTATGCCAAAGCTTCCACCTTTGTACCCTGGCAACGCAAGTACTCAAGTAAGCATGGTTGAAGCTGGCTCTCCCGCTCAGCAAGCTGGATTGCAATCTTCCGATGCTATTTTAAAAATAGATGGACTCAGCGTAAGCAATAATACTTTAGAGCTTCTTAATACTATCCGAAAAAAACCCGGCCAACAAGTAATTCTAACAATCCTTCATGATGATCAAGAACAAACATTACCCGTAACTATCGGCGAAAGAACCTTGCCTAATGGAGAAAAAGAAGGGTATCTAGGGCTCGATTTTATTATTCCCCAGTATGGCCTAGCCGAATCGATAAAACTTGGCGTACAAGGAACTCATGAGATTATTTGGCAAACGATTCTCGTCTTTAAAAACATGTTTGTTAAAAAGGACACAAAAAACCTTGGCGGTCCTATCATGGTCATTTCTCAAACCATAAAAAGCGCTTCCAAAGGGTTTAAGATCTTCTTATTATTGCTCGCTTATATCAGTATTAACCTAGCAGTTCTTAATATTATCCCTGTTCCTATCATGGATGGTGGACAAGCTCTTTTTTATACTATCGAAGCACTTATTCGAAGACCATTACCAGAACAGGTTAAGCTATACATCCACTATGCCTGTTGGATAGCTGTTATGGGATTAGCATTGTTTTTAACGGTTAAAGATATTTTTAGACTCTTTTGTTAAGCTTTGTAAAGAATATTTAGATAACAAAAAAGGCACGGGAAATTTCCCGCGCCTTATATTTTTTGAACTCTTAATTTGAGTTACGCAACTTGTGCTCGATGAGGATGTTCTGCTGTAGGATAAACCTTAAGCTTTTTGAATACTGCTCGGCCAAGCTTGCTCTTTGGTAACATGCGCTTTACTGCTAGCTCAACGACTTGTTCAGGGTTCTTTTCTAACAATTTACCTGCTGTAATTGTTTTGTAGCCACCCATCCAGCCAGTGTAACGGTCGTAGATTTTACCTTCTAGCTTATCACCAGTAAACTTAACCTCTTTAGCATTGATAACAATCACATAATCGCCACCATCTTGATTAGGCGTATAGGTTGGTTTATCCTTGCCACGCAATATGTCGGCTATTTTTGTAGCCATACGACCCAAAATTTTACCTTTTGCATCGATCACAATCCAACGAGGTTTGCGATCCTCTTTTTTAAGAAAAAAAGCTTTATTGAAATCCATTCTTTATGCCCTTGTTTAAGGTCAACGAAATACCTATGAAATTTTACGATCTTAAAAACGAACGAATATAGCCCTATATTAGCCCAATTTTATGCCTTGGTCAAATAAACAACCTGCTTTCTTGGCCAGGAAAAATACAAAAATACTTCTGTCTCTAGGGTTATTTTGCTACAATAAAAGAAAAACTTAATTTAAAAGGGCTTTTATGCTAAACACCTGGGCAGTTCTTATTCCTCCAGTTCTTGTACTTATATGCGCCATTATTACGCACCGCGTACTGCCATCACTCTTTTTGGGTATCGTCTCATCTGCCCTTATTGTAAAGAACTTTAATGTTATAAACACGGTAACCTTTTTGGCAAAAAATTTTTGGGAACAACTTTATGATGCTTCAAATCTTTACACCTTTGCTTTTCTTATTGTACTCGGCATGCTCATCAGTCTTATGAGTTCTGCTGGTGGAACAGCTGCCTATGGTGACATTATTAAAAATATTTTAAAAAATGCACGTTCTGCAAAGTTTTCATCAATCATACTTTCAATACTCTTTATGTTTGATGATTTTTTTAGCTGCCTGACTGTCGGTTGCATTATGAGACCTCTTACTGATGGCTATAAAATACCTCGCGCAAAACTTGCATTTTTAATCGATTCACTTGCAGCACCTCTTGTTATTATAATGCCTATTTCAACATGGATAGCAATGCTTTTAATGCAGCTGGATAAATCGGGAATTTCAACAAATATGCACGATAGTCCTTTGTTTATAGCAGACCCTTTCGTTGCTTATCTGCATATTATTCCCTTTATATTTTATTCGTTTATTACTTTGTTTAGTGTATGGTTCATTGTAAAGCATCACATTTCATTTGGCCTCATGGCTCAACATGAAAAAATAGCGCAGGAAACAGGTAATCTTTTTGGTGGAAAAACTCCATTAAAAACAACAACGAAAGAACTTACTGGCAAGGGAGCATTACTTGATTTTATCTTCCCTCTTGCAAGTCTTGTTATCGGTTCATTTTTTGCCTTCTTATATTCTGGCAACTCAACACTTTTTGGTGGAACTAATAGCTTTTTTGAAACACTTAAAAAAGCTGATATTTTCTACGCATTCTTTGTTGGTAGCGTATTAGCATTTATCGCAAGCATGCTTCTTATGATGCTCCGTAAAAAAATAGTTTTAAAAGATTTAAAACCAATCACACAAGAAGGCTTAGACCTTATGGTTGGTTCCATACAAATTTTATTTTTTGCATGGACTTTTAGCAGCATCCTTAAAAATGATTTACAAACGGGCCAATATTTAGCACATCTTTTAATTGGTGCATTACCAGCATGGCTTTTGCCTGCTATGTTTTTTGTAACATCACTTTTAACGGCTATTGCAACTGGTTCCTCATGGGGTACTATTGCTGTTATGGTTCCTCTTGCTGTTCCCATGACTGCTACATTCTTTGGTCTTAGTCAACCAACAGCTCTTAGCTCAGTTCCATTACTACTGCCAATACTTGGTAGTATTTTTTCTGGAGCTGTAGCCGGTGATCATATTTCACCAATTGGAACAACTACCGTCATGTCTGCCACCAGCGCAGGAGCATATCTAGATGATCATGCATGGACACAATTACCATATGCTCTTCCCGGCGTATGCGGCACTATTCTTGCATATCTTTTGGCAGGACTCTTCATCCAGCAATCATCATTATTGCTGGCACTCGGATGCATATTAAGCGGTATTGCTACTACTACACTAGGATTATTATTTTTAAATAAAAAAACATAGAAAAGAAGTAATATTAATCCGGATCATCATAAGGCTCGTCTTGATTGCTAATTAAACTTTCAAAAAAATCTTCAAGATTGGTTTGAAAATAGTCTATTTTATTTAAATCTTCTTGATAATCTTCTTCATGTGAGAATACCGTCTGCAAGTCTTTAATGTAGTTCTCACAAAATAAGGATAGGCTTTTTATGAGAATATCTTTATCCTCTTTTGTAAAAAACCATGTCTTCGTATTAAAAATTCTAACAAATTCTTTGTAATCAACTGTACAAAACATCTCTTCTAGCTCTTTATACTCTTGTTCACGCAACTTCTCATCCCAAGCAGTCAGAACGCTCGTAAATAATCCTAAAAATAGTATAAAGCTAATTTTCATTATGCTGAGCCTTCATCATCTGCTCAATATCATCAGGATGTTTTGGTAACTGTTCGCTCATACAAACAACACCATCTTCAATAACCCAGTAATCATCTTCTATACGCACACCTAACTCTTCTTCTTTGATATAAATACCAGGCTCAATAGTAATAACATCGCCAGGCTCCAAAGGTTTTTTATAATCACCAACATCATGCACATCAATACCAAGAAAATGGCCAATCCCATGTAGAAAATATTTGTCGTAACCTTTTTGCGCTAAATAAGCAACTGCCAAATGATATAATGATTTATCTGGCTGCTCTTTATTAGAAAGCCAATAGCCAGGTTTTGCTAAATTTGCAATATATTCCTGCGTATCAAGAACCATCATATAAATTTCACGCTGACGCGGTGTAAACGTACCTGAAACAGGATATGTTCTAGTAATATCTGCACAGTAACCATTATATTCTGCACCAATATCTACCACTAAAAGTTCACCGTCTTGTAATGTTTTATTATTATGATGGTAGTGCAAAATGGTACTATTCTTACCACTTGCTACAATACTAGGAAAAGCAACTACACCACCCTTTCCAATGAATATATAATTGATCAAACCTTCCAATTCATACTCAATAATTCCTGGACGAACTTCAGGAGCAAGCACGTATTGCGCATCTATAGTAATATCTATTGCTTTGTAAAGAAGCTCAATTTCTCGTGTATTTTTAGTACGTCGCAGCTCATGTACCAAATAAGAAACATCTATTAATGATTTTTTAAAATCTGGCACCATATCAGCAATACGTTGCAATACATAACGTTGTTCTATGTATTCACGAGCATTTTCAGGATTAAGCGTAAAAATAGGGTTTCCTGCTTTAATTACACCTTCTAAAAAAGCTAAAAGATCTGCGTATTCTTGCTTGCTAAAAAATGGATAACATTGATATCCTACGCAAGGTTGTCCCAAATATTTAATTGCATCAACACCATATTTTACCTCAAAACCTTTATCAAGCATAATCGCATCTGCCATCCACTTTTCTCGTTCTTTACCAAAATTTGGGACAAATAAGGTTACGCTCTCTGTTGCAAGATCAATAACTAGGGCGCACGCAGGCTCTTGAATCCCGGTAAGATAATAAAATGATGGATCTTGTTTAAAAACAGCGCCTTCACGCTCAAAATTCCCTAACAATAAAACAATTCCCGCTGTTTTATCGGGATACTTTTCTTTAATGCGTTGTATTAAAAGATTTCTACGATCTTGAAACATCGATGATTCAAAAGGTTCTTGATATGGCATTGTTTTCTCATAGTTCTTGGTTTTACAATTAATTATTCTTGAGTATCAGTGTACCGATTCATATTTTTTTTCCAATATATCCCATCTCAATATTTATTATTTGAAACTATTGCAAATTTATAAAATAATTTAGTATTCTATTGGTGTAATATTTAAAGAAAGTTAAAGGAGAACTATATCATGAAAAAAGATACCGTTTTAGGCTTTATAGCCCTCATATTATTTGTTTTTGCCTTGCGTTCACTAGCTGAAGAAGTGGATGGTCAATCTTATGAATCATGCCCTGGCGGAAAATGTACATATCAATATGGAAGAAAAACACGCCAAGTACAAAATAAGCCAACAGTAAACTGTCGTGAATGTTGCAAACAAGGCCGCTTTGCATCTCGTGAGTGCGTTGAGCAATGTGGTTCTTGCCAGCTCTATAACGATGAAGGCAAAGCTGAAGCATGGGACTTCCCTTCAAATTAACGGCAATTAAAAAGGCCTGCGTTCAGAAAGAGCTTTGTATACAGTAACACGGTCCATAAACTCTAGCGAAGATCCTACCGGAATCCCACGAGCAAGGCATGAAACAACTAGCTTTGATTGCTTTAGTTTTTGAGCAATATAGGATGCCGTTGCTTCACCTTCTGGCGTTTGATTCGTTGCCAAAATAATTTCTTTTACCGGATCCTGCACTCTTTTTATTAAGCTATCAATGGTCAACTGTTCCGGACCTATACCCTCCAAAGGACATAATGCTCCCCCAAGCACATGATAAAGACCTTGGTAACCACCCGTCTTTTCTAATGCAATAAGTTCTTGCCATGTTTCTACCACACAAATGGTAGAAAGATCACGTTTTGGTGAATCACAAAATACACAAGGCTGATCTTTTTCTTGCCAGGTACAACAACGAGAACATTTAACAATCGATTGTTTTGCTTGCAAAAGAGCCTGACAAAACTGTTCTACTTTTGACTGTTCTAATGACAAAAAATGCTGTACCACGCGATATAAATTTTTTGAAGCAAGATAAGGAACTTGCTGCAAATGCTTGAGTAATTGCTTAAAAACTTGACTCTGCTCTATCATACTTAAACCAACTTAAACTTCTTTACTACAAATGACTGCACTATTCCTAATAATGTATTTACTGCAAAATACAAAGTAATTCCTGCTGCAAAGTTCGATATGAACGCAGCAAAAATAACCGCTAAAATAAGTGAAGTAATGCGTTTACTAGGATCCGAGGTAGGGTTATAAAAAATAACACCAATAACCATTATTAAAGGAAAAATGTAATACGGATCTCGTGCTGATAAATCTGGAATCCATAAAAAAGGCGCTCGATATAATTCAATAGCATTAGATAGCGTAGTACTCAAAGCCCAAAAAATTGGTAACTGTAAAAAGCCCGATAGAACACCTCCCATACCAGGAAGACCATGCTTTTCTATATATTCTGCACGTGCACGATTAAGCGCTTCAGGATCATTTTTATAACGATTCTTTATATATTCCATTTTCTTTTCATATTCAACCTGCTTTTTCATGCCACCTTCTGATTTATAGGTGAACGGAAACATAAGAAGCTTGATGAGAATAGTAAGCAAAATAATTGCTAAGCCATAATTATGAACATAGTTATATAAAAAGTTTAAAACCTCTAACACTATTCTTGAAAGGGGTTTTGAAATAAATGATAACCAGCCATAGTTAAGTGTTTGATCCAAACGAGAATCAACCGCTGTCATCGCATCATCTTCTTTTGGCCCAACATAAAAAGAAAGGTTCCAGGTACTATTTTTTTCTACTTCAGGACCTTCTATAATTGCATACATGCTTTCAAAATCAACTGCTTTGTAAAAACCACGTTGTGCAAAATTATGTTGGTCATGAACAAAAGCATGGACAAAATAACGATCTTGGGATCCAAACAAACTAGGGTTAGCCCAATAAGATTCTATAGCTTGATCATTTTTAGGAACTATTTGCACCTTGCTCAAGCCATCATTAACTATCCCAGAAATAAGATCGGTACTCTTTTTGCCTTCTGCCTTATCTTCACGCAACTCTGCCAAAATAGGAGATGGGATAAATACACGTGGTCTTATGGTACGAGAACCGGTATTAAATTCTAGTGAAAGAGCTAAATCAAAACGATATGATTCTTTAAATACTGTAAATATTTTTCTTATTACACCACCATTAAATGGAGCTTTGTATGCAACTTGATATGTATCCCCCAAATCTTTAACCCCTTCTAATTGATAATAAAAAGGAGTTTCCTGATCAAATGCTACTAAAAAGGCGCTTTTTTCTCTGTCATATTGCGTTGCTGGAAAAATTGTTTCAAACGAATTGTCTGACCATTTACGCTTAAATTGAACACGAGAAACAGCAGCACCATCAGTGGTAAATTCATAATGAGCCAAATCTGTATCAATTGCCGTTATCTCATGTTTTGTTGCTGGCTTATCATCAATAAAATCAACTTCAACATTTAAAGGTCTATGAACCTGTAGATGCTGAGGAGCATTAAAACGCTGTCCTGACTGCACTTCTTCAGATACAACTTCATAACGAGAAAAATAGAATTGCATACCCCAGGTTATTAATAAAGAAAGAGAAAGAAGTACTAACAGATCTTTGCGGTTCATAGCTTGTATACCTTTATTAGATAAAAGATTATTAATAAGAAAGAGATTTTAGCTTACCATATAAAAGCTTCTTGATCCAGCACAAAACCTCTGGGTACCCTAATTTACATTAAAAAAAAGTTAGGCTATAACTAAAAAAGTATACCTGATATTTTTTAAAAAAGGATAGTGTATGAAAGAACAGTTCAGAATAGGAAAACTTGCGCAAGAGCTTGGCGTTAAACGCTTTGTCATTCGCTTCTGGGAAAAAGAATTCAACATAAGCCCCTCTCGCACTTCTGGTGGGCAACGATTTTACCAACAAGAAGATTATAATCAATTTAAACTTATTAAAGAACTACTTTATGAAAAGGGCTTTACTATTGCCGGTGCAAAAAAAGTTTTAACACAGCATACAAAAAAAACTGCACTCATGCTACCAACTCAAAAAAAAGAAGATGCCTCTCAAAAAAACTCTCTTGATCAAGATTTGATCAACCAAATAAAATTACTTCAAAAACAACTGATCAAACTAAAAAATCTTTTATAAAAACTAGCGATAACTATTATGAACGAATCTTATCAACTATCCCTTTTTATATTCAGGCGTGACCTAAGAGTTGATGATAATACAGGATTACTCGAAGCACTCCGGTCTTCCAAACAAGTGATCCCTTGTTTTATCTTCGACCCCCGCCAAATTGGATCTGCTAACGAATATCGTAGTACCAATGCTATCCAGTTTATGATTGAATCGTTGCAAGATTTAGAACAACAACTCAAGCAAAGAAAAGGATCTTTATATCTTTTTGAAGGAATAGCAGAAAAAGTTTTAGAGAAATTGATCAAGAAATATTCTATTGATGCTGTTTTTTGTAATCGGGATTACACCCCATTTAGTATAAAGCGTGATGAAGCTATCAAAAAAATATGCTTACACCATGAGATCGAATTTATACAATCGCAAGACCTTCTTTTAACGCAACCAGAAGAAGTCATGACCCAGGGTGGTACACCTTATGCAAAATTTACACCTTTTTTTAAAAAAGCTTCATTAAAAAAAATAGCTACGCCGATCAAATGCTCATCTGGTAATTTTTTTAATAAATCTATAAAAGAATCTGCTGGCACAGATCTTTATAAAAAAATTCTTAAAAAGAAAAATTCTTCTCTTAATATACCTGGCGGCAGAATGCATGGGTTAAGCATTATTAAATCGCTAAAAAAATTTAAAGATTATGCAAAAATACGCAATGCTCCCTCAATAGCAACAACACTCCTTTCTGCGCATAATAAATTTGGTACTCTTTCCATTCGCGAAGTTTATCATGCAATTCAAAAACAGTTAGGAAAAAATCATCTGCTTATTCAGCAACTCTTTTGGCGTGATTTTTTTACGCATGTAGCATATAATTCACCATTTGTCTTTGGCCAACCTTTCCAAGAACGCTATACCAATCTTTCTTGGAACAAATCATATAAGAACTTTGAATCATGGTGCCAAGGAAAAACAGGATTTCCTATTGTTGATGCAGGCATGCGACAATTAAATGAAACAGGATTTATGCATAATAGAGTACGCATGATTGTTGCATCATTTTTAACAAAAGATCTTCATATTAATTGGTTATGGGGAGAAAAATATTTCGCACAACAATTAGAAGATTATGATCCAGCAGTAAACAATGGTAATTGGCAATGGTGCGCTTCAACAGGGTGTGATGCGCAACCTTATTTTCGCATTTTTAATCCATGGCTCCAGCAAAAAAAATTCGACCCTGATTGTACCTATATAAAAACATGGATTCCAGAATTAAAAAAGGTAAAGCCTTCTCTTATTCATACATGGTTTAAAAAAACAAGCCCATCTATTAAAAATTATCCTCGCCCCATACTTGATCATTCTCAAGAAGCTGCCTTGGCAAAAAAAATGTATAGAAAGGCCTAATATGACCAGCTCTTGCGCTGCAATTATTTTTCCCCATCAGCTTTTTGAAAATAATCCTGCATTAGATAAAGCATCATTTGTTTTTCTTGTTGAGGCGCCCCGCTATTTTACTGATCTTTCATTTCACAAAAAAAAGCTCATATTACATCGCGCTTCTATGAAGGCCTATCAAACAATGCTGGAGAAAAAAAAGTATAGCGTTATATATATTTCCTACCATGAATATGAAAACCTTTTTATTAGGCTCAAAAAGGAAAAAATCAACGAACTTCACTATATAGATCTCGTTGATATTCCGTTTGAAAAAGAATTTTTAAAAGCATCGAAAAAAATTACTAAAAATATTGTACGGCATGAATCTCCAGCGTTTTTATCTCCTGTAGATTGGCTTAAAAAAACATTTAAACAAAAAAAATATTTTATGCATTCTTTTTATGTAAAACAAAGAAAACGCATGAAATTATTGCTCACCAATACAAATAAGCCTGTTGGCGGCAACTGGAGTTATGACGATCAAAACAGGGAACCTCTTTCAAACACTATAACAATACCATCTCTTTGGAAACCAAAAGAAAATAAGTTTGTACAAGAAGCAAAACAGTACGTCAAAAAACATTTTGCAAAAAACCCAGGATCTGAAAAAGATTTTTTTTACCCAATTATTCATGCTGATGCCTATACCTGGTTACAAGACTTTTTTAAAAAACGTTTTAAAGATTTTGGAACCTATGAAGATGCCATACTAGCAGATCAAAATTTTTTATTTCACTCTCTTCTTTCTCCGCTCCTTAATAATGGCCTCCTGACACCAGATTACGTAGTCGAACAGACCATTGCGTATGCAAAAAAACATAAAACCCCTCTTAATTCTCTTGAAGGCTTTATCAGACAAATTATAGGCTGGCGAGAATTTGTACGTGCTGTTTATATTTTTGAAGAAAAAAATCAAAGAAAAGAAAATTTTTTTTCTCATAAAAAAAAGCTTCCGCAATCTTTTTGGGACGCAACAACAGGAATTGAGCCTATCGATACCACCATAAAAAAAATACTAGATGCCTCTTATGCTCATCATATTGAACGACTCATGATTTTGGGAAACTTTATGCTTTTATGTGGTTTTAATCCTACAACTGTTTACACCTGGTTTATGGAATTTTTTATTGATGCTTATGATTGGGTAATGGTTCCCAATGTATACGGCATGAGTCAATATGCTGATGGCGGCCTCATGACTACAAAACCTTATATTTCTGGCTCTAACTATATTTGCCGCATGAGCAATTATAAAAAAAATAACTGGAATGCTATTTGGGATTCTTTATATTGGCATTTTTTAGTTATCAATAAAAAACAACTTGAACGAATACCACGTATGCGCATTGTCTATACTACACTCAAGAAAATGGATCCTAAAACTATTCAAAAACACCTTGATAATGCACAAAAATTTTTAAAAAATTTATAATCAAGATTGTTTGAAAAACTCTTTTTTGCTAAAGTAAAAAAATCAAAAAATTAAATAAGGAATATAATGTATAAAAAAAAGGCTCATATTCATTTTATTGGCATAGGCGGCATTGGTATGAGCGGTATAGCAACTATTTTAAAATATCAAGGATTTACTATATCCGGATGTGACAGCGATTTACAGCAAAAAAGCATACAAGATTTACAGCACATTGGTTGCTCAATATATCAAGGAAATAATAATACTCAGTGTAAAGATGCTTCTATTGATATTGTTGTCTATTCATCTGCCATAAAAGCAAATAATCCAGAAATAATTGACGCTCAAAAACGTGGTATTCCCACCATTGGCAGAGCTCTTATGCTTGCAGAACTTATGCGCACAAAATATAGTATTGCTATTGCGGGTGCTCATGGCAAAACAACAACAACTTCTTTAATTTCACACATCCTCATAGAAGCAAAGAAAGACCCCACGGTTATTATTGGCGGCCACCTGAAAAATATTTCTACTAATGCTCGTTTTGGTGCCGGCGATTTTTTAGTTGCAGAAGCAGATGAAAGTGATCGTTCATTGCTTTCATTGCAAGCAACATTAGCAGTAATAACCAATATTGATTTAGAGCATCTAGAAACATACAAAGACCTTGATGATGTTAAAAATACTTTTCTACAGTTTTTAAATAATCTGCCTTTTTACGGTAAAGCATTTTTATGCAGTGATAATGAAAATATCAGATCATTATTACCACTGCCTCACATAAAAACTATCAAATATGGCGCTCAAGAAGAATACGCTGACATTTTTGCAAAAGATATTACCCTCAATCCTGATCACTCTATCTTTACCGTTTATGAAAAAGGTAGCACTCAGCCTTTAGGAACAGTAAAATTTATGATGCCTGGAAAACACAATGTTTTAAATGCTCTTGCGGCTATAGCTGTTTCCCGTGATCTTGATATATCGTTTGAAACAATAAGCAATGCTCTGCTTAATTTTGGTGGCATTGATAGACGCTTTACCTTTAAAGGAATCTACCGCGGAGCTGAGCTTTTTGATGATTATGGCCATCACCCGGAGGAAATTAATCAAACTCTTTTTGTTGCTGAACGAAGAAAAAAAAATAAATTGATCGTTATTTTTCAACCACATCGCTATACACGCACGCAGCATCTTTGGGATTTTTTTATACACATTTTTTTAACGCACCAGATAGATCACCTGATCATAACGGATATTTATCCTGCAAGCGAAGCATCCATTCCAGGAATTTCATCTGAGATTTTCACCAATGCAATTCTGAAAAAAAATCCTATCTGTTCGGTTACCTATGTTCCTTACGAGCAGGATTTTTCAGCAATGATAAAAGTATTAGATACTGTTATAAAACCAAATGATCTCGTGCTTTTTCAAGGAGCAGGAAAAATAAACAAACTTGCTACTCAGCTTTGTGCAGAGCCACTACCAACGCAGCCAGAAGTTGCAAGAACTCTTTTATGAAAAAAAGAGTTATGCTTTTCCAAAAAGATTTTTAAGCTGAGCTTTTGCTGCTTCAAGGCGTTTGCGATCTAAATCAGTTAAATTCTTCCCTGCTCGATTTATATAAAAATCAAGCATAGACATAGCTGATCTATACTCACCACTTGCATCAAGACCTTCGGCTTTAAAACGCTCATGAACTGCTTTTTTTAAACCTTGCGCAATATCCTGCGCCGATTTATTAAAAAGACCTTCAGGTAAAAAATGTGCAGATTCAGATTCATTGCGAGTCACATCGTGACTCCATAATTTTTTAGACATAGTTTTTTCCTTTTTTTCAAGCTTATCGCAAAATTCACAAAACCATATTTTGCATTCGCACCCTTCGACGAGCTCAGGGCGAACGGAATAAATAAGCAATTATATCACAACCGTTCGTGCTGAGCCTGTCGAAGCATTCGAACGGTAAACTTTTTATGCCAATTTTACTCATACTTCTCTTAGTTTAACCTAGTTTAAAGCCTAAAATAAAGGGTTTTTCTCATTTTTACCCGTTTGACTCTTTTCTAAATCAAGGCTATTCTTATTTACAGATAGAATAATTCAGAATTAATGAGAGGTTTACTATGAAAAAATTAATGATAACCATACCGTTTGGCCTAGCATTTATACCTGCAGTTCAGGCTGGACCAGGTTCATTCTTTGGTGGTTTTGCAACTGGCGCAGCAACAGGTTTTATCGGAAGCCAACTAAGCAAGCCATGTACTCGTTATGTAGAAGTTGTAAAGGTTCCCAAAACAGTATATGTAACCCCCTGTGAAGTTAAAAGCCTAGAATCCAAAATTTCTCAGCTTGAAGATGAAAATAGCGATCTTATGCAAGAAAATAGAGAGCTTAAACGGGATATCAGATCACTCAAAAAATCTGTTGCTCGCTTAGAAGAAAAGCTTGAAAAACAAGCAAAAAAATTGTCATAGCTTTAATTTTAAAAATAACTATCAAGCCCCCGTCTTTTTGACAGGGGCTTATTTTTTATAAAATATTTATTTTATTAATAAAAAACCATTGATTTTTCTACATGAAATAATTTAATCTAAGGATATAAATTCAATGAGGGAGTAAATAAATGAAAAAATGTATTAAAAATCTTATCTTTATTGCATTAACTGCTATGATCTGTCTTTCAGAAAAACCGGTACATGCTGGTAGCGGCGGTGCTATAGCTGGTGGAACCATTGGTGGTTTTGTCGGTGGTGCATTGCTAGGATCTGCTATCTCTAATTCACGTAGACGTTATAGAGAGCCAGTTGTTGTCGAACGTGTTGTTGAAAGACCTGTATACGTTCAACCACAAGCGCAAGCTTCTGCAACACCTACAGCATCTCAACTTGCAGATCAACAAAGAATGATTCAAGATCAACAGCGCCAAATTCAAGAACAACAACGTCAAATTCAAGATTTGCAAGACCAACAAAATAGCTCTAAAAGACGCAGATTCGGAAGATACCAATCCTATTCATCAAATGGAAACGGCAATGAATCAACACTTTCTGATATTGGATCTGACTCAGGATTTTCTACCTTTGGTACACCTATAAATCAATAAGTATTACGTTTACCTTGCTTGTTGAAAAATAGTAATACGAAGATCTTTCTTGGTAGGAATAATGGCTATAGAAACTATTTTTGATGGTTTTTCAAATATTAAGTTTGCTTGGCACCCTACAAAAGAAATATACTCTGCCCAACCTAGGCGCTCCATTTCCTGCTGATAAAAAAGAATAACGTCAGACAATGTAAGCCCCGAACGAAATGATACTTCAAAACAAGATCCTTTGACTGGCTCTTCTTCACCTTGTTTTTTTTCTGGCTTTGCATCTATGGGAATAGGAACGTCAAACAGTTGCGCTTCTTTACAAGTCCACGTATCAGATTGAGAAGATACTAATTTGCGAGAATTACAGCTACTCAAACAAAGAAGTATACTTAAAAAAAGTATTATATAAGAGAAGTGCCTCATTACTCCTATCCCACTAATAAAGATTATTCAGCTGCAGCTTGCGAAGCTTCTTTAAATGAAGAAGTCATTGACGCTTGTGCCGCTTTTTCTTCTTTAGTTTGAATTACTTCTTGTACGCGAGCAGCTTTACCGATACGATTTCTCATGTAATACAATTTAGCTCTACGCGCCTTTCCTTTGCGAATAAATTTAACACCCGCAATCATAGGAGAATAGAAAGGAAATATTTTTTCAACAGAAACAGCATTTGCGCTTATTTTACGAACAGTAAACGTACTTGAAGCGCCATTTTTACGCATAGCAATAACGTCACCTTCAAAAATCTGAATACGTTCTTTATCGCCTTCAGCAATACGCTGAGAAACAGCAATAACATCGCCTACGCCAAATGCTGGAAAATTAAGATCTCGTGTCCCTAGAGAACGAATTGTTTCTTTAGTAAATTTTTGTGCTTTCATAGAGTTTCCCTCAAAATCACCTAAAAATACCCTAGCTTTAGGGTAATATTATAACTTCAAAAATATGCATACATTTCATTGTAGCGCAAAAAAAGCAACCTGCCAATCTATTCTTTGATATTAATCCCCAACCAGCGATCCAAGACCACAGCCATAGCTGAACGCACTGAAAGATGATTAAAATCAGAAAAACCTTCAATCGGGCCCAAAATATAATCACAACGATCAAGAACAGCCTTAGAAAGACCTTTAGCGGTACCAAAAAGAAGTAAAATTGGTCGGCTCTGTGCCCAGACTTTTTCTTGGTCAAAATAATGAACAAGACGACCATCTGTTCTTTTTGCTGATGTCGCTATCAAAAGAGGCTTCTTCCCCTCTTTTTTTTCTATAGCCGCAAGCACTTCATCCAAAGTACTAACCAACTCAACCTGCTTTACCGCTTTTGCTCGTGACGGATTATAATCTTGCCCCTGACTGCCATGCCAAAAATCAAGCAGGGTTCTTACGATCGCTTGCTGATCTTTTAACGGGGTAACTATAAAATAGTTTTTCAAGCCATAGGTCTTGCACGAGCGACTGCCATCATGAATATCAATAGAAGTTACCGAAGAAGCTCCCACCTGCTCTGGCCCAAGAACTACATCAGAATGCATAAGGGCCGCATAATGAGCAGGAATAAAACGCTCTGCAAGCTTTTTTTGCTCTTGCGTGGCAACCTTGGAACGAAGCCAATCAAAGTGATGCAATACTGTTTTTTGCGCTGCCTGCTCTTGGCGCCACTGCTCAATAGCTGCATGATGGCCAGATCTAATTATTTCAGGAACTTTCATTCCTTGCCATTCAAGAGGCTCTGTATATTCTGGATAATCAACAAATGGCCCCATAAATGAATCTCGTTCAACTGATTCTTGTTTTCCTACTACATCAGGAATAAGACGCAGCATACCTTCTAAAAAAAGCATTGCTGGGATATCTCCGCCCATTACTACAAAATCACCTACAGAAAGAACAAGATCTGCATAATGCTCTTCAACGCGACTATCCATGCCTTCATACCGAGCAGGCATCAACATAATATGTTTTTGCTGCATAAGAGTAGGCGCTAAAGTTTTGAGTAAGCTTTGGTCAACTTTCTTGCCCTGGGGAGAAAAGAAAATCTTAAAAGATTTTCCGAATTTCCCTTCTTGTGACTCAATAGCTTTTTGCACTACTTCAGGTCTGAGCAACATACCAGCACCAGGCCCAAATGAAGGAGCATCAATACGCTCTTTTGGTGCAACAAAAGAAAAATAATCAGCTACATCAAAGCTGATTATTCCTTTTTCTTGCACACGCTTTAAAAGGCTTGTAGAAAAAAATGGTTGATAAAGTTCTGGGAAAACAGAAACAATTGAAATGTTCATTGCGCTATATCAATGACAATATCATTATCACCGCCATCAACCGCACCAATCATTGCACGCAGCGATTTTATAATTCTGCCATCTTTACCAATGACTCGTTTAAAATCATCTGCGGCAACACGAATTTCAGTAATGGTTTTTTGGCCATCACGAAAAACTTGTACATTAACCTTTGATGGCTCATCAACAAGTTCTTTAATGGCATGCTCAACAAGTTGTTTAATCATTATTTAGATGCCGCTTGCTCGTGATGTCGTTTAATAATACGTTTTACCGAATCAGTCATAATTGCACCTTTAGAGAGCCAGTCTTTAATACGGTCTTCATGCAATTGAACAATTTTATGCGCTATTGGCTCATAAGTACCAAGGTTATCCAAATACTCACCATCACGCTTTTTGCGCTCATCAACAGCCACTATACGGTACTGAGGAGCATTTTTTTTGCCTATACGAGACAAACGAATTTTAACTGCCATTATGAAAATATCCTTTCATTGGAATACCTTCTTGGTATTCACCTGTTTTAAAAACTACCACATTATGAGGGTATAAGGGGGAGTCTTAGCGCAATCCTGGAAAATTGCCCATTTTCTTAAATAGTTTAGCAAATTGCTGCATTTCTTCAAATCTCTGCAACAAAATATTAATATCAGAAACCTGCACACCCGCCCCTTTTGCTATGCGCAGCTTGCGTGAACCCTGTAAAATTTTATGATTGAGGCGCTCGCGGGGGGTCATGGACCCGATAATAGCTTTAAACTTTTTCATCTCAGTTTCCGCTTGCCGCATCTTATCAGCAGGTATAGCTTGGGAGCTCATACCGGGAATAAAGCGCATAATACTACTCAAAGAGCCCATACGGTTCATCATATCCATCTGTTTTGCAAAATCATGCAAAGTAAATTTACCCTGCATAAAGGCTTTTTCAGCCTCTTGCTGTTCATGTTTCTTGATGGTTTTCTCAGCTTTTTCTAAAAGCGTCTCCATATCGCCCATGCCAATCAGGCGTCCCGCAATACGATCTGCCCTAAAAATTTCTAAATCCTCAGGCTTTTCCCCTATACCTAAAAAAAGAATCGGTTTTTTTAAGGTATAAGCAAAGGCAAAAGCAGCACCGGCTCTAGTATCACTATCAATTTTAGAAAGAAGTGCTCCTTCAAAGCCAACCGTTTGTTCAAAGGCTTGCGCTACCTGCAAAGATTGCTGCCCTGTCATAGCATCAAGTACCAACAATTTATGCTCTGGCTGCAGATCATAATCAAGAGACCTTAACTCTTGGAGCATAGTAGTATCAACATGCAAGCGCCCTGCTGTATCAAGCAATAAAACATCATAGCTATTATTTCGCGCATACTGCACAATTTCATGCGCAGCTTTTAAAGGCGCTGTCGCCTGAGCACGGTAAAAATCAATCTTGACTTGTTTTGCAAGGATTTCAAGCTGATCAAGTGCTGCTGGACGATAAAAATCAACCGATGCGCAAAGAATTTTTTGTACCTTTTTTTCTGTTTTAATTTTATGAGCAAGTTTTGCAAGAGAGGTTGTTTTTCCTGAACCCTGCAGGCCCATAAGCATGAATATGGTTGGTTTTTTTTTGAACGTAAGATCCGCAAGCCAAGAAGCAGATTCTGTGCCTCCTAAAAATGCAGATAATTTTTTATGCGCTAAGGTAATAAATTGCTCATTAGGTTTTAATGATTTTAATACTTTTTGCCCAATTACTTCATCTTTTAATTCTTGGGTAAAGGCTTCCACTACCGCATAAGGAACATCTGCCTCCAGCAAAGCTTCTTGTAATTTTGCAAACGTATCTTGAATATTTTTTTCTGAAAGGTAGCCTTGTCCTGTAATTAAAGAAAAAGCGGATGAAAGCTTATTGGCCAAAAAATCAAACATGGAGACATCCTTCTTGAAATTTCTTGTTAAAAAAAGGTATATTTTGAACTATTCAGTATAACAGCTCTATACGCCAAAGCAATGAGGACCTTTAATGAAAGAATTAGTTTTAATAATGCTTCTTCTATTGCATGCCCCGCTCAGTTTAATGTATGATCACAACACTAGAATCAAAGATTTTATTGAAAATAATAATCAGTTAGTACAAGAAATGCAACAAGCCTGCAGTAAGCAGGGCTCTTTAGAGAAAGTACAAGCATTACTAGAAAGAAATATAACCAATGATAATTTACTGTATTTTCTTACCTGGGATGCTCTTTCTTCTAGCCGCAACAATCCAGAACTGCTTCATAAAATTTTTAAACACAGCGCTCATATTCTTAAAGAAAATCAAGAAGAATTTCTTGAACGATTTAATATAATCCTTACACCAAATGGCATTAGCCCTGCTACCCTAACCGTTTTTTTGGAGCATGACGCACCTCTTTCTACCACCATAGACAATATTAAGCCTCCTTTATGTCAAGTACTCCATAATCAAGAATTTAAAGAACCTGAAAAAAGAGATATTGATACTGTAAAGCTCTTACTTGCATGGGGTGCTCCTTCATATGCTACTAATAATCTGTCTCCATTTCGGTTAGCCATTCAACAGGAATCTTACGTTTATGCAGCGCTTCTTTTACTCAGCCCACCCCATCAAACTACACCTAAAAAAATTAAACAGGCCAAAGAAAGCAAAAGAATTCTTACCTTTCTTTGTGCTTGCAAACGAACATTTGATCTGCCATTAGATCTTCAATATTATATAGTTTCATTTTTACCAGAAGAAGATATTTATTCACCCTCCATGCTCGCTTTCATGCTCAAAAATAATCCATCCGCATTTACTGCCTCTATGCACTACTTTCCAGCAGATTGGATCAAAAATACTATCAAAACAAAAGCTTTAGAAAACCATAAAGAAAGATGGACTCAAGAATTTACAACCCATTTACTAGATCACGGGCAAAGATTATGCAATGAAATAACCTCTCCTATAGATTACTATACAAAAGACTCACCGCATAAGCACCTTGATGCACTGATTGATAAAAATAACCCCACCGAGCGTACAGGGATTATTAAAGAGTATCTCTTCTCTTAGAATTTATCCACAATTCAAAAAAAGCATATTTTGTATTCGTACCCTTCGACGAGCTCAGGGCGAACGAAATAAAAAAGAGCCGTTCGTGCTGAGTTTATCGAAGCATTCGAACGTCAATTAACAGCTTATGAATAAGCTCCTTAAATATCCAAGGCTCAAAGGAATAATCCATTCAGTAGAAGTTTTAAAAAGTTAATGCTATACTTATTAAAAAGTATTTTATCACTAAAAAAAGAAAAAAGTATGCCCAAATATATAAGTACTACAGCAAATTATCCTAAACTCCTTGTTGTTGGCGTCCATGCTCCTTACAATAGAACCAATGCTATTCAATCCTACTATGATGAATTTTTGAGTTTGGTCAAAACAAATGGTATTCCTTACCACAAAGCTGTTTTTATCAAATTACGTTCTATTGAGCCTGGCACCTTTATTACTAAAGGGCATTTGGAAGATTTAAAAAAAATATGCGACGAGGAAGGGATTGAAGAAGTACTCTTTTCTGAACCACTCTCTCCACAGCAAGAGCGCAATTTAAGCGAGTATCTTGATGCACGTGTTTTTGACCGCGCGCAGCTCATTTTAGAAATTTTTGAAAAAGCTGCCATATCTGCTGAAGGCAAAACACAAATAGAAATTGCCATGCTTGAACATCAAAAATCTCGCTTGGCAGGCAAGGGAAAACATATGTCTCAGCAGGCCGGCATTTTAGGATTACGTGCTGGTTTTGGTGAAACTATGAAAGAGCGCGAGCGCCGCTATATTGAAAACCGCATTCTTCATTTAAAAAAACATCTCAAACAGCTTGAACAAACCCGCGAAACACAACGCAAAGCGCGCTTGAAAAGTCAAATTCCTCTTGTTTGTTTGATTGGCTACACCAATGCAGGAAAATCTACTATCTTAAATACACTCACCAAAAGTGATGTATTGGCAGAAGACAAACTCTTTGCAACGCTTGATACCACCACGCGTGAACTTATTATTAATGGCAGAAAGAAAGCCCTTATTTCTGATACCGTTGGATTTATTCAATTACTACCGCCTCATTTAATTGAAGCATTCAAATCAACTCTTTCTGAACTTACGTACGCACACCGCTTACTACTTGTTGTTGATATTGCTGACCCAAATTGGGAAGAGCATATTGATGTAGTACAATATATTTTGCATGATTTAGAAATAGAAAAAGATATTCTTTTTGTTTTTAATAAAGCAGATAAAATTACGGTAACACCAGAACTTGAACAACGGCTTTCACGCTATCAACCGCATGTTCTTGTTTCCGCTGTTAATAAAAAAGGGCTTGAACCTCTTTTGAACTACCTTGATACAAATCTTTAAAAAAATGCATTACCCCTTTTTTTTGTTGAAAAAAAAGTAGTACAGTAAAAATACTCTATCGCAAAACCCTCAAGGCGATAAAGTATAGTTAGAAATTTTGCTGCACTATAAAAAAAGGAGTAATACCATGAAAAAAATAATTTTCATAGGTGTTCTTGTCCTCAATATTCATGAATGTTATGCAATGGAGAAGCTGGAAAGAACAATTAGTGGTATTTTTAGTAATAAAAAGGATAAAGAAGATGAAGACAAGCAAGAGAAAGGAAAAGATCCAGAAAAAAGAAGGTCTTTGAAACCGAGATCATCAAACTCAAGCAAATCTTCATCAAGTACATCAACACAACCTCAGACAAGCAACCCTATGGCAATCCCCTCTAAAAAAACCAGTTCTTCTATTTTTGACTATAGTAAAAGCATGCCAGATATCTCATCAAAACCTCCTCTTCCAGGAACCGGATCATCAGGACATAGAAGAACAAACTCTCGCTCTCTTGATCACATGGAAATGCAAGAAGCTACCGAAAGAAAAACACCTAATAGACCCTCAAGAAAATCCTCTGTATCTAAATCACCCTCATCTAAAGGGTCGCATGAAAATGAAGATCCCTTTAACACCCTGCGCCTGACGGCTCTGCAAAAAGAACTAGAAAAACAAAATAAAGAATTAGAGCGAAAACAAAAAGAAAATGAACGAAAATTAAAAGAACTTAATGGATATCTTCAAGTAAAACGTGAATTAAAAAAAACAGAAGAACAAGATCATTCATCGCACGAATCAAGCGATGGCAGCGATTCAGAGCCTGATATAAGCAACATGGATGGTTAGTTTAAACTATTGCTTGCATAAAAAAAAATAATTTCTGTATACTTGGTTAAAGTTGTTTTTTAGGAGTGTAATTATTTAAAAAGGAGTCCTTATGAAAAAGCTTTGTCTTCCGTGCGTATTGCTTCTTCTAGCAAGTATCGACATACAGGCAGCTGCAAAAAACAGAAAAAAATTTGATACTAAAAATGCTCAAAATTTAGACCTTAAAGATTCAAAACTAACTCAACCAACTTATGCGCAGGTTGTAAAACAATCAGAACAAAAACCATCAAGTGAATTGCTAGACATCTCAACTGAACAAGAGCAACAACCAGAAAATAGTCCAGAATGGCAACCGGCAAAAACGAAGAAAAAAAATCAGAATTCATTCGCAGCTCTTCCATCAAGCCCTTATAATGAAGCAAAAAATCAGTTTGATTCCCTGTATCAACAAATAAAAACTAATCCTCAACAAATAGGTATTGACGTATACGGCCAAGCAATTTCATATGCAAACATTATGCAAATATGTGAATCTAAAACCTTCTCAAGCTCAAAAAGTCTTAAAAAAAGCAAAGAGATCTATGGATTGTGTAAAACAGCACAGTTTGCTGAAAGTTTAAAACAAATAGGTCTCATTCAAGGCTACATGAGCGACTCAGAAGATTTTGATAAAAAAAGTGACCTTTATGGATCATTCCAGAAAAAGGTAAATCGCCATAGAGATAATAAAGCTTTACTAACCAAATTAGAGCAGGAAAAAGAAATTCTCATCAAACAAAAAGAGTCTGCTGAACAAAATCGCAGCTCTCTTGGAAAAACTGTTGAAAGTACTATCAAACAAAAAAATACCAACATCATGTCTCAAGACACAATAACTCATCAGCTTATTGAAGAAACAAAAAAACTTAACAGTTCTGACCAACAAGTACAAGCTATTGAACAATTAATCAAAGAAAAAGAAAATTATATACAACTTGTTAAAGATACCAACTCTACGCTGCATGAAAAATCAAGAATAGACCTTATGAGTCAATACAACTGCATAGATTCTCTTAAGAAGCAAATAACTGAATGTAATGATAAAATAACTATCCTTAATAAAAGCATAAAAGAATATAATCAAGAGACTAATACTTCTAAGGTACAAAAACTAGTACTAGATTTAAATAAAGAAGAAACAACATTAAAAACATTAGAAGAAAAATCAAAAGCTGCTAAAGAACTATTTGATAGAATGGTTAAAAAACAATACCGCATAGACCATAATATCAGTGAAACAAGACAAAAATATTTCTCATGGTCTTTCGATACAGAAGAATATTATCATCAAATCATGAATCCAGAAGCCACTACTACAGACCAAAACTAATTATTACTTTACAAACTTACAAAAAGGGCCGCACAAAATGCGGCTCTTTTTTTTGTTTCACAAATGCAGCAAAGATCTTTATACTGAATCTCTATGAATACACATGATTTTAATAATTTTTTTACCAACGAACTAAATGAGCCTCAACAAAAAGCAGTCCTGCATACGCAAGGTCCGTTGCTTGTTATTGCTGGCGCAGGCTCTGGCAAAACGCGTGTTATTACCGCACGTATTGTTAACCTTTTGCTCAATGAGCAGGTTGCGCCGAGCAGCATTGTAGCGTTAACGTTCACCAACAAAGCTGCTGGGGAGATGAAAGAGCGTATCCATGCATTTGTGCAAGGAGCAAAACCTTTTATTGGCACCTTTCATTCCTATTGCTTACAGCTTTTAAAAATACATCAACATCTTACGCCCTATACTACCTTTTCTATTTTGGATGCTGATGATCAGCTGCAGTTATTAACAGGAATTATCAAACGCGCAGGAGTAGAAAAACGAATTACGGCAAAAAATCTTGCGTATCAAATTAGCACACTAAAAAATGCCATGAGCACTGACCAGCTGCAAACAACTGATATTTTTTTTCAGCAGTTGTATCAAGCCTATGAACGTGAAAAACAAGCAAGTAAATGTTTAGATTTTGACGATTTACTTCTTGAAGTGCTTAAATTGTTTGAAAAAAATAAAGAGTTCAAAGAACAGTTCCAGCAAACGGTACGGCACATTTTAGTAGATGAATATCAAGATACTAACGTAGTACAGCATGCATTGCTCAAACAGATGGCGCTTGATAAAAAAAAGATGGTCATAGATTCTGTGTGTGCGGTGGGCGATGAAGATCAATCAATTTATTCATGGCGTGGCGCTACGGTTGCCAACATTCTGCATTTCCAAAAAGATTTTACCGATACGCAGCTCATAAAAATTGAACAAAATTATCGCTCTGTGCAACCAATTTTAAGTCTAGCAAATCATGTTATTGAGCATAATAAAAATCGTAATCCTAAAAAGTTATGGTCCACAAAAAAAGCTACCGATCGCGTTCGCATAGTTCGTTTAATGTCTGGCTATCAAGAAGGTGAAATTATTGCACTGCTTGCAAAACAGCTGAGCAAAAAAAGTAACGTTGATTCTATGGCTGTTTTGTATCGCGCACATTATCAATCACGCGCTATAGAAGAAGCATTATTACGCAATTCAATGCCGTATAAAATTATTGGTGGCATTCAGTTTTATGAACGTAAAGAAATTAAAGACGTTTTGGCGTATTTACGTTTAATTGCTAACCCTTTTGACCGCGTTTCTTTTTTTAGGGTTATTAATTGTCCTGCACGCGGCCTTGGTGATAAGTTGCAAGAACTTTTTTATGAAACGTGGGATGCTCAACCATTTATGACCTTTGCAGATTGCATTGATTCCCTTATTAAAGCAGGCCACGTTACTGGCATAAAACAAAAAGCTTTAGAATCATTTAAAAATCTTTTCATTCCCTATACGCTTTCAGATTCACCGAAAAAAACTATAGAAGAACTTCTGAATAAAATTGCCTATTTTAGCTATCTTAAAGATTCTTTTGAAGCACAAGAAGCTGAAGCAAAAATTGAAAACGTTAAAGAGCTTATTCGTGCAACAGCATTTTTTGAACAAAATGGTCTTACTACTATTAAAGCATTTTTAGATGAAGTTGCTCTTATGCAAGAAAAAGCATTGCAGCATGAAGAAGAAAAAAATACCGTAAAATTAATGACCCTGCATGCAGCAAAAGGTTTGGAATTTGACACCGTAGTTCTTGCTGGCATGGAAGAAACACTCTTTCCCAGCTCACGCTCTATCCAACAACCGGAAGCTCTTGAAGAAGAGCGTCGTCTTTTTTATGTTGGCATAACGCGCGCTCGCGAACGTTTACTACTAACAACGGCACGTCATCGCTATACCTTTGGCTCAATGACGGATCAACTGCCATCACGCTTTTTGCGTGAAATTCCAGAAGCTATAACGCCCAGTTTTGATATTTCTTACTTTCAGCAAGCACAATGTATGGATTTTTTTGCCGAATGGTTGGGCATAAAAACTTCCCCTTCGGTAATTACTTTTGGCTCTGCAGTCAATCACAGTGCACAGAGCAAAAATAGTACTGTTAAAAAAAATGAATCTTCATCATCTTCTTCTGGCTTTAAAAAGCACCAACCGGTCAAGCATAAATCTTTTGGCATTGGTATTATTAAAGCAATTGAACAAAAAGGAAATAGTTACTTTATTACCGCAGAATTCAAATCTGGCACTAAAAAGGTACAATCGTCATTTTTAGAAAGTCTTTAACCTTCAACTTGCCGCATGCGTTCGCGAGCTATAGCTTCTTTGAACATATTGTCGGTTTTTGTTTTTTTTTGTGCTTCCTGATTCATAATTTGAACAGCTAAAGGGTGGCTCTTGAAGCTTAGGCCTTGTGAGATCATAGCAGGAATATCAGCTGATTCATCAAATATAATATCTTTGCCTATAACTTTTCCGCTTGAAAGCTCTACGCCGTCACCTGGTACGACAAAATATCCTTTTTTAGTATGTACAACCTGATAATATTTTTCTTGTATGGTGGGATTATCCTTCAAGTAAGCACCCTTCCATTTTTTAGGATATTTCAGATTCATAGGGCCAACTTCTGAACCTTCAAAAGCAATAACATTCAAAAAGTCTATATTATTTTTTTGATGTTCAAAATTAACAATGCCACATTCTTTGTCAATCGTATTTAAAATACTAGCAAGCTGCGCAACATCATCGGCAATAATCATATCATTATACATTTTTGCCTGATGCCAATAGTTAAAGAAGGCAAACCCTATAAGAACTAAAAATCCTGCTCCAATTACATAGGACATTTTTTTATACATCATTATCCTTTTTTTAATAGTTCAAAAACATAACCTCCCGAACTTCCTTGAGCGTTTGCTCGGCCGCCGCGCGTGTTTTTTCAATTCCTTCATGCACTATCTTCATGACTTCATCTTTGTGCTGCTCAAGTTCTTTACGTCGTTCTCGGATAGGCTTTAACACTTCTTCTAAAACCTCAAGCAAATATTTTTTTACTTTCACATCACCAAGACCACCTTTTTGATACTGCTCTTTGAGCTCTTGTACATGATTTTTATCGGTAGCGAATATATCAAGGTAAGAAAAAACAACGTTGCCTTCTATCTTGCCTGGATCTTCAACCCGTATATGGTCAGGATCAGTATACATTTTCATAACTTTTTGTTTCAACTCATCAGCAGAATCAGAAAGAAAAATGGCGTTACCAAGCGATTTGCTCATTTTTCCTTTACCATCAATTCCTGGCAAACGGCCCGCCGTTTTGGGAACCAACGCTTCACATTCTACCAGCACATTACATTTGTATAAGCGATTAAAAGTTCTGACAATTTCATTAGTCTGTTCTATCATAGGAAGTTGATCTGCGCCAACAGGAACTAGAGTTGCTTTAAGAAAGGTAATATCAGCAGCTTGGCTGACAGGATACATTAAAAAACCTGCCGGTACATTTTCACCAAAACCTTTTTGCTTAATTTCAGTCTTTACTGTTGGGTTTCGTTTTAAGCGGCTTACCGTTACTAAATTAAGATAATAAACGGTCAGCTCAAAAAGTTCTCTGATCATTGATTGAATAAAAATAGTACTTTTTTTAGGATCGATACCAACTGCCAAATAATCAAGCGCTACTTGTATAACATTTTCATGAACTTTTGAAGGATTATCAAAATTATCGGTTAAAGCTTGTACATCAGCAATCATAATATATTGCTTACAGGTATCTTGCAGCTGAATTCGGTTTTGCAATGAACCAACATAATGGCCAAGATGAAGAGGACCAGTCGGCCGATCTCCGGTCAAAATAATACAGGGTTTTGTCATCATAATCCTTAGCAAAAACTTTTTTGTGTTTGAGCGGTAATATATATTTTAAAGTTTACCCATAAATTAGAAAAATAAAATTAAAGAAAGAATTATGTATGTATTCATTCTACATTTAGCTCTTGCATTATTGTTAAAGATTCATTAGGCACTATAAATCTTTTTTCAATTTTAAAGGGTTTAGATTCATTCTTTTCATAGTAACTAAGAATAATCCATGCTTTATTATCTTTTGGATTAACAATAATATTTTTTTCAAAAGTATTATTTTGCATAAGAACTTCCCTATGGTAAATAATCTCCTTGTCTTCTGAAAGAGCTTCAAATTCTAAACCAACAATTATAGATGTTTGATTTGCGATCTTTAGTTTTCTTTGTTTATGCTCTTTTGGCTCCTGAGCCTGGCACAGCACCATAAAAAAAAGTATTAATACTATCTTAGTTTTCATGCTTTTCCTATCACCTTCTTTTACAAAACAAAAATTTATTTTATGCTTCAAATAAATAAGGAGTTTGTTATGACATCTATTTCATCATATTTCATAATAACAGCACAACATTTGGGATTTATTTCTTGGCAAGATCCAGTAGAAATTATAATTCTTGCCGGCATTATCTACTATTTTTCTTTATGGCTACATGCAGATAAAACTAAACCGCTTCTTACCTATTTTTATAGTTACTGCCTCATCTTTTTTGGCTGCTATCATTTTAACTTTTTAACGATAAGCTCATTCCTACTTTTTTTTAGTCCGGTCATTTTTACGCTTATTATTCTGATTCACCAAGAGCTTTTGCAACGCAATTTCGTTGCTCTAAAAAAAATAATTCCTGCAAAAGCTTCTATTCATCACGATTGGCTTGAGCATTTGGTACGCATGCTTGTGCGCACTGCTCATAGCAAAAAAACAGTACTTTGTATTATTGAACAAGAACAGGCGCTGCATCATATTCTTGAAGCTCCTTTTATACTCAATACAACTTTTCAACCAGATATTCTCAAGCTTCTCATTGAAAGCTCCTCTTATGATCATGAAAAAATAATATGGCTTGATAATAAGGGTACTGTTATTGCGGTAAATAGCTGGTGGAAAAAAGCTATTGATGAATTATGGCAAGAGCCTGAAATTCAAAAGGCAGAAAAATATCTAGGCCAGGCTTCTATTATTACCGCAAAATCTGATGCCCTGTTTCTACGCTGCAATGCGGAAACTGCTACTTTTGATATTGTAGCACAAGGAAAAATAGTAGAACACGTTGCAGCAGCACAAGCATTACGTGTTATTAAACACTATATAAACTATTCCCCCGATTCTACAAAACAAGGAGAAAAAAATCATGCAAATCCCCTTGCTCAAAAATCTTTTTTGGACCAACATCAACATTAAACTTTGCTCACTTATGAGCGCATTTGCACTATGGACTGTTCTTGGACAACTATATGAACTTTCAATAACACAAGAAATTCCGGTTATATACCATAAAGCAAATGATCAAACACAGATAACAGGTCCTGAAAAAATTACCGTAAGAATTTCTGGCAAGCGTTCTGCTTTTGCTTTGCTGACGCATGAACTTGCCGTGCATAAAGATACAACTCACCTGAGCGCAGGAAATCATAGTGTCATATTTTCTGGTCATGATTTATTATTGCCTTCATCGTTGAGCATGATAGACTGTAATCCTCGTATTGCTTCTATAACGATACAATAAGGAATCCTTAATGAGTATCAATTTATTTGGCACTGATGGCATCCGTGGTCAATTTGGCAAAGATCCTTTTACCATTCCACAGCTTGTCAAATTAGGGCAAGCAGTTGCTGTATGGGCACAAAAAACATATAGAAACAATCCTTCTCTTTTGCTTGCACATGATACACGCCTTTCATGCTCATTATTAAAGTCTGCTTTTAAAAGTGGACTCCTGCTGTATCCTCTTGAATTGTGCGATGCACAGGTTTTGCCTTCGCCATCCGTTGCAGCTCTTTTACATGCAAGTCAGGATTTTGATATCGGCATCATTATTTCAGCATCACACAATCCCTATCAAGATAACGGCATTAAAATTATTGACCGTTTTCGTGGCAAGTTATCACATGAAGATGAACAGATTATTTCTGAACTTTTTCATAATCAAGAAACAAAAAGCGATTATCAATCTCTAGGAAAAGAGTATCATCACGATTTTAAGACAGAATACTGTACGCTTATCGATCGCTATTTTGAAAAAAACTTCTTACGCGGTAAAAAAGTTGTTCTTGACTGTGCTCAAGGCGCAGCTTATGAACTTGCACCACATATTTTTTCTTTGTATGGAGCAGAGGTAATCCCGCTCTTTGACCAACCAAACGGATTAAATATCAATAAACAATGCGGTACGCTTCATCCAGAAGTATTAAAAACAAAAGTTATTGAACACCAGGCTGATATAGGATTTGCTTTTGATGGCGATGGGGATCGCGTTATTGCTGTTAATCGCTTAGGGCAACTAAAGACTGGTGATGATATACTCGCTCTCTTACTTTCTCACCCTCTGTATCAAACTATGCAAGCGGTAGTTGGCACTGTTATGACCAACAAAGGATTTGAAGTCTACTTGAATAATAAAGGAAAATCGCTTATACGCACACAGGTTGGCGACAAATACGTTGCTCAAGAAATGGTAAAAAACAAGCTTCTTTTGGGAGGAGAAGATTCTGGGCATATTATTATGCATGATTATTTGCATACGGGTGATGGTATTTTTACCGCATTAAGAATCATGCAAACAATACTTTTGCAGGATAACTGGGACATGGAAACATTCACCAAGTTCCCTCAAATTCATACAACAATTCCTATATTATATAAAAAAGATTTAAATAAACCTCCTTTTTTTGAGATAATAACAAAGAGTGAAGAATTACTTGGCCAAGGCAGGCTGGTTATACGCTATTCTGGCACTGAACCAGTATTGCGTATAATGGTCGAAGATAACGATTGCGATAATGCACAATACATATGCTCTTCGTTATCAAAACAGCTACAAGAACAATTAAATTAGTTTCTTTTTTTAGGGGGAATTATGAATAAAAAAAAAACAGCTCTAGCAAGATTATTTGACTACCTTAAAGTTACCTTCCTTGAAGGACTTTTGGTCATTTTACCAGTAACACTTACTGTTGCGCTTTTTGCATTCTTTTTCAGATTACTCAAAAGCTGGCTTGCGCCAGTATATTCTTGGGAGCCTGCATCATTACAGCGCATTCCTCATTCTGAGATTTTTCTTGTACTGCTTTTTATCCTTATCATTGGCGCAATCTTTAGAACATTCTTTTTGCGATCATTCTTACATGCACTAGAAAGAGTATTTTTTAGAATTCCTCTTATGAATCCTGTTTATTCTGGCATCAAACAATTAGTACAAGCATTTACTGTGCCTGAAAAATTAACCTTCAAACAAGTTGTTTTGGTAGAATTTCCACGCCAAGGTGTTTTTAGTATCGGATTTTTGACATCAGAAGTACCACAGGAAGTATCCCCCGCTCAACATAAAAAGTTTTATAATATTTTTATCCCTACTACACCGAACCCTACAACGGGATATCTCATTTTAGTTTCAGAGGGAGATTATCAAGTTGTTAATATGACGCGCCAAGAGGCAATGTCTTTAATTATTTCTGGCGGCATTATTCAACCAGACCGCTTTATGAAGAAATTTATCACTGATCAAAGCATGAAAGGTTAATGAGTTAATGAAAAAAATCTCTATCTTAACAATACTCTTGCTTCATGGCATCTTTATGTATGGCGAATATGCTGTTGTTACCGCTCCGGTTGTTGATTGTACAGGAGAACCGCTTGGTAGACCTTACCATGAATTACCCATATCATGGGCCGGGCAAAAAAATAGTATTGAAAACTGCCCTCGTATTCACCAACTTCTTTTTAATGAAGTGGTAACAGTGCTTGAAGAGCGTGAGTATGAAGCTCTTGTTGCTGCGCCACACTTTTTTATGCAATCAGGGCAAGAGAAAAAAAATACCGTATGGACCTTAAAAAAGAATCTTACCTATTTTTCTAAGCTTCACGAATCAGAAAAAAGAGTAATTCCTCAGCCTCTTTCTTACCAAAATCCTGATACACGCTATGAAAATACTATCACTCTCAAACTCCCTTATTATCATGAAGAGACGAATACACTGTTTTCTGCTGGAACCCGTTTTATTATGACAAAAAAAAATAATCATTATTATTCTATTGTTTTTTATAATCCCCAAGTAAAAGCTACAACATCAGCTAAAGTCCCTCTCTACCTCTGCACAGAACCTAGTCAAAAAGGCAATAATCAAAAAATAGATGATTTTGTTACTTTGCTACGCATGTGGGCTTCTGAAGATCTCGGCTCCATCCCTCTTGTCTGGGGCGGTACTTCTTTTACAGAAAAATATTATCCTCATACGTATACAAAAGAAGAAAGTATTTCTGCTGATGGCCAGCTTATAGAATATTGGCAACCATCTTTTCGCGCAGCACCTTTTACAGGCTTTGATGCTTCTGGATTAATATTGCGGGCTGCTCAAATTTGCGGCATTCCTTACTATTTTAAAAATACTATTACCGCAGCAAAAAATCTTAAACCGCTACAACCAACAGATTCTCTTTTGCAAGGAGATCTACTTTTTGTGCCTGGAGGATTACTTGTAGTGAGTTGCCTTGAGCATAACCGTATTATTGCCGCTATTGGCTATCAATTTGGTTATGGCAAAATTGTTGAGCTACCACTTGAAAAGCTTTTTCTAAATGCAACAACCTATGAAGATATACTAAATCTTTCATACGCCAAAGAACCTCTTTATACCAAAAAAGCTGATGGCTCTCTAAGCAGAGAGATAGAACAGTTTTGCTTTTTACGTATGGCAAGCTGTTGGGAAAAATAGATGATACACTACAAAAAAACTATTTTGGCTTCTGTACTAACTATAGGAGTTATAACCACTCTTTTTCTTAACGCAAATAAAGTAGCAACACCAAAACAGCACCAAACAATGCCCATCCACCAACTATGGCACAAAATCGCGCATCAAGAAAAACCTACTGCTATCAATCGCCAAGAAAAACTAGATCTTTTTGAAAAAACTATTCAGGCTGCTCTTAATGAAAATAATAAAATTCCAAAAAAGAAAAATGATATTTTTAGAATCCTGTCCTACAATGTACATTTCTTAAAAGATTCTAACAATAAACCTAGTGAACATACCATCTTACACAGTATAGAAAAGATAAATCCAGATGTTGCCGTACTGCAAGAACTTTATGTAGAGGATAGTAATGCTTTTGAACATAATACAACAGCCCTGCAAAAAAAATTAAAAAAACTTGGCTATCAAACCATACTTGGCTGTAAAACATATAAAAACCAAGCATTTAAAGCTGGTGATTGGTTTGGTAATGTTATTATTTCTAAAATAAAACCACAAAAATCAAAATCTGTTTCATTCGAAAGCCAACTCAAAGAACGTGGTGAAGAGCGTTGCTATATTTATACGCAATTGATGATTCCGCAACTAGAACAACCGTTAGAGATTATTGGCACTCATTTAGAAGTTTCAGATCCAACTGAAGAGTATCGCCTTGCACAGATCAAGGAAATTTTAGCATTTCCTTTCTGTACAAAGAATGTATTGATTGCCGCAGATTTTAATGCTGTACGCAAGCAAGATTATGATTATACCATTAACAAACAAAGTGGCTGGGATCTTGTAATACAAGAAAATAAAGCTGCGCTCAATCGGACAACACCAACGCTCGTTCTTGATGAACTTCATAATAAAAAGTATACCGATTCATTTTCTCAACTTGGTTGGCATGGGCCACATTTTACCACATGGTCAGGAACATCTATAGATTTTATTATGCTCGCACCAACGTGGCATTTACCTCTGGCAGGAAGTTATGTATACTATAGCAATGCAAGTGACCACCTGCCCATTATTATGGATATTAAACTTAAATAAAAAGATATTAATTCTATGAAAAATTTTTATAACATAGGCATCATTATATTACTTTTGAATCAATCTTTTTTAGGAATGGAATTAAGCTCTCGTGAAATATGCTATCGTAAACAGCTTGAACGACATTCGCCCAAACATACACCTTTAATAGAAGCAATCTGTTCAGGAAATAAAGAAAAAGCACTTGAAATCATCAATCAAGAAAACTGCGATCTTAATGATGATTATGTTCTAAGAGCACCCCATTTAATATATGCCACCGCTTATAATCAACCTTCTGTTGTAGAAGCACTTCTTGAAAAAAAAGCAAATATCAATGTTGAATATGGAGGACGAGACGCTTTAAGTGTAGCTACAGAGTTTGATTATATTGAAACTGCAGAATGTTTACTCAGACATGGGGCTAATCCTAATAATAATTATACTATAATAGGGCAAAGACCAATCCATCTTGCAAACAGTCTTGCTATGATCAATCTTCTTCTAAAATACAATGCCAACCCAAATGCAGCTGATGCATCTAGATTTAAACCACTTCATTATGCTATTAATGAATACGATGCTAATCATGATACTACTAAAATAATGTCGAGCTTAATCGCTCATGGAGCTAGCATTAATGAACTTTGTGAAAAAAATGAGACATCTCTAACCTTTGCTGTAAAGGAAAATTCTTTACCTATTATAACGTTCCTTTTACAGCAAAAAAATATTGCTATCGACCGCCCAAATTCAAATTCAGAGTCACCTTTAACCATTGCTATTAAAAAGAAATTTCCTGAGACAGTAAAGCTTCTCCTTGAACATGGCGCAAACCCTAATGGCTTTTACTATAACACAAAAATTCTGCAATACGCAAAAGAAATAGGTCATGAACCTACCATAACTATTCTTTTAGAAAAAGGCGCTCAAGAGTAGCTTAATTAACATTTAAAATTACAAAACATTTATGAAAAAATTATTAATTTTTATAGTTCTTTTTACGTGTCAAACATTATGGTGCCAAGAAATTCAGATATCAGATTTAATCGAAATGGTAAAAAACGGAAAAGAAAACAAGTTTTTGGAAAATACTCTTGAAGCGGTATATACAAATTTGTCATCAACAAATAATGCTAATTTTTCTACACTTATAAATGCAAAAAACATCTTTGCTTACTATACTATGGGAAAAAAAATTTATGATAATACAAAATCTGAGAAGATATCTATCATTAAAAATCAAGATTCCGTCCTAGAAGAATATTTTAGTTGGATAGAAACTCAAAATCAAATGAGCGTGCAAAAACTAGAAAAGTTTATTCAAGAGCATTAAAGTACACGGTTAGACAAAAAATCTGCTATAAAATAGTTCAAGCGCAAATGGCTGACCACCGTTTTTCAGCTGATAATCAATATCATATAAAAAATCATGAGCCATGATTAAATGCTTTGTGGAAAAGCTCTTCCAATCTTTTTTAATAAACGTAAATGGCAAGCGATAGGCTATTTTTTTTGCTTCTAAAAAATTCTGCGCTTTAGCATATTTTACAAAAAATGTTGCTCTAAAAAGCTGCTCGGACCAATAGGAGATCCAGAATTGTGGTGGATACGTATCTTTGAGCTCATACCATAGAGCAAAGAATTCTTTACTTTTTTGGGCAAAAAAATGAGCACTTAGGGTGAATAGTGATTTTTCAGCATTCAAGATCATCGGCAGCCATTGCTCAATAAATGGTCCAACCGAGGCACGGCTTAATAACGTGGCATAATGCAATAAAAGACAAATGGTATCTAAAGATACAGCACCAACTTTTTTTACCAAAGAATCAATAACCTGACTATTAATGGGTGTTTTTTCAAAAAAAAGCTGCGCTATTTCATGCCAATGCTCTTTAGTAAGTTCTGCAGAAAGTTCTAGTACTGAAACATCTGTTCTTTTTTTTAATTCTGCGGGAACTTTTTCAATAAAAAAAACCAATTTGTGTGGTCCTTGATACTGCTGAGCAAATGCTAAAAATTTTTTTTGCAGCTTGGCATCAAAAGCACTGATATTACCGCACCAATAAACCAAGCTTGTTGCCAAAAATGCTACAGAAAGCTCTGATTTAAACTGTTCAAAATCAATAGATTCTCCATCAATTGAACGAATATTCCCTTGCAAACGAGGAGCCCACTGCTGTTTGAGCAATGAAAAGAAAAGCACAGGATAGTCAGATCCGGTAAAACAAAAAACTGGATTTTTTTCTAATCCAGTTTCCTCAAATAACATAACAAGTGCTTTAAAATCCATAGTTATTGACTTTGTAATAGTTCTTTAAGCGAGACCTGTAATTTTTTATCATGCTTTACGGGAGTATCTTGATTATCAAGAAAAGCAAAAATATCTTGAATCCCTTTATGAGCAAGCGTGGCCAGCAATGCAACTTGATTCCATGCAATAGGTTTTTGTTCAGCAGAGCCTTGAATTTCAATAATATTGCCAGAACGCGTCATGACAAAATTAAAATCTGCCACACCATTACTATCTTCTG
Source organism: Candidatus Babeliales bacterium (assembly GCA_050250855.1). Taxonomy (GTDB): domain Bacteria; phylum Babelota; class Babeliae; order Babelales; family JACPOV01; genus JAGVLQ01. Next base: position 186,725 of record JBFWNW010000001.1, on the reverse strand, counting down.
CATAATCTATATCGACAAGCGCTGTTCCATCTAAAATACCACAGGATACTGCTACAAGCTCATCTTGTATAAATGGTTGCTTGATAATGCCTTGAGAAAGCCATTTTTGCTCAGCCAATTGAAGTGCAACAAAAGCACCCGTAATGCTCGCGCAACGGGTACTTCCATCTGCTTGCAATACATCACAATCAATATAGATTGTTTTTTCACTGCCCATATCGTGCAAAGAAACAATAGAACGCAAAGATCTTCCTATCAAACGAGATATTTCTACAGAACGTTCGTTACGCTTTGCTATAGATTCTCGCTCAACACGAGTTTGTGCTGAGGCCGGTAATAAATTGTAGGAAGCGGTAAGCCACCACTTATCTTTATTTCTCAAAAAATGCGGCGTTGTATTGGCCAACGAAGCAGTACAAATAACTTTAGTCTTGCCAAGCTCTAGCAACACAGATCCATCAGCATTACCGGCAACATGCTTTGTAATCTTTAAAGGGCGAACTTGATCTGGCGTTCTTTTGTAGCTACGTGGCATAAAATCAGACCTTTATTTTGGTGCTTCTTCAAGGAATCTCAAGCGAATTCTTCCTGTAGATTCATCATAATCAATAACTTCAACAGGAATTTCTGTATCACTTGGGTAAAACTTTGACAAGTTTTGCTGCTTTGCTCGATCAATAGCAGAAATATGTACAAGGCCATCTTGTCCTGGTGCAATTTCAACAAATACACCAAAGTCTGCTGTTCTTTTCACACGGCCTTTATAAATAGTTCCTTTTTTGATCTGCCCAGCAAGCGTATTAATCCAATTTATTGCTTGATCGAGATCAGCTTCTGGTGTTCCGTATACGTTAACGGTACCATCGTCCTCAATATCAATTTGAGTACGTGTTTTTTCAATGATCTCTTTAATAATCTTCCCGCCAGAACCAATAATTGCACCAATTTTATCAGTTGGAACTTTTACAGTTACAATTTTTGGTACCAATTTAGAAAGTTCAGGACTTGGTGCCGTCATAACTTTTTGCATCTCACCCAAAATATGTAAGCGACCTTCTTTTGCTTGAGCTAATGCTTTTTGGAATACTTCTTTAGGCAATCCACCTTTATATTTAATATCCATTTGGATTGCAGTGACACCATCTTGCGTTCCACATACTTTAAAGTCCATCAGACCGTAAGCATCTTCACTGCCGGTAATATCAGTAATTGCTTGGAAAACACCTTCTGGTGATCTTAAAAGACCCATAGCAACGCCACTCACCATCTTTTTGATAGGAACACCGGCATTCATCAAAGCCATAGTTGAAGCACAGGTAGTTGCCATAGAAGTAGAACCATCAGATTCTAAAATATCTACAACAATACGAATAGTATAAGGAAACTTATCGGCAGCAGGAAGCATATGTTCTAGTGCAGAATTAGCCAAATACCCATGCCCTACTTCACGTCTACCAGGACCACGCAAAGGTTTAACTTCACCGGAAGAGAAAGGCGGAAAATTATAATGAAGCATGAATGATTTTTCAAGAGTATCACCCATTAAGCCTTCAACCATTTGCTTATCTTGACCACCACCCAAGGTAACACTTGCTAACGCTTGTGTACGACCACGCGTAAATAATGAAGATCCATGAGTAAAAGGCAAAAGCCCTACTTCAACAGAAATAGCGCGAACTTTATCATATGGTCTACCATCGATACGGTGCTTCATGGCAAAAACTTGATCACTTGCTTTTTCAGCAAAAACTTTTTCATAAATATATTCAATAAAGTTTTCAGGAACACCCTGCTCTTCTATGAACCCTTTTTGCTCAGTCATAAAGGTATCTTTAAGCGCTGCCATTGCCAGATCACGTTGCTCTTTGTCAGGAACAAAAATTGTTTTTAAACGCTCTGGCGTCAAATAATCTTCTGCTTTTTGTCTGAATAATGCCCAATCGCCATGCTCTTGGATTTCTTCAGGTTTTACTTGAAACTCTTTTTGAATATTCTTTTGCCACTCAACCTGTTTTTTAATTTTTTCATGTGCTCTGAAAAGAATATCAACGAGTTGGTCTTCAGGTACTTCATTCAAACATCCTTCAACCATGTTAATACCTTCATCCGTTCCAGCTACTACCAAACGAACGTCAGATTCTTGAGCTTGTGGATAAGTAGGATTAAAAATCCACTCGCCTTTTACGCGAGCAACTTCAACTGCACCAATTGGCCCCATGAAAGGAATATTTGCTGTTGATAAAGCAACTGAAGCTGCAACGAGCGACATGGTTGCTGGCATATGCTCTTTATCTACAGAATATACCGTAACCAAAACTTGAACTTGATTAAAATATGTTTCAGGAAATAAAGGACGTATAGCTCTATCAATAAGGCGACTTGTCAAGACTTCTTTATCAGTCGACTTTCCTTCCCTTTTAAAATAGCCACCTGGTATTTTGCCTGCAGCAGAAAATTGCTCACGATAGTCAACAGAAAGCGGTAAAAAGCCTGGAAAATCTTTAGTAGGCTGAGAAACCACTGTTGCTAATACAACGGTACCACCTTGTTTAAACCAAGCAGCACCGTCTGCTTGCTGTGCAAATTTGCCAAGTTCTACTTCATAATTAAAATCGGGAAGTGTAAATTTTTTTACCATACATTAAATCCTAAACCTGAAACAATCAAGCATCTTTATTGTTTTAAATTATTTTCTTAAATTCAGACGCTTGATAACTGATTGATATTCTTCTTGATTATTTTTTTCAAGATACGACAATGCGCTACGTCTACTAGCAACAGCTTTTAACAAACCACGCTTAGAACCTACATCTTTTGGAAATTTTTTAAAATGCTCTTCAAGCAATTTAATTTTTTCAGTCCATAATGCAATTTGCACTGCTGTACATCCAGTATCTTGAGCACTCTTGCCAAAATCTTGCACTAACTTTTGTTTTATTGTCTTCTCCATAGTTCCTGCCTAAGGTTATTAACTGTTACTTTCTTTATTATATGGTAGGCACGAGCGGATTTGAACCGCTGACCCCTGCTACGTCAAAGCAGTGCTCTGCCGCTGAGCTACGCGCCTACAACAATATTTATTATACCGTTTTTGTTCTCTGTTTACTATTCGTTTTAGCGCGCGTCATAGTTGCTATTTCTTCAGCGCGCGCTTCTTTTTCAAACTCTGATTCTTCGCTACCAAGGTACTTTTCTCTAAAAGACTTAATACCTGTACCTGCTGGAATCAGTTTACCAATAATTACATTTTCTTTTAAGCCATACAAGTTATCAACAGCACCTGATATAGATGCTTCAGCAAGAATCTTCGTTGTTTCTTGGAAAGAAGCTGCTGAAATAAAGCTTTCTGTATCAAGAGATGCAAGCGTAATACCCATAAGAGTAGGTTTTGCTGCAGCTACTTTTTTGCCTTCTGCTTGTAACAATGCATTCACCGATTTAAAGTGAATTTTATCAACACGATCACCAATAAGGAAATCAGTATCTCCAGAATCAACCACACGCACTTTACGAAGCATTTGGCGAACAATAAGCTCAACATGGCGGTCGTTAATGGTTACACCTTGTAGCATATAAATTTCTTGAATTTGTCCAACTAAATACTTTTGAAGTACTTCTGGCCCTAAAATTCTTAAAACATCATGCAACACAGGAACACCAGTCGTCAACTGATCTCCTGCATTTACTTTATCCCCATTAGCAACATTCAACTGTTTACCACGCGGAATAAAGTAATCAAAAGACTCATACGCGTTAACAACGGTTACCTTACGCAAGCCTCGATGAATACCACCGAATACCACTTCACCATCTATGTCTGAAATAATAGCTGGATCTTTTGGAACTCGTGCTTCAAAAAGCTCAGCAATACGTGGTAAACCACCGGCGATATCTTTAGTTTTAAAGGTTTCTCGAGGAATTTTAACTAAAATGTCTCCAGCTTGAACTTTTGCTCCTTTATCAACTGCCAAGTAAGCACCTGTAGGCAAGTAATATTGAGCAAGCTCTTCATCTTCTTGATCAACAATAGCTATAGAAGGCTGATATTTTTCATCACGATGCTCTAAAACAATTTTACTTGATTTGTTCGTCGCCTCGTCAAATACTGTTTGAACCGTAACATTGTCAACCAAGTCAACATAATTAATAATACCGCTCTTTTCAGTAATAATTACTGTTGAGTTTGGATCCCATTCAGCTAGCCTTGTACCAGATTTTATTTCTTGCTTATCGTGTACAAGCAAGATAGAACCGTACTCAACATTATGTTGCTGAAGCTCTCTACCGTCATCAGAAAGAATTACGATAGACGCTTTACGACTCATAATAATGTTTTTACCATCTTTATTTTGAATAGTACGAACACCACGTAATTGAACAATACCATTATGGCGCGCAGTAATATGAGATTGCTCTGCTGTACCACTAGCAATACCACCAATGTGGAACGTTCTCATGGTAAGCTGCGTACCTGGTTCACCAATAGATTGAGCTGCTATAATACCAACAGTCGTTCCAACTTCAACCATCTGACCTTTAGATAAATCCATACCATAACACATCGAGCAAACACCACGTTTTGCATGGCACGTCAACACAGATTTGGTAGGTATCCTTGATAATGCAGAATTAGCGATAGTATTAACATCATCTCGATTAACCAGATGTCCTTGTTTGAACAACATTTGACCAGAAACCGGGTCTTTAACGTCCGCCGCTACAATGCGACCGAATACTCGATTTGCAATAGGGTTTATAATATCACCACCCTCTTTCAAATCTTCCATATCAATATAAGCCATTGTGCCGCAATCTTTAATTGTAATAACAACGTCTTGAGCAACATCAACAAGCTTACGCGTTAGGTAACCAGAGTTTGCTGTTTTTAATGCTGTATCAGCTTGTCCTTTACGGGCACCATGCGTAGAAATAAAGTATTCAAAAACGCTCAGGCCATCTTTAAAGTTACTTTTAACCGGAGTTTCCATAACTTCACCAGACGGCTTGGCCATAAGACCACGCATACCAACTAGCTGTTTAATCTGATCTTTTGAACCACGTGCACCAGAATCAAGCATCATAAAGATAGGATTAAATGGCTTAAAGTCTTTATCTTTATTTGCAAAAGCAATTTGATTTTCTTCTTCTAAATCTTTGGCAACATCACCTGCAACTTCAGCAGTAGCATGATACCAAATAGCAAGAACCTTATTATGGCGCTCACCATTTGTTATAACACCGTCCATATACATTTTTTCAATGCGCTGAACTTCTTTTTCTGCACGTTTTACCACTTCATTTTTAGCAGCAGGAACAACTAAGTTTCCTAATGAGAACGAAATACCACCATGAGTAGAATAGAAGAAACCTAGTTTCTTAATTTTATCTAAACATGCAACAGTAGCCTCATTGCCAAAGCGATGGTAGATTTTTTCAATCATACGAGTTACATCACTGCGTTTCATTACTTTATTGATCCAATAAAATTCTGAACCTTCTGGCAATGCATTGTACAGAATAACTCTGCCTACCGTTGTCTCAACAATATCACCATTCAAAATTCTCATTTTAATACGCGCATGAAGATCTACTTGATTATGCTGAAAAGCTGTTAGAACTTCTTGTACACCAGAAAAGACTACACCTTCTCCTCGAGCATTACAGCGAACTTTAGTCATATAATGCAATCCTAAAATCATATCCTGAGAAGGAACGGCCAATGAACGACCATTCGCAACTGACAAAATATTCTTTGAAGACAACATCAACGTTTCCGCTTCTATTTGAGCTTTCTCATTTAATGGGATATGAACCGCCATCTGGTCACCATCAAAGTCAGCGTTAAATGCCGCACAAACAAGAGGATGAATTTTGATAGCTTTTCCATCAACCAAACTAGGATAAAAAGCCTGAATACCCAAGCGATGAAGAGTTGGAGCACGGTTCAGCAATACTGGACGCTTTGCAACAACTTCTTCTAATACGTCCCAAATTTCTGGTGCAGATTCTTCTACCATACGCTTTGCAACACGTAGATTAGGAGCTACTTCGCGAGCAATCAAACCTTCATAAATATATGGCTTGAAAAGCTCTAGAGCCATAAGTTTTGGTAATCCACATTGATCCATACGCAGCTCAGGATCAACTACGATCACTGAACGACCAGAATAATCAACACGTTTACCCAAAAGGTTTTGACGGAAGCGACCTTGCTTACCACGAAGCATTTCACTTAAAGATTTAAGTGGGCGCTTATTAGATCCACGAATAGCCTGTCCTCGACGACCATTATCAATAAGAGCGTCAACCGACTCTTGAAGCATACGCTTTTCATTACGAATAATAACAGCAGGAGCTTCAATTTCAAGCAATCTCTGCAAACGAATATTTCTATTTAAAACTCTTCGATACAATTCGTTTAAATCAGAACTTGCAAAACGACCACCTTCCAACGGTACAAGCGGTCTTAAGTCTGGCGGTAAAACAGGCAATACACCCATAATCATCCAAGCTGGATTGATATTAGATTGCATCATTTCAGAAAGAACCTTGATTCGTCGCATTATTTTGTGACGAGCAGCAACAGCTGTTGATTTTTCGTATTCTCTTTCTAAATGAGCAACTTCAAGTGCTAAATCTATGCCTTGTAAATAAAGGCGGATAGCCTCAGCACCAACCTCAGCCTTAAAATCTATATCTTCAGGATGCGTATCTAAATATTGTTCATATTCCGCATGATTTAATAGGGTTTTTGGCGCATAAGGAGAATTTCCTTGGCGTATAACCATATAAGCATCAAAGTAGATAACTCGTTCTAAGTCCTTAACCGGAATATCTATAACTATACCTAAATAGCTCGGGATACCTTTTAAGTACCAAATATGGCACACCGGCGCAACAAGCTCAATATGGCCCATTCGCTCACGTCTAACACGTGATTGAATAACTTCAACGCCACACTTTTCGCAGGTAACACCACGGTGTTTCATACGCTTATATTTACCGCAATTACATTCCCAGTCTTTTACAGGACCAAAAATACGCGCACAAAATAAGCCATCTCTTTCTGGTTTTAGCGTTCGATAGTTTATTGTCTCTATCTTTTTAACTTCTCCATATGAAAGAGAACGAACCTTTTCAGGTGAAGAAAGTCCGAGGCGAATAGCGTTAAATTTCGTTGCGCTAATATATTCTCTAAAACGCTCTAATATTTGATTACTCACTGACTTCCTCCTTGCCCGTCCTAAATAAATCAACGCGTAAACCTAAACTTTGTAACTCTTTAATCAATACATTAAATGATTCTGGTAGTCCTGGATCAGGAATCTTTTCACCACTTACAATTGCATCGTACACCTTAGGTCGACCATTCACATCGTCAGACTTATAGGTCAACATTTCTTGCAATGTATAAGCAGCACCATAAGCTTCCAGAGCCCATACTTCCATCTCACCAAAACGCTGGCCACCCATTTGAGCTTTACCACCCAAAGGCTGTTGCGTTACTAACGAGTAAGGTCCAACAGAACGAGCATGCAACTTGTCATCAACCATGTGGTTTAGTTTCATCATATAGATTGAACCAACCGTTACTGGCTGATCAAAACAATCACCCGTTCTTCCATCTCGAATCATAAATGAACCAGTTATCGGTAAATTTAATTCTTCAAGTATAGGTTTAATATCACGATCAAAATGAGCACCTTCAAATACTGGCGACTTAAACGGCATGCCGTCACGCGCTGTAGTTTGAGCTAATTTTAACAACTCATCCTTACCATATTCTTTTTCATAAGAACGTATTAAGTCAGAGCCATAATATTTTTCCAAATACTTTTTGACTTCATCAAATCCTGTAGAATCAAGCAATGATTTCAACTGATTACCAATTTGACGTCCAGCCAATCCAAGAATCGTCTCTAAGATCTGTCCAACGTTCATACGTGATGGTACACCTAATGGATTCAGTACAATATCAACAGGAGTACCGTCTTCCATGTATGGCATGTCTTCACGAGGAACAATAGTTGAAACAACACCTTTATTACCATGGCGACCTGCAATTTTATCACCAACAGAAATATGTCGTTTTGCGGCAATATAAACTTTTACCATCTTAATAACACCTGATGGTAATGGATCACCCTTCTTGAGACGATTAATGCGCTCTTCTTTCAAACCAGCCAAAATTCTTCGCTGATTTTCAAGAGAAGATTTAATGCGTGAAATATTTTCATTTACCGCTTTATCTTCAACTTTAAGCACAAATAGTTCTTGTAATGAAAGTTTTTCAAGTTTTTCTGCATCATATTTCTTATTCTTAATAAGCGTTGCAGAAACTTTACCCGAAGGAGCTTTATCAGCTAATTCTTGAATAAGTGAAGCTTTAACCATCTCATTTAAGAAATTAAGATGATCATTAAATTCACCTTCCATCTTAGCTGTTTTTTCAGCAACAAGCTCTTTATAACGCTTATCTTTTCTGATACCGCTACGAGAAAATACTTTTACATCAACAACAGTTCCCTCTATACCAGGTGGTACACGTAAAGAAGTATCTCGTACTTCTCGTGCTTTTTCTCCAAAGATAGCTCGCAAGAGTTTTTCTTCAGGAGAATACTGAATATCACCTTTAAGGGTTACTTTACCAACTAAAATATCTCCAGGCTTTACGCGAGTTCCAACGTAAACAATACCGTCATCATCTAAGCTTGACAGCGCAGCTTCACTAACGTTAGGAACATCCTTTGTTATTTCCTCAGGCCCCAACTTAGTATCACGCGCATCAACAACGTATTCATCAATATGTACAGAAGTCATAACATCTTCAGCTACTAAGCGCTTACTCAGCACAATAGCATCCTCAAAGTTATATCCATGCCAAGGCATAAATGCTACTAATAAGTTAGAGCCTAATGCCAATTCACCAGATTCAATAGCAGCACCATTCGTTAAAATGGTACCAGCAGAAACTCTATCGCCTCTATTTACAGCTGGTGTATGATGAATCCATGTACTGTAACTTGAACGTTGGAATTTTCTCAGGTTATAGGTATCAATTCCTTGGGAAATCCAATCTTCTATATTATCAAATTCACTTTGGTCTACACGAATAATAATCTTCTCTGAAGAAACATACTCAACAAGACCAGGACGTTTTGCAACCAATACAGCACCAGAAGATTTACTAATCTCTTTTTCCATACCAGTAGCAACAATAGGAGCCTTACATTTTATCAAAGGCACCGCTTGTCGTTGCATGTTTGAACCCATTAATGCACGCGTAGCATCATCGTGTTCAAGGAAAGGAATAAGAGCCGTTGATACTGAAACAAGTTGTTTTGGTGATAAATCAACATAATCAACTTTTTCAGGCTCAACATATAAAAAGTTACCTTCGTGACGAGCAACAGCTAAATCATTTTTTAATGTAGATGAATCCCGTCGCGCTGCATCAAACTGAGCTATATACTTATGGCTTTCTTGGAAAGCATCTAAGAATACAACATCTTCCTTTATCTTAGCATCATGCACAGGGCGATAGGCAGTTTCAATGAAACCTAAATCGTTTACCATAGCATAAGTAGCTAAAGAAGAAATCAAACCGATAGTTTGACCCTCAGGTGTTTCAATCGGACAAATACGACCATAGTGAGAAGTATGTACATCACGAATTTCATAGGTAGCACGATCTTTAAGAACACCACCGGGCCCGAGAGCAGAAAGTCTTCTCTTGTGAGCAATCTCAGAAAGAGGATTTGTTTGATCCATAAACTGAGAAAGTTGTCCCGTTCCAAAAAATTCACGAACAACCGCACTTAATGGCTTAATATTCAAAAAGTCTTGGGGCATTAAGGCGCTGTGTATTTCTTGTGTTCTAAAGCGTTCTTTAACAATACGTTCTATGCGCAAGAATCCTAAATAAATTTGGTTCGTGAGAAGTTCACCAACAAGGCGAACGCGACGATTTCCTAGATGATCAATATCATCCAGTTCACCCTCACCCAATTCTCGCAAATTAACCAAGTAACGAATAGTTTCTACTATATCTTCACGAGTAAGCGCATGAATATCTTCTGAGACATCAAGGCCTAATTTACGATTAATACGAATACGTCCAACACGAGTCAAATCATATAATCTATTACTAAAGAGCATATTCTCAAGACGCTCTTTAATTTCTTTTAATGATGAACTATCACCAGGCCATACTTTAGAATGAAGATCCTTCAATGCATCTTCTTCTGAATAGCATTTGTCTTGCGTTAGCGTTAAAGCAATTGTAGGTTGAAGAACATACCCTGAAGAACTAATTAAATCTAATTCAACTGATTTTAATTTTTTTAGCGTATTAAGGTTCTCTTCATGCAACGATTGACCTTGTTCTATGATAACTTCACCAGTTTCTGGATCAATTACATCCGCACCTACCACGCGATTCACAATAGAAGCATGCTTAAGAACAACATAATCAACTTTTGCTTTTTTCAATGCATCTACGATTTCTTTAGTAACTCTTTTACCCAAGAAAGATTGATCAACGTTATCAGGAATCATTCCTTTTTCTAGACGTTGGCCAATAAGTGATTCATTGACAGAACGCAAAAATTCACCATTTTTAACAACAATATGATCAAAAGAATAAAATTGTTTTATAATGGTGTCGCGAGAAATCCCTAATGCTTGCAAGAACGTTGTAACTAAAAGCTTTTTCTTTTTATCTATACGAACGTAAAGATTGTCATTACTATCAAACTCAAAGTCTAACCATGAGCCACGCATAGGAATCAAGCGAGCTAAGTAATATGGTCTTCCTCGAACGTCTTTAACCTTTTTGCTTTGAGTAAATACAACGCCAGGAGATCTATGTAACTGACTTACCACAACCCTATCAACACCGTTAATAAGGAAAGTTCCTTTGTCCCCTAGCTTAATAACACCCTTCTCTTCATACAAATCTGCCATAACTGGCACATCTGCAAAGAAAATATCTTGTTCTTTGATTTCGCGAACATTTTTGTTACCCGCTTCATCAACATTCCAAGCTATAAGTTGTACTTTTATTCTCAACGGCATAGAAAAAGTTTGTCCACTTGAGCGACATTCTTCAGTCCCCATTACCAATTGAATTGAAACTCGAGATAAGCAGTTTGAACATGTCTTATAACGAGCTGTATTTTTTTTACAAAAAGTACAGGTTAATTTACTGTCAAGGCGTGAACAATCAGACTTTTTACATGATAAACAAGTCCATGTATAGCGATCTACAATACCTTTAAGTTTCCCACACGTACATGCCCAATCGCCTAATTCATAACTAACATATTCCAATGACATTTTATTATCATAATCGATTGGAAAAATATCACGAAGGACCTTTTCAAGGCCCATACATACTCGTTCATTAGGTAAACAATCAAGTTGAGCAAAATCGTTAAATGATTTTGATTGAATTGCAATTAAATCAGGAACAGGAACAACATCCCTAACGTTCCCAAATGATTTACGTACAATATCTTTATTCATGCCAACAGACATGCAGCCGCTCCTCCCGAATTTTCAATCAGCCCCTATCCTAAAAAAAAGATGAAAAAGTCGTTCCATACAGAGACAATTTTATATGGAACGACAGTTATTTTTGTTTATGCTAATTCTACTTTAGCACCAACTTCTTCAAGTTTTTGCTTGATTTCATTTGCTTTATCTTTTGCAGCTTTTTCAACGATCACTGATGGAGCGTTATCAACAGCCGCTTTAGATTCTTGAAGACCAAGACCTGAATATTGTTTAACAAGTTTAATTACTTTCATCTTGTCTGAACCAGCATCTTTAAGCGTAACTTTATATTCCGCTTTTTCTTCAGCCTGAGCTGCTGCAGGCGCTGCTGCCGCTGCTGCAGGAGCTGCTGCCATAGACATAGTAGCTTTTACATCAAACTTTTCTTCTAAAGCTTTTACTAGATCTGAAAGCTCTAGAACTGACATATTGCCAATTTCTTCAATTAATTTTTCATGCGATTTAGCTGACATAGCATTCCCCATTCGCTATTAAAATGAACATATATCCATACGTATAACTATTACCATAAACCTCGTTAATAGCATCATCTTTATTAATCAACGAATTTTATGACTTCTTTTTTTCAATCTCTTTTAAAACAACTAATGGACGAACAAGTATAGTATTAAGTACTTGCGCAAATTTTGAAATTGGCGCTTTTAATGTACCACAAACTTGTGCCAATAGAACTTCTCGAGAAGGCAAAGATGCAAGTTGTTTAATAGAATCTTGAGATAAAACTGAAGATTCAAAATATCCGCCAATCAAAGAAAACGTTTCCGTCTCCTTAGTAAAATCAGATAAAACTTTTGCAACAGAAGGAACTTCCTTTTGCGCAAAAACAACAGCAATTTGTCCTCCTAACAGAGAACTTAACTCATTAGAAACTGGAATATCTGCAATGGCACGTCTCATCAAGGTTACTTTTGCAACATGCAAAGAAGCACCTTCTGGTCGTAACTTCTTGCGCAGATCAGCCAACTGAGAAACAGTCAATCCCTTATATCCCACCAAAAATGAAGCATTGCTTTTTTCAAAGTCATTCTTCAGTGTATCTATCATTTGTTTTTTTTCTTGACGATTCATAGCTTTCCCCGCCTATTACCCTACTATTTCATCAGCGTTAATGTGAAAACCAACGCCCATAGTAGAAGAAAGAGTTAATTTTTTAATAAATTTACCTTTAGCTGTTGCAGGCCTTGAAGCGACAAGAGCTTTCATAAATGATTCTAAATTTTCTTTAAGTTGCTCAGGACTAAAAGACACCTTACCTATAGTAAAATGAACAAGGCCACTTTTATCATTTTTGAAAAATTTTTGACCTTTTTTAAGATCGCGCACTACCGGACCTATATCAAAAGTAACTGTTCCCAATTTTTTATTTGGCAACAATCCTTTTGGACCGAGAAGCTTAGCTAACTTACCAACTTTACCCATCATATCAGGAGTTGAAACAGCAACATCAAAATCAAGCCATCCGCCTTCGATTTTATCAATAAGATCATCAGCACCTATTTCATCAGCGCCTGCCTCTTTTGCTTGTTCTGCATAATCGCCTTTAGCAAAAACAATAACTTTTACTTTTTTTCCAAAGCTATGAGGCAAAATAATTGAACCGCGAACAACTTGCTCTCCCTTACTTGCATCAATACCCAAATTGACATTAGCATCAACAGATTCATCAAATTTTGCAAAAGCTAATTCCTTAACCTGTTTTAATGCTTCTACCAACGGAAAAGACTTCTTTTCAACTTTTTCTTTTGCTGCACGATAGTGCTTTCCTTGCTTTGCCATAGTTATAACCCTAAACTCATCTTATTCGACTTCGATTCCCATACTACGCGCAGTTCCTGCTACAATTTTTTTTGCCTCATCAATGCCAACTGCATTAAGATCTGGCAATTTTATAGCAGCAATTTCTTCAACATCACGCCAAGAAAGCTTACCTGCTTTTTCAAGGCTAGGCTTTGAAGAACCTTTTGCAATATTAATTTTCTTTTTTATAAGCTCTGCAGTAGGAGGTGTTTTTGTCACAAAAGAAAAAGAACGATCCTGATGTATAGTAACTAAAACAGGAATCGTTTGTCCTTTTTTGTCAGCAGTTTGAGCATTAAATTGCTTGCAAAACTCCATCATATTGATACCATGCGGCCCAAGAGCTGAACCAACAGGTGGCGCAGGGGTAGCAGCACCCGCAGGCAACTGTAACTTAACTTTAGCTTTTATTGGCTTTGCCATAGAATAACCCAACTAAATTATTATCGTTTAACTTGATTAAAACCCAATTCAATAGGCGTCATGCGTCCAAAAATACTAACCATAACGACCAAACGCTCACTCTCATCTTCTATTTTATCGATAACACCGACGAATCCAGCAAATGGACCTTCTGTTATTTCAATCTCGCTTCCTTCAACAAAATCACTCTTCTTAGGCGCAATAGCAACTTCACCCTTCATTTGAGCAACAATTCGCTCAACCTCTTTCTTTGAAAGAGGAACTGGGTTTTTACCGCCTAAAAATTTCAAAACTCGTGGCGCTGACTGAACAAGCTTGATAGCTTCAGGAACAGCATCCATTTCAATGAGAATATATCCAGGAAAAAGCTGCTGGTCAACTTTATCTTGTTCAATAAGCTGAAAACCTTGCTTTGCTTTAGCGGAAGGAATAAGAACCTCGCCAAAAAAATCTTTTAATCCTCTTTCAGCTACTTCTCGTTCAAGATCCTTTTTAATTGCTTCTTCATAGCCAGCATAAATCTGAACAACATACCAGCGCTTCATGAATGTATCCTGTATATTATTTTTATTGAAGCTATCATGCGCAGTGTACCCCTAAAAAATACGTTCGGCTATCCTATAAAAAAACAAATCTATTGCACCTAAATAAACGGAAAAAGCACAAACCAAAAGCAAAACTATTATCACAGACCCTACAAGCTCATTGAAGTCTGGCCAAACAACTTTTCCTAGCTCAAGCTTTACTTCAGAAAAAAAGCGAATTACATCTTTCATAACGAGTCACCAAATTACTCAATAAAGGGAAAAACATATACCAACAACTGTTTTGGCAGGCCAGGAGGGATTCGAACCCCCAACCTTCAGATTTGGAGTCTGCCGCTCTACCGTTAGAGCTACTGGCCTTTAGGCCTATTTAGTCTCTTTATGCGCCGTATGCTTTCTGCAACGGAAGCAATACTTGCTTAATTTTAAAGATCCGACAGTTCGTTTACCAGAAACAACCTGGGAATAATTACGCTCTTTGCAATCTTCGCAACTCAAGCGAGTGATAGTTTTTTTCTTTTTTGCCATAAACTTCTTTCGATGCTCGAACCAACGTACTTCCTGGAGCCCGCGACCGGACTTGAACCGGCGACCTCTCCCTTACCAAGGAAGTGCTCTACCAACTGAGCTACGTGGGCCAAAAAACCTACAACGCAGTATAGTATAGATTAATTAAAAAAATAGCAGTTGACAACTTAATTTTTCATAAAATAACTAAAGATTTGCTTAAAGTATACTGAGTTTATGAAAAAATCACTTTTTAACAGCTAAAAAGTCAGTTATTCATGCACTTTTACCGAAAAATCCTTGATATATACTTAAAAAGCTAAAATATGGAGCTGGCGGCAGGATTTGAACCCGCGACCTGCTGATTACAAATCAGCTGCTCTACCGACTGAGCTACGCCAGCAAAATTTTCTAAATTCTTATAAATATCAAGCTTTGACCACAGAGAAGAAGTTTACCATATAAAACCTCTTTTACAAGTTTTTTTCTAAAAAACTTCTGGAGCGGGAAACGGGGCTCGAACCCGCAACCTACAGCTTGGAAGGCTGTCGCTCTACCAATTGAGCTATTCCCGCCCTATCTTGATCAAAAACTTATGGTGGCGAGAGCAGGATTCGAACCTGCGAAGGTATAAACCAACGGATTTACAGTCCGTCCCCTTTGACCGCTCGGGAATCTCGCCTATTTCAAATACAAGTAAAAGTATTGATTATAATAGTTATTTTGGCATGAATTGCAAATTTTTTCTATTTTTTATGCAAATTTCTCTAGTCAACCTGCAAAACAACAAGTCTCATGCTGTTTTCTGCATAATCAATAGTAACTCTGCAAACATCTTTTTTTAAAAGGGGAAAAATGATCTCTGGCCACTCTACAAAAGCCCAGCTGTTTTCCAAATACAAAAATTCATCAAATCCTTGTGCAAAAAACTCATCAAGAGTGTGTAATCGATAAAGATCAAAATGATAGAATAGCTCTTTTCGATTATTTTCATATACATTGACATAGGTAAATGTAGGACTTGTTATAGCCTCATCAACACCACATTTTTTTAGCAACAGTTGAATGATTGTTGTTTTTCCTGCCCCTAAAGGGCCTTCAAAGGTAAATACTTTGCATCTATCCATGAGTTTATAAAGCTGCTCAACAACAGATTGAATATTTTCTAGTCCTACTATTATTTCATGTTTCATAGTTATAACTTTTTTAATTGCGCTCTTATTTTTCGTTCTCTTTTTGAAAGAACAGACCCTGAAGATTGAGATCTACTTTTATCTCCTTGCTCATCATGCTTTCGTTCAATAATCGCACTAGCTTGCTCCATAAGCGTATCAATCTCATGAGTTTCTTCTGGTCTTAATTTTTTTACCCTATTTTTAGCCACCTCTTGTACAGGTGTCTTATTGCTCACTGCTTGCTGTACATACGCATCAAAAAGAAAAGGCTCTATACTGACGATATTACATTCATATGCTTTTTGGGCAATCTCACGATCTGCACTAACTACTAAAATATCCTTATCTTTATGAGCTTGAATATACTGCATAATAACATCATCAGCCGTCTCTTGAAACCCTGAATGTATTATGGTCAAAGCACCTTCTTTATGAGAACTTTGCCAAGGAGACGATCCTCCATCATATACCAGTATCAAAGTATTCTTTCTTTTTTTTGCATACTGTTTTAAAAGACCCTGATAATAGGCGCTTTTTTCATCAAGTTCGGTATTATGATACAAGGTTTTTAAAAGATTATAAGCATCAATAATAATAATCATACTTTTTTTTGGTTTAGCATTAAAATAGTTACTCTTTACTGTATCATGTAAAAAGCTTTAAGCAATTGCAAAAAAAATGAAGACCGTTTACCTTAAGAACTAGGATTATCGTGCTTTACCAAAGGAACTAGCTTATGTCTGAACTTGTAGCAATGCGCCAACGCATAAAAGCAATTGAAACTATTAAAAAAGTAACGCATGCTATGCGTCTTATATCTATGTCCCTTCATGCTCGCTTGCGAACAAAAAAAGGTAATCTTGATTTTTATAAAAATGCATTAGTAGACATGTTTACTTCAATAAAACAGTCTCATCAAACCTGGCACCACCACATACTAGAAAAAAAGTCCTCGGATACCAAACCACTCATTATCCTTATCGGCTCTCAAAAAGGGCTTTGTGGTAGTTTTAATAACATGCTCTTTTCTTTTATAGAGCACGAACTAGAGCTAATCTCTTACGAAAATGTACATACCATTCTGGTTGGTAAAAAAATGGTTGATAATGAACAGTTTCATAAAGGAACTATCAGCATGACATTTCCCGATTTTTCTCAGGGAAAACTTCTTACTATTGCCCAAAAAATTTCTGACCTTATTTGGCATGCTCATACTCCTTTTACCTCTGTAACCATTTTCTATAATTATCCCAAGACATTTTTTTTACAAAAACCACACAAAGTCAACTTAATTCCCTTTGATTTTCAAGAAAATCAGCAACAGTCTGGGCTTAAAGAAGAATATTACTGGGAACAAAAACCAGAACTAATTCTTGATTTTTTAGCACACAAAGTAGTGCAATGTTCAATTCAAGACATTCTTTTTGAATCATTGATTGCCGAACAAGCTGCCCGTTTTGTTGCAATGGATAATTCTACACGCAATGCAAAAAATCTTTTGCAAACAATGCGTCTCAATTATAATAAAACACGCCAAGCAAAAATTACACGAGAAATTACCGATCTAGTTGCCAGTTTTCAAGAAAATCTGGGCTCCTAACGATTGCAATTTTTTATCAAGAGCATCATAACCGCGTTTCCAATGCCTAACACCAGTGACTATAGTGGTCCCTTTTGCTGCAAGACCCGCAAGAACTAAAGCGCATGAAGCACGAATATCTGCAGCAATAACATGAGTTCCATAAAGCTCTTCAACTCCTGTTATATAAGCCCTATCGCCCTCCAGAGTAATTTGTGCTCCCATTTTTTTTAATTCTGGTATATGTAAAAATCTATTCTCAAATACTGTTTCATGAATAACACTTTTTCCCTCTGCTAATGCCAATGCTGCCATCATAGGAGCTTGCAAATCAGTAGGAAACCCAGGATATGGAGCGGTTCTAAGAGAAACAGCTTTAGGCTGCATTGTAGCATGAAGGGTAATGCCAATACCATCAGCACCTAATTGAATAGCATGTCCCATCTCTTCTAATTTCAAAAGAAATACATCCAAATGTTGATAACATGCGTTAGGCAAATGTACAGAGCCGCCAGTAATTGCTGCTGCCAGTAATAAAGCTCCTGCTTCTAACCTATCAACTAATACTTCATGTTCTATTGGATGCAATGATGAAACGCCTTCTATTTCTATAGTTGCTGGCGGATGAATAGTAATTAATGCTCCCATTTTTTTGAGCACGGTAATAAGTTCCATTACTTCAGGCTCTAGAGAAGCATTAATGATAGTAGTTTTACCAGGCGTTAATACTGCTGCCATCGTAATATTTTCCGTTGCTCCCACACTTGGATATTCAAGCACTATGTGAGCTGGCTCTAATTGTTTAACCTGCGCATAAAGCATGTCTTTTTCTTCATGAATCGCAACACCCATTTTTAAAAAATTTTTAAGATGAAAATCAACAGGCCGCGAACCTATTAAACATCCTCCGGGCAAAGCAATTTCTGCTTTACCAAAACGAGCTAATAAAGGCCCCATAACAAGAATGGAAGCGCGCATTTTTTTCATTATTTCAGGACGAACATAATGAAAACGAATAAAGGATGTGTCAACTTCTAATGTATGTTCATCAGTATTAAAGAGCACTTCTGCGCCAAGCTCTTTAAGAAGCCCTATCATATGAAGCACATCTGAAGATGCAGGAACATTACGCAGTGTAGATTTTCCTTCTGTCAAAATTAACGATGCTATCATAACAAGCACCGCGTTCTTTGCACCTAAAAGATTTGCTTGGCCTTGCAACTGCAATGATTGATTAATATGCAACGCCTCTGAATCATTTTTATGTTCTTTTTCTGATTTTTTCCATTTTTGTTGTATTTGCTGCTTGTACGTAAACGTTGCCATACATTTTTTCCACTTTATATTTGATAAAAAAGGTTTTTTCTTTATTATAATTTTTCTAGATACTAAAACGCTACAAAATTATCATTATTAGGTAATCAAAGGATATAGCAAATGAAAAATTCCAGCAAAGGAAGTCTTGAAGTTGTTTGCGGCTCAATGTTTTCTGGTAAGTCTGAAGAACTTATCAGACGCCTTGTGCGTGCAAAATTAGCAAAAAAAAATATTCTTGTTTTCAAGCATAGCCTTGATGAGCGAACACTTATTGAATATGTTGTCTCGCACAATGGCAATAAAATAAAAGCTATACCGCTTGATAATCCTGAAACGTTGCAAAATTTAGTAACCGATGATATTGAAGTAATTGGTATCGATGAAGTGCAATTTTTCTCAGTGGGAATTGTCAACGTTATTTGCAAACTCATTGATCAAGGAAAACGCATTGTTGTTGCAGGATTAGATCTTGATTTTAGACAAGTTCCCTTTGGTCCAATGCCTTTATTACTTGCTATTGCTGATAGTATCACTAAACTAAAAGCCATATGTATGGCGTGTGGCAAAGACGCCCATTTTACACAACGCTTGGTCGATGAAAAACCAGCAAAATTTAATGATCCCATTATCATGGTTGGTGCTGAAGAAAAATATCAAGCTCGCTGCCGCAACTGCTACAAAATTGATAAACAACCTTTATTTTAAGAATAATTATGGCAAAACAATCTGCACATTTTAACTGTTCGAATTGCGGCTATCGCCCGCCAAAATGGGTAGGTTGTTGCCCTGAATGCTCGCAATGGGGAAGTATTACTGAACTTAAGCCTTCTTTTGCTTCAAAAGATTTTAAAACTTCGCATAAAGAAACAAATCTTACCCCTTTATACAAAGTTAATGTGCATGCCCAACAACGAATGCTCAGCGGCATTCATGAATGGGATCGCGTTGTTGGTGGCGGTGTTATGCCCGGATCCTTTTTAATTTTAACTGGTGATCCCGGTATTGGTAAATCAACCTTACTTTTGCAAATTGTTAATGCACTTGCTGCACAGTTCTCTGTTTTATATTTTTCTTCTGAAGAATCATTAGAACAAGTACGCCTACGCGCAGAGCGCCTTGATTGCTTGCATGAAAACCTTCGCTGCTCAGATCAATCACAATTAGAATCGATCATTGCAACAGCAGAAGAAGAAATGCCGCATATTATTATTATTGATTCTATTCAGAATTGCTATTCTGCTGATAGCCAAGTAATCCCTGGCAGTATTGGCCAATTACGCGAAGCGGGCTTTAGATTAATGCGCCTTGCTAAAGAAAAAAATATTGCTGTTATTCTAACAGGACATATCACTAAAGAAGGTACTATTGCCGGACCAAAAATGCTTGAACATATGGTGGATGCTGTTTTTTATTTGCAAGGAGAAGATCGTTGGCAAACACGTATTCTTCGTTCAGTAAAAAATCGTTTTGGTGCTCTTGGTGAATTAGGTTTTTTCCAAATGGATGAAAAAGGGCTGCAGCAAGTTCCTGATATCAATCAACATTTATTAAGTGAAGCAACATTTTCACCAGGTTCGGCTCTCATAAGTTCTGTTGAAGGATCACGCCCTTTTTTACTTGAGCTTCAAGCTCTTCTAGTACCCAGCAAATTTGGTATGCCACAGCGTATTGTTTCTGGCATAGATCCAAAACAGGTTGCACTTATTGCAGCTATTATTGAAAAATATTTACATATCAAACTCAGCACCCATGATATATTTTTTAAAGTAAGTGGCGGCTTTAAAATAAAAGATAATGCGGCAGATCTTGGCATAGCACTGGCTCTTCTTTCAAGCTACTTTCAGCAGCCACTACCAGAAAAATCTATCGCTCTTGGCGAACTGAGTTTAACCGGACAAATAAAACCAATTAATCAAATTGGCATTCACCTGCGCGAAGCAGAAAAATTTGGTATTAAAAAAATGCTTCTTGCAAGTAATCAAAAGCTTGAGAAAAAAACTGCAAGCATTCATTCTTTCAAATCTGTATATCAGCTTCTTGAACTCTTTAATAATGAGCAATAAAAGCTTTACGCCTAGCAAATACGTGCTACAATAAAAAATATAAAAAATTATTCATAAATCACCAAAAAAGGGTTTTAGTATGAAAATAAATAGTCTCATGTTTTTATTATTACTCTGCATTAGTTCACCTTTAATAGCCGGTAAAGGTGATAGAAAAAATAAAAAAGAAGTATTTGCAAAACAACAGCAACGTCTAAATCAACCTCCAAAAAAAATTCATTCCAATTCTAAAGCTAATCCACATTCTCCAAAGGAAAGATTAAATCAAGAAAAAAAAGAACATCCAAAGAATAATGCACCATTTTTTGGGGAGCAAGAATAGAATAATTTGTGTTCGTACCCTTCGACGGGCTCCCAGGCTTTGCATAAAGCTACGCCGGGCACTGCAGGGTGATAAAAATTATTTAATTTCCGTTCGTGGTGAGGAGAAAAATATAATTTTTAAATTTTGAGTTCGAATGGTTCGAGACGTTTTTCTTCGAAAAACCCTCACCACGAACGGGATATATAACTTTAGCTAATATTGTTCTTAGGTCGAATTTACGTTAGTCTTAAAAATACAGCATCCTATACAAATCATAATTTACTTTTTAGAATAAAATATTGGAGAAATAATTCTAATGTAGAGTATAGGATGCTTTATGAATCAAAATATACCATTTTCACACCGTTCTAGCTTCTGGGTCATTCTTGCCGCTATTTTTGTTAGTGGCATGCTATTTTCTTTTAAATATTTTGCAAAAGCTTTTCCTCTTGTACATCTTGATATTACCATGAACCGCAATGAAGCTTTGCGCCAGGCTGCGATGTTAGCAAAAAAATTTAACTGGGGTCCTGAGAACTACAAACAAGCAACCGTTTTTGATAACGATGATGAAGCTCAAAACTTCATAGAACTTGAAGGTGGGGGTAAAAAAGCATTTGCTCATATTTTAGAAGAAAAATATTTTGCTCCTTATACATGGCATGTTCGCCATTTTGCACAAAGCAACCCGAATGAAACACTCATACTCTTTACCCCAGAAGGAAATCCATACGGTTTCCGTGAAAAAATTGCCGAAGATACACCAGGTAAAGCACTTTTTCAAGAAGAAGCTCGCGCACTAGCTGTTAACGCAGCTACTAAAGATTGGCATACAGATTTTGCAAACTATACGCTCGTTGAAAGCTCTCAAGAAGCAAAGCCAAACGGTAGAATTGATCACACTTTTTCTTATGACAATAAAAACAAAAAAGTTGGCAATGCTCCTTACCGCCTTAAGCTGGTAGTAAGCGGTGATAAACTCACTGAGTATTCACTCTCTTTAAAAGTTCCTGAAGCGTTTAAACGACGTTATGAAGAAATGCGTTCTGCTAACGAAACCCTTGCACGCTCAGCAGGCATATTGGCAATAATTCTTTATATTTTTGGTGGCTGTGTTTTCGGCTTATTCTTTTTACTGCGTCGCCGCTTTTTGCAATGGAGAACTGCGCTTGCATGGGGAACATTAATTTCTCTCTTGCAATCGCTTAATTATATCAACGGATTACCACTTTACTGGATGTATTATGACACGCAAATGACAACCGCAACATTTTTGAGCAGTTTCCTCTTGCAAGTTGGCATGCAATTTTTTGGCTTTATGGGAGCCTACACTTTAATTTTCATGGCAGCTGAAAGCTTGGGAAGAAAAGCTTTTCCTGAACATCTACAGCTCTGGCAGCTCTGGAAAAAAGATGCCGCAAGCTCTTGGCAAGTCTTAGGAAGAACGGTGGGAGCATATCTCTTAATTGGTTTTGATTTAGCATTTGTTACGGCCTTTTATTATTGCAGCTCACGTTATTTTGGCTGGTGGTCACCCAGTGAAACATTATTCAACCCTAATATTTTATCGTATTATGCTCCATGGCTCAGTTCCGTTGCACAATCATTGCAAGCAGGATTCTTAGAAGAATGTTGGTTTCGCGCAATTCCTCTTTCTTGTGCCATTCTTATTGGTCAAAAATGGGGAAGAAAAAATCTGTGGCTTATTGCAGGCTTTATAGTACAAGCACTTATTTTTAGCGCTGCACATGCAAATTATCCAGCCCAACCTTTTTATGCACGCTTAGTGGAACTTATTATTCCTTCATGCATATTTGGCTCAATTTACCTCTATTTTGGACTTCTTCCGGGCATTCTTTCACATTTTTTCTATGATCTTTTTTTATATGCATTGCCATTATTTATCGCTACAGCGCCAGGTATTTGGCTTGATAAACTTTTTGTCATCCTTGTTTCTCTCATTCCTCTCTTTATAGTTCTCAATGCTCGTTTATGTACTGGTAGATGGACAGAGATTCCAAAAAGATTCTTTAATAATCATTGGCAACCAGAAAAAGCATCTGCTTTTATACCAAAACATCAAGCACCTCTTGCTATACATTTTCCTTCTTTTGCAAAAAAAATTATCATGGCAAGTGGTTTTTTGGGTTTATTCTTATGGATCTTCTTTACGCCATTCAAGCAAGATGGTCCTACCGTAAAAGCATCACGAACTGAAGCTCTGCAGAAAGCAGAAGCGTCTCTACATAATAAAAATATAGACCTTTCTGTATGGCACATCCTTGTCACAACAGAAAATAGTACACTCCAGGATGTTGATCGCTTTGTCTGGCAAACAAATGGCAAAAAAATATATCACAACCTGATTGGAACGTATTTAACACCGGCTGAATGGAAAATACGTTTTGCTCAATTTGACAGGGGGGATATTACTGCTCGTGCAGAAGAATATGCGCTTTTAATTGATGAACATGGTAATACTCGGATTCAACACCAACTGCCTGAATCAAAACCAGGAAAAACAAGCTCTGAACAGGAAGCTCGCACGCTTGCTCAGCAATTTATAAAAAATACTTATAATCTTGATACAAATGTTCTAAAAGAAATTTCTGCAGTGGCAACAAAACAACCTGAACGTCTTGATTGGACCTTTACCTTTCAAGATATCACTTCCCCTTTAAAACAGGGAGAAGCACGCATAACTATAAAAATTGCTGATAATGAGGTTACCGATTATAACCGCTTTGTCTTTGTACCAGAGCAATGGACACGCTCTTACCAGCAACACAAAGCCATACTCGATATCATAACAATGATATGCTCACTTGCCTTGCTTTTATTTTTAACCATAGGAGCTGTACAAGGTATTCTTATGTGGGCTCATCACCAGTTTGCTGTACAATTTTTTGTTATCTTCTTTATACTATTTTTTGGTAAATCAATTATACAAATTATTAACTTCTGGCCAACGTTTGCGGCTACCTTCAAAACGAGTGAGCCGTATTGGCATCAAGCATTATCTTTGGTAAGTGGATTGCTTATGCGAATATTCTTTAAAGCAGGAGCTTACGGCCTGATTGCTGGTTTTACGGCACAGGCAACATTCAACTATCATGCAGCTCTAAAAACAAAAAATAGAATACTCCTTGGTACCTGCCTTGGCGTATTTTTTATAGGATGTATATCCTTTTTTAATGTTATGAGCCCCTCATTAAAACCTTTGTGGGCTGAATATATACATATGCCCGCTTTTATGCCAAGTGTGAGCATTGCGCTTACTATGCTCACCACCTTTATTTATGAAGCATTACTTCTTTATATGATATTCTGGATCTTGGATACACTCACGCAAGGATGGAAAAAACATATCCTAGTAACCCTTTTTATAAGTATAGTTACCGGCCTTGCTTATTATGGTACTCCTGGTGTTGAACATATTTCTTCATGGCTCGGTTTTGGCTGTGCTGTAGGCTTATTATTCTGCGCTCTTTATGGAATTGGTATACGTTTTAGCAACAGCATAATTCCTCTTATAGCTTGTACAAAAATTGTAGTAGAATCAATACAACAAGGAGTTTTTCATCCTTATCATGGAACTCTTTTAGGCTATTTTATTGGCACAGTAACTATTATTTGCTTTGCTCTGTGGTGGTCAGAAAAACTAGAAAAAAATAATCACCAAATATATTGATTTTAAATGTCTCATTTTTTTATGCTTAATAGTAGAAACGTTATTAAAAAAACTATTTTCATTAGAGACATTTTTTATTAATAAAAAGGATTTTTATGAAGTTCACGAACGTTATTTTTTTCTCTTTTTTCTGTTTTACTATACATGCTATGGAACAACCCCAAGATTCGCCCCCAAAAAATGGTATGTATAAAACGGCTTCATTTAGCACTACTGAGGTTCTTAAAGTTAAGCTCACTCCTGATTCAAAATCACAATCCCTTCTTTTTAAACCAACCAACACAGCGCCCTCAAAGGAATCCCTTCTTTTAGGTATGGAGCAAGTAAAACAACGCATGGAAAATCACCAATTTAGCTCAACAAGATTATCAAAAGAACTACCTACCCAAGGAAGTCCAAAAATTACTCGTATTAAAAAAACACCTTCAGATGATGATTTGCAAGATCAAAAAAAGCCAAAATATGATCCCATACCTTGCTCACCGGTTCATAAACTTAAAAAAACAGCCGAAATTGAATTAGAATCAATAAGAAATGATATAAGCCCCAAATTAGCAAAACAAACAATTGAACAAAAAATTCAAGAAGACAAAGATAATTATTTAAGCGAAATAAAAAAACAAATAGCTCACAAATCAGAAAAAGTACATTAAAAAACTCTTAGAACCTAGGAAAAACAGCTATGATTCTTTCCGGCAAAGAAATTCAAAAACGTTTAGGCAACGATCTTATTATTGATCCATTTAATCCTAAACAGCTCGGTCCAAACAGTTATAATTTACGCCTTCACAATAAGCTTTTGCATTACACACATCCCGTACTTGATATGAAAAAAAATAATCTCACCCAAGAACTAACAATTCCCGAAGATGGTTTACTTCTTGAGCCCGGAAAATTATACCTTGGCAGAACGGTTGAATATACTAAAACGAATAATTTAGTACCGATGCTTGAAGGACGTTCATCCATAGGCAGGCTTGGTTTATTTATTCATGTAACGGCAGGATTTGGCGATGTCGGCTTTGCTGGTTACTGGACGCTTGAAATTTTTTGCGTACAACCAATAAAAATCTATCCCCATGTTGAAATCTGCCAAATTTATTACCACAGCATTGCTGGTGAATTTGAATTGTACAAAAGTAATAAATATCAAAATAATCAAGGCATACAAGCAAGCATGCTCTTTAAAGATTTTGAAAAAACAGTATAAACTAGCGGCGTGATTTTGCTCGAGCTGGTTTTTTCTCTGCTACACTTTCCTCTAATGATTCAAGCAACGAGACGCCATGCTCTTTAACTGCTTTTTGCGCACGCACTTTTAATAATTTTTTGCCTGCAGCAGAACGTTTAATTTGCTCACGCAATTTTTCTGCAAAGGTATCATGAAATGCTGAAATATCAAACTTTTTGCTGCTCATTTTTTTGACTAATTTTTCTGCAAGCTCTTCCTCTTTTTTGCTCACACGCGCTGCAACTTTAACCGAAAGTTCTTCAACACGCTCAATCGGTCTAATTTCATAACTATAATTTAAAGTACTTAATAATAATGCATGCTGGTATGCACTTATAGCACATACATGATCTTTTTCTTTCATAACAAAGGTAGCAATCGCAGTTTTATTAAGCTCTTGCATAGTTTCTACTAATAAAAAATATGCTTTTTCCGTTACTTTTGTGGGGGCAAGATAATAATGAGCATTATAATAAATAGGTGCAATAAGAGAAGGCTCTACAAACTCTTTAATAGTTATTTCATCAAGCGATTCTGGCTTTAATGTTTCTAACTTTTCTGGTGTAATAATAAAAAATGAACCATCAGCAAGTTCCATAGCTTTATCAACATCATTCCAAGCAATCTTTTTTTTGCATTTTGGGCAAATACGCTGATAATTAAGTGGCGTATGGCATTTTGCATGCACTAAACGAAAACCAAGACTATGAGCTTCTACAGCTGCATATAATTTTACAGGAATTTCAAGCTTACCAATAAGCAAAGAGCCTTTCCAAATTGCTTTCATTTATTACCCTTTTTTTAATCTAACTTTTTCTTTTTAAAAAAAGTGCAAGAGCAATAATCACACCCAATGCTCCTAAAAGTGTTGCAAACTTGATTCCCACTGTTATTTTATGCCACACGCACAAATAGCCATAAACAATCGTAAATACACCCCCTAAAATGCTCCCGCCACCTATAAATCCTAACTTTAAAAAAGCACCCAGGATTATAAATAAAATCCCTGCTGCAAGAATTATATAGAAAGCAAAATCCGTTGAACAATCATACCCTGCATAATGCATGCCATAAAAAAAAGTAAACGGTATTAGTAAAGCAAACGCAAATCCTAAAAATAGATCACGTACGTTATCATAAAGCGTCATAGCAATTCTCCTTTCATAAAAATTTAACTTTTTCTTTTTAAAAAAACAGTAAGACCAATAATCAAAAGAAAAACACCTAAAAGTGAAGCAATTTTTACTCCTGACATAGCACTTCTGGGCCCCATTGATAAAACAATAGTAAGTACACCGCCTAAAATGAATCCACTACCTATAAATCCTAATTTTAAAAAAGCACCTAGTATTATGAATAAAATCCCTGCTGCTAAGGAATAATAAAAATACATATAATCTTGATATATCCCTAAAAATTCCAAGCCATAGATAACGGTTAATGGTATTAATAAAGCACATACTAATCCTAAAAATAGATCTCGTGCATTATCATAAATATTCATCGCAACCCTTCATAAATTTCTTAATGCTTTTTAACCTTTCCATACTTTAAAAAAAGTACCTGATCACCGTCAATAGTTTATCTTTAATTGTTGACCTCATGCTCTTACTTTTTTTACGGTATAATTTAGAATCAATGTTTAAAGAAAGGGGCAAAAAACTATGGTATTATTATTCTATCTTATATGCTCTTTATTTTTATCATCAGCATGCAGTGCTGAAAATTCACTACCGTGGCACGCGCAACGCTATAACAGAGACGCACAACGCCAAAATGGCATTGCTCAAAAGATAGTAGCCGAATATGAATTTGCTCCTGATAAAAAAATTCTTGATATTGGCTGTGGAGCTGGAAAAATTTCTACCTTACTTGCAGAAAAAGTACCGTATGGATCTGTCATTGGTATTGATATTTCATCGAGTATGATTAAGTTTGCTCAAGAACATTATGCTCATATTCCCAACGTATCATTTATGCAGCATGATGCGACTGATCTTGCCTTTCAAGATGAATTTGATTATGTAACATCATTTTTTTGCCTTCACTGGATACAAGATATAAAAACAGCTTTAGCGCAGATAGTAAGAGCATTAAAACCAGGAGGCTCTCTTCTTTTTATCGCCACTATTGATGATGAACAACCTATAGTAACTGCCTATAAAGCCGCATTGCTATCATCAAGATGGTCAGACCATTTTAAACAGTATGCTTTTCCGCTGCATTTGATAAACCCTAAACAATGCAAAAAAGAACTTGCCAAGTTAGGTTGCTCAGAGATTACTTATCAATGTATAAAAAAATTTAATATTTTCTCTTCTTGTGCTCAGTTCAAAAAGCACTTGCAAGCTTTGCCGATCGGCATTGAAATACTTAATGAAAGTTTACATAATGAATTTTTAGATACCGTAATTGATGAATATCTAAAACTATATCCAGAAAATGAAAATGGTTCTATTAACTATCTTTGTCCTTATGCAATTATCCAAGCAAAAAAAATGGCGGATGATTAACATCCGCCTGAAAAATCTGCTAGTATACAAAAATTATTTTCGGCATTTGCATGCTTCTTTTTTCTTTTTGCATTTTGGGCACATAGCATCTTTTGTATAAAATTTTTTCATAATAGGTCCTTTCTTTTTTTGATAGTTCTTTCTACACAACCTATTCGGGTTCTAATATAATCGCATAGAAATTCAAGCGATATTTTTTTAATTATTTTGTATTAAAAAATTTTCTGGCTAATTCCAAAACTTTACAACATTGTTCTATGTCAATTTCACAACTATCATTATCATATTCCTGGACAAATCTACTTCCTAAAACAAGTCTATCTTCCCACGGCATAATGAAGAATGAATCAGTTCCATCATTTCCAATAAGAACATCAAAATTATTTTTTTCTATATGAACAAGGTGTCCTTTAATACCAATAAGATCTGGATCATTAAAAAGAATCTTAGCTCCCATTCCTGTGCAATTGATAATAATTGATTCTGGTAATCCTAAAATGTCATTAAGAGTATCAAATCGTTTTTCTATTATTTGAGCTCCATGCGCTGCAACCTTGTTAAAAATACTTTCAAGGTAAAGGGGGCCTTTCATAATAAATTTATTTTTTTTACGACAGGTAGCTTCCATACCATTACTAAAATGTACAGTATCTTGCTCATTTTCAGTATTAAAAATATAAAAATCTGTATAAGTAATACCCTTGATACATTGATCTTCAGATTCATAGAGCTCTAGCAATTTTTTTTCTGACCATTTAAGTATTCGATCAAATTGCTGTTTTTTATCTTCATCATCTGCTATTGCAACTGAAAATGCACCAAAAAATCCTGCTGCTACATTAGATGTAGTCTCATGATATTTTTTTTCTGCATACATTTTTACGCTATAACCATGCTCAAGTAATATATCAGCAACACAAAGACCTACAATGCCACCACCGATAATTGCTATTGTTTTTTCTTTATCTAACTCTTTATGCGCATTAATCTCTTGGTTTAATATATTAAAAACCTCTTGCGCGCTACCCCATGAAAGTGTAAGCCCTGCGCCACCATGGCCATAATTATGAATAAGCAATTTTTTATTATACCACTCTGCCTCTAAGCGAATTCCTGTTTTCCTATAGGGACGAACACCCGCTTTATATGCTAAAATATTGGTATCTTTTAATGAAGGTACTTCTAAATAGTCAACATTTCCTAAAAGGTTACGAAACAATACTAAACAAAGAATTAAATTCTTCATGAACAAAAGCTTTCATCATTGAGAAAAATAACAAAAGTAAGTTAACTTACTTTCATAATATCACCTAATATGGCGGAACGGAAACATTTTCTAAGGTACTTGGGCTATTATTAATACCATCTTTATATACATTCGTCACAAATTCATAGTTTGCTGTATTTTCATAGGCAGTATTGCCAATAATTAAATTTTTAAGGCTCGAACCAGAAATACCAACACCACCGGGACACTCATTGCCAACATTGCAATAGAGAAGGTTATTTTTGATAATATTTCTCGTCGGCTCCCATGCAAAAGCATTATAAACAATAACCTCTGGAGAACCATCTTTTCCTAAGCCAATATAACTACCGTCTGGTGACCAATCAACTGAGAAAACAGTCATTCCCATAGGTACTGCTGCAGTAGCAACTTGCGTCAGGACCAATCCATTAAAGGCATAGACACGAACTGCAGAGCCTCCAGTAATTAGGAATTTACCATCGGGTGACCAATCAACTGATAAAACGGGAGTTCCTACAGGTCCTGTAGCAACTTGCGTCAAACTTACACCGCTAAAAGCATAGACGCGAAGCTCAGGACCACTATCAAGTCCAGTAGCTAAGAACTTACAATTCGGTGACCAGTTAACTGAGTTTACACTACCTGCAAGTGTTTCAGTAGCAACTTGCGTCAAATTTACCCCATCAAAGGCATAGACGAGAATCTCACCACTACTCCTTCCAATGGCTAGGTATTTACCATCAGGTGACCAGTTAACTGAGTTTACAATAGCTCCAGGTGCTTCAGAAGCAACTTGCGTCAAACTTACCCCATCAAAGGCATAGACGAAAATGTCACTCATAGTCCCTCCAACGGCTAGGTATTTACCATCCGG
The DNA here is from genome assembly GCA_050250855.1 of Candidatus Babeliales bacterium. Taxonomy (GTDB): domain Bacteria; phylum Babelota; class Babeliae; order Babelales; family JACPOV01; genus JAGVLQ01. The sequence goes on along the minus strand of JBFWNW010000001.1, from coordinate 155,880 downwards.
TGACCAGTTAACTGATGCAATAGAACCTACTAGTGCTGGTGCTGCAGAAGCAACTTGCGTCAAACTCACACCGCTAAAAGCATAGACGCGAACTTGAACACCACCACTAAAACCCCCTCCAATGGCTAGGTATTTACTATCCGGTGACCAGTTAACGGAGCGAATAAGAATTCCATGCACCGCAGTAGCAACTTGCATCAAATTAATGCCATCAAACGCATAGATACGAGTTTGTGGGGAACCAAAACTTCCTATAGCTAGGAACTTACCATTTGGTGACCAGTTAACTGATGCAACAGTAGCTGCAGGAATTACTGTTACTGAATCTGTTACTATCAGATCTGTGACTGTGAATGTATAGGTTAATAAAATACCATATGGAATTGCAAATCCGGTCGTAGGGGTGGTATTATCAAAACTTTCACAACTGATAATTTTAGTACACATTTCTGAACCGGTCAGGGCAAAACCAGCAGCAACGAAATCTAATGTAGTTTGCGTTGTGATTGTTCCCTGCGCATTGCACTGCTCAAAAATATTCGAACGCCCGTTATCTGAAATAAATCCATAGGCACTATCATTACCACTTAGACCATTGCACATTGCAGTACATTCTTTAAACGTATTATTATCTGAATCTACTAATGAAAAACCAACAATCGTATTTTCTTGTGCTATGCAATTTTTTACAAAAACTTTTGATGTTTGCACCAGTTCAAGGCCTGTAGCATTTTCTAGCATAATACTCTCTGTAATAAAGCCACCTTTAACAGAATTTAGTGCTATGCCTTTTGTATTATTTCTAAGCTTAATAGAAAATATCGAGATATCAGTTACATTGGTAAACTTAATGCCATTTTCAGTAGCATTTTTAATAAGACCATTTTTTATTGTTATATCAGTATGATTACTTGAGTAAACACCATTTGCTCCTCCAGATATCGATTTTCCATTTAAATCAAGCGTTACACTATCAGCAGCAATGGTAATAGTACCCACAATATCATTAATCAAACAATACGTTCCTGGATTACTAATTGTTGTTGCTGCAGAAATTGGAACTGAAACATTGCACGCAAGTATTGTCCATGTTTGCTCAAATTTATTGCACACTGCGTCTAAAATAGTCCACGTTTGCTCAAACTTACTACATAGAATTGTTTGCGTCTCAAAGATATCGTCTTTAATTTCTACGAGAAGAGTCATCGTCTGCTCAAAGTCATCAAAGATTTCACAACATAGATCATCAATTGATGCTTGCAACCCTTCAATACCGTTACATAGTGCATTAAGAATAGTCCACGTTTGTTCAAATTTTTCACAGATAATTGTTTGCGTATCATAAAAGCCAAATTCAAGTGCGGTAAATATGCCAGACAAGTCAACCGTTGGGCATTGTATTGCGTCTATTGCGGTAAATATACCATTAATATCAATATCTATCTTCTCAAGTGCCGACCAAGTAAACTCAAACTTTTCACACAGTATTGTTTGCGTATCATAGAAGCCGAACTCTAGGGCCGTAAATACACCAGAGAGATCTACATCAACGGTCGCATTGATCGTAATATCATTCAATGCGGTAAATATACCATTAACATCAATATCTATTTTCTCAAGTGCCGACCAAGTAAACTCAAACTTTTCACACAGTATTGTTTGCGTATCATAGAAGCCGAACTCTAGGGCCGTAAACACACCAGAGAGATCTACATCAACGGTCGCATTAATCGTAATATCGTTCAATGCGGTAAATATACCGTTAATATCAATATCTATCTTCTCAAGTGCCGACCAAGTAAACTCAAACTTTTCACACAAGATTGTTTGTGTATCATAGAAACCAAACTCAAGTGCCGTAAATATGCCAGACAAGTCAACCGTTGGACATTGTATTGCATCTATTGCGGTAAATATACCGTTAATATCAATATCTATTTTCTCAAGTGCCGACCAAGTAAACTCAAACTTTTCACACAAGATTGTTTGTGTATCATAGAAACCGAACTCTAGGGCAGTAAATACACCAGAGAGATCTACATCAACGCTCGCATTAATCGTAATATCGTTCAATGCAGTAAATATCCCGTTAATATCAATATCTATTTTCTCAAGCGCTGACCAAGTGAATTCAAATTTTTCACAGATAATTGTTTGCGTATCATAAAAGCCAAATTCAAGTGCGGTAAATATGCCAGACAAGTCAACCGTTGGGCATTGTATTGCGTCTATTGCGGTAAATATACCATTAACATCAATATCTATTTTGTCGAGTATCGACCAAGTAAACTCAAACTTTTCGCACAGTATTGTTTGTGTATCATAGAAACCAAACTCAAGTGCCGTAAACACACCAGAGAGATCTACATCAACGGTCGCATTGATCGTAATATCATTCAATGCGGTAAATATACCATTAACATCAATATCTATTTTCTCAAGTGCCGACCAAGTAAACTCAAACTTTTCACACAGTATTGTTTGCGTATCATAGAAGCCGAACTCTAGGGCAGTAAATACACCAGAGAGATCTACATCAACGGTCGCATTGATCGTAATATCATTCAATGCGGTAAATATACCATTAACATCAATATCTATTTTCTCAAGTGCCGACCAAGTAAACTCAAACTTTTCACACAGTATTGTTTGCGTATCATAGAAGCCAAACTCAAGTGCCGTAAACACACCAGAGAGATCTACATCAACGGTTGCATTAATCGTAATATCGTTCAATGCGGTAAATATCCCGTTAATATCAATATCTATTTTCTCCAGTGCCGACCAAGTAAACTCAAACTTTTCACACAGTATTGTTTGCGTATCATAGAAGCCAAATTCAAGTGCCGTAAACACACCAGAGAGATCTACATCAACGGTCGCATTAATCGTAATATCGTTCAATGCGGTAAATATACCGTTAACATCAATATCTATCTTCTCAAGTGCCGACCAAGTAAACTCAAACTTTTCACACAAGATTGTTTGTGTATCATAGAAGCCAAACTCAAGTGCCGTAAACACACCAGAGAGATCTATTGTTGCATTGATTGTTAATTCACCTACACTCAACGTTATAGTAAGATTTTCAAGCACCGTATAAATGCCGTTAACATCAATATCTATTTTCTCAAGCGCTGACCAAGTGAATTCAAACTTTTCACACAATATTGTCTGCGTATCATAGAATCCAAATTCAAGGGCCGTAAATATGCCAGACAAGTCAACCGTTGGACATTGTATTGCATCTATTGCGGTAAATATACCGTTAATATCAATATCTATTTTGTCGAGTATCGACCAAGTAAACTCAAACTTTTCACACAACTCAAACTCTATCTTAATAAGTAGTTTTTTTAATGCGCCAAGGAGTGCTATAACTTGCGTTAAATCGCAACAACTCTTACCAACAACCGCATCATTTGCTATTAATGGCGGCGCATCAGGGCGTGAACCACGATCACCATGCAAACTACCTGATCTTGTTGAATAGGTTTCTATAAAATCGGAGAGTTCTGAGATTACATTAGAAAGTTCTTCTGAAGAAAAAGAAGTTTGCCCTTGCGCACTATTTTTATAATATGCATATGTTATTGGAAGCAATTCAGCATATTCTGCCATCAATGGCGATAAAACAGCTTCAACTTCTAAATCATATAAAGAAATCATATGATTTTTAGGTTGCTCAGCATGAAAAGATATCACGGGAACAAAAAGTATCAATAAACTTAGTTTTATTAACCATTTTTCTTGCATAGTATGTCTTCCTTTTTTTACTTCCTTAAAAAAACTACGGAACTATTGAAAGATTATCAAAGGGAGAGGTTGTTGTTGTGACAAATGCACCGGTAGACATATCAAAGATTGCAACAGGAGCAATTGAAGAAAAATCCGAACCATTCTGCTGTGCTTTATTTAAAAAATAAGTATTTAAATTAGAAGCGGCATCAATAAAACCTACGGATAATGTATTGAAATTAGCAATATTTTTAAAGAAAAAGTTTTCAACGCTATCTACTGTGTTAACCCTTACTCCCGAAAAACTATTATTATCAAATATATTGCCTTGTATAGTGTTCGTACTACTGCGTGTAAATTCTAAGCCTCTAGAGTGGCCTTTTACGCTATTACCCTCTATAATAATCCGATTTGAATCTACAAGATTCATACCTACATTACCAGAAGGACCCGTAATAAAATTACTATCTTTAATGATAGCATTCGCTGTATTATTTACATTAATACCTAATCCAAGGAAACTGGCACTATAATTTTGAACGATTATTTCAGCGCATGAATCAAGCTCAATAGCAATAGCAGTACTTAGCTCTCCTACTGCAGTACAATTTAAAATACATGAGGTTGTGGTATTGCGTACATCAAATCCTCTCACTATCCCAGCTCCTCCATTATCCATGGCTACACAATAATTAAATATAATTTTAGTGCTATTTTCTGCTAAAAATCCTCGTGTTGTGGAACTACTTAACAATCCGCAATTTGAAGATGAAACACAATTATCAAGTAAAATATCGGAGCACCCATCAACTATTCTCACCCCAATGGAACTATTATTGCCAACGTTATTATTAGTAATGGAACTATTCAGCACTACTTGATTACAACTATCAAATGTAATACCTTCTGTGCTCCCTGTAGTAGCATTATCTTGAGCTTGCACAGTTTGCAAAATAATATTATTACATCCTGAAAAATAAATCCCTCGTGAATCAAATACGCCAGTTGTTCTGTTATTATTAAACTCAGCATTACGCAGCATACATTTATTACTCGCAAAAGCTTCATAGCCAGTAATTTGATTTGTTGCAACATTAGAACTTACTACCAAACCCTCACCGGTAATATCTTGGCAGTTATTGAAGTATAAACCGGTATTACTGCCATTAGTAACACTATTTGAATCAATAAAAATATTATAGAGTCGCGCATTTGATAAAGAGTCTGCTCGTATAGCAGTAAATGAAAGCGATACGGTATTGGCAACGATATCAATCCCATCAAGGGCTACGTTTTGACAAGTAGGTTCAAAAGCAATGCCAATAAAATTATTAGTGCCGCCAGCGGTTGCAGGATTAGTACTTATTGAGCATTTTTGTAGGGCAATATTACTGCTTGATTCAAAGGTAAAACCTCGCCAAACTTGTGCTAGATTTGACGAAAAGTTATTACTGGTAATCTTACAATTACTAAAAAGTGCATTGTTAATTCTTCGAGCAACAATAGGAAGAAATGGTATTGTGGAAGAAAGCGTCCCATTAAAACATATCGCAACGTCATTACAATTAATGCATAACGAATCTTCCAAGCTAAGCATAGTACTACATGAATTGATATTAAATTTGCATGAATTAATGGCGATGCTATTGGTATTATCAATAAAAATACCACCACCTGTTTGTGCGCTAAAAGTACAGTTTTCTATTTTCAAACAGGTTGTAGTAAGCACATTAATAGCAGTTACATTTGATACAAAATCAATATCAATAATTTTTACATTTGTACAATTGGCAATATCAATACCATTGGTAGTAGCATTTTGAATAGTGCCATTGAAAATAGTTATATCACTCTGGCCAGAGATTGAAATATTATCAGGAGAGGCGCCAGTAATTTTATGTTGGTTTAAATCAAGAGAAACCTGATCAGCTGCAATTATTATAGCACCATTAATCGTTGTCGTTACAATATAGTTTCCTGAGTTTGCAATAGTTGTTGGCTGTGTCACTGGTATTGGAGCAGAGCATCCAAGAATAGTCCAAGTTTGCTGAAACTTACCACAAAGAATTTCAGTCACTTGAACAATAGCAGTAAAAGTTTGAGCAAACTGATTTTCATCTACAATTTCTTGATTTTGCTCAATAGCAGCGAGAATAGTCCAGGTTTGCTCAAACTTTTCACAAAAAAGCTCTGTATTTGCTTCAATTGCTGTATAAACGCCACTAAAATCAAATACCGTAACAGTTGCTTCTATTTGGCATGCCTTATTTAAAATTGGCGTTAATTTATCACAACCACTGCGATATTCTGCAAGCTCCACAAATTCAACACTAAAATCTTCGTTATTAAATTCTGCTTTTAGACTGCTAAAACTCAATAGGCTTAGCACTACAAAAAACAAGTTACCTTGACGTTGCTTCATTGATTCATCCTTTTTTTCTACTTTTTATGGTACCACCGAAATATTACTATAGTTATTTGGCGGTCCAAAGGTATACGTCCCTGAACCAAAAGAAAAAACACCAATTGCTGCAGCAGCTACACCACTGAAATTGGTTGTATTATCTTGCGCTTTATTTTTAAAGAAGGCATTATCCAAACCTGTATTACTAATACCGGTTGCATTATTTGCTTGTACAATATTTTTAAACACACAATTTGCATTACTACTACTTGAAAGCACGATGCCATCACTATTATAACTTGCAAAATTCGCTTTGATTAAATTACTAGTACTTGAAATTAATGAAAGACCAATGCCGCCATTATTGTTGCAGGTATTATTTAATACAACATTCTTGATGGTACTATTCAATAAAATACCATTGGTTGTATTATCATTGCAGGTATTTCCTTGCACTACATTCATAGTTGAAGTAAGAATTGAAATACCTTGACCTTCTACGGTCCCAGTATTACCAATTGCAATGCATTCTTTTACTACGATATCAAAGCAATTATTTTCTACATGAATACCCTCACCACAAGTACCCTGATTGCGTTTTGCAGTACATTTAATAACAGATGACGTCTGCGTTAAGCGAATATCAAAACCTCGGCCAGAATCGGTACCAACGTTATCATTTGCTATACATGAATCAAAAATAACTTCTTGTGAATCTTCTGAAAAAAATCCTCGTGCAGTACCTGCAGTAGCAGTATTGCGCAATGAACAACAGTGAATATGAATAACATCGTTGCTAGATGAATAGATGCGAGCACCGTAAGCATCACTGCCAATATTATCGTTAAAACAGCAGTTGACCACTTGAACATCTTGGGATGATGTAGCACCTAATCCTTCTACATCTGAACCTCCAAGGTTTTCCGATACACTACAATTTTTTACAATACCCCTATTGCCACTTGAAAGCGAAATTCCTGTAAATATCCCACCAACACAACGATTATTAAAAATTGCAATAGAATCAAAAACATAATTATCAACGTTTCCTAAATTAATAGCTTGAGAAGAGCTTCCATTAAATATATTATTTTGAAGCGTAGCTGTTCTTATATTTATATTATTTACACCACTAAAAAAGATTAATCTCGCATCTTGAGGTGTAGTATTATTATTTATCTGGATATCCTCTAAAAGAAAACTGTTACTATCAGATGGCGCAATAATATCATTAACGGCAATAGCAGAGAGAGAAGTATCTGGATCTCCTTGTAGTAAACTATTACTATTAATATCAACCGTTTTTATAATTACATCTTTACAATCATTAAACACAAGCCCTATAAAAATATGCTCCGCTATATTGCTATTAACACAACATTTATTATAAATAACAGCCCGGCAGGTTGTTAAACTAAACCCCGCTAGATTAGGAGGAGTAAGACTTGCTGTCGTAGTTCTATTGCCATTAAAAGAACAATTGAAAAAATTCAAGCCACATGAGGAGCTTCCCACAACACCAATCAATTCATTTGATGAAAAATTATTGCACATTTCAAGATTTACAAAATTTATACAGTTGCAGGTATCAACAAATATTAATCGGGTGCCGCTATTGCTAAAAAAGCTGCAGTTTGAAACCTCTGAGCTATTAACATTATTAAAACAAAGGGCTTCACTTGAAAAGCCTCTGAAAGTACACTTATCAATTTGAATGCAGGTAGTTGTTAAAACAGCAAGAGCAGTCGGACTATCAGAAAATTCAATATTCAAAATTTTTATGTTTTCACACGTAGCAGTATCAATACAGTTCGTGCCAGCTCCAGAAATACGGCCATTCTTAATCGTAATATCACTATGATTTGCAATAATAATATTGCTAGGTGAAGCACCAGAAATTTCATGATTATTTAAATCAAGTACTACGCGATCAGCAGCAATAGTAATTAATCCGCTAATATCAGCCGTAAGGCAATACGTACCAGGACTTGAGATAGTTGTTGGTGCACTAATGGGCGTTGGTGGCGTACATCCTGCTGCCAAAATTGTCCATGTTTGCCCAAACTTATCACACAATGATTCTTCTATGGCATCGATTTTTGTAAATACAGAAGAAAAATCTGTAAAATCAAATGTTACAGACATTACTTCAGAAATGCCCGCTATAATAGTCCAAGTTTGCTCAAATTTTTCACAAGCAACTTCTGTATTGCCAGCAATAGCTGTAAAAACATTGTTAAAATCAAAATCTAAAATCTCACACAATTTATCATTAATTTGCTTTAAAATAGATGGGCAACCAGAACCTCCGCATGAGCGGTGAATCATGGCAGCAACATCCAGCAAATAATCATATTCTACTTCTTTATCACTGCAAAGAAGATAGTAACAGGTTACAATGTAAGGGTCTAATTGATCCAGCAATCCTTCTTTTTGAATCTCATTACAGGTTGTCAGAATAAGCTTTTTTAAAGCTGTATCTGTACGGCATTCATAGGAATTATGCGCAAAAGCATTCACACACAAAACCATAAAAAACGGTAGAATTATTTTCCTTTTTATTAATGAAAAATTCATATAAAAAGCTCCTTTTTCAATGTTTATTTTTTCTCTATACCGTCATTATGGCAATACATTCAAATTAGAAAATATATTCAGTGGCCCAGCAGCCCCCGTAAAGGTCCCCGCTCCAACATTAAACGTATTTAAAAGCGCTGCTCTTGTCGGCAAAGTTCCGCTATAATTACTTGTCCCCGTTGCCCCATTTCTTTGTGATGTATTATTGGTATAACTATTATTCCCACCAACTCCATTAGGATCAACTATACCAACTGAACTATTATTTTGTGTCAAGTTTTTCGCACTAAAGGTTGAAGTACCTGGGATTCTAATACCCTCCCGATTATAATTACATATATTGCCTTTGACAACATTAAGACCACCACCAGAACCGCCGCTCACAGCTATTCCCTGTCCATTAGCTGCATCCAAATGATTATTGCAAATATTTCCTTCAAGAGTCACATAATCAGCAGCAAGCTGTATGCCGTTATCAAAATTATCATTACAAATAGTATATTGCATAATGCCGTAGGAAAAAACTGATGATATGCCAGCTCCAAAAACCAACCCGGTATTGCCATTAAGAATACAATTTTTAACTATAAAATCCCTGCCGTTCAGCCCTTCAAGGAAAATTCCTGAACCAGTACCACTCGAACTGTTATGTTTTGCTATGCAATTAAGAATCTCAAAATTTCTTGATTGCACTATATGAAAACCATAACCTCTTGCTGCAACACCACCAGCTAAAGCATTGTTTCCATTTGCTATACACGATTCAAATGTTACATTTATGGAACTTGGAAGTATAAGAGACACTGAAAAACCAATCCCTCTAGCATTTGTTTGAGTAGATGTATTACGTAACGAAGTGCAATGATCAAAATACATATTGCTTGGATTACCCTCAATGCGCACCCCAAAGCAATCAGAACCGCCTACTTGATCACTAAAATTAGAATCCAGTACTTGCATATTGATACTCGTACCTAAAATATAAAGCCCGCGGCATGTTGGTGAAGTATTACCAAATACCGTGCATTGACCTAGCGTTGCTTGACTACACCCATTGAGTCGAACACCATCAAACGTATTACTTGCATTTACCGCGGCAGAATTATTTGCAATAAAAATTTCTCGTAAGGTTATATTTTTGGAACTCATAAAATGTATACCCGAAGAAGCGCCATTGCTGCTATTATTATTAATAGAACAATTTTCAATAGTACATTCTTGAAAAACATCCGGTGATAGGTTTGCTATTCCTTCAAAGGTAGTGCTTGCTTTATTATTGTTAATAGTAATATTCTGAGCATTTAATACATCCTCAAAACCACCTGTTCCTGGCTCAAGAGCAATACCCGTAACACTACCACCAGTTGATCGGTTATTAGATATTTCAATATTATCAAGCACCGTACAACCAAATACATTTATCCCTTTAAAATTAGATGCTGCTTGATTACAACAAATTGAACTATTATATACATGGACATTATTGAGTGGTATAAAAAATGGAATTAGGGTACCACTACTACTATTATTATTAATAAGAATTCGATCAAAAAAAATATTTCTTACTGAATTGGTTGCCGCTATTAAATTACCAGAGGTAATGGTATTATTGCATATCGCTATATTTTTAAATAAAAAACAAGCAGAAGAAAAGCTAAGAGATATTACAGTAGAGCTATGTTGGGTAAATTTACAGTCAGAAACGCTACCCCCGGTACAAGTCATAAACCTTATGCCGTTTGTACCCGCTCTAAAGGTACAATAATCTATCTGTATAAAGGTAGTTGTAGCTGCAGAAACGCCTAAATTATTTCCTATAAAATCTAGAGCGGAAATTTTTATATTACTAGAAGAATCTATAGCTACCGCTGATGCAGCATTGGCAATATAACCATTTTCAATAATAATAGTGCTTTGGCTTGCTACTGAAATACCATTGCCTCCATTAGCATCAATTTGTTTGTTGTTCAAATCAAGCTGCACGCAACTTGTTGCAATAGTGATTGTCCCCACAATATCTTGATTCAAGCAATAAGACCCAGATTGACTAATTACCATGGGAGCGTTGATAGGAGTAGGTTGTGTCGTAGGCAGAATAGTCCACGTTTCTAAGAATTTTTGGCATAAAATTTCTTCCATCTGATCAAGTGCTGTAAAAGTATTTTCAAAATCTTTTTGAGTGGATACTATGGAAGTCGGTGTTAAAAAATTATCAAAAATAGTCCAAGTTTGTTGAAACTTATCACAAAGAATTTCTTGCTGTTCTGCCAAAAGAGTAAAAACTGGATTAAAATCACCTTCAACTGAGGCTAAAATAGCGCATACTTTTTCTAAGATAAGCGGCAAAAGTCCCGTTGAGCGAAACACCATAAGAAGATGTGCTGCTTTTACTAACTCCTCTTGACAAGGCTCTTTACCAGCTTTAAGATCGTAATACACTTTTATCAGTTCTGGGTGGAGCTGAGCAAGCATAGCTGCATCTTCATACTCTTGGCATACTAAAACTATAATATCCTTTACTTCTTCTGCAAGCCAGGTAATATCTTGCTGCTCACAAAGTGCATCTTCTCTAGAAAAATCATCTGCATGAACGACTACATGTATAAACAAAAAAGCTAACAGCCAGAGTGTTATTTTTTTGCTTGCTGCTACTGCCTTCATCATTATGCTTTCCTTTTTTTTAATTCTTAATTCTCTTATGGTCTTATATCAACATTTACAAATGGATTCGTGGTTCCCGAAACAAAACTTGATACACTAACCTGAAATATAGCAATAATGCTCGTTGGTACGCCATTAAAGTTATTCACCCCAGAAATCCCATTATGTTCTGAGTTATTAAGTATAAATGAATTACTTGAACCTAGATTATTTATTCCCGTATCAGTATTTAATAACGTAAAATTTTTAAGCACACAATTACCAAGACTAGCACTATCAAGTGAAATACCCGTTACATTAGTATTTGCAATATTTGCTTTTATGCTATTACTATTACTTGAAACAAGCTCGATCCCAAAACGATTATTTTGGTTATTACAAATATTACCATCAATGGTGTTTTTTGGTGCACTCTCAATATAAATCCCACGCGTCGTATTATTATTACAGATATTTCCTTGTAGTGTATGCCCTTGACCACTTATTACGGCAATACCATTTGCTTGGATAGCTCCCGTATTACCAAGACAACTATTATTTTGACATACAACATCAATGCAATTTTCTAAACGTATACCTTCTCCATCTGCATTAGTACCCTGATTAATTTTTGCAAAACTATTTATAATGCACGAAGTATGGGTATCAAAGAAATCTATACCGCGTCCTGTTGCTGAGCCAAGATTATCATTGGCAAGACATCCATCAAGTACAACTTTTAGACTATTCTGCATATAAAAACCACGCGAAACGCCATTGGTTGCCGTATTATTTAATGAAGTACAATTATTAAAAATAAGATCAGTACATGAAGAAATTGCATGCACACCATTTACATCAGAACCAACATTGTTCATAAAATGACTGTTGACTGTTTTTAATGCTGTAGAATTTTCGACAGACATACCTTGACAGTTTGGAGCCGTATTAACTAATGCAGTGCAACTATCAAAGGTAAGATTATGAGAATTGTAAATATTTATCCCCTGCACTGATAACGATGAACTTGTATTATCATTAATGCTTGAATTCTTGACTACACCATCATTACAATTCTGAAAATCTAGTCCAATAAGAGTTGATGTCGCCGTGTTATCAAGCGCACTGCATCCATTAAATACAAGATTACTACAGTTCGTCAATTGGAAAGCACGCAGTGCAGCTAAGCTCGTATTATCATCAACATGCACCTGATTGAATACCCCATTTGTCAAAGCTGTTGCGTCTACAAGAATACTATTATTAGAAAAACTATTACCAGCAATATTAAACGTGTTAAAAGTTATATCTTGTGGATTAGCTCCTAGCAGTGCAGCAGCAAGGGTAGGGGCATTATTTCTAAAAACAGTGCATTCAAAAAATTTTACATTCTGCGTTGTACCTGTAATAACAAAAGCACCAAGTTCTGTGGCCGCACTATTTTCGTTCACCCGCACGCCTTGAAATATTGAATCTGATAGATTATTAATTAGTATCGGAAAAAATACTGCCGCCCCAGTATTATTACAAATTTCAATATTGGAAAATTGCATACAACGACTGCTAAAGGTTGCAAGAATTTCTGTAGCACCAGTATTGAGCTCACAGGTACAATTAGCAATATTTCCAAGCATAGAATCATCAAAACTCATTGCTCGACCGCTACTGCCGCGGAACGTACAATTATTAACAGTAATAATCGTAGACGTTAAAACACTAATCCCCGCTGGATTATCAATAAAGTCAACGTTTTCAATAGTAACATTAGTACACGTAGTTATGCTGATAGCACTACTTGCTGCATCAGAAAGAATTCCATTAAATATATATATATTTCCTTGAGAAGTTACTTCAATATTATGAGGAGTGCCACTTGAAATACGTTTATGATTAAGATCAAGATTTACATTGTCTGCACTAATAATAATACTGCCCAAAATATTTTGATCCAAACAATAGTTGCCTGAAGCAGCAATAGTTGCTGGGCCTGTAATGGCAATCGGAAATCCGCAATTTGCTGCAAGAATTGTCCATGTTTCCTCAAACTTAGTGCACATTGCGTCTGTCAAGCCTACTAAAGCAGTAAACGTATCCTGAAAACCGCTATCAAAAAGTATATACACAGTCGGTGTGCTCATAGCCTCAAGTGCCGTCCAGGTTTCCTGAAATTTTTCACAGATAATTTCACTGCTTTGATCCAATGCAGTATATATACCATTTATATCTTGCGGCGCTAAGCCATTTTGTATTTCACACAACAACTCAAAAATAGTAGTTAGCTTTGCACAGGTTGAGCGTTGCATCATATAAGCAATTTCAAGCAATGAATCACGATTAACTAGACGAAAATCATTTGATAATGATTTATAACCTTTGAAAAGTTCTTCTTCAACTTCAAAAGAACTTTTTCCTAATAATTGAAATGAATTTATAATAATGGTTTTTAATTGTTCATCAGAAAAATCAGAAAAAGATCGTTTTACTGTAGGTCGAATGATGCCAAAAGAAAAACTAATAACAAATATCGTTATATAAAAAAAATAATTTTTAGAGTTCAACATTCTCTCCTTTTTTCTTTTGTACAAAACATTATTTTTATTAAACCAAGCTATATACAGCTTAGTCAAGTTTTTTTTGAATTTAATTTAAAAGAAATTTTAAAATTGAATAAAAAGAACCGAAGATATAATTGCACTGTTGACTAAAATATTAAAAAAAATATAAAAAAAAAAGCCCCGAGATTTCTCTCAGGGCTTATATTAAACCTGGCAATACCTGCTTTTCCAGGCCGTCTCCAGCCAAGTATCATCGGCGCAGTAAACTTAACTTCCGTGTTCGGAATGGGAACGGGTGTGGCCCTACTGCTATACTCACCAGGAAATTTTCAAAAATTTTTCTTGGTTCTATGAAATATACGATTTAAACGTCTTGATAATATTTGTGAAATTCTCTCGTTAGTTACCTAACGATATGCAAATTTTTATAGTCGTAATTAAAACTTTCGATCTATTAGTACTGGTTAGCTCAATACATTGCTGTACTTACACACCCAGCCTATCAACCTTGTAGTCTTCAAGGGATCTTATGCTAACCGAAGTTAGCGGCGTATCTTATCTTGAGGCGAGTTTCCCACTTAGATGCTTTCAGCGGTTATCTCTTACAAACTTAGCTACCCAGCGTTGCTCTTGTTGAACAACTGGAACACCAGAGGTTTGCCCATCCCGGTCCTCTCGTACTAGGGACAGCCCCTCTCAAATACCCTGCGCCCACGAAGGATAAGGACCGACCTGTCTTACGACGGTCTGAACCCAGATCACGTACCACTTTAATTGGCGAACAGCCAAACCCTTGGGACCTTCTCCAGCCCCAGGATGTGATGATCCGACATCGAGGTGCCAAACCTCCTCGTCGATAAGGACTCTCAGAGGAGATAAGCCTGTTATCCCCGGCGTACCTTTTATCCGTTTAGCGATGGCCCTTCCATTCGGAACCACCGGATCACTAAGTCCTGCTTTCGCACCTGCTCGACCTGTTTGTCTCGCAGTCAAGCTTCCTTGTGCCTTTACACTCTACCGACGATTTCTATTCGTCATGAGGAAACCTTTGAACGCCTCCGTTACAATTTGGGAGGCGACCACCCCAGTCAAACTACCCACCTGACAATGTCTTTTGCCCGGATTACGGTACAAAGTTAGGTCTTCAAACAAACAAGGGCGGTATTTCAAGGATGACTCCGCTGCAGCTAGCGCCACAACATCAAAGTCTCCCGCCTATCCTACACAAATTTATCCAAAAACCAATGTCAAGCTATAGTAAAGGTGCACGGGGTCTTTCCGTCCTTTCGCGGGTAACCGGCATTTTCACCGGTACTACAAATTCACTGAGTTTATCATTAAGACAGTGCCCAACTCGTTACGTCATTCATGCGGGTCGGAATTTACCCGACAAGGGACTTCGCTACCTTAGGACCGTTATAGTTACGGCCGCCGTTTACTGGGGCTTCGGTTCAAAGCTTCGCTCCGAAGAGCTGACTTCTCCCGTTAACCGTCCAGCACTGGGCAGACGTCAGACAATATACTTCCTCTTACGAGTTTGCATTGCCCTGTGTTTTTGTTAAACAGTCGATTGGGCCTCTTTGTTGAAACCTACAAGTGCTTTCTAAACCGAAGTTCAGTAACACTCTAGGCACCCCTTCTCCCGAAGTTACGGGGTTAATTTGCCGAGTTCCTTAATGATAATTATCTCAACGCCTTAGAATACTCATCTCGTCTACCTGTGTCGGTTTGCGGTACGATCACGCACTAAGCTCGCTAGAAGTTTTTCTAGTCAGCGTAAGCTCAGTTAAACATACTTTTTCATAAGAATTAGTATGCCCATAACATTTCAAGGATAACAGCTCTACGGATTTACCTATAGCGCTCCTCTACATGCTTAGCTTGGCAATTCATAATCCAAGTCAACCTGCCTTTCTGCGTCACTCCATCGCTCAAACGCTTGTACGTGGTGCAGGAATATTTAGCCTGCTTTCCATCGCCTACTCCAACTGGCCTCGGCTTAGGTATCGACTAACCCTGAGTGGATGAACCGCTCTCACGGAAACCTTAGACTTTCGGCGAACAGGAATTTCACCTATTTTTTCGTTACTTATACCAACATATTCACTTCTTTGATCAACATCACTTGTCTTTACAGTCAGGCTTGTATCTATCAAAGAACGCTCTCCTACCCCATACAATAAACCGAGGTTTACTATATAGCCATAGCTTCGGTAATCTGTTTAGCCCCGTTCGTTCTTAAGCGCAAAAACACTTGACCAGTGAGCTTGTACGCACTCTTTAAATGATGGCTGCCTTAAAGCCAACATCCTGGCTGTCTGTGTATTTTCACTTCTTTTACCACTTAACAGATATTTAGGGACCTTAGCTGATGATCTGGGCTTTTTCCCTCTCGACTATGAAGCTTATCCCCCACAGTCTGTCTCCTGCTTTCAAAAATTATGGCATTCAGAGTTAGTAAAGTCCCGGTAAGCTTGCGCCCCCAAAGACTAAACTGTGCTTTACCACCACAACAAATTCAGCAAGGCTATACCTAGATATATTTCGGAGAGAACCAGCTATCTCCCAGCTTGATTAGCCTTTCACTCCTACCCACACCTCATCCGAAAAGTTTTCAACCTTTACCGGTTCGGACCTCCATCTCATTTTACTGAAACTTCATCCTGGACATGGGTAGCTCGCTGGGTTTCGGGTCTATCTCACGTTACTAGTCGCCCTATTCAGACTCGCTTTCGCTACGGCTCCGTTCTTTCAAAACTTAACCTTGCAACGTAAGTATAACTCGTTGGCTCATTATGCAAAAGGTACGTGGTTGCGCGTACGTATACATCGCTTCCACCGCTTGTAAATATTTGGTTTCAGGTTCTATTTCACTCCCCTTCCGGGGTTCTTTTCGCCTTTCCCTCACGGTACTTGTTCACTATCGGTCATCAAGTAGTATTTAGCCTTACCCCATGGTCGGGGCTGATTCCTACGGAATTTCACGTGCTCCGCAGTACTTGGGTGTGTATACTATTGCTTTATTTATCTTTTCACTTACGAGGCTGTCACTCTCTATGGCTGCCCTTCCCAGAGCAATTCTGCTAAAATAAACAATCACAACTTAAAAACTGTATTTTTTAAACGCATACATCCCGCTACACTTGTACAACAACACATACAGGTTATCACGTAATACAAGTTTAGGCTCTTCCCGTTTCGCTCACCACTACTTAGGGAATCACTTTGTTTTCTTTTCCTAGCGTTACTTAGATGTTTCAGTTCACGCCGTTCGCGACATAATCCTATGTATTCAGATTATGACATCTTGGTTTTTCCAAGATAGGTTTCCCCATTCGGACATCTTCGGATCAAAGCTTGATTGACAGCTCCCCGAAGCTTATGGCAGTCTTCCGCCTCCTTCATAGCCTCTTGATACCAAGGCATCCACCAAATACCCTTTTCAATTAATTACGAATTTTCTTAACTTTTATATATGAAAATTCCACGCTTTTGTATCTAAGACGTATTAAATCGTATATTTCAAAGAACACAAGAATTTTTATTGTATTCTCAATTCACTAACCCTATTATTTATTTTTTGCTCTAGCTTTTGGTGGAGATGAGCGGATTCGAACCGCTGACCTTCCGCGTGCAAAACGGACGCTCTGCCAACTGAGCTACATCCCCATTTATGATAAATAGCTCTTGCAATAAGGAGCAGTTCGCGCAAAAGATCAGTCAAAATTTTTTACCTTAAGACACCACCATCAAAAAAAATGGTGGGCCTAAGTCGAATTGAACGACCGACCTCCCCGTTATCAGCGGGGCGCTCTAACCACTGAGCTATAGGCCCCTACTAATTATACCAATGCTATCAATGAGCATTAAAAAAATTGCTTACAAGTTTTGCTATGCTTTCCATAGCACACCTAAATCGTTGCAGAAAAATCTGCTAACATTATTCTCCCTCGAAAGGAGGTGATCCAGCCGCAGGTTCTCCTACAGCTACCTTGTTACGACTTCACCCCAATCACTACTCATACCTTAAATAACCGCTTCCCTTACGGGTTGGCTAAGTTATCTTCGGGTACAAACAGCTTTCGTGGTGTGACGGGCGGTGTGTACAAGGCCCGAGAACGTATTCACCGCGTCGTTCTGATACGCGATTACTAGCGATTTCAACTTCATGAGGTCGAGTTGCAGACCTCAATCCGAACTTAGATCGGCTTTATGAGATTAGCTCCCCCTTGCGGGTTCGCAACCCTTTGTACCGACCATTGTAACACGTGTGTTGCCCTAGACATAAGGACCATGATGACTTGACGTCATTCCCACCTTCCTCCTGGTTTCCCAGGCAGTTCCACCAGAGTGCCTTGCGTTAGCAAGTAGCAACTGGCAGTAGGAGTTGCGCTCGTTAGAGGACTCAACCAGACATCTCACGACACGAGCTGACGACAGCCATGCAGCACCTGTGCAATTGTCTAAACAAAGTTTAGAAAATCATATTTCTATGACAGTCAAAAGCATGTCAAGCCTAGGTAAGGTTTCTCGCGTATTGTCGAATTAAACCACATGTTCCACCGCTTGTGCGGACCCCCGTCAATTCCTTTAAGTTTTAGTCTTGCGACCGTAATCCCCAGGCGGATCACTTAACGCGTTAGCTTCAACACTAACCTTGCTAAGCAAGGCTAACGTTCAGTGATCATCGTTTACGGCGTGGACTACCAGGGTATCTAATCCTGTTTGCTCCCCACGCTTTCGTGCCTCAACGTCAGGAATGAGCCAAGAAGCTGCTTTCGCCATCGGTGTTCCTCTCGATATCTACGCATTTTACCGCTACTCCGAGAATTCCACTTCTCTCTCTCATCCTCTAGCATTGTAGTTTCTACCGCTTGCTTCCGGTTAGGCCGGAAAATTTAACAGTTGACTTACTATGCCGTCTACGCACCCTTTACGCCCAATAAATCCGAATAACATTCGCACCACTCGTATTACCGCGGCTGCTGGCACGAGTTTAGCCGGTGCTTTCTCTAATGGTACCGTCATCTCCCATGGGTATTAACCATGGTTCTTTCTTCCCATTTAACAGAAGTTTACAACCCGAAGGCCTTCATCCTCCACGCGGCGTCGCTGCATCAGGCTTTCGCCCATTGTGCAAGATTCCCCACTGCTGCCTCCCGTAGGAGTCTGGACCGTGTCTAAGTTCCAGTCTGGCCGACCACCCTCTCAGGCCGGCTACCCGTCATCGTCTTGGTAAGCCATTACCTCACCAACTAACTGATAGGCCGCAAGCTCATCCTTTAGCGACAGCGATTAGGCCATCTTTCTCCCCGAAGGGACGTATGCAGCATTAACCTCGGTTTCCCGAGGGTATTCTTCACTAAAGGGCAGATTCTCACGTGTTACTCAACCGTCCGCCGCTGTACTCGTTCCCGAAGGAACTTTCTCGCTCGACTTGCATGTGTTAGGCACGCCGCCAATGTTCATTCTGAGCCAGGATCAAACTCTCCATCACAAAATCTTAATAGAGATTTTATATTGTTTTGTTACGGAAAACGTTCACAAAACTTGTAAGCTGACTTTTAGGGTTTACCGTGAATTTCAAAGATTTTTTCAATTTTTTAGATAAATTTAGGAGCTGCGTTTTCAGCTCCTTCGTCATTAAATACAGAAGTAATTATACAGGTCTCTATGCCTAAGTCAACAATTTTTTTAAAAAAAATAAAAATTTTTTATTTTTTCTTAAAATTATCGCCAAACCTATGAGTTTTCTATCTCATCAAAAACGATACAAACAAGCTCCTGAATGGCTTTTTCAAAGTTATCATTCAAAACATGGTACTGATAAAATTTTTTTTGCAGTTCTTCATCAATTTCTTGTTTTGCTAATGATAAACGCCTCAAAATCTCTGATTCTTGTTCTGTATTTCTTGAGCGCAATCTGTTTTCTAATATTTCAATAGTTTTTGTATGTATCCAAATAAGCACCGATTCTTTATGAACCTCAGACACTACTTGAGCACCTGCCCTATCTATAATAAGGAAAAATGAAACACCGCTTGTCAACTCATTGAGTATAGACCGCGGAGAGCCGTAGTAGTTCCCGTAAGCATTACTCCATTCTATAAAAAAGCCTTCTTGAATTTTTACTTCAAACTCTTGCTTGGATATAAAATGATAGTCTTTTCCCTCTTGGTCCCCTTGCCTTGGCTGCCGAGAAGTATACGTAATCACACGCTTAAAAGCATGCTGATCGCCTATACGCTCACACAGCGTAGTTATAAGGGTAGTTTTTCCTGCCCCTGAAGGAGCAGATACCACAAAGAGCTTTCCGGGTTTTTTCATACATTTCACAGAAAATAGGTAGAATTAAAGGCTGAGCTTATATGTCATTATCCATGATATCATAAAAAAAAATAATTTCAAGTGGAAAAGTCAACCTGGAGGCGATTGGTCAAATAGCCTTTCTATGGTATATTCACCTAAAAATACCTACTTTGTATAAGGAATCCCATGCTCGTTGATGAACTTCGCGAAAAATTAAAAGCTATTGAACCTGATTTACAGATTATTAAGCAATATTGGCACAATGCTAACCTGGAACCTGAATTTAAAAGGCTAGAATCCTTAAGTATGCAAGAAGACTTTTGGCAACATCCTCAGCAAACAGCAATCTTAAAAGAGCTCCAATCTATACGGACACAAAGAGAACAATATCTGGAAGTTATGCGCTCGTATGATGAAGTATGTGAATTCATTGATCTGTTTTCCGAAGATGAAACAGAACTTCAAAAACTATCGGCTGATATTAATGCATTAATTAAACATATTAATAAGTTTAAATTGCAACTTCTTTTAAATGATCCTGAAGATAAATCTGCTTGCTTTTTTAGCATCAATGCTGGTGCTGGCGGCACCGAATCACAAGATTGGGCAAATATGCTTTTACGTATGTACATACGCTTTTGTGAACGCGAAGGCCTCAATGCAAGCGTTATAGATTATCAAGCAGGAGAGGAAGCTGGCATAAAATCTGCCACTCTTTTTATTAAAGGTAAAAATGCATACGGACTTTTAAAAACAGAAGAAGGAATTCATCGTCTTGTGCGCATTTCACCTTTTGATGCCAGTAAAAGAAGACACACTTCATTTGCTGCAGTAAGTGTAACACCAGAAATGCCAGAAATTGAAATTTCTATTGATCCAAAAGATTTGCGCATTGATACCTATAGAGCTGGTGGTGCTGGAGGACAACATGTTAATAAAACAGATTCTGCCGTACGCATTACGCATCTTCCTACTAATATTGTAGTACAATGCCAAAATGAACGCTCGCAATTGCAGAATCGTGAAACTGCTATGAAAATGCTGTATGCAAAACTTGCTCAAAAGCAAAAAGCAGAACAAGAAGCAAAATTAGCAAAAACTGATAAAAAGAAAATTGAATGGGGCTCGCAAATTAGATCGTATGTTTTGCATCCATATAAAATGGTAAAAGACCATAGAACTGATATAGAATCACCGCAACCAGATTTGGTACTTGATGGTGATATTATGGAATTTATTGAAGGATATTTAGTTGCACAAGCAACGCAATAAATGAAAAAGGGAAGAAGTTTTAAACTTCTTCCCCTCGGTACTCAATACTATGAAATCTTCTGTTGTAATGAATTTAATGTTTTTTGAAGTTCTTGTAGTTGCTTTTGTAAAGATTCTATTTCTTGCGATTCTTGAGGTAATGGTTTTTTAGGCTTTTCTTTTGGCTTTATTTCCATAAATTTTTTAAGTTCTTCTAAATTTTCATTAAAAACTGAATCTGGTTTGCTTGCTTTTTGACTTCTTATGGAAGCTGCAAATTCAAGGAATGCTGGCATATAATCATCTTTAACCATGGCAAAATTTTGTAAGGTATCCCCGGAGAAATCAGTCATCTTCTTCTTCCACCAACTTCTATAATAAGTCCCATTAAGTGTAAAATATATCCCATGAATTTCTCCTTTAATTTGAATATCACGGGGATTTTTAACTGAATAAAATAGAATAACATCAGTAAGCTTTAAAAGTTGTCCTGGTTTTTTTCCTGGCCAATTTGTTATATCATTTTTTACAGTAAGCTCTTTGATCATAAAAATTTTTCTTGAATCTGACTCATCAAAACCCGATATTACTATATCCCATAAACCAAAATCTGCTGCATCCACACCTGCTAGTTCATGTACCGCATCACCACTTATCATGGAAAAAAAGGTAGGAAAAATAGCTTCATCAGTTTTGGTTGGAGGTGCTGTAAACTTAAGAATAAAAGGAATTTTATCAGTATAAAATAATACCATCTGAGGATAGATCATAGATAACTTTTTATGCCCTTCTTTAGTAATACGCCCTGCAAAAAAACGGGATACATCTAAAGGCTGATTAGGATTACGCGAACGTGCCAATGTTTTTCCTAATGAAACAATTTTTTCAGGAATATCGATCATAGAAACCCATTCCCTGCCAGGAAACTTTAAAAGTGGTAAATTTTGGGGAAACCTAATTAGCTTTTTTTCTTGATAATAAAAACCAAAAATATAATTTAGCACTTCTTCAAAATCAATAGGGTCATGAGTTCGCAATGCACTAAAAAATTCATTAAACTGCAACATTCTAATACTCATTAAAGAAGGAGCATCGGTGCTTGCAGCAGTAACAATTAAATAGTTATATATTTTTTGTATCGCTTTTTTCTGATCTTCATATAATCGATCAAGGCCGCCCCCAGAAAAACAACTATCGAAACAAAATATTTTTGTTCTTATTTTTGTATCTAGAAAAGCTAAAAGTTTTTGAAAATTTGGAGTGGTTAAGTAGGCAAAAATATTATATATCCCTTGAGCAAAGTTTTCTTGTGAAAAAATAAACATTTCATCAACCTTAAAAACGTAAACAGCATTTTCAAAACAGCGCACAAATTCTTTTTTTTCTAATTCTAATACATGAGAATCTTGTACAGATTTAAGCTGATCAAATTTCAGCATCGAAATATTAATGTCTTTAAATTTTTTGAAAATATCTACTGCTTTCTTTAAGCTTAGTTCTGCATTTGCCAAAAGAGTAGCTTGCTCTTGTACATTTTTAATTTGTTTTTCTTTCTCTAAAAACAGTTGCCATTCTTGCTGTGCTTTTTGTAAAAATATATAACCTTCCATGAGCTCTTGTTTGCTCAATATAGATTTACGACTCGCTTGCTTTAATATATCTCCATGCCCAGTCATATATAAAG
Source organism: Candidatus Babeliales bacterium (assembly GCA_050250855.1). Taxonomy (GTDB): domain Bacteria; phylum Babelota; class Babeliae; order Babelales; family JACPOV01; genus JAGVLQ01. The sequence goes on along the minus strand of JBFWNW010000001.1, from coordinate 132,722 downwards.
CCCATGCCGGTCTTTGTGCAAGCATTTTAACCTTACTATAATCTTGATTAGATAAAAAAATGTTAGGAAGATTATTAATAAAATCTTTTTCTAAAGTTTCACTCCATGGTGGTAGATAAAGGGTTTTCTCAATCTCTCGCCAATTTACACTGTGCATATGATCTATTTTTAATCCTAGAGCAAGTTCTAGGGGCGTAAAAGCTTCTGACTTAGCTATGTTCATTTGAGAATAATTCTTTAATGCAGAAATATCATGGTAATTCTTAGGAACTAATAAGTAGAGAAAATCACTCACTTTCTTATAAATCCATAAATCAAGTTCTTGTGTGAAATTTCCCAATATTTTCAATAAATCTCTATGCATTACTATTGATCTTAAAACAGAAAAAGAAACTAAAATTGGTGCTGCTTTTTGTTGTAAAGCAGCTATTAAAGACCTTTCCATAGCTTTAAATAAAACTTCTTCTTTTTTATTAAGAAATTCTGAATCATCAAAAATAATAATTAAACCAGTATTGGTAAAATTTTCAGAGCACATGGATGAAAATGTTAAGAAAAATAAGATTCCATTCAGTATATATTTCTTCATAGTGATCCCCTTTTAGTGAATAGAGTAAGAGGCAGATTTCTCTGCCTCTTTTATCTTTATACTATAAATATATAGGTGTGTTAAAATTAAGCACCTTGCATACGAGATGTTGCAATAGATCTCATTTGATTTCTGATTGTATCGCGTGAAGCCATTTTAAGTGGCGCTTCATGTTTCATTTTATGCGTCATGCGCATATCTTCTCTTCTTTTTTCTTCAGTTTGTTTTTGCTTTGCAATTTTGCGATCTTCTTTTTCTTGCATCATTCTTTCTTTTGCCATACGCATTTCTTCTTGCTTGCGCTCAGCTTCTTTTTGTCGCGCCATCATCATCTCTTTTTCTTGCTCAGCTTTTTCTTGCGCTATACGCAGCTCTTCTTGTCTTTTTTCTTCAGCCTGTTTTTGCTTTGCAACCTTACGCGCTTCTTTTTCTTGTTTCACTCTTTCTTGTACCATGCGCATTTCTTCTTGCTTGCATTCCATGTCTCGTTGTTTTGCAAGTAATTTTAATCTTTCTTGCTCAGTTTTTTCTTGAACCATACGCATTTCTTCTACTTTTTTCTGCTCATTTTCTTTTTGTTTTGCTATTTTACGCGATTCTTTTTCTTGTTTTACTTTTTCCTGCACCATACGCATCTCTTCTTGTTTGCATTCAACTTTTTGTTGTTTTGCTATTCTTTTAGCATCTTTTGCCTGCTGCATTTTTTCAAGCATTAGACGCATTTCTTCCTGCTTGCGTTCCATTTCCTGCTGTTTTGCAAGCATCATAGTTCTTTCCTGATGTAATTTTTCTTGAGCCATGCGCATTTTTTCTTTTCTTTTAGCTTCTTTTTCTTCATGCATTTTTGCTAAGGTTGTACGAATTTCTTCTTGCTTACGTTCAACTTCTTGTTTTTTTGAAAAAGCAATCTGTTTTTCTTGTTCTTCTCTTTCTTGAGCTATACGCATTTTTTCTTGTCTTTTCTCTTCCATATGCTGTAATTTTGCAATTCTGCGTGCTTCTTTTTCTTCCTGCATTTTTTCAAGCATCATACGCATTTCTTCTTGTTTTCTTTGCATCTCTTGCTGCTTTGCAAGCATCATATTTCTGTCTTGGCGCATTCTTTCTTTTGTCATACGCATTTTTTGCTGTTCCTGCTGCATGCTTTGTTGTTTTACAACCTTGCGCGCCTCTTTTTCCTTATTTTTTTGCCAAACGAGAGAACCTCTTTTTGGCATTGTCATACCAAATCGGGCAGACTCTTTTTTTATCGGTTCAGAACGTTCTTTGACCTGTTTTGCAGAGTAGCACCCTTTCTTTTTTGGCTGCTTAACTGCTTCTGCCTGCACCGCTCCATGCAAAAATGCAACAACGCTTAACAAAACTATCTTTTTCATAAAACACCTTACCCCTTTTTAATAGTACAAATATATTCCTATTAAGGACGCTAATAAATTCCTTCAAGCAAATGCAAGAAAAATATAGGGTAAAATCTCAGTATTAATTCAAAAAACAGACGGAATCAAAGTTTAATGAAAAAAATTGACATAAAATGATCTGTTTGATAATTTAATAAAGCAAATAGAATTAAAATTTACAGATCACTTTTCTTGATCGTAATAACGTATTGTTCTCTATATAGTAACATTCCTATTAGATACAAGTATAATTCTTAAACCCATTTATATTGCATTGCCATCACGGCTTATGCTATTGTAACTATTGATTATAATCACCCTATGAGGAGCACCTATGTTTCAAATTGTTATGCTCTATGCACTTTTTGCTTCAACATTTTCATTAGGAAAAGCATTACTCAGTTTTGCTCAACCTATTTTTTTAGTTGGCATTCGCATGAGCATTGCCGGCTTTATTTTACTTGCTTATCAATACTTTTCTCAAAGTGCATCATTTCGTTTTGAACGCAAACATTTGAGTATGTATGTACAAGCAATACTTTTTACCTGCTACATTCCTTATATATTAAGATTTTGGGGTTTACAATACATGTCATCTTCAAAAGCATCCTTAATTTATACGTTGGGGCCCTTCATAACCTATGCATTAGGATATTTTTTATCAAAAGAAGAAGTTACCTTTAAAAAAATGGTGGGATTAATCATTGGTTTCTTTGGTCTTATGCCAGTACTGATAAACCCAACGCCAAGTGAAGATCTTATGGGCGGCATTGGCTTTTTCTCGTGGGCAGAATTATCAATTGTACTTTCTATTTCATCATTAAGTTATGGTTGGATCGTCGTAAGGAAATTCATAAAAGATTATAATTATGAGCCTGCTATGATTAATGGTATTAGTATGTTCATTGGCGGTGTCCTTGCTTTAGCAACCTCTCTTATTTATGAACCACAAACAGAGATCATTGATCCGCTCCGCTTTACTTTAATTTTAGGCATTATTATTATTGTAAGTAACTTAATCTGCCATAATTTATATGGATCATTGCTCAAACGATATTCTCCTACCTTTGTTTCTTTTGCAAGTTTCTTAACACCTCTTTTTGCCGCATTCTATGGCTGGGTATTCTTGCATGAAAAAATATCATGGGATTTTCTTTTATCTGCATTAGCAGTCTTTGTTGGTCTTGCTATTTTTTATCAAGATGAATTTTATCAAAAGAAAAGTTCTGAAGATCGATTAGCAGAATTAGAAGAGTTATAACAAATTCGTTCGTGCTGAGCCCGTCGAAGCATTCGAACAGCAGTTAAGCTATTTATGCCGTTTTAAAAAATTCATCAACGCGCTGGCGATATTCTTCAGAACAGTCAGAAAAGATATACGCATGCCGTGATGCATGCACAATCCACATCTCTTTTTTGCATGGAGCTGTTTCAAAAATCTTATACGCCTCTTGCAGTGATGCAATAGAATCAAAAACTGAATGGATAATCATAACCGGGGTTGTAAGATCTTTAATAGAGGAAAATGAATCAACCTGCCCTAAAGAAAACTGCATACAATATTCAAATATTTTGTGAGCTATCGCTTCAAAAGGAACAAAGGGGAGTTTAAATTTATACGAAAATACACGCCGCGCTTGTACATCAAGCTTACCAAACGGTGAATCTAAAATAATGGCAGAAAAAATTTTTTCCTGACATGCTGCAGCAAGCAAGCTCACGGCCCCCATAGAAATCCCTATCCCATACAACGGCAAATTTTTTGTTTTTTCATGAGATTGCACTACACGTGCGGCAGCAAGAACATCTTGAGGTTCTTCATACCCAATCGTAACCCGAGAACCATCGCTCTGGCCATGAGCCCGATGATCAAACAGAAAAATATTATCATGAGGAAACATTGAAGCAAATGGCAAAAGACGTTCTTTGCACATCCGATAGCCATGACAAATAAGCAAAGTACGCTGAGCACCTTCGCGCACCAATAATAATCCTGAGAGATTAAGACCATCCTCTGTCATAAACGTAAGAGGCTGCGCATTAAACTCTTTAAGGAGAATAGACCTATTGGCTTCGTGCTCTTTTATTTTTTCCGTTGTATAACGTGGCCTTTTGGTCGCATGCTTAATACCTTGGTAAGAGAGAAAAATAACCAAGATCATACCCAGTACTATGAAATACAAACCAATACGAATAATTTTTAGCATAGTATAACGTTTGAAAAAGATACCCTCACCATTTAAAAGCTAGGAATTTTTTTACCCGCCAAGAAATGCATATGCGCATGGAATACGCATTGGCCCGCTTCTGGGCCATTATTCATAAGTATACGAAAAGCTTTTGGCTCTGGCAAACCCTCAGAAAGCCTTTGCGCTATCATGAGCATAGTGCCCGCTAAAGAGAGATCTTCAGGCTTAAAATCACGCAAATCGGGGATATGTTTTTTAGGAATAATAAGATAATGGATCGTTGCCTTGGGGTTAATATCTTTTATGACCAGAATATCATCAGTTTCCAAAACCGGCACGCTTGGTATTTTTTGAGCAATAATGTTACAGAAAATACAGCTATGTGAAGAGATCATAAAGAATAACCTTAAGTTAGGTTTTTTGAAGTAATGGTGCCGGGAGTCGGACTCGAACCGACACAATGTTGCCATCGCGGGATTTTGAGTCCCGTGCGTCTACCAATTCCGCCATCCCGGCATTTCAAACTTTTTAGTATACCTAGGGTACCGGAAAAGCGGGTGGTGGTCAATTAAAACTTCTATCTTGACCCTAATTCAGTCTGTATACGCTTATAATTAAAAACAAAAGTTTTTTCCTTTGTTTTGTCTCTATCTGGATTGTTTTTCCATGTTTCAATATCTTTCAAGAGCTTTTCCAGTTCTTCTTTACTAAAACTCTTAGGTAATTTTTTGAAAGCTTCTATATTTTTTTCCAATCTTTCCTGAAATTCTTTAAACTGTTCCAGCTCTGTTTTAGGCTCAGTTTTTTTCTCTGGCTTACTCTCAGAAAGCAAAGCACCTTGCTGTTGAAGCTGCTTGATAAAACTATCAAAGTCTGCTTTTTCTTTTAAGCCAATGCCCTCTACCATATTTTGGTATTCTTTAATTTTTTCTATAAGCCCTTCAATTTTTTGTTTATTAAAGGATCCTTTATTTTTTTCAAATTCTCTCTTTTCTTCCTCTAGTTCATCGTTTAACTGCTTAAGAGTTTTTTCATACTCTTTCATTAATTCAGTATTTTCAATCTTTGATAAGAAATCACTAAAATATTTTTCTTTGTTTTTGTTCCGGAGCATACGTTCTTGCCAATCTCTAATTTGTTTTGCCGAATTTTTAAGCTCATCGAGTGTTAAGCTATTAATTGATTGGCTTTGCTTTCTGATTTTTTCATCTAATGTTTGCTCAAATTGGTTAAAATCTCCTAAATGTAGAGTAATCTTTACATTAAATGTATTAAAATCTGCCTCCTTTTCTTTACTCCTATCAGTACTACTCTTCCAAGTCTCAATATCTTTCTTTAATTCTTCTATCTCTTTTTTTGTTAAGGAATTGAGTTGCTCTTTTGCCTTTTTAATTCTCTTGCCTAACTCTTCTTCAAACATCTCAAAATCTTTCTTACTCATTACTTTTTTTTCAGTTTTTCCTTTTGGTTCTACCTTCGGTCTTTTTTCAAACTCTTTTTGCAAGAGCTCATGAGTAGCAGTGATTTCTTTGAGAATCACAGGATTATCAAAATATTCACCTTTTTCGATATCATCTAATAATTCTTGAGCTATACCAATCATATTACTAAGTTGAGTATTATTTGCCTCACTTAAATCTTTATTTTGTTCTAAGAAAGCATGTAATGTTTTATATGTTTGCTCAGTTTTAATATCGGCTTTTTCCATCTGTTTTTTAAGAACAGCTTCCCATTCTTTATATGGCTTCAAACGTTCATCCGTAGCACCATAGTAATCTTGAGCTTTTTGTAATGCTTTTTGGTATTCGCGATATAAGCTTTCAGGAAATACATCAATTATGCGTTGACCTGTTTTAACATCTTCATAACCAATAAACTGTTTAGTTTTTGGATCAAAACCTTCAATAATAACATCTAATCTATCAATCTTTGCTAGTGCATTGCGCATATTAGCAGCATTTAGCAACAAACCTCTAGCATCAAGATCTGACTCTTTTTTATAATTTATTGTTACAAGAGAAACATATTGATCAATAAGTTTAAAAACATTCACTATTCCTTTAATATTTTCATCACCAAATAGGGATTTGAATTCCTTCACTAATTTTTTAGGAAATAGCTTTGCATAATGAGCAATTATAAAAAGCAAAACAGTTCTCGCTTCCCAATAATTAAAAGTACTAAGATCTTGAGCTGTAGGATTTTGCTTTTCATAAACCGATACTAAATGTATGTATTCTTCTATCAAATCTTCTGTAATGCCAACATTTTTCTTAAAGTTATCATTAATAATTTTCTCTATTTTTTCTTGTTCTGCAGTTTTCTTTACAGGAGGCTTAGAGTGTTCTGGTCCCTTTTGCACATCCCCAAGCTCCATAAGTTTTTGTTCCAACATGGATAATTGATTTGTCAGAGCAACAAGCTCTTCTTTTAACGTTGTATCAGCAAAAATATTAATAATCCCAAGTAATAAAAACACAAAAATTAATGTATTTTTCATCTTCATCTCACCTTTTAATAAAATATACTTGGCAAAAAAATAACCTACTTTCACCCGTTTAATCAATGAATTGCATAAGAAAGATCAAAAATTGGTATGTAAACCGTTACTATAAGGGCAGTAATCAAAAGCCCGAGCACGATCATTAAACAGGGTTGCAATACGGTGGTAATAATATGAAGTTTGCGCTTAACGCGCTCACGATATACCTCAGCTACTTTTATGAGCATACTATCCAAATTTCCTGATTCTTCACCTAAGGCAACAAGCGCTCTACTTTCTTGCAAAAAAAAATATGGCATATCATGCATCACTGTACTCAATGACTTCCCTGCATCAACGTGCTTGATAACAGTATGAATTTTGCTTTGCATATAGTTATTATCAACCATCTCTTGTGCATACTCAAACGCTTGCACCACAGGAACACCGCCTTGCAATAACAATGCTGCTGATTCAAAAAAATAGGTAAGCTTACTTTCAAAAAGTAAGCTTCCTATAAAAGGAATTTTTACCATGCAAAAATCATATTTTTGCTTTAACGCTGGACGCTGTAAAAATTTTTTAATTATCAAAACAACGCCTATAAAAACTCCTAAGGCAGCGATTATCTGCCATCCTGTCAAAAAAGAACTTATTGTCTGCAATCGTTGTGTACTTGCCGGCAAATCTTTACCCAATGAACTAAACATAGTAGTAAACAATGGCACAATCACAACAAAAATAACCGCACAAATAACAAGAAAAAAAAGTAACGTCATAAGGGGCAAAAATGCGGCACTCCGTAGTTGCTTTTTAAAAAGCGCTTTATTCTCTTGATAATTTGCAAGAAGCGTAAGAGCCTTTGCTAAATTGCTGCCAAACTGTCCAGCTTGCACTAATTGAATGGTAATACCATCAAATACGTCACTATATTTTTGAAGCCCCTCATGCAAAGGAATACCTTGCGCAACGTCATCTATGCAATCTTTGACAACGTGCTTAAAATCTTTATGCGAGATATTATCATGGACAATAATAAGTGCCTGATCAACATAAACGCCAGCATCAACGAGTGTTGCAAGATGGCGGAAAAATTGAACCTTTAATGATGTTTTAATAGGATTATAAAATGATGCTGTTTTTTTTTGATACCCATGCAATAAGGCAATATCTTGAGAAAAAAGTTCTTGTGCTAAAGTATGTAATGATGAATGCTGCGTACATCCTTTGTGCAATCTTCCTTCAAGATCAATTCCCATCCACTGAAAATATGGCACCTTGTACTCCGCTTTCTAATCCCAATTTTTTTAATACCTGAGCATACGTCCAATTACCTTCAATCCTAATTTTTTTATGTTGTACTGTAAAGCCAGCGATTAATTCAACGCTTGCCTTAGAAATTTCTAAGCTATCGGCAAGAAAGGCTAAAAGCTCTTTATTTGCTTTTCCTTTCTCTGGAGCAGCTTTTACATAGCATTTCAAGCGACCTGTAGCATCAATAGTACATTTTTGTTTGCCAGATGCTGGAAACAGCTTAAGTTCAAAAATAAGTGCCATACTATTCTACAAACAATCGAATGTAATCTTGCTGCGTCTCCTTGACAATACGCGCAATAAAATAAATGAACTCTTGATCATCTTTATGTGCTTTTTCCAAAGCGCGTATATAATCTGCTCTTAGAATTGGTGGAATAATTGCTATAGTATACCCATGAGATAGTAATATAAGATTCATTAATAACCGAGCAACACGGCCATTGCCATCAATAAATGGATGAATAAATACTAACTCTTTATGAGCAAGCGCTGCAAATACAACAGGATGTTTTTCCTTTTCTAATACGGGAAAATGTTCTATCATTTTTTCCATCATCACTGCAATTTCTTTTGGCTTTGGTAAAGGATAATGAGACCCCGTAAGATAAACCTGCTCGTGGCGATAAACTCCTGCATCTTTTTGATCAACGCGATAATAAAAAAGATAATGTAATTTTTTTATGCACTCTTCTGTTATAGTTTTACTTTGCAAAAGCTCATACATATAGGTAAATGCATCACTATGTCCTAATGCTTCCAGGTGATCCACTAACCGTTTACCACCTATAGTAATTCCTTCTTCAAGAACAACTTTTGTTTCACTTTCAGTGAGCGTATTGCCTTCCAAGGCGTTTGATGTATAGGTCAAACCTATACGGTAATATTCTTTTATTTGCTGACGTTTATGTTCATCAAAAGGTCGATGTTGAGAAATTTCTTCCTTAAGCTTATCAATCTGCGTAAAGATATCCTTCATAAGTTCCTTCTTTCCTATCGTATAAAACCCTTCTTTGCAGTATAAATCTATTGTTCAAAGAAAAAAAGAAATTACACAATTATGAGATTAAGGGTCAAAAAAAAGTTGCCCAAATGAGACAAATCCTTTATCCTTAGGTATACATTTTCTGGAGAGATGGCTGAGTGGTCTAAAGCGCTTGCCTGCTAAGCAAGAGTCCCTGAAAAGGGGCACGAGGGTTCGAATCCCTCTCTCTCCGCCAGCCTACGTTTATCCGGGCCTTCAGGCTCGGCAAACTTCGGCCGGCACAGCCAGGCTATGCATGAATCGACTTAATTTACTTCGCTCATAAAGGTCTTCATCTGTAATTTGTGCTTGTTAAAATAAAAATTTTGAAATAAACTAAGTTCTCTATAAAATAGTTGAAATAGTTAAAAAATTTGATGCGCCTGTAGCTCAATTGGATAGAGCGTCAGACTACGGATCTGAAGGTTAAGGGTTCGACTCCTTTCAGGCGCACCATACTTCGCTAAAAGCTTCGTATGGCGCGGCCAGTCTTTTTCAGGCTCGGCAAACTTTAGATACATTCCTGGAGAGGTGGCAGAGCGGTCGAATGCGGCGGTCTTGAAAACCGTTAGCCGTGATGAGCGGCTCGTGGGTTCGAATCCCACCCTCTCCTCCATACTTCGCTAAAGCTACGTATGGCAGGCCAGCTTCTTTATCGGATAATTAATAAAAAAGAAAAATGGTTCTGATTGAAAAATGCGAAGTATGCCCTTCGAAGCCTTGGCGTAGTAGGGCAAGACCTAATAGCTATGGCGTGATGTCACATCGAAACGAAGTGAAAACGGACAGGCTTCGGCCCGTGTACGCCGTAGCTTTATGCGAAGGCTGTATGGCGCGGCCATTTTTTTAAAGGCTTTGAAAAAAGCACAAGTATGAAAAAATATCAAGTTTCAATCGTAATTCTTCTTGTATCTCTTGCAACTTTTTTCATCATCTATCATTTTTACTATCGCAAGCCATCATGGAAAAAATATTATCAAGAACATAAAGATGCCGCTGTAAGACCCTTGTTGCTCAAAGCATTCAGTGGTTTACAACCTTCAGTTGGTATTGCTCTGGATTTAGGTGCAGGCAACGGGCATGAAACATTTTATTTGCTTGATCGTGGCTGGAAAGTATATGCGATTGATGCTCAAAAAAAATCAAGAAAAATAATTGAAGAACAAGCACAAAAAGAAAATCTCAGCAAAAATCTCTTTTTTCTTCAAACAGATTTTGAAAGCATTGATTGGCATAGTTTACCAACCTTTGATTTAATTATAGCTAGTTATTCATTACCATTTGTTAAACCAGAAATTTTTACTCAGCTTTGGTACCAGATTATTGAACATTTAAAGCCTGGTAGTATTCTGATAGCAAACTTGTTTCCTCTAGAAAATAAAAATTTTTCTGCATCAATGATGCAATCCATGACCTTTTTATCCGAAGAACAAATTAATAAACTATTAAAACCACTTTTTATTCATTACTTAAAAAAAGATAATGATACGTTTGATATTATTGCGGTAAAAAAATGAACATTCAAGAAATAACATCCATCAAACATGAACTTGTTGAACGTGCGCGTGCATTAACCTCGTTAAAAAATCGTACTGCAGCCAATGCATGTTTAGTTTATGATGCACAAGCAATTGCATGGGCACAAAAAAGTAGTAATCCCATAGAAGCAATCTTTGCAACATCATTAGTGCCCGATGCACAATTACAAAATTACCTTGAAAACAATATTCCCTGTTATCGCATCTCTGATGGCATTATGAAAAAAATGACCGAAAAAAATTACGTCATTCCTCTTGTTGCCATTGTTCACTGCACGAATCAAAAACCTGCTTATAATGATTTTATCGTTGTACTTGATAATGTTGTTGATCCTGGAAATATTGGCACTATTGCTCGCACCGCACAAGCATTTGGCATTACCACGCTTGTTTGCACACAAAAAGATAGTGATATTTTTGCACGCAAAACGGTTGATGCATCACGCGGCACGGTATTTTCTTTGCAATGGCAAAGCTTTGAAAATCCTTTACAAACCATACAAGAGCTACATAAAAAAGGATATTTTGTTATAGCAACAAGCCCGCATGCACCACAGTTACAAGCTCATCTAGAGCTGCCAGAAAAGCCAATAGCGCTTGTTGTGGGTAATGAAACTGCAGGAATTTCTACCGATATTGAAAACAATGCAGATGCATTGATTCAAATTCCTATGAGCAGTAGTATAGAATCATTAAATGTAGGAATTGCCGCAGGTATTTCACTTTATGAACTTAAACTAAAATTGGTTTTAACTATGTTAAAAAAACAGATTCAAGCATCTCTTGGCCGTGAAATTAACGTTACTGGAAAGCTCATTCAGCAAGCATTTGATAAAGCAATCAAAGCGATTACCAATCTTTCTGGATTGCATATAATTCTTCTTATGATTTTAAAGTGCGATGAAGTGATAAGCACAGAACAGATTAGCAAAGATACTGCCTTATTTGGCAAAGAGCTAGAAGAGTTCTTGCTACCTCTTCTTGAAAAAAAACTCATAGAAAAAAAAGATGCTGGCATTACCCTTACTGCACAAGGTGAACTGTTTCTTGCACAAATCTGGCCCACCAAAGAAGCCATAGAACAAAAAATTTTAGAAGGCTTTTCAAAGCAAGAAGAACAACAGTTAAGAGAGTATCTTAATCGCTTACAAAGAAATTGTTACCATATTATTGATAAAAGTAATGAAAATAATACCTAAAGGAATTGTTATGTTCAAAATTGCAGCATTATTCTTGTTATTTTGCTCTATTACTGTTAAAAATTCCTTGGCAAATGATCTGTGTCCTTTTATTCCTGCTAGTTTAGAAACATTAGAAAAAATTGGAACCGAATCAGTTCTTAACATAAAAGTTTATCTTGATATTCGCAAAAAATTTTCAATAGAGCGTACTCTTTCCGAGATTCATGACAATACAATACAAAAAAGTGATGAAGAATAATTTCATTTAAATGGATCTTTGCATACAGCTTTTTTGTGCAAAAACTTCGCAAATAAATAAGAAATATCGGTAACTGTTATGCCATCTTTATGCAATAAGCCATAGACTTAAATTCCCCAAAATACATACTATCAATATAGGAATCATTAATAAGCAGAGGGCATGGTTTTATAGATTCAAGATGCCATTCTTCTTTTTGTTTCTCGTCTTTTGTCTTTTTCATTCCATACAAGGTAAGATCTTCAATAGATTTTCTTGCTACAACAAAGAGACGCTTTCTGTCTCGCGACACTGTTGCTGCCCGCACCCGCGACATAGTAACTTTAAAATCTTTCAGCACCTCCTCAACTGGTATAATATCCGCCTTCTTATATCGACCATAATCTATACAAAGATCTCGTTGCTCTTTTATCGATGATACTTGAGCACTAATTAATTTTGTTCTTCCAACATCTATCCACCAACCAACAAGACTAACTAAAATAATTTTTGGACAATCTATTAGTTTTTTTTCGCTCTTAATATATTTTTTAATAGGATAGTTTTCTGATAATTGCTGCTCGGTAAACCGGTCCTTAATTAAATACATATAGTCAAATGGTTCAGGACTTCTTTTTTTGAAAAAAATAGAATAAACTTTATAGTCATTTTTTTTACGAGCCCGCTCCTTGAGTTCATTGCAATAACAAAAGTAAGCAATCCTGTTTCTGATAGAAATAGGCAACGTACTAAAAATAGATTCATTATAAGGATCTTTTTTTTGTAAAGTACTATTTCCAATGCCAGCATAACTTGTAAAAAAACAAAGGAGCATTAACAATGCGCTATTAAACTTCATTCTTATTCCTTTTTGCCAAACGGATCTTTACATACACCTTTTTTATGCAAAAACTTTGCAAGCAAATCTTGATTATTCATATCAACTGGTTTATCAAGCAAAGGAATTTCTGTAACTGTTTTTTCATCACTATGCAATAAACCAATATTTTCAAATTCCTCAAAATACATAATACCGGTATACCTATCACTTGGTACAGGAACATGCACCATCTGCTTAATGCTCCATACAGAGCTCTCTTTATTGTTTCCTCTGTGCGCTATGTACAAGGTAGTATATTCCTGATGTTCTTCTTTCTTTGTATCAGACACAATAAACAAGCTATTTTTATCGCGCGAAATAGTTATTGCTTGCAGTTGCTTCATGGTACAACTGAAAGTTTTTATCAATTCTTCAAGATTAATTTTTTCTTTTTTTGTACCATAATTAGCGCCAAAAAGAGATCCATATTTATTAGATGATTCATAATAATCTAAATAAATAGATGGATCAGATTCTTTATGCTTAATTATTTTTACATCATACGGCTTTGCCCAGCCAACTAAGGCAAGAGATTCAATTTTGGGAAAAAAACCACGTTCCTTTTTATTTTGATAGCCATATGATACCGTTTTTGGTAAAAAAAATCGCTCTGAAAGATGCTGCTGCTTACTGGTTAACTGTCTTTCTACATAATAATCTTTATTCCTACGTACGCGCTCACGAAGCTCGCCATCATAGATGTACATAAGAATTATATTTTTGATAGGGGGTGGTAGTAAGCTAAAAATAGATTCTGTATATGCTTGAGCATTTTGACTTGAAGCTCCCGTACATATACTCAATATGCCACCTGCAGAGCATTCAAAAAAAAGGATACTGAGCATAAACAGCTTATACCTTTTCATAACCACCATAATAATAAATAATATTTTTCTATAGCACCCTCGGCTTTTTAAAATTTTTGTAGAAATTTACTCAGGTTCATCCAATGCAATCAGTTTAAAGCTTTCATCTTTTTTTAAAAGAACAATTTTATTGCAATGTTCCATAAAAGTTATATCAACATATTCATCATCATGCGGTAAATAAAACCGCTGATATTTTAACCAAGTATTATTCTCTTTTTTACGCCAGGACAGCTGCCTTCTTTTTTCATGAGCTACTGTTTTTACATAAAAAACCTGTTTGCCATCAATTGAGACTGTAAAGGGAAAAATCTCTGGGTCATCTTCAGCATGTACATTATCTTGATAATACATAAAATCTATATAATCAAAAGGCTCACTCTTTCCTTCTTTACTTATTAATAACCGTTTTGCATAGATATAATCATCTCCAGTTAGTTTTATTATTTTTTTTTCAAGAGCAATGACCATATCTTTATTAATATTACATGCGGGGATAGTATAAAAGTAAACATCGAGCCACCAAGTTTTTTTTCCTTGCAACACTTTTACCGGTAAAGACCAAAAAGATTGTTGGTTTTTATAGACAGCAGTATCTTCTCTATAAAAAATTTCTTGTTTTTGAGCATATTCATCTTTGATAGCATTGAGCTCGTTCATAAACATAATTTTTTCCACAATGCTTTGTTCGTTAATATGTTCTTTTAATACCTGGGTTAACGTAACAGAAGTAGGTTTAGACGAAAGAAATAATCCCATAAGCAACGAAACTGAAGCACTAAGAAAATCCACATCTTCACCTTTAATCATATTATTTTTTTTTACTTGTGCTATACTAATAATCACGTACTCATGCTAACTTGAAAACAGCAAAGGGGCTCCATGATTAAAAAACTTACTCATATTACCATTTTAGTAAAAGATCAAGAAGAAGCATTACAATTTTATACCAAAAAACTTGGTTTTGAACTGCATACTGATGCAAATTTTGGTACTATGCGTTGGCTGACCGTAAACCCTCAGGGCAATAAAACTATGGAATTTTGCCTTTTAAAACCAGAAACGCAAGAAGGTTTTGAACAAATTGGTAAACAAGGTGGCAATTTTGGCATAGGTTGCTTGGAAACTGATGACGCACATAAAACATTTCAAGCGTTCAAAGATGCAGGCGTTATCATAGTAAGTGAGCCAAAAACAGAAGATTGGGGAACAGGATTTACGATTAAAGATTTATATGGCAATCTTTTTTATATAAACCAACCAGCGGAGTAAAAGTAAAAAGCCATGATCAATTTTTTAAAAGGAATTTTAGCGGGAGCATGCATCTCTTTTCCTGTAGGACCAATTGGCATTATCTGCTTGCGCAGAATGCTTTCTCAAGGTGCACTTATGGGCTTGGCTTCGGGGCTTGGCTCTTCGAGTGCTGACATTCTTTATTCATCCCTTGCTTTAACGAGTCTTGGATTTTTCTACACCTTTTTAGTTGAACATACTGTTGCAATTCGTATAGGAGCTGCACTCTTTTTTGCTCTCCTTGGTTTAAAAATTATCTTTTCAAAACCGCCACGTCCTCTACCAAGTTGGTCACGCGATCTACCACAAGCATATATTTCTACTTTATTGTTAACGTTGGCTAATCCAACGCTCATTATCTCATTCATTGCAATCTTTGCTATGCTTGGCATTACTATTCAAGGGGGACTTTTTTCATTTTTTGCACCGGTTCTTGGGGTTTTTATTGGTTCATCATCATGGTGGTTTGTTTTAGCATTCATCACAGAATTTTATAAAATTACGCTGCTGCCAGAAACATTACGGAAACTAAACACACTCTTTGGGTTTGCTCTTATTCTATCTGCTTTGATTACTGCATTTACCATTCTGATTGCATAAACTAACGTAAACTCGATCTAAGGATTTTTAATAACCATAAACCAATCAATTATTAAGAATTATTTTAATTCCGTTCGTGCCCCTCGATACACCGAGCAGAGCTCGGCACTCGGGGTGATCGGGGGGAGTTAATTGGCCTGTCCGCCGAAGTCTTGACGAAGGCTGGAAACCATACGGAATCCTAAAAAAATATATAAATTTTTAAATTTTGAGTTCGAATGGTTCGAGACATTTTTCTTCGAAAAACCCTCACCACGAACGGGATGTATAACTTTAGATATATTTTTCTTAGGCAAAATTTACGATAAATTATCTATGCCAATGATAATGCGTATGCACTTCATCAAACTTTGTAAAAGCCTCTGCTGCCTTTTTGGTATTACCTAATTTTGAATGAAGCTCGGCAATACGCTGCCAAATTGAAGGATATTGCGGTGCAAGCTTTTCATAATATTCAAGTGCTTTAGAAAAATTTTTATCTTCGTAATATAAATCCGCAAGAGATTTCATAGCAATAACATCACCTTGATCTGCTGCTAACGTATAATATTTAAGCGCCAAGCGTGGCATATTTTTTCTATGCAAATAGATATCGGCTAATTTCCTTTGAGCTGGCGCATACCCTTGATATGCCGCATACTCCAAAGCAGCGTCACCCTTGCGCTCAAAACCCCCCAAAAAATGCTCGTGAGCTTGGGTATGTTCTTTATACCCCGGCTCTTCAGGCCTTTTAGGCCAATATGCCTCTATGGGGACATGGGTCGTCAGAACGGCCTTAAGTCCCAAAACGGCAAAAAGTGCTATTAAAAAACCTAGTATAAACTTCTTCATTACTACGCTCCTTTGCTTTAGAGTACCATACCTGGGGCAACCAAAGCAATATTTCAGTTTGTAAAAATTAGACATTTTTATCTATTTATGGTACATTTTTAAAATATTAGTAACTTTTTGGAGTATCAATGAAAATACGTTTTACCCTGATAGCCGTTGCCCTCAGCAGTGCTCTTATGGCCTATTACTTTCTTGGCAGCAAACAAAGCATTAAACCCCAATCTCCTAGCGCACAGGCTCACCAATTTTACCAAGAGCCGGCAAATTCCCAGGCTACTGCAGCACAAAGAAACTTAGGCTTTACCTCACTAACCCAAGAGGTTGTTCTTAATAATCTTACCATCCAAGGGACTATGCCTTCTTGGCTTAATGGTACGCTCTTGCGTATGGGGCCAGGACAGTTTGACCTCAATGGAAAATCTTTTGGTAACTTTTTTGACGGTTTTGGCATGGTACATAAATTCAGTTTCTGTAACGGTACTATTTCCTATGCAAATAAATTTATTGAAACAAAATATCGCACCAAAGCGCTCAAACGTGGTTCTTTACCAAACACCTTTCAGGAGCGTGAAAAAAGTTCATGGCTTTCTGCTGTTGGTAAACTTTTTACCAAAGCCCCTATCTATGACAATGCTAATATTAATGTAAGCAAAGTTGGTAATGAATTTGTCGCTATTACCGAAACTCCTTACTACAAAGCATTTAATCTTGCAACATTAGATTCAAAAAAAGTTATATTTCAAGATAAACTTGATGGCCATTTGTGCACAGCACATCCACTGACAGATCAAAAAACAGGCGAAACTTTTAATATTCTGACGCAATACGGCAACACGAGTAATTATCATATTTACAAATTAGAACCTGGCAGCTACAGCCGCACAACAATCTGCTCACTAACAACAAAATATCCTTCCTATATTCACAGCTTTGGCATGACAGATCAATACATCATCATGGTTGTAATTCCTTTTGTGGTAAACCCTATGGATCTTATGTTCTCAAACAAAGCATTTATTGATAATTTTGTTTGGAAACCAGAAAATAAAACAGAACTTATAATCATTAATCGTCACAATGGCAAAAAAGTTGGCACCTATGCTGTTGAACCATTTTTCTTTTTCCACATAGCAAACTGCTTTGAGCAAGAAAATAATCTCTACATAGATATGACAGCCTATACCGATTATCATGCTGTATACGGCCAAAAAATGAACATTATGAAGCAATATCCTCAACCAACTAACGGTGCTCACTTTAAAAGAATACATATCGATACAGCAACAAAAAATGTGCATATACATAACAATAACGTTATTTTTGAATCTCCTCGTATTAATGAACAGTATCTAGGAAAATCATATTCATATATCTATGGCATTACTCTAGACCAAGATGCCATCGTGAAATATAATCCTCAAACAAAACAACAAATCACGTGGCATGCACAAGATTGTTTTGTCAGCGAAGCAATTTTTGTGCCAAGGCCCAACAGTTCTCTTGAAGATGACGGCGTTCTTTTGAGCGTTGTATTAGATAGTTGCAAAAAGCAATCATTCTTGCTTATACTCAATGCACACACTATGAAAGAGGTTGCGCGTGCAACCCTGCCGCATATAGTACCCTTTGATTTTCACGGGAATTTTTATTCGTAAGGAATAATTATGATCGCTGTTCTTATGTTACTATTCATAACAACAGCATGCGCAAGTGAAAAGAGTTTAGATACTACTTATTTTCAAGAACTCGAACAAAAAGATATTTCTGCTCAGATAGCTTTGCTTGCAGCAGCTAATGATATCAGAGCTCGCTACACAGAAAAAGAAAATTATTATTTAGAGCAGAACAGCCTTTACGCAAAAGAAGACAAAAGCTGTGTTGCTGAAGGACCCTTCTATTTATTTGAACCCAGTGTGCTTAAATTTCGTGTTGGCAAAGACCATCTTCTTCTTTTAAAAAAAGAACTTATCTATGGCACAGGAGCCATGCAAGGCTTTATGGTGTATGACAAAAAAACTAAATTGGAGCTTGAAACGATAGATCCTTTTGATCATCCACAACCAGATATTAAATATTTTTTACATGTTTTTGCAAAAATTCATGCCTTTAATATTTCTCCTGATATGAACAATTTTTTTCTTGTATGCGCTATTCCTCAATCACAAACTACCTTAACTGAATCATACTCTTTAATATGGCTTAAAAAAAATTCTTTAAAAAAATGGATAGAACATCTTACCAAGGATATTCCCAAAAAAGATTATATCCATCTTGATTTTTTTGAACATTTATTGCCAGAAACCAGCGAACCTAATCATATAGCATTTTTAGAAAGAGCGATGGAAGGTAAAGATGGCAACATTACCATTCATCAACTGAGTACTGAAAAACTTCCTCTTGTACCATTTGAAGAATATATTTTAAAAAAGGCAAAAAAAGAATAAGGCCGCAAATGCGGCCCTTATTTTACTGAGAGCTACTGAGCGCTATGGTTTCCAGCCTTCGTCAAGACTTCGGCGGACAGGCTAATCAACTCTCTCCCGATCATCCCGAGTGCCAAGCTTTGCTTGGTGCATCGAGGGACACGAGCGCTTTTTAACTATTGCGCTCATCCTGCCTGTCCTGAATTTATCGAAGGGAGTGTTTTTCCGAAAAGAAAAATGTATCAGCCTGCCCGGCGAAGCTTTATGCGAAGCCTGGGAAGGATATAGGCGCCTTTTAATTCAATTAAATCAACTACACTGATTATGCGCAATATACGTTCTTACTAATTCTGCGGTATGATGATCAATTTTTTCTTCCTGTTCAAGAAGCTCAAGAAGTTCTTCAAGGGTAAAGATAACATGCACACGCACGCCACATTCTTGTGCCACATGGCGCATGCCGCCCTGCTGGCGATCACACAAGACTACAACATCTTCTACAATCAAACCTTCTTTACGCAATGTTTCTACTGCAGATCCAATACTAGCGCCACTAACCATGACATCTTCAAACAAGAGTACGCGTTGTCCTTTATGATAATCACCTTCAACAGATTGGCACATGCCATGATGTTTCATAGTTTGGCGAGACATAATTAATGGTTTATTTGTTTGTGCTGAAAATACTGCCGCATAAGGAATCGCTGCCGAAGGAACACCACATACAACATCATAGGAAACAGTGCGCACTGCTTCATGCATCATAGTTACAACTTTTTTCATTAACTCTGGATGAGACATAATGCGTCTTAAATCTAAATAAATAGGAGTACTCATAAAGCCATCAGTTACTTTAAGCATAAAATCACCAAATTTAACTGACCCTATATCATAAACATCCATCATAAGCTCTTGCTTGGTACATACTTTTTCCTGCGCTTGCAGCTGCAACGCCATGCAAGTACCTGCCACTACTAGGCTAAAAAAACGTTTCATAAGAACTCCTTTGTTAAGAATTGGTTATTAACTTCATGACAGTATACTAGAAAAAAAATAAAACCTTGATAAAAAAAAAGGACCGCATTTCTGCGGCCCTTAAAAATTAAAAATCAATTTTTATTAGTCTCTTCTTCGTTGCCCCATAATACGCAACAAAAATAAGAATAAATTAATAAAATCAAGGTATAACATTAATGCTGCCTGCAAGGAAGCCTTATTTGCTATTTCACCTTGACCAATAAGCACATGGCCCATTTGTTTTATTTTTTGATTATCATAAGCAGTCAAAAGCGTAAATACCGCAACGCCAACTAATGATAAAACATAATCCATCTGTGCGCTTTTTAAGAATATGTTAACAATCATTGCAATGATGATACCAAAAAGACCCATGCGTGCAATTGAACCAACGCCTGTTAAATCATCTTTAGTAACGTAACCATATAATGCCATTGTTGCAAACATCCCCGCAGAAATACCAAACACCAAATAGATTGATTGCATAGTATATACATAGAAGATTGATGAAAGCGTTACGCCGGTCAATATTGAATAGCCTAAAAATATCATAGTTGCTGTAGACATGCTCATACGATTAACCATGCCAACAAGTGAAACAACCAATGCTATTTGCACAAGCATTAAACCCATCGCCGCAAATGGTGTACCAAAAATGGTTGCAAAAAGTGCTTGATTATAAAAAAGATAGTATGCGGTAACACCAGTTAGAGTAAGCCCTGCAGCCATCCAACCGTATACTTTATACATGAAATCTGCAATCGAACCCGATGCAGTATATCCTGCGTAGTTCATGGAAATCCTCCCTGTAAAATGAACCTATATTTCTGATTGTATAAAATTTTTCACCAACATGCAACAGGGTATCCTATTCTACTGTGCAATGAGTCAATTTTTTCATATTTTTCTAAGCCTATTAACACACCAAATATATCGTAGAATCTATAAACTGCTTGATAAAAATCTTGGTTGGCAAAAAGATTTTGTAACTTTTCATAAGGATTAAATGTTTCTACATCCATCATCAAGTAAAGATTTCCTACGCCCTTTAAAAAATTTTCTGTACTTTCTAATGTTGGCTCATAGGCAAAATAATTTCGCAAAAGAGTATGCCAGTTTTTTACTATTTCTTCATCATGACAAAGCTCTAATTCTTGTGTATACACTTTGTCAAAAAGCTCTATAATTGCGGGCCATTCTTGGCATAAAGGATACATGAATGCATCTTCCACCATTTTCTGTGCAATAGGATACAAAGAATAATATAAAGAATTATCGGCACGTGATGGTTGATTTTCATCAAAATAATTTCCTGCAAAATAATCAAGCCGCGCATGATCAACTAAATTATGAAACAACATGCCAGCTTTAAATGATGACTCTGCATGCAAAACATGCTCCCAAGAAACTGGTTCAAGATGAGTTTCTTCGCGTGACAAATGTGCAAGATGACGAATATCTGGAAAACTTGTGCCAACTAAAAATTCTGTCTTATCAAAAAATCCTGCCAACAAGGGAAACATTTTTAACGCTAAAACAATATGCGTAACCGGACCAGCCATAATAATTCCTTTCTTGTAAACGGCTATAATCTTTGATCCATAATATTAACGAATAAAAAAAATTTGGGTATAGTCAGAAGAAAGAAAGTTTTTCAAAACATTATACATAAGGATTATTATGCCTATTGCAATAACTAAAGAAAATTATGATGTTGAAGTGTTACAATCAAAAAAACCTGTCGTCATCGATGTATATGCAGACTGGTGCGGGCCATGCCAACAAATGATGCCAATTTTTGCAGACCTTGAAAAAGAACATGGTTCCAAATATAAATTTGTAAAAATCAATGTTGATGAATCACGCGATTTAGCAGTCCAGTTTGGTGTAACTTCAATTCCCACGTTCATCTTTGTCAAAGGTGGACAATTAAAAGGCAAAGAAACTGGTTACGTTGCAAAAGAAGATTTGTTGTTGAAGATACAAGAATTTCTTGGCTAATCAAAAAAATGGCATGGGAATAAGTGCTGGCGTTTTTTTCTTATATTCTTGGTAAGCAGGGTTATGGGCAAATTGAGCTTCAGTAATAGGTATTGAAAAAATAGTAAATATAATAATCAAAGTAATTATACTTATAAACGAAGTAAAACCATAAGAACAACCCAAAGCCAAAAGATTAAGCGCAAACCACATGCACAATTCTCCAAAATAGTTGGGGTGGCGCGTAAAGCGCCACAACCCATATTCACAAACTTTCCCTTTATTAGCTGGATTAGCTAAAAACATTTTAAGTTGATAATCTCCAGCCACCTCAAAAACAAACCCTATAATCCAAAGCATGAATAGAGAAACATCAAAAAAAGAAAAATCTGCGCATCCTGCAGAATTAATTAACAGCAATGGATAACTGATCAAAAGAATAAGTAATCCTTGGAACATAAAAATATACCCATATATTTTGATACCGGCATATGTTCCCCATGATTTTTTTAAAGCCGTATACCGAGGATCTTCTCCTTTATGCCGTGAAACAATGTGCCAGGTCAAACGACAACCCCATATGAATATTAAAAATGTCGCAATATATCCTCTAACAGTATGTTCTCCTTGTAATAAACTTGTTAGCGCAACAAGCATAAAACCACCTGCCCAACCCATGTCAACAATGCTAACATCATTTTTATAGTGAGCTATCAAAAATAAAAAGTTCATATACACAAAAATAAAAAACAGTACTGTTACAAATATAGTCATAATTATAAATCCTTTTTTTAACCCTTTATCTATAATAAACCATAATGCTTTAGATTTTTGCAAGAAATAATGCTAACCTAATTATATAAAAAAAGGATCTCATTTTTACGTAAGGAGAGTTTATGCTCACATTAACGTTGCATGTTTCTAGAGATGGAGCTATTTCTTATAAAACAGATAACGCTTATATTTCTGTAATTGGTGAACTACTTATTCATGATGCTATCCAAATGCCAGACTTTTTACGAGCACTTGCAACAACGGATGATGAAACCGTGTATCTTGATGCCTGCTTTGTGCAAACAACAGCAGATTTTATTGTCATAAAACATATTGAACAAAAACAGTTTCCGGTCGTAAGTTTACCTAAAGAACGATTCTTGCAAATACTCACCATATGGGAAGAATTTCTTATGCAAAAAAACGCAACACAATGGATATTCTTCAAGCAAGAAGAGTTTGAATTTTCTGCTGAAACTAACAAGAAAATTCATGTCACTCCTGCACTACAAGAAAAACAAAAAGAACAAGAATAGAACTCTATCTTTTGCGTTCGCACCCTTCGACGAGCTCAGGGCGAACGGAGTGAGAAATGAGCGGCGCAGCGTTTAATCCTACATGGCCGACATAACATTTGTGCGAAAGTCTGGAAAGTACATACGTGCTTATATTAAACCGTTCGTGCTGAGCCTGTCGAAGCATTCGAACGATTTAATCTTAAAAATCTTGATACATGCTAAAGTGTACTTGGCTCTTCGTTTCACCACGTTTTGGATCGAGCTTAAAGCCCCAATCAATTTTTATTGGTGTTGGACGTAAAATTCTTACCCCAAATCCAACAGCATGACGGAATGCAAAACTGTTATTGCGCAAGTTTGCCGGTGAAATTTCATGAGAATCTGGTGTATCCCAACCAGCACCGCCATCATAAAATACGGCACCTTTCATAGAGAAGTCTTTTGAAATAGGAAACACCATTTCAGCATTTAACCAAAATGCTTTTTTTGCACCAAGCATGTCACTTTTTTGCAACTGCGGTACTACAAAGACCGGCCCTATTTCTCCGTATAAGAATCCACGTACGCTACCAGGACCACCAATATGATACAGCTCACGGAATGGAATAGTTTTTTTACCAATACCACCAACAATTCCCATATGAGCATGCAAGCCGAGTACTAAATCTCGCTCACCAATAAGTGGCGTAAACCAACTTGCATCAAAATCAACTTTCAAAAAGCCATAGCGCTTACGCACCGCATTCGCTTCAATATTCTGTACTACGTTATCGCGAGGATTATCTTTTAAATTGCTATGAACAGCAAGTTTAGCAAACATAGAATATTGGTAACCGCGGCTTGGATGTAAAGGATGATTGCGCAAATCTTTAAATGCGTAACCACCAAACCATAAAAATGCACCGCTGGTGAATCGTTTATCCATAATATTTTGCAACTCAAGTTCAAGTGCCGTAATTTGTTGCGGATTTAATCCCGGCACCGTTCCGATAGTAACTTCAGGCGTTTGCTTATACGTAATTCCTTCAACACCAAGTTTATACGCAACCGTAGTATCCCACAGCTTGCGCGAAAGAAAACCAATACCTGTAGTACCACCAGTAATATTTTCATCAATTTGCGGTTGCTTGATAAAGGCAAAATCATCGTAAATGGAACGCTTGATAAATAAATCACCCGTTGCATGAATTGGTCGGTCAAAAAGCCACGGCTGCGTAATATTGAATAAAAGATTACGCTCTTCTTTTGATAATGAAGCACTGGCATTTACTTGGATACCACGGCCAAATAAGTTCGTATCAGCAACGTTCAACGTAACGTTAAATGATTCTGTTGGAGAAGAAATATCGCGCGGGGTTCCACCAAAGCCCATTTGAGCTTCCATACGGCCAGTGCGTACTTCTTTGACAATCAATTCTAAATCAACGCGATCTTTTGCTACCGGAATAATACGCCAGTTAACACCGTCACGTGTATCAAAAAAACCAAGTCCTTCAACGCGAGATTTAGATTCATCCATCGCTTTAGTTGTTAAAATGCAACCTTCTTCAACGGTCAACTGTCGTCTGATTACTTTGTCATACGTTTTTTCGTTACCAATAATAGTGATGCGGTTCAAATAGATACGTGGCCCTAATTCGCTATAAAAAGAAAGCGCTACCGTTTTTTCATCTTCATTTGGTTGCACTGACGGTTCAATATCAGCATTAATGTACCCAAATTCACCCCAAATTAGACGTAAAAGCTCAATAGTTTCACGCACCATTTCACGCGAATAAAGTTGTCCTGGACGAATGGGAATACGATCAAGCAGCTGCTCTTGTGTTACCACTTCATTACCCGGCGCGCGTACTTGGCTAATGCGATATTGCTCACCTTCAAAAATATGAAATACTACCGTTAAATCTTTTGT
Source organism: Candidatus Babeliales bacterium (assembly GCA_050250855.1). Classification (GTDB taxonomy): domain Bacteria; phylum Babelota; class Babeliae; order Babelales; family JACPOV01; genus JAGVLQ01. Next base: position 107,676 of record JBFWNW010000001.1, on the reverse strand, counting down.
TTCTTCATCTAAATCAAACGTAACATCGGTAACTTTTGCATTAAAAAAACCATTACTTTGATAATAGTTTTCAATAACTTGTTTATCTGCTTCTACTGCTTCTGGCTGGAAACTTCCTGCTCGGTCAAGAAAACCAAGAACCCAATCTTCACGGGTAAATAAAATAGAACGTAATTTTTTATCTTGAAAATAGTTATTGCCCGTAAAGCGAACACGCTTTACTAGGGTTCTTTTGCCTTCATTGATGGTAAAAATAAGCGTTACGCGTTCACCATCACCTTGTAGTTCTGCTTTAATGTCAACATCATGAAAATCTTTATCACGATATAATTTTTTTAGCACCTTGATATATTTTGGTATATCATCTTCATCAGCGCATGAAACTTTTGAAAAATCAAGCTTCTTTTTAATCTCTTTTTCTGAAAGATTATAATTACCAAAAAATCTTACTTCCTCTAAAACACGCTTTTCATCAACAGAAACAATAAGGTTAAGACTCTCTGCATCTACATCCTCAACGTACACTTCTACTTGTCTAAAATAACCAAGATCATATAAGTTACGCACCAATTTGTTTGATTTTTGTGGTGAAAAGATTTCGCCTGAGCGATAGGGAACACGGCTGATTATTGCTTGCAAAGGAATACGTTTATTACCCTCAACAATAATCTCTGCTATATACTTTTCTTTAACCGGCGCATTGTCTTCATCAACAAATTGCTCTTGGTCTTGAGCATCATCGTGCGCATGTGCATCAAAATCAAGACTCGCATCTTCTTGCTCTTCTTGGGCAACCGACTCAGATGTTTCAGCTTCTTGCTTGTCAGGGCTCCCGACTGTTTCTTCTCTTACAGGTGTTATCGGCTCCTGCATAACCTCTTCTTGCAAATCAAGCGACTCTGACACCAAAGGTTCATCTGCACATACAAATAATGTCAGTTGTAATAGTATAATAAAAAAAATCATTTTGCTTCTCGGTTTAGTTCTTGCCCCAATCATTATTGCTCCTGATTCTTGCCACAATATCAAAACTTTAGTAAAAAAATATAAACAAGGTTTAAGAAAATAGAATACCTTTTTTTCTGAAATTAACCAGAAAAATACCTGTATCTTTTTTAATCTTTTATAAATAATTTCAACCCAATTATGGAGAACATATACATACCATGCTAAAAATTACTAATACGTTAACCGGAAAAAAAGAACCGTTCAAGCCACTTTCAGACAAAAAAGTTCTTTTGTATGTATGTGGCATCACGCCCTATGATTTTGCTCATATGGGGCATGGAAGAGTGTATGTTTTTTTTGACGTTTTGTATAGGCTTTTACGCTTGCTTGGCTATGACGTTACCTACTGTAGAAATTTCACTGACGTTGATGACAAATTAATTGCACGCGCCCAAAAAGAATATAACGATCCGCTCCGCTTTGCAGAAATTGCAACCCGTTTTATTGATGCGTACCATGAAGATATGGCGCGTCTTAATTGCTTGCCTCCAACCTATGAACCGCGCGTAACAGCGGTTATACCAGAAATTATCAAATTTATTGAAGGGTTGATAGCCAAAGGAAAAGCATACGTTGTTGATGGTGATGTTTATTTTCGCATAAAATCTTTTCCTGAATACACCAAACTCTCTAAACAAAATAGTGATGATCTTAAAGCTGGCGCACGCGTACAAGTGGATGAACACAAAGAAGATCCTCTTGATTTTGCACTCTGGAAAGCAGAAAAAGAAGGAACGTTTTGGAAGAGTCCGTGGGGTTATGGAAGACCGGGCTGGCATATTGAATGTTCTGCTATGGCACAAAAATATTTGGGCGATCGCATTGATATTCACGGTGGCGGCATGGATTTAATATTCCCGCATCATGAAAATGAAATTGCACAAACAGAAGGTTTGACCGAAAAGCCGTTTGCAAACTATTGGATGCACAATGCTTTCGTGCGTATTAATAAAGAAAAAATGTCAAAATCACTCGGCAATTTTTTTACCTTGCGTGATGTTTTCAAGCAGTTTGATCCTATGGTTGTGCGCTTTTTGTATTTGAATCATCACTATCGCGCACCGCTTGATTTTTCTTTACAAGAATTAGAGGTTGCACAAAAAACGTATCAAAAATTGGCAAAGTTCTTTGCGCAAACCATATGCAAAAAAGTTTCTGATCAAGATATTTTAAAAAATCCTTTGGTGCAAGAAATGCTTGCGTTCTTATATGATGATGTTAATACTACCGGCCTGTGGGGCGTACTATTTTCTAACCTTGATGCGCTACAAAAAGATCAGGAAACATTCTGCGCCGTCAAACAGTTTATTATGGAAGTACTGGGCTTGACGCTTGAACCACTTCCTGAACAAGAAGTTACGGTGACCTCTGAAATGCAAAAACTGATCGCGCAACGTGAAGAAGCGCGCAAGCAAAAAGATTGGGCACGCGCTGACGCATTACGCGATGAGCTACGCAAACTTGGCTATGATACACAGGATAAAAAATCATAATTTTTTGACAAAAAATATAAGACCTCTATCTTTAAGTAAAAATTTAAACGTAGGGGTTTTATGAAAAAACTAGTTATTTTTCTCCTTATATATTCAACGTCTGTTTTTTGTGCTGAAACTGCTTTACAACAAGTATTAAATACGGATACTTTGTTGCAGGAAATAATGATCCAAACTGCTCATTTTGAAAATCCTCAAGATGCACAAACAACTCTTAAAAATCTTTCTTTAGTATGCAAAAAATTTAACAACGTTCTTAACCAAGAACAGAGTATAAAAAATCTTATCACGAGCTTGGGGCATAATCTTGCAGAGCGTAAATTTCGCAAAAATCTACGCAAAAAGCAAGAAGCGCAAAAAGTTGCCCAATCTGAAGACCTAGACGATATAATTTTTGATTACCATGAAGCTCTCGCTTCATATTATCAAGAGAATAAAAATGATTTTGATCTTAAAGCTGCCATGATGCTCCCTTTAAAAGGTGCACAAGATTGGTTTTTAAAGCATAATGAAACACCCGAAGACAAACAAAAACTTCTCACGCTTATGGCAGAGAAAAAAATGTTAATGCCGCATATTGCAACGCTCTGCAATACCTGCCCGGCATTTAACAAAGAAGCATCATTATTAGATGATACATTAGTTGCCACCATACAAAAAAACTTTTCACAAAAACCTATTTCTGAAGGATATGCAAGAATTCTTCTGAGCACGAAACGTGCTTTGCACAAGTTGTACCAAGATAATACTAAAATTACTGACTGCTTAAAAGATTGTACCGATCAAGAAATAGCACTTGTAAAGCAAGCAGTACGTATAGTCAAAACGTATAATGATCCAAAAAGAGAGAATGGTATACTTTCTCGGGAACTCGACAACTATTATTCTAATCATAAAGATTCTAAGCCTCAAAACTATAAAAAAATTAACCTGTTATTGAGAGCTTTTAAAAAAAGCATCCCTCAAGAAAATTATTGGCTTTCTTCCGCTACAGACTACAATGACCTTATCTTAGGAAGAATTATCTTAGAAATTTTCGAACCTCAACAACTTTTTAGAGAAAACTTATGGTTAAATAAGGTCATAAAACATGGTAACACTGATTTTTTTGAACTACTCACCAAACATCCTGAATTCTCTCTTCATTCTTATAATTATCAAAAAGCACTATCCTCTGCCATAGAAAATAATCAAGAAAAAATGTTTTTTGATCTTTTGGAGCTTCCCGCTTTTAATCAATTTTCTCATGAAGATTGCAAACAAGCAATGCGTAAAGAAATACTCTCTGATTCTCTTCAATCAAGCAATGATACATTTTTTAATAGGCTCATTGAGCATCCTAACTTTCAACTCGATTATAGTGCAGATGAAGAAACATTGCTGCAAACAGCTATTCTAAAAGGCAAGCTAGAAGGTGCTTTCAAAATTATAGAAAAAATTAAAAAATCTGATCCAAAAGCTTTAGAATATATGCAAAAATTTAGCTACCAAGAGCTTGAAAAAGCTTATGAAGAAAAGATTAAAAATCTACCATTATTCTATATACCAACATTCTATCCACAAGACTATATACCTCAGAATGGCTGCGGTTGTATAATCTTTTAAAAGAATTTACTGCCTGATTTTCTTGACTTCTATTTTACCTGCATGCGTATACTATTTTTATAGCAATAAACCAATGAATCAATCGATTATTAAGAATATTTAAATTCCGTTCGTGGTGAGGAGCAAACTTATTTAGTTTGCGTCTCGAACCATAATGGAATCCTAAAAAATATATAATTTTTAAATTTGAGTTCGAATGGTTCGAGATGTCCAGGCTTCGTTAAACTACGCCGGACTCCTCACCACGAACGAGATATAGAATTTAAAATATACTGAACTTAGATCGGATTACGTTAATTATCAAGTAAAAAGGATTTTTATGAAAACAATAGGTATAAAACGCTTTTTACTCGCAATCATTTTTAGTACCAGCATGCTGCAGGCTGACCAACAACTACAGCAAGACCTTTTTAATTTACAAAAACAACTTGAAGGGTTGCAAACACAGCTTGATAAGCTACCTGAAACACAGCAATCTGCACAGAAAGAAAAAGAACGGCAGGAACAAGAGCGCAGGCAAAAAGAACAGCAAGAGCGTTTAGAACGAGAACGCCAAGAGCAGGAGCGTAAGCGCAGAGAACAGCAAGAGCTAGAGCAAAAACGTAAAGAAGAGCAAGAGCGCAAACAAAGAGACCAAGAACGTTTAGAACAAGAGCGTCAGCGCCAAGAGCAGGAGCGCAAGCAAAAAGAAGAACAAGAACGTTTAGAAAAAGAACGTAGACAAAAGGAACAGCAGGAAGAAGAACGTAAACATAAAGAGCAAGAACAGCAGCAGCAAAAAATTAAATCTGAAAAACAAGCCGTTGTCTTTGCTTATCCAAAATTCAGCGAGTGGTTTAAAGCATGCGAAGAAGAACTACCCTATTATCGTACAGAAGGCCAAGCATTCAATAAACCGGCAAAGCTTACCGCTGATGAAGTAATAATAGCAGTTAATGCCTTTATTGATGTCATGCAAACCCAACTGCAACAAAAACTTTGGGTTGGCGGCAATGAACCTGGTAATGAATTCTTTACAAACCCAACCTTTAGACCCTATGCACAAAAACTTTCATTACCTCCAGGCACAGAAGTTGCTTTCCATGGCGATCTGCATGGCGATGTGCATTCTTTAGTTAAGTATCTGGAAGAATTAAGAAAAAATAATTATTTAAATGATGGTTTTACTATAAAAAAAGACAACTTTTACATTGTATTCTTAGGAGATTATACGGACCGTGGCAATTACGGCACCGAAGTTATTTACACCCTCCTGCGCTTAAAAATTGCAAATCCTGATAAAGTATTTTTAGCCCGTGGTAATCATGAGGACGTTGCTATTACGGCTCGCTATGGGTTTCAGGATGAGCTCAAGAAAAAATTTCCTGAAAAAAACATAAAAGAAAAAATTAAATGGACTGAAAATAAAGATATTGAAATCCCAGTAAATTTAGTAAATAAAGAAATTGCTAAAATCTATGAACTTATGCCCGTTGTAATTTATGTCGGTTCACCAACAGATTATCTGCAGTGCAACCATGGCGGCATGGAGCTTGGCTATTTACCACAAGCACTCTTAGATTCAAAAATAGAACCAATTGCTTATCAATGGTTGCCTTCAGAATTAAAACGTGGAGATAATTTTGCTAGCATGCCTAATAAAGATTCCTATAAGGACCATGATGTTAATTTTAAAAATATAACGCTAATAAGCCCAATGAATCCTCATACTCTTGGTTTTATGTGGAATGATTTTATTGTTCAAGATAATCTTGAATTTTGGAACAATTCTCGGCGCGGTGCTTACACCTTTGGCAAAAATTTCACTAAAGATATTCTTGGCCATAGCTCGTCAAAAAATTCAAAAGTCATCGGCGTTTTCCGCGCGCACCAGCACGATGATAATTTAAATGATATGATGAATTTAATTGTTTATGGTAATGAATTTGGTAGAACACCAGGCGTTGGTAAATTATGGCAAAGCAAGGCGACACAAAATCATGAAATTTGGCCCGGCATTGTGGCAACCTTTAATGTTTCACCAGATAGTAATTTCGGTAAAGGTCTTAACTACAATTTTGACACCTACGGTATGCTGACCATAGGAAAAACGTTCCCGAAGGATTGGAAGTTCCAGGTAATAAGCCATGTGGTGGTGAAATAAGCTTAGTAATCAAAACCAAAAATCTTCATATAAAATGGCATGGGCTTCTGCTTCTCACGCTGTTTGACTGGTTGCTTTGCAGGTTGCTTTTGATGAGCAAATTTTAAAATCTGAGGCAACTGAGGACCAGTCGTTGCATGTTTTTTATTTTGTTCATACAAGCTCAACATTTTTTCATTTTTTATGCGCTGCAAACGGTGCAATCGCGCTTTTTGCCATTTTTTTATTAGCATGCTTTTTTGATTCATTGCTTTTGCAGAATCTATCAAATTAATAATAATATTATTAAAGCTAACCTTAGGGCGCAAGGCAATATAAGCAAGCACACTAAAACCTTCATCAGACGTGGTACATAACGAAAGCTTTTTTGGTTGATACAGCTCTTGTACATACTGTGCAATAGCTTCTACAATCAATGCATGCTTTTGATTATATTGAAGAAATTCGTGCGTTGAGCTGTAGACAGAAAAATCAAAAGTACACACGTTACCAAAAATACCTTCAACCGTATGTTCATACGCATAATCACCCGTTTCTTGCGCGCCATGCACATATAAGGTAAGTGGTGATTCTTTAAAATAATCGATGCCAAAATCTTCGTTCGTATGGTCAAAATGCTCACGCCGCAATGCCTGAAACATACGTACTTCAGGGTCATAGCCAATGGTATGCACGAGATTTTTATATGCTTGTTCTGGCTCGGCAGCATGCAGATGACCTACTAAAAAAATGAGGTACATATACGAGCACTTCACTAAAATCCTTTTTTTATTTTAGTTTTTTTTAAGTGTATCACATACATATTGCAAAAAACCACTAAAAAAATGTAGAATGAGCCTGTTAGCTTTTATCTTAGAATTTATCCATAAGATATTCACTACCGTTCGAATGCTTCGACGAGCTCAGCACGAACGGCCATAATCTAGCTATTTTTTTATTCCGTTCGCCCTGAGCTTGTCGAAGGGTGCGAATGGAACAATAAAAATAAGGATTTTTATGAAAATACGAATACTAGTTTTTGCGCTGCTTACCATTTCATACAATTACAGCATGATGTACTTTATAGAAAATTATGGCGATAAAACGCCACAGCTGCATGAAGCTTTTAATAACTATAACCCTGAAAATAAGCAAAAAATCTTGAATCTACTCAATGATCGACAAGTTAATGGTGAAAAACCCTTTGAACTTAAGTCCGCTTTAGGGCGGCTCATTACTCCTTTATGTGCGGCAATTATTTTAAATGATAAGGATATTTTTGATAAGATTATAAAAAATCCAGAATTTAAAATAGAGAATCACCAAGGCTCATGCACCATCAATGTACGTCTTGATCAAGCACGTTGCCGCTCAATAGTACAAGATGCATTGGCATCTGGAAATAACTATTTCTTTTCAGAACTTATTAGATTAGACCATATCAAACTTTTTCCTAATGAACATGGCGTAACGCCCCTTTTATACGCGCTGCAACAAGGTAAACTTGAGCAAGCAGAAAAACTTTTAGAGCTTTGCACAAAGGCAGATGAAAATACTACTACGTGGTTGGAAAAAATTATAAACGACCCAGATATTCAACAAAAAGAATCTTATACGGCGTTCAAGAAACTTTATGATAAAAAATTTAATCTAGAAACTGAAGAAACTCCCACACCAGAGCAGCAACAAGGCAGCTGGTGCACTATTATTTAAGCAACTCTTCTATGCGTTCTCTATCACCAAAAACAGAAAGTTTTTGTGGCTTATAAAGTTCTTCTATATAGTTTTGTATTAGTTCTAAAACTTTTTTATCGTTCAGTTTTTTAGTTGTTTGATCATCGGGAAATTTAAAAACAATACCATGTTGATTTTTAAAATCTACAAAAACACCGCTGGTATCAGTATCACCTTTTGGATGTATGTAGACAAGAAGCTCTTTTTTATTTTTTAAATATTCTACACCAAATTTACCTTTTGCATGCTCAAAAACTAAACGACGCAAAGCATCAAATGCTTCCACTTCCGGATCATACCCCAGAGCTTTTTTGAGCTTTTCATAATGCTCGCTATTCGTTTTTTGGACCTGGGCTGCACCAAGATTGAGTGCAAAGACTAGTGATAGCATAACAACTATACGTTTCATGATAAATCCCCTATACATTACTTTCTTTAGAGTATACCTGGGCCGACCCCTAAAAGGCAAGAATATGCCCCTATCTCTTTATTGCATAATAAAAATAAAATTCAAATTTATTGCTAAATAAGGCCATTTTTTCGTATAGTAAGAGATGATTAGTTGTAAAAAAGAACTATTTGAGGAGAATATAATGAAGTTAAAAAAATTAATTGCTCTCATATTTATAGGTTTTATAGGTTTACAAACCCTGGAGCTTGAAGCTCGTGGTGGTCGAGGCGGTGGCGGCGGCCGAGGTTTTGGCGGCGGCGGTCGTGGCCGTGGCGGCTGGGGCGGCGGCGGCTGGGGTAGACGTGGCGGCTGGTGGGGTCCTGGTGTGGGCTTTGGTGTTGGTTTTGGCACAGGCTTAGGCTTTGGTGTCGGTAACGGCTATTATGACGGTTATTACCAACCGGTAGTCGTTGAACAGCAACAACCTGTTGTTTATGAACAGGTTATAGAAAAACCTCGCAGAATTCCACGCGCTGTTAAAGCACAAGATACTGCAAGCGCTGCTGCAGCTATAAGTACACAAAACACGGAAAGTGAAAAGTTAGAAAAACTTTTAGAGTAAAAAGAACTATTTTAAAGGGCGCTTAATCGGCGCCCTTTTTTATTCTAAATACATACAAAGAGCCAAGTGGCACCTTGCACAAAAAAGTTTCTACTCCATGCAGCGGCCACGGTAATGAAAAACTATAAAAACTAAAAGATCCATACCTACGTACTAAACGCCATGCTTGAAATGGCGAAAGCATCTGTGCATTTTTTTCTTCAGGATTGTTATAAAATTCATGGCGTGAAGCGTAATGCCAGGGATTTATTTCGAGCACTATACAAAAACCACCCGGTTTTACTAAGCTCATAAACTGCTGAACTACGTTTGCACGTTCTTTGCATGGCACGTGATGCAGAACATCAGCAATAATTATTGCATCCCAACTTTTTTTTAAAACTGTATCAGTCGTTTGAAACGTAATGGCAGGAAATTTTTTTTGTGCTTGCGCAAGCTTTTCTAAATCTTGATCCACACCAACGACCTTACTTTCAAAAAAAAGCTCTTGTAAGTAAAATGTCATGGTGCCATCAGCGCAACCAATATCAAGAATAGTCACCCCCTGCCGATTTAGTTCAGGGATTAACTCTTTTATTCGTTGCGCTTTGTACTGCGCATATTCTACTGATTGGTGCATCATACGTTGTTTTTATTGCCAATGTTCAAGAAAAAGATCAAAAGGAGTTCTATTCTCTTCATCTTTAATGGTTACATCAGCACCAGCTTTACATAATAGTTCACAAAGCTCTTTATTCTTTAAATACACAGCCAAATGCAAAGGAGTTGATCCTCTAACCATACACCCATTTACATCTGCTCCTTGTGAAAGTAAATATTGCACAATAGTTAATCTACTTCTCAGCAATACAGCTCTCCGCAAAGGAGTACCAAATTGATTATACTTATTAACATTAGCTCCAGCCTGAATAAGTATTTTCATAATTTCAAAGCTGTCTTGACTCATAGCCAGCTCCAAAGGGCTACCAAATTCTGAAATAGCATCAAGATCTTCTTTGCCACTTAAAATTAATTCTTTTGCTGCGTCAATATTTGTAGACTGAATTTTTCGATGCAATGGTGTCATACAACTGTTATCTTTAAGAATAAGCGCCCCCAAGCTCAAAAAATGTTTTACCGTTTTGCCATCCTTAGCTTTATGCAATGGCGTTTGGCCATCATCTGTTTGAGCATTAAGATTTGCCTTACATTGAATTAAAATATTTATTATTTCTGTATCACCTTCAATCGCAGCATGATGCAAAGGAGTAAAAGTTCGAATATCTCTTTCATTTACTGAAGCACCCTCTGCAAGCAACTCTTCTACTTTTATTTTCTTTTTTTCTTTTCTGATAGCATACATTAAAGGTGTAAGACCATATTCGTCAAAACCTCGTTTTTGCAGCTCCTTATTATAAGCTTCATCTATTATCTCTCGTTCTTCAGGACTGAACGCTTTCTCGAGCTTCTCCCCGTATGCTTCAGATATTAGCTTAAAAGGAGCCCCTTCAGGAACACCAAAAAAGTTTTTACTATCTTTTTCCGAACTAAAGCTTGTTCCATGGATAATGAGTGCAAAACTCAACAGTGTAAACATTTTTTTCACGAGAACTCCCTAATAATTTTTAATGCATTCATTTTTTACTACTGATTCGTATATACATTATTTTTTTATTTCCAATGTTCAAGAGCAAGGTCAAAAGGAGTTCGATTCTCTTCATCTTTAATGGTTATATCAGCACCAGCTTTACACAATAGCTTACAAAGCTCTTTATTCTTGCTATACACAGCCAAATGCAAAGGAGTTGTTCCTCTAGTAATACCACCATTTACATCCGCTCCCTTTGAAAGTAAATATTGTACAATAGATAAGTTGCCTCTTTTAAAAACAAATTCATGTAGAGCTGTATGTAAAGGGGTATAACCGCTATTACTAACAATATTAACCTTAGCTCCCGCTTGAACAAGACTCGTTATAATTTTAAAATTTTGTAGTTCTATAGCACATTCTAAAAAACTAGCGTTATTAAGATCTTCTTTGCCACTTTTAATGAGCTCTATTGCTGCATCAGTTGCATCCTCTTCAAACAATGGCGATCCAATCTCGTAAAGCAATGGTGTCTCCAAATTATTATCTTTAAGAATAAGCGCCCCCAAACTCAAAAGGCATTTTACCGTTTTGCCATCCTTAGCCCAATGCAATGGCGTTTGGCCATTATCTGTTTGAGCATTAAGATTTGCCTTACATTGAATTAAAATATTTATTATTTCTATATCACCTTCAAGCGCAGCATAATGCAAAGGAGTAAAAGTTCGAATATCTCTTTCATTTACTGAAGCACCTTCTGCTAGCAGCTTTTCTACTTTTGTTTTATTTTTTTCTACTCTTATAGCATGTATCAAGGGTGTATAACCATATTTATCAAAACCTTGCTTTTGCGGCTTCTTATTATAAGCTTCCTTTATTATCTTTTTCCATCCTTCCTCGAGCTTCTTCTCGTATGCTTCATCTGTTAGCTTAAAAGGAGCCGCTTCAGGAACACCAAAAAAGTTTTTACTATCTTTTTCCGAACTAAAGCTTGTTCCATGGATAATGAGTGCAAAACTCAACAGCGTAAATATTTTTTTCACGAAAACTCCTCATAGTTTTTAATACATGAATTTTTTACTAAAAATTGGCGGATAGTAATCAGAAGGAGTTTTGTTGTCTTCATCTTTAATATTTGTATCAGCGCCAGCTTTACATAGTAGTTGGAAAAGATTTTCGTTCTTGATCTGTGCAGCAAGATGCAAGGGAGTTGTTCCTTTAACAATACCACCATTTACATCTGCTCCATTAAAAAGTAAGAGTTTTACAAGATTACAAGAGCCGCTTTCATATCTAAATGCATCTACAGCACAAAATAAAGGAGTTTCTTTATGGTTATTAGCCTTATTAACGCTGGCTCCTGCGTCAATAAGCCTTCTTACAATTACTTCATTTCCCAAACGTACAGCTAGCGTTAAAAGGCTATGACGGCCTGCTATAGCATTAACATCTTCTTTTCCACTTAAAATAAGCTCTCTTGCCGCATCAGTCTCATTCAAACTAATTTTGCTAAACAATGGTGTCATAAAACCATTATCTTTAAGAATAAGCGCCCCCAAACTCAAAAGACATTGTACCGTTTTGCCATCCTTAGCCCAATGCAATGGCGTTTTACCATTAGCTCCTTGAGCATTAACATTTGGCTTATAGTTACTTAAAATATTTATCATTTCTATATCACCTTCAGCTGCAGCATAATGCAAAGGAGTAAAATCTAGAAAATCTCCTGCATTGACTGAGGCACCATTTGCTAGAAAATTTGCTACTACTTTTATTTTATTTTTTTCTTTTTTTATAGCACGTATCAACGGTGTCAAACCCTCTTTATCAAAGCCTCGCTTCTGCAGCTCCATATCATAGGCTTCCTTCATTGCCTCTTTTTCTTCAGGGCTGAGGTCTCTCATCTCCATCTTTGAACGTGCTTCATCTATTAGTTTAAAAGGAGCCCCTTCAGGAACACCAAAAAAGTTGTTATTATCTTTTTCCGAACTAAAGCTTGTTCCATGGATAATGAGTGCAAAACTCAACAGCGTAAATAATTTTTTCACGAAAACTCCTCATAGTTTTTAATGTATTAATTTGTTTCTACTGATTGATGCATAAATATTCTTTATTGCCAATGTTCAAGAGCAAGGTCAAAAGGAGTTCGACTCTCTTCATCTTTAATTGTTGTATCAGCACCAGCATTACATAATAATTGGCAAAGCTCTTTATTCTTGCTCTTTACAGCCAAATGCAGGGGAGTTGTTCCTTTAACTATTCCATCATTTACATTCGCTCCATTTGAAAGTAAATATTGTACCATAGCTATTCTTTTCAGCGATACAGCTTTACGCAAAGGAGTCAAATCTTTACCTCTCTTATTAACGTTTGCTCCAGCCTTAATAAGCATCTTCATAACTTCAAGGTCGTTTACACCTATAGCAATCCCCAAAGGACTATCCAATTCTGATATAGCATCAAGATTTTCCTTGCCACTTGCAATGAGCTCTTCTATTGCGTCAAAAGTGTTATACATATTTTTACACAGAATTTTTCGATGCAATGGTGTCTTCAAATCATTATCTTTAATAATAGCCGCCCCCAAACTCAAAAGGCATTTTACTGTTTTGCCATCCTTAGCTTTATGCAATGGCGTTTGGCCATTAGCTTCTTGAGCATTAACATTTGGCTTATACTTACTTAAAATATTTATCATTTCTATATCACCTTCAGCTGCAGCGTAATGCAAAGGAGTAAAATCTAGAAAATTTCCTGCATTGACTGAGGCACCATTTGCTAGCAACTCTTCTACTTTTATTTTCTTTTTTTCTTTTTCTTTTATGATAGCATGCGTTAAAGGTGTAAGGCCATATTCGTCAAAGCCTCGTTTTTTCAGCTCCATGGTATAGGCTTTCTTCATAGCCTCTTTTTCTTCAGGGCTGAGGTCTCTCATCTGCATCTTTGAACATGCTTCATGTATTAGTTTAAAAGGAGCCCCTTCAGGAACACCAAAAAAGTTGTTGTTATCTTTTTCCGAACTAAAGCTTGTTCCATGGATAATGACTGTGAGACTAAACAGTGTAAATAATTTTTTCATAGAGAACTCCCTAATAATTTTTAATGCATTCACTTGTTCTGCATACATTATTTTTTTATAAATACAAACCTATTCTACTTCGCCAGAAAACCCCAAGTTTTTTAAAACTGGGGATGAATGGCAAGTAGAACCCTTCGAAGCTTTAGCGTAGTAGGGTTGGCTTCGAAGAATTCCGCGCAGCCTGCCCGACGAAGTTTTAACGAAGTCTGGGAAAGAACGGCTTAAAAGCCGTTGAGCGCTTCATTAAGGTTAAAGTATACTAAATTTTAACCAGTAAAAAAATAAATTCGATCTTTTGTATCCCTATGGTTCGAGACGCCCAGCTCCGTTAAAGAACTTCGCTGGGCTCCTCACCACGAACGGGATTCTATCAATGCACTATTTTAACGTAAATTCGATCTAAGGATTTTTACTAAAAATGAATCAATCGAGTTATTAAAAATTATTTAAATTCCGTTCGTGGTGAGGAGCAAACTTATTTAGTTTGCGTCTCGAACCACAATGCTAAAAACTCTTTCTTCTTTTTGCTAATTGAATGAGCATTGTCCAATTTCTAGCAATTAAAGCTTCTTTTTTCTTTTTTGACCATTTTTTTATTTTAATTTCTGCCTCTAAAGCTTCTACTCTTGTTGAAAATGTTTCTAGATAAACTAACTTAACAGGTAAACGAGTAGATGTGTATTTACTTATACCACCAGCAATATGCTCTGCCATACGTTTTTCAATATCATCGGTATGACCACTGTAGTATGAATTATCAGCACAATGTAAAACAAATAAAAAGGAAGCATTATTATATTATTTTCTTTTGTATCCCTATGGTTCGAGACGCCCAGGCTCTGTTAAAGAACTTCGCTGGGCTCCTCACCACGAACGGGATTCTATCAATGCATTCACTTGTTACTCCCGTTGGGTAAACGGGAGTATATATTACTTCTTTTTTAATGTCGGAAATAAAATTACATCTTTTATGGACGTTGTATTGGTTGCAAGCATAACTAAACGATCAATACCAATTCCCACGCCAACAGTAGGCGACAAAGCATATTCAAGTGCATGAATATAATCTGCATCGTACTGATGCGCTTCATCATTGCCCGCTTTATGCGCTTCCAGCTGTTGCTCAAAACGTTCTGCTTGGTCAAAAGGATCATTCAACTCGTTAAAACCGTTGCTCAACTCCATGCCGGCTATAAATAGTTCAAAACGTGCAGCAATGGCAGGATTTTTAGAATCACGCTTTGCAAGCGGAGAAACTTCAATAGGAAAATCGGTAATAAAGGTTGGTTGAATAAGTTTGTGTTCTACAAGCTCTTCAAATAAAGCAAATATCTTTTCGCCTGCTGATGCTTTTTTATTGGCTACTTTTACGTTATGTTTTTTTAACGTTGCATCAAGAGCACTTTCTTGAATATCTTTTTCCTGCAAGCCACCAATTTCAAGCACTGAATCACGAATACTCAAACGTTTAAAACTAACGCCAAAATCAAGCGTATGATCGCCAAATGGTACTTGCAACGTTCCACAACTTTCAAGCATCATGGCACGTAGCATTTCTTCAACAAAGCCCATGATAAAATGATAATCATGATGTGCCATATAAAATTCGCACATCGTAAATTCTGGATTATGCCTTGTTGAAACGCCTTCATTGCGGAAGTTACGATTAATTTCATACACGCGTTCAAGACCACCAACGATTAAACGTTTTAAATAAAGCTCAGGCGCAATACGTAAATAAAAATCAGAATCATACGCATTGTGATGCGTTACAAAAGGACGTGCTGTAGCGCCACCAGCAATGGGGTGCAGCATCGGTGTTTCCACTTCCAAAAAGCCATGATTATCCAAAAAGGTACGCATAGCGCGCACGAGCAGCGTACGGCGAATAAATTTTTCTTTATTGTCTGGATTCACTATCAAATCAAGATAGCGCTGGCGATAGCGTTTTTCTGTATCAGTCAGGCCATGAAATTTTTCTGGCAACGGATGAATACATTTGCTCAAGAGTTCAAATGTTTTTACTTCAAGGGTAACTTCTCCCATTTTAGTTTTAAAGGAAGTTCCTTGCACCCAGACAATATCACCAATATCAACAAAGTTTTTAAGTATAGAAAATTGCTCTTCCCCTAATGCATCTTTTTTAAAATAAAGTTGCACCCTGCCGCTTCTATCTTGCAGATCAGCAAACGCTGTTTTTCCATGCCAGCGTAAAGACATTAAACGACCGGCAAGCGTATACTCTTTGTGCGCATCAGGCTCAAATTCATCATGCACCTGCTTACAAGTATGAGAAACAGCACGTGCTGGCGGCCAGGGCTCAATACCCTGTTTGCGCATCTCTTCTACTTTTGCAATACGGACTTTTGATTCATCTGAGAGTTCTTGCTCATGTTCAATAAGAACTTCGGGAGAGCTTTCTTTAAAAACCATGCTAAAAACCTTTTTGGTTATAAAATCATGAAAACAGTTCTAGTATAGCAAAAAGGTTCTTTTTTGCCTATATACTTCCACAGACCCCTATTGACAATTTGAAATTATTAGGTTAAAATTACCTATAACTATTATTAAACCAATATCGGCTTAATATGGAGAATATTCTATGAAAAAGCTACTTATCACCTTAACATGCACCCTGACCTGCGGCTTGGTTACTGGTATGGAACCTGCGATAAAAAAACCTGCTATTCCTGTCCCTAGCTTTGAAAACTTGGCAAACACTCAAAAATCAGGCCCACAATGCCCTCCACGCCCACAAAAAATAAATTTTGATTTCTGCCTAGTACTTTATCAGGATTAGATGTAGAAGATATACTAAACCCAAAAGAAGACCGTAAGGATAACCCTGCAAAATCTGAACTATCTGTACCGGCAATAGACAAAGGGAAATTACTAGAATTTCTCGGAACTATAAAAAAACAAAAACAAGAAAAACTATAAAACTATGAAAGATTTTACTATGAAAAAATTACTTATTATTTTAATACTGACAACTTCAACATGCGGGCTCATTAATAGCATGGAAAATCTTAAAAATAGAAAAAAACCAAATTTTTCATCTTTGGCAAGACCTGATATTAAAGCTCTCGATAATGATCAAAAAAAACAAAACCTTGAAACTGCATGGACGAGCCCCAAAAAACAACCGCTCACACCAGAAAAAAAACAAAAAAAACCTACTTTCGTTCAAAGAGAGTCAGGACTCGGCTTGCTCTTGCACAATATAGTTGCTTTGCCAGAAAACCTAAAATACCGTACTAATCCAGAAATCATAGAACTCAGAAAGATAGCGGCAGAAAACTATCAAGATACTGGGGCACCAAAATATAAAGATGCTCTTGATAGTATTGATAAACATCTGCAAGAACAAATAAAAATCAAACTTGAGCTTATTAAACATGGTATTTCTTACCAAGAAGAACTTAAAGATCACTGGGCTCGCAGTGAATTGGTTGCATTAAGAGATTTACAATCAACAAAAAAGTTAAAAGCAGAAAATCTTTAAACCTATGAAGTCACTATTTTTTATTATCACCATTACAACATGTATGTTCATGAACTGCATGGAAAAACGTAAAGTACGCTTTAAAAAAAAAGCTTTGGAATATGTATTTGAAAAAGATATTCCTGTTATTTCTCCAGAAGAACTTAAAAATGAATGGGCAGAAAATAAAAACAAATTTGAAAAAATCGCTATCTATTATGAAAATACCAAAAGCAAAAAAAATCCTGATTTAAATAAGTGGGATGAAGAAGTACGTCTAAATGTTTGGGCCCTAGCTTCAAAAGACCAAGCGGATCTAGAAGCTCGTGTAACATTGCATAAAAATGAGCTTGAAAAATTAGATACAGATCCTGAAACCAATAAATTTTTAATAGGTATGAAAACATCGTTCCTTAAAGATTATGAAAAGAAATTACAAAAAACGAATACTTTTAAACAAAAATTAGATGATTTTTTAGATGAAAAAGAAAAACTTACGCATAAAAAATTAAAACTGGAAACAGAATAAACTACAAGACTCTTTAAAAATTCACCTTAATAAGGGTATGCTCAAAAAAAAGGGATTTTATGAAAGCGCATACCTTTATTACTCTTTTTATTAGCCTGCATATTGGCTTTATCTTTTTGCAAATTCATAAACAAAGCTACTTAGTTGAACTATCGTACCAAAAACAAAAAAGTGAAAAAATAAAGCACGATCTTCTTGAAAAAAAAAACAATCTTATGCAACAATGGTATCTGGTGCATAATAGAGCCGCTATAAAACAGTACGCCCAAGAAGAACTTGGCATGAAAAAAATAACGTTATCACAAATTAAACAGATGCCTCATGAAAACAGCATATAAAATTAGAACCGCCTTTATATTTTTATTTTTCTGCGCTCTTTATTTTCTTATTTTATGTAATCTTTATGCCATTCAAATAAAGCAACGTGCTTTTTTTTCTAATCTTGGCAAACAACAATATAATGTAACCATAAAAAGCACCCCTGAACGTGCTCTTATTTTTGACCGCAATGGCCAGCCACTCGCACTCAATAAACATTCTCTTTCTGCTTTTATACTCCCTAAAAAAATTGAGCACATTGAACGCGTGGAACAGTTTTTAAAAAAGCATTTCCCGCAAGCACTTGAGCGCTTATATAGTCATCCTGATGCACACTTTTTATATATAAAACGCAAACTAACACCAGAACAGCAACAGCTACTTGAACAAACAAATATTCCTGACATAAAACTACTCAAAGAACCAAATCGTTTTTATCCGTATGAATCTTTGGGTCACGTTGTTGGCATTACTGACATCGATAATAATGGACAATGCGGCATAGAACTTCTTTATAACGAATCTCTTGCTGGTATTCCTACCACCTACGTGCTTGAAAAGGATGCACGCTCAGGACATTTTTATTTTACCAAATCAACCAAGCAAGAAGGGGTTGAAGGAAAACCGATTGAACTTACCATTGATGCTGATTTACAATTTTTGACCTATGAAAATTTAAAAGAAGCGGTTGAAAAATTCAATGCGCAAGAAGGCGCTGTTGTTGTCATGGATCCTACAACAGGAGATATTTTGAGCATGGCTCAGTATCCGTTGTTTGATCCTAATAATACCGAACAGCTCTGTATAGAATATACAAAAAATAAAGCTCTCACCGATGTTCATGAACTGGGTTCTGTTATGAAAGTTTTTACCGCACTTGCCGCACTTGAAGAACATCTTGTAGAGCCGGATGAACTTATTGATTGCCAAAATACAAAAACTACCATGCTTAATGGCGTTCGCGTTAACACCGTTTATCCTCATGGCATTATTCCTTTTACTGAAGTTATTCAAAAATCAAATAATATCGGCATAGCGCACGTTGCCTGCCGCTTAGGGCCAGATTTGTATCATCATTACAACCGCTTGGGCTTTGGCCAAAAATTACCTATCAACTGGCCAGGCCAACAAGCAGGTTTTGTCAATCCACCAAAAAATTGGTCTAAGCCTTCTATTATTTCATTATCGTTTGGTTATGAAATTACTGCTAATTTAGTACAATTAGCGCGCGCATTTTCTTTACTTGCTAATGGTGGTTATTTAATTGAACCAAGACTTATTAAGAAGCATAATCCTGAGGAGAATAAAGAGAAAGAGTATCTATATAAATATAGCTCACTTGAAACCATGCGCGATATATTAGAAAAAACAGTAACGCAAGGAACAGCGCGGCGCGCTGCGCTCAATGGTTATCGCGTTATGGGCAAAACAGGAACTGCTAACATGGTCATTGATGGACAGTATACACCAGATCATAACACCTATACGTTTGCTGGTATTATAGAAAAAGGTGATTATAAACGCGTTATTGTAACCTATATTCAAAATGCTGCCTCTAAGAATCTCTACGCCTCCCAGGTTGCCGCCCCTCTTTTTATGAAGGTGGCTGAAAACCTAGTAATCCATGAAAAAATGGTCTAAAAATACCTGTAGATAAGGCTTTTTTACTAAAAATCTTGCTTTTTTATCGCAATATTTACTAAAATAAAATAAGATACAATTTAAACCAATTGTACTTAGCTTTTTTACTCTCTAGTTAATGAACAAAGAAAAATAAGGATACTATGAAAAATATTAAAAAAAATTTCTTAATAATTACTCTACTAGCAGGAACTTCTTTGCTTGCATCGGAAAAAACAGTACAAGAACCTGCTATTTCTCAACTTGACTTTGTAGGTAAGCTTCTGGAGATTAGACAAACAACACCAAACTTTTTTGATGCAGCTCAAAAAATTGATCATCTTATCACGCATAATATATCTGATAAATATTTAGGTGATTTGGCACTCGACAGCCTTGTTAAAAATTATTTACAAAATAAATCAAACAGAGAACTTAATGCGTTATTTTTTGATTTTTCTGTTAACGGAAGGCATTCTCTATCAGCTCTTTTAGCACTAAAAAAAGCTGGTGGCGACATAAATACTATTGATGGTAATCGATCGGCAACTCCCTTAATGTGGGCTATAGAATTCTATAACACAAAAACAAACGACCAGCAAAAGTATCTTCAAACGATTAAAGACCTTTTGGCAGCTGGTGCAAATCCAGAAACAAAAGCTTTTGGTCTGGGTTCCCTTAGCATAAAAGCATCGCAAAAAGATGCTTTCTCTCTTACAAAAAAATATAACTTAAAAGAAATTGAAGCTCTTTTAGAGAAGTATAAACAAAAAGAATAAGTCCAAAATACTTGTTTAAAAATACAGTTCCTTGTAGATTCGAAATAAAAAACTCGAAACCTACAAGGAATTTTTTATGGCAGAAAAACATTGTTTTGTTCCGGCTGATGTACCAGAAAAAAGTATTGATGCATTTGTAAAGCATTATACAGCACTGACACGCAACACCGGCAACCTCTTGCTTTTTTCCGCTGATCAAAAAATTGAGCATCTTCATAAAGATTTTTTTGGGGCTGATATAGATCCTGCTGATAGCAATCCAAATCATTTATTTTCGATCGCCTCACAAGCTGATATTGGCGCTATGGCAACCCAGTTAGGCCTTATTGCACGCTATGGAAAACAGTACAAGAATATTAATTATATCGTCAAATTAAATGGAAAAACGGATATTATTCCAACCGATTATTCTGATCCTTTAAGTAAAGAGCTCTGGAACATTCAGCAAGTTGCTGCATTCAAGCAGCAAACAAATCTTCCCATTTGCGGCGTTGGCTACACCGTTTATCTTGGCAGTCAGTATGAAGCAGAAATGCTCACCCAGGCAGCACAAATAGTATATGAAGCGCATCAACATGGCTTGGTAACTATTTTATGGATGTACCCGCGCGGTGAATGCTTAGAAGGGTATGAACGCCACGGCATGATTATTGCCGGCGCTGCCGGTGCAGCAAATGCTCTTGGTGCTGATTTTGCAAAAATTAATCTACCAGAACCAAGTGATGAAGAAGATATGAGCAGCCTGGAATGGCTTGCGGTTGCAGGACAAGCAGCAGGTAATACTAAATTATTACTTTCTGGCGGCCAAACTATTGCACCAAAAAAATTTATTAAACAGCTGCAAGAATATATGATGATTGAAAATATCGCCGGTGCTGCTATCGGGCGCAATATTCACCAAAAATCATTAGCTGATGCGGTGGCTTTTTGTAAAGAATTGGCTGCAGTGGTGTATAAGTAAAACTATTTTTTTATAATTAATATATTTTTTAAATGACAAATCTCACAATTCCTCTCAGGGAAAAAATCTTCTTTGTTTATACAAATCTCACGGCGCCTTCATGTCCAGCCGTCGCTCTTCGAGCTATGGCGGACACGGCCGGCAAATTAGTTCGTATGCTTCGAGACGTTTTTCTTTGAAAAACCCTCAGCACGAACGGCCAGAAGATAAGTATTTTTTTTATTCCGTTCGCCCTGAGCTCGTCGAAGGGTGCGAACGATGATAATTTTATACATTCATACCGGTAGCGAATCAGCGACCTGAAGCCAAGGCTGAAAGCCGAAGGATGAGTGGTTGATGTTTGAGCGGGCAAGCGGATCCAACAGCATGTTGGTGTATTTTTGTCCAGCCCTTTTGTACAAGCAAAAGGGGCTGGTCCCGTCCCGGAGAGGGACCGTGAAATTTATAACAGAAAAAATAGCATGTAAAAAAAGAGTAGCCGCATACTATATAAAAATAATATAGAACAAAAGTATATTAGTGATTTGTATTGGAAAAAATTATACTAAAAAAATATTTAATCTCTTCATCTTGGTTAATAGGAAAAAACTTCTATGAAAAAAACAGTCCTTCTTTGGTATATATTCTTTGTTTATACTTCCTGTTGCGCTGATAATCACGGTATTGGTTTTCCTTTCTGGAAAGCGCAAGAACCCAAACATAATGATTTTTACAGCCAATCGTTTATGTTCACGCGACCGATCTACCAAAATATTGCCGCACAAAATGCTGCCTTTTGGCATGATGCCGTGTACAATAAACAAGGCTGTGAACTGGTAAGCGTACAAAGTATGCCCCTGTATCAACATTCACTGCACAGCAAAGCAACAACGCGTTATTTTTTATTTAATGGTAAAACGGCGCTCACGGTAAAAGGTGATGCTGTTGTACAAAATAATAATGAACGGGATGTGCGTGCAGAATGGATTAATTTACCTGCTACATTTAATGGCATCTTTTCGCTTGAACCACGCCAGCGGCAAGCAGGATTGTGGCTTGAAGTAAATCAAGATGTAAAAAAATTTTCTGATCATACTTTTTTGCAAGCAATATGGGTCGCTTTAGCGCTCCCGCTGCAGTATGTAGAAAACAAAATAAATCCGCGACAAGAACTATTATCGTTAAAAACAGAACAGTTTCCAGCAACTATTATCCAAGCACTGAATGCGCCCAATCTTATCTATGGCAAAATAAATCCGCAAGCACACAGAAAATTCTCTATTCCTGAAATCTATTTAAAAATTGGCAATAGTTACTTGCAGCATCACGGCTTTCAGCTTGGTTTTTATGGTGGTGCTATTTTGGCAACAACGGGAAAACAAAATCCTGCCTATATGTTTGATTCTTTTCTTGGCCATAATAAACATTTTGGTTTTTTATGCGGCATGAATGCGCAGCTGCCTTTTAATACTGATACGCATGCAAAAATTATTGCACTTATTGTGAGTATTGAAAATCAATTTTTTTTGCGTAACTTTCAACGCCGCACGTTTGATCTGCGTTTTAAACCCTGGAGCCGCTATTTATTGCTCAATAAAAATGATGGTGTAATGAACATTCCTGCAACAACAATATTAACACCTAAATGCAAAGTACAACCTTTTAATTTTTTTGATCTGACTGCCGGGATTCGCGTACAAGTTGCATGCGCTGAACTTGCGTGCGGCTACAATTTGTGGGGTCATGGTGATGAACAGATTGAACTGGCACAACCATTTATTCCTGAGTATGGGATTGCCGGTGATGGCACGTTAGTTCCTGGCACTAATATTGGCGCTACGGCAAGCGCGAGTACTATTAATGCACAAGCTGCAATTGACCGTGATGCGCAAGGAGACCCCACCTTTGTGCCGCTGCATGATTATGATCTTGATTTTGATTCAGCAGCTGCACGCAAAGCACTAGCACACCGCGTATTTTTTACGCTTGGTGCTCGCGCAGACTATAAAACAGTAGAGTTTTTTGGCGGCTTTGGTATGTATGTTGAATTACCACACAATAATAGCGCTCTGCGCACGTGGGGAATCTGGGCAAAAGGAGGAGGCAGTTTTTAAGGTTTAAATAGCGATTTTTTCTTAAAAACTATATACTGAACAAACTGATTACTTAACGTTATTTAAATTCCGTTCGAATGCTTCGACAGGCTCAGCACGAACGGCTCATAGTACTTTTATTCAGTTCACCCTGATCATTAGATTGGACAACGCTCAGGGAAGTAAAGGCTGCGCTCATTTCTCACTCCGTTCGCCCTGACCCTGAGCTTGTCGAATGGGTCGAAGGGTACGAACACAAAATATCATTTTTTTGAATTTATGGATAAGCTCTAAATCTTTTCTTGTTTTTTAAAAAATTCATACAGTAGTATAAAAGAAAAAAGGAGACTGTATGAAGAAAAAATTATATTTCTCTGGCATATTATGCGCTGCATTAGTAGCTCATTATAGCAATGCTATTATTCCCATTTCTCCGCAACAAAACAAAGATTATCAAAAAATAGAAATGCTCAATAAAGCGATAAAACAGCCCAGTTCTGCTGGTAAAATTATTGGTGGCAAGCAAGGCGCTGTATGGAAAAAAATAGCTGAAATAAAAGCACAAAATAATGAAGGAACGCTTACCTATCTTGCCCTTGAAGTAACGAGTGCTTTAGATGAAAGCAATCTTTCTGATACTGAAAAAATTAACGTCGCTTTAGAGCTTGCTAATGATCCTAATTTCAAACCGGCACAGCAGCAATTGAGACAATATGCTCAGCGATTAATTAAACGTGCGCAGGATGATATAGATTATTATCAAAAACTTGGGTACAAGAAATAAAAAAGCCCCGACAATGCGGGGCCTTTAATAGTTTTAAAAAGAACTTTAGGTTGGCTTAATACATGCCACCCATGCCGCCCATACCAGGCATACCGCCCATTGGAGGCATAGATTCTTTTTTATCTTCTGGAATTTCGGAAATAACAGCTTCTGTGGTCAGCAAGAGACCAGCAATAGATGCCGCATTTTGCAATGCAGTACGTGTTACTTTGGCTGGGTCAATAATCCCATGCTCAATCATATTAACGTATTCACCATGCTTTGCATCAAAGCCCATATTATCTTTTAGTCCTTTAACATGGTTGACTACAACAGAACTTTCATAGCCAGCATTGGATGCAATAATGCGCATTGGTTCTTCAAGTGCACGAAGCACAATTTTAACACCAAGTTGCTCGTCAGTTTCGAGCTTTATAGCTGAAACGGCGTCTTGTGCACGCAGTAGTGCAACACCACCACCTGCAACAACACCCTCTTCAACAGCTGCGCGCGTTGCTGCTAGAGCATCTTCTATGCGATCTTTCTTTTCTTTCATTTCAGTTTCTGTTGCCGCACCAACTTTGATAACTGCTACACCACCGGCAAGTTTTGCCAAGCGCTCAAGCAATTTTTCTTTATCATAATCAGATGACGTTGCTTCGATCTGTTTTCTGATCTGTTCAACACGACCTTTAATAGAAGCCGCATCCCCGTGACCTTCAATGATCGTAGTGTATTCTTTAGTAACAACTGCTTTTGCTGCATAACCAAGATGCGCTGCAGTAACATTTTCTAATTTGAAGCCGAGATCTTCTGCAATCAATTGAGCACCGGTCAAAATAGCAATATCTTCAAGCATTGCTTTACGACGATCACCAAAACCAGGAGCTTTAACCGCTGCAACGTTTAACGTGCTACGCAATTTATTAACTACCAACGTTGCAAGAGCTTCGCCTTCAACATCTTCTGCTATAATTAATAAAGGGCGACCAGATTTTGCTACATGCTCAAGCACTGGCAACAAGCTCTTCATGCTGGTAATTTTCTTTTCTACAATCAAGACAAATGGATTATCAAGAACCGCTTCCATCTTTTCATGATCAGTTACAAAATGAGAAGAAAGGTAACCGCGATCAAACTGCATACCTTCTACTACTTCAAGTTCATCTTGTATACCTTTTGCTTCTTCAACGGTAATAACGCCATCGCGCCCTACACGTTCCATTGCTTGTGCAATCAATGAACCGATCGTAACATCTGAATTTGCAGAAACAGTTGCAACTTGTTCTATTTCTTTTTTTGAATCAACTTTTTTTGCTTTTGCTTGAATAGCAGCTACAGCTTCTTTAACTGCTTTTTCAATCCCACGTTTTAATTCCATAGGATTTGCACCAGCTGTAACATATTTGTTACCTTCACGGAAAATAGCTTGCGCTAGTACAGTAGCCGTTGTAGTACCATCACCAGCTACGTCAGCCGTTTTGCTAGCAACTTCACGAACCATTTGTGCGCCCATATTTTGAACAGCATCTTTAAGTTCTATTTCTTTTGCTACCGTAACACCATCTTTAGTAACTCCTGGTGAACCAAATGCTTTGCCATAAGCAACGTTACGCCCTTTGGGCCCCAGCGTTACTTTAACGGCGTCTGCTAGAGTATCTACACCTTCACGGATTTTTTCACGCGCATCAGTACTAAATAAAATACGTTTTCCAGCCATAAAAAGCTCCTCAACTTAATAAATTTTTAGCGTTCTACTACACCTAAAAGTTCTTCTTCTCGAACAATAAGATGATCATCACCAGCTTCAGTCCCTGCATATTTGCCAAAAAAGACTACATCACCAGCTTTAACTGCCATAGGAACAACTTTTCCTTCTGCTGTTACGCGACCAGCACCAACAGCAACAACTTTGCCTGTTTGTGCTTTTTCTTTGGCTGCATCAGGGATAATGATACCACCAGGGGTAGTACCTTCAATCTCTATGCGCTTTACCAAAACTCGGTCATGCAATGGTTTGATTTTCTCAAACATACATCCTCCCTGCTTTATAAAAATTGTTAAAAATACCTTAGAAAAAAAATGAATCTATTTAAAAAAATAAGAGTCGCCAAATTCGCCTTATATTCAACTCAAGATCAGTATACCGAGATTTAAAATGAATGCAATATTTACATCACAAGACTAAACTTTTCTTCCTGAATTTTGAAGAAAATGTGACTATTTTTACTTATCGCTTTTCATTTTTTCTGCCATCTCATGAACCTTATGTGGCGTTGGCTGATAAAGCTCTAAAATATTATTACCAGGGTCTTTTATACTTGCCATGATACCATGCAAACGCTCAACAGGCTCTGAACAGATGATCCCCTGCTCTTCTTGCTCCTTGCGCCATGTATACAAGTCATCAAGCTCCAAAATGATGCCCGTTCTTCGCTCAGGAAGCTCTGTATCTGTTTTTGCTAAACCAAACTTAATACCATGCAGCTCCATTTCTGCCCACTGATCTTTAATTTGAAAGTTTAAGGTTAATCCAATTTTAGTGTAGAAAGCAATTGCTTCATCTAATTTATTTTGCATTAAAATAAGCATTGAAACACGCGGAGTTTGTATCATAAACTATCTTTCTTAAAAATTCATTGTGTTAACAGAAAAAACATAGTACAAGGATTAGTATACACAAAAAAAAGGATCTAATCATGAAAATTTACCCCTCACTTATTTCTGCTGACCTTTTGAATCTGCATACTGTCATAAAAAATTTAGAACCCCACTGCGATGGTTTTCATCTTGATATCATGGATAACCATTTTGTGCCTAATTTAACATGGGGGCCAATGTTTATCAAAGCAATTGCCCATGCAACAACAAAACCAGTTTTTGTCCATTTAATGATTGAAAATGCTGAAAAATTTTTAGAAAAAATAGAGATCAAGCGCGCAAGCACCGTTTCTTTTCATATTGAAAATACAAAAAATATTTCAGAAGCAATTCAACGCATAAGAGAAAATAAATGGCATGCAAATATCGCCATTAAGCCAAATACGCCCCTAGAAAAATTATTTCCTTATCTTGGCATGATAGACTCCGTTTTACTGATGTCCGTTGATCCTGGCTTTTCTGGACAGCGATTTTTAGAAAGTTCATGGGAGCGCCTTAAAAAACTTGCTGCCTATCGCAAAGAAGAAAAAATGAACTTTATGATTTGCATGGATGGCGGTATTAATAGTACTAATATTGCTGAACTTGCACGCAATGGCTGCGATGAAGTTGGTGTTGCCGCTGCAATCTTTAGTACCCCAGATCCTGTTGCTGCATTAAAGGAACTGTATAACGCTGCGCGATGAAATGTAGCTCTTATCCTTCGATACAATGCGCTACGCACATCACTCAGGATGAGCGAAATCACTTTTTTATATCCCGTTCGTGGTGAGGAGCAAACTAAAGTTTGCGTTCCTGTCCTGAGCTCGACGAAGGGTCGAACCATAACGACAAATCTATTTAAAAAAAATATGAATTTTTTAATTTTGAGTTCAAGTGGTTCGAGACGTTTTTCTTCGAAAAACCCTCACCACGAACGGAATATAGAATTTTATATGCTAAATATTACTGATGAATCATCATTCAGCGCCATATTCCTTTAGAAATTTTTGTATGCGTGGTGTTACTGCATAACTCAATGCGGTGTAGCCATTATAATCTTTGCGATTAATAAATGATAAAAACTCTCGTGAGCCTTTTCCTAAAACTTCAGCTGCGCGCTCTACTAAAAGTTTTATAATAGCGAAGGTGACATTATCATCAGCACTTTCATAAACTGCTGCAATGAGCGGTGTAAAACCGTTTAACTCTGTCCTATGGGTGGCTAAACGCAAGAATGGTTTTTTTCTATTGCCAGCAATTTCTTTTTGCACACGTATTAATGCTTTTACTACATCCAAATGACGGCGCGAAATTGCTATATGCCACACCGTTCTGCCATGCGTATCATTATTATTCATAATAAAAGCAACCCATACTTTATCATCTTTATAAAAAGCATTTGCCGCTCTTAAAATAAGTTCTACATATTCAGCATTACCATCAGCCGCTGCATTCATTAAAGGAGACCAGCCGGCTTCATCACGTGCCGTAATAAAATCTAAAAATTCTTTTCTACTAAAATCATATGCTAATCCTGCTTCTTGCAATACTCCTTGCAAACGGCGCGTGTTTCTTTTATAACTTGGTTGCGAATAGAGCTGAATGCCATGGCGCAACACTTCATTAAGCTCTTTGTTAAAACCACTATATGCTGCATATTTTAATAAATCTTTTTTTAGAATTGCATGGTATGAATCTTCTAACTCTGGTACAAAACTTGCAATGCCACCGTGCTTTGCAATATACAAGCGATCCCATATTTCAAAGCAAAGATTCAACGGCGTTCTACCAAAATTATCTTTCAAATTAATAAATGCTTTAAACTCTTCTGAACGACTATCAAACATTTTTTTTGCTGCCGTAATTAATAACGCAATTCCTTCTGAAAAGCTACCATACGCAGCACCATGCAAGGGAGACCATGCAAGTAACGATTCTTGTTTTGCAAGATACTCAAAAAAAAGTTTGGGGTCATTAGCAAA
The DNA here is from genome assembly GCA_050250855.1 of Candidatus Babeliales bacterium. Taxonomy (GTDB): domain Bacteria; phylum Babelota; class Babeliae; order Babelales; family JACPOV01; genus JAGVLQ01. The sequence continues at coordinate 78,904 of JBFWNW010000001.1, read as the reverse complement.
CCAACGGCTTGCACGCTCAAGCAGCATTTTAAGCGCATCACGTTCTATCCATTCAACAGCCAAATAGAGCGATGTTCTTCCCGCCCAATCTTGCCATATAAGCTGCGCAAGGCGCTCTGCTGCTTGCTTATAATCATTTTCTATCTGGTCTAAAATACGAGCAAGCTCTTTTGTATCATTAAGAGCAATAGCCCACAATAAGGGAGTCCAGTAATAACGTGGATCCACGTCACGATCTACAGCTTCTACAGCTATTTTTTGTGCCTCAGGTTCAAAAGAAGGCACACAGGGCAAACAAGGCGTAGACGCTCCCTGAACTGTTTTTGGGGCAATTAAACATACTTTTTTACTATAAAAACAGTAAACTGAACCTGAAAACAGTAAAAGAAAAAGAAGGCTTTTTTTCATACCAGAATCCTTTTTGATTACAGCTTACGCATAGTTAGGAAAAAACTACAATATTTTTAAAAAAACAGGGAAAACACCCTCCACAGGCCATTGACAAATAGAAAATTTAAGGTAAACTGGTAGTATGATTAGAACTATAAAAAATGGAGAAAATTTAACCATGAAAAATCTGAAAACAGCTCTTTTAACCTGTTTTTTTACCATAACTATGGCACCTATGCTTTCAGGTATGGACAGACAGATTATTCCCTACCAGGCAAAGACCTTTATTTCTCCAAATAAACCAACTGCTTTCTTTTCAAACCCCCAGGATGATGGCGGCTTTAAAATAGTAAAACCGTCAGTACAAAAAACACAACCTGGTGATAAAATTTTTGCTCATCTTTTTTGCTTAACCGATCTAGAGTTTGTTAACATTTTAATAGAAAAAATTAAGGCTGGCGTACATGTTTCCGTTATGCTCAGCAATTCTCATAAGCATATATCAAAGGGCCTTGCCAGCATTCAGCAAGCAGTAAAAAATGCCCCAAACAGCTCACTTACTTTCTTTAATGAAAATTCTTCGGTGCGTAAAAAAATACATACTACTGATGAAAAAACATTGCCGCAAACATTGCATACAAAAACAATTGGCTGGACTTATCAGCATCCTGAAAAAGGCACTCAGTACCGTATATTTGATGGATCACGTAATCCGACGTATATGACCATGTCTTTTGAGGGTAAAGAATCAAATAAAGAATTAAGTTTATATGACGTTAATAAAGAAAGTTTTGAAACACATTTAAAGTTCCATGAATCTTTAAAAACACCAACTACGCCGACTAAATCGATAATAAATTATAAAAATAATCCTGCTCTTGAAATTACGCCACAAAAACCAACTACTATTTTTTCAACAAAACATAATATTGCAAAAACGGTTACACAGCGTTTTGCAAACACTCAAGAAAAGGCATGGATCGCTTTGTATGCTTTTAATGACCCTGAAGCGCAGGCTACTATAAGAGATCTTATACAAAACAATAAATTGGAACTTTTACTGACTGATCGCACTTGCTTAAAGAGTAATCTTGAATACTTCCAGAACCTGCCAGAACATGCTCCCGTGCATGTATTCAATGTTGATGAAAATACAAAGGTAGGAAAATTTCCAACAATTATGCACACAAAAGGTTTTGTCAGAAAAAATAATGACAATGATTTTTTAGTGGGCATCGGTTCAACAAACCTTACTACTGCTAACAATAGTGATATCAATAATTTTACTTTTATTCCGTCACAAGAAAATAATAAAGAGATGGCAGAGAGTATGATACAAAATTTTGAAGAAATTAAAAAAGAATGTATGCCGCTCAAAACAGCTCTGGCATATCTGGCTCAGCAAAAGCTACAAACAGCACCGAGCAAAAAGAAAGCAGCACTAGATACTAATACATCTGAAAAGAAAAAATATAAAAAAGATACCAAATAATAAAGGCCGCTGAATGCGGCCTTTATTATTTAGAAGAATTACAAAATCTAAAATTTACTCAACACCCAATAATTCAACATCAAAAATTAAATCTGCATTTGGTGGAATTACCGCTCCTGCGCCGCGCATACCGTAACCAAGATGTGCAGGAATAAACAAACGGCGTTTTTCGCCCATCTTCATATCCATAACACCTTCATCCCAGCCTTTAATTACTTGGCCTACGCCAATAGTAAACTGGAATGGTGTACCGCGATCTACACTGCTATCAAATTTTGTTCCTGGATTACCCTTTTCATTCAACCACCCGGTATAATGTACTTTTACGCGTTTACCAGCTTGCGGAGACTTCCCAGAGCCTTCTTGCATAATTTCATATTCAAGGCCTGATGTTTTTTTTACACGTTTTTTTTCCATAGCATTATTCCTTTGTGTTGTTTTTTGTGCCGTATTTTTTTCTTCTACTTTTGATGAACAGGCTGTAAAAGCAAGTAATGGCGCTACGCTCATACATACCATTAATTTTTTCTTCATACAATGCTTCCTTTCCGTAAAAACTTTATGTAAAAATATCTTTAATTAAAAAGTATATACTAAAAATGTAGTTTTTAAACCTGAGTAATCATTATATGAAATATCGCTTCATTTTCGCCATATTACTATACTGCACGTTCAGTACAAGCATGGACTACACAACTACTATTGATACACAACAACAATTATTCCTTCTAAGAATTAAAATTCGTAGTTTTTTTGATGGACAATATGCTGCCATAGATCAATTCATACAAAAATCTGATGAGATAATAAAAGATTTCCAGCTTTTTCTAAATGATAAAAATTAAACTTTCTGCGCATGCACTATATACGAAGGATTTTCATCATCAAAATATTCCGTGTAGATACCTTGTACCACAAAAGCAGCTTCTTCTAGTAATGCTTTTAATGCATCATCGGTATACCAAGTAACACGAATACATTCTTGTTCAGTTTGCTGTACAACCCCATCAAGGAGCAGTGAATAGATACATACTGCATCTGCTAATTTTTTATCGGCATCAAATACATTGTGTCGCGCTAAGTGTAATGAACGTCGTTCATCTATTTTAATTAATTGCTCTGAATATGGATCTTCAGGTTCTTCAGGAATAAAAAAATCAATAAGCAAACTGCCACCATGCTGCATATGAGCATATATATTTTTTAATGCTTGTAGCGCAGAAGCTCGATTGGTAATAAGCTGGAACGAGCCAACGCAAATGGTTGCTAATGCATACTGATGCGGCAACGTCATACGTTCAAGTGATTGTTCATACAGTGCGGGATTTAACTTTAACGATGCACAGCGCACTTTGCACCGCTCAAGCATAGCAGAAGAATTATCAACACCTTCAACATGATACCCTTGCTTTAAAAGTGGTACCATCAACCGGCCCGCACCAGACATTGCTTCCAAGATTTTATCATCTTTTTGCGCCAGAAACGAAGTATAAAAAGCTACCTCTTTTTGCGAGGCATAGGTATTGGTTAATTCATAAAAAAGGCTGCTGAGAGCCCCGTAGGAAGAAAGAATTTTAGTCATAATGACAAAGTATAGCACAGATAGGCCTTTTCTTGCAAAAAAGCAGGGACAGCAGGCATTTTTCAAATAGGCCTTTTTATAGTAAAATAGTAGTATAATAAGCTTTTTAAACCTGAAAAATAGATACTGTAAGGAGCGTGATTATGAAAACAGTAAAACTCTTATACCTTCTTCCCTTTATAGCACTAACTACCCAGGCTATGGAAACAGAATACCCTTGTGCCACAGAAGTGGATTTCAAAGAATTCCACCTGGTAACATTCTGCCCAACACAGCAAAATCCATCAGAAACCTTTGAGAACGTAGTCATAAAGCTAAAAAACAATAACCGTGAAAAGCTTGATGGTGCCACTATAGCAACAAAAGAATCTGGTATTAATCTTTCTCTCTCAACTAAATTACCTGAAAATTATAGAGGAAATATTCATATTGGCACACCAGGTGCTATCTGTTGTTGCGATGAATATGTCTACCCTGAGCGTTCTGCTGTAGCTGCCTATTCAGAATTTAATAAAGGGCAACTTGGAACTACTGATTGTGTTGTCAGCTTCTGTTTGCCAAATCATGATCGTAGACAGTTTAACTTTGGCCAAAAACAAGACCAAATAACCATAAGTAAATTTCTTAATATTCTGGTACAAAAAAATCCTAGCGCTTCTATTATTTTACATGGTGCCTGCTCTGGAGCTACAAGTACTTTGAATACCTTAGCATGCGACTATCTAGCGCCAGAAGCAAAAGCATCTGTTAAAAAAGTGGTATTACAATGCCCTGCTATATCATCTGAAAAAGTTTGGGAAGATATGAGCGCTAATCATTTACCATGGGGCTTACGATGGATTTTTCCTATAGTTGCTAGATTATTCTATCCAAACTGCAAGCAAGAAAAAACAGCTGCTGTTTTAGATTCATATAAAAAGATCCCAAAAATTATTAATTTTTTTATTGCGCAACTTAATCATGATAAGGTAACACCGCCAGCTTCTGTAAAACTACAAAAGAAAGTTTTAGAAGATAATGGTAATACAGTAACTTATTTTGAATGTAATAATCGAAACATTAAGCATGCATATCTTACACAAGATCAAGATTATCTAAATGCGGTAAAACAATTTTTAAAAGAAAAACATGAATAAACAATTAAAAAAAATAATCTACCTTGCTGCTCTTCTTTGTATAAATCAGCTAGGGGCTCATCCTTTTGCCACTTTACACGATTGCAAAGCATACCACCTTGTAACGTTTACGCCGTGTAAAAGTGCATCTGGTAAAAAAATTACCCTCAATAGAATGATCAAAACTATGCGTAAAAATAAACGCTGGACGCTTGAAGGAACGTATATACAAACCAAACCAAACAAATTTCTGCAGCTTTCAACCTATTTGCCACAAAACTACATGGGTACGCTGTATGTAAATATGCCTGGCTATATTACGCCACGTAATAAATATAACTATCCAGACCGCTGTGCTGCAGAAATGGTTCTTGCCTACCAAAAAGGATTTATAGAAAACTGTTTGGCAGTTTCTTTCTGTCCACCAAACCATGACCGCTCACAGTTTAATTTTGGTCAAGAAGATGACCAAAAGCTTTTAAGCAAATTTCTTAATACGCTTGCTGGGCAAAATCCACAGGCAAGCATTATAATAAACGGTACCTGCGCTGGCGCAACAGGTGTTTTAAATACGCTTACGCGCACTGATTTGCTCACCCCTTTAGCACAAAAAAATATTAAAGCTGCTTTATTACAATCTCCCGGCATAACGTCTGATCGCGTATTAAAAGATCGCGTTAAGCCATTTTTTAACTATGTACCATTTTTAAAGCCTGCCTTCCAAGCTGCTATTCACCATGTTGCATTGCCCAACTGCAAGCCAGAAAATGAGCAAGAAGTACTAGCGCGCTATAATACCATTCCAAAACATATTGAATTTTTGATTGCAAAATTAGCACATGATCGTGTAACGCCATCAAAAACTATAGCGCGACAAGAAGAGATCTTGAAAAAAAATAATATCAAGATTACTGTTTTTGAAAGTCACAATAAAAGTATCAAGCATGCATACCTTGCACGGGATGCTGACTTTCTTGCAACTGTTAAAACTTTTTTAGCAGAACGCAATTTGGATCATTAAACTAGTAATTCTGATAACCTAAATTTCTTTTTGTACTTGGCCCCATTAAGCTTTTTGCTCTCGCCAGCTGCTTTTGACTTAGTTTCTTGAGAATGCCAAGAATGAGGATATTCTGTACCTCTGTATCGGGACTGCGGGCCATTAATTCAAGAATGTGAAAGAGGCGCTTGCCTAATTTTTCGTCTGATTTGTAACTATCAAAATAGTTTCTCAAAAAAGGATTAAAAACTTCACTTATAAATATAAATTTTAACTCACATGCAGGATCATCCTGTTTATAGTCTTGAATTGCATTTTTTTAGCTCTGGAAGCCAATATTCTAAGCTTGCAACAAAGTTTTGTAGCGTAATCGGATTTCTAAAATGTAATACTAAATTTTCAATGTCATTTTTCATTATAGCCTATTAGATTAATGCTGCATCAATATAAATGTATTGAAGCTCTTGCACTTTTAAAGAGGTCTTAGCTTTTTAGATATTGATCAAAAAAATTAACTAAAAGGTTATTGATGCATCTTGTTGTTTCTGAACCATCAATATTTCCCGTTTGCTGTTCAAGATCAAAAATCTGCTTGTTTTCGTGATAAAGAGGCAAATGCTTCAAAAAAGCCCAATCAGAAAATGCTGCATGCTTGGCATCTTTAATCATAATAAAAGAAGCATTTGGTGATGCCTTTACTAATCGAGGAATATATTCAAAATATTTTTTACGTAAGGTTGCAATAATCTCTTTTGAAAACCCTGTTTCTTGAGCAATCTCAGCATCATCATGCTGCTGATAACTTTCAAAGGAATTTTGTCCCACAATAATCATTATTGGTTTTCCAATTGGTTCTGTTGCATGGTCACCAAAAAGACCACCATCCAAATCAACGGCCGCTTTAATACGTTCATCATGACGGCACATCTGAAGAGCTGTAGATCCTCCAAATGAATGCCCAAAAATTCCAACGTTATTAAAATCTATTGCATGATAAAAAATATTTTCTGGATTTTTATTTTCATTTAAAGTTTGCAAGGTATCAAGAATGAATTCAGTATCCTCAAGCCAGAGAGTTTGTTCCGCTTGGCTTTCTATCTCGTTGGTTAATTTTATCTGTGAACTATGCTCAGGCAAAGCGTAGATTGTTTTTCCGTCAGGAAGTTTTGTAATTTGTGTGTAATAAGTATAGGCAATACCAACAACAATAAAGCCATGACTTGCAAGCTCCTGGCAATAGGCTGTATACGCTGATCTTAAAGCAACATAACCATGGCAAAATAATAGTAATGGATATGGCTTTTTTGATTGACATAAAGGAACATTTTCTTGAGCGTAGGTAGTAAGATTCTTTAACTCTTCAATATGTTCAACAGGAAATCCACTTTGAGCAAGCCCATCAGTCCATTCAGACATTACATCTTGTGCATAAAAAGTTTTTGGTTGAGAATTTACTGTTTTTGCAGGATACCAAATTTGTATTAATAATTCTCGTGGATTTTTTTCAGATGAATAACGTTCAGATCTTTCGGTGTCAATACAATGCTTTACTACCGTACCCACAGAAAATGGCCCTGATGGTTTAGGAAATATCTCCATAAAGCTCCCAAGTAAAAGTATGAAAAAGAAATATAGATAAATCATTACTAAGCCATTTTTTATGCTTCAATAAATAATGATATTGAAATGCAGCAAGCTCAAAATATTTCTGTTTTAATCTATTCATATGACAAAACTGTACCCTAAAGATTTTATTCCAAACTTATAAATTCTAAAACCTCTCTCATACCCACTGCTCTGTAGTAAACTTTATTATAAATTTCAGGAAATTCTTCTAGCTCAATATACGTTTTATCTAAACCTTGAGGAACAAACACTAAATCAAATGGTGCATTTTTATCATACTCTCTATCAGATTTCTTAAAAAATCCCGTTTTTCGTATAGTAAAAATTTTGTATTGATCTGGGCCATAGATATATACAATAATCAATAAAATACTGAGTTCATCTCCATCATTCATTAACTTATAGACACCATCAAATCCTAAACCTTTATAAACAAACTTGGTAAAGGCTCCAGGAAAATTATTGTATTTATGGAAATACACACCAACTTCATCTACTAGCAAAGGTTTTTGCAATAGTTCCCACGCTTGTTTTGCCTTAGATACTGCAATCTCTACTTGATCCTCAGTCTGCTCTTCAAATAAATTACATGCAAACTGCTTTAGCTCTATTTGAGCATTTTGAGGAATAAAGCTAGCAGAAGTTTTAAACTTACTAGAATTTCCTGTGGCGTAATATAACGTTTTTTTAGAATCTTGCATTTTTAATTCCGTGGTACTTATCTGCAGAGAATCTTCTGCACCCATGTTCAAAACTAAAAATATAACAATAATTAATTTGGACTTTTTAAACATTTTTTTTCTCAGCTATTACAAAAACATTTTCACCTAAATTCTTTTCATATTTAGTGACAATCTTTTTAACTTTTCCAGACTGTATATCAATCTTTAGCTTTTTTAAGCCTTTTGCAATCTCTTTAGAAAATTCTCCCAGTTTAAAAGGACTCATTCCTTCACGAACAAGGTCATTAAGATATATCTCTGGCTTATATTTTCCAGCATAAATATATAAATCTTGTGTTTCTGGTGTTACAAAGAATTTTTCAATATCAACTGAATTAAATCCTGCATCCAAAAGATATTGCGTAAGAGATGGCTCATCCATTAATTTGTCTTTGCCAAGTCCATACCAAATAAACGGAAAATAGTGAGTGAGCCATGATTTTTCACATTGCTCTTTTGTACTAGTAAATATCACTAACTTACTTCCCGGTTTTAATATTCTAAAAATTTCTTTAAAAGCAGAATTTAAATCACCCAAATGATGAATTGCACTTATACACAAAGCACCATCAAAAGAGTTATCCTCAAACGGTAGCTCATGAGCATCACCCTGAAGCCAATGAATTGAAGCATTTTTTCTATGAGCTTTTTCAAGCATAACTTCAGAAATATCAACCCCAGAAACATTAACCCCTTGATCATGGATAGCTATAGTATAATTGCCTGAACCGCAACATACGTCTAAATATTTACCATTCTCACACACGCCAAGATATTTAATTAATAAATCCGTAATTTCAGGATCAGCGCACCTTGCCACATCATAAGTTTTACCAATTGTATCATAGAGAGCTTTTTCATTGGAATTTGCCTGTAAAGCGTTAACCATAAAGATTGCCATCAATAAAAAATTTAACATGGTTTTATCCTTTGATGTAAAAGTGTATAGGATTTAGAACTAACATCTTCTTTATTTTTTCTCATTAATAAGACAGCTTTCGCCTCTTTTTTGCTTCTTTGTGACAACAATGTCTGGAGATTGACTATTAAGCAACATAAATTTTTGGTTTTTTAAATAATGATTAAAAAAGTCTACGAGTAAAGCACGAGCTATTTTAATCCCTTCTAGAGAGTTCTTTCTACTTTTTAATAGAGGACTTTTGATAAGCTTTGAATCAACAAAAGTTGCATGGTCAGAATTCTTTACCTTTACATAAAAAGAATTATCTTTAAGTTGATCAAAAACTTTTTTTGAGCATCTTTCCAATAAACTGTTAAATTGCTCTATGGTAAGTCCTGCATTAAGCATCTCTTCATGCGTTGGCAGCTTTTCAGCTATAATAAATAAACTTGGTGCTTCAAAGGATTTATTCCAGTTTGGTCCAAATAGCATGCCATCAAGGTTCACCATCGCTTTAAAATCATTGTATTGGCGTACAGCTTCAGTTGCCGTACTCCCACCAAATGAATGCCCAAATATACCCATGTGCGAGAAATCAAATAATTTTGTTAATGGTTGATTGCGTAACCAAGAAAGAACAAATTCTATATCTTTAACCCATACGTCTTGAGTCATGTCAAATGTTTGCAAACATGATCTCTCTTTATTAGAAAATATATTCGCGAGTTCTGGCAAGATTACCGGAATAGATCCATCAGGAAACATCACAGGCCAACAAGCATCTGTATGATTAATTGCAACGACAATATACCCATGACTCGCCATTTCTTCAATCAAAGATGAATATAGCTGTGCCGCCATAAAAATACCTGGGGAAAAAAATAAAACGGGAAACGGAGAATTTTCTACATCAATCGGTATATTAGGTACAGCCCAGTCACAGATCATATCTAAATACTCTAAATCTTCTGTACTATAGATACGAGCGAGTTTTTCTTTATAAAGATGCATAGTACTCGAAAGATAAGGTGGATATTCTTTTTGTATTCCTAGAGATGGATAATAAAGATGAATCAAAATAGGACGACCTTTTTCACTATTATAATAACGAGACATATCATTTAAAAAATACGTATTTACACCAACACAGTAAGGACCCGTTGGCTGTGGTAATTGAATTTTTTCTTGTGCCATTATGAGAATTCCAAATGATAAGGTTAATATAAGGTAATATAATGCACGCATTGGAGTATTTTTTTGATTCTATTATTTTTATATAAATTTACTGTGCGATACTAATCTCTGCTAAAGCTTCAGCGTAAGTCCTTGCTTTTTTGTTCTATTTTAAAATTTATCGTTTAAAATGTACTTGGATGGAACTTTTTAGAAAGTATAACAGAATCATTATTCTTTCATATAAACCGCTTCAATATTGTGTCCATCAGGATCTATTACAAAAGCAGCGTAATAACCTTCTTCATACTCAGGTCTATAATCTGGTTTACCATTACATGTTGCACCTTTTTCAAGAGCTGTTTTATAAAAATCATTAACTTTTTGCAAAGTTGAAGCATTAAAAGCTACATGAACTGATTTTGAAAGCGGTGCTTCCTTTGTAGCTCTGCGTATTTCAAACATGTCATGTACGCTTGTACCATAACCAATAACATTATTTTCGATTTCTAGAACCACAGAATAGCCTAGTATATCCATTATTGCATTATAAAAATCTTGGCTTCTTTTTAAATTTTCAACTTTTATTTGCACATGATTAAATAATTGCATCTTTTAACGCACCTCTTGAAAAAAACTTTAAATTTAAGATAAAGGAAAATTCTCTTTAAACCAATCTTTTATGAGCTTTATAACCTGATCAGAAACTTCTACAAAGGTATGATTAGCACCAGGAATTATTTTAAGCTGAGATCCTTCATATAAAAAGGGAACTCCTTGTTGAGAAATTGCTAATAAATCAAGCTCTTGACTATCACTTTCAGCATCACCATGAATAAGAAGAACAGGACATTGAGCGCCCCTAAAAAGTTTTTCTTGATTAATTGCTTGAATATCTTTTAAAAGATTACCATCTATAGTAAGAACTTCACGAAGTCCATCATTAACCTCCGCAGCAATATAACCAGTTTTATGCAAGCCTTCTAACTGTTCAGGAGAACACATACTTTCCCATTGCCATTGTACAGGGCCAGTGAGACCTCCAATACCGATAATAGTTTTTACTCCAGAACTATAATTTTTCAAACAAGAATAGACTCCTATACTATGGCCAATCAATGCAAATTTTTTACAACCAAGTTTTTTTGCATAGGCTAATGCTGAAGCAACATCATCAACTGATTGCTGTAAAGTAAATACAGCATCATCACTTTCACCATGCCCTGAAAAATCAAATGATAATACATTATAACACTCGTGCGCAAGTGCTTGTGCAATTTCAGGAAATAATCCTCTTGCAAGTTTATTACTGCCAGAGCCGTGAGCCATAATTACCATAGCATCGGAAGAGGCAGGCCAAAGCGTTCCTTTTAATGTTAAGTTTTTTGAATTTTTGAATGATACACTTTTTGACATAGTATAACGCCTATTAGTTCTTGTGATATAGACAACAAAAATAATTAAAATAATTACATAGTAAACTATTTTAGAATTTTTTAATAACGTTGTTTTATACATAAGGCCCCCTTAAGAATTAAATCAGAAGTCACTTTTTACATTCAACGCTTTGTGCTAATTACATGACCTCTTAATTTCTTTGTGCTAAAAGCCTAGCTCTATTAACCAGTTTGCAAGTATTTCTTCTCGTTGTTTTAGGTCGTTTTTTTCTTTTATATATTTGCCAAGATTCTTTTCGGCAACAATACTGCCATCAAGCATAAAAAGAACTCTTTCCGTTTTCGCAGCTATTTTTGGATCGTGGGTGACCAATAGAATTGTTTTTCCCGAGTTATTGAGCTGATCTAAAATTTCCATTACTTCTGCAGCAGCTGTTGAGTTTAAGGCACCGGTAGGCTCATCACCATAAATAATTTCCGGATTATTGATAAGAGCACGACAAATTCCAACACGTTGTAATTGACCACCGGAGGCTTGGGTAATATCGTTTTCAGCAAGACCTTCAACCCCAGTTTCCTTCATTAAAGCAAAAGCATGCTTATTAATTTCTGAGCGGCTTACTTTTTTCCCCAAATAAGCTGGTAATATGATATTATCAAAAATAGAAAGATTTTTTAAAAGATAAAACTGCTGAAATATAAATCCTATTTTATCAAGTCGAATTTTGGAAAGTTCTTTTTCTGCAAGTCCTGATAATTCTTTTCCATCAAAAATAATACTTCCCGATGAACTCTTATCCATGCCACTGATAGTATAAAGTAATGTAGATTTCCCAGAACCAGAGCGACCCATTACTGATACAAATTCACCTTTTTTAATCTGTAAATTTATATTTTTAAGGACTTCATAGTTTTTTTTATTTATCGTATACGTTTTTGTTAGGTTTTTTGTTTCTAATATATTTTTCATAAGTTCCTATTCAATTTTGCGTTATTTTAATTATGGTAGCTTTACGCAAAGAAAGCATACTCGTTAATGCTGTAATGGTTACTATAGACAGTACTGTGAGAGGAATAAAAAAGTACGTTAGTAAAGGGAAAGTAACAAATTTAATATTGGAAGCTCCTAAAAATGACCATAGTAGATCAACAAGGTATTGGCCAAGTGTGTTAGCAATTAAAATTCCCAATGTTACCCCCATAAGAAGTACGAGAGATACCCTGGTTATATATTGCAATCGAATGTCATTTAACGTAAAGCCGATGGCCCTCATAATAGCGATTTGAGACCATTCATTTGCAAGTATTAACTTTAAGAATAGATAGGTAATTACTAGCACAATAAAAAGTGCGATTATAATTGCAAAGAAGGTAAGCAGTGTTAGTTGTTTGATTGTATTTCCTAAAGTCTGTGAGACGTATGTTTCTAAATCACTAACTCTTGTTGGATGGGCTATTTTGATGTATTCCTCAATTTTTTTTTCAAACTCAGTATTAGGCTTTAAGTTGACATTTATTACGTACCATAGTGCGGTATCAAAATTAAAAGGTAAATGAGCTTTCGCCGTCAAACCTCCTCCGGTTATATCTTGATAAATACCACTGATAATTATATTTTCTTCTTGATTATCAATTATTAATCGGAGCTTATCCCCTACATTTTTTTTTAGTTCTTTACTATAAAGCAGTGAGAGTGCAATTTCGTAAGGGTGTTTTGGAGCAGATCCTTCTAAATATTCCAAGGGAAATTTGGAAAAATCTCCTGTTTGGATGTTTATATTTTGCACAATATCGGCGTCATTTATCATCTTAAATTGACTTGTAACTTCTGGAGAAAATTGAGCAACATCAGGATCATTTTTCAAGAAGGTTACCAAAGTGTTGAATCTTTCAAGAATATTCTGTGATTTTCGCAAATCTATTCTTATATCGCTGCGTCCTATTCCCATGTAGGTAATGAAATTAGGTGATTTAATAGTATTAAGGAAATTTACAGGGACGATAATGATAAATGAGCAAAAGAAAAAAATTAAAAATAATACTATATATTTTCTTAATTGCTGATATACATTGTGGATGCCAAGAAAAATGTTAACGGGTAACAACTTATTTTTATAAAGAAACAGATTCCTTTTTGAGATTTCTGCCTCACCAATAATTCCACTTCGTAGAGCTTCTATGGGTGATATTTTATTTATTTTTCGGAGTGCTAATGCACAAAAAAATATCATTACTATAAATAGAACCATTACAGCAGCAACCGGGCCTATAGAAAGTAAAATAGTTTTTGGTGCGCTCCCTAAATAAAAAAGAATATTAGCCAAAAAAAGTTTTTTTAAAAATAATGATGCAAAATATCCAAGAACAATACCTACAGTAGTTATTAAAAAATATTTGGCGATATATATTTTTTTAATATCTCCCTGGAGAATGCCGATTGCCTTCATTACCCCTATTTCTTTGTAATCCTCTTGTACTGTTGTAAGAATAGTAAATCTAATACAAAGAATAGCAATCAATGTGAGCAAGATACTTATTAATAATAGCATAGCTGCTATGATGCCATCCGATATTGCATTTAGAATTTTGAGTAAATGAAAATCTAGCATAGGACCATTTTGGGGTAAATCTGATGCTTCATATGTATTTCTAAATTCATTCAGTTTATTTGTGTCGGTAAGTTGAAATTCAATAAAATACTCAAGTTCTTTGACATTCTGTTTAAGTGTTTCAAAGTCAGAATTGCTTATTACAAACCGTTTTGAATGTACCAATGCTGGATTCATAAGAGCATCACGAACAAAATCAACAACAATGAAGCTCATGTCAAGGTGTTTATTAGTAACTCTAACCTTATCCCCAATCTTCATATTTTTTAATTGCATGTAGTAAAGAGGAACAGCAATTTCTCCTTTTGACAGCTCAATGATCTGTCCTTTTTGATTGAGCAGTAAATCCATTGAAGTGTTTTGTTTAACAAAAGCAATATTCATTACGCTGTCATATTCAGATAATTTACTGTCATTTAGATAAATATCTGACCTATTAATATCGACCATTTCAATGATCTGTTTATTTTTTATCCAGGGGTTATTTGCTGACCACAGTTCGATTTCAGATTGATTTATTTTTCCAGAATGCTTTATCAGAAAATGCGGGACATTTGATTTTTCAAATAAGTAATTCAAAGAATTATGGAGTTCAAAAAGCATGCTTGTGCCACAGGCAATAAGTAATGCTGACATGAAGATGAAAAAAACTAAAGCAGTAGTAATACCTTTGTTTTTGAGAAAATCTTTTTTTAATATTTTCATCAACATTTTACGACCTTTTAGAAAACAAATAGGAAGTCAGAGTAAAAGTTATAATGATAATAGTTAAAAACCAAGTTAATGACATTAGAAGATGATTAGAAAGTGGGTTTCCAAAAAGCAATGAACGTACTGCCTCAATTGTGTGTGTATAAGGTTGATGCTCTGCAAATATACGTAAAAAGTATGGCAACGTATTGATTGGAACAAGTGCAGGACTAATCATTGCAAAAGGTAGAACTATTAATGCAGCAAATTGTTGAGCAGCTTCAACACTTTTACTTATAAAACCAATCAATGTTAAAAGGCATGATGTCGCAAATGCCATAAGTAATAATATACCAAAAGCAAAAAACCAATCTTGAGGTCCTGTAGTAGGGCGAAAGCCCAAAATAAGACCAAGGATAAACACAATTAAAATAACAATCACTGCACGAAGAACACTTGCAATTATGTAACTATTTATTACCGCACATTGACTAATGGGCAACGAACGGAATCGATCTATAATACCTGTTTTTAAGTCATTTGAAATTCCTACGCTTGTAACTATTGAAGCAAATAAAACATTGGTAACAAGCATACCGGGTATTAAATAATTAACATAATCAATAGAGCCGACATTAATAGCACCACCAAATAAAAAAAGAAATAATAACGTATATATTATTGGTTGTGTTATTAAACCAAATATTTGATCTAAATCGCGAAATATATGAAATAGATTACGTTTAACCAGTTCCCATGTATCACTTAAAAACCATGTAAGTCTTTGGATATATGATATGGTATGCATCATTGTTTTTTTTCTTTCGTTTCTGAATCAGTAAGTTTCATAAACACATCATCGAGAGTTGGTCTATGCACATTATAGTGTTGAATTGATATCTTATTTTCTAGAAGTCTATTGATTATTATTTGCAACGTATAAATACCTTTAAGATCATTGGATATGGAAAAATTAATAGTCCTCGATTTGCTATCAATAGTTATATTCATTCCTGAAAAACTATTTTTAATTGCTTCTATATCCTTATTATCTGAAACAATAATGCTGAAGTATTCTTCTCCAATTTGAGTTTTAAGATAATCAGCCGTATCACACGCTATAATTTCTCCGTGATTGATGATAGCAATTTTATCAGCAAGGCGATCGGCTTCTTCTAGATATTGCGTAGTTAAAAAAATAGTGGTCCCATTTTCTGCTAAATTATGTATTATTTTCCATAACATTTCTCGACTATTGGGATCAAGCCCTGTCGTTGGTTCATCAAGAAAAAGAATTCGTGGTTTTGATACTAAGCTTGCCGCCAAATCAAGCCTTCTGCGCATACCACCTGAATATTTACTTACAAATTTATGAGCAACATCAGTTAACTTAAACTTCTCTAATAGCTCACGTACTACATCATTCGTCTCTTGCTTGCTTAAATGATGCAAGCGGGCAATAAGTTTAAGGTTTTCTAATCCTGTTAGTTGGCAATCAATTGAAGCATATTGACCAACAATACCGATTAATTGCTTAACTTTATTAGGAAATTTGATAAGGTCGATATCATCAATCAAAATAATCCCAGAATCAGGCTTTAAAAGTGTTGCAATGATATGAAGCAGTGTTGTTTTGCCTGCACCATTTGGACCAAGTAGTGCAAATATAGCCCCAGACTTTACCTGCAAATTTACATCTTTTAAAACCTTAAAATTACCATATGATTTACATAAATTCTTTATATTAATTGCAAAATTTGACATTCGTTAACCTCTCATTAAAAATTTTTCAAAAAAAATCATGCTTAATTCCTTATCCTCAAAAGTTTTACCATAAATTGAAAAGAACCTGGTGATGCCTTCAATTGCTGCTCAATCAACGCTGGAAAAGCACGTACTCTACGTTGCAAATCTTCTTGCGTCCAAGGATAAATGCCAACGTCAGTAAGAAATTGAACACCAGAAAGTATGAATTCTGCACACTCTAACGGCGTATCTGTCTGAAAAATCCCTTCATCACATCCCTGCTTGATAAGCTCTGCATATAGCGGAGCCTGCTTTACCAGAGCCGCAGCAAGAAGGCGCGTATGCATAGTCTCGTTGCCGGGCCTATGCAGCTCATGCAAAATTCCTTCATTCTCTGCAGCTACATTGCCCGCTTGCATCAAAAGCTTCATTTTTCCCAAAACACTTCTTTTTGAGCGAGCAAGAAGCCTGGTCATATGCTCAATAGATTTATCCACAATATCGTGCACAACAGCTTCAAGAAGGTCTTCTTTGGATGCAAAATAGTGATAAACCGTCCCCTTAGCTATCCCTAGATAGTTGACTACATCTTGCATAGTTGTTTTATCATACTCTTTAGTCTGAAACAGGTAACGCGCCGCATTAACAATATCAGCTTTACGCTCCTGGGGCTTTTTTACTGTTCTTGCCATAATTTGGTTCTCCATTATAGGGTATTTATACCTACTATATCATATGACCGACGGTCAGTCAATGTTGACTTTTATTTATTTTTCAGCATAATTGAAATTAATACGTTAAGGTTATTGTAAAAACAGGCATCTTTAACAAATAAGAATTGCCTTAATCTATGGAGAAGCTATGAAAAAGATAGTTATTTTTGCACTACTTCTACCCGGAATTTCCCTTTCTATGGAAAAAAAAGAAGTACAGATAAGGGATTCTCAAAACCATCAAATGATTGCCTATGATGAAAAGATGACTATTGGTGATCTAAAAAAAATTTTGGAAGGGTATTCAGGAATTAATAACCTTGAGCTTTACACAACTGCTGGATACGAGTTTAGTTGGTTAATGGCTCATTATACGCCAATAAATATAATTACCCTACAGGATAATGAAAATGTTACACAAATGGTGTCTCAGTATGGTAATATCTTCAACGTCAGAAAAAAAATACTAATCACAAAATAGGCATTAAATCATAAGGAAAAATCATGAAAAAACTATTTTTAGCAACACTCATGCTCACTATAACCGTAATGTCAGAAATAAAATCATCTCAAATAAATGAAACTACTCGTTTATTGGGTCAAAGCAAGCAAAAAGAAAACACTCCACAAAATCAAAAATTATTACCTGCTTTCCTGACAGATTTACCTTCTACAACACAACTGCATATATTAAAATATATCGCAGCAGATACAAAAAATGGTTTAAAAACTATAAATAGCTTATTGCGTACCAGTAAAAAGCATAATGAAGTTTTTGCACAATTATGTGCTCATCCCTATATTTATCAAACAAATGAAGGACAAAAGTATGCGAGAGAAAGCGAACTTGAAAAGTTAACAAAAAATAATATGCATATAATGGAACCAAAAAACGTACAGCACATTTTAAAAACGGCATTAGAAAAAAAAGATAAAGAAACAGAGACAAATGTTTATAATGCTCTTACTATTGAACCTCGTTGTAGTGACAACTGCCAAGACTACTTTGCCTGTGCCCTGCCATTGAATTCTCCTTGGGGAAAACAATGGGAGAATGTCTGCCAAAAAACTTATAAAAATAGAGTTCAAGCTAAATATGGCATTACACTCGATCAAACTGCACAGGTACAAGATTACAAAAAATACCAGGAAGCAAAAAAAACTTACCTGGGTGCTGGGTTATGGCTTCTAATGTGCAGCACACGCACTCTTGCACAACTGGCCTTATGCCCTCTTTGCGCGTGTAGTTATGGAATAGGCCATGATTTTTGTAATCGTAAAGACCAAGACAGAAAGAACTTTGCTGAGGGGAAAACAGCTTGTGGTTGGCTACATTGGCCCTGCGATGGAGTATTTAAGTGTTGTGCAGAACTGTCCGATAACTCCTCGTATAACAACAACTATGTTCACCTTCCTATATAAAATTATTTTATGCTTTTCTTTTATAAGAACAACCAGCTAATGCTAGCAGTATTACCGTGCCGACCATTAATGATAAGAGCACCATCATAAATGAAGGATATACACAATGCAAAATACATACTGGAATAGTATAGCGCAATAAGTTCGATAACATATGCAGTATGATTGAAAGCTCTATTCTTTGTGTTTTATAAACAATAATGCCAAGCATAAAACTAAATTCAAAATGATTGGAAAGTAAGTTCACTACATCCATATGCATATCTTTTGTGTAAAAAATATGCATAAAGGTAAATGCTAATGAAGAAAGTATATTAAGCACAATAAACGTTGGTGCGCTCATTTTATATTTTACAAAATATGACCTTGCTATAAATTCTTCGATAATCGCAGAAACAAAAACACCACCAATAAGTGATTGCATAGTTTCAAATCGCGCTAATGGGGTAAAGTTAAAGCAGCTTACGAGTAAGGCTAAAGCAATAAAAATCCACCAGGAAGGCAGCTTAACAGTATAACCAAAAAACTGTAATTCGTAATGCTGCGTGGCATAATCAAAGGTTTTTCTAAAGAAAAAAATAGTTATCGCTGATGCAACTACAACTCTCAGCAGATAGTTTAAAGGATAATAGGGCACTAGATAAGAACCAAAACCCCAGCCCATAGCCCAAACAAAACTGCCAAATGCTAAAGGAGCTAAAGTCCAAAGTAGTTTTTCAGCATTTCGTTTATAACTTTTTATTGTCAACATTATTATCCTTAAAAGGCTGCTGCATAGCACTATTTAGTGTTTATTGATAAATTCACAAAAATATATTTTTGTGTTCGTACCCTTCGACGAGCTCAGGGCGAACGGAATAAAAAATAGTTATATTACAACCGTTCGTGCTGAGCCTGTCGAAGCATTTAAACGGTTTTTAACAATTTAATGATAAGTTCTTATACCAGCGTTATTGCTTGGCCAACTTTATCAGCGCGTCCTGTTCTGCCAATGCGGTGAATATAATCTTCATGCGTTTGTGGCAAATCAAAATTAATGACATGCGAAATGTCATCAATATCAATTCCTCGTGCAACAACATCAGTAGCCAAAAGAATATTAACATTGCCTTTTTTGAATAATGATAGCGCTTTGTTTCTTTGCGATTGTGATCTATCGCCATGAATTAATGCTACCGAAAAGCCACGCTTAGTGAGCTCTTTTGCTAATTTATCAACGGCGCGCTTTGTGCGTAAAAAGATAATAACTTTTTTAAATTCTGGCTTAATAAGCAAATCATGCACTATTTCTATTTTATTTTTATCGCCAACCTTTATAATCTCTTGATTAACGTTTTCAGCTGATTGCCTTGTTTTAACGGTTATTGAAACAGGATTTTGCAAAAAGCTATTCATAATCTTTTTTAAACTTGCAGGCACCGTAGCGGAGAAAAATAATGAATGGCGCTTTTTTGGTAATCTATCAATGATGTAGGTAATATCTTTAATGAATCCCATATCAAGCATTCTATCAACTTCATCTAAAACAATGGAAGTATAGTTGCTAAAATCTAGCTTGTTAGTTCTTTCTAAATCTATTAATCTACCCGGCGTTCCTATAACAAATGCTGGATCGTGGTCCAAACTTTTTATTTGCGCATTAATATTTGCACCACCTATGCAGAGTGCCGACGTCAAACCGGTATGAGGAGCAAAGCTTTTAAATTCGCTCTGAATCTGAGTAGCAAGTTCTCTTGTTGGTGCAATAATCAATACACGGGTACTTTTTTTAGCTAAAACATTTTGTATTAGAGGAATCAAAAACGCGGCCGTTTTTCCCGTACCAGTATTTGCTGAAGCTATAACGTCACGCCCCTCTAACAAAGAAGGAATTGCCTGATCTTGTATGGGCGTTGGTAGAACATAGCCCTTTTTTGCAATATTCGTTTTTAACTGATCCTCAATGGCAAAATCAGAAAACGTATTTTTGGGGATATAGGCTTGTGCCGCTTTTTGTTCTTCAACTTTTTTAATAAAAAGTGATGGATCAAAGGTAGGAATATGCTTCTGCTTTGGTTTACCAAATCTTGATTTACTAGAGGATGAAGAACCTTTTTTTTTTGAAAATTGATAAGGATTTTTTGAATTTTTTTTACTATTATTTTTTTTAGATGAATTAAAGTTCTTTGACATTTAAACCTCACATAAATTTTTAAAAATTGTTATTACGATTCTTTAAAGGTTCTAAGAGAAGGTTAATAAAGTATTACTGCGCCAGTCAAGCTTTTACGTGCTTAGTTTTATTTTTATTATTGTTAGAATTTCTTTTAAATTATTCTTTTTTTGGCAATAACGCTTCATTGAGCTTTTCTCTCCATTTACTCCACAGTTTTACTTTTTCTTTAGAAGATAGAGCACCTTCTTTATATTCCGGACAATCTAGAGCATAAATTGGTCCATAATAAGTTGATCTAATCGGTTTGCTAGCAATATCAACAAGCCATTCTGACTGTTCTTGTTCATTCATTGGATATTTTTTTAATATTTCTGTTATTATTTCCTCGCTTGATGCTAGTTTACCTATAGGATCCCCACCCCAAGAGTAGCCTATATATTCTGTATGTACTAATGACACCTCCATTGATTCTAATTCATGCACTATTTTTTGTTTGTGCTCTTCTGTCAAATTATCTATAGAAAAACCAGCAAAAATAAAATTTGCACCCATAATAAAAGGTAAACAAAAAATTATTTTATTTAATTTTAATGACATATAAGTCCTTGCTTTTTAATATTTAAGTATAATTCTTTTCATCATCCATCAACAATTTAGCATCTACATCGCTAAGCCATTTTTCATGCATAAATAAATAATGATATTGGAATGCTGCAGGGTCAAAATCTATAGGCTCATTAATGATTTCTGTTGCTCTATAATGAAATAAAATACATGGTATATGAGCATGCGCCATTTCTTTATCAATAGACTCTATATGACAATAATTATCATCAAAAAATACTACCATCGAAGGCTTCCAATCTAAATAGTTCAGAAATGCTGACAATAACTCACCTTTTGAACATCCACGTGCCGTTACTAATATTCCTTTGTAGAATAAAGGGTACGCGTTCCTTATTGCTGGCAAATCATAAAAAGTAATCGCTTGGTCATTATTCAGCCAAAAATTTATACCGAGATTATAAAGCTGCTTAAAGCGCCATTCTTCCATTGAAGGTATCAATCCATAAGCTCCGGCATGCATATGCGTCAATGCAATAGTTTTAATTTTCTTTGCTTGTAACATATTAATTATAGAAACACTCTCAGCCTCAATTAAAGCTTGCCTTGCACTGTTCAAAATAAGGCTATCAAAATGCTCTTTATAATCAGCATCTTTTATAAGCATATCAAAATGCAATGCATTAAAATGTGAGATAACATGTTCTGGATTTTTACGCCTAATTTTATCTTCAGCAATTATCAATGTCTCATCAACATCAAAAACAACTAAGGCATTTTCATCTAAATTTTCTAAAACAGTTCGCGCTTCATGTAAAGAAACTATTTCCTTAATTTGAGCACTATAAGAGCAACTGCTCATTAAGAAAATAAGGCAAAATTTATAAAATTTCATTTTTAATCTATTCATATGACAAACTATGCCGGACAGGCTTCTCATTTGTTCTATTTTTACTTATAGCGCTTCCTCAGCTTATGGCTCGCCAGGCGTAGCCCTTTATGGGCGAAGCCTGGTGTGCCCGGCAGGATTCGAACCTGCGACCTACAGATTAGAAGTCTGTCGCTCTATCCAGCTGAGCTACGGGCACCAGAATGTTATTTTTTGATAAGTTTTTATAGTATAGAGCAAATCAGAATTTAGTGCAAAGTATCAGGTATTTTTTACACCTTTGCTACAAAGATTTTGCTAAACTCTTTTGCAACCTTTCTCAGCTCATCTTCTTGTACATTGGAAATATCTTTGGTTTCTAATATTGTTTGATAGAGCTCTTGGTAGACTGAAGCAACATAGCTAATAAACTGATGGGCAAACTGCGCCGCATGCTCTTTACCTATAGGATCTAAGAAATTCTCTTTAAGCAAAAAGAGCATAAGAGCTTGGTCAACAAATGAATACCCTTCAAATTGGCGCTGCTTTAAAAGTTCTACTGCCAAAGCTCCACGGGCTAATTTCTTCTGCGCTACGGTATCTAGCTCAGTACCAAACTGTGCAAAATCAAGAAGTTCATGATATTGCGCAAGCTCCAAGCGTAACGCTTTGGTCATCTTCTTAATTGCTTTGGTCTGCGCAGCACCACCAACACGTGAAACGGAAAGCTCTACGTTTACCGCTGGCCTAATCCCCTGATTAAATAAGTGGGAATCAAGAAATACTTGGCCATCCGTAATGGAAATAAGATTGGTTGGAATGTAGGCAGTAATATCATCGCCCTGGATTTGTACCAACGGCAACGCTGTTAATGAAAAACCACTTTTTAATTTACCAGAACGCTCTAAAAGACGGGAATGTAGATAAAACACGTCGCCAGGATACGCTTCACGCCCCGGCGCACGGCGCATGAGCAATGACATTTCACGGTAAGCAATAGCGTGATTAGTCAAATCATCATAAACAATTAAGGCGTCACGGCCTTTATCACGGAAATATTCACCAATTACGGTGCCTACATAGGGCGCTAAGTATTGTTTAAGTACCGTCTGAGAAGCGTCTGCACTGACAATAACGGTATATTCAAGGGCACCATGCTGCTGCAACGTATTGATTATACGCGCTAAGCTTGCACCACGCTGGCCGATGGAAACGTAAATACATACAACATTTTTTCCTTTTTGATGAATAATGGTATCAAGCACGACAGAACTTTTACCGGTATTACGATTACCAATAATCAGTTCACGTTGACCGCGGCCAATTGGCACTAATGCATCGATAGCCATGATTCCTGTTTCAAGCGGTTCATTAACAGGACTACGTTCAATAATGCCAGGAGCTTGTTCTTCAACAGAACGCATTTCATCAAATTTAATGTCACCTAACGCATCAAGCGGTTTGCCCGTTGCATCAATAACGCGACCCAAAAGATCCATCCCCACAGGAACTTTAAAAACGGTGCCAGTTCGTTTGACCACTTCAAGTTCATTAACAGGAATATGCATATCAAGCAAAAAAATAGATACATAATCTTCTGCTAAATTAAGCACAATTCCTTTATTACCCTGCTCAAATTCAACAAGTTCACCAAAAAGAACATTCTCAAGGCCATGAACGCGGCAAATATTATCACCAACTTGGATAACAATACCAATCTCATCAAAGTTATGAGAAACTTTATTGCTAAGTGACCTTTCAAATAATGATACTAAATCAGAATTTTTTAACATAAACCCATATCCACTTTCTATGAACGCAATGCCAATCGGGCATCCCGCAATGTTTTATTGACCGAATATTCCCACAGCAACGTTGAACTTAAAAGCCTAATACCTGCTATCAAATTTTTATCTATTACTGTCTTACACAAAACAGTTTTACCCGTTTTACGTTCAATAAAACGCAGCAATTCTGCTTTGTGCTCAGCAGATAGTTCATGAGAACTTTTAAGCGTAAAAAAAACTATTCCATGTTTTTTGCGATACAACGCAAGAAATGCACCTAAAAAATCTTTTATTAAAAAAGTGCGTTGATGCTCAAGGAGCAAATCAGTAATCTTTTCAAACACCGTTGGCAGTGAAAAAGATTGTAATAAGGTATGCAATGCTTCTTTTTTTACCTCATACATGTGCGGCAATCTAAAATAAAGAATAAGGTTTGCATGCTCTTTTAAATATTCATATAAATGGAGCGCAGCTTGATAATCTTGCAATGCAAGATCTTTGCCAACAGTATTTAAAAAGGCCTGTGCATAACGAGCGGCAAGATTTTGTTCTACTCTATTCATCAAGAACTCTTGTTAATACATGAAAATATTTTATCAAAATAATGTTCAACGGCTTTACTATCTTCAAATTTTGTATGCATCGCTTTACGCGTTTTGGCACATGCTTGAGGAATAACTACACGCATCATTTCTTCTTGCATTCTGTGCTCTTGTATCTTTAAAGAATGATGATACATTTTTTGTGCACATTCTTGCGCTTGAGCATTAAACTGTTCCTGCTGTTCATCAACCGTATGGTGCCATTGTTCAATTTTTTTTAATAAACCAGTACCATATAATTTTTGCATATCAATTTCAAGATCAAGCTTATGCTGCTGATCAAGTAATGCCTGTTTATTTATATGAAGATTTTGCCAAAAAATTTCTTCTTCTTGAATCTTTGTTTTTATACCAGGTTTTACTTTCTTGATAAAAACAAAATAAATAAGACCAAAAAAGGCACCAGTATTGAGAGCATTAAAAATAAAACGTATACTATGAACACTCAACATCACTCACCTTCTTTTCTATAAAATTCGTAAGATTATTGATAGAAGAATCTATATGCTGTTGATCAGGTTTTGATACGGGAGAAAGTGGTTGAACAAACTCTTGCGCAGAAGGAAAAACTGGTTGACCTGGAGACTTTTTGCCAAATTCTTTACAGAAATGGAGCCAATCATTATCTTTTATACGCTGCTTTTGCTCGACGATATCCCGCTCTTGCTGAATATCTTTCATCAAACTGGCTTGATCAGCGTTTTCTTTCTGTATAAAAAAAATGGCACGACGCAAAAGGATACGATCAATAATAATATAAGCAATAAAGAAATTAATTATTTGAACAAAAACAGTGCCATTAAGATTCATTTAATCTCTATTAAGTTTAGCGAAGCCCAATAAAAATCAAAAACAAGGAAATTAAAAAGGCATAAATAGCAGATGTTTCAATAATACCCATGGCCATAAACATCGCACCACGAATAGTACGCGCGCTTTCTGGGTATTTGCCCATATTTTCACAAGCCTTTGCAGCAACTATACCCTGTCCGTAAGCAGGCATAAGGCTGCCAATACCCATAACAAGTGCCGCTGCCATAGCCGATGCAGCTTTTACGATAAAAATACCTTCCATTAAGACCCTTTCAGCGTAGTAATATTTTTTTAATTCTTCATTCCTATTCTAACGCAAAAAAAAGCCTTTTTACAAGCAGATTGCATTATTTTGCTGCTTTACCCCATTATATTTAAAAGGAATGCCAAAAAAATCACTAATTTTCTGCATGTGTTTCTGCTGTTCTACCACATCATGCTCAAACTCTTTATTACATTCTAGAACAAGAACAGGCACTTTTTGCAAATAGGTATCAACCTCCTCCTTATCTACGAGCCACTGTTCATGCTTTTTATGAATCATAGTAAGGTACTCAAGGCTAACACCTTGCTCTTCTGCGCGCGCTCGCTTTTTGAGCCTGCTATAACAAATTGTAGGGTCTGTCTGCAAATAGATAAGGCCTTGAATGCGTGAAGTATAAGCACCTTCAAGCCACGAAAACCACTCTTGATACAGCTTCCATTCAAGCGCTGTCATGGTGCCCATTTCAAAGCAGTTTTTAGCAAAACAGTAGCGATCTGAATAAATAGAGCGCTCAAGCACCTGAACAGCCTTGGTTGCATGACGTGCATATTTTTCTTGTTCAACAACACGACTGACAAATGCATACGTTTGAAATGTATAGGCCCAACGTGATGGATCTTGATAAAAAGAATCCAATATATTAAAGCCACCAACGTCTTGCCATTTTGTATGCGGCTCATAAACAATCTGAACATCAAGCCACTGATTAATTAAACCAAGAAATGTAGATTTCCCTGCTCCAATATTCCCCTCAAGTGATAAACCCATGGTATTATTTTTAGACATCATGAAAAAAACCTTTTAGCATATAAGTAGTAAGAATATAATAAGCTTAAATGTTTTGCATAAAAAAGCGAGCAGCCTAGGGCTTTTTTGCCTTATTAATCAAAACTTGATAGATTAAATAATATTTTTATCAGCTTATAATTTTATATATTTTTCCACGTATTTACGTAGTAATCAAGTATCAAACCATAAAGGTTAAAAAATTTTATGAAGAGTCTGCATCGTACTGCTTGGCACTGCCTTTTCACCTTCTTTTTCATATCGTTGCTTCATGCGCAAACAACTGATCTCTTTTCATTTATAGAAGAAGGGCCTGATGAACCTATAGAATTCAAACCTGAAGCCTATACACCTGAAAGAACATTACGCGCCTTCACGCGATCTTGCTGCACGGATTGTGATGGGATTTTAGCAACACAAGGAATATTCTCACAAGACCTCTATAAATTTACTCATCCTATTAATCAACGATCAATTCTTGATTTACCAGAATTTTATTTTTTCTCCTGCCTTCCCTGCACGCAAAAGGGCAACGTATGGCAACCTTTTATACACCTCTTTTACAATGAAACACATAAAGGTAACTTTACACGCGATGGAACGGGCATTAATTCTTATTTAGCATTTGGCTTTGCTCGTGCTTTTGAACAGTTCGGTTTAAATTTTCCAATACGCGATGCGCTTTCTTTATTTGAAGATTTAAAAATCCAAGAACGCCGTGCTGGGATTATGCTTGGTGCTGCTCGTTATTATTCTGATTGGTACTTTTCTTTTGAAACGCCGCTTATCTATCTTTTCCGTAATTTTTATTTGACGCCAGAAGAAGTACGTGCTGTTGAAGCATTTTTTGGCGATTCGGGAGATCTTAGTTTTGCGCGCCAACATCTTATTGCAGACCGCTTTGGCATAGGGGATTCAAGATTCAATGTTGATTATGTTGCCATTGATAAACCAACACAACGCGTTATTTTTGGTGCTGAAGCAACAATTCCCACTGCCCTTTCTTTCAAGCGCGGCCTTTATGGAAACCATTTTTCTAAAAATGCTCCTACGCCAACTATTGATCTTTGTGAAATTTGTAATTTGATTATTAATGGTAATATTGATGCAGCCCAAGCAATCGGTGTAGACTTTAGCGTAAAGGCCCTTGATCGTCTTTCCACTATTTTGCTTGAAACAAGCCCTGGTAATAATGGCCATTTTGGCGCTGGGCCCGTTATTGAATATCGACAATTGGTAAAACCTAAACTTGAATTTAGAACGCGTGCAAACCTTGAATATATTTTTCCTATGTGGGAACGAAGATTCTTTATTCGTAAAAAAAATCTAGCAGAGTTTGAAGCTTTAAATAATCCTAATTTTAATAATCCTTGTGAACAGTTACGCTTTTTGGAGCAACAGATTATAGAAACATTTTTCCCTGAAGGATTCAATACGCTTGTATTGCCTGGTTTTATATTTAAGCTTACTAATGCGATAAATGGAACCATGGCTCAAGGAAAGATACAACTTAATTTAGGACAAGACATCTGGTGGCAACAAGGCGAAACATTGGGCAAAATTGTAGCCCCACCAGAAGAAGATAAGCGCTTGCGCAAAGGTATTGCACAAAGACCTCCGGCATTCCAAGCAAAAGTTTTTGGATCGGTTATTTATTTTAGAGATGGTCATCGTTATACATGGAGCCTTGCTCTTTATGGCGATCAGACGGTACTCAGATCTGGTATTGGTAAAGATTTTAACGTTGGTATACGTTTTGAACTTATTTTATAAAAGGAGATTTCCTATGAATAAAAAAATGATCTTATATTGCACTTTAACATGTTCACTCCTACAGGCAAATTCTCATGAGCCTATCCATAGCCATGAAAATCCTCCTATTACCGTCTCTGCCATTATAGATGGAACGCCCTTTGGGATTAATGGCTATGAAATAAAAAAAATGATTTATATGATTCGTGAAGTTGAAAAATTGGTATATGGTGTTCTTGATCCTCATACAAAAATCCGTAAAGGAAAATACTTATTTGGTGATAGAATCCATTGTATTGCAACACTTGCTGAATTTGAGCAAGAACAGTATCCATTCCTATCAGCTTCAGAGAAAAAAGAGTTCAAAGCATTGTTACATTCGGTTATCGAAGATTTCATTCACATATCAATGCCCTTTGTTGAACAAGCTCGTGGCGTAAAATCGGTAACGCTTGGCTTTATTAAAGAATGGTCTGAAAAGCATGAGCGTGAAGAGAGTCCTCTTCTTTATTGGGCACGTGAAAAAGATGGGCATGAATTTGATACTTTTAGACAAAAGACTACTTCTTTTGAGCATTTGCATGTATTCTGTCAAGATTTAGTAAGCTTCATGTCTGACCTTATTCAAAGCTGCCCACGAGGATGGCAACAATTTTTAGATCTTCAAAAAAAAGCTAAAAAATAATTTATGGATGAATCAAGTCATATTAGTGGGATTGTAGATCGCTTTCTTTTTCAAAGCGCTGACTCCGGTTACTGCGTATTTGTTTTGCAGATTTCTGCCAACGCACAAACGGTAGTAACCGGAACTGTTCCTGGCATACATGCAGGTGAACAGGTCACACTTAAAGGACAATGGACCATGCATGCCAAATTTGGCAGGCAGTTCCAAGCAACCGAATGTAAAGCACAACTACCAACAAATATTCTTGGTTTAAAAAAATATCTAGGCTCAGGACTCATTAAAGGAATTGGCAAAGTGTATGCTCAAAAAATGGTTGAGCATTTTGGTGTTGCTATTTTAGATATCATCGATAAAACACCAGAAAAACTTTCTGAAATTGAAGGTATTGGGCCTAAGCGTATTGAGCAAATTACGCAAGCGTGGCACGAGCAAAAAGAAATTTCTACTATCATGATCTTTTTGCAAGACAAAGGACTCTCGCCTATATTTGCAACAAAAATCTATAAAAAATATGGCCAAGCATCCATTAGTGTCCTCAATGAAAATCCTTATCGCCTTGCAGAAGATATTTGGGGCGTAGGTTTTAAATCTGCTGATGCTGTTGCTCAAAAATTGGGCTTTGAGCAAGATTCTATCAAACGCATTAAAGCGGGTATTTCTTTTGTACTATCGCAAGCCACAAGCAATGGTCATTTATATCTTGAACTGCAAGACTTAAAAGAAAAAACCATAGAGTTGCTCGAATTAGGTGCACGTGAGCCTGATCAAAAAATAAAAATGGCGCTCCATGAACTCTATGAACATGAAAAAATAAAATTAATTTCTCATCAAGAAAAACATTTTATTACGCTTTCTCAATTCTATTTTTCTGAAAAAGGTCTTGCCAATAAATTGCGCACGTTGCTTGAACACCCTGTTGCACATACGTTTAATATAGATGAAGTCTATACACGTTTACGCGTACCAGATAAGCATGGATTTATGCTTAACGAAGATCAGCAACATGCTATTATAACCAGCCTTACGCACAAAGCATGCGTAATAACGGGTGGCCCTGGTACGGGAAAAACTACGCTTATTAAACGCCTTTTGGCAATTCTTGATGAACACAAAGTAACCTATCGTTTAGCAGCACCAACAGGAAGAGCTGCAAAGCGTATGATGGAAGGAACAGGAAAGCATGCATCAACGCTTCACAGACTTCTTGAGTTTGATGTCAGTACTATGAGCTTTACGCATAATGAGCAAAATGCCCTTAAACTTGATTATTTAATTGTTGATGAATCTTCAATGATCGATACTTTTTTAGCGCATGCATTAGTCAAAGCGCTTCCTTTAACAAGCCATATTATTTTTATTGGTGACGTTGATCAACTTCCTTCAGTAGGCGCTGGCAGCGTATTGAAAGATTTAATTGAAAGTAAAAAAATTCCGAGCGTGCGTTTGCATTATATTTTTAGGCAGGCACAAAATAGTTTAATTACGCTTAATGCGCATAAAATAAATCGTGGGGAATTTCCCGTGTCATTTTTGCCTGATGCAAAAAAAGATTTTTTATTTATTAAAGAAGAAAAGCCAGAAAATCTCGCTGGCCATTTAAGACAGCTTTATGCAAAAAAACATCCCCGCGCCTCTTTTAATAATCAAGATTCTATTGTACTGGTACCTATGAATCGAGGAATAGCTGGTACTATAAAATTAAATCAAGATTTACAAATTATCATCAATCCATCATCTGAAAAGCAGGTTATGTATGGTAACACCGTTTTTAAAGAACATGATAAAGTTATGCAAATTCGTAATAACTATGATAAATCGGTATTTAATGGTGATATTGGTTCTATTTCAACCATTCAAGAAGAAGAAAAAACAGTTATTGTTAATTTTGATGAACGGCCGGTAGAATATAGATTTGATGAACTTGATGAACTAGTACTGGCATATGCTATCTCTATTCATAAAAGCCAAGGCTCTGAATATGATGTTGCTATCATTCCTATTTTTATGCAACATTTTATGCTTTTGCAACGAAATTTAATCTATACTGCTATTACACGTGCAAAAAAACTATGCATTTTTATTGGGCAACCAAAAGCTCTTGCTATTGCTATTAAGAATAATAAAACTATTATCAGAAAAACTTTTTTACAAGAATTTTTAACCACTGATTTAGCATGCCGATAAAAACAATTTTTTTTCTATTTTTTTTATTGCTTACTCCGTGCTACAACATACAAAGCTTTACGCTTATGCTTGATCCAGCTGGCCATGCAAAGTATGAAGGGCGTGAAATTGACGATTGTTTTGAACGAGGACTCACACTCCAATGCGCAGAAGCACTAAAAAAAAATCTGAATGAACTCTATCCATACGTACACGTTGTACTCTCTCGCTCTGCTGGCCAAACTGTAGAGCATTTGCAAAATGCTCATATTGCAAACAGAATGAAAACAGATCTTTACCTGAGCATTCATTTTTATCAAGAAAAAGAAGAAAAACCATCTTTGTATCTCTATCAATTCCTTTATAATACAGCAACAGATTTTTGGCCTTATGTCGATAATGGCTTTTCTTTTATTCCTTACAAACATGCTTATAGAGCTCATACAGAATCTTCTTATTCTTATGGAACAAACTTGCTTCAATTCTTTAATAAAAAAAAATATAAACGTTATTTTGATTGTAAAGGATTTTTTGGCCTTCCTTGCAAACCATTGCTTGGTATTAATTGTCCTGCATTGCTCATAGAAGCAGGGCTTAAAAAAAGGAACGATTGGCATTGCTTGGCTGAAGCATTAGTAGATGCATTAGAAACTATAATAAATCCGGATGCATCATGAAAAAAAATATAGTAATACTCTCTACTGCATCTTTGCTCATAGGAGCTCTGCTTTACGTCTATCTTAATAATCTTATAATTTTTCGTAGCCCATTCAATACAGATTATTCTTTTGATAGAACTGCTATTACAAAAAAAAAAGTAACTCTTTTTTTTTGGCGCACTCACCAATGGCATCATGAAGAAATAGAATTGTTATGGTCAGAAGATATGAGCCAAACAGTACATTACTTGGTAAATGCTTGGTTTTCTCTTATGCATGAAGAAAAAGTTATACCTAAAAAAATTACGGTGCAAACCGTTGCCGTAGCGCATGATAATCTGGCACTCATATCTCTTGATCACAATCCTTTTGAAAAACAGTATGCGCTGTATGAAAAATGGATGCTCATGGAAGGACTTTTAAAAACTATACGTACAAGTACTATTCCCATAAAAAAAATAGTAATATTGACTCACGAGCAACTACTTCATGATTATCATATTGATCTTGAAACACCGTGGCCTATAGAAGGATTTTTAAAAGAAGGAGAATAA
Organism: Candidatus Babeliales bacterium; assembly: GCA_050250855.1. GTDB lineage: Bacteria > Babelota > Babeliae > Babelales > JACPOV01 > JAGVLQ01. The sequence goes on along the minus strand of JBFWNW010000001.1, from coordinate 46,673 downwards.
ATGGAACCTATCAATATTATTGCTGGAGGTCTTATGGTGATCGTGCTATCTATTACTGCTCTAGATAATATGAGACCTGTAGAATCATCAGTTCAAAACCAATCTCAAACCATCAATCCTCCTACGGCCAAGACAGATGAAAAGGCCCCTCAAACCGATCCCCATATAGAGAAAAAAGCTCCAGTAAAAACACCTAAATCCAAGCTCTAAAAGCTTAATCTCTTGCTTTTGCCTTCCGGCATGTGCTACCCTGAAAATAAAAAGGAGTATGCTATGTTTGGAGATTTTAATTTTTTAAGTAAAGAGTTCCGTGGCGTAATAACTATGCTTTTCGGTATAGTACTATTACTCCATACTCTCAATATCTTGCAGCAGTGGCTTAACTGGATTTTAATATTCTTCTCGCTTGCTATGATTTTCTATGGCTTCTTTGAAGCACAATTATGGCGCAAAATCAGAAAGACCGTAGAAGAAAAAACCAATATTAAGTAATATCTGGCAGCATTGAAGCTTTTTGTGAATCCTGCAGCAATACGCGAGCAGGAATTGCCAAGCTAATTTTGTGTTTACGAAGCGTTGCAATAATAGCAAAGCGAATGTTACTTGCTATATCCCACTGGCGTAGAATATTAATGTTGCTAATAAAACCACGCACCATAAATACAAAGCCATATTCCCCAAATTCATGTAAGCGAATAATGGGTTGGGGGCTTTTGAGTACTTCTGTACTTTCATCAAGTATTTGATGCATAAGTTTTCTGACTTCTTCAGGATCTGCCTGATAATTTACGGTAAAGTAAATGTCATCGAATGCTATGAAGTTCCTGCCATAGCTCCAATTGTTTACTGAACGATTCAAAATCATTGAGTTAGGCAATATAATACTATAGCTATTTTTACGACGCAAAATCACTGATCGTGGCGTTATTTTGCGCACAACACCCTGCGTATCGTGATCAAGCATAATAAAATCACCAATCTGAATAGGACGTTGTACTAAAATAATAAAGTATGAAATAAAGTCACCAAGCGGTTCTTTAACAATATAACCAATCGAACCGATAACGATACCGATTGCTATTAATAAGTTACCCAGATTTGCCCAAGAAAAACCTAAATATATAAAAATAATAACAATCAAGTACCGCGTAATACTTACAACCGTATTTTGCACACCAAGATCAACTGGTAAAATATCGAATATACGGTGTAGCACAAAACGATTGAAAGCAACAGCTGCCAAAAAGCCGCCGGCAACAAAACCAAGCAAGACAAAAAGTTTACCGGGTGTAAACCAAATATCTTCACCACTTTTAGATTCAATACCGGTCTTGAAAATACCATAATCAAAAAATTTCCTAATATCTTCAAGAGAAAATGGTAAATGCCATATGCGAGCAATAAATAAAAGGCCCACTAAGATAAAAATCAAAAAAAGTGCTATAGCAAAAATACCGTACCATGTTTTGGCATAACCAAAACGTTCTCTCTTTACTTCTTCTTCGGTTGAAAAGAAAACAACTTCAGAGTAATTTTTCGCATAGGTGTGAATGATATATAAAAGACGCGTTATTATAACCGTTCCTATGGTACCCCAAATAATATATGAAACAAGGTTACCATAGCCTCCAACATAAGGATCACTCATAACCATAAGAACAGTAATAGCAATTAAAATTGGGTAATAATAATGCTCGACCCCATATGCAAGCCAGGTTGTTATAGGGCCACGGGGTGTTATTAAGCCCAAAATTTCGTTTTTGCCAATTGAGAAAATTAGTAAGGAGCGAAGAAAAATTGAATATCCTGCCAGTAAGATAGTGGGTAATTCAGATTTATGAACGGTTGCTAAAATAAATGCCTCTCTAAAGAAAAGAACTGCTATCGTCAAATAAAAAAATATTGAAGTTACCGTTATAAAACGTCTCTCAAAACCTTGAGCAAAAATAACATAATTATGCCTACGATTATAAGAAATAACATAATAAATAAATTTTCTTATAAAATAGATTAGGTAACCTATAGACGCTAAGTAAAAAACTATTTCAAGAAATAAATCTGAAACAACATCAAAATTGACCATTGTAAAAATAACGGCCCATATATAAAGCCAAACCAAATAACGCTCAATGAATAATAGAGTACATACACTCAGCTCAATAATAACAGCCAAAAAACCTTTTGTAGAAAATGAAGTTAAATATGCTCTAAATTCAGGTAACCTATTGCGTAAAAATATAAAACATGAAATAAGTAAAAATAATACAATAGCCCATAATAAAATTTTTCCTGGGGCATTAAAAATTCGGTTAAAGGTTGCAAGAATATTAGACCACTTTAAATTAGCAAAGAATGAAACCGCTATCTGGTAAAGGTCGGTAATAAAATATCCCAAGTCTGGAATAATATTTTTTACCCCTTGCCATGAAATAGCATATTGAGATCGCTGCCAAATACTTTTAGTTTTCAGCTCAATGGTAATAATATTAATCTCTTTAATAGTACTATCGAGCGTAGCAATCAGATTAGAATAGGTTTCTATCAATTTACCATTAATATCTATCTGATCTTGTATGTTTTTTTCTGCTCGCTGTAAACTCTTTAAACAGTTTACAAAACGAACAGGAACTCGTCTAAAAAAGCCCTCGCGTTCTTTTTCAACCTCTTGTCTAAATGCTCGAAGGTTGGTGAGCTCTTTATTTTGAATATTTAACTGATTAATTGCAGCATTGCGCTTATCCTGAAATGAGCTTAACTCTCGATTAATTTCAGCTTCTCGCTCTTTGAATTTTTTTAGTTCCGCAATAATATGCTCATTATCTTTAAATTTACGATGAGTAAGATCATGCCAGGTCATTAAAATAGCAAATTTTAGTGCTTCTCGCGCTGATTTAGCCTTTTCAAGCTCAACTTCTGCCGTCAAAAAATCTATTCTACGATTAATTACATTAATTTCTGTATTCAAAAAACCCATTTGGCACAAAGCCGTAAAGCTTTCAAGGGATGGCTGCTCTACAACCCAAGAGCTTAATTCATCTTTCTCTAAAACGGGCATATTCAAGCGCTTAGCTTCTATTTCTAGATCTCTTTTAAGCTTTTCTTTATACGCGGTAAGCTTTTTTCTTTCCTCTAGGCGTGTTTGCTGTAAAGCTTGGGCCTTTTGATCACGTTTTTCTACACTATTTTTTGCTTCCTGAACTTCAGTTTCAGTAATACGCAAGCCCGCCTTTACACGAGCCAAATTATTTTCAAGAACTTTTTGTTTTTGTTCTTCTACAAAAATGGTTGTATTCAAAAGGGCTATTTTGCGCATGGTAGCTTGAACTTGCAAATCGGCAAGTTGCTGCAAATAACCATCATAACGTTCTTCTAAATCAATAATCTCCCCACGCTGTTCAAAAGAAAGCTCTGCCTGAGAAGGAGTGCTCTCTGGAGCTTTTGCGCTAAATTCCTCCTGCTCTTTCTTTTTTTCTTGGTAATCTTTTGCAGCTGAGGCAAGCTTTTTTTTGCGATTTTCAAGCTCAACCGTTACATCATTTCTTTGGAGTTTCAGGTTATTAATACGCTCTTCTTGGTCCAAAACCTTTTTTATTGAGCTTTGAACAACATCATAAGGATAAAAAGAGCGAGGCTCCAAAATAAGGGCTTTAAAATCTGGTGCTTTAAGGTATTCTTCTAGCGTTTTTATCTGTTGTTCTATAGTAAGAGGTATTTCTTTAAGGGTAAATTGAATATTAAGTTTTTCTTGGTAAGTAGCATTTAAAAGAGAAATTTTTTTATTTAAAAAATCCTGTCCTGGCGATGCAGCTTGTTGATTTTTTGCATCATTTAAAGCTCGTTCAACCACTGCAATATTTTCTTGGAGCTTTTTTAGCTCTGCTTGAGTATTTTCTCTAATCTTTTCATATTCCCCTTTAAGAAGAGAGAGTTGATCTTCTCGATCTTCTTTTTCTGGCGTAAAAAGACGTGCAGGATCAAACAACTTAATACCAGATGCAGAATGCATCGAGAACAAACCTATAAACAAGCTCAAAAAAATAATTTTTTTATTAGGAATCATTATTTATACCCTATTAGCATAGTTTTAAAATAATCACTTTGAGGATGGCTTTTTATACAAAAAAACAACCATCTTTCAAGAGCTTTTTCTGAAACAATTTCAGTATTCAAGATAACGTCAATAGGTTGAGAAAGCAAATAATCACCAATGGTATGCAACCCAAACTCTTCTTCTGGATATATACCTAATTGGACAAAAAATCTCAATAAAAAAAGTTTTTTTTTATAAGAATCTGCTACTTCATGGTATGAATACAGTAAAAACTTAAGTAAATCAAATATACCATCAAGGGGTAATTCAAAGGGAATGAAGTAATAACACAGCTCAAGAACATGATGATAAAAATAGAGCTCATACCGAGCAAGCTGCAAAGGGGCATGAAATAGTTCATACCCCTCAAGTTTATACCACTGATTCTTTGTCCGCTCTGCATAATAGCATAAATAACTTCCTGCACTTATCATATGATGGCCTCGAGCAAAAAAAATGGCCTCTATCTTGCCAAGCTCTTCATCAAAAATAATAAGCTTCTGCTTATTTGGACAATAATTTTTTAAAACTATGCCGTTGCGCTTTTCTATGGACTTCAAAACAACCCTTACTTTAAAGCTTTTTTGCTATTCTATAGCATGCACACAAAAACATCTAGAGAAAATTTCACAAAACCCTTGCATAATGTTTAATTCTATTTGTAATATTTATATTAGAAAGATATTATAAGGCCCTAAAGAAAAAAAGGTTTAAAAAAGGGGAGAGTATGAAGCGTTTATTATCTTTAATATGCATAACGTTACTGCTAACAAATTTTGCACTTGAGCTTAATGCTGTGGCTACCGTTACCTATAATGCAGTATTTATAAATCCTGCTCAACAAAAAGGTCTTGAGCGTACTGAAGGTGGCAGAATTCCTTACTTTGTGAATGCTGCCCGTGTAGGAAGAATTAATTTTCCTAAAATTGGTAATCGTATTGTGGTAGAAACCACGGTAGATCTTATGAAGGCCGTTGGTTTTGCCCAAAATCCTGATTATTCAATTGCAGCACAAGTTGGCCATGATCACCAAGATACTGTATTTAATGTATGCATAAAGAAAGAATTATTACCAGGATTTGAACCTAGCAACCCGTATAATGTATACGGATTTAAAAGTTTTGCCAGTGCAAAAGAAATGACGAAAAATAATGAAAAATATTGGTGCTTCGAGTTAAAAGAAGGCCAAGGGTATACGAAAGTGAATAAATAAGAGTATTGTTAACCTTACTAAAAAAGGAGTTCCTTTATGAATAAGTCGAATCTTATCAGTCTGTTAGTACTGATAACTGTTATTAATGCGCAAGGCGCAACAATAACAAAATTTACTAAACAACAGCCAAAAGTAAGCCAAATCGCTACTAAAGCTGGTGAAGTTGAAGAACAATTTTCAGAAGCAGAAATGGAAGCACAAAACCTTGTAATTCCATTTGATCAAAAGCGTTCTATGTTCCATACACAAAAACATATCCCTGTAATGAACGATCTTAATGCAACAGTAGCGGCCCTTAAAACACGTAATCATAACATAGTTCACAGCGCAGCACCTATGACTGGTATGACTATGATTGCAAGCTTCAAAGGTCCAAAAGGAACTGAATTCCTTTATGAAAAAGTTGGTAAAGAAACATATATTGGCGCAAACAACCAGCCGGTTTATATGCACAATATGTACAAAGCATTCAATGATTTTGCTGAAAAACATGCTGATATTGGCATAGTATGCGCTTCTGGCATTGATATGAAACAAATTGGCGAACCTTTAGTAGAGTTCAAAAACCCTAACTTCCGCAAAGGTATGCCTGGTTCTGGTGAGTGGTGCTATGTATTCTTCAAAAATATCAACGTAACACCAGCACACTTAGAAACATTAAAAGCTAAAATGCAAAGTATGATGCAAACTGAGGAACAATAAGTTCGGTCACTCTCACTCCAAGGAGCGCTTGCCCCTGACACAGGCGCTCCTTTCTTTTTTCTTTACAATCCTAAATCAGCAAAGAATGCATCTGCATTCGGCTCTCTGCCCAAGAAATCTTTTAGGAGCTCGTTAGGATCTTTTGATCCACCTTTACCTATAACTTTTTGAGCATACTGTTCACCTATCTCAGGATTCAGCAACCCATACTTCTTGATATGGTTAAATAAATCAAGCGCAAATACTTTTGACCATAAATAGCCATAATATTTGGCCCCATAGTCCATTAAATGGCCAAATCCTGCTGGCATATGGGTCTCTTTGTAAACAACCATATGAGGCTTTAATTTTTCTTCTAAGGCAAATAGTATTTGCATGACATCTTTTGCCATACCTGGTGCAAAATAATCAAGAGCAAGTAATGCATAGAGAGCTTGCTGGGTAACCCATGCGCCAGAAGAAAAGTTCTTGGTTGCTAGAATCTTTTTAATCATATCATCTGGCAACGGTTGGCCTGTTTGATAATGGCTGCTTAATAATTTTAATATTTCAGCATCCCAAAGCCATTCTTCAAGCATTTGAGACGGCATTTCAACAAAATCTCTCTTAGTATTCAAGCCTGAGAAGGTAGAAAGTTCTGTTGCTCCTAAAATACCATGAATGGCATGCCCAAATTCATGGAAAAAGGTACGAACTTGAGTCAGTTCAAGCAATGAAGGTTTATCGCCTACAGGTTTAGGGAAGTTTGCAAGTACTACGGCAACTGCTGGCGTTCTGCCCTCTTTTGTTTTTAGCGTAGGAACCACAGTAATGGCACAAGCGTGACTATATTTATTAGGACGTGGATACAAATCAAGAATTAAATAACCTAGTAAGGTATCACCCTTATAGGCTTCAATCATCGTCAAATCAGGCGCCCAAAGATCGTTAAGCTCTGATTTTTTTAACTGTATGTTAAAGAATTTTTCGTAAATAGATAAAAGTCCATCAATTGTTTTTTGCATAGGGAAATATTTTTTAACTTCTCTATCATCAACTTGGTAATGTTTTTTTCTAAAGGTTTCTTTAGCAAAAGCACCATCCCATGGTTTGATTTTGCCCTGTTCAAGCTCAACCGATTCTGGTAAATCTGTTTTGAGTTCTTCAAATTCTTGCTCAGATTTTTGCTTTGCACGGTCAATAAGGTTATTAATAAACTGACGTGCATGCTCAGAATTTTTTGCCATTTCACCATCAATATTCAAATCTGCAAAACTCTTGTAGCCTAGCTCTTTGGCAAGTTGATCACGTAAGCTGATTACTTTCTTAAGCACTTCGATATTAACAGGATAAGCGCGATTCAAAAATGCTTGATACATTTTTTTTCTGACTGGTGAAAGTTCGTTGTATTCTATAATAGGATAATAAACGGAATAATCAATGGTTAAAATGTAATTACCATCATCAGTCTTTTTAAGTCCTTTAATAAAATCTTCGTCCATGCCCTTTAGTTCAGCTGGTGTAACAATAACGGTTGTTTTATCTTCATTAATATTTTTTTCAAAATCATTGCTTAATTCTGCTAACTGCTTTTTAAGCTCTTTTATTTTGTTACGCTTTTCTTCAGAAAAATCTAAGCCTTCACGCTTAAACTCTTCCATGGTTTCTTTAATAAAGTACTTCTCTTCATCATTTAATGTTTCTTTACGAGCATTGCCTTGCGTATATGCTTTAAATGCATTATAAAGCTCAACATTTTGACCAAAAAGATCAATCGCAAATTGTGATAATTCTACCAAATATTTATTAGCAGCATCGCGTACCGCATCATCTGGACTTACATTACTCAATACCACAAGAATACAGATCGGTACTGACAAATAAAAACCAGAAGCTTCATCTAATGCAAATGCTGTATTGGCAAACGAACGCTCTGCATCTGGCACGGCAATAATTTCTGCAACACGCTTTTGCGCATTTTGCTTTGTTTTGTTTACCAACTCTTCTATTTGACCAACCGTTGTAGGAAAGAGTGCTTTTACATCAGCAACATTTTTAATATCCGTATAGTTCATTGAAAATCCTCGCCGCAAAAATCCATAGCACCCGCCACTTATTAACGTAAGACCAATAAGGTATAGTACAAAAATAGAATTTCTTTTTACATTCATAGTTTCCCTTTTTGTTGTAAAACTCTTGATTCCCTCAAAAAAAAATATATAAGATTAAGGTACCAAAAATAAAGGGGATGTGAAATGAAAAAAATAATAGTTTTCGCTTTGATAGCAAGCCAATCAATACAGTGCTGCCAAGAAACCTATAAAATTACTGCGGGTCCTTATAAAGATTGTACGGTAACCGTACAACAAACATTCAAACCTTTTGATGCAAATCGACCAAAGCTACCTGAAACTGAAACGAATCAAGATCATGTCAGAAACATTATACTTGAACGTGTTGCTAAGCTAACACCAGAAGAAAAAAAAGAATTTTTCCTCAAGATAAAATCTCAAGAAACAATAGAGCAAGAACTAGAGAAAAAACAATTTGTCGATAAAAAAGAAGAACAAGATGAAAAAAGAAAAATGTTATATAGTGCGGTAGTAAACGTATTACCCCAACATATTAAAGATATTCCTGTTTGCGTATGCAAAGATAAAGATAGCAATGAAATAATAGTTATTGGTAATGAGAATTTAGAAAAAGTTAATTAAATTTTTAATTACCGTTCGAATGCTTCGACCCATTCGACAGGCTCAGGGCAGGCAAGCTAAATGGCCTTTAGTCCCGAGCAGCTGCAAGCTGACGAGGGGGTCAGCACGAACGGGAATGTAAATTTTCAAATTAGTCTAAGGATTTCAATGATAAAAAAAATGGGATCTGCATTCATATTTATTTTTAACATCGCAGCTCAGGATACTTATAATGTTACCGATGGCCCGTATAAAAATAATGTCGTAAGCCTAGTAATAGAATTCATTCCTTCCGACTATGCTATAACTGGTATCAAGGAAATAGGCGATATTATTGGTAAAAGAATTGAGGGTTGCTCTGAGTCTGAACTAAAAGAATTTGTAGAAAAATTCGAAACATGCAAAAATCCTCGCACCATCCTACCTGAAAAAGTAACTGATACACCTATTTGCATATGCAGAGTAAAAGAAAAAGAAACACCAATCTATATTGATAAAAATTTCTTAACAAAAAATTAAAGTTTATCTATAATTCGAAAATTCGAAAAAATCATATTTTGCGTTCGCACCCTTCGACGAGCTCAGGGCGAACGGAATAAAAAAATAGTTATATTAAAGCCGTTCGTGCTGACCCTTCGGTCGAACTCCAAGACTTCGCACAAATGCTGCGTTGGGCACGCAGAAGTAAACGCTAGGCTCCTCACCACGAACGGGATTTAAAATAATTCTTAAAAAAATAAATTGATTCGTCTTTTTATTAAAAGTCCTTAGATCAAATTCACGTTAATTAATTAAAGTTGCTTTTTGAGCTCATACCACTGCTCGCGCAAGGCAATTGCTTTTTCAAAATCAAGATTTTCAGCAGCTTCATGCATATGCGCTTCAAGCTCAAGAATTTCTCGTTGCAGTTCTTTATGAATAATTTTTTGAGTATTTTTTCGTTTTGACGCAGAAGCCATAGCAATAGCAGCTTGAATATTGGCTATTGTTTTACCAACCTCACGCTTAACGGTTTGCGGCGTTATGCCATGTTCTTCATTATATGCTTGCTGTAAAGCACGACGACGTTGCGTTTCATGCATAGCAGCTTTCATTGATTTTGTTATTTTATCTGCATATAAAAAAACTTTTGATTCCGTATTACGCGCAGCACGGCCCATAATCTGGATTAGTGAACGTTCATCACGTAAAAAGCTTTCTACATCTGCATCCATTATAGAAACCAAAGCAACTTCAGGAAGGTCAATACCTTCACGCAATAAGTTCACCCCAACTAAACAATCAAAAACTCCCAAACGTAATTTTTGCAAAAGCTCAGTTCGTTTTGGTGTTTTCAGTTCACTATGTAAATAACAAACTTTGATTTGCTGTTCTTCTAAATAGGTTGCTAGTTGCTCTGCAAGCTTTTTGGTCATTACCATAACTAATGAACGGAAACCACGCCTTTTGGTTTCGCGTATTTGTTCAATTAAATGTTTCATCTGCTCTTGGCGAGGATGAATTTCAACTTCAGGATCTAACAATCCCGTTGGACGAATAATCTGTTCTACAACGTTATCTGCATTTTTTAATTCATACTCTCCTGGAGTTGCAGAAACAAAAATAACATCGTTAAAATAACGTTCAATTTTATCAAATTTTAACGGTCTATTATCACGTGCTGAAGGCAAACGAAAACCGTATTCAATAAGTGAATTTTTACGTACGCGATCACCATGGAACATGCCGCGTAACTGTGGAATGGCAATATGAGATTCATCAATAATCATTAAAAAATCTTCAGGAAAAAAATCGAATAAACATTTTGGCGCTTGGCCCGTTTCTCTACCATCAAAATGAATAGAATAGTTTTCAATCCCAGAACAGTAGCCCATTTGCGCAAGCATTTCAAGATCATGCGAAACGCGCTGTTTGATGCGCTCCCGGTATAAAGGATTTTCTACCTGCGGCACCCATTCTTCAAGCTCAGCTTGAATACTTGCAATAGCTGCATCTTTTTTTGCTTGTGTTGTAACAAAATGCTTTGCAGGAAGAATAAGAGTATTATCAAGTTTCATGGTCACTGAATTGTTCATTTTATCAACCCAACTCATGCCATCGATCATGTCACCAAAAAGTTCAATACGAAGCTTATCTTTTTGGTAAGGAAGCATAACTTCTAAGGTATTACCAAGAACCTGGAACGTACCTGATTTTTTAGTAATGTCATTACGTTCATACTGAATAAAAAGAAGCTGACGAATCAGATCTGAACGTTTAATATGTTGACCAACTTTTAAAGATAAACTTAACGTTCGGTAATCTTCAGGGTTACCCAAAGAGTAAATACTAGAAACGGATGCTACAACAATAGTATCATTTCTATTAATTAAGGAAGCGGTTGCTTCAATACGCAAACGCTCAATTTCACTATTTACCTTAGTTTCTTTAGGAATATAAACATCCTGAGCCGGCAAATATGATTCCGGTTGGTAATAGTCATAATAGCTTACAAAATAGCAAACCTTGTTTTCTGGAAAAAACAGGGAAAGCTCTTCATAAAGCTGTGCCGCTAATGTCTTGTTAGGTGCAAGCACTAAAACAGGTTTATTCTGGTTGGCTATAACGTTGGCCATGGTATAAGTTTTCCCTGACCCCGTTACTCCTAACAGCGTAGATTTACCAGGACGGCTTTTAAGAAGCTTTTTTATGGCTTCTGGCTGGCTTCCTGATGGCCCGTAAGGTGCTTTTAAGGTAAATGTTTTCATAGTGCTTCTAGCATAGCACATTTATTGCACTTTGAAAATAACCCCTATAAAGAAAAAACCTTCGTTTGCAGCCAGGGAAACTGACTTTAAACGAAGGTTAATAAATAGTTCAACCTAAAAAAATTATGCTTCCTGAGCTTCTGGTTGACCTTCTTGTTGCAGCGTCATCATTTCAGGTGAAAAGAAAACATTAAGAAGCGCTTGAATCTCTGGGCACTCTCTTTTTAGAACAATGATTCTTCTTGCGCAAGCAATAAGATCATCAATAGCTGCCTCTATGTCTTCAGGGGAATAGGCACTTATTTTTGTCAGCACATCATGAATTTCTTGTATGATAGCATGCCATGCTTGACTATTGCTTTCTCCCGTATTAACAATACAAGAAGCAAGAGTAACTGTTCTTACCTCTTGTGCTAACTGATCAACAGAAATATCATTCATAGTTGTTTCTGAAGCACACAATGTTGATACAACAGCTAACGATGCTAATGCAAATTTTTTGTACATAAAAACCCTTTTTTGGTTATAAAGAATACCTTTTTTTTCCTGCACTCATCATAAGGGTATTATGCTTTCAGGTCAAATCAAAACAAAAGAGAGCTTCTTACATGCGAGCAACATAGCCCTGATATCCTCTGTGATTACTATCATGCACTACCATGCGCAAACCACCCTTTGTTTCAGGATCAAGCTTAATGATATCAAGAGCATCTTTAATACACATACAAATTTTATCTACTGTCTGATGCATAGTACCATCAGTGCATTCTTGGCACTCTTTGGCAACCATCATAGCGCCTCTGACAACATCATCCCATACACGACTCAAAAGCGTTGATGGAGCATTCATGGTATCTCGCTCAATATGAACCATCATTTCTAATGATTCAACATCTTGATCCATTTGTTTTGGACGACGAATAAAACCTTGGCACCCTTTGCTCATAGAATCATACACTGTTACCGTAACACCACCAGAAATAGATGGATCTTGCTTGAGGATTTCTATCATGCGTTTTAAACAAGCGCATACGTCAGGAGCCATGCGATCAATAGTCATATCGGTGCATTGTTGGCAAGAACGAGCCATCAAAACAACTTCTTGTTTTAACGCTTGCCATGAAACGGTATCGCCAGATTCTGAACAATCTTTTTGCAATTTTATAGCAATATCTATAGCATCAAACTCTTTATCTGGTTGTGCAGAGATTGCTGAAACCAAAAATGCACAAGACGCTAAAGAAAAAAGTTTTTTATACATACGACCACTCCTCTTTTTAGAATAAAAAAACATTCTTTTCTTGCATACTAACGCAACAATAAAAAGAATGCAATGACCTACTTTTTTACCGTACCATATTTAAACCTGAAAAATATAGAATTATCGACTTTTGAGCAGTTCATAATAAAAATTAAGCATATTCTTGCCTATTATTTCAGGCGTATACTGTTGCGCTGTTGCCAAAGATTCTTGTGAACATGCTGCATACAAATTATTATCATCTATAAAAGCTTTAATAGAATCTACCATCTCTTGCTCTGTCTTGATTAAAAATCCATTACTACCATGCTTTATAATGTCCCTTGAACCTGCTGCATCAAGCGCTATAACTGGCAATCCTGCTGCCATTGCCTCTGCAAGAACAATCCCTTGCGTTTCGGTAGTTGAGGCAAACAAAAAAAGATCCGCTTGCTGATATTCTTGCACTAAATCTTGCGTGGAAGGCTTAACAATGAACCGCACCTTTTGAGTAGATAGTCCCAACTGTGTATAAGCATAGGAAAACAATTTCTGTTCATGCGGCCCATACCCAACAATATGAAATGTTATAGGTTCATTATGCATTAAGCGTGCAACGCGCAGCAAAAATTCTATATTTTTTTCTGGCGCAAAACGACTTACCGTAAGGAGCCGCACTGTTTTTTGTACCTTAGTTTTTAGTATGTTCTGGTAAAAAGAGCTATCTATACCACTTGGAATAACTTGAATAGTTTTATGATTATGCTTTGTAGATAATTCATCAGCTATTGTTTTTGACGGTGCTATAAGAGCATCAACATCATTACAAAAATCTTCAACTAATTTTTTTACCACCACCTGCGTCACCTTTTCTGGTAACGGAATGTAATGAACATACTGTTCATACTGCGTATGATACGTAAAAACAACCGGAATTTTATACCGCTTGCCAAGATCAAGAGCAATTTTTCCTAAAAAAAAGGGATGATGCACATGAATAATTGATGGCTTCAATGCTTTTATAAGCGCAGAAAGTTCTTTAAATGGCCGCAAGGGAATTGCCATCGGTTTTTGCTTATAAGAAAATTTAAAAGGGCAAAAAAGGCGATGCACTCCTTCTTGATCTTCTTCTGTTTTTTTAAAATCAAGTGTTACCAAATATGAACTATGACCTAAATTTTTTACCGCATTATGTATACTATCAAGAGAACGTGCAACTCCCGAGCGATAAGGATAGTAATTGTTCGTAACATGCAATACCGTAATTTTTTTGGTCATACATTTTTAAGGAAACTGCGTAATACCGAGCTTCTTCCAATCTGCTAAAAATTTATCCATACCTTGTTTGGTAAGTGGATGGTGCAAAGCTTTATGTAATACCTCAACCGGAACCGTTGCCACATCTGCACCTGCCTGAATTACTGCATGCAAATGATTTACACTTCTAATTGATGCGGCAAGTAATTGAGTATCATAACCGTATTCATCAATCATAGCGCGAATTTGCAAAATAAGATCAATGCCAGACGTATCAATATCATCTAAGCGACCAATGAAAGGAGAAATATAGCGCACGCCCAATTTGCACATACACAAACTTTGAGTCAGCGTAAAAACAAGCGTAATATTAAGAGGAATATTTTCTCGTACTAATTTTTGTATCACTGGATAATAATCTGGATAGCACGGCACTTTAACAACAATATTTTCTGCCAAATCAGCAATCTTGCGCGCTTGTTCATAAACTTTTTGCGCTTCAACTTCTGTCACTTCAACACTAATAGATCCTTGAGGAAATAGTTCTGCTATGTTTTGAACCACCTTTTTAGGATCACCACCCTCCTTTGCAAGATGCGTTGGGTTGGTTGTTACGCCATCAATAATTCCTTTTGATGCCCATTCCTCAAGAAGTTTATAATCCGCCGTATCTAAAAATAGTTTCATAGAGCTCCCTTTTTTTATTACCTTAATTTGCCGTTCGAATGCTTCGACACGCTCAGCACGAACGGCCTCTCTCAGACTTTGCACAAATACTACGTCGGGACACAAAAATAAACGCTGCACTCAGATCTCATTCCCGTTCGCCCTGAGCCCGTCGAAGGGTGCGAACAATACTAAAAATTATTCTCACATTCACTTAACTACAAAATTAATCAAGCGATCTGGTACAAAAATAACTTTTACTATATTTTTTCCTTCCAACCATGGTGCAATAAGTTTTTCAGCTTCTTTTTGTATAATGCCTTGTCCTGTGCCTGGTGCACACATAAAATGTGCTCGCAATTTACCGTTTACTTGTACAACCATTTCAAGCTCATCAACTTGTGCCATTTTTTCATCAACGGTTGGCCATGTGCATTCTTGCAATGTTTTATTACACAATGTTTCTAAGAGCTCAGAAGCCATAAAAGGAATCATAATAGAAAGAGCTACAATAAACTGTTCAAGGGTAGATGGTGCCAATTTCATCTGCTTTTCATAGAGCTCATTTAAAAATTCCATAGCAGCAGAAACTGCTGTATTCGGTTTAAAATGATCAATACGCTCTTGGTATTCTTTCAAAAAGCGATGAAAACGTTTGGTTACCGCAACATCTTGATGTCCTTCTTGCACTCTATGCTCTGGGTCTTGTAGATAATTCCATAAACGATTTAAAAATCTTTTAATCCCTTCAAGGCCGCTATCTTGCCATTCAGCATCAAGCTCTGGTGGTCCCATGAAAAGCATGTACATACGCAAAGCATCTGAACCATACCAGGTAATAATATCGTCAGGATTAACAACATTACCTTTTGATTTTGACATCTTTTCAACAAAGCCAGTTTTTTCAGAATACTTAGTAATCATGCCCTGGTTAAATAGATGCGTAAACGGTTCATTAAATGGTAAATAACCAAGATCATGCAGCACTTTTATCCAAAAGCGCGCGTACAATAAATGCAAAATTGCATGCTCAATACCGCCAACATACAAATCAACGGGCAACCAATAGTTTATATCTTCTTGAGAAAATGGTTTATCTTTGAGGGTTGGATTTGGATAGCGCAAAAAATACCAACATGAACCAGCCCATTGCGGCATCGTATTTGTTTCACGTTTTGCAGGGCCGCCACATTCAGGACAGGTCGTATTAACCCAATCAGTAAGAGCTGCAAGTGGCGATTCTCCGGTACCCGTTGGTTGATAGCGATCAACATCGGGCAAACGAATGGGCAATTGATTTTCTGGCACCGCCACTACGCCGCATTTTTGACAATGCACAACAGGAATCGGCTCTCCCCAATAGCGTTGACGAGAAAAAATCCAATCGCGTAATTTATAGGTTATCGTGCGCTCTGCCAAACCTTTATCAACTAAAAAGTTGGTAATGGCCGCAATTCCCTGCTTGAAAGCATCAAGGCCATTAAACTGTCCACTGTTGATTAACGTGCCATCACCTTCATAGCCGCGGATTAGATTTCCTTCATCATCATACTCAATCAGAGGTGAAGAAATAACTTGTTTTAAAGGAATATTGTACTTTTTTGCAAAATCAAAATCACGCTCACAATGTGCCGGCACTCCCATAACAATACCGGTGCCATAATCTTTAAGAACATAATTGGTAAGGTAGATAGGCAAACGCTCATTATTAATGGGATTTACGGCAAATGATCCGGTAAAAACACCCGTTTTTTCTTTTTGCAACGTACGCTCAAAAGGCGAAAGGTGATCAGTAATTTTTCTATACTCTTGCACCTCATGCACATGCTCAGGAAGAACAATGCTATCAGCAAGATGATGATCCGGCGCCATAGCCAAAAAGGTAACACCGTATAACGTATCTGCTCGCGTGGTAAATACAGGAAGCGTTACATCGTTCCCTTTTGTGCTGCACGCGGTGAAGTTAATGCGCGCGCCTTCACTTCTGCCAATCCAATGGCGCTGCATCATTTTAACTTTTTCTGGCCATTCAAGGGTATCTAGGCCATCAAGTAATTTTTGTGCGTAGTTAGTGATACGTAAAATCCATTGGCGAATATTTCTTTGCTCTACTGGTGCGCCACAACGCTCGCAAGAACCGTTAACAACCTCTTCATTTGCAAGGCCCGTCAAGCATGAAGGGCACCAATTAATAGCAACCTCTTCCTGATAAGCAAGCCCCGCTTTAAACATTTGAATAAAAATCCATTGCGTCCATTTATAAAAATCAGGATCGGTTGTATTAACTTCTTTAGACCAATCATACATACAACCAGTTTGCTCTAGTTGTCGTTTAAAATTTGCAATATTTGCATCAGTATTGACTTGAGGGTGCATACCTTTTTTAATAGCATCATTTTCAGCAGGTAACCCAAAAGCATCCCAACCCATAGGATGCAAAACATTATAACCTTGCAACCATTTAATGCGGGCATAAATATCAGAAAGCACGTACCCGCGCCAATGGCCTACATGTAAACCAGAACCAGACGGATAAGGAAACATATCAAGACAATAATATTTAGTCCCATGACCGGTAGGTTTTGTTTGACCTATTGGATTTTCTTGCCACTGCTTCTGCCATTTTTTTTCAACTGCTTGAACGTTATAATTCATGATACCCCTCGTGCTCATAATGCTCTATTGCACAAAGAGTATCATAAATTTAAAAAATGCTGAAATTTAGGGTTTGCAAATGATAACTTTTACAAACCCTAAATAAGTACTGATTAATAAGGGGCCACGGAAATATTTTCTAAAATACTTGAACCGCCGTTAATGCCACCTTTATATACGTTTGTCACAAATTCATAGTTAAACTGGTTATTATAAGCCTGGTTGCCAATAATCATATTACTAAAGCTTGAACCTGATATTCCTAGACCACTTGGCAAACTATCACCATTATTACAATACACCACATTATTTTTTACAAGATTTCTTATGGCACTAAATACAAGGGCACTGTAAACCGTAATTAAAATTTGATTACTACTAACAAAAAACTCCCCACTTGGCGACCATTCGACTCCTTCAAAAGTGATTCCGCCACCGCCAAATAGAACAATACTTGGCGAGGATAAACTAAATAATGTTCTTGAAAACCTATATACTCTAATACCTCGCGCAGCAGTACCGCCAACTCCTATATATTTACCATCTGGTGACCAGTCAAGAGAACTGGCTGTAGCGCCAAATGTTGCTGTTGCTGGGGTTCCCAAAGTAGTACCATCAAATGGATAGATAAAAATATTCGTTCCTGCTCCGGTACCACATGCAGCTAAATAACGTTTGTCGGGAGACCAGCGAACTCCATTGATCTGAATTCCTGGCGATGCTGATGAAAGTGAAGTAACAGCATTAGTCATAGGATTGAACCTAAATACACCAATAGATATTCCTGCATCTACAACTCCTCCTACAGCAAACTTCTGATCATTGAGCCAATCAACAGAAAAAACTGCTTGAGCTCCTGTTGAGAATGCTGATGATCGAACAAGAGTTAACGATCCTCCATTAGAACGATACACACGAAGATTAATACCACCAGGCACTCCAGTCGTCGTCGAATCCTGACCCGCAAGAAGATACATCCCATTTGGTGACCATGAAACGGAACGAACAGATTGTATTGAAGTAGACTCAGAATCAATAAGCGTTACCGTTCCTGCTGCTGCATTAAATGAATAGGTTCGAATCGTAACACCTCCTGGAACACCTCCTGGTGGTACACCACCTAGAGCAATAAATCGCCCATCAGGCGACCAGGAAACTGAAGTTACTATACCTCCATGAGCGGCGGCTGGAGAAGATAAAAATGCCAACGTTTTTGCTACAGGGTCAAACCTAAAAACAAAAAGAGTACTTGATGCTCCATTTGAATTTCCAACTGCTAAATACTTCCCATCAGGCGACCAATTTAGGCACGTAGGAACAGTAACAATACCTTGCGTAACAGATAACGTAAGACCTGTTCCGGGGAACGTATTGGTTAACAAAATACCATAAGGAATTGCAAAACCGCTCACCGTTGTATTGGTTAAACTTTCACAATTAATAATTTTTGAGCACATTTCGGTACTTGTTAATGCAAACCCTGCGGCAATATCATCATCACCGGTTGCATTACTCAGCGTTCCTTGCGCTATGCATTCTTCAAATACATTGGCAAAACCGCCCTGCGCTATAAAGCCATACGCATTAGTGCTGCCACCTTGGCCATTATTTATTGCAAGGCATTTAGTAAGCGTATTATTATTAGAATTCTGCAGCCAGAAACCTGCCTGTGTATTTTCATGTGCTCTGCATTTTTCTATGACAATATCAGATGATAGATTTAATCTGATACCTGTTGTATTTAGCGTCATATCACATGATGTTATTGAACTATCAACAACATTGGTCAACGATGCGCCGATCAAATTAGAAAGAAGCTCAAGATTCTCTAAAGAGGCTCCCGTAATATTGCTGCCTGATACAAATTCAACACCCACCGAGCTGCAGCTAAAAATTTTCATATCCTTAATGGTAATCAAGCGT
This sequence comes from Candidatus Babeliales bacterium, assembly GCA_050250855.1. Taxonomy (GTDB): domain Bacteria; phylum Babelota; class Babeliae; order Babelales; family JACPOV01; genus JAGVLQ01. Next base: position 27,508 of record JBFWNW010000001.1, on the reverse strand, counting down.
GCCGCGGTATTTGCTGGGGTTATTGGATTAGTGCCCACCACAATACCAGATCTGGTAAATCCGCTAACAGCACCATTCATAATGGTCACATTGCTGCGTGGGGCTAGCGTTGTATTGCCAGGAATTCGTATGCCATCAACGCCTGCTACCGCATTGCCCTGCGTTAATGTTTTGCCGCACATATCAATCGTTACATTATCGGAAGTAATTTCTAATGCAGGCTGGCCTGATGCTGGACTAAATACTATATTTTCTGCAAATACATAAAATCCTGGTTGTGAAATGGTATACGTTGTTACACCAATATTTGCTTGCAGAATTTCTTGTGGCGAACATAATGCTGCTGCAACTGAGGCTATTATTGTCCACGTTTGCTCAAATTTTTCACAGATTATTGTTTGCGTATCATAAAAACCAAATGCAACGGCAGTAAATACACTAGAAATATCTTTTATTAGCGTAGTCAGATCATCATCTATTTTTTGTAAAATTGTCCATGTTTCTTCAAACTTTTGGCACACTACCGTTTGCGTATCATAAAAATCAAATGCTAGGACGGTAAGTACGCTTGAAAGATCAACTGTTGCACCAAGCGTTACATCAAACGTTAGGGTAATTATAGAAATATTGTCAATAACGGTAAAAATTCCGGTAATATCTTCATTAATTTCACACAAAAGATTCAATACGAAAGCCAACTTACTACATGAATTATCAAAACAAGAGCGCACCGCATCAGATACTAAAAAAGAGCAAACCTCTTCAAGCATTGATCGCTCCACGCACATGCCATGCATAATGTTTTGATAACAAACATGGAGCACACTGCTCGTATCTGGCAAAATCTCTAGTTCTTTCATTTCTTGATAGGCAGTAACAATCAATTCTTGCAGCTGATCATTTGACATTTTACTAAAGCGATTATTATCAACGGCTTGCACAGAACATGCCATCAATCCTGCCATTATTATGGCAAAAAATTTATGTATACAGTTCATCTTTTATCCTTTTTTTTGCGTAACCACACCCCTTCGACAAGCTCCCAGACTTCGCACAATCCGCCTTCGTTAAAACTTCTTCGGACTAAAGTGCTTACGCCGGGCACAGCAGAACAGGTAAGGCGAAGGACCTTAAACCGTTCGTGCTGAGCGTGTCGAAGCATTCGAAAGCTCATTAATACGGCGGCACGGAAACGTTCTCTAATATACTCGGGCTTCCATTAATCCCACTATTAAATACATTGGTCACAAATTCATAATCAAATTCATTTTCATACGCAGTATTACCTATAATCAAATTAGACAAGCTTGAACCTGATATTCCTATGCCACTTGGCAAACTATCACCATTACTGCAATAAACAACATTATTTTTTATAATATTCTTGGCAGCGGTAAATTCAAGAGCATTGTATATCCTGAAATTGAGATTAATAAAAGACCCAGTGCTATATGAAACACTAAGAAATTCACCACTTGGTGACCAATCAAGACCAATAACATCCCCCGATGCTGGAACAGAACTCTGAAAAGATAAACTAAATAATGTTCTTGAAAATCTATACACTTTTACACCCTGTGGCGTTACGCCGCCAATCGCTATATATTTACCATCAGGTGACCAAACAAGAAAATTGGCTGTATCGCCAAACGTTGCTGTTGCTGGTGTGCCCAAAGAAGTACCACTAAATGGATAAACAAAAATATTAGTACCTACTCCACTACCAGAGGCAGCTAAATAGCATTTATCTGAAGCCCAACGAACTTCCTGAATATCAATGCCCGGCGATGCTGATGAAAGTGAAGTAGCTATATTAGTCATGGGGTTAAAACTATATGCTCTGATAGAAACACCCGCTGATATCACCCCGCCTACAGCAAAGGTTAGATTATCGCGCCAATCAACAGAGTTAGCTCCGAGCCCTAATGCTGAGGATAGAACTAGACTTAAAACCCCACCATTAGAACGATAAATGCGAAAATCAAAGCCACCCGCTAGATTATGGCCAACCAAAAGATACTGGCCATTGGGCGACCATGAAACAGAATTAACAGCCCCCGTAGTGTTCTGAGTATCAATAAGAGTTAATAGATGTCCCGCTACATCAAGTAAATAAGTACTCACATCACCAGCGCTAGTACCTATAGCAACATAACGCCCATCAGGAGACCATGCAATCGTATTTACCGTAGAAGTAAGGACAAGAGGATCAGTAAAATATGGATTCAATGTTCTTGCTACAGAATCAAACTCTGCTATAAGCAAATTTGTCGTTGGAGATGCTGGAGATGATGCTAAATATTTGCCATTAGGGGACCATGAATTGTTTGTATAAAGCGTATTTGTAAAACTTCTGGCAGAGACCGTTAAGGTAAGGCCTGTTGCTGGAAATGTATTCGTTAACAAAATGCCGTAAGGAATGGCAAAACCGCTTACTGTTGTATTGGTCAAACTTTCACAGTTAATAATTTTTGAAAACATTTCGGTACTGGTTAGGGCAAAGCCTGCTGCAACGTTGTCATCACCCGTTGCATTACTGAGCGTTCCCTCTGCTATACATTCTTCAAATACGTTGGCATAACCGCCTTGTGCTATAAAGCCATAGGCATTAGTGCTCCCACCTTGGCCATTTTTTATGGCAAAGCATTTAGTAAGCGTGTTATTGCTAGCATTTTGCAGCCAAAAGCCAGCTTGCGTATTTTTATGCGCTTTGCATTTTTTTATAACAATATCAGATGATTGATTTAATCTAAGACCGGTTGTATTTAACGTCATATCACAGCTTTTTATTGAACCAGCAATCACATTGGTCAACGATGCGCCGATCTGATTAGAAAAAAGCTCAAGATTTTCTAAGGTTGCTTGTGCAATACTACTACTTGATACAAATTCAACGCCTACAGAGCTACAGTTAAAAATCTTCATATTCTTGATGGTAACAAAACGCGCTGCGGTATTTGCTGGCGTTACCGGATTTGTGCCAACCACAATACCAGATCTGGTAAAGCCGCTAATTGCACCGTTCATAATGGTCACATTGCTGCGCGGCGCTGCTGTTGTATTACCAGGAGCTCTTATACCATCAACGCCTGCAACCGCATTGCCTTGCGTTAACGTTTTGCCGCACATATCAATCGTTACATTATTGGAAGTAATTTCTAATGCAGGCTGAGCTGATGCTGGACTAAATACTATATTTTCTGCAAATACATAAAAACCTGGTTGTGAAATGGTATACGTTGTTACACCAATATTTGCTTGCAGAATTTCTTGTGGCGAACATAACGCTGCTGCAACCGGGGCTATTATTGTCCACGTTTGCTCAAATTTTTCACAGATTATTGTTTGCGTATCATAGAATCCAAATTCAAGAGCTGTAAATATACCAGAAATATCTTCTAGTGCATTTATTGCAGTAAAAACACCCGTCACATCATCATCAATCTTTTGTAAAATTGTCCATGTTTGTTCAAACTTTTGACAGATTATTGTTTGTGTATCATAAAAACCAAATGCTAGAGCGGTAAATACTTCTGCAAGATCAATCGTTACATTAATTGTTAAATTAACGTTGAGCTTTATATCGATATTTTCAAGAGCGGTAAATATTCCTGTTATATCTTCATTAACTTCACACACAAGCTCCAACACTTGGTCAAATTTATTGTTTGAATTGCAACACGAACGCATCGCTTCTGATTCTTCATTATCCATGGCTTGCACGGAACACGCCATTAACCCTGCCATTATTATGGCAAAAATTTTATGTATATAGTTCATCTTTTATCCTTTTTTTTGCATTCGCACTACCCTTCAACTCACTTTGTTCGCTTCCTTCGCGAGTACTCCCAGGCTTCGCATAATCCGCCTTCGTTAAAACTTCTTCGGACTAAAGTGCTTACGCCGGGCACAGCAGGACAGGTAAGGCGAAGAACCTTAAACCGTTCGTGCTGACCCCTCGTCAGCTTTACAGCTGCTCGGGACTAAAGGCCATTCGAGGGGGCCTGCCCTGAGCTTGTCGAATGGGTCGAAGCATTCGAACGCTCATTAATACGGCGGCACGGAAACATTCTCTAATATACTCGGGCTTGCATTAATACCACTATTAAATACGTTGGTCACACATTCATAATTAAACTGATTATTATAAGCAGTATTACCAATAATCAGATTAGAAAAGCTTGACCCAGATATTCCTAAACCACTTGGCAAACTATTACCATTATTACCATAAACAACATTATTTTTTATAATATTTTTGGTAGCAGTAAATTCAAGAGCATTGTATATATTAAGGGTATTAACAGGGGTACTTGGAAAACCTTGTAAAATAGGTAAGGCTAAAAACTCTCCTGTTGGTGACCATGCAACAGCTAATGATTGGCTACCGGTAGAAAGAGTATCTTGCAATGACAAGCTAAATAATGATCTTGAAAATCGGTAAACATCTAAACCCTGATCATGAGCAACCGCTATATATTTACCATCGGGCGACCAGTCAAAATCATTTGCTACAGCAGACACTGTTGCCGTTGCAGGAGTAGTACCTAGTGTTGTTCCATCAAACGTATAAACAAACAGACCACCTCCAGCGTCAATAGCCGCCAAATAGCGTTTGTCTGGAGACCACTTAACTCGGTTGATTGCAACTCCCGGCGATGCAGTTGTAAGTAATAAAGTCAAGAATTTATCACCAAGAGGTAACTGAAACGCTGGATTAAAACTATAAACCCCTATAGAATAGCCTCCTCCTGTTACAGGTCCACCTACAGCATAAGTTTCATTATCAAGCCAATCAACAGAATTAACGCCTGCGCCAAAGGTTCTATCCAAAAAAAGACCAATAGGACCTCCTAGCGCTCCTCCCGTAAAAATATAAATCGTGTAATCAAAACCACCACCGCCACCACCTGTAAGAGGATAACCAACCAACAAGTACTGGCCATTTGGCGACCATGCAAGAGTCGAGGCCATAGGAGGAACAAGGGTGGTATTTAGAAATGTTAAAAATTTCGTCTCTTGATCAAATGAATACAGATCAAGATTAGTAGAGCCACCATTAAGCAAAGCAAAAAATCTTTCATCAGGTGACCACGCAAAGCCAAAAGCTACTCCGTTAATAGTACTCTGAGTCGCTACAAGAAACAAACCTTCTCTAGGATCAAATTCATTTAAATAAATTGCACCAGCATTTGGAGTTGCTGCTAAATACTTACCGTCAGGCGTCCATGCTAGATGGAATAATCCAAAAATATCCGTAGCGCTAAATGCCAAAGTAAGGCCTGTTTCTGGAAGCGTATTAGTTAACAAGATGCCATAAGGAGTTGCAAAACCACTGACCGTTGTATTAGTCAAACTTTCACAGTTAATAATTTTTGAAAACATCTCGGTACTGGTTAGGGCAAAACCTGCTGCAACGTTATCATCACCCGTTGCATTACTGAAGGTTCCTTGCGCTATACATTCTTCAAATACGTTGGCATAACCACCTTGTGCTATAAAGCCATAGGCATCAGTGTTGCCACCTTGGCCATTATTTGTTGCAAAGCATTGAGTAAGCGTATTATTGCTAGCATTCTGCAGCCAGAAACCAGCTTGTGTATTTTTATGAGCTTTGCATTTTTCTACTGTAATGTCAGACGATAGATTTAATCTAATACCCGTTGTATTTAAGATCATATCACAAGATTTTATTGAACTATCAACAACATTAGTCAATGATGCACCGATCAAATTAGAAAACAGTTCAAGATTTTCTAAGGTTGCTTGTGCAATACTACTGCCTGATACAAATTCAACGCCAATAGAGCTACAGCTAAAAATTTTCATATTCTTGATACTAATTAAACGCGCTGCGGTATTTGCTGGCGTTATTGGATTTGTGCCAACCACAATACCAGATCTTGAAAAACCACTAATTCCACCATTCATAATGGTCACATTGCTGCGCGGCGCCGCTGTTGTATTGCCAGGAATTCGTATGCCATCAACGCCTGCAATCGCATTGCCTTGCGTTAACGTTTTGCCACACATATCAATCGTTACATTATCGGTAGTAATTTCTAATGCAGGCTGGCCTGATGCTGGACTAAATACTATATTTTCTGCAAATACATAAAAACCTGGTTGTGAAATGGTATACGTTGTTACACCAATATTTGCTTGCAGAATTTCTTGTGGCGAACATAATGCTACAACAACCGGAGCTAGTATAGTCCATGTTTGCTCAAATTTTTCACAGATTATTGTTTGCGTATCATAGAATCCAAATTCAAGAGCTGTAAATATACCAGAAAAATCTTCTAGTGCATTTATTGCAGTAAAAACACCCATCACATCATCATCAATCTTTTGTAAAATTGTCCATGTTTGTTCAAACTTTTGACAGATTATTGTTTGCGTATCATAAAAACCAAATGCTAGAGCGGTAAATACGCCTGATAGGTCAACTATTGCACCAATCATTATATCACCGGTCAGCGTTATGGAAATATTGTCAATAACGGTAAAAATTCCGGTAATATCTTCATTAATTTCACACAACAGATTCAGCATACAACTCAATTTGCCACATGAAGTGCCATAACAAGCGCGTAGAGCATCAGATGCCAAAAGAGAACTCATGCGCTCTAGCTCTGAGCGCTCTACAGGAATACCCTGCATAATGTTTTGATAACAAGCAGACAATTCATCTGGCAAGCTATCTAGCTCTTTTAGTTCCTGATAGGCAGTAATAATCAATTCTTGCAATTGATCGTCTGATATTTTACTAAAGTGATTATCCATGGCTTGCACGGAGCATGCTATGAACCCTGCCATTATTATGGCAAAAAATTTATGTATACAGTTCATCTTTTATCCTTTTTTTTGCATTCGCACTACATTCCTTCGACAAGCTCCCAGACTTCGCACAATCCGCCTTCGTTAAAACTTCTTCGGACTAAAGTGCTTACGCCGGGCACAGCAGAACAGGTAAGGCGAAGGACCTTAAACCGTTCGTGCTGACCCCTCGTCAGCTTTACAGCTGCTCGGGACTAAAGGCCATTCGAGGGGGCCTGCCCTGAGCTTGTCGAATGGGTCGAAGCATTCGAACGCTCATTAATACGGCGGCACCGAAACGTTCTCTAAAATACTCGGGCTTCCATTAATCCCACTACTAAATACATTGGTCACAAATTCATAATCAAACTGATTATTGTAAGCAGTATTGCTAACAATAATATTACTAAAACTAGAGCCTGATATGCCTAAACCACTCGGCAAACTATTACCATTGTTACCATAAACTATATTATTTTTTACAATATTCATGATGGCATTAAATACAAGAGCATTATAAACGGTTACCAAAAGACCATTATCAGCCGTAGCAAAAAATTCACCACTTGGTGACCATGAAACCCCATTTATGGTAGAAGTAACACCCACAATACTAGGTGAGGACAAACTAAATGCTGTTCTTGAAAATCCATAGATTCTAAGGCCTTGCGTATTAATGCCCCCAACTCCTATATATTTACCATCGGGTGACCAATCAAGTGAATTGGCTGTAGCGCCAAATGTTGCTGTTGCTGGACTACTACCCAAGGTAGTTCCATTATTAAAGGTATAAACAAAAATATTAGTGCCGGCTCCATTCCCACATGCGGCCAAATAGCGCTTATCTGGAGACCAACGAACTTCTTGAATATCAATTCCCGGCGATGCTAAAGAACGAAAAATAACTGGTCGTGCTGCCTCATAACTTAATGGATCAGCTCCTTGCACTTCTGGACTAAAACTGAACACCTTAATAGAAGCTCCCCCTGATACCGGTCCCCCGACAGCAAATGTTTTATTATCAAGCCAATCTACCGAGTTAACTCCTGCTCCTAGCAGTCCTCGTACTGCTAGGATTAAACCTCCTTCATTACCTTTGGTACGATAAATCGTAAAATCAAAAGAACCCGTTAAAGCATAACCAACCAAAAGATACAGGCCATTGGGTGACCACGCAACAGCATTAACGGTTCCGGTAGTATTAGCCGTACCTACATTCGTTAACGTTCCTGCTTGTGCATCAAATAAATAGGTGCGAACAGTAAATCCACCCGATAGCGCGCCACCTATGGCAATATAATTTCCATCAGGTGACCAGGCAACGCTATTCAAACTTGCACCATGAGAAACAAACACTAAAAATGACAAGGTTTTTACTACCGGATCAAATACATATACAGAAAGAGTTCCGATAGTATCAACCGCTGCCAAATATTTACCATCAGAGGACCAGCTTACATCGTTAAAGTTCTGAATACCTCCCACCGTTACTGATAACGTAAAACCTGCTGCCGGGAAGGTGCTGGTTATCAAAATACCGTACGGTGTTGCAAAACCATCAAGCGTTGTATTTGTTAAACTTTCACAATTAATAATTTTAGTACAACGTTCTGTTCCTGTGAGGGCAAAACCTGCAGCAACGTTAGTATCTGCCGTTGCCGTTGTTACGGTAGATTCTGCAATACATTCTTCAAATACATTTGCATAACCGCCCTGCGTAACAAATCCATACGCATCGGTACTGCCACCTTGGCCATTTTTTATGGCAACACAGTTGGTAATGGTATTATTATGAGCATTTTGTAACGCAAATCCTGCTTGCGTATTTTTATGCGCTTTGCATTTTTTTAGTATAGTATCAGACGATTGATTCAAGCTGATACCCGTTGTATTTAAGATCATATCACAACTTTTTACTGAACTATCAACAACATTGGTCAATGATGCACCGATCTGATTAGAAAAAAGTTCAAGATTTTCTAAAGAGGCTCCCGTAATATTGCTGCTTGATAAAAGTTCAACACCTGAAGAGCTACAGTTAAAAATCTTCATATTCTTGATGGTAATGAAACGCGCTGCGGTATTTGCTGGCGTTACCGGATTCGTGCCAACCACAATACCAGATCTGGTAAACCCGCTTATGCCACCGTTCATAATGGTCACATTTCTGCGTGGCGCGAGCGTAGTATTGCCAGGAATTCTGATCCCGTCAACGCCTGCAACCGCATTGCCTTGCGTTAAACTTTTGCCGCACATATCAATCGTTACATTATCGGTAGTAATTTCTAATGCAGGCTGGCCTGATGCTGGACTAAATACTATATTTTCTGCAAATACATAAAAACCTGGTTGTGAAATGGTATACGTCGTTACACCAATATTTGCTTGCAGAATTTCTTGTGGCGAACATAACGCTACAACAACCGGAGCTAGCATGGTCCATGTTTGCTCAAATTTTTCACAGATTATTGTTTGCGTATCATAAAAACCAAATGCAATGACGTTAAACTCATCTTGTTCTGCTAGTGCTAGTGCTGCAAAGATTTCATTAACTTCTCCATCTATTTTTTGTAAAATTGTCCATGTTTGCTCAAATTTTTCACAGACTATTGTTTGCGTATCATAAAAACCAAATGCAAGAGCGGTAAATATTACTGAAAGATCTATCGTTGGATTAATCGTTAAGTCAATACTGAGTGTTATGGAAAAATTTGCAAAAACAGTAAATACTTCACTAAGCTCTTCATTAATTTCACACAAAAGATCAGAAATATCCCCAACCTTATCGCATGAATTACCAACACAAGCGCGCAGAACATCCAATTCTTCCAACTGATCATCTGATACGGCGCCAAGCAGATCATTACCCATTGCTTGCACAGAACTGAACAGCAATCCCACCATTATTAGGGCAAAAATCTTATGTATCCACTTCATCCTTTTATCCTTTTTTTAACAAATAGTTTAATCCATTCGTATAAATAACTTTATACTGATGGAACGGAGATGTTTTCCAATAACGTTGGCGCATCCGTAATTGCCACATTATTAACCAACTGATAATTATTTGTATTCTGAAATGCCGTATTCCCAATAATCAGATTGTTAAAGCTTGAACCTAAAATCCCTACACCAGTACCACCACGTTCACCATTACAATAAACAAGATTATTCTTAATTATATTTTTAGAGGGAATCGTTCCCCCAACATCGTAGATTGAAAGATTACCACTAGGATCCGTCCCAAATAGCGAACCGAAAGCAATACTTTTTCCAGATGGCGACCACGCCAATCCATTGGCAGACGTCGAAAGCGGCGACAAAATTTCGGTCTTACTCTGTAAACGTAAACAGGTTCCATCCCACAGATAATTAACCAATAAAGTCGGAGTCGGCGGAGAAAAAACCCTACCGCTTACTGTAAGAAACTGACCATCTGGCGACCAAGCAATCAAAGTCGCCAGGACCTGAAAATTAGAATCTACTGCTTGACGTGAAATACGCTCTTCTTCTAGTAGAGTTGTTCCGTCAAATGAAAAGATGTATAGAAAATCCTGGTCAACACTTGCTATTATGTGTGCATCTTGTGGATTAAAAAAGCTTGTGAACAAGATGTTGGAAGGACTCGTGGTAATATTGGTTACAGGAGTTAACGTAAGCCCATCAAAGGTATAAATCTGTAAAACTCCAGAAGCTGTAGATACTGCCAAATAAGTTCCATCAGATGACCAAGAAGCCCAACGCGGAGTCATAATACTCGCTGAATCTATGAGAGTTAAAGTAAGACCATTGAAAGAATAGATCCTAACTTCATTAGCGCCTGGCTCGACTGTGGCAATGTATTGCCCAGCAGGTGACCAAAAACCATTACTCCGGCTTCCCCCCTCGCTGGTTATGAATGTAAAATCAGTTCCATTAAAAGAGAAAATTTGTACCGATAAAGAACCAAAAGCAGCCCCTCCAATTGCTAAAAATTGCCCATCAGGTGACCAATCATATACATCAGCAGCGAGAGACCCCACTTGTGAAGTAGTAATAAGAAAGAGCGATTCACCATTAAAACCATACGCCGAAAAATCAGTTGATAGTGGTGCTAGAGAGTGATAGGCTAGCACCGTGCCACTAGGATTCCAGGCCACATTACTTAGCGCATTAACAAAAACACCTGTAAACGTCGCAACAAAAGAGAACGCTGTTGTTTGCGTTGATTCCAAAAAAATTCCATACGCTATTGAGGAGCCGGTAGCTGTATTATCAAAACTTTCGCACGTAATGATTTTTGAACACATTTCAGAACTAGTTAAAGCAAAACCTGCTGCAATAAAATCTTGCGTAGTTTGCGTAGTGATAGTGCAACAAGCATTGCATTGTTCAAAAATATTTCCACGACCATTAGCTGAAATAAAGCCATATGCATTAGTAGTGCCATCTTGACCATTACCAATGGCATTACATGCTGTAAAAATATTATTGCTTGAATTTTGCAACCAAAAGCCTGCTTGGATATTTTCTTCAGCTTTACATTCTTTAAAGCAAATTTTATTTGACTGGTTAAGCATAGCACCTGTTGTATTAACCACTAAATCACACGCTGCAACTAAACCGCGATTAACGTTAGTTAATGAAATACCATTCAGGGCGCTGGTTATTGCTAAATTTTTAAGCTTAATATCAGAAATAGTCGTAGTTGAAGCAAACTCAACACCATCTCTAGAGCAACCAGAAATTGTTAAATCATTAAGGTTAATAAAGCGCGCTGCGGTATTTGCTGGGGTTATTGGATTGGTACCTACTACAATACCAGATCGAGTAAAGCTACTTATGCCACCATTCATAATAGTTATATGTGAGCGCGGCGCTAGCGTTGTATTACCAGGCACTCTGATCCCATCAACTCCTGCAACAGCATTACCTTGCCTTAATGTTTTGCCGCACATATCAATCGTTACATTGTCGGTAGTAATTTCTAATGCAGGTTGGCCTGATGCAGGACTAAATATTATATTTTCTGCAAAAACATAAAACCCTGGTTGTGAAATAGTATAGGTTGAAACACCAACATATGCTTGACGAATTTCTTGCGGCGAACAAAGAGCTGCTGCAATAGGACCTAAAATTGTACATGTTTCCTGGCATAGACTCTTTTGCTGGCAACACAAATCAACTATTTGCTCACCTAACAACTCAACATCATCAAAAATTTGTTCTTCAATACAAATTATTTCCTGCAAAATTGTCCAGGTTTCTTGGAATAAACCATTTTGCTGGCAACACAGATCAATTATTTGCTCATCTAACTGTTGAAGGGCATCACAAATTTGCATTTCAATACAATCTAATATTGTCCAGGTAAACTGGAATTTTTCACAGATAATTGTTTGCGTATCATAGAATCCAAACTCAAGTGCCGTGAATATTCCCGTCAGATCTACCGTTGGACACTGTAGTGCATCTAGTGCGGTAAAAATTCCGTTAACGTCAATATCTATTTTCTCAAGCGCTGACCAGGTGAATTCAAATTTTTCACAGATTATCGTTTGTATATTGTTAAAATCAAATTCAAGCGCTGTGAATACACCTGACAAATCTACATCTATCGTTACATTAATATTCAACTCGCCAATAGTAAGCGTTATATTCAAGTTTTCTAATACGGTGTAAATACCGTTAATATCAATATCTATTTTCTCTAATATTGACCACGTGAATTCAAACTTCTCGCAGATAATCGTTTGTATATTGTTAAAATCAAATTCAAGCGCTGTAAATATTCCTGAAAGATCAACATCAATCGTCGCATTAACGGTAATATCATTTAGTGCCGTGTAAATACCGTTAATATCAATATCTATTTTCTCTAATATTGACCACGTGAATTCAAACTTCTCGCAGATAATCGTTTGTATGTTATTAAAATCAAATTCAAGCGCTGTGAATATTCCTGAAAGATCAACATCAATCGTCGCATTAACGGTAATATCATTTAGTGCCGTGTAAATACCGTTAATATCAATATCTATTTTCTCTAATATTGACCACGTGAACTCGAACTTTTCACAGATTATCGTTTGTATATTATTAAAATCAAATTCAAGCGCTGTGAATATACCGGTAATATCTACTGTTGGACACTGTAGTGCATCTAGTGCGGTAAAAATTCCGTTAACGTCAATATCTATTTTCTCAAGCGCTGACCAGGTGAATTCAAACTTCTCGCAGATTATCGTTTGTATATTGTTAAAATCAAATTCAAGCGCTGTGAATACACCTGACAAATCTACATCTATCGTTACATTAATATTCAACTCGCCAATAGTAAGCGTTATATTCAAGTTTTCTAATACGGTGTAAATACCGTTAATATCAATATCTATTTTTTCAAGCGCTGACCAGGTGAATTCAAACTTCTCGCAGATTATCGTTTGTATATTGTTAAAATCAAATTCAAGCGCTGTGAATATTCCCGTCAGATCTACCGTTGGACACTGTAGTGCATCTAGTGCCGTGTAAATGCCGTTAATATCAATATCTATTTTTTCTAATATTGACCAGGTGAACTCAAATTTTTCACAGATAATCGTTTGTATATTATTAAAATCAAATTCAAGTGCTGTGAATATACCCGTAATATCAACCGTTGGACATTCTAGTGCATCTAGTGCCGTAAAAATACCGTTGATATCAATATCTATCTTTTCTAATATTGACCACGTGAATTCAAACTTTTCACATAAATCAATCTCTATTTTTACTAAAAGCTTTTTCAATGCACCAAGCAATGCTATAACTTGGGTTAAATCACAACAGCTCTTACCAACAACGGCATCATTTGCTATTAATGGTGGTGCATCAGGGCGTAAACCGCGTTCACCACTTCTTGTCACATAATCGTCCAATGCTTCAACCAGCATACAAAGATCTTGTATGGAAAGTTTTTGCATGCCTTTTTCTAATTTATTTTTACATGATACTAAAACAGAATTGTGCTCATACCCTTCTAAAGAGGTAATTACAGGCACTATATTAAGATGCCGTACTGCAACTTCTTTATCTTTAAATTTTTCTAAAGATTCTTTATAGAGTGGATGTGAAAAGGAATTGCTTGGTAGAAAAAGAAATAGACTTGCTATATAAAAAATTTTGACAACGTTGAGTACTTTATAGAGAGATAAAAACTTCTTCATCACAACCCTCTTCTTCTTCTTTTTTATTTTCTTTCAAAGTTCGGTTGGCATAGCTTTCCTGCTATGCCAACTCTACAAAATCTTATGGAATAATATTCACGTTATCAAGCTCTCTGCCACTTCCACCACTAAATAATCCGGTAGAAATTGTAAAGGTTGTTATGGGAATTAATGCAGCAAATGATACTGGTGAAAAATTACTCGTTTGACCAAAGCAACTATTAGACCAAAAAACACTTAAAATTGCTGGCGGTACTGCTGGATGCTCTATACCAACGCTAGAAGCTCCTGTATTGTTTTCAATAATATTAGCTTGAATAAAGTTCCCAGCCAAAGTGCCAACAAAAACTATACCCCCACCAGGATTTCCTTGATTTGAAATTATTGTATTGCCAATAACACAACTGGTTGCAGTAGCAATAAACATAACACCACGGCAAAAACCAGAAGAACTATTGGTTGCAATAAAGCAACGTTCCACCAAAGTTTTTAAACCGCTTTGATCTTCAACACCTACAGCAGACAAGCTACCATTGTTATCAGTAATAGAATTTTCTCTGACTATTATATCCTGCGAACTACTTATCAATGCCCCACGAACATGTTGCGCTGTATTATTTGAAATAAGACCATTCTGGAAAATGGCAGAATTAGATTGGGTACTATAAAAACCAATAACGGTTGATGTTGCCGTATTTTCACTAATAAGAGCATTATTAACTACGGCACCAAATGAGGTATCAAATTCTAACGCACGTAATATTCCGCCCGAAGGTATATTATTATTTATAATAAGATTTGAAAGAGTAGCACCATAAGATCCTGAAGATAAGCGAATAATATTTACCCCAGTATTTGATGAAAATTTACAATTATTAACTTCAATTGCATTGCTGTTGCTACACTCAAAAGGAATTGCTGTATCACCCTCAAAATTGCAATTAGTTACTACAATACACGTTGACGTTGTTGCAAGTACTGACCCTGCTTTACCTGAAAAACTAACTTGATCTACCACGACACCATTACATGTTGTTGCATTGATCCCTATAGAGCCGCCCCCCTCAATAGAACCATTAATTACTTTAACATTAGTGCGACTTGTTGCGACAATATTACCTGTTAGCACCTTATTATTAAGATCAATAATGACATTATCAGCAGCAATGGTAATAGTACCTGCAATATTATTTTGTACACAATAATACCCAGAATTACTTATTGTTCCAGCTGCCACTAGCGGAATAGCAGTAAAACAGTTTAAAATGGTCCACGTTTCCATGAATTTAGTACATAAAACATCTTGTACTTCCTGAATAGCAGTAAAGGTTTGAGCAAACAAATCATTAAACTCTACATAGACAGTCACCGATGTAATGGAGGCAAGAATAGTCCACGTTTCCTGAAATTTTAAACAAAGAACATCCTCGACTTGATCAATAGCAGTAAAGGTTTCTTGGAATAGAGTTGAGCAACTTTCTTGTATATCACAAAGAATAGTTAAAATATCGCGCAACTTATTGCATGAGCGGGTACTCTGGCCCACTAAGATACCGGCTGCTTTTTCAAGCTCTGTTCGTTCTAGTGTAACCCCTTGTATAATCTGTTGGTAACATTGATGTATCTGCTCATTATCTGATAATTTGTCTGAATCTTTGATTTCTTGATATGCAATAACAATCAGTTCTTTTAACTGAGCATCTGGTATTATTTTGAACCAATCTTCTTCCATAGCTCTTGTTGCGGAAGTTAACATTAACAAACTAGCAAACATTACCGAAAACAGTTTACAAAGAAACTTCATGCTTCATCCTTTTTTATACTATTCACTTTTTACCTTATGAAATATCAACATTATCTAAAATTCTTGTACTGGTAGTCATTGTATCAGTAAATGCTCCTGTTGAGCGTGCAAATAAAACAAGAGGAATTGTTGCTATATTAAAGTTATTGGTATGCCCGACAATGTTGTTGCTCCAAATAATACTATCAACAGGACTTCCTATAAACTGTAAACCAAAGCTTGCGCTCGCACCACCAGTATTGCTTTCTATAGTATTTCCTTGTGCCACAGTGAGGAAAGAATCAGTTATTCCTATGCCAATCCCTCCTGTTACACCCGTATTTCTTTTTATGAGATTTTTCAAAATAAGACTACTGATATTCTGCATAAAACTAATACCTGT
Source organism: Candidatus Babeliales bacterium (assembly GCA_050250855.1). Lineage (GTDB taxonomy): Bacteria > Babelota > Babeliae > Babelales > JACPOV01 > JAGVLQ01. The sequence continues at coordinate 11,319 of JBFWNW010000001.1, read as the reverse complement.
CGCAGTGCTAAACGTAGAAATATTATCAGTAATGATGCTATCTTGTATTATTGATGAATCTCCTGCTATATCGCTAATACCACAAAAAACTCCTTGTGCGCCACCAGCTCTATTTTCAGAAATATGCAGATTTTTTAACAAAGAAACTACTGAATTATTGGCAAGAATAATGGTACAAGATCCTACTAATGATCTATTAGTATCAAGCTGAGCATCCTGAACAAAAATATCTTGGCATGCTGAAATTTCAACACCAACAAAATCTCCTGTTGATGCTTCATTACCACTTACCAAAAGATTTTCTATTCTTCCGGAAGCAGAACTTTGCGCAGAAAAACAGGTCAAGTTGGTGGAACTGTTATTGATCATAGCTATATTTCTAAATACTGTGGAAGCACTGCTAGCTTGATAGCCAATAAGAGGCGTTCCTCCATTATTAAAAAACTTACAATTGGATATCTCACCATTATTGCTAGTTTCTAGTAGCAAAGAACCACCGACAGTTGCTGAAAAATTGCAATTTCTTACTATAATACAGTTAGTAGTATCAACAAAAAGGCCATTACTATTCCCCTCAAATTGAACATCGGTAATTTTAACGTTCGTACAATTTTCAACAGAAATACCATTTATTGAAGCGCCGGAAATAGCTCCATTTCTAATTTTTATATCCGATTGCCCAGAGACTACAATGTTATTAGCGCCACCAGAAATCCTTTTGCCATTTAAATCAAGCTGAACAGCACTTGCTGCGATAGTAAGAGTACCGGTAATATCGTTAATTAAACAGTAAACACCAGGACTTGATATGGTTCCGCCGCTGGTAATACCAACCGTATTATAACAACTTAAAATCGTCCACGTTTCCTGAAACTTTTGGCATCCCGTTTCTATAATTTGTTCAAGCATAGTAAATGTTTGACTAAAACCAGGAACATCAACAAAAATAGTTGACCTTTGTAACACATCAAAAAGATGCCATAATTCGTTAAAATCTTGACATTGTGTAGCAATAATCCCAGAAAGTATAGTAAAAACTGAGGTAAAATCTTGCTCGAGCTCAAGCGTTTTGTACAACATATCTGCAAGAGGACTGCAGCCTGTTGGCCCACAACTTGCCTGCTGATCCATACATACCGGCCCAGAGCAATTGCGCAGTTCATGCGATTGAATTTCTCCATAACTAGAAAAAATTGGTAAAAAGAAAAGAGCTAACGTATAAAGTTTCCATGTTTTAAAAGAACCACTATGCTTCACTGGTTAACTCCTTTATAAAGTTTTCATCATCACACTATTTTTTTAATTAGCTTCTACATTATCTAAATCTCTACCACTTGTTGTTCCTCCTGCAGTGAAGGTACCTGTTGATGGCACATAGGTAACTGAAGGGGTTACAAAATTAAATTTCACAAATTGACTTTGAGCTAAATTGCCCCAAGCAACTGGAGTACCTGAACTTGTTCCTATAGCTGTACCAAAAGCACCAAATGGAATTGTGCTTACAAATCTCATAATGTTATTTTTAGCCAAACAAGAGGAAGAATTAGTAGTAGAAAAAATAATACCCGAAGCTACAAGGGCGTTAGGCACTTGTATGATATTTTCTTCTAGCACCCCTCGAGCATCACCTTCAACATATATCGCAGTCGGAGAAATGGAACCAAAAGGAGAGCTAGACCTTAGGAATACTGAATTTTTTACTATAAAATTACTTTCTCCTGCAAAGGTCAGCATACCCGAACCAGATTGTAAAGAAGTAGACTCAAGCCGTTCTCTGCTAAAGGTAACATTCTTTACCAAGCAACTTGAACTCCTAAAATCGCACTTAAAAAGCAGGGATGTATTATCAATGATATCGCAATCTTCAAATACCGCAGATTCACCATCTATAAAAAAATAAGTCGATATTCCTCCTACAAAGACAAAATTAGTTATACAGCGACATTTTTTGACTACAAAGCTCCCTTGATTGGTTGCGCTCATAAACATGGGAGCTGTAGACAGAATAGCAGAATTATTCATATAAATATCATGAACTGTTATATTTTCACCATTATTAAAAGAAAAAAGCGGTCCGTTATGGGTTAATATAAAAAATAACTTACAAAGAGCTACATGAGCATTCACAACATTATTAAAATTAAGACCCCGGCCGCTGCTTCTAAAAGTACAATCATATACATTCAAACAAGAAACATTACTCGCATTAATGCCCGTAGAACTATCGATAAAATCAATTTCTTGAATAGATATCGTTTGTGAATCAATAAGATCAATACCTATGGTGCTATTTGAACTAAGAATACCATTTTTTATAATAATATTAGCTTGATTCATCACCACAATAGCAGTAGGTGTATTCTGTATTGTTCTACCTGCTAAATCCAGTAGCACATTATCTGCTGCAATAGTAATTTGACCGCTAATATCATTTATTAAGCAATAACTTCCTGGCTGCGTAATAGTAGTTGGTGCAGAAATTGGCATAGGCTGGCACCCAAGAATTGTCCATGTTTCCATAAACTTACTGCACAGCGTAGCGTTCAGTTCTTCTAATGCTGTAAATACTTCTGAAAAATCTTGCTCAAAAATTAATGCTGCTTGACCAGCTGCAAAAGTAGTAAAGCTTTTTATTAAAGCATTTACAATGGTAAACGTTTCTTCAAATTTTTCTTCAAGCACATCATTTAATTCTTGCAATGCGGTAACGGTATAATTAAATCCTAAAAGCAAAGAACACAATTTTTCAAAAATATTTGGAACAAGAGGCTGCAATGCGCGATTACCCATTAAAGCTCGCACCGCTATCAAAAGCATTTCTTCATCAACGTGATTGCCGTTGGCCAAAAAACAGTAGGCATTAATAATCGCAGGATGCTGATCGCCTAAAATATTTTGTTCTACGCAATAATCACCAAAATCTAAAACAACAGAACACAATTCATCATAGAGCGGATCTTTTGAGCCAGCTGATAGGCCACTAGAAAAAAATAAAAAAAAACTCAGAAATAAAAACATCTTACAACTCTTCATTCTCTTTTTTCCTTGTTTGAATCCATTTTTTATTATTTATAAGTAGAGTCAAATATTTTTAATTTTGTCAATACTTTTTTAAATATTATTAATCAACCTTACCAAAAAAAAAAATTTAGGATAACCTTAATTGAGATCAATTTTATTACTTTCATATAAAAAGGGTTTTTATGGCTACCATACAACAAAGAAACCAACCCATTTCATCTCATGATGAACAGATCCTTGTAATAAAGCGAGAAAGCTTATTCAAAAAAAATGCTGCCTGGTCCGGAATACAAGCAGTTGATTTTGATGAATATCTAACCTTAATTCAAGAAAAAAAAGAGTTTTTACCCCGTTCTTTAATGGAACAAGATCCTACCTATAAACAAATTATTCCCTATCTAGTTTTTTCTCATAATAACCGCTATTTTTTAATGCAACGTACTGCGCAAGCAACAGAACAGCGCTTGCAAAATAAATACTCTTTAGGCATAGGTGGCCACATTCGTCAAGAAGATATGGAAAATAGCAGTTCTCTTTTTGATTGGGCAAAACGTGAATTCCATGAGGAAGTTCTTTACCAAGATTCATTTACCATACAACCTCTTGGTATTTTAAATGACGATTCTAATGCTGTTGGGCAAGTTCATATCGGTTTTGTATTTTTACTTGAAGGAACCTCTGAAAATATAAGCGTAAAATCTGAACTAAAAAGCGGCCAACTTTTGACCATTCAAGAAATGCAGCAGTTCGTTCCTAATATGGAATCATGGAGCCAGATGGTCTATGAGTTTTTGAAAAAATAAAATTGCGGGGCTCTGATTTCTCAGAGCCCCGCTTACTTTCAATGCGAATAATTATTACGGCTGAACAGCCAAATTAATAAATGGTCGCGTATTAGTTGTAGTAAAATCCTGATCACCAATATCATACGTTATAATAAGGCTTGCCGGCACGCCACTATAGTTATTTGCACCAAGGGTACCATTTTCTTGTGATTTATTTTGAAGGAACATATTATTAATACCCGTCGTATCCTGAATACCGACAGAGCTATTAGCAACAACACGGTTAGATTGTACTACGCAGCCTGCACAATCAGTTAGAGCAATACCTTGCCCTGTTGTGTCGCCAACATTTTTCTTTGCTATGCAATCTATAATGCATGACGTCACGGTATTAACAAATTGAAAACCATAGGCATTCGAAGTTGACATCATGTCATTTGCTATACAATCTTCTAAAATAACTTTAACTGAAGAATCTGCAAGAGAATTACCGGTACTTAAAAATCCAGCGGAATTTGGACCGCTATTGGTTAATGATAGACAGTTTTTACAGATTATATCGGTCGCTCGGTCAAAAACAAACCCCACCGTTCTTGTTGCAGCTCCCCTATTTTCATTAGCCTGACAATCAATAAGAGTAACATTATTTGCTCTATCAATATAAAATGCATCTAATTCATCAGTAGAGATATTTTGATTCACTGAACAGTTAATAAGCGTTACATCTTCAGAATCTATGCCAGAGCTAGAATCCTGAGTAACCAAAAGACCATACATAAAACCTGTACTATTATTATTTATTGTACAATCAATACAGATAACATCTTTACAGCCTTGTATTACAAAAGGATACCCCCCACTGCCACTATCAAAATTATGATTAAAATTGCTATCTTTAAACACAATATTCGCTGACCTTTCAAGCGTAACAAGCGAAGTAAAATTCCCAAAAGCAGAACCAGCTAATGCATTTTCATAACAGATAATACCTTCAGCATTTACATTATGCGCATTAACAAAATAAAAAAGAATAGTCACACCAAGCATAGCAGCTGGATAATTATTATGTTTAGAAACTAAGTTAGAAAGGTTAGCCCCAAAAAGATTGGTTGCTCGCAAACATCCTAAGTGATTTCTGAACGTACAATCTTGCAGCGTGAGACATGTTACGGTTGTCAACACTATACCTGTTCTATCTGCTATAAAGGTAATATCTTCTATAGTAAGATTTTCTGCTACGTTTGCAGTAATACCAACACTCGACGCATCACGAATAATACCATTCTTAATAACAATATTAGTACCCGTAAGCTCAACAGCATTTAATGTTCCAGAAATTTGGTGATTATTAAGGTCCAAAATAATACGCTGGCCACTAATGGTAATAGTGCCAACAACATCTGCCGTCAAACAATAGTAGCCAGGATCTGTTATGACTTGTGGTGTGGTAATTTCTGTTACATTCAAACAGATTACTTTTGATAAAATAGTTATTGAGTTTTGCAAAATTTGCGTCAATTTATCAAGGCATGTACGATTGCCAGCAATAGTAGTTAATAATGCAGAACATGCATGCACAAGCTCAGTTCTTTCAATGGAAACTCCTTGCTGCATGGTGGTATAACAATCATGAACCCATGAAGCAACGGTGCTCTCTTGAGCCTCTTGACCCAGAACTCGATAACATTCACGCGTGAGCTGCATAAGTTCAAAATCGGTCAATGTAGCAAGATCATCCGCATGCATCGCCATTTCTACCGGCATAGGTACGTGCTTTGAAAGATCTTTTGCATGTACCAAAAACGCAAAAGAACAACTTATCAGTAATAATGAAAAAATTCTCTTCATAAATAGTATCCTTTTTTTAATATACTACGGTTGAATAGCTAAATTAATAAATGGTCGTGTATTGGTTGTAGTAAAATCTGCAAGCCCAATATCGTATGTTATAATTTGTGTTGTTGGCACGCCGCTATAATTATTTGCGCCCAAGGTACCATTTTCTTGCGCTTTATTAGAGAAAAATACATTAGCTACACCACTTACATTTTCAATACCCGTCGTGCTATTACCAACTACCAGATTAGAGTCAACTTCAAAGCTTGCTGTACTATTTAAATAAATACCGTACCCAGCTGTACCGCCACTGTTACGCTTTGCTATACAGTTTACAACACATGAAGTACTTGATTGCTGAAATTCAAAACCATAGGCCGTAAGGACAGCAGTATTATCATTTGCAATACACTCTTGAAAAATACCTTTAAAATTATCAGCTGCAAAACTAAAGGTAAAACCACCTACCGTTCTTCCAGAGTTTCCAGAAGCGCTACACCCTTTGTATAAAATATCTGATCCAGGACCGCCATATAAAGCAAATCCATAGGTAAAACCGGTAGATGTAGAACCACTATTATTATTAGCTTGACAATCAAGCATCGTTAGGTGAGTACACCTATTTATTTCAAAACCTTCTACAGCGTTACTATTACTACTATTATTATTGGCATAACAGTTTTTAAAGGTAAGGTTAGAATTACCCTGCAAAGCCAGTGGTGCTGTAAGAACACCAATAAAAAGAACATCTGATACATTATTATTAACGGTACAATCCTGGCAATAAACGTTATGCACTCCTGCCAACGCAAGACCTATACAGATAATCCCAAATCCAGAAGAAGGACCAAAATTTTCATCTATGGCAATAGCATTCAAAAAAAGGTTTGATGACGATATTAGTGTTAGGCCGCCTCCAAAAGAACCTATATTGAAAGAGTTGTTTTGTAATACATTATTATTTAATGTTATTCGTTCTAAAGAAACAGTATCGGCATTGAGAAGATTAATAAGAGCTATATCTTGATTTGATGTATTATTTTTGCATACAATATCAGAAAAATGGGCACCATAAAGACCTGTTGCATTGATACAACTACCATCTTTTGTATGTTCAGTAAACATGCATTGCTCTATGGCAATACAACTGACCGTGGTCAAAAGTATGCCGTTATAGTTATCAGTAAAATTAATATTTTCTATAGTTATATTGATGCCATCAGTAACAGAAATGCCGCTACTTCCGGTTGTTGTGCCACGAATAATACCATTTTTTATAACAATATCGGTATGTTCTACAACAATAACATGATCTGTGGTACCAGAAATTTCAAAACCATTTAAATCTAAAATAACGCGGTCAGAATTTATAGTAATGGTACCAACAATATCATTATTTAAGCAATAATACCCAGGATTTGTTATAGTGGTTGGCGTTGTTATTTGCGTTGTTTGCACGCATGCTAATTTTTCAACAGCTTGATTCGTATATTCTAAAATTAAAGAAAGCTTACTTGGACAGCTACGGTAAATCAATTCATCTTCAGTATAATCTTGAGCATACAAACTACCTAGTAATCCCATACAAAGAATACCTACTAAAAAATATACAATGTGACGCTTCATAAAAACCCTTTTATTATTAAACATCCATAGCCCTCATTAAACTATTATTGCTAATATGGCGGTATTGAAACGTTTTGCAATAAGCCAGGCGAACCGTTAACCCCACCGCTATATACATTCAGCACAAATTGATAATTACTATCATTTTGATAAGCAGTATTACCTATAATCAAATTAGCAAAGCTTACACCTGAAATGCCAATCCCATCTGAACTGCCATTGCTAACATTACAATATACAATATTATTTTTGATAATATTGTTTCTTAATGGAGGAAACACAGGATACACTAGAATAGCACTCGTCGTACCCACTGCAAGATACTGCCCATCCGGCGACCAATTAACTGAAGAAATAGCCCCAAGACCAGGAACAATTGAAATAAACAAAGAAAGAGCTACGCCATTAAATGAATATACTAAAATAGTACCACCACCCGTACCCGCTGCAAGATACTGCCCATCTGGTAACCAATTAATTGAAGTAATACTCCCAAGACCAGGAGCAACTGAAGTAACAAAAGAAAGGGCTACGCCATTAAATGAATATACTAAAATAGTACCACCACTCGTACCCGCTGCAAGATACTGCCCATCCGGCGACCAATTAACTGAGTTAATAGTCCCAAGACCAGGACTAACTGAAGTAACAAAAGAAAGGGCTACGCCATTAAATGAATACACTACAATAGCACTCGTCGTACCCGCTGCGAGATACTGCCCATCCGGCGACCAATTAACTGAGTTAATACTCCCAAGACCAGGAGCAACTGAAGTAACAAAAGAAAGGGCTACGCCATTAAATGAATAGACTAGAATAGTACCACCCGTACCCGCTGCAAGATATTGCCCATCCGGCGACCAATTGACTGAAGTAATAGTACCTAAACCAGGAGCAACTGAAGTAACAAAAGAAAGGGCTACGCCATTAAATGAATATACTAAAATAGTACCAGCAGTCGTACCCGCTGCAAGATACTGCCCATCCGGCGACCAATTAACTGAGTTAATACCCACAAGACCAGGACTAGCTGAAGTAACAAAAGAAAGAACGCCATTAAATGAATATACTGTAATAGTACCATTAGACATACCCACTGCAAGATATTGTCCATCCGGAGACCAATTAACTTTATTATTAAGATTATTCTGGGAAGTCGTAATCTGAAGCCCTGAAAGCAAAATACCGTAAGAAACCGCCGATCCAGTGGTAGTATTATCAAAACTCTCACAATCAATAATTTTAGTGCACATTTCTGAATCGGTAAGGGCAAACCCAGCAGCAATAAAAGCTTGCGTAGTTTGCGTTGTGATAGTGCAACAAGCGTTGCATTTTTCGAAAATGTTTCCACGACCATTAGCTGAAACAAAGCCATATGCATTAGTATTGCCAGCTTGACCATTACCAATGGCATTACATGCTGTAAAAATATTATTGCTTGAATTTTGCAAACAGAAGCCTGCTTGTGTATTTTCTTCAGCTTTACATTCTTTAAAGCAAATTTTATTTGACTGATCAAGCATAGCACCTGTGGTATTAACTACTAAATCACACTGTGAAATTAATCCGTGATTAACTTTGGTCAACGAGATACCATTCAGGGTATTTTTAATTTTCAGATTATTAAGCTCAATATCAGTAATACTGGTTGTAGAAGCAAACTCAACACCCTGCTCAGAACAGTTAAAAATCTTCATGTTATTAACGGTGATAAAACGCGCTGCTGTATTTGCAGGGGTTATTGGATTTGTTCCTACCACAATACCAGATCTAGTAAAACCGCTTATTCCACCATTCATAATGGTTACATTGCTGCGCGGTGCTATTGTTGTATTACCAGGCACTCTGATACCATCAACTCCTGTAACCGCATTACCCTGCGTAAGCGTTTTGCCACACATATCAATAGTTACATTATCGGTAGTAATTTCTAAAGCTGGTTGGCCTGACGCAGGACTAAATACTATATTTTCTGCAAATACATAAAAACCTGGTTGTGAAATGGTATAGGTTGAAACACCAACATATACTTGACGAATTTCTTTAGGTGAACAGAGTGCTGCATCTATTGGATCTAAAATAGTCCATGTATCGAAGATATCCCCTACAATAATACTCACCGTTTGTTCAAAGCCATCAGACATTTCACAGCATAGATCATCAATTGATGCTTGCAAACCTTCAATACCATTGCATAGCGCATTAAGAATAGTCCATGTTTGCTCAAACTTGTCACAGATAATTGTTTGAGTATCATAAAATCCAAATTCAAGTGCGGTAAATATCCCTGAAATATCTGCCTCTATATTTGCTAATATTGTCCATGTATACTGGAACTTTTCACAGATAATTGTCTGCGTATCATAAAAGCCAAATTCAAGTGCGGTAAATATCCCTGAAATATCCGCTTCTATATCTGCTAATATTGTCCACGTATCTTCAAATTTTGCACAGATTATTGTTTGCGTGTCATAGAAGCCGAACTCTAGCGCAGTAAATATACCTGAAATATCTACCTCTATATTTGCTAATATTGTCCATGTATCTTGGAATTTTTCACAGATAATTGTTTGAGTATCATAAAATCCAAATTCAAGTGCGGTAAATATCCCTGAAATATCCGCTTCTATATCTGCTAATATTGTCCACGTATCTTCAAATTTAGCACAGAGTATTGTTTGCGTGTCATAGAAGCCGAACTCTAGCGCAGTAAATACACCCGATAGATCAATAGTTGGACAGATATTTATATTATCTATTGCTGTGAATATACCATTAACATCAACATCAATCTTTTGCAAGATCGTCCAGGTATCTTGGAATTTAGTGCATATAATAGATTGCGTTTCTGCTAATTCACAATCTATATCTTCTACTAATACTAAAATATCACACAGAACATCTAGTATTGTCCATGTTTCTTCAAACTTAGCACACATTATTGTTTGCGTATCATAGAAGCCGAATTCTAGTGCGGTAAATATGCCTGAGAAGTTAACATCTAATACCGTATATATACCAGACAAGTCTACATTACTTAATGTCATTATCTTATCTGAAATGTTCTCTAGTATTGTCCATGTATCTTGGAATTTAGTGCATATAATAGATTGTGTTGCTTCTATCTCACAATCAATATCTTCTGCCAATACTAAAATATCACACAGAACATCTAATATTGTCCATGTATCCTGGAACTTAGCGCAGATTATTGTTTGCGTATCATAGAAGCCGAACTCTAGCGCAGTAAATACACCTGATAGATCAATAGTTGGACAGATATTTATATTATCTATTGCTGTAAATATACCGTTAACATCAACATCTATTTTCTCTAGTATTGTCCACGTATCTTCAAACTTAGCGCAAATAATCGTTTGCGTATCATAGAAGCCGAACTCTAGCGCAGTAAATACGCCTGATAAATCTATTGATACTGATACCGTTATTTCACCTATCGTTACTGAAAATACTAAGTTATCTAGTACCGTGTAAATACCGTTAACATCAACATCTATTTTCTCTAGTATTGTCCATGTTTCTTCAAACTTAGCACACAGTATTGTTTGTGTATCGTAGAAGCCAAATTCAAGTGCAGTGAATATACCTGACAGATCTACTGTTGGTATAGCTTCAATTGCAGTAAATATACCATTAACATCTACATCTATCTTCTCTAGTATTGTCCACGTATCTTCAAACTTAGCGCACAATATTGTTTGCGTGTCATAGAAGCCGAACTCTAGCGCAGTAAATACACCTGATAGATCAATAGTTGGACAGATATTTATATTATCTATTGCTGTAAATATACCGTTAACATCAACATCTATTTTCTCTAGTATTGTCCACGTATCTTCAAACTTCGCACAGAGTATTGTTTGCGTATCATAGAAGCCGAACTCTAGCGCAGTAAATACACCCGATAGATCAATAGTTGGACAGATATTTATATTATCTATTGCTGTAAATATACCGTTAACATCAACATCTATTTTCTCTAGTATTGTCCACGTATCTTCAAACTTAGCGCAAATAATCGTTTGCGTAT